>OZ242184.1:0-1401274 GCA_965205855.1 Thermodesulfobacteriota bacterium
AACCACGCCGTCCTCAAGGACAACCCTGACGGCCTTCCCGTTCCGGGCGACAAAAACAAATGGCTTTCCGCCGTCGTAAAGGACGGCGTTCACCGGAATCCGCACAACCCCAGAGAGCAGCCCGGACTGAATCCTGATGTTCACAAACTCGCCCGACCACATTTCCGCGTTGAGGTTTTCATCGTCTGCGGCAATCTCAACTGAGTAGGTTGTTGAGCCCTCGTCCGTTTCTTTGCCCACGCCTTTGACAGTCGCGGGAACGGTGATTTTTCCACCGGGGGTTTTGTATTCAATCAGAACCTTCGTGCCGCGACCGGCTCTTTTTGCGATTGAAGAATCAACGCTCGCGACAACGCGGGTTTTCCCGTCGCCGGTGATTTGGGCGACCGGTTCTCCCCCTATAACTTCCTGACCGATGTCCGGGAAAACCTCAACAACCTCGCCGTCAATCGGAGAGCGTATGTTGAGGCGGTCGTAATACCACTTGGCTTTTCTGTACACCGCCTCAAAAGCCTCAAGCTGGGACAAAGCTTTGAGGCGGGCGTTGCGAGCTGAATCAAGTTCGTCCTTTGAGACAACTCCTTTGTCAAAGAGTCTTTTGTACTGCCCGTATTTTCTGTCCGCCTCTTCAAAATCGGACTGTGCCGAAGCAAAACGCCCTTCTGCCTCTCTGAGTTCATAAAGGCGGCCACTGTCCTCAAGGACAAGAATAACTTCACCCTTGGCGACTTTGTCTCCGCGCGATTTTTTTTTCTCAACTACAAATCCCGAAGCACCGGCAAGAACCCGCACGCTACGGTCTCCCTCAACTTTTCCGAGAACTGTGTCATACAATTCCACATCCTCTGAGACAACGGCGACAGCTCGCACGGGACTGGGATACCGGGTTATGTCTTCCGGCTGACGCGAGGAGGCAAATCTGAAGTAAAGCAAAAACAGCACGGCGAGAAATACCGCGACAATAACGAAAAACTTTTTCCACTTCACCTTTGAACTGCTATTTGCTACCGTCATAAAAAAACCAAATCCGCGCGGTCGCGCATCCGAATTCCGGCGTTTTTTCCGCGGCAAAACAGACGAGCGTTTTTTGTAGTTTACACATATAAAACAGTGTTGATATCAATTTTTATTTGTAATACAATGTCGCAAATCCACATAGTTAACAGGAGGTTACTATGACAAAATCTGACATCGCATCGCATCTGGCAGACAAATGCGACATTTCCAAAAAGGCGGCGGGAGAAATCCTTGACGAGCTTGCTATGATAACCTACAAGCAGACCAAGAAAGCCAAGGAGTTCACTTTTCCGGGACTTGGTAAGTTTGTTGTGGACAAGCGCAAAGCACGTATGGGACGTAACCCCGCAACGGGAGAGACAATAAAAATTCCCGCCAAATGGGTCGTCAAGTTCAAAGTTGCGAAAGCCTGCAAAGACGCCGTAGTCGGTTAGTTTCAGGCATATCAATTCAACTTAAATAAAACCGTGCCTCTTCGGGGGCCACGGTTTTTTTTTATTACTCATCCGAAGTTCCGGACGACAGAGAGAAACTCAACTTCTCCCTTGAGCGGGAGGCGATGTCATCGCGCAACCGCTTGACCGAGCGGAATTTCTCTTTTTCCGTTCTTGTAAAATCCGTTTCAAAAGTCAGGCGCTCACGCAAGGCGAAAGGCCAGGGGCTGATTGAGTAACTGCTTTCGGAAACCCTTCTGAGCTTTATCTGTTTGCGCGACCCTCCGCCGAGTGGCACATCGCTTATTTTAAGACTGTCCCACCCATGGCACAAAGCAAGGGAAATCGCGTCCCCTATCTGAAGCAACCTGAGTGCTTTGCTCGTATCCGGGGGAATTTGCTCCAAATCTTCCAAGCCGAGAGCTTGCGTGACAAACTCCCCTATCTCCCGCCTGAGGGAAAGCGACCATTTTGTGGGACTGCGTGAAAGCATCCGCTCGTTCAGCCTGTTGAAATGAAGTGCTATGAGAACGCTCGCAAAAACATTCGTTTCCATATGCGTCTCAAAGCACCGCCTCCATATTTCACCCTGCCTCGGGACGGACACTTCGGTAAAATCTTCCGGCTCGCCGTTGCGGTTCAAAACCGGCAGACTATCCGCCTGTTTCCATCCGCAGTCATGCTCGGACAGGGCAAAAAGCAGGTCATTTGCGGGGTCGGGAAAGAAAAAATCTCCGCCGCCCCAGAAACTCATAATCTGTGCCGAGAGTTTCGCGTGGTTGTCCTGAGTGAACAAAAACCAGCCTTTTCCGCTCCGTCTGCGAACCATCCCGATGAAAACATAACACAACATCGGATGGCGGGACGGGTTTAACGGGACAGGAAGTCTGGCATAATAGAAGCCATGCCCGAAGGAAAAACGGTTAAAACCGAAACGGTTAAAACATCGGAACCCGGCGCCGCGCAAAAGGCGGCGCGCGCCGTCCTTTCGGGCGGGGTGGTTGTCTATCCAACCGAAACTCTTTACGGAATAGGCGGACTCGCCTCAAGGCGGGATGTCGCGGCAAGGGTTTCGCGTATAAAGAAAAGACCGGACGGCAAACCCTTTCCCGTTCTCGCGAGGGACATCGGGATGCTTTCCCGTTATTTCGTAATATCGGAAAAACAGAAAGACGCTTACCGGAAGATGTTTCCGTTGCCACTCACTCTTGTTCTGCGTTGCAAAAACACGGATTTTTTTCCGCCACAGATCTCAAAAGACGGAAAGACCGCGGTCAGGGTGTCGCACGGAGAGTTTGTTCGGGGTCTTTTTGAACTGCTGGATGAGCCTTTAATATCGTCCAGCGCGAACATAAGCGGCGGGCAAAACCTGTCATGTGGCGAGGAAGCCGGGCGGATTTTCGGCGGCACGGTTGAACTAATAGTTGATTCCGGTAACTTACCGCCATCAAAAGGCTCAGCCATTGCGGATCTTACCGGGGAAACTCCGGAGATTCTGCGCAAAGGCGACCTTGATACCGAACAAACAAGTGAATTCTTAAAATGGCTGTCGTAAAAGGTTTCCGCGGGATTCTCTACAATCCCAAAAAAGCGGGTGATTTGTCCGAACTGGTCGCTCCTCCCTACGATGTAATTGACAAAAAGGAGCAAAAAAACCTTTACGAAAAGCATCCGCTAAATTCAATAAGGCTTATTCTTTCAAAAGAGCCGGGGGAGAAACGTTACCGTAGCGCGGCGGACACGCTGAAAAAATGGCTCGGAGAAAAAATTCTTCAAAGGGATAAAAAGCCCGCGATTTACCGATATTGTCAGGATTTTGAATTAAACGGGGAAATTTTCAAAAGAAAGGGTTTTATCGCAATCGTCAAAATAGAGGATTTTGAAAGCGGCGTTATTCTTCCCCATGAAAAAACCTTTGAAAAATACAAAGAAGACCGCCTGAGCCTCATACGGGCATGCAACTCAAACCTGAGCCAGATTTTTGCAGTCTACTCAGACCCGGAAGGAGAGGTTGAAGCGGCAGTTGAAAAAGCATCGGGAGAGCCGTTTGCTCAAATAGAGTTCAAGGGAGTGAAAAACACCGTTTGGAGAGTGAATTGCAAAGAGACGCTTTTGAAGATTTCTACCCTTATGGCGGATAAAAAACTTCTCATAGCGGACGGGCATCACCGCTATGAAACCTCCATAAACTACAGAAACATACGCAGGCGCGACGATGGCGGAGACCGCGACAAGCCGTATGAATACATAATGATGTATCTCTGCGGCGCCGAGGGAGGCGGACTTGTTGTCGAGCCCACTCACAGGGTTGTCAAAAATCTGGGCGGAATGTCCGGCGGAGAGGTGGCCTCAATTTTGCGAAAAGAGTTCGACTGTTCGGAAACCGAACCGCAAAATCCCCCGGATTTGCTTCGGGATCAGGTTGTTTTTGTTTATGACAAGGGTGAGAAAGCGCTGGTTTTTTCCCAGAAAAACAAAAGCGGAGACCACAAAGCAATGGGCGCGTTTATGTTGCGCGATATGGTCATAAAAAAAATTATCGGCTCTGAAACCGAAATTGTTTTCACAAAATCACATTCCGACCTTATGGAACTTGTCGGGACGGGTAAATGCGAAGCCGGTTTTATAATGCCCCGACCGCTAATCACAGACATTATGGACGCCTCGGAAAAAGGCGTCAGAATGCCCCAGAAAACCACTTATTTTTATCCCAAAATCCTCTCCGGGATTGTTATAAATCCCCTGTGGGATTAAAATTACCGGCGCTTAAATGGAACCCGAATACATACGCAACTTCTCAATAATCGCGCATGTGGACCACGGCAAGTCTACTCTTGCAGACCGCATACTTGAATTCACGGGAACCCTGAGCGAGCGCGAAAAAAAAGACCAGTTCCTTGATCAGATGGAGCTTGAGCGGGAACGCGGAATTACGATTAAGGCACAGGCGGTCAGAATCAACTACAACGCGAAGGACGGCAAAACCTACGAGTTAAACCTAATAGACACTCCCGGGCATGTTGATTTCAGTTATGAAGTTTCCCGAAGCCTGATGGCGTGCGAGGGAGCGCTTCTTGTTGTTGACGCTTCGCAGGGAGTTGAGGCGCAGACGGTCGCTCACACCTTCCTTGCCGCGGACTCCGGGCTGGAAATTATTTCGGTGATAAACAAAACAGACCTCCCGTCCGCTGATCCCGAAAGGGTTGCCGGGGAAATTGAGGAAGTGCTCGGAATTGACGCAAGCGGCGCGGTTCTTGCAAGCGCGAAAGAGGGAACGGGCATAGGTGAAATTCTTGAGGCGGTTGTGAAGCACATCCCCCCTCCTGCGGGAAAAAGCGGCAATCCTCTCAAGGCGCTTATATTTGACAGTTGGTTCAGCTCATACGAGGGAGTGGCAATGCTTGTCAGGATTTTTGAGGGAAAGTTACGTGTCGGCAAGCGGATAACGCTTATGTCAACCGGTAAACAGTATCTGGTGAAAAAACTCGGCGCTTTCCGCCCCCGCCTTGAGGAAATGGAAGAGTTGGAAGCCGGCGAGGTCGGTTTCGTAACAGCAGCGGTAAGAGAGATAAGCGAGGCACATGTGGGAGACACAATAACGGACGCGGAGAAGCCCGCTTCCACGGCGTTTGAGGGTTTCAAGGTTATGAAACCGATGGTTTTCAGCGGTCTTTATCCCACAAACACCGGGGACTATGAAAAATTGCGCGAGGCGCTTGAGAAATTGATATTGAACGATTCCTCTTTCGTCTATGAACCGGAAACCTCCACCGCGCTCGGGTTCGGTTTCAGGTGCGGATTTCTCGGCCTGCTCCACATGGAAATTATAAAGGAGAGGCTTGAACGGGAATTTGACCTTGAGTTAATCACAACCGCGCCAACGGTAATTTACAAAACCGTTCACATTTCCGGCGAAGAACAATTCATAGACAATCCGGCTGATTTTCCCATGGGAGACAAAAAAATATCCGTTGAGGAACCGTTTGTTCTTGTCTCAATACACACGCCCTCAGAAACTCTGGGACAGATTATAGAGCTGTGCGAAAGCCGGCGCGGGGTTCAAAAAAGCATGAAATACATAACCCCCGAAAGACTGATTGTTGAATACACGCTACCTTTGTCGGAAATAGTTTTTGATTTTTACGATCGCCTTAAATCCGTTTCGCGCGGATATGCGTCAATGGATTACGAACCCGCCGGATACGGGGCTTCAAATCTCACGCGGCTGGATATTCTTGTGAACGGCGAACCCGTAGACGCGCTTTCTTTGATTGTCCACAAGGACAAATCCTACGAGCGGGGACGCGATTTAATTGAAAAATTAAAGGAGTTAATTCCGCGTCAGTTATACGAGGTGGCAATACAGGCGGCGATGGGAAGCCGCGTCATAGCGCGTGAGACCGTCCGCGCGATGAGAAAGGATGTAACCTCAAAATGCTACGGCGGCGATGTTACGAGAAAAAGAAAACTGCTTGAGAAACAGAAAGAGGGGAAAAAACGTATGAAACAGGTCGGAAGCGTGGAAATTCCGCAAGAGGCTTTTTTGGCTGTTTTGAAAACTTGAAAATTGCCAATTTGTACTATAGGAGTAATAAGTGGAGAATTCCAATGAACAAAGCACGAGAAAAAAGGTTAAAATAAAGAACCGAGAGGCTTTTGAGCATAAGCGCCTCCGCAAACCCACAAAATGAAGAAGCCAAAGATTGATAATCGAGTTTTTCAACTTTCCTTTATAAGTCCCCTAATTTAACGGGGGGGGGGTAGATGAACACTATACGTTTCTGTACTACAATCGTCCTTGTCCTTATGATCTCGGTAACTGGGGCCAGTGCAAACCATGAAAATGAAAGTGGAGGGAGTCCTGGCCCACCACACTTCATCACGGGACATGTGGCCTTCACCGGTGTCCTGGAGGAGGATGAGTTGCTGACGGCGGATCTCTCTGACTTGGAAGATGATGATGGTTTTGGTGAGTTTGTTGATTGGGAATGGGCTTACGTCACCGACACATCGTACCTTGCTATCCCGGGAGCGACCTCTAACACCTACACCCTGACCCAGCAAGAGGTGGGACACCGGATGGGCCTGGAAGTAACTCATAGAGATCCCCAGCTTGGTGATAGGCGTATAGTTAGCTTTATTCCCCGCGAGACGGTGGGCAATGTCAATGACCCTCCCACCGGTGAGGTGACGATTGACGGTATCCTGCGCGAGAATGAGGAACTGATGGCGAATACCTCTTCCCTTGCCGATGAGGATGGTCTTGTAGGTGAGGATGGTATGCACGTCGGGTTCTTCTATCGATGGAATACGCGCGACGGGAACACGGACACGCCGATTCCCGGCGCGACCCTGCGCACCTACACCCTGACCCAGGCCGAGGTCGGCAAGTCCATCACCGTGACTGTCGACTACGTCGATCGCTGGACCACGCTTGAGAGCGTAACCAGCGCTGCCACTGCGGTGGTGAGGGGTTCCACTGAACCTGTTGCCGATGCCGGACCAGATCAGCGCACCGTCAAGGGTACCACCGTCACCCTTGACGGCAGTCTCAGTTCCGTACCCAGTGGCGACGCCCTGGCCTATTCCTGGACGCATACGAATGCCGGCATCACGCTGAACGGTGCTAATACCGCCAGCCCAAGCTTCACCGTGCCGGCGGATCTGGTGGGGGACCTGATGGGGGAGGGGAACTTGACTTTCATCCTGACGGTGACCGACACCGGAGGTGTAGAGTCAACACCCGACAGCGTCGACATACTCATCAGACCACTGTTCCGAAGCACAGTGAACGACCAGGCCTATACTGAAAATGTGGAGATAGCCAATCTGGGGTTGCCCGATGCTCGCGGTCGGGGCAAAACCTACAGCTTGATCAGGGAGGGATCGCTTTCAGACCTTCCGGGTGGGCTGACATTCAATGCAAGTACACGCACACTGTCCGGCACCCCGGACGAAATTGGCGTGTTTAACCTAATCTACACCGTAACGGATAGTGACGGCGGAACCGATTCACTGAGATTTCGTATCACGGTGATCAACGCCGCCCCCACCGCCGATGCTGGTCCAGATCAGAGGGTGGGCAAGGGCACAGAAGTCACCCTTGATGGCACTGGCAGTACGACAAGCCCTCCAGGCCGCACGCTGACATATGCCTGGACGCAGACTCGTGGCACCACGGTGTCTTTAAACAGTCCTACAGCAGCACAGCCAACTTTCACCGTTCCAAACGTGATACCGACAACTGATCCGTCCTCGCTTGATTTCAGCCTGGTCGTCACTGACGGACAGGTCTCGTCCAGCAACGAGGAAACCGTCAGAATCTTTGTCAGACCGCTGTTTCGTACAACCATTGCCAATCAGACCTATAGCGAGGACACTGCAATTGACAATCTGATTTTGCCCACGGCACTGGAGAGACCGGGGGATACTAATACCTATGGACTGGCTTCTGTGCCCGCTGGTCTATCCTTTGATCCTGCTGCCCGCACACTGTCTGGTACGCCGACAATACCTGGAACGTTTGACTTGACCTACACCGCAACGGATCAGGACAGTAGAACCGATTCACTGGAATTTAGTGTCACCGTTAGCAACGCCAATGACCCGCCCATCGGAGTACCGACCATTAACGGCACCGCGACACAGGGAGAGGCACTCACGGTGGACACCACAGGCATTAGCGATGCCGACGGCCCCAGCGCTTTAGACTTCTCCTATCAATGGCTGGCAGACGGAAGTAATATTAGCGGCGCGACCTCTGCGACCTACACCCTGACACAGAACGAGGTGGGACAGATGATCACCGTGACCGTCAGCTACACCGATGCCGGCAGCACCGACGAGAGCCTGACCAGCGCTGCCGTCGGGCCGGTTAGCAACGCCAATGACCCGCCCACTGGCAGTGTGACCATTAGCGGCACCGCGACACAGGGAGAGGCACTCACGGTGGACACCACAGGCATTAGCGATGCCGACGGCCCCAGCGCTTTAGACTTCTCCTATCAATGGCTGGCAGACGGAAGTAATATTAGCGGCGCGACCTCTGCGACCTACACCCTGACACAGAACGAGGTGGGACAGATGATCACCGTGACCGTCAGCTACACCGATGCCGGCAGCACCGACGAGAGCCTGACCAGCGCTGCCGTCGGGCCGGTTAGCAACGCCAATGACCCGCCCATCGGAGTACCGACCATTAACGGCACCGCGACACAGGGAGAGGCACTCACGGTGGACACCACAGGCATTAGCGATGCCGACGGCCCCAGCGCTTTAGACTTCTCCTATCAATGGCTGGCAGACGGAAGTAATATTAGCGGCGCGACCTCTGCGACCTACACCCTGACACAGAACGAGGTGGGACAGATGATCACCGTGACCGTCAGCTACACCGATGCCGGCAGCACCGACGAGAGCCTGACCAGCGCTGCCGTCGGGCCGGTTAGCAACGCCAATGACCCGCCCATCGGAGTACCGACCATTAACGGCACCGCGACACAGGGAGAGGCACTCACGGTGGACACCACAGGCATTAGCGATGCCGACGGCCCCAGCGCTTTAGACTTCTCCTATCAATGGCTGGCAGACGGAAGTAATATTAGCGGCGCGACCTCTGCGACCTACACCCTGACACAGAACGAGGTGGGACAGATGATCACCGTGACCGTCAGCTACACCGATGCCGGCAGCACCGACGAGAGCCTGACCAGCGCTGCCGTCGGGCCGGTTAGCAACGCCAATGACCCGCCCACTGGCAGTGTGACCATTAGCGGCACCGCGACACAGGGAGAGGCACTCACGGTGGACACCACAGGCATAAGCGATGCCGACGGCCCCAGCGCTTTAGACTTCTCCTATCAATGGCTGGCAGACGGAAGTAATATTAGCGGCGCGACCTCTGCGACCTACACCCTGACACAGAACGAGGTGGGACAGATGATCACCGTGACCGTCAGCTACACCGATGCCGGCAGCACCGACGAGAGCCTGACCAGCGCTGCCGTCGGGCCGGTTAGCAACGCCAATGACCCGCCCACTGGCAGTGTGACCATTAGCGGCACCGCGACACAGGGAGAGGCACTCACGGTGGACACCACAGGCATTAGCGATGCCGACGGCCCCAGCGCTTTAGACTTCTCCTATCAATGGCTGGCAGACGGAAGTAATATTAGCGGCGCGACCTCTGCGACCTACACCCTGACACAGAACGAGGTGGGACAGATGATCACCGTGACCGTCAGCTACACCGATGCCGGCAGCACCGACGAGAGCCTGACCAGCGCTGCCGTCGGGCCGGTTAGCAACGCCAATGACCCGCCCACTGGCAGTGTGACCATTAGCGGCACCGCGACACAGGGAGAGGCACTCACGGTGGACACCACAGGCATTAGCGATGCCGACGGCCCCAGCGCTTTAGACTTCTCCTATCAATGGCTGGCAGACGGAAGTAATATTAGCGGCGCGACCTCTGCGACCTACACCCTGACACAGAACGAGGTGGGACAGATGATCACCGTGACCGTCAGCTACACCGATGCCGGCAGCACCGACGAGAGCCTGACCAGCGCTGCCGTCGGGCCGGTTAGCAACGCCAATGACCCGCCCACTGGCAGTGTGACCATTAGCGGCACCGCGACACAGGGAGAGGCACTCACGGTGGACACCACAGGCATTAGCGATGCCGACGGCCCTGACACTTTGACCTTCTCATATCAATGGCTGGCAGACGGAAGTAATATTAGCGGCGCGACCTCTGCGACCTACACCCTGACACAGAACGAGGTGGGACAGATGATCACCGTGACCGTCAGCTACACCGATGCCGGCAGCACCGACGAGAGCCTGACCAGCGCTGCCGTCGGGCCGGTTAGCAACGCCAATGACCCGCCCATCGGAGTACCGACCATTAACGGCACACCGACACAGGGAGAGACACTCACGGTGGACACCACAGGCATAAGCGATGCCGACGGCCCCAGCACTTTGGACTTCTCCTATCAATGGCTGGCGGATGGAAGTAATATTGACGGTGCTAACTCTGAAACCTACACCCTTACACAGAGCGAGGTGGGACAGAACATCTCCGTTACCGTCACATACACCGATGATGGCAGCACCAACGAGAGCCTTACCAGCGCTGCCGTCGGGCCGGTGACTAACGCCAATGACCCGCCCATCGGAGTACCGACCATTAACGGCACCGCGACACAGGGAGAGACACTCACGGTGGACACCACAGGCATTAGCGATGCCGACGGCCCCAGCACTTTGGACTTCTCCTATCAATGGCTGGCAGACGGAAGTAATATTAGCGGCGCGACCTCTGCGACCTACACCCTGACACAGAACGAGGTGGGACAGATGATCACCGTGACCGTCAGCTACACCGATGCCGGCAGCACCGACGAGAGCCTGACCAGCGCTGCCGTCGGGCCGGTTAGCAACGCCAATGACCCGCCCACTGGCAGTGTGACCATTAGCGGCACCGCGACACAGGGAGAGGCACTCACGGTGGACACCACAGGCATTAGCGATGCCGACGGCCCCAGCGCTTTAGACTTCTCCTATCAATGGCTGGCAGACGGAAGTAATATTAGCGGCGCGACCTCTGCGACCTACACCCTGACACAGAACGAGGTGGGACAGATGATCACCGTGACCGTCAGCTACACCGATGCCGGCAGCACCGACGAGAGCCTGACCAGCGCTGCCGTCGGGCCGGTGACTAACGCCAATGACCCGCCCATCGGAGTACCGACCATTAACGGCACCGCGACACAGGGAGAGACACTCACGGTGGACACCACAGGCATTAGCGATGCCGACGGCCCCAGCACTTTGGACTTCTCCTATCAATGGCTGGCGGATGGAAGTAATATTGACGGTGCTAACTCTGACTCCTACACCCTTACACAGAGCGAGGTGGGACAGAACATCTCCGTTACCGTCAGCTACACCGATGCCGGCGGCACCAACGAGAGCCTTACCAGCGCTGCCGTCGGGCCGGTTAGCAACGCCAATGACTCTCCCACCGGAGTACCTGTCATTAACGGCACACCGACACAGGGCGCGGAACTCACCGCCGACACCACAGGCATAAGCGACCCTGACGGCCCTGACACTTTGACCTTCTCACATCAATGGCTCGCAGATGGAAATAATATTGACGGTGCTAACTCTGAAACCTACACCCTTACACAGAGCGAGGTGGGACAGAACATCTCCGTTACCGTCACATACACCGATGATGGCAGCACCAACGAGAGCCTTACCAGCGCTGCCGTCGGGCCGGTGACTAACGCCAATGACCCGCCCATCGGAGTACCGACCATTAACGGCACCGCGACACAGGGAGAGACACTCACGGTGGACACCACAGGCATTAGCGATGCCGACGGCCCTGACACTTTGACCTTCTCATATCAATGGCTCGCAGATGGAAATAATATTGACGGTGCTAACTCTGAAACCTACACCCTTACACAGAGCGAGGTGGGACAGAACATCTCCGTTACCGTCACATACACCGATGATGGCAGCACCAACGAGAGCCTTACCAGCGCTGCCGTCGGGCCGGTGACTAACGCCAATGACCCGCCCATCGGAGTACCGACCATTAACGGCACCGCGACACAGGGAGAGACACTCACGGTGGACACCACAGGCATTAGCGATGCCGACGGCCCTGACACTTTGACCTTCTCATATCAATGGCTCGCAGATGGAAATAATATTGACGGTGCTAACTCTGAAACCTACACCCTTACACAGAGCGAGGTGGGACAGAACATCTCCGTTACCGTCACATACACCGATGATGGCAGCACCAACGAGAGCCTTACCAGCGCTGCCGTCGGGCCGGTGACTAACGCCAATGACCCGCCCATCGGAGTACCGACCATTAACGGCACCGCGACACAGGGAGAGACACTCACGGTGGACACCACAGGCATAAGCGATGCCGACGGCCCCAGCACTTTGGACTTCTCCTATCAATGGCTGGCGGATGGAAGTAATATTGACGGTGCTAACTCTGACTCCTACACCCTTACACAGAGCGAGGTGGGACAGAACATCTCCGTTACCGTCACATACACCGATGCCGGCGGCACCAACGAGAGCCTTACCAGTGATACCGTCGGGCCGGTGACTAACGCCAATGACCCGCCCATCGGAGTACCGACCATTAACGGCACCGCGACACAGGGAGAGACACTCACGGTGGACACCACAGGCATAAGCGATGCCGACGGCCCCAGCACTTTGGACTTCTCCTATCAATGGCTGGCGGATGGAAGTAATATTGACGGTGCTAACTCTGACTCCTACACCCTTACACAGAGCGAGGTGGGACAGAACATCTCCGTTACCGTCACATACACCGATGCCGGCAGCACCAACGAGACCCTTACCAGTGATACCGTCGGGCCGGTGACTAACACCAATGACTCTCCCATCGGAGTACCTGTCATTAACGGCACCGCGACACAGGGAGAGACACTCACGGTGGACACCACAGGCATTAGCGACCCTGACGGCCCTGACACTTTGACCTTCTCACATCAATGGCTCGCGGATGGAAATAATATTGACGGAGCTAACTCTGAAACCTACACCCTTACACAGAGCGAGGTGGGACAGAGTATCTCCGTTACCGTCACATACACCGATGCCGGCGGCACCAACGAGAGCCTTACCAGCGCTACCGTCGGGCCGGTGACTAACACCAATGACTCTCCCACCGGAGTACCTGTCATTAACGGCACACCGACACAGGGCGCGGAACTCACCGCCGACACCACAGGCATAAGCGACCCTGACGGCCCTGACACTTTGACCTTCTCACATCAATGGCTCGCAGATGGAAATAATATTGACGGAGCTACCTCTGACTCCTACACCCTTACACAGAGCGAGGTGGGACAGAACATCTCCGTTACCGTCACATACACCGATGCCGGCAGCACCAACGAGACCCTTACCAGCGCTACCGTCGGGCCGGTGACTAACGCCAATGACCCGCCCATCGGAGTACCGACCATTAACGGCACCGCGACACAGGGAGAGACACTCACGGTGGACACCACAGGCATAAGCGACCCTGACGGCCCTGACACTTTGACCTTCTCACATCAATGGCTCGCAGATGGAAATAATATTGACGGAGCTACCTCTGACTCCTACACCCTGACACAGAGCGAGGTGGGACAGAACATCTCCGTTACCGTCACATACACCGATGCCGGCAGCACCAACGAGACCCTTACCAGTGATACCGTCGGGCCGGTGACTAACACCAAGAACAATAACGACGCACCCGTCGCAGTGGCGACGGCGACGCCCAATCCGGCCATCGAGGGCGATACCGTCACCCTCAACGGCAGTGCCAGTTCCGATCCCAACGGCAATGATGCGGATCTGACCTACCTCTGGGAACAGACCAGCGAATCCGATATCAGCCTGAGTTCCACGATGGCAATCTCCCCCACCTTCACCGCGCCAATACGCCAGACGGCGGATGACGCAGAGTTGGTATTTACCCTGACCGTGACCGATTCGACAGGGCTGTACTCCATCGACACCGTCACCATCACCGTGACGGCGGATGTCTCTGTGCAAAAGACGGTTGAGACCGTCAACCGGTTTATGGATACCCGCACCCGGCTCATTCTGGCCAACCAGCCCAATGCTTTGCGCCGGATCAATCGGTTGCAACGCGATGCTGGTGCAGAAGAGCTGAGTTTTGCCACGGGCGAGATCAACAAACTCATACCCTTTGAGTTTGAACTGAGTAGCCTCGGAACCGGGAATTACAATTTCGCCACCAGCCTGGACCAGGTCACCCGCGCCGCCAAACACCTGCAAATGATCCAAGGGGAGACAGCCACCCATGAGCGCCGACGCTTTGATGTCTGGGCTGAGGGCAGCTTCTATAAATTCAACGGTAGCGCTGGCTCTGAAGGTGATTTCGCTCTTATCTATCTGGGGACTGACTATCTGGCCTCTCCGAACCTGCTGGTGGGCGGGGTGCTACAATATGACCAGTTGAGCGACAGCAACGGTAGCTCCGACATCGAAGGCAAGGGCTGGATGGCCGGACCCTATGTGACCGCACGACTGAAAGAGAACCTCTATGTGGACGCACGTGTGGCCGGGGGTACCTCCGACAATGAGGTCACTCCGGTGGGCACCTATACGGACAGCTTCACCTCCACCCGCTGGCTGGCAGACATCAGCCTGTCCGGGGTCTTCACACAAGGTCAATGGACCCTCCAACCCAATGCCGCCCTGTCCTATCTGGCAGACAGGCAGAGTGCCTACACCAACACGCTGGGTGTCACGATTCCCGGTCAGACGGTCTCCCAGGGGCAATTCAAGGTTGGCCCGACGGTCTCGAGACAGTTCCTGGGAGGCAATGGCTGGCGCTATGAGCCCAAGATCACGCTGGATGCGATCTACAGCCATGCGAACATCAGTGGTGTCAGTTTAACAACCGCCAGGCAAGAGTATGCCTGGCGGGCGCGGGTGGCCCACGAGCTCAGCATAACCAGCCCCGGTGGTATCGGCCTGTCACTCACCGGCATTTATGACGGCATCGGGCAAAGAGAGTTTGAAGCCTGGGGCCTGAGGCTTAATCTGAATATGAAGTTCTGAGCCGCCCCAGGTTTAACGCCACGAGCAGATTGGCTGGTAAGCGTCAAAGGAAGCCCCTCGTTAATCTGATTCGGTCAATCCTGCGGACGCCAGATGCAGTGATTACCAGTGCTGTAGCCACAACGGATTATTTGAAAATCATCAATTAATACAAGGAATATCCACATTAATTCTCCCACCCGGAATGCAGTGGATTTTTGAGAATGGTGAAATGCCTATACCCAAATCAGTGCAAAACCCAACCCCTTTCATACCTTTACGAAGAGGACCAACCAGCTAAGCCGCGGGTGCAGTTTGAACCATCTGCCGTGTAATCTGATTGCTTTATTTGTTCTAACTTTGAGTTATTTATTTGAAATATTGGCATGTCTATTCCTCCTATAATAATGAAAAATTCAGTTTTTCATCTTCTCCTTCATCGGCTCTGTAATAAAATAAGTCGCCGGACTTATCGCGTCCGGATCAGTGCGAACATTCACAACCGAGGGTTTGCCGCAGTCAAGGGCACGCGCAATAGCCCCTTCAAGTTCCGAATATTCCGACACAAATTCGCCCTTCCCGCCCATCGCTTCGGCGATTTTATGAAACTCAAACTCTCCGAGCATAACGCCGTCAAACGGCGTTTTTTCCCCGTATGTAATGCGCAGCTGATTCTTCGTCATTCCCCATGCGGCGTCGTTACAGACAATTATAACAACCGGCAGATTGTGTCTTATCGCCGTATCAAACTCCATAAAATTTATTCCGAGAGCACCGTCTCCGGTTATTAAAACAACGGGCTTTTCCGGACGTGCCGCTTTTGCTCCGAGTGCAAAAGGCAAACCAACTCCCATGCAGCCGAGCGGACCGCCTTTGACATATCCTCCCAGAATTTCCACGCGGCAGGCCGCGTCCGTCCATGCCTGACAGTCTCCTCCGTCGGGAACAAAAACCGTTTCCTTAGGGACGATTTTATTTACAGCTTCAACAACCGAGACCGGATGAATTTTGCCTTTTTTTGTCGAGTTGTTTTTTTCGCGGAAAAACAACCGCGATTTTTTTTCGGAAATCTTTTTTATTTCCGAAGTCCACTTGTGAAAATCGAGGACAGACTTTTTCAACTCCCGGTTTAATTTTTTCAGAGCCGCCCCGACATCGCCCACGACCGGAATATCAATATTTCCGTTTCTGCCGATTTCCTCGGGGTCTATGTCAATCTGCGCCTTTTTGGCTTTTTTATTGAAGCTTTTTCCAAAACCCATGAAGATTCCCGCGCGAACCCCGGCAAACAAAACAAAATCCGCCTTAGCAGACGCCTCCAGAAAACCGAAAGGAGACGAAGGGCTTGCCGCGCCGAAACAAAACGGGGACGAATCCGCAATCGCCCCTCTGCCAAGATTCAGAGTAAAAACCGGAGCGCGGACAATTTCTGAAAATTTCAATAATTCGTCCCGGGCATTTGAATAAAACACCCCGCTTCCTGCGACAAAAACCGGCTTTTTTGCAGACCGTATGTTTTCCGCGATTTCCCTTATCGCCTCATCGGACGGTTCGGGGTTTTCAATTTCTGAAAAATCGGGTCTCTCAACATCGGCTTCGGCACAGAAGGGATAAGTAACCTCGTAGGACATTCCCAGATAAACCGGACCCGGCCTGCCGGTTTTTGACGCGCGCCACGCATCTGTCATATAACGCGGAATTCTTGCGGCCTCATAAACCGTTCTAACCCACTTCGCCACGGGAAGAGCGAGCGCCTCCTGATTGATTTCCTGCAATGAAAGCCGGTCATTTTCCTCTATTCCCGACCTGCCGGAAATCACAACAAGCGGGGAATTCGCAAGACGGGACAACGCCATTGCCGTGAGAGCGTTTGTGAACCCCGCCCCCGCGGTTACAAGACACACCGCCGGTTTTCCGGTTGAACGGGAGTAAGCGTCCGCCGCCATCGCCGCGCCCTGCTCATGGTGAGTGTCAAGAAGCCGTATCCCCAAATCCGAGCAAGCCTTGAAAATTGGATTGATATGCCCGCCGCCGAGCGTGAACACATCCTTTACGCCGAGTTTTTTGAGGGTTTCGGCAAGCAGCAAGCCTCCCTGTTTTGTATTCGCCATTACGGAGTAATTGTACAGAAAGACAGGAACATTGGCAGTAAAAACCGGCGGATAAATTCAAAAAAACCTTGAAACGGGGCAAGCCGTTCCTATATTGAAGATGTAGTCGGCAAAAAGGAGGTAGCTGAAATGACAATAAAAAAATTAAGACTTCTGGAGCCTTTTGACATGCTGAGGGAATTTGAAAATGTGTTTCAACCCCGTGCAGAGGAAAGCGCTCCGGTTCCGAGGACGGATATAGCCGAAACGGACAAAGGATATGAAATAAGCCTTGAGGTTTCGGGCGTTGACAAAAACGACCTGTCCCTTGAGGTAAAAAACAATGTCCTCAACGTAAACGGCGAGAAGAAGTTCGGGAAAAGCAATGAGGGGAAAAACTACATAGCCACCGAAAGGGTCTATGGAAAGTTCACCCGGAGATTCCGGCTTCCCGAAAATGCGGATGAAGACGGCATAAAAGCCGATTCCAAAAACGGCGTGCTACGCATCATCATCCCGAAGATGGAACCCAAAGAGGAAAAATTCCTCAGAATTGAAGTCAGGTAGCGGTAAAACCGCAAAATTAAAAAAAGCGCTTCCGCCGGCAAACTGGCGGGGCGCTTTTTATTTTCTAAGGTTCTATTCCAAGCTCCTTTCTAATTTTTACGTCGGGCGGGGTATTTTTCGCCCAGTAGTCGGAAAATATGGTTTTTTTCCTTTGTGCCGTGGTTTCAAGTGTTTTCTCCCCGTCCCCGCGTCCGCTTTTGTAAACCTCGCGCCATGAAATTATCTTATGCGGAAACTCACTCTCAAAATCCGTTTCAAAAACCCTCTGCGTACTGGGAAAAACAAGCGAGTATCTGATGACTCCCTCACGCGGGTTTGAAATTTTCGCATCTGCAATTTCCGCACCGAAACCGGTGTGGTGGAGACGGCTTATCAAAAGACCCGGAACAATTTTGATTCTGCCAGTGGGAAGCGACGACGGGTCAATTCTCGCGCGCGTCCAGATTTCATCCTCAAGAATGGAGCCGTCCGTGCGGAAATTCCGGTCTCCTTCGCTTTGAAAATATGAAAGTGATTTTCCCTCGTATTTTTTGCCCGAAAGGTTGAGCTGGGTAAAAACATGCCCGCACCACTCCTGCGATGAAAGAGTAACCTTGAGGGAGCGTAAATCGTCTCTGGAAACGGGCGTAAAAACCGAAGACATGGTTGAATATCTGTAAACGCCCGTATTGAACTTTTTGATAAAATTCATTTTGAGAACCTTTACGGCATCCTTTCCCGCGCGCGCAGGGTCGTCCAGTTTTACATGCTTTGAGCGGGAAAAATCTTCCGTAACAAAGACCAGAACCGCGTATCCCGGATTGTTATTGCCGTAACGCGCCTGGTTGAGTTCGTAACTCGTTATTTCCGCTTTGCCCGCATACCAGTATTTCTTAAACTGTTCGGTCTCGCCGGCCGAAGACCACGCGACGGGGAGAAAACACAGAAAGAAAAGCGCGAGAACTCGTATGTTCATAACGCAGATAGCATAACTGAAGTTTTCTTGAAATCCCCGCGGGGAGTTGTTATATTCCCGTTGTCTTCTGACACGAGGCAGGGCTGAGACATGGGAAAACAGGGAAACAGGTTCATGGTGAAGATAAAAAGCACCGAGAGCCACCACATCTACTACACGGAGAAAAACAAGGTGAACACCGAGGAGCGTCTTGAGCTCAAAAAGTTTGACCCGGTCGTGAGAAAGCATGTGCTTTACAAGGAGACCAAATAATGGCTCGCAGATGCGCAATCACGGGGAAAAAGCCGCTTTCCGGAAACCATGTTTCCCATGCGAACAACAAGACAAGAAGGCGCCAGTTGCCCAACCTTCAGACCAAAAGGATGTATGTTCCAGAACTGGGCAAATTTGTGAGAATCAAACTCTCCACGCGCGCGCTCAGAACCGTTGACAAAAAGGGTCTTTTGGCTTTTCTCAGAGACAAGGGACTTGCCCTGAAAGATGTCGCAAGATAGTCCCCGTGTCTCCTAAACCAGATAGATTAGTATGTTCGGCAGAACAAAGAAAGACACCGCCGTGCCAACGGCGATGACCGAGGCGACTTTGTCTGGCTCGGCACCGTATTTTTCGGCAAGCACAAGGCATGTAACCGCGGTCGGCATCGCGGACTGAAGAATCATAACCTTCTCTTCAAGCGGTGAGACTCCGAAAAACGGAATAAGTGCAAGCGCGGCAAAAAAGCCAAGCACAATACGTGAAAATCCGAAAAGGGAAGAAACCCAAAAGCCCGAAACGGAGAGTTGCGAAAGCCGGTATCCGAGAATGAACATCATACCGGGAACCGCAATCTCTCCGAGAAGCGAAACCCCCCTGTCTAGAAAAAGCGGAAGTTCATACCCGCCGAAACTCACCCATATTCCCCCGACAGCGGAATAGACAAGCGGAAGTTTGAAAACCTCCGAAACCGCCCCGCGTGGACTTACAAGCGCGACTCCGAGAGTGTAGTGAAGAAGCGCCATTGCCACCATGCAGACAATGGCAACCTGCAAACCCTCGGCGCCAAACGCAAACAGAGCCAGCGGCAAACCCATATTTCCATTGTTGGCAAAGATAAGAGTGGGAACATAGACGGGACGCGAAAGTTTGAACAACTTGGCAAAAAGCATGCCAACCACGAGGCACAGCACGGAAATGCAGGCAAAAAATATAAATATGCGCACCACGGACTCAAAGGACATAGGTGAGTGGGCGAAAGACGAAAAAATCAGGCACGGAGCCGCAATATACAGAACAAGGTCGTTAATCGGCGAAATCTCAATACGTTTTATCCTCCCGAACAGAAAACCCACCGCGATTATAAGAAAAACCGGCAGCACTATGTGCGCAATTCCCGCGTCCGCTATCTCAATCCTGAGCGGGAAATGAAAATCCGGCATTACAACCTCACAACACAGGAGCCCCAGGTAAAACCAGCGCCGAAAGCGGCGAGAAGAAGCGTACTGCCCTTGCAGACCCTGCCCTCGTGAATTGCCTCATTCAAGGCGATTGGGATTGAAGCGGAGGAGGTGTTTCCGTATCTGTCCAGATTGACCGACACCTTCTGTTCGGGAAAATCCATCCTTTTTCTGATAGCCTCAATAATTCTGTAATTCGCCTGATGCGGAATGAAAAAATCTATGTCCGAAGAATCAATTCCGGCGAGCTTCATTGCTTTGTCCGAAGCGGTTTCCATCGCTTTGACAGCGATTTTAAAAACCTCATTGCCCTGCATTTTGAGAAAATGGCTACGCGCGCGGACGCTTTCCTCCGTGGCGGGAATGCGCGAGCCACCACCGGGCATATACAGAAGGTTCCAGTTTTCGCCATCGGAGCCCATGCACGAAGAAAGTATTCCGGGAGTATCGGATTTTTGTAGAACCGCCGCGCCCGCACCGTCTCCGAAAAGCACGCAGGTCGTCCTGTCCTGATAGTCCATAATCTTTGAAAGAGTCTCCACCCCGACTGCGAGTACGGTTTGAGCGCGGCCGGAATCTATCATGTCCCTGCCTATGTGAAGCGCGTAGAGAAAACCCGAACAACCCGCGCTGACATCAAATGAATAGGCGTTTTTCGCCTTGAGTTTGCTTTGCAGAACGCATGCGGTTGAGGGAAAAAGATAGTCCGGCGTAACGGTGGCAACCAGTACGACATCAATCCCGTCCGCGGAAACTCCCGCCACCTCAAGCGCGACGCGCGCGGCATGTGCCGCCATGTCCGAAGACGCCTCTTCCTGCGCCGCTATTCTTCTCTCTTTTATACCTGTTCTCGAAACTATCCACTCATCGGAAGTTTCAACAATCTTCTCAAGATCACTGTTAGTAAGTATTTTTTCCGGAGCGTAAGACCCTACCCCCGCGATTTTGACAAAACTCATTTTCGGCATTATCGGTTCAAAAAAGATTGATGTCAAACACCGCGCGTCTCAACTCTCCGCCGCTACTTCCTTTTTGCGGCAGACCCATCCGCCCGTTCAATCCTCTCAACTTCACCTGCGTCAAGAGACACGGCAAGACGGACTCGCGGCAAATCGTTGCGGTCTGAAAGCCATACTTCGGCGCTTTTTGACTCGGAAAGACAGGTGAGTATTTCCATGTCTTTTTTCGATTCGGGAAGGAAAAAATAGTCGTAACTGAATTTGCCGTCCGCTCCGGCGTCAACAAACAGAACCGAGCAGATGGAAGGAAACTCGTCTTTTTCAACACGCTCAAAATGAAAACTCAAATTCGGCTTGAATCTGTCTCCAAGCAGAAAAGCAAGCGCACAATCCTTAACGGCAAAAACGGCCCGCCCGCAGTGAAGCAGTGTGAAACAGCCCGAATCAATAACGGAAAAAGCCATGGCGGTCTCAGAATTAAACTCGCAACCGCGAACGTCGGCAATCTGTTTGGTATCCGCCATTAAAACTCCTTCCGTCAGATTACCTTGAAAGACCGACTAAGGAAAAAATTTGTTGATTTTTAACTAAGCCCCTAAAAGACGGAAAAACTATCTCGGAATTGATGTCGGGTTCGCTTACACGCCGGATGTTACGTTCAACGGAACAGACAACGATGTTCCGAAAAGATGCGACCAGATATTGAGGGTCCTTGCCGAATGTGATGGATTCGTCCGGAGGATATGACCCAAGTTTGTTGTTTTTTTTCGGTTGACTGTTTTCCCTTTCTTCCTGTAGAATTATGCAAATGGACAGTTTTGTAATAGTAGTTCTTGTTGTTGCTCTTGTCATCATCCTCTTTGTTGTGAAAAGCAACAAAAAGGGCGGTGAAGAAGATATGTCTTCCGGCTCTTCAGAAATGGACGACACCCCAATGCCCCCGGAAAGCAAAAGCACGGGTAACGAGCAAGACGCATTTCGTAGCCCCAAATCCTGAATGACAATCCTCTGCTTGCGGCTTTCAGCCCAAAAAGGATTCCATCAGGATATGATTTCTCAGGTTCACGGCCGCACCCGCGTGCCTGCGCTCACTGAACATATCGGGATGAAAAATTCCCGCCATTATCTCAATCCCGTCTGCTATGCGCGGAGACGGTCTTGTGAAGTGCGAATTTGAGTCAACAACATAAACGTGCCCCTTTTTGACGGCGGGAAGCGTTCTCCACAATTCCGATTGCGAAAGACAGGAAGATTCCGAGACGGTTCTTTCAATTCCAAATCCACAAGGCATAAGAATCACAATATTCGGCGCAAAATTCGCGATTTTCTCCCATGAAACCCTGCGGGATTTCCGTCCCTTTACGCCGAGACCATCTTCTCCGCCCGCCGCTTCCGCCATTTCAGGAATCCAATGCCCCGCTGCGTAGGGCGGGTCCATCCACTCCATGCAAAGAACCCTCGGACGGTCTTTGCTTACCTCAAAAACCTTTTTAACCCTTTCCACTCTCCCGCGGAGTCCGCGGACGAGCTTTTCCGCTTGCATTGAAGTTCCCGTCAGACCGCCGACGGTTTTTACCGTGTCAAAAATGCCCTCAATATCATGCGGGTCAAGAGACAAAACTTCGGGATTGAAATCCAGAGCCTCCGCTATTTCAAAAACTTCTCCGCCGTTGGGAGCGCAAACCCTGCAAAGCCCCTGAGTGATTATCAGATCGGGCTTGAGAGCACGCAGTTTTTCAATACCCACCCTGTAGACGGGTTTCCCCTCGCGCGCATTCTCACAGACGCGGGCGTCTATCTCCGTACCTGAAAGCCCTCCGTCAATGGTGCCGAAAACAACTCTGGGCTTGCCTTGCACTTCCGGCGGATAGTCGCACTTGTCAGTCACTCCGACAAGCGAATCGCCAATGCCGAGAGCGCAAACAATCTCTGTGGCAGACGGAAGGAATGAGCATATTCTCACAATACGCCTACCTGAAAGCCGGGATTACCTCGGAGCCGAAAAGCTCAATACAACGTGAAGTCTCTTCGGGAGGCGCTTGCGGAAACACCATGCGGCAGGCGATGTTGTTTATGCCGACCTCGCGGCGGTATTTATCAATCTCCTCCGCGCAATGTTCGGGGGTTCCTATTATAAAACGGTCTTCCGCCATATGCTCAAACAGCGGGTCGTCCGGCCCTTTCACCTGCTCGCCCCTTATGAATATCTTGATGCCGAGGGTCAGATAGAACTTATACATGTTGATTATGTATCTCTCTCCGCCTTCAAGCGCGCTTTTTTTGCCTGAACTCACAAAGGTTTCCCTGAGAAGCACATGCTCAACCCCTTTAGGGTCGTGCCCGGCTTCTTCTGCGACGGTGTTATACCAGCCGAGCGTGTCCCGTATCATCTCCATTGTGCGTCCGGGTCCGATTAAAAGCGGATATCCGAGCCGTCCCGCTCTTTTAACCGCCGGTTCCTCAAAAGCACCTATGTATAAAGGGATGTGGGGCTTTTGAACCGGCTTGGGCGTAACATCTATGTTTTCGTATTGAAACCTTTTTCCCTCGTATGAAAACGTTCCGGGAGCCCACGATCTGAGCAGAATGTCTATGCCTTCCTCAACAAGTGAAGGGCGGTTTTTTATTGACAGACCGAAGCCGTCAAATTCCTCCTTTCTGTAGCCGATTGCCACTCCCAGATCAAATCTGCCGCCCGATATGTTGTCCACAACCGCGGCGTCTTCGGCAACACGCACGGGATTATGGAGGGGCAGTATAAGCGCACCCGTCCCTATGCGTATGTTTTCCGTAACGGCCGCCATTGCCGCCGCCATTGCAAGAGGAGACGGGCAGTATCCGTCCTCAAGAAAATGATGCTCCGACAGCCAGACGGAATCAAACCCGACCTTTTCCGCGAGCTTTGTCTGCTCAAGCGCGGCAGAGTAAAGCCGCTTGTGGTCAACACCCGTATCCGCATGAGTCTGCATGCTGAAAAGTCCCGCTCCAAACTTCATTTTGACACCCTCCTGTATTTCCCGATAGATTGATTTTATCTTACAATACCCCACGGAGATAACACTATGGCAAAAACAATAAGATTCGGACTTTCGGCACCAATGCCGGGAGCGGACACGGGAGGGCTTCTTGAGTTCTCAAAGAAAGCCGACAAACTCGGATTTGACACTATCTGGTATCCCGACCATACGGTTTTTGTGGCTCCGGGTGCCAAAGCCCCCGAAGCGTGGACAATCGCATCGGCGGCGGCGGGAATAACATCAAACATACAACTCGGCACGGTTTCCGACCCGCACAAAACGCATCCGTCAACATTCGCCCAGCGGCTTGCCACGATTGACCACCTCTCCAAAGGAAGGGTGATAATCACAATGGGCGTAGGGGAATCAATGAACCTCGATGCTTACGGAGTTGAATGGAACAAGCCGTTCACAAGAATGAAAGAGGCGGTTGAGATTATGCAACTTCTGTGGAAAAACGACGAACACAGCCCCGTGAACTACAACGGCGAGTTTTTCAATTTGAAAGATGCGTTTCTTCAGATACAACCGTTTGAACGGGACAGAATTCCGGTTTACTTCGCCACTCACACTCCAAAGGGTCTCGCTCTTACCGGAGAGGTGGGAGACGGCTGGCTGCCGATTGACCTCAACCCTGCGCTTTACGAGAAATACCTTGCAGACATACACTCCGCTGCGGACAAAGCCGGAAGAGACAGGGATGAGATTGACCCCGCCCTGTGGGTTTTCACCTCTCTCGGTGAAAACGAAGACGAGGCATACAAAACTATTGAGCCTTTCAAATACGTGCTGATAATGCAGGAGCAACTGGAAGCGGCGGGCTACGATGTGAAAATCCCGGACGAGTACAAGGGTTTGAACTATTTCAACATAGTCCCGCAGGACATCGAAGGCAGGGCAAAGTTCCGCGAAATAGGGCAGTTTTTTCCGCGCGAAGCGATTATGGATTTCACAATTACGGGGTCAAAGGACGATTGCATAAAGAAGATTGAAAAATTTGTTGAAAAAGGCGTGAGGAATTTTGTGCTTTTCTACCGGTTCAGCCCCGACCCGGAAAAAGCGCTTGAAACTTACGCGAAAAAGATAATTCCGTATTTTAAGGGTTGAAGAACGTAATAATAACGGGGTTTTCGGCGAAACTGTCGTTTTGCTATACATTCGGAAAGTCAATATAAACTAAAAGTCCGTTTTTTCAGATGTAGCGGATTTTGCGTAAAGTGTCCGCCGGAATATTTGACGTAAACTGTTTCATACCTACTCTACTGTTCACAAAATAGTTTACGTTTAGTTTTTTCGCGTTTTACTTTATGCAAACTGTTTTGTGCTTATCTTATTGTTCACAAAGAGATTTGTGTCTAATATTTTGTAGTTTGTTTTACGCAAATAAGACGATGGAAAGTAGAAGTCCGGCTTTGCATAAATTATTTGCCTGAATAGTTTACGCAAAATGCAGACTTGGTTACAATCTGAGGTTGAGGTTATGGACCCGTTCATTCCAGACAAGCTACCGATTGAAGCCGCTAACTATTCATCTGCGGATATTGTAAGAGCCACCGAAAAAGCCAACAGAGCCATTATGTCCGCTTTGCGTCTTGGGGAGCAAACTCTCAGCAATAACAGAAGTTTGTCTCTTATTATTCTCAAGAAACTTCATGCAATACTTCTTGGCACGGGAAGTGTGCGAGGAAAAACCAAAAACCCTGGAAATTTCCGCAAAAAACAAAACCGGATTGGCATTTCGGGATGACCATTGAAACGGCAAGCTTTGTTTCGCCCGAACCTGTTCTTGTTCAGGAGTTCATGGAAAAATGGGAAAGGTTTTAACACTCAAACCAACCTGACATTCTCATTCAAGCCGCCGTTTTGCACGCTCAGTTTGAACTCATACATCCTTTTGAAGATGGCAATGGACGACTCGGTCGTCTCATAATTCCTCTTTTTCTTCATGAAAAGAAGGCGATATCCCGTCCGAATTTCTATCCGTCCGCCTATCTTGAAAGAAACAGGCCGGAATACATGGACGCCTTGAAAAGGCTCGGCTCAAAACCGGGAGAATGGAACAACTGGATTCTTTTTTTCTTGAAAGGCGTTACGTTTCAGACAAAAGAGGATTCGGAAAAAATAAAAAGAATGATGGAAATGTACGAGAATATAAAAGGGCGCTTTGTTGAAATCACTCACTCGTAATTTGCCGCGGGCTTACTTGACGCAATTTTTAAAAGGCCCGTTTTCCGCAGAGTCGGAATTGAAAAAATCTTGGACAGGGCGCAAAACCCAGCGCGGCAACCCTTACCAGTATTTTGAATAAACTGTCAAAAAAAAGGAGTATTGGAAATTGTTACGGAAGGCAAAGGAAGAAGAGGCACTGTTTACCAATTTGTTGAATTGATGGAACTTTTGGAAGGAAAATAAACCGCCGGAAAACCGGAATTGGAACACCTTGAATAATTGATGCAAATGATAAAATCCGGACGGAGAAAACTCGAACAAAGAAGATACTTTCCAAATGGCAGATTATTCCCGTCATAAAAATCTTTTGCAAAAATTAAACTGTGAAAATACCGATAGTATTGAACTTGCTCTGGTTTATCCTGATTTTAAACAGATGGAAAAACTAAAGAATTGAAAACGGATAATTCTTTTTTAATGCTACTAAAAATGTGGGAAATTAAATGCCCGATGATTGCGATGCAGGTGGAAAAAACGGGAAAATATTGCCGCATAATTTTCTTTGTAAATTCACAGAAAAACAAATCCCTCACTCCCCTTCCAAAACAACAAGCACAGCTTCGCTTTCAACGGCGTCTCCTTCCTCGACCTTAATCTCTTTTATTTTTCCCGATACCGCCGCTTTTAATTCGCTTTCCATTTTCATTGCTTCAACCACAATAACACCTTCGTCCGCGTCAACAGAATCGCCCTCGGCTTTGAGGATTTTCACAACCCTGCTCGGCATTGGGGAAGATATCTGAAACCCGCCTCCGCCGTCCGAAGACACTTCCCTCTCCGTAACGGATTCAAAGTCATACAAAATTCCCCCATGGAATACCTGAACCTTTTTGCCTTTCTTTACAACACCTGCGGTGTAGGAGCCGTGTTTATCACAAACTATTGACACAAGCGCGGGGTCAAGTCTTGCAAAATCAACAGTGGAAGAGAAGTCGCCGCACTCAACAACTGCGCGTCCGTTTTCTTCTTCAATGTTGACGCGAAACTTCTCATTGCCGAGCTGAAGTATGTATTTCATCAACCCCAACCCTCGTATCCGCCCCGTAAAACGCCAATCCTACGGCCAAAACTCTTCCAACCGGAAACCGCTTTTCCTCCGCCGCCCTTTTCCGTGCCGGCGGAACCGAAGTAAAGCGCAAGTGCCGCGGCAACCGCCGCCTGCTGTTTGCCTTCATCTCCGGGCACAAGCAGTTCGGGATGCCTTTCTATAAATCCCGTGTCTATGTCGGCTTTCATAAACTCGCCGTTTTGCATAACGCGAATGAGAAACCCTATGTTGGTCTTTGTGCCGAGAACCATGTATTCGCCGAGAGCAGCCGCCATTTTCTTTATTGCCTCTTCGCGCGTCTCAGCCCAGACGGCAAGTTTGGAAAGCATCGGGTCGTAGAAAGATGTAACCTCGCAACCGCTGAAAATAGCGGAATCGTCCCTGACTCCGGGGCCGTCCGGCGTTTTTAAATAATCTATGGTTCCGGGCGCGGGAAGGAAGTTCATCTCCGGGTCTTCGGCGTAAATTCTGCACTCAACAGCATGCCCGTTGATTTTGAAATCGGACTGCTTGAACGGAAGTTTTTCACCGTCCGCTATGCGAATCATCCATTTTACAATGTCAAAGCCGGTTATCAGCTCTGTCACGGGATGCTCAACCTGTATGCGTGTGTTCATCTCAAGGAAATAAAAATTCTGCTTCGCGTCCATTATAAACTCAACCGTTCCAGCGCCCTTGTATGAAACCGCTTTTGCTATGCTGGTGGCAACTTTGCCCATCTTTGCGCGTGTCTTTTGCGAAACAAAACCGGACGGCGCCTCTTCAATAACCTTCTGATGCCTGCGCTGAATTGAGCACTCACGCTCAAAAAGATGCAGAACATTACCGTGTCCGTCCGCTATTACCTGAATTTCAATATGACGCGGCTTCTCAACAAACCTCTCTATAAAGACCGAATCATCCCCGAAAGCCGAAAGCGCCTCGCTTTTCGCCATTCTGAGAGAGCTTTCAAACTCGGACTGCTCCCTCACAAGGCGCATTCCCTTACCTCCGCCGCCCGCAGACGCTTTTATCATAAGCGGATAGCCGATTTCCTCCGCCACTTTCCCCGCTTCGGAGTCTTCCACCGCTCCCTGCGAGCCCGGCACAAGCGGAACTTTGGCTTTCGCGGCGATGTTTCTCGCGGTGATTTTGTCTCCCATAAGACTGATGGTCTTCGCGGACGGCCCTATGAAAACTATCCCTGCTTTTTCGCATGCATCGGCAAAACTTTCTTTTTCGGAAAGGAAACCGAAACCGGGATGAACAGCTTCGGCACCGGTCTTTTTGCAGGCGTCTATAATTTTTTCAATAACAAGGTAACTTTCGGTCGGTTTTGAGCCGCCTATGTGGACGGCTTCATCGGCAAGGGAGACATGCGCCGCCTTCCTGTCCGCATCGGAGTAAACAGCGACAGTGCCGATTCCCATCTCACGACAGGCCCTGATTATTCTTACCGCGATTTCGCCCCTGTTTGCTATGAGTATTTTGCCGAACATCTTGCGCGTCGCCCCAAGCTTGTCAGAGAGGAATGTTTCCGTGCTTTCTCGGCGGATTGGTTTTTCTCTTTCCTTCAAGCATTCTGAAAGCCGAAACAATATTTTTTCTCGTTTCCTCCGGCATGATTATACGGTCAATAAAACCGAGTTCCGCAGCGCGGTACGGGTTTGCAAAGTTCTGTTTGTATTCTTCTATCAGCTTCGCTCTCTCGGCGTCCGGGTTTTTCGCCTCGGCAATTTGAGCGCGGGAAATTATGTTGACCGCGCCTTCCGAACCCATAACCGCGATTTCCGCGCTCGGATACGAAAGGTTGATGTCTCCTCTTATATGTTTTGAAGACATAACATCATACGCGCCACCATACGCCTTTCTTGTGATAACCGTAACCCTAGGCACGGTGGCTTCGCAGTATGCGTAAAGAAGTTTTGCACCGTGCCTTATGATTCCTCCCCATTCCTGATTTGTTCCCGGAAGGAAGCCCGGAACATCAACCAGTGTAAGTAGCGGTATGTTGAAACAGTCGCAAAACCTCACAAATCTCGCCGCTTTCACAGATGCGTCTATGTCAAGGCAGCCCGCGAGAAACATCGGCTGATTGCCCACAACGCCTACCACTTTTCCGTTCATACGGGCAAAACCTATAACCATGTTTTTGGCGTAATGTTCCTGAACTTCAAAAAAGTATGAGTTATCAACAACACGGGTTATCACTTCTTTCATATCGTAGGGTTTGTTCGGATTTTCGGGAATCACATCCGCAATCTCGCCCGTCAAGCGGTCTGCGGGGTCGTCGCATTCCTCTTCGGGCGGGTCTTCCATGTTATTTGAAGGCAGGAAGGAAAGAAGCTCCTTGATTGTATCAATGGACTCCTCATCGTTTGCCGCGGCAAAGTGCGCGACTCCGCTTCGCGAATTGTGAACAATAGCCCCGCCAAGTTCTTCCGATGTTACTTCCTCATGCGTTACCGCTTTTATGACATCGGGACCCGTGATAAACATATAACTCGTCTCTTTGGACATAAGAGTAAAATCCGTCATCGCGGGGGAATAAACCGCTCCGCCGGCGCAGGGACCCATAATCGCCGATATTTGCGGAATCACCCCCGAAGCAAAAACGTTTCTCTGGAAAATCTCGCCATATCCGGCAAGGCTTTCGACCCCTTCCTGTATTCTCGCGCCGCCGGAATCGTTAAGTCCTATCACCGGCGCGCCCGTATCAACAGCCATATCCATAACCTTGCAGATCTTTTTCCCGTGAACCATTCCAAGCGAGCCACCGAAGACCGTGAAATCCTGCGCGAAAACAAAAACCCTCCTCCCGTTCACGGTTCCGTATCCGGTAACCACTCCGTCACCGAGAAACTTTTTGCTTTCCATTGCGAAATCTTTGCACCTGTGGACGACAAACTTGTCCAGCTCCTCAAAACTTCCCTTGTCCACAAGAAGGGCAACGCGTTCCCTCGCGGTCTGTTTACCGCTGTCGTGCTGTTTGGCAATACGCGCCTTGCCACCGCCGAGTTCGGCTTCCTGCCCTTTCTTTTTAAAGATTTTTTCGGCTGGATCTTTGGGTGTTTTGTCGTCTTTTTTGCTCATCTTCAAGGTTCCGATACGGAAAAATTACAGGGTTTGACTATACCGAAAGGCACATAATCAAGCAAGCGGAGAAAAGGGAAATTACATACCTGATTAGACATTGCTTTTTTGACACAACCGCTATTTTTTTATATTTCTAACCTCTGCACTTACTCACAAGTACCCGCTTGTCGGGTCTTTGATAAATGCAAAATTCTGCTTGCAGAGGAATAGTTTAGAGGACGTTATCATGAACGAAATCAAACCAATCGCCCTGTGCTTGGCTTTATGCCTTTTGCTTACCTCGTGTCTCGCAACACCCTATCAAAAATTGGGATTTAGCGGTGGGTTTACCGAGACACAACTTGCGCCCGATATTTTCCGTGTGAGATTTCAGGGAAACGCATTCACTTCAGGAGACCGCGCCCAAGAGTTTACTCTGTTAAGAGTATCGGAATTATGTTTTGATAATGGCTTTGCCCATTTCACCATTGGTGATGAGAGCAATCAAGTAGTTCGGCAGACGATTCAAACCGCTCCCGCAACTTCCCGCACAAGAAGTTCAAGTTATTCAAGCACAACAACCTATGAGCCTGCAAAGTTTCATAATTTCTTCAGACCGAACAGTTATATGCTGGTGCGTTGTTTCAAACAAAAGCCAAGCGACAGATATACTTTTGATGCGGCCTTTCTAATAAGAAGTCTCAAGACCAAATACAAAATCAAGAATTAGGCAAATTTGTAATGTTCTTGATATAAGGCAATACTTTCGGGGCTCGCTCCGCAAAGTATTTTTTCGCTTATCTGAGAAGCCAGGCTGTATTAAAAAACTTACGAAAATCTGGCAGATATTTGACAGAATACAGTCGCACTTCAAACAATCTCCCCCCACAACTCCCCAACCTTCTCCCGCAACACTTTCAAATTCTCCGAATTATCAATAGTAAAATCATAATCGGGATTACGTCCCGCTTGCGACTTCAACCTTTTCCGCGCTTTCTCATCATCAAGCCCGTCTCTTTTCGCCATTCTTTCAATCTTTTTCTCATCGCTTGCGTCAACCAGAACAAGCGCGTCCACAATTTTACCCAAAACCCCGCCGCGCGAAAGCAAAGCCGCCTCTATCACAACCGCTTTTGCTCCCTCACTTTCCGCCTTTCTGACGCGAAATACTATCTCGTCCCGTATCTCAGGATGAGTTATGCCCTCAAGGATTTTTCTTTTTCCTTCGTCCGAAAAAACGGTTTCTCCAAGTTTCGCCCTGTCTATTTTCCCCTCGGAATCAAGCACGCCGCTACCGAACCGCTCAACTATCCGCTCAAAAGCGGGCTTTCCGGGAATGGTAACAAAACGCGAAACCTCGTCCGCATCTATCAACTTCGCGCCGAGTTTGGCAAACATCCCGGCAACCGTGGACTTGCCCGAACACACATTGCCGCAAAGCCCTATTACTATTGCCACCGCTCACTCCCCGCTTTTTGCAAACGCAATCGCTTTTTCAATCCTCAAAATGGTTTTTCCCCTTCCAAGCGCGGCGGCAACCTCGATAATTCCGGGGCTTTCGGTCTTTCCCGTAAGCGCGACCCTGAGCGGCTGTGCCATCTGTTTCATCTTTATCCCCGTCTCTTCGGTAATCGCGGAAAATACCGCTTTCAAACCGTCCATATTAAAATCCCGGTCTTCCATTCCGGCAAACTTGGAATGTAAGGTTTGCAACGCTTCAAGAGTTTTACCGTTTATAAATTTGTCCTTTGCCTCGCTGTCAAACTCCACTTCATCACGGAACAGAAAAACGCTTTTCTCCGCCATCTTAATAACAGTTTCCGCTCTTTCCCTGAAAAGATGATACGCCTTTTCCGCATCCTCTGCGGAAACATCAAAGCCCAGGCCGGAAAGGGTTGCGCGCAGCGGGGTTGCGACATCGCTTTTTCCTTCGCGTATATGAATGGCATTGACCCAGTGCATTTTTTTCTCGTCAAAATTGGACGGCGAGGTTCCAAGTCCTTTTATGTCAAACTTCTTAATCAGTTCGGGTATTGTAAAAATTTCCTCATCCCCGCAAGACCAGCCGAGACGCGCGATATAGTTTGCGACACCAGAAGGAAGAAAACCCTGCCCGCGCAAGCCGGATACCGAAGCCGCCGCACCGTGCCGTTTGCTCAGTTTTGAGCCGTCCGGCGCGAGGATAACGGGAAGATGAACAAAAGCGGGAATGGAAAAACCGAGTGCTTTCAAAACTAAAATCTGTTTCGGCGTATTAACCAAATGCTCATCGCCTCTTATCACATGTGTTATTCCGGTAAGCGCGTCATCAATCGCCGAGGCAAAATTGTAAGTCGGCACGCCGTCAGAGCGGACGATGACAAAATCCTCTATGTCGCTTGTGGAGAATCCCATGTTCCCGTGAAGCAGATCGGTGAAAACAACCTCGCCAGAATCATCCTGGGATACGGCAAAACGCAATGCAAAAGGGGCTTCGTCTCTCTTCCCGCGCTCCGCCCATTCTCTTTTATAGTGGAAATGCCCAGCTTCGTTTTTGGCTTTTTTCTTCTCGCCCTCAAGGTCTTCGGGCGTCATATAACACTTGAACGCAGACCCGGCTTTCAGAAGTTTTTTCGCATATTCACTGTAAATACCCAAGCGGTCAGACTGGCGTAAAGTCTTATTTTCATCCCAGTCAATTCCAATCCACCGCAGAGACTCCTTAATTTCCAGAAGCGATTCCCCGGTTGACCGCTCCACGTCCGTGTCTTCAATGCGCAGGACAAACTCGCCGTTGTTACGGCGCGCGAAAAGCCAGCTGAAAAGCGCGGTTCGCGCCCCGCCGATGTGAAGCAATCCGGTCGGAGACGGAGCAAACCTTGTTCTGACTTTCACTTGGAGCCGTCAAGACCGCCCAAACGGGCGAGTTCCTGCAACTCGTTGAAACCTCCGACAAATTCATCGTCTTTCAGAATAAGCGGAACGGTTCTCCAGTTGAATTTTTCCATAAGCCTGGCCCTCTCCTCGGGGTTTTGTGTGAGGTCTATCTCCTCAAATTTTATCCCCTTGCTGGCAAGCAGCGCTTTGGAAGCTTTGCAGTAAGGGCAGGTTGTTGTTGTGTAAATTTTGAATACGGGGTTGGCCATTGTTCACTCTCCAAATCGGATAGAATCAATATACTTGGCTTTGCGCAAGCGCGAAAGTATGTTTTATCCGTTTGTGCAGATTTAAGCCGCGGACAAAATCAGAGGAAATTCAAATTGGACTCAAAACAGTTAAACAAACTCTCGCCGCCGGAGCGTATTCTCATGGGACCCGGCCCCAGCAATGTGAGCAAAGCGGTCTATGACGCGCTCGCAACGCCAATCATCGGACATCTCGATCCCGATTTTCTTACGACTATGGACGAAATCGGTAATATGCTGCGGGCTGTATTTCAGACAACAAACAAACTTACAATCCCGATGTCCGGCACGGGAAGTTCAGGAATGGAAACCTCTTTTGTAAATGTTATTGACCCCGGAGACACGGTTGTAGTAGGGGTGAACGGCGTTTTCGGCGAAAGAATGTGCGATGTCGCGTCCCGTTGCGGCGCTAGGGCTGTTCGCGTTGATGCGGAGTGGGGAGACATAATAGAGCCGGACGTTTTCATCTCCGCGCTCAAAAAACACCCCGAAGCGAAATCGGCGGCGATTGTTCATGCGGAAACCTCAACCGGAGCCCGCCAGCCGCTTGAAGAGATAGGAAAGTATATAGCGGGAACGGACACGCTTTTTGTTGTGGACGCGGTAACATCTCTTGCTGGATGCGACTTGAAGGTGGACGACTGGGGAGTGGATATCTGCTACAGCGGAACACAGAAATGTTTGAGCGTTCCACCGGGAATATCGCCCGTAACTTTCAGCGAAAAGGCACAAAACGCGCTTGTTGCCAAGAAAAACAAGGTTCAGAGTTGGTATATGGACCTCTCAATGATTTGTAAATACTGGGGCAGCGAGAGGGTTTATCACCATACCGCTCCCGTATCAATGCTTTTCGCGCTGAGAGAGGGCTTGCGCGTTATTCTCGATGAAGGACTCGCGGAACGGTTTGAGCGGCATGAAAAAACGGGAAACCTGCTTTGCGAAAAACTCGCCTGTCTCGGTTTTACGCCTTTTGCGCGCGAGGGGTACCGGCTTCCGATGCTTGCCTCGGTTTTACTCCCCAAAGGACTGCCCGACGCCGAAACAAGACGGACGCTTTTGAACGACCACGGAATTGAAGTGGGTCCGGGGCTTGGAGAGACAAAAGGTAAAATCTGGAGAATAGGGCTTATGGGGGAAAGTTGCACATTGGAAAATGTGGAGTTGATAACGAACGCGCTCTCAAATGTTACGGTGGGCTGAGCGATTTGCTCAGGTTGACTTGTTTGGAGCTTTTGTTATAATGGCAATCCCGTAATTCTCTATGAAAACATACGTTGAAAAAGCGAATATCCGTTCAAGGCGGTGGCAGATTGTTGACGCGGACGGGAAAACCCTCGGACGCCTTGCGACAAGGCTTGCCACGATTCTGCGCGGCAAAAACAAGCCTGAGTTCACACCCCATGCGGACACGGGAGACTTTGTTGTTGTTGTCAATGCGGCAAAGGTTCATATGACCGGAAAAAAAGGCGAAAACAAGATGTACTACCGCCACAGTGGATATCCGGGCGGGCTGAAATCTGTATCGGCACAAACTCTGTCTGTCGCGAAGCCGGAGGAGATTTTGAGAAAAGCGGTGTGGGGAATGCTGCCGAAAAACAAGTCGCAGAAAAAGCTGATAAAAAGACTTAAAGTTTATGCGGGAGAATCTCATCCTCATGCGGCGCAGAATCCGAAAGCCGCGGAGCTGTAGGTTCTAAAAAGAGACAAAACATGGCTACGGGTCAAAAAAACATTTTCAACGGAACGGGCAGGAGAAAAAACTCCGTTGCTTCGGTATGGCTAAAGCCCGGTTCGGGAAAAATCACCATCAACAAAAGGGATATGAAACAGTATTTTCCCCGTGAGACATGGCAGATAAAAGTAAATGAACCTCTTGTGATAACAGGTTCACTCGGTCAGTTTGATGTGTATGTCAACGTGAGAGGCGGAGGATTGACTGGACAGTCCGGCTCAATAAGTCACGGGCTTTCCAGAGCTCTTTTGAAATACGATGAGACTTTAAGGAAGAAACTGAAGTCCGCGGGTCTTTTAAGACGCGACTCGCGCATGGTGGAAAGCAAAAAATACGGCCGCAAAAAGGCACGTCGCGGACAGCAGTTCTCAAAGAGGTAACCTATTTGCCCTCTAAACCGCCCTCCAAAAAGCCACGCAGGAAGAGCAAAGGCATAAATATCGCCTCTCCCGAAGGGAAGCTCGGTGTTCTTATTCCCGGCATAGGCGGAGCCGTAAGCACAACATTCATAGTCGGTGTCGAGTCGGTTAACAAGGGTGTCGGAGAACCTATAGGCTCCCTGACTCAGATGGGAACCATACGATTGGGCAAACGCACAGAGGGCAAAAGTCCGAAAATCAAAGAGCTTTTCCCTCTCGCCAATTGCAAAAACCTTGTCTTCGGAGGCTGGGATATTTTCCCCGAAAACTGCAATAAGGCAGCTATCAAGGCGGGTGTACTTAATCCTTCAACCCTTACGGAAGTGGAGAAAGAGACTAGTCTGATAAGCCCGATGAAGGCGGTTTTTAACAAGCAATATGTGAAAAACCTCTCCGGTAGCCATATAAAAAAAGGCAAAACAAAAATGGATCTTGCCAGACAGCTGATTGAAGACATCGCAAGATTCAAAAAGGAAAACGGACTCAAGCGCGCCGTTATGGTCTGGTGCGGGAGCACTGAAACATACATTCAACCGAAAGCGGTTCACTCTACCGTGGCAAAGTTTGAGCAGGGGTTGAAGAAAAATGACCCGGCAATAGCTCCGAGCATGATATACGCTTATGCTGCCATAAAATCGGGCGTTCCCTACGCAAACGGGGCTCCAAACCTGTCCGCCGATATTCCCGCTCTCACGGACCTTGCAAAGAAACACAAAGTTCCGATTTGCGGAAAAGACTTCAAAACCGGACAGACTCTTATGAAAACCATTCTGGCTCCGGGATTAAAGGCGAGAATGCTGGGCTTGAACGGCTGGTTTTCAACAAACATACTCGGCAACAGAGACGGCGAGGTGCTTGACGACCCCGGCTCATTCAAAACAAAAGAGGAAAGCAAATTAAGCGTGCTTGAATACATACTCCAGCCGGAACTTCACTCCGAGCTTTACTCGGACTACTATCACAAGGTGAGAATAAACTACTACCCGCCGCGCGGAGATGAAAAAGAGGCGTGGGACAACATAGACATATTCGGTTGGTTGGGCTATCCAATGCAGATAAAGATAAACTTCCTGTGTCGCGACAGCATTCTCGCCGCGCCGGTTGTGCTTGACCTTGTGCTGTTTCTTGACCTCGCCAAACGGGCGGGAATGAGCGGAATACAGGAGTGGCTTTCCTTTTACTTCAAAAGCCCTATGGTTGGAGAGGGATTATATCCCGAACACGATTTATTCATCCAGCTGACCAAGTTGAAAAACACCCTGCGCCATATCGCGGGCGAAGAGCAAATCACCCATCTTGGGCTTGAATACTACGAGAAATAGTTAGAGATACCCGGAAACGTCAAGAGGTAGGAGACTGAACAAACGCTTCCGGGGTTCTCACAAATTAAAATCTGACTTCCAATTTCGGGCCGATACTCAGTCCCCAAATATCGTCAATACTGTTGTCATTTGTCCACAGCGAATAAACAAACTGTCCGTCAATACCTATTGTTGCTCTCTCGGAAACTGAAAAACCAAATCCCAATTTTCCGACAAATGGTATGGATGTTGTGGCACTGATTTTATCTCCGACATCGTAGAAATTTACTCCGGTTCCCACTCCAAGGTTGAACTCTACCGAACCGTTTCCGGCTTTCAGAACCAAAAGGGCTGGAAGCAGAATATGGTTTAAAGTTTCTCCGTCCACAGTAACCATTACATTAGCCCCTCCGCTTGTACCCGTGACATCAAATTTGCTTGAACTAACTGTCCATCTTGGTTCAAATTCCAGGGCAAAACTGCTTTCTCCGAGAAAAACTCCGAGTTTGGGAGCCAGATAAAAACCGTTTTCTTTTACTTCTACATTCGTCACGGTAACGCTACCGATTGTCAAGGAACCTTTGGAATCCAATTTTTGATAGGCATACCCCGAACTTAAACCAAAATAAGCTTTTGGCGAACCTGTCTGAGCCTTTGAAATACAAAACGGAAAACCCGTCAAAAACAATACAGAAACAGCGAGAATTAAAGATTTTCTCATTTGAAACCTCCGTTAATTTAGACTTGCACAGCTTTAAGGCGCCGGGCCTTGTCCACACCAAACGAAGGTTTGAAATGTTCCCGCCTATTCCCCAACGGAAGGGATCAAGCTCCCGCTTAGTCAGGTTTTCTATTTAGCAGGAGACCCGACAAAGGGTCTCCTTCGTTCAATGTGGACGTTGCAATTATAAGGTAAGAAAACCGGATAAGTCAATTAAAAAAAAAGGTTTTTCCATTTTCATCCGGCTGACGGGCGAAGAATATCTAAGTTAATTCCGCATAAAACTGTAAAGATGTCCTCCGATTTCGGAGTTTTTCAGTTTGTTCAGAGAGTGCTTCTCAATCTGCCTGATGCGTTCGCGCGTCAGGTCAAACATCTTGCCGATTTCGTCAAGTGTAAATGTTCCCGAATGGTCTATGCCGAAACGCAGTTTGATTATCTTCTCTTCCCTTTCGTTGAGATGGAGTTTCAACGCCTCGCGCAGTTTTTCCGAAAGGTCGTTTTTTGCCATAAGAGAGTCCGGAACCAACTCCTCCTGATCCGGAACGGAATCAAGCAAAGTGGCGTTCTTGCCCTCAAGAATAGGTGTGTCAAGACTTATGGCGTCGTTTGTTGAGTTCAAAATCCTTTTCACAACCTCAATGGTTATTCCAGATTCCTCGGATATCTGTTTCGGAGTCGGCTTTCTGTCCAGTTTTTTGGAAAGTTTGGCAACCGTTTTATATACGCGATTCGCCTGCTCAAGCAGATAAACCGGTACCTTAATTGTTCTGGTCTGCCCCTGAAGCGCCCTGAGTATGGCCTGATGTATCCACCATGAGGCATATGTTGAAAACTTGTATCCCTTTGTGTGGTCAAACCTCTCGACCGCTCTCATAAGTCCGAGATTGCCTTCCTGAATCAAGTCGGGCAGGGGAAGTCCCCTGTTTGTGTATCTCCTTGATATTGTTATCACAAGCCTCAGGTTGGCTTTGACAAATTTCTGTTTCATCCTCTGCGCCTTTTTTTTCTGGGCAATTCGCGCCAGCTTCCAGAGAACTTCTATTCTTTTGTTATATTCGGTCTTTTTCGCGGAACTTCTCGACATTTTCGTCTTTTTGACAAGCCGTTCAATTTTTGTAAAATTTTTGTATGTTTTGTCCTTTTTTCTGTAGCTCCAGTCAGTATCTTCCGCGACCGCTTCGTATTTTTTTATCTTGGACGATATCTCAACTTCCTGCTTCGCTGTGAAAAGATCCTCCGAAGACATGTCCTTGAAATAAACATAAAGAAGGCGCATATGCTCATCTGGGCTGAAATCAGCCTTCTTTTTCTTTGTTTTTAAGGCTTCAAGAAAAACCTGGGCCGGAGGAGGTTCGGGAAAGTCATCGTCCGGAGAATTAGCGGTTCCCCCTATTTTCCCAAATTTGACTTCACTGTCCTCATCCTCAGCAACGGACGATGCCTCAGATTCCAAGCTCCGGGAGTCATTTTTCATGTTTATCTTAAGTTTTTTTTCCTTATCTGACATAGTTGCAAAAACTCCGCAAAGAAAACCGCGAAATACGCTATTTATAAAAATCAGGCGGCGGAGAGATTCTTCTCAACCTGCTTCCAGTTGACAACATTCCACCACGATTTGATATAGTCGGGACGCCTGTTTTGGTAGTTCAGATAGTAGGCATGCTCCCACACATCAACCCCCAGAATCGGGGTCAAACCTTCCGAAACGGGGTTATCCTGATTTGGAGTGGAAGTAACCACGAGCTTGCCAGAATCAACGCAAAGCCATGCCCAACCGCTTCCGAAACGGGTTGCCCCCGCTTTTGAAAACTCGTCTTTGAACGAGTCGAAACTTCCGAAAGTCTTGTCTATCTCCATTGAAAGGTCTCCCGACGGAGAACCACCTCCGTTGTCAGACATGCAGTTCCAGAAAAACGTGTGATTCAAATGTCCACCACCGTTGTTCCTCACCGCCACTCTTATGTCTTCGGGCAGGGAATCCAGACCTTTCACAAGATCATGCGCGCTTTTTTCAAAAAGTTCGGGATGCTTTGCCAGTGCGGCGTTCAAATTCGTAACATATGCGTTGTGATGCTTGGAGTGATGTATTTCCATTGTCTTTGCGTCAATGTGCGGCTCCAAAGCGTCATAGCCGTAAGGCAGTTCGGGTAAAACATACGCCATTATTCTATCTCCTTGTTATTAATATAAAAATTCGGTTTATTGCCTCTCACCAAATAGGCATTCTATCACAAAAAATTTTAATAAGAAACAGAAAAAAAGGGGACTTATACAAAGTTACCCACTGACTTCATAATTGAACCGCTTGGGGTCGTGCCAAAACCAACCTATACAAGAACCGTGATAAATGCCATTTCCCTTGATTTGTTCGACATTTTGACCTTGACAGGGCAGCCACCCCTGTATATTTTGATCTTCGGCACTTACTCACAGATACCCGCTTGTCGGGTCTCTGATAAATAGAAAACTCTGCTTACAGAGGAATAATCAGGCTTCTCAATCTGTTGGGTAAGTGCCAAGACCCGGCGCTTTGCGCCCAACCATGAGGAGGTGGTAATTATGGTCAAAAATGTAAAAGAAGTGGGGACGAAGATTGTAATTTGTTTGCTAATTGTTTGTGTGGTAACAAGTTGCGGCAGGATAGCATCACCTGTCAGTTCTACAATACTGGGAGATAAGGTGCTACCCTGCGAGACTATCAGTTTAGAGATAGCCGATAATAACAAAGCTATCAGTGAATTAAGGGGTGAGGTAAAAGGTAGAAGGGCGAAGAATATCATTCTCGGCATTACTGGCTTTTTCTTGATTGTTCCGCTTTTCTTTATGGACTTTGGAAGCGCGGCGGAGACGGAAATCATTGCTTTCCAAAAACGCAATAGCGCGTTGAAGCGTCTTGCGGGTTCAAGGGACTGCGAAGCAACTTATTGAGCGCGTTTCAACCTCTTATTCGCAAACCCTTGCTTCGGCAGGGGTTTTGCGTATGGGTTGGGTGGGTATAATTGACATTGTAATACAGGTTGTTGAATACATATGGGGTTAGGTAATGGGGACTTATATACCTTGTTAGACATTATCCCGCGCGGCAACTTTCAAGAATATCCATGACCGTCCCTTCAAGCAGTATTCTAAGGTGCTTTTTCCCCTTTACCGCTTTGTGGGAATCACTCAGCGCCACTCCACCGGCCCAGATTATATCGCCCTTGTGAGTAAATACCGGTAACTGCTTTCTCAAAAAAAACGGTATTTTTCTGTTAACAAAGATGGATTTTAGTTTCTTTTTTCCTTTCATACCGAGCGGAATCGTTCTGTCTCCGGGCCTGAAATTTCTGACTTCAATCGGAAAACCGGTTCTTTCAAGAGAAAAATGCCCGACATTTTGCCTACCCCACAGGGATGTATCGGCGGTTTTTTCAAAATGCGTCCGAATGCCGTCCGGAAGTTCGTGCATTCCTTCTTTTGTTACGGTCAGTTTGTAGTCGCCCGAAGAAGAGCTCCCGCGGCTCAGACGGAAAATATCGTAGCCTTTTTCCATTGTTACACCGCAAGGAAGACTCACCGCGCCGGAGGTTTTACCCGAAACCAAAAGAGTGTCCATTGCTTCCAGATGTGAAAACTCAAGTCTTTCAAGACCGCCCTTGATCGTTGAATACGCCGTCCTTAAAACCTCCGACCTCACGGCCTTGTGAAAACACGCGTATCCAGAAACCGACCCGACCGCAAATCCGGCCGGGTTACCGTGAAAAAAAATCCGGTCAAAAGCGTCTACGGCTTGCAGCGATATGTATGAAGACTGCTGGCCGGCGGTGTCGGCAAGACGGTTGAGCGCGGAATTTATCTGCGGGTTGAATTTTTCAAGTAACGGAACAAGCGTCTTCCGGATTCTGTTTCTTGTAAAAACTGTTGACTCATTGCTGGTATCTTCAACCCATTTTTCATCTTTGTTTTTTATGTATTCGCCAACCTCTTTCCGCGAAATCATGACAAAGGGCCTTATCAAGTTGCCGGAACGCGGTTTTATTGACGAAATTCCAAGCGTCCCGCTTCCTCTCAGAACTCTCATTAAAACCGTCTCGGCTCTGTCATCCATTGTGTGGGCGGTCGCGATTCTGTCCGCTCCGTTTTTTTCACAAACTTCGCGAAAAAAAGCGTACCTGAGTTCTCTTGCGCCTTGCTCTATCGAAAGCCTGTTGCGCTTTGAGAATGTTTTCGTATCTTCGGAGCGTATCTCAAACGGCAGACCTTTTTTTTCGCAAAGCGCGGCGACAAAATCGGCGTCACGCAGGGACTCACGCCCGCGCAGGCAGTGGTTGAAATGGCAAACAAAAATTTCGGGAGCATATTCCTCAAGTTCTCTCAGAGCCAGAAGAAGCGCGACTGAGTCCATGCCGCCAGAAACGCCCACAATCACCTTCATGCCGGGGCGGGGCAGCATATCAAAATCTCTGATGGCAACCCTGATTTTGTCTTGAAGGCTCAATCTTTTGACGCGGCCAGCCCGCCGGAAATAATTACATTAAAAGCGTGCTCAACGGACATGGGAATTTCCCTCACTTTGGACTCCGGAACCATCACATAAAAACCGCTTGTGGGATTTGGAGTTGTGGGCAGAAAAATATTCACAAGGGTTTCGTCAAGAATGTTATGTCCTTGTCCAGGCTTCATTTTGTTCATAAGAAAACCTATCGCGTAGACTCCCTCCTTAGGGTACTCAAAAATCACAACTCTTCTGTTTTGCTCCTCTCCAGAACCTGCTGTGAAGAAAAGCGTTTTTAATATCTGTTTTGAGGCGTTGTAAGCGGTTCTGACAAGTGGAATTGTAAGTATTATGGACTCAACAAAACTCACAAGCCGGTTGCCTATTATATTTCTCGCCGTGTATCCGGTGAGAACGACAAGAAAAACCGTACAGAAAACCCCTATTGAGAAAGAAATAAGTTTGAAGACCCAGTCGGGAAAAGAGTAGTTGTAAATTGAATTTTCAAGCACCATTGCCGGCACGGCGCTGACAAGCGAGTATATCCAGAGTGAAACTTTGTAAGTAAAAAAAAGCGACAACCCAAACGGAACAATGACCACCAGCCCCGTCAGAAAACCCGCTCTAATCCAGTTAACTAAACGCATATCAGTCGGGTTTGGAAACCTTGGAACCAGCTGCCGTACGCAAAATCCTGCTGGATTTAAAAACAACCTCATTTCTTGAGGGAATTTCCACTACCTCCCCAGTGGAAGGATTTCTCCCTTTTCTGGGCTTTCTTTTTTTTACATAAAGGCTCCCAAAACGCGGCAGTTTCACAGAATTGCCTTTTTTCAGGGAGTTTTTTACGGTGTCAAAAAAATAGTCCACAATATCGGCGGCTTCTCTTTTTGAAAACCCCAGTTTTGTGTTTATCGGGTCCGCCAGGTCTTTTTTTGTTATAGCCATTGTTTTTTATCTGGTTGTGGCTCCGAAAGTGTCTCCGAGAACGCGAACGGCTTTTTCACGAACCGTGTTCGCTTCCTCGTCGGTAAGGGTTTTTTCCGAAGACCTTAAAAGCATTGAAATTCCCACGCTTTTCATATTTTTACCTATGGACTCATCCTCAAAAAGGTCAAAAATCCAAACATCCTCAACAAGAGGACTTGTCTCTTTAACTCCCGATATTATACTGCCGATTTCAAGGTCTCTGTCCACAAGAAAGGCCACATCGCGCCTTACCGGGGGAAATTTGGGGAACGGAGAAAAAACAGGATTTCCACCCGCCGCGCAAACGCGGAGTTTCTCAAATTTGAGTTCAAGCGCGACAATGCGTTTCGCATCAAAATCAAATCCGCATGCCGTCCGAGGATGTATTTCCCCTATGTCTCCGAGCTCCGTTCCGTCCTTGAAAACAATCCGCGCGCTTTTTCCTGGATGAAAATAACCTTTGTCCGAGCCGGAAAGGAAATCAACCGCACCGGCAAAAGAATCGCCGCCGGGGAAAACCCCAAGGGCCTTTTCAACAAGACCCTTCATATCAAAAAAATCAAAATCCCCCGCGTCCCACAATTCACTTGCACCTTCGCCTGCGGCAATCGCGGAAAAAACCCTTTCCTCTCCGGGCAACTGTCCTTCGCCCTTGTGGTAGAAAATCTTGCCGAGCTCAAAAAGCCTCACATCCGCGCGTTGTCTGGAAAGATTGAATCTCAGGTTCCTAATTAAACCCGCGAGAAGGGTTCCTCTCATTGCCGAAAGCTCCTTTGATATGGGGTTGAGAACCTCAACCATCCCGCCCGAGTCAAACATCCGTAAAATATCGGGACTGTCAAACCCGTAGTTCACCGCCTCTGAAAAACCGTTAAGAATAAAGACATTTTTCATTGAGTCTTCCGCATCGCCACCGTGGTCGGTTTTCAGCACGCTCATGCCGAATTTCGGCTCGGTTTTTGGTATGTTGTTGTATCCGACAAGACGGGCAATTTCCTCGGTAATATCGGCGGGCCGTGAAATGTCGGTCCTGAAAGAGGGAACTTTGAGGGACAGAACATCGTCTCCGCAATCCGACACCTCAAAACCCAGAGAGACCAACATTCTTTCGGCTTCCCGCCTTCCGACACCGATTCCGAGAAAATTTCCGGTTTTTTCAAGCGAAATATCAACCTCGCGCGGTTTTATCTCAACCGGATAGACATCGGTGAATCCTCTCATATCCAGACCGCCCGCGATTGATTTTATAAGAGATGCCGCCCTTTGAAGAGCCACGGGAGCAAGAGAAGGGTCAACGCCTCTTTCAAACCTGTAAGAAGATTCCGATGACAACTTCAGGCGTTTGGAAGCACGCCTTATAACCGCCGGATTGAAGCACGCCGCTTCAAGCAGAACATTTTTTGTCGCTTCGCTCACCCCGGAAGTTTCACCGCCCATTATGCCGGCAATTGCGACCGGCGCGTCCGAATCCGCTATGACAAGATCGGCCGGTTTCAATTGATACGCTTTGGAGTCAAGAGCCTTGACGGACTCTTCCTGCGCAGCATTCCTGACCGTCAGACACCCACCCTTGAGAAGGTCGCGGTCAAATGCGTGAAGGGGTTGACCGAACTCAAGAAGAACAAGGTTTGTAACATCCACAATGTTATTAACCGGCTTGATTCCGCACGCGGAAAGCCGCGCCCTGAGCCACAACGGCGATTGCCCAACTTCAACTCCGTTCACAACTCCGCAACAGTAGCGAAGACATGCGTCTTTGTTCTCAATCCGCGCCGTAACCGCCTTTTCATCGGGTTCGGGGTCAGGTCTTTTAACACCGCCCGGTTTAAGAACGCCGGGAACTTTAAGCATTCTGCCAGTCGCAACGGCGATTTCCCGCGCAATCCCCAAAATACCCAGACAATCCGGTCTGTTCGGCGTAACGGCCACTTCAATAACAACATCTTCAACGCCGGGAATATCCCCAAGCGGTGTCCCCGGCGCAACCAAGTCCGGCAGTATCATAATTCCTTCGGATTTGGCGATGGAGATTCCAATCTCTTCTTCGGCGCAAAGCATACCGCCAGACTCGTATCCCCGTATTTTGGCGCGTTTTATCGTCATCCCTTCCGGAAACACAGGAGTTTTCGGCAACACCGCGCCCGGAAGCGCAAGCACGGCGATGTCTCCGGCCTTCATGTTTGATGCGCCGCAGACAATTTTATGAATATTTTTCCCGTCCGTAACAGAGCAAAGAGACAAACGGTCAGCGTTCGGGTGTGGTGTTATATCTTCTATCCGAACTGCGACAACGCCGGACGGAGCAAGAAATGAAATTGACTCCGTCTCAAGGCCCGCCATTGTGAGCGTTTCACCCAACTCGGCGGGAGAAAGATCAAAATCCACATATTCTTTCAGCCATTTTACAGTTGCTCTCATATAAAAAACCCTCGCAGGACGGTTATTATTGTAAAATAATTGGAATATAAATCAAACCACGGACGGCACTTATGACAAAGAGGAATCGGCGTTCGGAAAGCGCCGTGCCTGAAAACGAACTGTCGCGCGCGGTTGCGGACGAAATATGCAAACGCGGCGCAATCACCTTTGAACGCTTTATGGAAAGGGCTCTTTACGACAAGGGGTTCGGATATTACTCAAGTGGCGCGGCGGAAATCGGAAAAAAAGGGGATTTTTACACAAGTCCGGCGGCGCATCGGGCTTTCGGGGAAACACTTGCGCGGCTCATAGGAGTTTTGAGAAAACATATTGACTCGGCTTTGTACGCGGAAAAAATGACCGTTCTGGAAGTCGGCGGCGGAAACGGCGGACTTGCGCTTGATATTCTCTCCGCTCTTGCAAAAACCGACCCCGATGCTTACAACTCCGTCGAATACATAATTGTTGACCGTGCGAAACCGCGAAAATGCGTAGTCTCGGGCAAGCACTCAAACTTCCGCAGAGTGGAGAGTTTTTCCGATATTGGAAAACAGATAAGCGGAATTGTCCTTTCAAATGAGTTGTTTGACGCTCTCGCGTTTCACCGGCTTGTGTTCAGAAACGGACGCATAAGGGAGATTTGCGTCTCAAAATCTGAAGACGGATTTATTGATATCGAAACCGCTCCTTCAAAGGACAAGCTGGTTAAATACTTTGACAGATGCGGCGGTGTGGAAAAAATGGGTTTTGCCGAGGGGCAACGGTTTGAGGTTTCAACCTCTGCGGCGAAAATGCTCAAACAGATGTCCAGAATACTGAAAAAGGGCGTGATTCTTATAATAGACTACGGGTTTCAAACGGATGAGCTGTTCAGCCCAGACAGAATGGCGGGAACCTTCAAATGCGTTTCGAGCCACCAGATAAACGAATCCCCCTATGAAAACATAGGAAAACAGGACATTACAGCGCATGTTGATTTCGGAAACCTTGAAAAAACCGGCGAGGTGTCAGGTCTTGAAACCTTGAAATACACAACACAGGGGCAGTTTCTTGTTGACTGGGGAATAATGGAGATAGCCGAGCGCAATCCAGACGACATATTCGCGATTAAAAACCTGTTTATGCCCGGAATGATGGGCGACCGCTTTCGGGTTCTGATGCAGATAAAAAACGCCAGAAAACTGAAAAACGGGTTTTACCCCGAAAGTCCGGTCAGAATTTCGTTCGGAGTGAGTTAGTCCGCAATGTATAATTTCCAACGGTTTTAACTTCAAATCAATTTGAGAAAAAATATACGGATAAAAGACACACTTGACACCTGACCCTCTGCCGTTACAGTAAATCTCATACTAAAACTGCGAGGTGAAGACTGATGGCGGATTCAATCTACAAAAACAACATCGGCCCCGAAATGGGCAAATTTAAAGATGCAAACTCTGAGTTGTTTAACTCATGGATGGCTTATCACGATAGTGTTTTTACCGACGGCGCTCTCTCTGTAAAAGAAAAACAACTGGTTGCGCTTGCCGTTGCGCACATCACATCATGCCCTTATTGCATACGCTCACGCGCCGCCGCTTCAATGAAAGCCGGAGCGACAGAGCAGGAGATTGTTGAGGTAATCTATGTCGCAATGCGTCTCGCAATGGGAGCGCCATACGCCTTTTCAAGCATAGCGTTTGAGGCGTGGGACCACCTTGAGGCGGGAGTTCCGCTCAGCGAAGGGCATTTTTTCAAGAAAAACATCGCCCATGAGATTAGCTGTTTCAAAGAGGAAAGCGGCGACATAGCGGACCAGTTCGGCAAATTTCACAAAAAGACCTTTGAAGACGGTGCGCTTACAAAGAAATTCAAGCGCGGCATTGTTGCCACCGCTTGCGCGCTTGTAACAAAATGCCCTTACTGCATAAGGTCCTGCGTAAAAGACGGCAAAGCGGACGGAGTTACATCCAAAGAGATAGCCGAAACCATCAATGTGGCGATGGTTATGGCCGCAGGGGCTTGCTGGGCGCATTCTTCCATAGCAATGGAGGCGGTTGCGGCGGCAAAAAAATGACCGCAAGCGCCGTTTGACAACCCCGCAATGGCGGGCGAAACCATATCAGCAATAGCAACGCCGCCCGGAAAGGGCGGCATTTGCGTTATACGAATAAGCGGAGAGAACACCCTTTCCGTAATAACCAAGCTCTTTATGTTTCACGGGAAACATCGGGAATTTAAGCCGCGGATGCTGTATACCGGAAACATTGCCGATCCTGCGGATAAAACCGTTGTGGACAGCGCAATGTGCGTTTTTATGAAATCCCCGAGCTCATACACGGGAGAAGACTACGCCGAAATTCATTGTCACGGAGGGCTTGCCTGCTCCGCGGCAATTATGGACCTGACACTGAAACACGGTTGTAGAACCGCAAATCCGGGAGAATTTACGCAAAGGTCGTTTCTTAACGGCAAGATGGATCTCTCCCAAGCTCAGGCTGTCGCAGATATAATAAACGCACAGACCGGACTTGGACTCAAACAGGCGGGTTTGCAGCTTGCGGGCGGGCTTTCGGACAAAATCAACAGCGAAAAAGCGCAGTTGCTTGAACTGCTTGCCGAGATTGAAGCGCGAATAGATTTTCCCGAAGAAAAGACAGGCAAAGTTAAGAACAAAGCAATGAGAAAAACCGCTCAAGATGTGGGCGAAAACTTCAAATCGCTACTTTCCACATATACAACAGGACATTTGATACGAGAAGGCGCAAGCATAGCCATAACCGGAAGACCGAATGTTGGAAAATCAAGTCTTATGAACTCTCTGCTCGGAAGAAAGCGTTCCATAACAAGCCACGAACCCGGAACGACAAGAGACTACATTGAGGAACAGTCTTCAATAGGTGGCATAGCGGTACGTTTTACCGACACTGCGGGAATCAGGGAAGCTGAAAGTGAGGCCGAAAAAACGGGAATAGATATGGCTCGCGACAAGGCGCTCGGTGCGGATATACGGATTTTGGTTGTTGACGGAAGCGTTCCGGCTTGTGTAGAAGACATAAAAACAGTTAAAAACGCTTTGGAAAACACAGTGCTGGCGGTCAACAAGGCGGATTTGGGCAAATACGCGATAAAAGCCTTTCTGGAGAGATTTCCAAAAGAAAAGACCGTTTCCACATCGGCAAAAACAGGCGAAGGTATAAAAGAACTGAAAAAAACAATAGGCACAATCCTCATGTCAGACTCCCGACCCATAGAAAGCAACGAAGCCGTACTAACGGGGATACGGCAGAAAAAAGCGGTTGAAAAGGCGCTTGACGCAATCAACATCTTCCTCGAGCTTCTCAAAGACGAAGAATCGCCTGAAATACTGTCAATAAAGGTCAGAGAAGCAATGGATGCTCTCGGGGAAATAACCGGAGAGACCACAACGGAAGAACTGCTTGGCGTTATTTTCGGAAAGTTTTGCATCGGAAAGTAGGTTGTTTTACAAATGGTGTTTCATGTGGAAAATTGGGTACTTCTCTATACAAGTATCCCAACGTTTTTTGAATCTTGTGGATGGACACGGCTTATCTCTGGTTGTATCCACAAATTTTTTAAGATATTCACTCTCAAATAATCAATAATCCCTCTCTAGTAGAATTGAAGTTTTCCACACTTTCCACAAAGTTGTGGAAAACATTATTAAAAAGAAAGGGTCAAGTCTTGTTCATACCCATTTAAAATACTGATACAAAAGACTTTTCAAGATTTTATAAGAGTTTTGAACAGATGTTGAAAAAGTAAGGGTCATGTCTTGGATTTTCAACTTTTCCACAAGAGTCATTCCTTCCAAAGAGTTTGTGGCAAAAACAAAATCCGCCTGCATCATATCTTCGGGGCGGAAGAGGCGTTGTGATACCGCAAAGCCGTTTTCAGAGGCAATTTCAATCAGAGTTTCCCGTGTAATGCCCGGCAGTATTCCACAGCCCAGCGGCGGAGTGAAAATATCACCGTCTTTTCCCCAGAAGATATTGCGGCAGGTTGTTTCGGTAACAAAGCCGTCTGGGGTGAGGAAAAGGGTGTCGTCAAAATGTCTTTTTTTCGCCGCTCTCATTGCAAGCACATTTTCCAGATAATTGAGCGATTTAATTCCCGAAAGCGGAGAATAATTCCTTGAATATTCCATGCCGGAACAAATTATTTTCAAATTTTGCTTCAATAATTGTTCGGATATTTCTGTTACGGAAATTATTGTTTGAAAAGAATCGGGTTCTGCGAAAAAAGGCGTGCAAGAACCGCCGGCAACCACACATAGTTTTACTGCGCAATCTTGAAACTCGCTTTTTTGCACAGCTTCGAAAATTTCTTCAGTTATTTTTTCGCCGTCCGGTTCGGGAATTTGAAGAACGGAAGCTCCGTGCAAAATTCTTTTTATGTGTTTTTTCAAACAAACGGGACAGGAGCCTTTCCATCTCATCGTTTCAAAAACTCCGTCTCCGTAGAAAATTCCCTTTAAAGAAATTCCCCCGATGTCGGAAATCTCTTTTCCTTTAATATAGACACGCTGATTTTTCATAAGACTTGAGAAGTATTTCGCAAAGCACTTAGCTTCAGTAAGGTTTCTTCAAACTCTTTTACAGGATCGGAGTCCCAAACTATTCCCGCTCCGCTCCAGCAAACCGCCTCGTCGGAAAAAACCTGTAAACATCTTATTGAAACACTCAGACAGAAATTTCCGTCCGGATAAAAAATTCCCGCCACCCCGCAATAAGGCCCCCGTGAATGCGGCTCAAGAGAATCAACTATTTCAAGAGCCTTTGTTTTGGGAGCCCCCGTTACCGAACCGGGAGGAAAGGTTTTTTGTATTATTTCGGAGATTGAAATGTTTTTCCGGAGCGTACCTTCAATTTCGGCTTCCATATGAAAAAGGGTTTTATAGGGTTTTATATTGAAAATTTTCCGCGTTTTAACACTTGAAGGAATGCAAATTCTGCTTAAATCATTTCTCATGAGATCCGTTATCATAAGTATTTCCGCTTTTTCTTTTTCACTGTCCGCAAGCGTTTGTCGCATTAGTGAATCTTCGCGGAAATTCTTGCCGCGTTTTATCGTACCTTTTATCGGACGCGAAAAAACAAGGTTGCCCGTTTTTTTGAGAAACAGCTCCATTGACCCGCTCAAAAATTGAAATTCTCCGAAATCCATATAAGAAGCAAACGGAACCGGCTGGCTCTCAAAAAGTTTCAGAAAAAGCCCGGAGGGATTTTTTGGGCGCGAAAATTTCCGCACTCCGGATATGTTCACCTGATACACATCGCCCGCGCTTATATATGATTTTATTTTTTTCACCATTTCCACAAACCGCTTTTCATTTAAACCGGAATTGACACGAATATCCGGGTAATATTTTCCTCCAGCTAAGCCGTCGCGGATTAAACAAATGGTTTTTTGAGGAATTACATCCGCACGCGTTACGGATTTTTTATCGTAAAAATGAAAGGCCAGAAGCGGGGAAGCGGAACCGCCGGGGGGTTTTTCGCGCATCTTTCCGGCAAGGTGGGCGCCGTCATCGGTTTTTATAAGATATTCATATCCGACAAAGCCGACCGCAACATATCCTTCGGAAGTTTTTTTTTCTATCTCACGAAACGGGTCGCCGTTGATTTTCCGGGTTTTGTGCGCGCCAATCATTACCGAGCCGGAAGTTTCGGACAAAAGAGTGTATTGCGGTTTTCCAAAAGTCAGGCAACCTCCCCTGTCGTTTTCCAACCAGCCGCCTCCGGAATCAAGAAGCAGGGCGGACGGAAGTTCGGCTCCAGTCAGCGTCATTTCAATACGGCTCTATTGAGAATCCGTGCCTTGAACGGAATCTCTGAGAATTTCCGCGACATCTTTTACCTGTATGTCTTCCGATTTGCCCTTCAATTTCGCCGCATCCTCAAACATTGTGTTGCAAAAATAGCAGGCAGTGGCAAGGGTGTCCGGTTCCAACTGCTGAGCTTCATCAAACCTGTTCCAGTTGACTCTCGGCGCGTCTTCCTCCATCCATATCTTTCCACCACCGGCTCCGCAACAGAAACTGTTGCGCTTTGAGCGTTTCATTTCAACAAGATCTATTCCGGATATGGCTTTCAATATCTCTCTGGGAGAGTCGTAGATTTGGTTGTATCTGCCTATGTAGCAGGAGTCATGGTATGTGATTTTTTCGGAAACCTTGCCGTTCGGGGTGAGTTTGCTCTGTTTTACGAGTTCAAGCAGAAAATCCGTGTGGTGAACAACCTCATACTCACCGCCGAATTGCGGATACTCGTTCTTTATGGTGTTGAAGCAGTGCGGGCAGTTGGTGAGTATTTTTTTAACCTTCAAATCGTTCATCGTTTCAACATTTTGAGAGGCAAGTTCCTGATAAAGCGCTTCCTCGCCGAGCCTTCTTGCCGGGTCCCCGCTACAGGTTTCCGAAGGGCCCATAACCGCAAAGTCCACGCCCGCACTGACAAGGAGATCCACAACCGCTTTTGAAACATTCTGCCCGCGAGGGTCAAATGCGCCGAAACATCCCATCCAGTACACAACATCAACGGGCTCGGCACTCTCAAGGTCTTTTCCGAGAATACGGATGCCTTCAATGTCAGACAGCCAGGTTGCCCTTTCGGAGTTGTCGAAACCCCACGGGTTACCGTGGCTTTGAAGTTTCTGCAAGGTTCTTGTCGCAGTGCCGGGCGGTTTGCCGTCAAGGGTCAGGTATTTGCGCATTTCCACAATTTTGCCCATTTGGTCTATAAACAGAGGACATTGCTCAACACAGGCGTTGCAGGTTGTGCAGGCCCAAAGCTCTTCGGGAGTTATCCACTCCGCGGAAGCAAGGTTTGCGCCTTCTCCGGCGGCAAGCCTGCCATCGGCAATCTCCTTGCCCTCACTTGAAATATAGTGCCTGAGTTTCACAACCACATCGCGCGGGGAAAGAACTTTCTCCGTGTTCCATGCCGGGCAGTTATCCGTGCATCTGCCACACTCAGTGCATGTGTAGGAGTCCATAAGGTCTTTCCAGCTAAAATCCTCTATTTTACTCGCCCCGAAGTGTTCTATGTCGTCCGGTATGTTCTCAAAATCTATCTTTTCAATCACGCCGCGCGGTTTTAGGTTCTGGAAGAAAACATTGAGAGCCGCGGTAAAAACGTGGCTGTGTTTTGAGTATGGCAGATAGTTAAGAAATCCTAGGAGTATCAAGATATGAAACCACCAGAAAAACTCACGCCAAAAGACCTGACCCCCAACCGTCATTGTCGCGAAAAGCCCGGCGAAAAGACTTGAGACGGGAAGAAATTCCTCAGGAGCATCACCAAGTGAGATTCTTGCTCCGGTAAAGAGAAAAGCCGTCATCACAAGGCCGAAAATAAGCCCCAGTACAACAACTGCATCAGGCCCGTTCACCTCTCTTTTTTTGCCGAAAGTCAGCCGATTTGTGACACCCATGCACAGGGCGACAACAACAAGTGCCTGAGTTATGTCCAAAACAAGTTCGTAGTAGTCATGACTTATGCCGGAAATGAGTTTGAATCCGGTTTCGGGGAAGAAAAGCCCAGTCATGAAAACCTCAAAAGTTCCTATGGAGATAATAAGAAATCCCCAGAAAATCATAAAGTGCTCAATTCCGGCGAATGTGTAGTTCTGCCAGAGACGCCGCTGTCCGAAAACATAGATAAAAACGCGTTTTATCCTCTCGCCGATTTGGTCAAAGCGGTTGTCCTCTTTTTTTCCAAGCCGCAGAAGGCGAATCAGGTTGTAGATGTTGTAAAAGAAAAAGCCGAAAGAGACGGCAAGAAGAACTGTCATTATAAGCGGCTTCATAGTCTTTTCTCCATTAATAGGCGCGGGGTCGCACTAGAAACTGAAAGACTATACTAAATAGGCACGGAAAAAGGTCAAGAAGCGGAAAGATGCTGAAGTGTTCGCACGGTTTGTTTTATAATGGCCTTGTTCACTACTCAACAGGAAACCCTTTGTCGGGTCTCCTGCTAAATAAAAGAATCGATACGGCGTGGATTAATTACCCGCGCTGGGAAATAAGCGGGAACTTCTTGACATCTGTTGAGTAGTGAACAAGGCTTGGCACCTGTTACCAGTAGCCAATGTCAACAGATGTTCAAAAACCAGACAATCTGGACTGGCGACAACCTTCCGATTATGAGGGGATTTGAGGATAACTGCATTGACTTGGTATACCTTGATCCGTTCCCATAGGAAGCGAAGCCGCTGGCGCGGCGTTCAAAGATACTTGGACACTGGACGATGTGGATATCGCATGGCACGACGAGATAGGCGCAAAATCTCCCGCTCTCTACTCGGTAATAGAAACCGCCGGACATGTCTACGAAAACGGAATGAAATCATATCTGATTATGATGGCAATCCGTTTGCTTGAAATGAGACGGATACTGAAAGAAACGGGAAGCGTCTATCTGCATTGCGACCCAACAGCGAGCCACTACTTGAAATTGCTTATGGACGCGGTTTTTGGAAAAAACCGTTGGAAAAACGAAATAATTTGGCACTACAACACAGGTGGCGCAACTAAAAAACGGTTTAGCAAAAAAACATGACACAATCCTTTTCTATTTCTCAAAAGGAACAAAGGCTTTTAACACTCAAAGAGAACCCTACAGAGAAGAAAACACAAACCATTTCAGAGAAACAGATGAAGACGGAAAAAGATACAGAATCAGGAAAGTTGCGGGGAGAAAATACATTTATTATTGAAGACAAGGGCAGAGTTTGCCATGATGCTTGGGATAGGTACCGTCAATGCTGTTGCAAAAGAACACAACGGCTACCCGACCCAAAAACCTCTTTTTTTGCTTGAGCGCATAATCAAAGGAACAAAAACAATGCAGGAAGCAAAAGCGCAGTTCCACAAAGAAACCGGACGCGCCATCAAACCCCGTCTTTAACCTGTTGTTTTTTGCGGCTTGCGCGCCAGCGGAGACGGTTGAGAGCATTGACAAATGCTTTTGTGCTCGCAACCACAATATCGGTGTCCGAACTCCTGCCGCGCGCGGAAACACCCGCTTCATCGTCCCGTATCCGAATAGTAACCTCCCCCTGCGCGTCCGTACCGCCGGTTATGGAGGATATTTTATAAGATTCAAGTTTCGGATACTTTCCAGTCGCCGTCTTGATCGCCTTGTAAGCCGCGTCAACGGGACCGCCGCCCGTCTCGGAAGCGCAAACCTCTTTGCCGTCCGCAAGAAGTTGTACAGTCGCTCCGGGGGTTGAGGATGAGCCACCCGTGAACTCCACATCAACAAAGTCGTAGTAGTCCGAAGAGCCCATAAACTCCTCGCTTATGAGTGCTTCTATGTCCTCGTCAAAAACATATTTTTTCTTGTCCGCAAGGTCTTTGAATTTTTTGAACGCCTCTTCAAACTGCGTGTTGGTGAGCGCGTATCCGAAATCGTCAAGACGCGCCGCAAACGCATGCCTTCCGGAATGCTTGCCAAGCACAATGAAATTTGAAGATATGCCCACATCTTCGGGCTTCATAATTTCGTATGTGATTCTTTTATTCAAAACGCCCGCCTGATGTATTCCCGCCTCGTGAGCAAATGCGTTTGCGCCGACAACCGCTTTGTTGGGCTGGACATTAACGCCGGTTACTTTGGACACAATCCTGCTTGCCGGATAAATCTGCTCGGTTACGATTCCGGTCTTACAGGGATTTCTGTCATTGCGAACTCTGATCGCCATCACTATCTCTTCAAGAGATGCGTTTCCGGCCCTTTCTCCGAGTCCGTTTATTGTGCACTCCACCTGACGCGCCCCGTTTGCGATAGCGGCAAGCGAATTTGCAACCGCCAGCCCCAGATCGTTGTGGCAGTGAACACTCAGGACAACCTTTTCCAGACAATCAACCTTTTCACTCAGCTGTCTGATAATGCTCGAAAACTCTTCCGGCACCGTGTAACCGACCGTGTCGGGAATGTTAATCGTGGAAGCGCCCGCATCTATGGCAAGAGATACAATCTCACAAAGATATTCAATGTCGGTACGCGTGGCGTCTTCACAGGAAAACTCAACGTTTGATGTGAACTTGCGCGCATACGCGACCGACTGCGAAGCGATTTCCGCCACCTCGCGGTGCGACTTTCTGAGTTTGTATTTGAGATGAATGTCCGATGTCGCTATAAAGGTGTGTATTCTGGGATTTGCCCCGTTTTTAACGGCTTCCCATCCCCTGTCTATGTCGGTTTTTGAAGCGCGGCACAGCGCGGCGATTTCGCATCCTCTCACCTTTCTTGAGATTTCGCGCACCGATATAAAATCCTCTTCGGACGAAACCGGAAAGCCCGCCTCTATCACATCAACGCCCAGACGCTCAAGTTGCACGGCAACGCGCAGTTTCTCCGAAGCGGTCATCGCGCATCCGGGAGCCTGTTCTCCGTCCCTGAGGGTCGTGTCAAATATCTTCACATAATCGGATGGCATGGTGATTTTCCAAACCAGCGGAAATTTGGCTGGGGGACTGGGATTCGAACCCAGATTAACGGTTCCAGAGACCGCTGTACTGCCATTATACTATCCCCCACCGGCCGCTTGGTAGCAACTGGGTATTTTACACAAACCAGAGTTAATTTGAACAGTTTTGCGGAAGGAAGTAAAATTGGATGTCTAAAACCCCGGAAGTTCAATTGATTAAAACCCTTTTTTCCACAACAGTTCTGGCAGCTCTTTGCTTCGGCGCAGGGATTTCCCATGCGGAAACACCTCAAAGCGCAAGTGCGCCAGAAAAAATCGGCGCCGCGCAAAAAGCGGTGTTTAACGAAAACAAGCCCAAAAAAGCGCTTTCACTACTTGACAACCTGGAGAATGAGATTCCCGAACTCAGGGAGTATGTTTTTTTTATCAAGGCGCGGGCACTTGAAAAATCGGGAGACCCACTGCGCGCGGCGGAGATGTACCGAAAGGCGGCGTTCTCTGAAATCCTAAAGGTAAAAGCACTTGAAAAAGAGGCGAAGGCGCTTGAAAAAAGCGGATTGATAAACGAAGCGGAGGAAAGATACAAAACCCTGCTTGGACTGCAGACCGCCTACAGAAAGGGTTTTTATCTGAAAAAAATCGCCGAAATCACCGAACAAAAAGGCTTCAGAGGCAAAGCGGCGGAGGTTTGGAAACTTCTGTGGAGAGACCACCCGACAAGCACTTTCTCGGGCGGTGCGCCAGAAAAAATCGCTGAGCTGGGAGAGGAGGGGTTTCCATCCGCTGAGATCGCCGCTGCAAGGGCGGACAGGCTGTTTGAACTCAGAAAATGGAAACTCGCGCTCGCGGAGTATAAACCGCTTGCACAAACCCCGCAGAGGAATTTCCGGCTGGCTATATGCCTTTACATAACAGGGAAAAAAGATCCGGCAAAACTGCAAAAGGCGCTGTCTTTGCTTGAAAACCACGGTTCGCCGGAGGGCGCATACCGTAAGGGAGAGGTTCTTGAAAGAATCGCAAAGCTCTCCGGCGGCAAAAAAGAGGAAAAGCAAAAACTCAAAGAAGCCGCCTCGGTTTTCAAATCCGTCCACGATTCCTTCCCCGGCTCCGAGTGGGCCGCAAAGGCGCTAGTCAGGGCACAGCTGACAGCGTTGAAATACGGCAAAACCGGCGATGCGGAGAAAATATATGTTCTGATAAAAAAGTCGTATCCCCGATACGAAGCTTCAGCGGCATGGAATCTGGGATGGGCTTATTATAAAACGCGGCAATACGCAAACGCCGAGCGCATATTCTCGGAAAACCGGAAACCGGCAAACTCTGTGTTACAAGGGCGTTTCGATTACTGGACGGCGAGAATCTTTGAGAAAAAAGGGTTGCATGGCAAAGCGCAAGATCTTTTTTTGAAAGTTGCTTCGCAACCACAGTTCAGTTACTACTCATTCCTCGCCGCCGAAAAGACGGGGCATTCGCGCGCTTTTCCAAAGCAGGGAAGCAAAGACGGGGAACACCCCGGAATAAAAAGGGCTCGGCTTCTGATTGAGGCGGGCATTGACGACTGGGCGGAGAGAGAGGCACGCTCTGCGGGAAAATCGCAACCGGTCGCGGCGTGCAAACTTCTTGCCGCGTTGCGCAATTTTCAGTCCTGTATAAAACTTGTCGGAAGCTATCCGTCAGCCGGAAAGATAAGACTTTCCTTCCCGAAAGGTTTTGAGAAAGAGGTAAAAAAATTCTCCGCCGAATACGGGCTGGATGAAATGCTTGTTTATTCTCTCATAAGGGAGGAAAGCAGGTTCGACGCAAGGGCAGTCTCACGCGCGAACGCGCTGGGGCTTATGCAACTCATAATTCCAACCGCAAAAGAGGTGGCGGGTATGTTGAAAATGGATGAAATAACACGCGAAAAACTGTTCATTCCCGAAATGAACATCAAACTCGGCTCGCGCTATCTTGCCGAAATGTTGAAAAAATTCAAAGGAAACCGCCGCGCCGCGCTTGCGGCTTACAATGCCGGACCTTCCAGAGTCAGAAGATGGGTTAAAGGTCCGTTGAAAAACCTTGAGCCGGATGAGCTCATCGAAGATATTCCTTTCACGGAGACAAGAAACTATGTTAGGCGGATATTCAGAAGTTACGGGGTTTATACGACCGTCTACGGGCGAACCGAAGGCTGAAATTCGGCAAAGTTGCGCAAAATCTTCAAGCCTGTATCAGAACTTCTTTCGGGATGAAACTGACAGGCGAATATGTTGTTCTTCTCAAGAGCTGCCGCGAAATCAACCCCGTATCCGCTTCTCGCGGCAACGACGGAATCGTCTTGTGGCTCGGCATAGAAGGAGTGGACAAAGTAAAACCAGCTTCCGTCTTCAACGCCCTCGAAAATACGCGACTCGGCTTTCTGCACAACCCGGTTCCAACCCATATGCGGAACTTTGAGGCGCGAATCGGGGGAGAATTTCAGCACATCACCCTCAAAAACCCCCAGACCCTCCTCGCCGGGACTTTCGGCGCTGCGTTCAAAAAGTATCTGAAGCCCGATGCATATTCCGAGATAGGGCCTGCCGCTGTTTATAAAATCCGCAATCGCAGATGCCGCTCCGTTTCTTTTTAAAAATTTCGCGCATTCGCCGAAAGCCCCGACACCGGGAAACACAAGTCGCCCGGCAGAGGCGATTCTTGCCGGGTCGGATGTTACAACAACATCAAAACCTAGAAATCTGAAAGCGTTGAACACGCTTTTGAGATTTCCCATTCCGTAGTCAAAAACGGTTATTTCGCCGCCGTTGCATTCGCTCATAATGCGCCTTTTGTTGAAGGAACATCAGCGTAACGACCATCAACCGAGGTTGCAATGTCAAACGCGCGGCCGCTCGATTTGAACATCGCCTCAATGTTGTGGTGCAAATTCTGTCCGCACTCAAGACGGATGTGGAGATTGCAACCCACGCTGTTGGAAAGCGACTTGAAAAACTCGCGCGTGAGTTCGGAATCAAAGTCTCCGATTTTTGACTTGGGAAGTTTCGCGTTGAACACAAGGCACGGCCTCCCGCTTATGTCAACCGCCGCGAAAACGAGCGTGTCCTCAAACGGAACATACGAGTGCGCAAAGCGGACTATCTGTTTTTTTTCGCCAAGGGCCTCCCTGAACGCGCTACCTATGGCTAGGCCAACATCCTCAACCGTGTGGTGAAAATCAACCTCGGTATCTCCTATGGCTTTCACCTTGAGATCAAAACAGCCGTGCCGGGCGAACTGACTCAGCATGTGGTCAAAAAACGGTATTCCGGTCTTAATGTTAAAAACTCCGGAACCGTCAATGTTCAAATCAACGCTGACCTTTACTTCGGTTGTCTTTCTTTCAAATTTTGCCTTTCTCATTTTTTCCGTCCGTTTGCGACCATCTGTCAAAAAATCCTGAGCTAAACTTAACACAGCAAGCGGAAAATAGGCAAAGCCTTTTCACAGCAAACCGTTTTCAACGAAACTGAAATGCTCGTGCGAGCAGACGATAATGTGGTCAACCAGCCGTATGTCAAGCGATTTACAGACCCGCGCGAGTTCTTTTGTTATATCTTTGTCGCTTTGCGAAGGGTCGGAGTGGCCGCTCGGATGGTTGTGGACAACTATTATTCCGGAGCACCGTCCGATACCAAGCGCCTTCTTTACAACATCCCTTATGTTCATATCGACGCTGCTTACGGACCCTTCGGCAATAACTTCATGCTCAAGAAACTGGTTTTTTGTGTTGACAAAAATCAGCATCATAAACTCCTTGCTTTCCCTTCCTATCCGTGACTTAGCAAACGAGATTACCGACTGCGGAGAGGTCAGATAGTCTTCGCGGCGGATTCTTGTTTCCATATAGCGCCAGTTCACCTCCCTTATAAGTCTGATAAATGCGGCGGTGGAATCTCCAACCCCGTCGGCTTTTTTCAGGTCTTCCGCTCCGGCGTCAAGAACCTCAACAAGGGTCTTGAATTTTCCAATCAGGTTCTTTGCCGCGGGTTTCACATCCCTGCGCGGTATCGAGTAGGTAAGAAGAAGCTCCAGCGTCTCGTAGTCTTCAAAGGAGGACAGCCCTTCCTTAAGAAACCGTTTTCTGATACGTTTCCTGTGCTCTTCGTAGTGTTTGCTGATTCTCCGGCTCACAATCTGGTAGTTTATCAAGCCGTGTGGAAAAAAGACCAAATTTCTGGAGCATTTGTCAAATGAGAATAGTTCTTGTTCCCGTAAAAAGATTTTCAAAAGCCAATGAGAGACTTTGCGCCGTACTGTCGCCGGGTCAACGCGAAGGGCTTGCCCGCGTCATGCTTGAAGATGTACTCTCAAGCATATCGCTCTGCAAACACGTGGACAAAGTTGTTATAGTAACCGCGGAACCCGAAGCGATGGAAATGGGGCGAAGGTTCGGCACGGAGGCAATCGCCGAGCAAACACAGTGGAGCGAAAGTTCATCGGTTGAGTTTGCAATGAAAAAATGCGGCCAGACGGGAGCCGGGTCGGTTCTTGTGGTTCCGGGAGACATACCCCTTGCGCAACCATGGGAATTTGACTCTGTAATGGAAAAAGACGATGGCGAAAAACGCATCGTTGCGGTCCCGTCGCGGGACGGCACGGGAACAAACGCGCTTATGATGAGGCCTCCGGGCGCCGTGTCTCCGAGTTTCGGGGAAAACAGTTTTATGCGGCACAAAAAAATCGTGTCGGATATGGGAATTGAATTTTCATCTCTTATCCTGAGCGGCATAGGGCTCGACATAGACGCGCCGGAAGATCTGGAAACCTTTATGAGCTCCGGCGCGGAGACAACAAAAACGCACAGATATATCAACAGCCTAGGAATAAAAACAAAAACCGGAAAACCGGCTTAACAATATGGGGTTTGTCAATTTCAATTTTCTCGGTCTTGATTCGGAAGAAGCAGATTTCAAAAGGTCAAAAACGGTCGTTGTTCCGGTCCCTTACGAAAGAACCGTGTCATTTCGAGGAGGCTGCTCGGGTGGCCCGATGGCGATAATAGAGGCGTCCCGCTCAATTGAGCTTTACGATGACGAACTGGAGTGTTGCCCGTCGGAATCGGGAATACACACATTAAACGAGCTGGAATGCGACATAAACCCCGCCGCAATGGTGAAATTGGTGAGGAAAACCTGTCTGGACGCGGCGCAAAAGGGAAAGTTTGTCGCAATGGTGGGAGGAGAACATTCCGTAACACTGGGAGCGTTTCTGGCGCAAAAAGAGGTTCATCCCGAAATATGCTTTCTCTCGGTGGACGCTCACTGTGACCTGCGGGATAGTTATCAGGGGTCGGATTTTAGTCACGCATGCGTAACGCGCAGAATTTTGGAAACGGGCGCACAGGTCGTGGAGGCTGGCATAAGAAGTATGTCCTCGGAGGAGGCGGCGTTCGCGCAAGGCCGCAAAGACCTTTCAATCTTCAGGGCGGACGACATGGTTGGCCACAACCCTGAAAAATGGATTTCCGAGATTGTGGAAAAACTCGGAGAGGAAGTATATCTCAGCATTGATATTGACGGGCTCGACCCTTCATTGATGCCTTCGGTTGGAACCCCGGAACCCGGAGGGCTGGGCTGGCATGACATAACCGCGCTTATACGCGCGGTTTTTTCCAAAAGAAAAGTTGTGGGCATTGACATAGTTGAGCTATCTCCTATACCGGGCGTTTGCGCGCCAGATGTTACGGCCGCCAAGCTTCTTTATAAAGCCGTGGGATACAAGTTTTTCGGGTCAGTGAAATCTTGATAAACCCCATGCCGGTATGCTACAATCGGGTTTTCCGAATTTTTCAAACAAGCGGCGGCGTAGCTCAGAGGTAGAGCAGGGCTCTCATAAGGCCCCTGTCGGAGGTTCGAGTCCTCCCGCCGCCAAAGCAAAAAGTTTTCAGATGAAAACCTAATCTTCCTTTTTTTTAAAATCCAAAGAAACGGAGTTGATGCAGTATCTCATTCCGGTTGTTTTAGAGGGACCGTCGGGGAAAACATGTCCTAGATGCGCGTCGCAATTTGAGCACATAACCTCGACTCTACTCATTTCAACCGAGTCGTCCTGTTCGGTTTTGACATTTTCGCCTTCCGCTGGACGGTCAAAACTCGGCCATCCCGTTCCCGAATCAAATTTTGAATCGGACTTAAAAAGAGCCTGTCCGCAACATACGCAGACATACTCTCCCTTCTCTTTATGGCTGTTGTATTCTCCGGTGAAAGGTTTTTCCGTTCCCTTCTTGCGCGCAACGGCAAATTGCTCGTCCGTTAGCTCCTTTTTCCACTGCTCGTCTGTTTTTACCACTTTATCCGACATGGCAATCAACCTAACAAGGCAAAGACTCCATGTCAAAACCTCCGGTCTTTTTTGAGAAAACGCGATTTCGCTTCGCGTCCGCGCTTAAGGAGTTTTACAAGCTCTTTTTTGTTTCCGGATCTGACCGCTCCGCCAATCGCGTCAACTTCACGGGAAAACCCTTCCAGCGCCTCAAGAACCGGGCCGGAATTTTGAATAAGTATTCCCGCCCACATCTCCGGTTCGCTCATCGCGATTCTGGTTGTGTCTCTGAGTCCGCCGCCGGAAATGGAAAAAACATCAGGCCCTTCAGAGCGCGCAGATGCGGCGGCGGAGGCGAGAGAGTAGGCGCACACATGGGGAAGATGGCTTACAAAAGCAAACATCCGGTCGTGCTTTTCGGGAGACATTCTCAGTATCCGGGCTCCCATTTTTTCCCAAACGGCTTCAACCTTTTTTGACGCCTCGTCGGGCTCGCATGCGACTACCACGGGGTTGTCCTTAAAAATGCCCCTTTTGTAGTTGCGCGCACCGTGGGTTTCGTCTCCCGCAATCGGGTGCGCGGGCACAAAACTCACATCTTCGGGCAAAATACGGTTTATACTCGCGACAATCGGGGCTTTGACGCTTCCCACATCTGTCAAAATCAGACCGGGACGGGACGAGGCGAAAATCCCGAGCGAGATCGTTTCCATAAAATCAACCGGAACCGCAAGCACGCAGATTTCCGTGCCCGGTGGAATCTTTCCGGGATCGTCAAACCCCTTATCCACAAGACCCTCCGAAACGCAGAAGGCGACCGCTTCGGAGTCTTTATCCACACCCGTAACTTCAGACGCGATACTCAGCGCCTTGAGGTCGGCGCAGACCGAAGCTCCCATCTTTCCAAGTCCCACAACGGCAATTTTCATTCTTTTCTCACTTCCCCATCACTCCGACGACGGCTTTTATGAAAGCCGCGTTATGCTCGGCGGTTCCCACAGTGACTCTTATGTGATTGGCAAGCCCATATGCCGAAGCCGGGCGCACAATAACGCCTTTGCGCAGAAGTTTTTCATAAACCCGCGCCGAATTTTCCCCCGTATCGGCAAGAACAAAGTTTGCTTTCGATTCCGTATGGAATATTCCCAGAGAGCCAAGTTGAGAGAAAAGATAGTCAAGCCCGGCAAGGTTTGTCTCCCGCGAAAAGGTGGTGTGAGAGTCATCTTTTAAAGCCGCTAGCGCCGCTATTTGGGCCGGGGAATTGACGTTGAAAGGCTCTTTGGCACGATTTAAAAACGCCGCCACCGGTTGCGAGGCAACCGCGTAGCCTATTCTCATTCCCGCAAGCCCATGAATTTTTGAAAAGGTTCTGACGGTTACAATTCCCTCCCTGGTTCGGTGATAATCAAGGGAGTCAGGGTAGTTTTCGTCCTCTACATACTCAAAATAAGCCTCATCCATAACTATGAGAACATGTTCGGGAACTTTACCGAGAAAATCCTCGAACTCGCTTCGCGAGAAAATCGTGCCGGTTGGGTTGTTAGGGTTCGCGAGAAAAACAACCTTCGTCCGTGGAGTCAAACGCGCCGCAAAGTCTTCAAGGTCGTGCTTTAAAAAAGGCATCGGGGAAACAACCCCTTTCGCTCCCGCCGCCGTAGTGACTATCGGATAAACAACAAAACCGTGCGCGCCGTATACAGCCTCATCGCCCGGTCCGAGAAAAGCCTTCGCAATAAGGTCCAGAACCTCGTTGGAACCGTTGCCGACAACCAGATTTTCCGGCATGACGCCGAGATTTTCTGAAAGCGCCTCCTTGAGCGCGCCGCAACCTCCGTCGGGATAGAGATGTATTTGAGAACCGAAGGACTTCAAAGCTTCAACCGCCATCGGCGAAGGGCCGAAAGGGTTTTCATTGGAAGCCATTTTGACCGCACCTTTTATGCCAATCTCTTTCTCAATCTGCTCCGAAGTTTTTCCCGGCACATAGACGGGAAGATTTTTTATGTTTTCTTTCGGGGTAATCATCAAGGGCTCGTTTGTGTTTTTTTACCGGAAAAATAACATCCGAGAGTTTTGAAAGACGAGCTTTTGCTCTCAATTTTCTCCAGAAGAGCATCGGTTTTCCGCTGCCCGGGGCTTCCTTCAAAATCCACAAAAAAGATGTACTCCCAAGGCCTTTTGCCCGAGGGTCTTGACTCAATTCTGGTAAGGTTGACCCCGGCCGAAGCAAGCGGAGAGAACAGGGTTTTTTGCAAAGCCCCCGGCTCGTCTTTTGTTGAAAAAATTATGGATACCTTGTTTCCCTCTCCCATTTCCCGGGAAGCGGAGGATTTTTCCACCGTCACAAAACGTGTGGCGTTGAGCGGGTTGTCTTCTATATTTTCCGCAACGACGCGCAGTTTGTATATGGAGGCGGAATAAGTGCTTGAAACCGCGGCCGTATATCCGTCCGTCGCGGCAATGGCGGCTGCGGCCGCGGTGCTTGGGGTTTCCACTAGTTTCGCACCCGGCAGGTTTGTCAAAAGCCACTTTCTGCACTGACCGAGGGCTTGCGGGTGAGAGGCAACATTTCTGATGCTTCTCAGGTTTGCGGTTTTGGACACAAGAAAATGGCTTATGTTCTCAAAATACTCCCCCACTATTCTGACTTCACTTTCGGCTATTATTTCAAGAACCCTCGCAACGGAGCCCTCCGTGGAATTCTCTATTGGCACAAAGCCCTTTGAAACAGACCCCGCCAAAACCCTGTCGAAAACATCCTCAAGGGTCTTGCAGACTATAAGCTCATTGGGCACGCGAAAGACCTTTGACGCCGCCTGATGGGAAAAACTTCCCTCGGGGCCAAGGTATGAGACCCTTCCCCGGGACTGAAGATTCCTGCAGGAGTGTATTATCTCCCTGAAAATGGAAAGCGCCGCAAAATCGTCCAGAGGCCCTTTGTTGAGGCGGACTATTTTTTTCTCTATCTCTTTTTCCCTCTCCGGATCGTAAACGCCTTTTGACATCTCTTTCTTCACATCCATTATTCCAACGGCAAGCGAAGCTCTTTTGTTTACTGACTTCAGTATTCCTTTGTCAATCGCGTCTATCTCAGCCCTCAGAGCCGAAAGGGTCGCGGAACGTTGTTTTTTTGAAGGTTTCTTTGCCATCTTTCTCATCGGGAACCGTGCAAGTCGGTTTTTTCTTATAAATCAGCGGTTTTACAAAGTCAAATTACCGTTCTGAAAACCGTGAGCACTTTTACCTCGCGAGCTCCGGCGCAAAGAAGCGCCTCCGCACACTCGTTGACCGTTGAGCCGGTGGTAAAAACATCGTCAAAGAGCATTACTCTTTTATTTTTTAGGTTTTTCCTTTCCGAACCCCTGGTTGAAAAGGCCCCACGCACGTTTTTTCTCCTTTCGTTTATCCCAGAAAAAGAAGCCTGTGGAGTCGTGTTTAAAACTCTTTCAAGGGCAAAAGGCACATGTGGTTTTTTCATTGAAAGGGCGAGTTTTGAAGAAACAAGAGCCGACTGGTTGAACTCCCTCTGCCTGAGCCTTGCAGGATGAAGAGGAACTGGCACAACAACGTCAAAACCTCCAAAATCCGCCGGAAAAAAATCCAAGACCAACATAGATAGAAAACCGCCCAACTGAAATTGGCCGGCGTATTTCAGAAGCTTCACCGAGTCGGCTGCGGGTCCGGCAAAGGCAACAACCGAACGAGCAAGGGAAAAAATGTGTTTTCCACCAATACAGGAGCCGCAAACAGAACCCGTAGTGTTTGCGGCAAGAACATTTCCGCAGCATTTGCATATCTCCTCGGCTGAAAGAAAAATAAACCCTCTTTCGCACCCGACGCACAAATTGCCTTTGATGAATTTTTCTTCCCGCACACGGGATGTCAAAAACAGACCACAGACAGAACACCTGCGCGGGAAAAGAGATTCAAGTAGCCCTTCCGTCATACGGTGAAAAATTTCCAAGGTTGTCATGGAAGAAGCGGCATCAATACGCAAAAGAAGTCTTCGTTGTCAACCATTTTCATAACGGCGGGTTTTTTGCCGTCCCCGACTCGAAACTCAATATCGGCGCCATCGAGAAAGTTAAGGGAGTCAACAATGAACTCAGGGTTAAAAGACGCTTTTGCCTCATCAACGGCGGAATTCAGGGCGATTGTCTCGATTCCCTCTCCATACTCTGTTTGGCCACTCGTAAAAGACAGGGTTAACCCCTCTGCTTTAACATCAACTCTTTTTGAGTCATGAGAGAAAACACTGACTCTCCTCACTGTACCAAGCATCTTGTTTCTGTCGGTCACGGCAGGATTTAAATCAAGTGAGGATATGTCGGGCACGGCTCTTGTGTATTCAGGAAAAGGAATATCAACGGGAGTGGAAATAACGGTCGTGTCTCCGGATTTGAAAAAAGCCTTTTCCTTGTCGAAAGACACATGGACATTGCCGTCCTGGTCTTCTTTTTCCTTCTCGGAAGACTTGACTATCTTTGCCAGCTCCGCAACTGCCTTTCTGGACAGAACAACTTTCTCAAAATCGGGCTTTTCTCCAACATCTCTCTGAAAATAAGCAAGCCTGCGGCTGTCTGTCGCCACAAGTCTGATTTTTCCGTCCATCGGCTCAAAAAGGACACCGTTGAGGTTGCGCATTGATATTTCCTTTGAAGAGAAGTTCAAAAGGGACGGTATTGTATTTGAAATGCTTGAAGCCGGGATATTGAACTGCCGATTTGAGGAGGAAAATGAAACATTTGGGAACTCGCTACCGGGGATATAAGGAAACTTGAATTTGGCAGAAGGTATGACAACTTCCATCCAGTTGTTTTTGTGTACTTTGATTGTTACCTCGTCGGTGTCTATGTTTCTTATTGTTTCCATAAAAATCTGCGCTGGAACTAGAATGTCAAAATCGGCTTTAGGGCAGTCTTCTGACCTGAAGAAACTTACAATGGTGGACTCAAGATCTGTCGCGGCGATAAAAGCCTCTTTTTTCTTCAAAGACCCTCTTATAAGAATATTTTTGAGGATATCGTTCGGAGAATTTGACTCCGTAAGTCCTATGACCAAAGACAATTTTTCCAGGAGAGGTTGTCTCTTTACTTTTATGTCCATAAGTTTTCCACCTTTTTACCGGGGATCTGCTACTTTTTCTATTATATATTTATATTTAATATAAACAACAGTGGTAGTAAGGGGATGTTGAATTGTTTAAAAATAGGAAACTTCCTTAAATACAAAGGGGTTTTTATTTTTTTCTCTGTTTAAAACTTGTTCAAAGTCTGTGGAATTATTCTGAATAACTTCCCGTTATTTGGGGAAGAAAATCCTCTGGAAAAACTTTTCCACATTTTTCCACAATCTTTCCCCAAAAAAAATGAGATTTAAGCTCTCATTCTGTCCTCAATTTCTTTTATGGCGCTCACTGTCACATTATCTTCCATTGAGATGTTTTTCTCTATCTTGGAAACGGCATACATAACGGTTGAGTGGTCTCTATTGCCGAAAACCTCGCCGATTGAAATATATGGCATATGAAGGTGTTTCTTGATGAGAAACATAGCTATCTGTCTTGGAAATGTGATTGTTCGTGTTCTCTTTTGTGATTCAATTTGGCCTTTTGTCAAATTGAAAACGGTTTCAACGGTGGCTTTGATTATCTCTATGGAGATATCCTCTTTTCTATTTCCCCCATCTGCCCTTGATTTGGACATATAGATTATGTCTTCCCGATCGTCAATAACCTGATGAGCGGTTCTTATGTCTATCGGTTTTCCCCATACTTCGGCGAGAATCACAAGTTTTGTGAGAACTCCCTCAAGTTCCCTGACGTTTTTGTGCACTTTTTCGGATATAAACTCCACAACTCCTTCGGGTATTTCCACATTTCTTTCCTTGGCTTTTTTTGTTAAAATAGCGGTTCTTGTCTCTATGTCTGGCGGTCTTATGTCAGCTATCAGACCCCACATAAACCTTGATGTTATTCTTTCCTCGAAATTTTCCATTTCCTCTGGCACTTTGTCGCTTGTAACGACTATCTGTTTTCCCGAGTCGTAGAGCGCATTGAAAGTGTGGAAGAACTCTTCAAGGGTGCTTCTTTTGCCTTCTATGAACTGAATGTCGTCAATCATAAGAAGGTCGCAACTACTCCTCAGTTTTTTGCGCATCAGCGCTGTGTTTCTGTTTCTTATGTGCTCAACGACAAGGTTTGTGAAATCTTCGGAAGAAATGCAGCAGATTTTAAGGTTCGGATGCCTTTTTAAGAATTCGTTTCCAATCGCGTTCATAAGGTGGGTTTTTCCTAGCCCGGAAGCGCCCCTTACAAAAAGCGGGTTGTGCTGTCCCGGATTCTTGACGCAACCGAGAGCCGCAGCGTTTGCAAAGTTGTTGCTTTCACCTACGACAAAACTGTCAAATGTGTACTTTGAGTTCAAATACCCGAGAAAGACATCCTTTGTCATGTTTTTTTCGAGTTCGGAAACAACCCCGTCGGACGCATTTCCCCCCCTGGAGGGATTTTTGACTTCAACCTGTTTTATGTTGTGGTATCTCTCAAAATAGCGGGATATTTCAAACATTGAATTGCCGAGATTACCCTTCAGGAAATGAACACCCAGCTCGTCCCTGGGGCATATCTCAACAATGCTCTCTTTTTCATCAATCCTTGCAATGCTTGATTTAGAAAGCAGGTCAAACATCTCGGTCGACATCTCGTCGCCCTGACTGATGTTTGCCAGAAACATATCCCACACCTTTTTTAGGCTTTCTTGTTCTTTTTCCATTCCGCCGTTATCAAGAGAGAAAGCCTTTATAGTTTTTCTGGAAAAAAAGGAAAACAACTCTCACTCGTACTCACCTGACTGAAGTCTAAACTGGAAAACAATTGTGTCAACCCCGCGTTTCCACGCCCCTGTTTTGTGTAAAGTAAACCCCATGACTTCCAATATCCTTAGTTGCGCCGTGCTTGGAGTTGACGGCTATGTGGTGGAGGTTGAGGTGGACATGAGTCCCGGCCTGCCTGTTTTCACGACTGTAGGTCTGCCGGAGGGAGCCGTCAGGGAAAGTAAGGAAAGAGTCCGCTCCGCGATTAAAAACAGTGGCTACAAAATTCCACCCAAGAGAATCACCGTCAATCTTGCGCCCGCAAACATAAGAAAAGAAGGGTCTTCATTTGACCTTCCAATATCGGTGGGGATGCTCGTTGCGTCCGGTTGCATATCCGGCGGCGCGAACATAAAAGACTTTCTCATACTGGGCGAGCTTTCCCTTGACGGCAGGGTGAAAAAAATAGGCGGGGTTCTGCCCATGGCTGTTTGCGCAAAAGAAAAGGGCCTGAAGGGCGTGGTGGTTCCGAAACAGAACGCTGGGGAGGCCGCCCTTGTCTCCGGTATTGAGGTCGTCGCGGTTGAGACTCTTGCGCAGCTTGTTGAGCATATTGAGGGACTGAAACGTATAGAGTCTGAAAAGTTTGACGCGGAGAAATTTTTCACGTCAAAGCCCGTTTACGGGTCGGACTTTGCGGATGTCAAAGGACAGCATCAAGCAAAACGCGCGGTTGAGATTGCCGCAAGCGGCGGACACAACGTTCTCATGGTGGGCCCTCCCGGTTCCGGCAAAACCCTTCTTGCCAAGAGGATACCGACCATACTTCCCGACATGAATTTTGACGAAGCAATGGAAACTTCAAAAATATATTCCGTGTCCGGTTTTCTTAAGGAGGGATGCCCGTTTGTAATGGAACGCCCCTTCAGGTCTCCCCACCATACCGTGAGCGATGGCGGACTCATCGGCGGCGGTTCCGTGCCACGCCCCGGTGAGATCAGCCTTGCTCATAACGGGGTTTTGTTTCTTGACGAAATGCCGGAATTTAAAAAAACTGTGATAGAAGCGTTACGCCAGCCTCTTGAGGACGGCGAGGTTGTCATATCAAGGGCCGCCACAACCCTTACTTATCCGGCAAAATTTATGCTTGTCGGCGCCATGAATCCGTGCCGGTGCGGCTTCCTCGGAGACAGTGTGAAAACCTGCACTTGCCGCCCGGACCAGATTAAAAAATACCGCGACAGAATATCCGGCCCTGTTCTGGACAGATTTGACATCAACATAGAGGTTCCGTCTCTCAATTACAGCGAGCTTTCGGATGAAAGGCGCGGCGAGAGTTCAAGCGAAATCAAGGCGCGGGTAAACCGGGCAAAGGGTATTCAGAATGAGCGGTTCGGGGGTACGGGTATATTTTCCAATTCACAAATGCCGCCCGAGATGCTGAAAAAATTCGCGCCGCTTTGCGATTCGTCAAAGAAATTGCTTGAGACCGCGGTAGAGAAGCTTGGGCTTTCCGCAAGGGCCTACGATAGGATAATAAAGGTTTCCAGAACAATAGCCGACCTTTCCGGCTCCGCCGATATTCTGCCGGAGCACATTGCCGAAGCGGTTCAATACAGACGCCTTGACGTCTATTTTCAGTAAGCATCCGCATTGACAAAGCGCATGCGGTTTGCATACAATTTTTCCCAAGAGATGAGCGAAGACACAGATCCTTCCGACGATACTGATTTTTTATACAAAGCCCCGCTGGCAGACGAGGCGTTTGTCATTGCCGAGGCAATTGACAGATTTGGTTCCGGTGGCGGTCGCGAAATTGTGGTTGGTCCCGGAGACGATGCCGCTGTGCTTGATTTTGGCGGTCCCGAGTTTCTTGTGGACAGTTGCGACTGCATGGTGGAGGGAGTCCATTTCAGAAAGGAGTGGTTGAAACACCATGAATTCGGTGCCCGTGCCGTTGGAGCCAAAGCGGTTCTCTGCGCCGCAAGCGACATAGCGGCGATGGGAGCGGCTCCAAAAACCGTTCTTGTAAGTGCGGGGCTTCCGCCACAAACTCGCGCCGCTGTGGTTGTGTCTCTTCTGGACGGAGTCGCCCGGGGGTGTGAAACGGTCGGTGCTGTTGTTGCCGGGGGCAACACTTCCTCCTCGCCTGCAATGTTTGTTGATGTGAAAATAACCGGCGAGACCGCGGGACGCGGTTTTGTTCGCAACAGCGGAGCGGAGGAAGGCGATGGGATCTTTGTTACGGGACAGATTGGTTGCGCGGCGGCGGGTCTTGTGATTTTTGAAAAAATGTTTGAATCAGGCGCGCGTGCGCCTGATTCCCGTGCGCGTGAAATGGTTGAAAAATTTCATTTCCCCCATCCGCGAATACGGGTGGGTCTAGCTCTGGTGGGAGTAGCCACGGCAATGGCGGATTTGAGTGACGGGCTTCTTTCCGACTTGAGGTGCATAACCTCTTCGTCGGGAGTCGGGGCCGAGGTGTTTTTTGAAAACCTTCCTGTCTCTCCCGGTTTTGCTGGCGGTCCCGCCTCCGCACTTACCGCAGGCGGAGACTACGAACTTGTCTTTACAGCTCCCGAACGGTGCGCGGAGAAAATAAGGGAGATTTCGAAAAAAACCGCAATGGAGATAACAAACATAGGAAGAGTTACAAAAGGCGGCGAAGTAAGGTTGTTTGACAGCGGTCGCGAGGTTGAGACGGAACGGCTTGGAGCGGGCGGATTTGTTCATAACAGTGGAAAGGCATGAGTGATGTTTTTATAGGCACGGCATCCGCGCTTGTTTTCCTCGGTTTGTCCGCGTTTTTCTGTTTTGCCGAGGGTTCGCTTTTCTCTCTGGGAAGGCATCAGAGGGAAAGTGTAAAAAATGAGGGCGGAAGAAAAGCCGAAATTATAGACGAGCTTCTTAAAAAGCCCGGAGAACTCATCGTTACAGTGCTTTTTGCGGACGAGGCCGTCAACATAGCCTATTCCGCAATGGTTGCGATAGCGGTCGCGAGCGTTATGGATTCCCACTCGTCCAAAGAGATTGCCGCCGTCTCTATTGTCATTGCGTCTCCGGCGCTTCTGGTGTTCGGTGAGACGGTTCCGAAAACTCTTGCCGTAAGGTTTCCCGTCGCGGTTGCGAAGGCGGTGGCCTTGCCGCTGAACCTTTTCCACAGGCTTATTACACCGGTTCGTTGGGTGATAATAAAGTTTTCAAACCTTTTCATTCACATGTATGAGAGCGATGAGGACCCGTATGGAGGGCTCACTCAGGAATTTAGCGATGAAGACATGGAAGTGCTCGTTATGATGGGCAGGGAAGAAGGGGTTGTCAATGATATTGAAAGCCATCTTACGGAAAGGCTTTTCCGCCTGCGCCACACATCGGCGCGACAGATAATGACTCCCAATGTGGAATGTACGATATTCAGCGACTCTCTTTCCCCGAAACAGATGCTTTATGAGGTAAAAAGGGCCGGGTATTCCAGAATACCGGTCTATTCGGGCGACAAAAACGACATCAGGGGCATACTATACAGCAAGGATATGCTCCTCAATGTTCCCTCTGAACGGGCGCTGCTTGAGGATTTTCTTCACCCCCCCTACTTCATACCCGGAAGCAAAGACGCTTTTGATCTTCTTAAAGAGTTCCGCCGCCGTAGAATTCACATGGCACTTGTGGTTGATGAATACGGAAGGTTTGACGGGATTGTGACAATGGAAGACATACTTGAGGAAATTGTCGGCGAAATAGAGGACGAGAGAAGTGTCAGCAGGGACAACCCGGCTCCGAAATGGGAAGACAGCAAACTGATTTTGCCCGGAAGTTTCAGGGTTGAGGAATTCAACAGCATGATGCTGTTTCCGCTTATCAAATTTGTGGGAGTTGAGAAATTCTCCGAGGCTCTTTGCGCATCGGCTGTTCCTTCACTCAAAAACGGTCATGGAACAATAGCGGGTTTTGTTTTTGACAAGTTCGGCGCGCTACCCTCGGTCGGGCACACAATATCGCAGGGGAGTCTGTGTTTTACGGTAACAAAGGTGTCGGGAAAAAGAATCACCGAAGTAACGGTCCAGGCCCGTCCGGAGGCGGGGAAAAAAGAAAATGGGTCTTGAAGCCATAGTTGCGGTGGTGTTTTTCTGCCTTTGTCTTCAGGCGTTTTTCGCCGGTTCGGAGATAGCGCTCATATCCTGCGACAAGATAAGAATGAAAACCCTTGCCGGCATGGGTTCGCGCGCGGCGAAGCTTGTGCTCAAATCCCACTCCGAGGTGGACAGATTCCTCAGCACAACTCTTGCCGGAATAAACCTTTCGCTTATAACTTCAACGATACTTTTAACCTTCTACATAGACAGCCGTTTCGGAGGGGGTGAGTATTACGCGGTGTTGATTCTGTCTCCCCTTGTTGTTGTCTTCGGGCAGGTTGTGCCAAAGTCCATCTTCCGGAGAAAAAGCGATTCCATGATACTGTGGGCCATATACCCGCTTTGGTTTTTAACAAGGCTGTTTTTCCCCCTCACATGGATAATAGGGTTTTTCACGCGCACCGCGCTTCGCTTTGCCGGGCAGCGCGCCTCAATCACAAGAGAGGAAATTCTTGACGTCGTAAGGGCGCATGCTCTTAAAAGCACGGAATCCGGAAAAAGGCAGATGCTCAGAAGGGTGTTCTCCTTCTCCGGTGTTACGGTCGGAGAGGTTATGATACCGCTTTCTTCGGTCAATGCGCTTCGGGAGACCGCGACTGTTTATGAGGCAACCGAACTTGTGAGAAGTTCGGGACATACAAGGATACCGGTTTACAAAGACAGGGTTGACAACATAACTGGCGTGTTGCACTCGTTTTTTCTGCTGTGCGGCTCGGAAAAAGGTTCACAAACCGCCGTTGGCGAATACTCTTCCCAGGCTTTCTATGTTCCCGAGAGCAAGCCGATAAATGAACTTCTGGAAGAGATGAAAGCCGGAACCTCAATGGCGATAGTTGTTGATGAATACGGCGGAGCGGTGGGAATAGTAACCCTTGAGGACATCCTTGAGGAGATAGTGGGCGAGATAGAGGATGAACACGATAAGGGAAAAACTTTGTGGACACGGACGGGAGCTTATGAATATATGGTTTTTCCGCATATAAGTTTGGAGCGTATAAATGAGGACATCGGCATCTCAATACCGGAAAGCGAAAACTACGAAACCCTTGGAGGTTTTTTGCTTGACCGCTTCGGCCGCATACCGTCCGAAGGTGAAACCATTGAGGCGACGGGTGCGATTTTCACCGTTGAGTCCGCTAGTTCCCGGCTAATCCAGAGGGTGAAAATTGTCAAGACGGGTTGATATTGGAGATTTCCCGTATCATAATTGCCTTGTTTTCAAATAAGGGGATGTAGCTCAGCCTGGGAGAGCGCTGCCTTCGCAAGGCAGAGGTCGGGGGTTCGATTCCCCTCATCTCCACAAGCAAAAACGGTTTGATTTTTCTGTATGTGCGGATACAATCCAATTTTAAGTTGGCGGATATTCAATTGAGAACTTTACTGCTTTTCATACCCATTTTTTTTCTGCGAATTCAAGAGGCTTTAGCCCACCACCCGTGGGAAGGACGCGCTCTTTCCGAGTGGCATCAAGGGTTTCTTTCGGGTCTCGCTCATCCGGTACTGGGTTTTGACCATCTGGCTTTTCTTGCCGCCGTTGCGATTTTATGCGCGGTTTTCTTCGGCGATAAAAAAACTCTCCTGGCTTTTATTCCGGCAACGATTGCGGGTGTTTTCATTTACCTTCTTGCAGGGTGGGAGTTTGAGCTCCGGTTTTACGAAACCGCCGTGAGTCTTACGGTTGCGGTTGCGGGTGTTTTTATCTTTCAAGGTAGCCTTTCAGCCAAAGCCGCGCTGTTTTTCTGCGCTTTGTTCGGGCTTTTCCACGGATACGCCTACGGCGGTGGAATTGTCGGCGCGGAAACTTCCCCTCTTGTTTTCTATCTGGCCGGACTTACCTTTGTTCAGACCGCGCTTGTGCTTACAATGTCATTTTTCATTATAAAGTTTTTGCGGGTAGTCACTCAACAATCCTCAAAATCCCGCTTGTCCGCGAGCCGGTTTTCAAAGGTCGCCGGGGTTTTTCTTTTTACGGTGGGGGCCGTTATGTCGGTTCAGTCCGCAATCACCCTATTTTGATAAGGTCGCCGGCTTCAATATAATTTTCTTCCCATGAGCATAAGTGACTCAAGCACACCGATGCTTGGACAGTACAGAAACATCAAAAGCAGTTATCCGGATTCCATACTTTTTTTCCGTCTCGGAGATTTTTACGAGATGTTTTTTGAAGACGCGAAAAAGGCGTCTTCAATTCTGGGCATTACACTCACGGCGCGTAACAAGAAATCGGACTCTCCCATTCCGTTCTGCGGCGTTCCTTTTCATAGCGCGGACGGCTATCTGTCGAAACTGCTTGAAAGTGGCCTTAAGGTGGCCATATGCGAGCAGGTGGAAAGCCAGAAAGCCGGCAAACTTATGGAAAGGCGAGTTGTGAAAGTTCTGACTCCGGGAACGGTTCTCGGTTCTGAAAATCTTGATTCAAAAACCAACAACTACATAGCGTGCGTAAATTCGGACTCAGAGGGTTTTCATCTTGCGCACTGCGACATCTCGACCGGAGAGTTCCGGGTCTGCTCTTTTGAAACGGAAGTGGACACCCTGTCCGAACTGCACAAACTCAGGCCGTCTGAAATTCTGTTCCGTTCCGAACCTCCCCTCCCCGGTATGGCGGACTCAGATGTTTCCCCGTCGCCGCTTCTTACCTCAAGGGAGGATCTGTTTTTCTCAAGCGACCCCGCGGCGGCGGTTATGTCGCATTTTGGAATATCGTCCCTCGGAGCGTGCGGCTTTGAGGAAACATCGGGCGCCGCGCTGGTCTGTTCGGCGCTTATTGAGTATATGCGCGAAACCCAAATGGAGTATATGCCTTCCATAAAACTGCCGGTTTTCTACTCCGTTGACTCTTGTGTCCGGATAGACGACTCAACGAGAAAAAATCTTGAGCTTTCAATCTCCGCCACTTCCGATGACGGCCCCACGCTTGTCAAGGCGATTGACCGCACTCTTACTCCAATGGGTGGAAGACTTTTGAGAAGATGGATTGACTATCCCTTGAAGGATGTTGAAGAAATAGAAACAAGGCTTGAGGCGGTTGAAAATTTTTCAGACGACCCAGTCCTTACGGAAAATACAACTGCGGAACTCAAAGGTGTGAGCGACATGGAAAGACTCATCGGGCGAATATCCACACCGTCTTACAGACCCAGAGATATGGCTGCCCTGAGGGATTCTCTTCTGCGGGCGGAGGAGTTGAAGCGCATTCTGCTTGAGGCAAAGGCGCCGCTTCTTTGCCGTATGCAAAAAGAAATCGGCGGGCTTTGCGATGTTGCCGAAGATATAACCGCGACAATTTCCGATGAGCCACCCGCCAATTTTGCCGAAGGTGGCGTGATAAGAGACGGCCGCGACAGTCGCCTTGATGAATTAAGGTCGCTCAGACGTAACGGCAGAAAATGGATATCCGATTTTGAAGCCCGCCAGAAACAGGAGACGGGAATATCCTCTTTGAAGGTCGGGTATAACAGGGTTTTTGGATACTATGTTGAGGTTAGAAAGTCCGGTATTGACAGTGTTCCCGACACATATATGAGAAAGCAGACGCTTGCCTCGGCGGAGAGGTTTACAACGCTGGAGCTTGCCGAGTGGGAAGAGAAGATAAAAACCGCCGAAGACAAGATACTGGTCGTTGAAAGGGAAATTTTTGACCGGCTCAGACTGAAAATTGCCTCCTTTTCGGACGAGGTACGCTCATGCGCGCACAGGATTGCCGTGCTTGATGTTATCGCCGGTTTTGCGGAAGTCGCCGCGCGCAGAGGATATAAAAGGCCTCAGGTGAACAACGGCGGCTCAATAGAGTTTGATGAAAGCCGCCATCCGGTTCTCGAGCAGATAAACGGGGCGCCCGCGTTTGTGCCAAACAACATCAAAATGGATTGCGGAGAAAACAGGTTTTTTCTCATAACGGGCCCGAATATGGCGGGAAAATCCACTTTGATAAGACAGGTTGCGCTTACTGTTCTTATGGCTCAGGTTGGAAGTTTTGTCCCGTGTTCAAGTGCTGTTGTCGGGGTGGTGGACAAGATTTTCACCCGTGTCGGAGCGTCGGACAATCTTTCCAAGGGGCTTTCCACCTTTATGTCCGAGATGGTTGAAACCGCCTATATAATAAGAAACGCCACACCTCAAAGCCTTGTGATCTTGGACGAAATAGGTCGCGGCACGGGAACCTTTGACGGGATGAGTATAGCGTGGGCTGTCGCCGAACATCTTTGCAACCTTGGAGCAAGGTCTCTTTTTGCCACTCACTACCACGAACTTGCCAATCTTTCGGTGTCAAACAAGGGGGTCAAAAACCACAACATTGCCGTGAAAAAAAGCGGAAATAAAATAGTTTTTCTAAGAAAACTCGCCCCCGGCCCTTCAAGCCACAGTTACGGAATTCAGGTTGCCGCGCTTGCGGGCGTTCCGCCCGAGGTTTTAAACTCCGCGCGCGTGATGCTTTCCTCGCTTGAGAAAATGAGTTCCAAGATGAGCGAGTTGATGGGAACAGACCAGATGTTGCTTTTTCCCGAAATGGCAGAAGACAATGAGGTTTCCTTTCAAGAAGGCGTCTTGCACTCAATCGCCGGGCGGTTGTCGGCTGTGGACACAATGAATCTCACTCCTGCCGAGGCGATAAAGACAATTGAGGAGCTCAAAAAGAAGATTGAAGGCCTTGGCTGACGGCGTTTTAAAAAAGATTTCCCGCCTGTTTGCGAAACCTCCCGCCGCCGAGCCCGGCGAGGCCATCGCCGCCGTTTTCCTGAAACGCAAAGGGTTTGTGATTCTGGAAAGAAACTTCAGACGCAAGTACGGCGAGATAGATATTATCTGTTCCGATGGCGGAACTTTCTGTTTTGTTGAAGTCAAATCACGCTCAAACTTCAGCCACGGATTCCCGCAGGAATTTATTGACCGGCACAAAAGAAGGAAACTCACACTTGCCGCGCTTCAATATATCAGGGAAAAGCGCATTGAGTCCGAACAGATGCGCTTCGATGTTGTGGCGGTTGATCTGTTAAAAAAAGAGGTTTGCGCTTTTATAAAGGGAGCTTTTGACGCGGAATTTGAGGATTTCGGATAATTTTCAAAAAAGTGTTGACATTTAATCTGAGTCTATTTACTATATCGTATTAAGTTAGGTGAACTACTTAACTTTTACTCCTCCTTACCACAAAAAAAGATTGTCTGGACAACGGACAGTCTTTATATTTTTTGCTCTGTCTGTTTTGAGAGGTTTTATTTCCGTTTCAGGGGTTTGCGGCACAGTTGCTACTTTTTGTACCTGGACAGTTCCGCAAGTTTTTTGAGGGTCATTGCTCCCGTATGGAGCGCTCCGTCCATTTCCCATGTCGGATAGGCTTTTATCTTTTTTTCATCGCACAGTCGCGGATTGGCATTTTTCCCGGCGGGGTGGCATTCAACATATTCCAGCTCTTTGGCGTATCTGCCGAAATAATCCTTCTGCCTGTTGCATGCCGGGCAGTTGAACGCGCCGTACATGATGGCCCCGTTCTCCTTCAGATGCCTCGCGAGGTTTTTTTGAAAATCGTCAAGTTCCCGGCTGACCCGGTTGGCGCTGATTGCCGGCTTCGGCTCGCTCAAAACCGAGGACGCATACCCGGCAATCGCCACAAGCATGATGATTGCAATGCCAGATAAAATCTGTGTAACCCTCGCCCCTGTTACGGACAGAATCCATATTGAAAGCACAATCAGGGCTGACGCCAAGCAGAAAGGGCATATCTCTTGTATAACGAAAAACTCCGCCCACGAAAGATATGCGGATATTCCCACTCCCGCGCTTGCCAGACCGATTATGAAAGAGCGCTGTTTTTCAAGTCCGCCCCGTATGCACGCGATAATAATAACGGCGTATCCGACCGCCCCGACAAGCGATGCGGGAACGCCGAACAGTTGTGAAAACCTGCTTTTCAAAACCGCGCCGCACTGCCAACCCCTTAAGCAATATTCCCCGGCTTCGCCCGTTGTGTAGTATACTGCCGTCAGATAGAAGCAGACTATGAAACCAAGAGTCGCGAGAATTACTACGGCAACCGACAACCTGTCTGTTTTGCTATTAAGCATAGGCGGTTTTGATTCTAACTTTAATTTGAAGAGAATTCACAAAAAAGAATTAAGGAGGCTGTTTTGATTTCCGGTCAATACTCAAAAACCGCGGCACTTTTTCTTTCGACGGCTTTTTCTCCGCCCCTTGTGGTCTGTTACGGGGCGGCTCTGATTGCACTTTCTCCCGTTTCCGCGGGCGGTTTTACATGGGCGGCGCTTATAGTGGCGGTTTTTGTTCTCCCGCCTGTTTTCTACGTCCTGTTTCTCATGCGAAGCGGCGCGGTGTCGGGCTTTCACATGTCAAAGCGCGGAGAGCGGGCACGCCCACTCAAGTTTATGGTCATCAACACCTCGGCGGGAATACTTCTTTTTAATTATCTGGAAGGGCCCACACTGCTGGTTGATGTTGCGCTCGCCTGCCTTATGTCTCTTCTTGCCGTGTTCGCGGTGACTTTGTATTACAAGATAAGCGCACACAGCGCGGCGGTTTCTTCTCTGTGGGTTCTCGTGGTCATGCTTTTCCAAGGCACGGTTTTTCCGCTTTTGTTTCCGGTGTTTCTTTTCCTTGTGTCGTGGTCGCGAGTGCGGCTTTCTTTGCACACCCTCGCGCAAACGGTAACGGGATGCCTTTTGGGCAGTTGCATTACTTTTACCGTTCTCGCAATCGAGGGATATTTCAATTTCATAGGATATTTCTGATTGAAAAAGCGAGAGGCTCCGCTCCGTCCTCTGCGGCCTCGAAGATTTTTTCCACTATGTGGGGGGAGTTGTCCTCGTATCCAAGCCTGCGCGGTCCTGGCGAATTGACCAGATTTTCAAGTGCGGAGACAAGTTGCGGAGTAAGCTTCGTTTCCACATTGACGCCCATTTTTTTCAGTGCGGCGGCGTTGCATTTCTGCTCATACTGACCTTTCATCGGCATAACAAGAAGTTTTTTCCCGAGGAAAAGCGCCTCAGACGGTGTTTCAAAACCGCTGTTGCAAAATACTCCCTCGGAGCTGCAGATGGAATTCGCGAAAGGTTCATTTTCTATCGGGAAGATGAAAACATTGCCCTTTCTGAAGGGTTTTGAGGTGCCGTGTTTTGAAAACAGATGCCATTCAACATCCACTTTGCGGAGATAGGGAACTATCTTTTCATAATCAAAAGACGGCAGATAGACCGTGTAGTGTCCTTTGCCTGAGGGGTCGCGTTTGCGTATCTCTTTTCTTATAATCGGCGTTTCTATGAAAGAGTCGTATTTTTCAAAATGTATGCCCAGCGGGATTGAAACTGGCGCGTACCAGTTTAGAATTGCTTCGCCCATGCGGTCGATTCTTGCCGGTCTCGGAGTTTTTTCGGACATAAAAGCAGTCTGGTGGGAAAGCGACACGCATTTTTTCCCTTTTATGAGGCAAGCCCATGATGTAACCGGCTCAAAATCGCTGACCACTATGTCGTATTTTTCAAGCGGCAGATTTCTTATATTGGAAAAAAGCGAGTGCGGACGGGCTTTTTTGATTGAGGAAACAAAGTCTATGCCCCCTTTTTTACCGAATACAAACCCGACACCGTGCGGACGATATTTCACCTCCGCTCCCACGTCTATTTCGCTGTGGGAATCACTCAGCAATATTTCCACCTCCGCACCTTGGAGTTTCAAAAGGGATATAATCTCGCGCGACCGTGTTATATGCCCGTTTCCGGTTCCCTGAATTCCGTAGAGAATTTTCATGCGTCCGCGTGTCATAATATTTCTAATTTTCATTAAATCAACCTTATTTGCCTGCCCCGTTTTTTATCTGTAGAATGCTTTAGCTTTTTAGAGGAGAGGGTTTTTTATGGATATTGAATGGTCTCGTAGAATATCAGATTTACCTCCATACCTTTTTGCCGAGATAGACAGAAAAAAAGCCGAGTGCATGGCGAAAGGGGTTGATGTGATAGACCTTGGTGTCGGCGACCCGGATATTCCAACACCCGCCAACATAGTCACCGCGGCTGCAAAAGCCCTTGACGACCCGTCCAATCACAGATATCCGTCATACGCCGGAATGGACGAGTTCAGAAGCGCGGCGGCGCGGTGGTGCGCAAAAAGATTCGGCGTTGAACTCGATTCCGAAAGCGAGGTTCTCGCCCTTATCGGCTCAAAAGAGGGAGTCGCGCATGCGCCGATGGCTTTTGTCAATCCCGGAGACTACGCCCTTGTTCCCGATCCCGGATATCCGGTCTATCCGGTTTCGGTATCTTTCGCGGGAGGTATCAGCTACCGGATGCCTTTGCGCAAGGAAAACGGTTTTCTTCCGGATCTCAAGGCCATCCCCGAAGATATTGCCCTACGGGCGAAAATTATGTTTCTGAACTATCCGAACAACCCGACCACCGCGGTTGCGGAAGGTTCTTTTTTTGAGGAAGTCGTGGAGTTCGCCGTCCGGCACAACATAGTAGTGTGCCACGACGCGGCGTATACGGAAGTTACCTTTGACGGCTTTGTGGCTCCCAGTTTTCTTCAAACGCCGGGCGCGAAAGAGGTGGGAATTGAGTTTCACTCGCTTTCAAAGACTTTCAGCATGACCGGCTGGCGCATTGCTTTCGCCGCCGGTTCGAAGCGCGCAATCGCCGCCCTCGGCAAGGTAAAAACAAACATAGATTCCGGCGCGTTTCAGGCGGTTCAGATTGCCGGTATTGAGGCGCTTGCGGGAGACGACGGCGGGTTTGAAAGCAGAAGCGGAACATACAGGGAGAGAAGGGACATATTCTGCTCCGGTCTGGACAGGGCGGGGCTTTCATATTGTAAGCCGCTTTCAACTTTTTATGTCTGGTTTGAGACTCCGGACGGCATGAGTTCAGCGCGGTTTGCGTCTCTGATTCTTGACCGGTGCGGCGTTGTTGTAACTCCCGGAAACGGTTTCGGAGAATTCGGCGAAGGATATGTGCGTGCCTCAACAACATTTGACACCGAAAGGCTGGCGCAGGCGGCGGACAGAATAGCGTCCCTGTCCCTATGATACCCGAAGCCATGACTTCAGGTTTTTCCCCCGGTCCGTTTTTCGCCTTTGAGGTTTTGTACTTTGCGTCCCTGATATTTCTCTCGGTTTTGGGTTTCCACAGATACCGTCTTTGCTGGCTTTATCTCAAATCCCGTATCTCGCGAAAAACGGTTGCCCCAGTGCCGGATTCACACCTTCCGTCCGTAACGGTCCAGATTCCCGTCTACAACGAGGTCTGCGTTGTGAAAAGAATCATAGAAGCGGCTTGTGACATGGAATATCCGAGGAGTCTGATCGAGATTCAAGTGCTGGACGACTCTACCGACCAAACTTCGCAAATCGCGCGCGGGGTGATTGAGGACAAGAGCCGCGAGGGTTTCAAAATAACCCATATCCGGCGCGGGACGCGGCGCGGATACAAAGGCGGAGCGTTGCGGGACGCTTTTGACAATGCCCGCGGTGAGTTTACTGCGCTTTTTGACGCGGACTTTATTCCACCCCGCGATTTTCTTCTCCGCACGGTCGCGCGTTTTTCAGACCCCCGTGTCGGAATAGTGCAGGCGAGGTGGGGACATCTGAACCTGAGGCAGTCTCTCCTTACCCGTTTGCAGGGGATTTTGCTCGACGGTCATTTCGCGGTGGAGCAGACAGGGCGTTCGGGTTGCGGGCTTTTTCTAAACTTCAATGGAACCGCTTCGGTTATCAGAAAGCAGTGCATACTCTCTTCGGGAGGATGGCAGGAAGACACGGTGGCGGAAGACCTTGATCTCAGTTGCCGCGCTCAGTTGAACGGGTGGAAGATAGATTATATTGAAGACCTTGTGTGCCCGGCCGAGATTCCTTCGGGTATTGATGCGTTCAAGTCCCAACAAAGCCGCTGGGCAGAGGGTGGAATACAGAACGCGAAAAAGTTTCTTCCGGAGATATTTTCAAGAAAAGACATATCCGCGGGTTTTAAAACCGAAGCCGCGTTCCATATGCTCGGCAATTTTTCAAGCCTGCTGTTTCTCGCGGTTCTTTTCTCCGCCGCGGTAATAAGCATCGGAGGGCGGTCGGTGCCGGGAAATATCTATTCGTCAATAGGCGCGGTGACTTTTGCGTCGGGCAGTGGAATCTTTTTTTTCTATGTTTTCGCGGTTCTTGACTCGCGTTCCGGCGGAAACGTTGCCGGGCGGCTCGCGATTGTGCCTCTTGCCATGGCGCTCTGGGCCGGAATGTCGGTCAACACCACAAACGCGCTTATAGGCTCCTTTGCGGGTCGGAGAGGGAAATTTGAAAGAACCCCGAAAACCGCTTCCACCGAAGCCAAATCCCTCCCGGTTGCCATATACGGTTCGCGCTTTCGCTTTGCCGCGCTGGTTGAAATGGCAATTTCACTCATCCTTGTTTTCTGTGCCGTGAAAACCAACATCCCGGATTCTTTTCTCAAAGGGTTTTTGTGCGTTTTCGCGGCGGCGTTTTTCTATGTTTCACTTCTCTCGCTAAAGCAGGGGCTGGGTCATTTTGCCGCGGGTTCTTGACAAAGCCAAACTGAAATTTAGTATTAAAGGTCTCAACGAAAGACGAGAAGGCGTTTTGTCAACACGGGCGCCCCGGAGGTTTTAGATATGTCAGAAAATTACCGCTTCAGTTCAAGGACGAAACATTTTGTTCAGCCCAAACAGTGGGCAAGCATGAGGGTGGCAAAAGATATTGAGAAAAAGACGGGACAAACCATAATACATTTTGAAAAAGGCGATTATCAGGGACCGGATTTTGAAACCCCCCGGCACATAATAGAAGCGACCACGAGAGCGGTTGAGGAAGGTTATGTGCGTTACGATCCCGGACCCGGCCTGCCGGAACTCAGAGAGGCGATTGCGCAAAAAACAACCGGACAGGGACGCAAAACCAGCCCCGAAGAGGTCATTGTTACCGCCGGGGCCAAGCACGCGCTTACGGCTTCGCTGAACATCTTTCTTGAGAACGACGACGAGGTCATATTTCCCAATCCGGGTTATCCGCCAGACGAGGTATGGGCGAAGTATCTCGGAGCGGTGATAAAGCACACCCCGCTTACGGATCCGGACTGGCAGTTTGATGTTGAAAAACTTGAATCCCTTATAACTCCGAAAACCAAACTGCTTATAATCAACACTCCGCAACGCCCCAACGGACACCTTGTTGAAAACGCCGAAGAGATAGCGAAGATGTGCGAAAGACATCCGCATGTTACCGTTATATCGGACGAGATTTTCTCTCAAGTAACCTTTGACAAGCCGCACAAAAGCATAAGCGCGATTGACGGCATGGCGGACAGGACAATTGTCATAGACACTTTTTCAAAAACCTGGGCCATGACCGGATGGAGAATCGGATGGGCTGTCGCTCCGAAGCCGATAATAGAGAAGATGTCCATTTTTCTTCAGGACTCAATCACCAATGTCGCCGCTTTGATACAGCGCGCCGCATATTCCGCCATCACCGGCCCGCAAGACTGGGTTGAACAGAAGCACGCCCTTCTTCAAAGCAAAAGAGACAGAATGGTTGCCGCTCTGAACGAGGTTCCTGGAGTGAAGTGTGACAGTCCGGACGGCGCTTTCTATGCTTTTGCCGACATAACCGGAACGGGTCTCACATCTCAGCAATACACCGACCGGCTTGTGGAGCGCGCTGGAGTCGCGGTTGTTGCGGGAACCGCATTCGGAGACCGTGGCGAGGGTTTTGTGCGCGTAACATACGCGTGTTCCGACGAAGACATAGACGAGGGAACGCGTAGAATGAGTGAAGCGGACTTGAAATAGATTGAATTGTAGGCGCAAGTAACCCGTCCCTGCCGGGCTTGCGTGTCGGTTTGGTTGTTTTCTGTTTTTCCCGAGCCGGGTGCTGGGTTTGTTCCGGCTTGAAAGAGGTTTCGCAGTGCGGTTTTTTCTTTACCTGTCCTTAACTTTGAATTAACGGTTTTTCAACATTTATCTGATTTACTAACTTCCGAATTCAGGCAGTTGTCCTGTTATTTTTTCTAACGGAGGAAAGAAGAAAATTCAGAGAAAAAGTTTTTACGTCTTTTTCATCGCTGTTTTGGCATTGGTTTTTGTGGCTCCCGCCGCATTTGCGGTCGTAGAGGTTGATAAGAATCTTACGAGATACAGTAAGGCAAAGAAATCCGTGGCCGGCAAGATAAACAGCGTCGGTTCGGACACGATGAACAACCTTATGGCGCTGTGGTGCGAGGGGTTCAAAAAACGTTACCCCAGAGTCAAATGCCAGATAGAGGGCAAGGGATCAGGCACCGCACCGCCAGCGTTGATACAGGGCACTTCGCAGTTCGGCCCCATGTCACGCGAGATGAAATCAAAAGAGGTTGACGCTTTTGAGAAGGAGTTCGGATACAAACCGGTCGCCATACCAACCGCGATTGATATGCTTGCCGTTTTTGTCAACAAGGACAATCCGGTCAAATGTCTTGATATAAAACAGGTTGACGCCGTTTTCTCGAAAACAAGAAGATGCGGCGCGCGCAAACCCGTTCAAAAATGGGAAGACCTCGGCGCCGGTGGCTCATGGAGGGTGCGCGCGGTAACACTTTACGGAAGAAACTCCGCTTCGGGCACTTACGGATATTTCAAAAAGAAAGCTCTTTGCAAGGGGGACTTCTCGGATTCCGTTAAGGAGCAGCCGGGTTCCGCATCCGTTGTCCAGGGCATCAGCAAGGACAAATACGCGATAGGATACAGCGGAATCGGATATCAAACATCGGGCGTGCGCGCGATTGCGCTTTCCAAAAAAGGCAGAAAATGTATCGAGCCGTCCCCGCAAAGCAGGAGCTATCCGCTTGCGAGGTATCTCTATCTGTATGTGAACAAATCGCCCGATAAGCAGTTTGACACTCTGCGCAGAGAGTTTCTCAAGTTCGTTCTGAGCAAAGAGGGGCAGAAGGTGGCCGTAAAAGACGGCTACATACCGCTGGATGCCAAAACAGTGAACAATCTCAGGAAGGAGCATTTTCTAAGCAGGTAAGTTTTTGCGGGTTTTGATTTGAAAGCAAAAAAACAGCTTTATGACAAACTTGCCGGGCTGTTTATTGTCTCTGGCGGGGTGGCGATTATAATTGTAATACTGGCGGTTTTCGCTTTCATACTTCTGGAGGTTCTGCCTCTTTTTTCAAAACCGTCCCACGGCCCTTTTGTTAAAACCGTTTCCGCTCCGGTTGCGGCCGGAGCCATTGGGATTGGCGTTAACGAGCATCGGAAGACCGCGTATGCGGTCTTCCCCGAAGGGGTTGCAAGGTTTTTTTCCCTTGAGACCGGAAAAACCGAAAATGAATTTTTCTTCGAAGGAGCCGCCTCGTCTTTTTCGACTCTCACAAACGCAAAGGTGTTTGCTCTTGGCGGTGTTGACGGAGTTCTGCGGCTGTTCACCATCAGTTACAAAGACACTTACGCGGGCGGGTCGAAGGAAAGGAAGGTGGTTGCAGACATCAAACCCCTTGCCGCGTCGCGGGTTGCCGACTCCGCTTTGTTGAAAACGGATTTTATCCTCAACGATTCCGAATCCTACTCCGCTGCCGCATACACAAAGGACGGCAGGCTGTTTTTTGTGCCGGCAATCGGCTCGGAGCCCGAAGAGTCAGTATTCGGCGAGGATGAGGAATTTCGCGACGCCGCGACGCCGGTTCCGGCAAGCGAGATTACAACGGATATTTCGGACGAAAAAATCACGGGGCTTGTCCTTGCCGAAGAGGGCAATGTTCTTTATGTCTCCACGGCTTCGGGTCTGATTTTCCAGTGGGACACCTCCGAATCCGGATCGCCCGTTTTTCTGGGTTCGCAGGACGCCACCGCAGACCGTTCGGTCGGCGTAACAACAATGGGTCTTCTTCTCGGCGACCGCTCAATCGCGGTCGGAGACGCTTCGGGGCGCCTTTCGGTCTGGTTCCGTTCCTCCGGTTCCGCAAAGCTCATGCGCGTTCACGAGTTTGAGAGTTTTCCGGGCGCGGTCTCTCTTTTCTCAAACTCTCTGAGAACCAGAAATTTTGCCGTTTCGGATTCTCTTGGCAATTTGGGTGTTTTTCATGCCACCACCTCAAGAAGGCGTTTGCTTATTGAAAGCCCTGAAAAACTTTCCGCGATTGTTTTCACCCCCAAAGGAGACTCCATTGCCGCAATCGCCGAAGACGGAGGCATTGCCGAGTGGGAGATCCGAAACGACTATTCGGAGATAAGCATCAGGTCAATTTTCTCCCGCATCTGGTATGAGGGATACGATTCACCGATTTACATGTGGCAGTCAACCGGCGGCACGGACGAATTTGAGCCGAAGCTCGGGCTTGTTCCTATAATATTTGGCACTTTCAAGGGCGCGGTGTATTCGCTTCTCTTCGCCGTCCCGATAGCGGTGCTTGCAGCTCTGTGTGTTTCGCAGTTCATGCACCCGTCGTTTTCGGGTGTCATTAAGCCCGTTATAGAGATAATGGCGGGTCTGCCGAGCGTTGTGATAGGATTTTTCGCGGGCTTGTGGCTTTCCCCCGTTCTTGAGAGGGTATTTTCCGCCCTTGTTATAATGCCTTTTCTGATAATCGTTTTTTCGATTGTCTGCCTTTATCTTCTCAAGCTGTTTGGCGGAGGGTTGCGACGGTATTTCAGACCCGGAGCGGAATACCTGTTTCTTGTACCCGCGATTGCCGGCGCGGTCGCCGTTTCGCTCTGGCTGAACGCGCCCGCGGAGCGGTTTCTTTTTCAAGGGGATTATAATGCGTGGCTCGCCGCCGTGGGGCTGGACTTTGACCAGAGAAACGCCCTTGTGGTCGGATTCGCAATGGGGTTTGCGGTCATACCGATAGTTTTTACAATAGCGGAAGATTCAATGTCGGGGGTGCCGAAATCGCTTATTGCGTCATCTCTTGCACTCGGGGCGAGCAAATGGCAGACCGCAATCAGAATTGTCGTGCCGTCCGCAAGTCCGGGGATACTGTCGGCGGTCATCATCGGTTTCGGTAGGGCGATAGGCGAGACTATGATAGTTCTTATGGCAACGGGAAACACGCCGCTTCTTGACTGGAACATATTCAACGGCTTCCGGGCGATGTCGGCAAACATAGCCGTGGAGCTTCCCGAAGCCCCACAGGGCGGCGGTCTTTACAGACTTATATTTTTAACAAGTCTCCTTTTGTTTCTTTTCACTTTCTTCCTTAACACGGTTGCGGAGTTTATGAGAGCCAGACTGAGCAGGAAATACGGCGCATCCTGAGCGCGCGGAGACATTTGAATGAAACGGGTTTCTTTCGGTGAGATGTTCAAAAGCGGCGATGTGTATACGTGGCTTACGGCAATAGCGCTTGTAATTTCCCTGCTCATGATAGCAGGGCTGCTGTTTCTTATCACGGCAAAGGGGCTGGGTTTTTTCTGGCCCTCGTCGGTTGCGAAGGTAACTTTTGCGGACGGAAGCTTTCTTCTGGGACAGTTTGCTGGAAATGAGAAAAGCGAAAGCGGAGCCAAAACAAGGTTCAGGGTCGGAAACAGGGACATATATGGACTTGCGTTCCGGTGGGTGGACGACCGTGACATAGAGTCGGTTGAGTATCCGCCTTCGGTCTTTGTCATTGAAAGGCTGGAATGGGGCGACATGATAGGGCACATAAAGGAAGTAAGGTCGGGAGGAATTCCGGTCGCCTTTTCGGGAGACAAACCCCTTCTTTCGGGTTTTCTTTCCGAAGTGCGGGCGCTGAGCGCGCGGGCGAAGAAAATAGAGTTGTCCGATGTCGGGGACATTGTGTATGAGATTGAGAAAATTCAGAAGCGGATAAAAAAATCCGGCGATGAAAACGGGGTTCTTGCCTCTCGTGTTGCTTTGCTTGAAGCGCAATACGCCCGCAAAGAGGCCGAGCTTGGGGAGATTTACTCAGAAGCCGATAAAAACACAATGCTGGTTGTTACCGCGGAAGGGGAGGAAAAAGAGGTCTTTTTCAGCAACATAGAGAGAATTTACGCCCCCAACGCAATGGGAGTTGTCGCCAAACTCGGACTTTACACTCAGAGGTTCTGGTCTTTTGTTTCCGATGAGCCGCGCGAGGCGAACACCGAAGGGGGAGTTTTGCCCGCTATACTCGGCACGGTGATTATGGTTGTTCTTATGAGCATAATGGTTATGCCCCTCGGCGTTCTTGCCGCCCTTTACCTGAGCGAGTATTCAAGGCAGGGGGTGTTTGTCAGAATCGTGAGGATATGCGTCAATAACCTTGCAGGGGTTCCGTCCATTGTTTTCGGGGTTTTCGGTCTAGGGTTTTTCATATACGGAATCGGAGGTCTTATAGACTCCGTTTTCTATAAGGAAGCCCTTCCGGCACCGACATTCGGAACAGGAGGAGTTCTCTGGGCGTCTCTCACTCTCGCCCTTCTAACCGTACCCGTGGTGATAGTTTCAACCGAAGAGGGGCTTTCGCAGGTGCCAAAAAATATGCGGGAAGGCTCTCTCGCGCTCGGAGCGACAAAGTTTGAAACCGTCTGGAAGATAGTTCTCCCCGGTGCGATGCCGGGAATTCTCACCGGGCTTATACTTGCGGTCGCCAGAGCCGCCGGGGAGGTTGCCCCGCTTATGCTTACAGGCGTTGTGAAGCTCGCCCCCGATGCCATTGTCGACGGAAGGTTTCCGTTTTTTCACGCCGAGAGAAAATTCATGCATCTGGGTTTCCACATATACGATGTGGGTTTCCAGTCTCCCAATGTGGAAGCCGCAAAAGACATAGTTTACGCAACGGCGTTTCTTCTTATAATTCTCGTCGCAGTGCTGAACCTTACGGCGATTCTGATGAGAAGCAGAATAAGGGGAAGGAAATTCGGTTCGGAGATTTAGAACAGAGGTGAATTATGGACGCTGAATTTGAGTCAATGGACAATACGAAATTTGAGGATGTGATAGCCGAAGCGAAAAATGTGTTTCTGAGATACGGAGACATTTTTGCTCTCAGAGACATATCCATGAGCGTTCCGACAAACAGGGCGACCGCGCTAATAGGTCCCTCCGGTTGCGGAAAATCAACTTTTCTGCGCTGCTTTAACCGCCTCAACGATCTCATAGACGATGTTTCAATAGAGGGCACAATAACGGTGTCGCGGCAGAACATCTACGCCCCAGACCTTGAGCCGAGCGATTTGCGCAGAAGGGTTGGAATGGTATTTCAGAAATCAAACCCGTTTCCGCTGTCAATATACGAAAACATCGCATACGGTCCGCGCATAGCGGGAACCGGAAACAAAAACGACCTTGACGAGATTGTGGAGTCAAGCCTCAGACAGGCGGGACTGTGGAAGGAGGCGCGCGACCGGCTTGGTGACACTGCGTTTGCGCTGTCGGGCGGGCAGCAGCAGCGTCTTTGCATAGCGCGCGCGATTGCGGTTTGTCCCGACCTTCTGCTTATGGATGAGCCGTGCAGTGCGCTTGACCCGATAGCGACCGCGAGTATCGAAGATTTGATAAGAGAGCTCAAAGAGAAATACACTGTGGTGATAGTAACCCACAATATGCAGCAGGCGGCGCGGGTTTCGGATTACACTATGTTTATGTATCTCGGACGGATGGTTGAATACGATGAGACTGAAAAGATTTTTCTCAATCCGTCATTGAGACAGACCGAAGATTACGTATCGGGGAAATTTGGATAACGCACCGGAGGAATATCATGGCGATCACACAGACAAGACTCGGAGAGGGAATTGAGAACCTGAAAAAATCACTGCTTGATATGGCACAGTTGGTTGATGCCATGCTTGACAGTAGCATCGGGCTGATAAGAGACGGCTCAAACGCACGGGCGCGCATAAAGGAGATAAAGGAGACCGACAACGAGGTTGATTCAAAAGAGGTGGGTTTGGACCTTGATTGCGTCCGCCTGCTCGGGCTTTACGCCCCAGAAGCGGAGATGCTCAGAACAATTGTCGCGACAATGAAGATAAACAACGACATTGAAAGGGTGGGAGACCATGCGGTCAATGTCGCCCGTCTTGTGGGGAAAAGTCGCGACTATCCGCCCATGGGACTTTTCACAAAGGCCGCGGAGATGGGAGACGTTGCGCTTGAGATGTTCAGAATGAGCATTGACGCTTTCATAAACAAGAAAAAAGACCTTGCGTTTGAGGTTTCAAAAAAAGACGAGGAGGTTGACCGCATGGAAAAGAAAATAGTGAAGAAAACGCTCGCGCATTTGAAAAAATTCCCCGAATCCACGGAGGCGTCCACCTGCCTTATATCCGTTGCGAGAAATCTGGAAAGGGCGGCGGATCTGTCAACCAACATAAGCGAGGACACCCACTACCTTATAACGGGCGAAGTCAGAAAACACTCCTGAAAAACGCGCCGTTCAGTTTTCCGGTTTTGCCCTTTCAAAATCAACCGTGAAAACGCTTCCCTTGCCCGGTTCGCTTTCAACATTTATCGCGCCGCCGTGAATTTCAACCGTCTGGCGGGCGATGCTGAGCCCAAGCCCGTTCCCGCGTCCGCCCTGCGCTCCCCTGTAGAAACGCTCAAAAATTCTTCCTATATCCTTGCGCTCAATGCCCTCACCACGGTCCCTCACGGAGACTTTTACGACCTCGCCGCCCTTCGCGCCCGGACTGACCTCAACCCTGCCGCCGTCCGGGGAGTGTTTGACGGCGTTTTCAATCAGGTTGACAAGCATATTTTCAATCATCAGCCGGTCTCCCTTCATCGGGAGTTCCGGGCTTTGCACAACCTCCACCGTTATGTTTTTTCTCTCCGCCTCCGCTCTCATTATCTCTGCCGCGTTCACGGCCGCTTCGGCAAGGTTGAAAGAGATAAACCGGGACTTATCGTCGCTTCTTTCCTCAAGTTCCGCAAGGGTGATGACGCGCGAGCAGAGTTCTGCGAGCCGTTTTGAGTTTCTTTCAAGCATGGCGGCGAGTTTGACCGTTTCGCTATCCGCGCCGCGCGTGCGCTCGCAGATGTTCTCCGCCGCTCCGACTATGGAGGTGAGAGGCGTGCGTATTTCGTGGGATATGTTTGTTATCAAATCCTTTTGCGCCGTTTCAAGTTTTTTGAACTCAGTTGAGTCAAAAAGAACAAGCACGAGCTCGCCGTTTTTTTTTGCGGGGGGAACCGCACTTGCCATATAGAAATTTTTGGACGGGTAGAGGTTTATTATCTCGCGCCGCACGGGGGCGTCCGATTCAAGTGCGTCTCTTATGACTTGCCGCATCGGCGAGCTGAAAACCGCCTCCCAGTAGTTTTTTCCTGTTATGTCGCCGTCTGCGGCAAGCATTGCGCGCGCCGCGGTGTTTGCCATTGTTATCCGTCCGCCCGGCGAGACGCACAGCACTCCCTCGCTTGTGGCGTTCAGAATGGCGGAAAGTCTCGCTTTCTGCCTTTCTGCGGTTTCAAAGCGGTTTTTCATTGTTTGCGCCGCAAGGTTGAGGGTTTTTGTCATTTCCTCGGTTCCTTCCGACACGGCGGGAACATAGCGCGGGAATTGTTTTGAGATAAGGGCTTTTGCAAAGCCGGTTACATCGCGGGCTATTTTTCTGCCCCGGCTTACCGAAGACACTTTGACCGCCGCGCCCGCAATCGCGGCAACGGCAACGGAGAGTATAAAAGCGTCCCGCCCTCCCGAAGAGTTAAAATATGAAATCACACCCGCGATGGCACAGAAAGATGCCTGCAGAAAGAAAATCCTCAAGTTTTTGCGTCCGCCACTTCTATTTTATAGCCAATGCCGCGCACGGTTTGAATTTCCACGCCGCTGCCCGCTATTTTGTCCCTCAGGTTTTTTATATGCACATCAACGGTGCGGTCGTATGCAAGCCGGTCGTCCATTGAGGTCTTTTTCTTGAGTATCCGGTCTCTTGTCATTACCCTTCCCCGGTTTTGTGCGAGAAACTCAAGTATCCTGAACTGTGTCGCCGTAAGGTCAACGGGTTTTCCGCAGACGCTCACAACAAAACTTTCCGGATCTATGGTCAGGTTTGCAATTTGAATCACATCCCCGTCGCCGGATTTTTCCCTGAGTTTGCACCTTCTAATCACCATTTTGACGCGAGCCGCAAGTTCCCGCGGGCTGAACGGCTTTGTTATGTAGTCGTCCGCTCCCAACTCAAGTCCCAGCACTATGTCCAGCTCGGTCGCCTTTGCGGTAACCATTATCACAGGGATTGAAGCGGTTTTCTGCGCGCTTTTGAGATGTCTGCAAATCTCAATCCCGTCCGTTTCGGGAAGCATCAGGTCAAGAAGAACCAAATCCGGCGAAAATGAGCGCAGCGAGAGAAGGAACTCCCTGCCGTTGCGGAAGGTTTTTGTTTTGAAACCCTCGCTTTTGAGCGAAGACGAGATGATTTCAAGAATATCCTTCTCGTCATCAACGATTGCTATTGTTTCCGACATTGCGCCGTATTGGAATATACATACCCCGCACTCAGGTTTCAGCGGCGCGGGTTTTTTTTGCGATTTGCCTTTTTGTTGTTACGGTTTAACATTGTGCTTCAAAATGGGAGCGTGTCTCCCGCACCAACTCACGGTAGGAGTTTCAGATATGGTTATTTCAAGGAGTTTCACGGTTCTTGTACTTGCGGTTTTTGCCGCCGCCGCGATACCCGCTCAATCTTTTGCCGTCGCCGGTTCGAACGGCGAATACGGCTACGAAAAAGGGCTCTACTACGAAAGCGGTGACGGAAAGTTCAAAATCAAACAGAACTTCCGCATACAGTTCAGGGCGGATGTTGAGAACACCAACGAAAACGATGAGGACGCCGTAACCGACTTTATGATACGCAGACTCAAGTTGAAATTCGGCGGACATGCTTACGAAAAGTGGCTGAAATGGGAATTCCAACTCGCAGGAAGCGCCGGACGGGAAGACAGGGATGAAGATTTGTCTGTAGAAGACGCCTTTATTGTGATTGCAAAACAGGAGTGGTCGGATGTAAAAGTCGGAAGACACAAATTTTCCTACGGAAGAGAGTCTCTCAATTCCTCTTCCACGCTTCAGTTTGTTGACCGTTCAATTGCAAGGGAGTTCGGCGTAGGCGCGTCCAGAGCAGACGGAATTTCTTTCGGCGGCATTTTAGGAAACCTCATCGCCTACAGAACCGGATTGTTTCAGCTTGGCAATAATAAATTCAAAGACCTGCGTAATATGCTTGCGGCCGGAAGGGTTCAGGTGAATGTCTGTTGCGGCGAGTTAAAATACTCAAGCGGAGGTTTCACGGCGGGCGGGGATTATAAAATCTCCCCGAATTTTGCCGGAAAAACCGCGATTGCCTTCGGCGCGGGCGGTTATTACTACTACGGCGAGAGGTCGGATGCGGTAAACGTTTTTTTCCTTCCCGCCGCGGGCGCGGTTTTGGTTGGGAGAAGTTCCACTCCGGATGATAACAGACACTACGGTGTGACAGCCGATTTTGCCGCCAAGTTTTCAAGGTGGAATCTTGAGGCCGCTTTCTACTATTTCAACGAGCGGGAGTTTGAGAGTCGGGACGCGGATTTGGGAGCCGATGGAGTTGTTGGCGGAACGGGAGCAAATGCCGACACCGAAGGCGCGGCGGGACTCAGATACTACAACAACTACGCATACAGGGTTCAGGGCGGGTTCTTTGTTCTGCCCTCAGTTGAGATTGCGACACGGTATGCGGGCAAGTCGTTTGACAGCGATTCAAGCGAAAATGACGAATGGGCCTGGACAAGCGGCGTGAACTACTATATCGCAAAGCACCGCGTGAAGATTCAGCTTGACTACACCTACGGCGCCGAGAAGAATGCTCTGAACGGCGGCGACCTTGAGAAAAACATCTTCAGGGCTCAATTTCAGGTGTATCTGTAATATCCCTCAGAGCCCAGTTTCAGTTGTTTCCAGTAGGCGTTTTGTCTGTTCTTTTCGCCGTTAGCAAAGTATGAAAAAAACCCTTGAATAAACTGACCTCTTGCTATATCATTTCCCACAAACCGATTTGAGGTTGGATTCGGTTCGCTTTTCATCCTTAGGTGATTGTTAGATTCTTCTTGACACTTGGGTCAAGCGTTACTTATAATTGCCCTGATGTTGCGGACTCAAAGTCCGACAAATCGTAAAGGAGGTAAGGAGACATGAGGAAGGCTAAATGGCTTATAATGTTTCTAATTGCTTTTGCGGTGGCTGCTCCGGCATCCGCTGTTGAAGTGAACCTGGGAGGATTTCCCAGTTATATGTCCACTGTGGCGCGTTATATTGAAGGCGCGACTTACAGATCGGCGTCCGCTAATGAAAGTGACGATCGCATCTTTTTTGTGGACACCACCCTTCGCGTTACACCGCAGCTTGTTTTGAGCGATGCTGTAACGATTAGGGCACAGGTTGATATTCTCGACAATAATGTATGGGGCGGATTCACAGACCAGCTTCTGGGCGGCGGTTCCACTATTGTCAATTCCGGCGCTTCACCGGGCGACACATTCAGAGGCACAATTCTTCACGGAAATGCCACTGACGACTGTCTTACATTCGGCAACTTCTGTGCCGTTGAGAGAGACAACGGATTTTTCAACATCCGTATGTTGCACGCTGACATTGTTCTTCCGAACAATCTCGGATTTGTCAGGGTTGGACGCCAGCCGTTTGACTGGGGACTTGGTATCCTCGCCAACGGCGGTTGGGACCCCGACAGCGACCGTGGTTTCCTTGTTGACAGGTTCCTGTGGCTGAAAACCTTCGGACTTGGCGTTGACCAAAGTCTTACGGCGGTTTTCGTGTCTGACAGAATCACTCAGGGGACGGGTCTTAACACCGGAACCGGAGACGGCTGGGACGGCGGAGCGCTTGCTCTTATTTATAACTACGCTGACATGAACGGAGTCAACGTTACCGTTGGCGGTTATGTGTTCCCTTACATCCATCAGGATGCTTTTATAGGCGGATTCGGCGATCTTGACAGATACACCCTCTACTCAGGTTTGATTGACCTTAAAGGTTCATCCTGGAGATTGGCCGGTGAGCTTCAGGGCGGATTCGGTGAGATAGAGAACATTCTTGGCGCGGCGGATTCATCACTCTCAAACGCTTTGCTTTGGGTGGTTCGCGGCGAATACTCTCCTTCTTCCATAGACTACTTGACTGTGGTTGGAGCGGAGTTCGGTTGGGCTGACGGAGACAAAAACGACGGTTCTTGGATAGCTGGTGACGATATTGAAGGCGGAGTTATCGTTTTCAACCCGGCTTACAATCTTGACAACCTGTTGTTCAAGCACGTAATGCCTTCCATCTATCAGGATGCGCATGGCAACATTCTTGCCAGAGCGGACGCCAGTGTGCAGAACGCCTACTACGCGCGTATGTATACAACTGTTCCCCTTACGGAAAGACTTTCTTTCTCTCCTCAGGTTCTTGTTGGCTGGAACAACGAGACCGACGGGCTGATAAGGAATCCTAACGCCACATATGAATATGATGCAGTGGTCTCTGGTACAAATGCGGATGCTGACGGAGTAGCAATAGTACAGCCGAAGCCGAACGCTTCTTCCTACATCGGAACCGAGGTTGAAGGAACTTTGACTGTCGGAATTTACCCCGGAGTCAAACTGGACATCATCGGTAGTCTTCTGGTTGCCGGAAGCGGTGTGACTGACCTTCTTGAGGCGCAGGCATTCGCGCGTGACAATGATGGTAGTAACTTGGATCTCGGAGACTTTGGTAATGTTACAGATCAAGCGGCGCTTGATGCAGCCATAGCAACCGAGCTTGGTACACAAATAGTCGGCGGGCAGGAAGCCGATGACATCATTTGGGGTGTCAAAACGAAACTGACCATCCTCATAGACGAGTTCTTCAAAGCTGAAGGATAAGACTACGGTTAAAAAATCCTTTTCTGACAAAGTAAAGGGACAAATAAAGGCGGCGCTTCTTACAAAGAGTGCCGCCTTTTTTTTATTGTCTTTTGCCTGAAAACAGCTTTTTTATTCGTTTCTGTTGTTGGTTACAATGCAATCGGAAAAAGCCAAAGCGCAATTCGGGCAACCGGAGACAACAAACACCGCTTTCATCAGAAAGCCACACGAGTAAAGATGTTATTTTACACTTGAAAAATCTTGCGTCTTTCTATAGAATTGAGCCAGTTTTCCGTTTTTGTGTAAAACTAACGATTACAGAGTTCCTAATGAGGAGGGGAAGAATGTTTAACAATTTCATACGCTATATATTTTTCGCGGCAGTTGCGGTTTTAATCGGAACGCCCGATTCACACGCGGTACAAGTCACTTTTGATTCCTATCCGAGTTTCATGAGAACAAGGGCAAGGGTTTTTAATAACTCAACTTTCAACAGTTCCAATCTTATCTCCGGCAGCGGAAGAAAAGACAGGATTTTCTTTGTTGACACCACATTGCGCCTTGCGCCGGAATTGAGACTTTCCGACAACATCAGAATCGTAACCCAGGTGGATGTTGCCGATAATGTAATATGGGGCGGCAGAACGAGCCAGTTGCTCGGAGGCGGCGGAACGCTTGTTAACTCAGGTATATCACCAACTGACAGTTTTAGAGGAGCGTTCCTGACTCCGGTTTACAGCCCGGTTGCGTTTCTGGACTCATCTCTGGGCCCCGCTTTGGACAGAGACGCTGCGGTTCAACCTGACTCCGGATGGTTTAATATCCGTATGGCGTATATGCATATAGAACTCCCCGAAGAATTCGGCGCCATAAGAATCGGACGCCAGCCGTTTGACTGGGGACTTGGAATTTTCTCCAACGGCGGACATGACCCTTCATCGGATTTCGGAACTCTGGTTGACAGACTCCTTTTTGTGAAAACTTTTGAATTGCCAAGTAGCACGCCGATAACAGGAACCGTAACCACAATGGTGTTTGCGGATTTGCGCACAGGCGGCACGGATGAGCTTACCTCAACCGGCATCGGCTACAGTGGCATCGGCGCGGGAATTGTCTATAACAAACCCTCGTATCAGGACGGCACAACCGACTTTACTCTTGGCAGTTTTGTTTATCCGTGGATAAGACAAAGAAACTTTGACGGCGGAAACTACTTCGGCGGTGGAACTGGAGACCTTGACCGGCTTACGATTTACTCGTTTATGCTGGACATCCGCCGTAACTCATTCCGCCTCGCGGGTGAGATTAACGGAGCTCAGGGTAGGTTCAGCAATGTAACAGGCTTCAATCCATGTCCTGCCTTCATTTGCCGACGCGTAGTGCTCAACAGAGATGAAACGAAAATAAGCAACCAAATCGCCTGGGCGGCGCGTCTTGAGTTCACGCCCCGTGATATTGTTGAAGTGGTCGGAGGAGAATTCGGCTGGGTTGACGGAGACAAAATCGGAGACGGAGGCGAATACTGGGAAGGAAATGACTCAATTGACGGCGGATTTATCGCATTCAACCCCGCTTATAATATTGACCATCTCTTGCTCAAGCATGTGCTTCCCACAATATACCAGAGCGCAAACAGCAGTCTTTTCACGCAATCCGAGGGCGGAATTCAGAACACACGCTACGCGCGTTTCTATGTTGATTTCAACCTTTCGGAAAGTATTGTGATGAAAAACCAGTGGCTTGCCGCATGGACAAACGAGACGGACGGTCTTTTTGTTGCAGGCGAGTCGGTGAAAACCTTTATCGGGAACGAACTTGAAACCACTTTGAGTTTCCGTCTGATGCCCGGAGTGTCTCTTGATTTTACCGGAAGCGTGGTTTTCGCCTCCGGCGGGCTGGAAGATATGTTTGAAGGACAGGCGTGGAACAACATAGTCCGCGGCAGTAGCAATAGCATAGACGTACAGAGCGGAAGTGCTCCCACAGTACGCCAAGTTCAGTTTCTCAATCCCGATGGAACGGCCAGCGTTCCGGGTTTGACTTCAACCATTACCATTGCAGCAGGTGAAATTTCCAATCCGGTTGCCCCGGAAGTTCAGCAAAAAGCGTATGACGCTCTGAGAGAGGAGTTTGGTAATATCTACAACTCCAACAAAGACAGACTCTGGTCTTTGCAGACAGTCCTGACGATTCAGCTGGACACGGTACTGGACGAGAGAATATAAACCCGTTATTTCCCCCTTTTCGGAACGCCGCATCTGTTTGGCGTTCCGGAAAGGCAAATAACTTTTCCGCCACATCTGGCGGTGTTCCCCTTCTCATTAACTCCTGAAAAAGTGTTATAATTTCCCTCCAGAGGTGATTAGGTGAGTTTCTTTGCGCTAATTTTACTGTCGGTATTTTTTCTCTTTCCGGTTCCTTGCGCGCTTGCGGGTGAAGCTCTGACGCTTTCCGTTCAGCAAGCCGGGGTTCTCGCGCTTGAAAACAACAAAAACATCCTCATAAGCAGGCAGGCCGTTCTTGCCGCGCTTGGAGAGGTAAAAGCGGAGCGTGGAAAATTTGACCCCGTTTTTGAGGTAAATTCGTCCTATGATTCGCTTTCCGAACCGTCCGCATCCTCTCTTGTTTCGGGCGGAATTGAAACACGCAGGTTTGCGGCAAGCATGGGATTGACCGGTGCCCTTCCGTCTGGAGCGTATTATGATTTGTTCAGGTTTTCGGTCTCAAGAGAGAAAAGCGATTCGCCGATTCAGTCATTGAGTCCGGCTTATTCTTCAAGCCTGGATATGAGAGTGGGGCACGACCTTCTCAGAAACTTCGGCTCAAAAACGGGCAAGGCGTCCATTGTGGCGCAAAGTCTCCAGAGCGACATCACGCGCCTTGATCTCATAAAAGGGGTTTCCGATGTACTTTTTGAGGTTGAGAACAGATACTGGAACCTTGTTGTCGCCGAGCGGCAATACGGGCTTGTGCGGCAAAACCTTGATCTTGGCATTGACTTGCTTGAAAGAAACCGGATTAAGGTCAGGGAAGGAGTTTTGACCGGTCTTGACGAGATGAAAGCCGAGTCCGAAGTCGCGGCGCTAAGGGTGGAGCTTATAGAGGCGGAAAACGAATTCAGAAATGCCGGAGACAGGTTAAAAAACCTTCTCGGGCTACCGCTTGACGGGGAAATTGAACCGACAGATGTTCCCACGGTGAAATTCCACGGGAGTCTTGATATCTCGGAGCTCATGGAAACCGCTTTTGAAAATAGGGCGGAGTTAAAACAGGCGGCAAAACGCCTAAGGATAGTTGAAGAGCGGAGAAACTTCCGCTCAAACCAGAAGTTGCCCAGACTTTCCGTTGAGGGAGTTGTTTCACTCAGGGGCCTTGCGGGAAGCCGGAATCCCGACCGCCTGATTTTTCAGAATCCGGGAACGGATTTGTCGGTTTTCGGCGGCGGGTTTTCCGAGTCTGTCTCACGCACGGCGGACGCCGACTTTGTGAGCTGGGGGGCGAGCGTGAAAATGTCCGTTCCGATAGGAAACCGCAGCGCCGCCGGGATTTATGAAGCCGCCGAAGCCGAAGTCAACAAGGCGGTTGTTGAATACGGGCAGACCAAAGAGGCAATAGCACTTGAAGTGAAAGAGGCAAGGGACAGGGTTTGGAGTGGATACAGGCGCACGGAGGCGTCCGAAACATCCGCGCGGCTTGCGACCGAGGTGCTTGAAACAGAAAAAGAGAAATACTCCGCCGGGCTTTCCACAACCCGCGAAGTGCTTGAAGCCCAGCGCGACCTTGCCGAAGCGCAGTCAATACGCATACGGTCTCTCGCGGATTACAGAACTGCGCTCGCCGCTCTTAAAAAGGCAATTGGGACAATCAGCGACAGCATTGACATACCCAAAGGGCTGTGAGACGGTTTGTGCGCTTTTTGCGCCTTGCCGTGCGTTGATTTTATCTTTCTCAATGTTTGAAATGCCGGACGCCGGTTAGAAGAACGGCCATTCCGTGCTCATCCGCGGCGGCGGTTGTCTCTTTGTCTCGTACCGAACCGCCCGGGTGGACAGCTGCGGTTATTCCCGCTTTTGACGCTTCGTCAATTCCGTCCCTGAACGGAAAAAACGCGTCGGATGCCATAACGCAACCTTCGGTCGGGCTTTGCGCCTTTATTGCTGCAAGTTTTACCGAATCCACCCTGCTCATCTGTCCCGCGCCTATTCCCACGGTCGCGCCGTTTTTTGCAAACACTATGGCGTTGGATTTGACGTGTTTGCATACCTTCCAAGCAAATTGCATATCAAGGATTTCGCTCTTTTCCGGTTGTCTGCGAGTGGGTGATTTTGCGCCTTCAAAATCCGAGTCCGATGTTGAATCCCTATCCTGTATGAGCGCTCCGCCCGTAACCTTTTTGAAATCACGGGAGCTACCGCTGTGCGCTCCGCCTGTCCGCGGGGTTTCCAGAACCCTGAGGTTCTGTTTTTCGGACAGTATGCCCGTGCTTTCTTTTGAAAATCCCGGCGCAATGACGACCTCAACAAACATATCCGCTATGTGGCGCGCTGTCTGCGGGTCAACTTCGCGGTTGAACGCCACTATGCCGCCAAAAGCGCTTACGGGGTCGCACTGTTTTGCCAGAACAAACGCATCGGCGGGGTTTTGAGCCGTGGCAACGCCGCACGGATTGTTATGCTTTACAATCACGCAAACAGCCTCTTTTTTCGGGTTGAATTCCTTTGCGAGCTCAAAAGCGGAATCAGTGTCGTAAATGTTGTTTAGTGAAAGCTCCTTGCCCTGAAGCTGCTTTGCGTTTGAAACGCACGGTTCGGACGGATTGTCGGTGTAAAAAGCCGCTCTCTGGTGTGGGTTTTCCCCATATCTGAGATCCGTTTTTTTTATGAGGTTGACGGAAAGTTTGTCGGGAAACCCGGTGTCGGGTTTCGCAGTAGAAGAGAGAAAACCCGATATTGCCGAGTCGTATCCCGCCGTGAGCGCAAACGCTTTTTGTGCAAGCCGTAGCCGTGTTTTTTTAGACACCTCTGCGCTGGGTTTTTCCAATTCTTCAATCACGGCAGGATAGTCCGCCGGGTCCGTAATCACGGTTACAAAGCGGTGGTTTTTTGCCGCCGCACGTGTCATCGCGGGTCCGCCTATGTCTATGTTTTCAATCGCTTCGGTAAATGAAACACGGGGCTTGGCAACCGTCCGTTCAAACGGATAGAGATTGACGACAACCATATCTATCGGCTCAATGCCGTTTTCCCGCATCTGTTTTATATGTTTGGGGTCATCCCTTACGGCGAGTATCCCGCCGTGTATTTTCGGGTGAAGTGTTTTCACTCTGCCGCCGAGAATCTCCTTCGCGTGGGTGTGGGTCTCCACTTTTGTAACGGCAACGCCCGCTTGCTCAAGCGTTTTTGCCGTCCCGCCCGTGGACAGGATTTCAACGCCAAGTTTTTTCAACTGTTTTGCAAACTCCTCAACGCCGGTTTTGTCCGAAACGGATATGAGGGCTTTTTTTATGGCAACGGACGACATTTGATTATGTTTTGCGTCCAATGAAGGACGGAAAAACAGTTTATACAATCAGAGACCACACAGAAACACCGGATGGCAAACTGTTTTGGATATTTCATAAAAAAAGGGAGGACTGCTTTGTGGGCAGTCCTCCCTAATTTTAGCACAGTGCTAAGGCTTTATTAGCCCTGGCTGTACTGCGGGAGCAGGAAGCGGTGACGCATCGTGTATTCGAACGGTTTCGCGTAGGCGATTGCCCTGCTATCCGTTGCGCCGAGGTCGTCCGCTGACCTGTCAACCGTCTTGGTCCAAATTGTCTGAGCCCCCGGGATTATCAGATTGAAAGTGAAACTTATCAATCCGACAACCTCTTTAGCCGGTATCTGACCGGCCATGAAGTCAAAAGGCGTGCCTGACATGTACCAAGCGCGGATGTCATCTCCTGTTGCTGTCCTTACACTGTCCGGGTCAAGTTGGAAGCGGTGTCCCGTTCCAAATGCCGGCGGAAGCTCGGACGGAAGATATGTAACCTCGTGGGTACTACTGGTTACATCCGGGCGGGTCGTGATTCTGTAGTTCATCCTTCCCCAGTCCGTCTGTCCGTAAAACGCGGGTTTTACTGACAGCTCTTTGTCGGAATAACGTCCGTTGGCAGTGTGAATAATATACCCGCGACGCTCCATGAGCATGTTGAAGTAATTGCTGTTCGTGCCATGCTCAAAAGCGGCGATGTAAGCGGCCTTTTTCGGAAATCCGAAAGGCTCCTTACCTGCCCATATCCCAGAGTCGTTGGAAAGATACATGTACGGGTAGTAACCCGCTTTGTATGTGTTTCCATCCTGACCTTTTACCGTAGCGGAAAAAGTCACGCCCATCTCCATGTAAGGGCCGATCATTGTGTTCTTGTGTATAACATACCAGAACTCTATGACGTCGTCGTGGAGTTCAATCGGCTCAGGCAGTATTTTTTTCATGTCGTTTTCATCTGCTCTGATGACGAAAGCCATCCAGCGGCTCTCCGTGTAGGTGAGCGGTATGATGTCATAGTCAAAGACAGGGTCTGCGACACCCTGAGAAATGATGTCTATTCTGTCTCTATCCATTGGCAGCGGAGGGACTTCGCCTTCCGCAAGCCAAGGGTAACTGTACTCATTTGCTTGCATTCCCATAGTTCAATTAACCTCCTTAAAAGTTAACAATTAAGAACCCTGACTGATGGGGAACTGCTGTCTGAGACCGTATTTGTAAGGTGTCGCAAATCCGGCGTAGTCAGCGGGTCTCTCATAAGTCTCATTCCAGAGAACCTGCGCAGGCGGAATTACAAGGTCGAACACAAACGAGATCATTCCCGTTATTTTGTCAACCTTGAGCTCCGTGCCCATGTTGTCAAACGGAGTTCCCTGCATAAACCAGTTTACGGCATCTCCCGATGCTGTTCTGGTGTGCTCAGGTTTAATCTGGAAGCGATGACCTTTGATCATTGAGTCAAAGGGCGGCGGAAGTTCGGACGGTAAGTATGTAAGTTGCCACTCGGAGCTTGAAACATCAGGTCTTGTAATAACCTTCATGTTGAACTTGCCCCAGTCCGTTTTTCCGTAGAAATACGGAGGTTTTACATCTTTGTCGTCAAACTTTCCTGTTGCGCTGTGCATCAGGTATCCGTTACGCGACATCGCAAATCCGAAGAAGTCGGTTCCTTTTTCACCGCCGTGTACCGAACAGCGAATGTAGGACATCTTTTTCGGAAATCCCAGGACACGACCCGCATCAACGGGTGCGTCACCGGTCAGGTACATGTACGGGTAGTAACCCCCTTTCCAGACGTTACCTTTCGGGTCCTTGTAGGTTGCCGACATGGTAACACCAAACTCCAGATACGGACCAAGCATGGTGTTCAAGTGGTCAACATACCAGAACTCAACAAGGTCTGCGTCGTCTCCGTCCCACGGCTCAAGCGGTGGGTTAGGAATAAGACGGCGCCTTGTCTCTTCTGAACAACTGACAATAAAAGCCGACCAGCGGCTGTCCGTGTAAGTAAGAGGAAGAACATCGATGTCCCACAGCGGATCCGCAGGATTCGCTATGATCCAAGACTTGATATCCCTCTCAATCGGAGGAGGCGGAACCTCCTTCGTCATTTCCCAATATTTACTTGGGACATTGAGGTGACTAGGCATATAATTTTACCTCCTTTGGTAGTCTTCCGACCGCTACCTAGCTCCAATGCGACCGGAGAATTGAGGGGAACCACAGAGACTGATAAACGACAAATATCAAACTGCTATCCCAACCTCGCTGTAATTTTTACCACATACCTTGTATGTGTGTCAAGTGAACGGGGCTTAAATTTTCAAAAAAAATTAAGCCATACGGTTAACAACTTTCGCAACCGGGCGGCCGGTCGGGTTGGAAATGTTATAAATACCTTGTATGAATGCTTTTTTACTGTTCCGGACGGTTTTCCGCACTGATTGAAAACCGTTTCGGACTTGATTTCCCCCGGTTTTGCGTTTGTTGCGGGGTCTTTCAATAAAGTAATGCACTTTTCGTTGTTCAAGTACGGCTAATCTCTTTTCAGAATCATATATGTAACCTGAGCGACCGACACTTTTTTCCCGTCCGAGTCCGTTATTGACGCCTCAACCGGGCACAGAGTCCTTCCAGCTTTGATGATTTTTGCGACAACCGTTATGTCCGATTTGCAGGGACGCAGAAAGCGGATGTTTATATCGGTTGTTGTTATGAAGGAGTCGGCTCCCGCGACCGTCAGAACTGCGGCCGCGGCCGCGGTATCCGCCGCGGTTGTTAGAAGCCCCCCGTGGAATGTTTCAAAAATCCCGTCGTAGTTTTCTTTTTTCGGAACCCTGAGTTCGCACATGCCGCTTTCCAGAGCGGTAATTTCCGCATCGAGAAGTTTCATTATGGGAACTGATTTCATTCTCATCTCCGTTTTTTTTATGTTGTTCATCCGATTTCCCCAGTACTTTGTTTTTGTTCTAAAACGCTTCGGTATGGTAACCTGTAAACGCCGCTCTTAAAACAGGTTGTGGCGTATAGCGGATGGCTCAAATAATAGACGGGAACAGAATTTCCGGGCAGGCGCGGGGCGAGGTTGCATCGGATGTTGAATTATTTCGCAAGCAAACCGGCGTAACGCCCGGACTTGCGGCAGTTCTTGTGGGAAACAACCCCGCTTCCGAGCTTTATGTGGCGAAAAAAAGAAATGCCTGCGCCGAAGCGGGCATATATTCCGAAGAGCACAGATTTGAAGCCTCAACGACTCAGAACGAGCTGCTCGCCCTCATAGACAGACTGAATGCCGACACAAAAATACACGGGATACTTGTCCAGCTTCCGCTCCCTTCCGGCGTGGACGAGCCGACCGTGCTGAGAGCGGTCTCGCCCCTCAAGGATGTGGACGGTTTCCATCCCGAAAATATCGGAATGCTTATGCAGGGTAAACCGCGCTTTATCTCCTGCACGCCCTACGGAATTATGAAGATAATTGACAGTGTGGGAATTGATGTGAAAGGCGTTAATGTTGTTGTGATAGGCGCAAGCAACATAGTCGGCAAACCTGTCGCCGCAATGATGTTGAACAGATTAGCGACCGTTACCGTGTGTCACCGCTACACGAAAAATCTTGAGTCTTTCACGACAAACGCGGACATACTGATAATCGCCATAGGTGTTGCGGGTTTCATTAAAGGCGACATGATAAAACAGGGCGCCGTGGTGATAGATGTCGGAATCAACCGCGACAGCAAAGGTGTCGTTACGGGTGATGTGGATTTTGAGTCCGCGCTTGGCAAGTGCTCATACATAACACCCGTTCCCGGAGGAGTGGGACCGATGACTATAACCATGCTTCTGAGCAACACCCTTGAAGCGGCCAGGATGCTCACCGGCGGCGGAATCTGAACAGATCTACGAGTTTTCCACATATTGTGGAAAAAACCGGATTTTCCACATTTCCACGGACGATTTGTCTTTCAGATTTTCAAGCATTTCCGCCACGGTTCTGCCGAGAACGGGATGCCGGAAATCGGGCGCGACACGGCTCATCGGCTCAAGGATAAAACGCCTTAAATGCATTAGGGGATGGGGGATTTTGAGATTTTCACTTTCCGTTACGGTGTTTCCGTAAAGCAGGATGTCTAGGTCAATAATCCTTGGATTGTGGGACCCTTTCTCCGTTCTGCCCATGTTTTTTTCCACATTCTGAAGTTCCAGCAGAAATTCCTCCGGCGCGGAGGCTTTTTCAACTTCAATAACGGCAACCGCGTTGAAAAAAAACGGATGGTCGCCTTCAACGCCCACGGGTTCGGTTTTATAAAGCGGCGAGACTTTTTCAACGCGCGCAAAGCGCGATATGCGGAGCAGCGCTTCAACGCAGTTCGCCTCCCTGTTTCCGAGGTTTGTCCCAATCCCTATGAAAATTTTTTCACTCAATTCTTCCTCTTACTTTCCCTGCCCTGAGGAGAAATTCCGTTTCATAAGCGTATCCGCCGTGAAATCCCCCGCGGCGGATACGGCTTCAAAACCGGTTTTTCCCCTTGCCGTAAAAGCGCAGAGCGCGGAAGAAAAAACACAACCCGTTCCGTGTGCTTCCCCGCCGTTTACTCTGGGGCGGGTTATCCCAAAGCAGTTTTCGCCGTCAAAAAGCAGGTCGCTCACTTTTTCCAACTCCGGCAGATGGCCGCCCGTTACGACAACTTTTTTCACGCCAAGCCGTGCTATGAGCCGTGCGGCGGTTTCCATGTCTTTTATCCCGGCGATTTCAACTCCGCAAAGCGCCTGAGCCTCGTATATGTTGGGTGTTGCAAAAGCGCAAAGCGGAAGCAACTCTTTTTTCAGCGCTTCAACTCCGCCGTCTGTGAGAAGGCGCGCGCCGGAGCTTGATTCTATCACGGGGTCTGCGACAACGTTTTCTATTGAAAGGTCTCTTATGTTCCGGCAGACGGAAATGACGGTTTCTTCGTCAAAAAGCATTCCGGTTTTCGTGGCGTCGGTGCGTTTTTTTGAAAGAGCCGCGAACTGGAAGTCTATGAAATCCGGTTCAACCTTTTGTGTCGCCAGAACCTCGCTTTCCGTTTGCGCGGTCAGGCATGAAATTACGGAAAACCCTTCAACTCCGAGCGCGGCGAATGTTTTTATGTCCGCAGCAATTCCCGCACCGCCCGAAGGGTCGAAGCCGGCTATGGTTAAAACCGAAGCAGTCCGTTTGTCCGTCACGGGAAGTTTTTTAACAGAAAGTGGCTCATATTTCAAAGAGTATGCCTTCTCCGGAAAAAGCGGCGGATTTTACAATAACGCGCTTTTTGATATAATTGCATTTCTTGAATTTTCATTATTGAGAGGTGCGAGTTATGGGTGAGCCACAGATTTTTATGCCGGAGCTTTTCAAAGAGGATGATAAAGGAAATATCCGTCTTGTCGCGGGTTACTGTCCTGAATCGGACAATTGGACATTTCCCAAATATCTTGCCGACCCGGTGAGTTTTTCCGACAAAATAGAGGAGAAGTTTTTGAGCGTCACGGGGGTTCTTCACGCCTTCACGGTTGTTCGCAGGAGTATGCCGGAATACGTTGTTCCGTATGTTCTCGCGCTTGTGGATTTCCCCGAAACCGTGCGCGTAATGGCGCAGGTGGAGACTTCCGATTTTGACGCTCTCACGTTTGGTGAGGAAATGGGAGTTACAACCGGAATCATAAGAAAAGCCCCGGACGGAAGCGATGTGATTTCATACAAGTTTATTCCCGTCCGCGAAGTGAAATAGTTTCCGTTCGGGCGTTTGGTTACCGTAATTTCCACTCCGCCCTGATTTTCCGGGCGGGGTCAAACCCTTTGCGTTCTATATAACCCGCCGGGAGTTCAAGGGCGGCTTTGTATGGCGCGGGAGGTTTGTAGTTTCGCGATTGGAGCGCGCAACGGGTTTCCCACTTCTGTCTGTTTTCACCTCTTTTTTTCGGGCATTTTTTCATTCTCACCTTTTTAATCACCGTTCCGTCTTCCGCGATATAGAGTATGTCCAAGTCTATGTATGTGTTGAACATCCAGAACCCACCCGTCACGTGTTTTTCGTAGGGGAAAAGCATTCCACTTCCGTCCGGCAGTTTTTTTCTGCACATCAAACCCCGCAGTTTTTCATCTTCCGTGAGGGCGGTTTCCGCTTTGATTTCCGCCCATTTTTTACCGTTTATCAGAACAACTTTCACATCGTGCAGAGGAGTTGTGTCGAAATCCGCGCAGTCTGTCCAAAAGTCCGAGGCAGACGGCTCCGGCAACAAAAACGCCGCGAGGCAAAGGGCTGTGAATACAACCGTGCGCATCATTTTTCCGTGGCTTTGCCGAGCGCGGTTTCAACCGCGTCTCTTATTTCTGCGAGACGTTTTTCGCTTTCCGCTTCAAATCTCAGAACAAGCGCGGGTTGCGTGTTTGAAGCCCGTACAAGACCCCAGCCGTCCGGAAACTCTGCGCGCACGCCGTCTATGCAGTTAATTTCCGCTTTGGGGAAATTCTCCGCCATCAGGGCTTTCACTCTTTCAATTACTTTGAATTTTTTATCGTCCGGACAGGCGATATGAATTTCCGGAGTTGAGAAAACTTCCGGCACATCTGCGAGAAGTTCCGAAACTGTTTTTCCCGTGGCGGACACAATCTCCAGAAGTCTCAGCCCCGCGTAGAGGGCGTCATCGTAGCCGAAAAACCTGTCGCCGAAAAAGATATGACCACTCAACTCTCCGGCAAGGGCAGCGTTTTCTTCGGCGAGTTTCTTTTTCATAAGCGAGTGTCCGGTTTTCCACATAATCGTCTTTGCCCCGGCTTTTTCCGCGAGTTCAAAAAGCAGTTTTGAGCATTTTACATCTCCGATGATTTTTGCTCCGGGTTTTCTCTCCGCAATCTCAAGGGCGAATATGAGAACAAGCATATCGCCCCGGACGATATTTCCTTTTTCGTCCACAACTCCGAGCCGGTCGGCGTCTCCGTCAAAAGCCATTCCGAGCCGGCTTTTTCGGCTCCACACGGTTTTTATAAGGTCTTGCAGATTTGCCTCAACGGATGGATCAGGATGGTGGTTCGGAAAGGTTCCGTCCGGTTCGGTGAAAATTCCAACCGCTTTGCAGCCGAGTTTTTCAAACACAAAAGGGGCAGCGATTCCTCCCGTGCCATTGCCGCAGTCAAATGCGAGGTCAATCCCGCTTTCCACTTTGACTCTGTCTGAAAGAAAGTCCGCGTATTGTTCGGTTATTCCGGTTTTTATGATTTTTCCCCGCGCGTGTTTGCTTTTTTCCACCGGCGTTTCGGAAAGGGATTTTATCTCTTCCCCGAACATGGCGTTTTTGCCCATGCACAGTTTCAACCCGTTGTATTCGGGCGGGTTGTGGCTTGCCGTTATAATTACCCCGCCGTCCAGATCCATATTAAATATGGAAAAATAAAGCATCGGAGTTGAAACAAGCCCGATGTCAAGAACGTTCACGCCCCGGCTTGTTATGCCGTCCGCAAGGGCGGCGGAGAAACTCTCCGAACTCAGGCGGCAGTCCCTCCCTGCGGAAACGGTTTTTGCCCCGTTTGATTTGGCTTTTTCGCCGTATGATTTGCCAATCGCAAAAACACGCTCTTCGCTTATGCCTTCGCCCGCAATTCCCCTGATGTCGTATTCCCTGAAGATGTCTTCGGATTTTTCTGCCACTTGAGCGCGTCCTTTCCCGCGTATTCGTGGGTGGTTGACTTTATTCTAACACTTTTTACCATTAGCCCATTGTGATTCGCCCTTCCTTCAAGGAGTTCAGCAAAAAACTGAAATCCGGAAACCTTGTCCCCGTGTGGGATGAAATTCCCGCGTATTCAGACACTCCGGTATCTGCGTTCGCAAAAATAGACAATTCCCCCGATTCGTTTCTTTTTGAAAGCGTAGAGGGCGGAGACAAATGGGCGCGTTACAGTTTTCTCGGTTCCGGTTCGGACTGTGTGTTCCGCGCCAGGGGGCAGAATGTTGAGATAGAGGAAGCCGGTTCGCTAACACGGCTTGAGGGCGACCCGTTTGAACTGCTCAGGGATTTGCTCGCGAGATACGAGTTTGTTGGAGATCCGGAACTTCCGCGCTTTTGCGGCGGCGCGTTGGGATATATGAACTACGATGCCGTGAGGTTTATTGAAAACCTTCCCGAAAAATCCCCCGATGTGCTCGGTGTGTGGGATTTCTATTTTATGATTGCGGGTTCGGTGCTTGTTTTTGACAACGTGAAAAACGATGTGAAAACGGTTGTGTGCGCATACTGCCCGGACGAGGCGAAGGCGGAGGAGGTTTACAATTCCGCCGTCCGTGAGATAGAGCGGCTCAAACGCGCGCTTGCGTCTTTCGCCTCTGAGGATGCGGTTTCCGCCCGCGCCGGCGGAGATAAGGACGAAGAGTTTGTTTCTAATTTTGAAAAACGCGATTTTGAGAAATCAGTTGAAAAGGTCAAGGAATATATAAGGGACGGCGACATAATACAGGCGGTAATCTCGCAGAGATGGCAGACCGGGCTTGATGTGGAGCCGCTCAATCTTTACAGGGCGCTCAGAACGCTGAACCCGTCCCCTTATATGTTTTTTCTCAAAACCGGCGGGCAGACGCTTGTCGGTTCATCGCCCGAAGTTATGGTGCGCGTGGACGGACGCGCGGTTGAGAGCCGTCCGATAGCCGGAACAAGACCGAGAGGAAAGGATGAAAACGAAGACCTCGCCCTTGAGCGCGAACTGCTCGCGGACGCCAAAGAAAGGGCGGAGCACATAATGCTTGTTGATTTGGCGAGAAACGATTTGGGAAGAATAGCAAAGCCCGGCACGGTTGAAGTGACTTCTTTTATGAATGTTGAGCGGTATTCGCATGTGATGCACATAGTTTCAAATGTCCGGTGCGAAATGACGGACGGAAAAGACATGATTGACATTGTGAAGGCGACTTTTCCGGCGGGGACGCTTTCGGGCGCGCCGAAGGTTCGGGCGATGGAGATTATAGAGGAGATAGAGCCCGCGAGGAGAGGTCCCTACGGCGGCGCGGTCGGGTATATGAGTTTTTCGGGCGATATGGATACCTGTATTACAATCAGGACTTTTCTGATAAAGGATGGGAAGATATATGTTCAGGCGGGCGCGGGGATTGTTGCGGATTCGGAGCCGGAAAAGGAATATGAGGAGACGGTTAACAAGGTGAAGGCGTTGTTGAAGGCGCTTGAGGTGGCGAGGGGGATGGGGTGAGCGGAAATCTCGCAGTTAAGATTTACGGTGATTTAAGAAGGATTTTTAAAGTCGTTAACACAAACCTCTCTGCTCTTGTCCAGAGTTTTTAGAATATTTTTATACTCGTATTTTTCCAGCCTTTTTCTTGCTCTGATAGCACAGGCATTAGCGTATGCTTTGCTGAGAGAATGTGAACTCCTACCCGTATAGACAGAGATATAACACAACGACCTTTCTTCTTTAACTTGTTTTGTTATGAATCCAAAGACTCTTACAGAAGCTTTTTACACCCATACTATATGAGTCTGATACTTTGGGTCTTCTTTGTCTTTGGCTCACTCTGTTTGTATTGGTTTAATTGAGCTATGCTGTGCATTCATCCATTTTTTCAGTCTTCAATATCTTCAATTAAATAACTTCAAAAAGTTTCATAACTTTTCTAACTTTTTCTATCGGGAGCAAAGAAACGGGGTCTTCGTGTATAATCCCATTAATGCTCTTAATGATAGACAACTACGATTCCTTCACCTACAACCTTGTTCATTATTTCTGTGAACTCGGCAAAGAGGTTTCCACATACCGCAATGACGCAATATCAACGGACGAAATAGAAGAACTTTCTCCCGAAATGATAGTTGTCTCTCCCGGGCCGTGTTCTCCAGAAAAATCGGGAGTGTCGGTTGAGATTATAAAACAATTCGCCGGAAAAACGCCCATTCTCGGAGTCTGCCTCGGACATCAGGCGGTCGCGCACGCTTTCGGGGCGGATATTGTCAGAGCGAAACGCCTTTTGCACGGAAAAACCTCCGAAATCCACCACGAGGGCGCGGGAGTTTTCAAAGACCTTCCAAGCCCGTTCAGCGCCACAAGATACCATTCCCTGATTATTGACCCCGTAACTCTGCCGGACGATTTTGAAGTTACGGCTTGGACTGAAAACGATGAGATAATGGGAATAAAACACAAACACTTCTCCGGTGCGGGACGGCTTGAAGGCGTCCAGTTTCACCCCGAATCGGTTCTTACAGAGCACGGAAAGGATCTTTTGAAGAACTTTATAGAGGGATAAAAATGAAACTTCTTTTCAGACCGCGCGATAAACAATTTGTCGGCGAGGGAGACCTGCCGTTTGGAACTTTTGACAACACCGGACAGTGGCTGCCGGTTTTCCGCTATCTGGAAGCGGGCGCGGAGAGGTTTGCGGACAAAATTCTTTTCAGTGTAGCGGACTCCGGCGGCAAGGTGAAGGAAAGTTACTCATACGGCGCGGCGAACGGCAAAGTGAACCGGATTACCAACGCGCTTGCCGGCGAACTCGGCGTGAAAAAAGGCGAAACGGTCGGCATATACATGCTCAACCGCGCGGAGTTTGTGCTTTCAATCCTTGCGATACACAAATCGGGCGGAGTTCAGGTTCCCGTCAATAAAGATGAAAAGGGAGAGCGGCTCGCCTATATTCTCAACTACTCCGAACAGAGAGTTCTCATGACCGACAAAGACAGCCTGCCTTTGCTGCTTGAAATCTCAGACGATATTGAAAATCTGGAATTCATATTTGTCGCCGATTCTGACGGTCCACAAGACCTCCCAGAAAAACTCGGCTCGGCAAAGGTTTTGCCGTTTTCTTTTTTTGACAAATTTCCCGGACAAAACCCCAGAGTTGATGTTTCTGTCTCGGATGTGGAAAGGTGCATGTTCACATCCGGCACAACCGGAATGCCGAAAGGGGTTTCAAGAAACCACAGCGGCGTGGTGCTGACGGTGCGGGCGTACCTTGAGCATCAGGGGATAAGAAGCGGGGATGTGCTTATGACTGTGCTTTCTCTTGCTCACGCGAATGCGCAGGCGATGTGCCTGTTTGCAAGCATAATGGCGGGCGCGGAGTGCGTGATTTTTCCGCGTTTTTCCGCATCCGGTTTCTGGAAGTGGGCGGCGGACTGCGGGGCGACTGTTACAAACATGCTCGGCTCCGTTCCCGAATATCTTTGGGCTTCGGCTCCGTCCGGACACGACAGAAAACACCGCGTCAGAACAGTTCTCGCGGGTCCCGCTCCCAAAAACCGCGCAGAGTTTGAAAACCGTTTCGGCATAAGGGTTGTTGAGGGATATGGCTCAACGGAAATGGGAATGGTGCTGTGGCAGTATGCCGAGGATTTCCGCCCCGGCTCCTGCGGATTTGTGACGGCGGGCTATCATGTGGAGATAAGAGACCCGGACGATACGGACAGGGTTGTTGAAGATATGTGGGACACCGCCTGTGACGACTCTCCGCCGGACGGATGTGTGGGTCTGCTGTTTATCCGTCCGCTCATACCGGACACAACACTGAATGAGTATTTCAAAGATCCGGAGCGGACGCGGCAGGTTTTTGATGCGGAGGGTTTTTTTAATTCCGATGACCTTTTTGCGCGGGGAGCGGACGGCAGATACTACTTTCAGGGCAGATACAGCAGAATAAGGGTTTCGGGAGAGAATGTTGACCCCAACGCCGTTGCCAACACCGCCCTGAAGCACGAATCGATCAATCAGGCAGTTGCCCTCGGAGTAAGGTTGCCGGAGGTTTCCGATGACGAAATCAAACTGAACATAGTGCTTGAAAAAGGGGCACGGTTTGACCATGAGCAGTTTTGTAAATGGATGGCGGAACGGGTTGCCGTCTATATGGTTCCGAGGTTTATTCATATACACAAACAGTTTCCACTGACCTCAACTCAGAAGATTAATCTCGGTGCTTTGAAACTTCTCGGAGAAACAACCTGGGACAGAAGCAAATCGGGCCTCAATCTGAAAACAAGAAAGTGAAGTTATCTTGATTTTTCCGCATTTTCTTATTAAATTAAGAAAAATTTTTTCCGGAGGGATGTTTACTATGAGCAGATTTGCTTTTTTGCTTTCTTTATCTCTGTTCCTTGTTGTGTCGGGAATGTCTTCGGGCGCATCGGCGTCACCGATTAGCGACAACGCCCGCTCCAGCGGAATACAGGTCTGCGCGGACTTGCTCACACGCGAGACTCAAGAGGGATGGCTGAATAACCCTTCTCTTGTTACCAGTGATTTTGTCGCTCCGGGCGGCCCGCAAGATGCTGATAACAACCCTTTCTTCTCGGTCGCTTTGGTACAGGCCGGCGGTGAAACGGGAACTATCCATGTCACCACCACGGCATCGCCGTCTGTGCCTTCTCAGGAAAAAGGCGGTTTTTTCGGCAAGGACAAGAGCGAAGCGAAGTGCAGTCTTCAAATCAGCGAGACCTTTTTGTATTCCAATGCCTGTGAGGCGCTGTCTCTTGAGCTTTCGCAAGCGGGTTTCCAATCCAGCCCGCTTGGAGACTATGCGACATTGATGAAGAAAATAGAGGGCTCAAATCCCTATAATTTCTTCTACCTGACTCAGGCTAACCAGGGCAATAACTGCCTTGTAACAAGAAGGAAGATTCGCTACTTGCAGTAGTCTCAGTTTTTTTCAAACACAAAAAAGAGAAAAACCGCGTAGAAAAGCAACAGGAGGATTCCCTTTCCTCTTCCTATGGTCGCGCCTTTTTTCAGAAAAAGCGCGGCGATTATGCTTATTGCGATTGCGAACGGCAGTTCAAATCTCGGTATGCTCGAGTCTATGCTGAGCGGAAGTATTGAAGAAGTCAGCCCCAGAATCAATATATTGAACAGGTTGCTTCCTATAAGGTTGCCAATGGCGATTGAATCCTCGCGCCGCGCGACCGCCGAAAGGGACGAGACAAGCTCGGGAAGCGAAGTTCCCACGGCTACTGCGGTTACGCCGATTATAATCTCCGGCACCTGTGCTCTGCGGGCTATTCCCACCGCGCCTTCAACGACAATGTCGCTTCCGAGCAAAAGTGTCGCAATCCCTGTTGCGGTCAGAAGCACCGATCCCCAAAGGCCTCCCGTCGCCGGTTGAGGCTCAGGGTTTCTGTTCGTTTTTGCCGACTGCCTGAGATACAGATACACGATGAGAGGCAGGAGAAGAGCTATTAAAACTTTCCCCTCTCCGCTACTGAGCGTGCCGTCTTTGCAAAGAAAGAGCAGCAAGCAAAGAAAAACCACAGCCGCCGCCGCTTCCACCCTGATACCCTGCCGTACCTGAATTGCGCCCACGGCTGCGCTGATGCCGACTATCAGACCTATGTTTGAAATGTTGCTACCGATTATGTTTCCCGTGGCAATGTCCGCGGAGCCCTTGAACGCTGCAACAAGGCAGACGAGAAGCTCCGGCAGTGAAGTTCCGACTGCTATTACCGTAAGGCCTATAATCAGAGGGCTTATTCCCATTCTTGCGGAAATTTTGGAGCTTCCTTCAATTGCCGAATCCGCTCCCATCCACAGGCCTGCTATGCCGGCGACAAGCAAAGTGATTTCAAAAAATATCGAGTCAAAAAACATCATTTGATTATGGCGGGGCGTCTTGCCTCGAAGTTGACGGCGGAATTATAAACCATAACGCGGTTTTGACTACATAAGGACTCTGCCGCATTTGCGGCAAGCCCCGTTTTGTTCGCGTAAGTTGAAATTGTTTTTGAATTTGGATAGCTTTTCCCTTCATGGCTTGAGGGATTAAGCGGGTCGATTTTTCATTGGTTAAGACCGCGCAACTTCACACTATCACAACCTGAGGAGGACTAAAATAATGCGCCTTTTATTCAAACCGCGAGAACGCGAGTATGTGGGAACGGGAGATTTGCCTTTCGGCACTTTTGACGACACAACGCAATGGCAACCTGTTACAACAAGTCTTGAAAACGGAGCCGAACAGTTTCCCGACAAGGAGATGTTCAAAGTCGGAGATAAAGACGGCAACATCGTCAAAACTTTCACATACAAAGAGACAAACAGCCTTGCCAACAAAGTTGCGAACGGGCTTATAAAAGACTTCGGGATTTCAAAGGGAGACAAGGTCGGCATGTATATGCTTAACCGCGCGGAGTATGTGCTTTCCATCATAGCGGCGCACAAAACCGCCGCCGTTCAGGTTCCAATCAACAAGGACGAAAAAGGCGAGCGTCTTTCATATGTAATCAACTATTCGGAAATGAAGGTTCTCGTTGCAGACTCGGGAAGCATCTCATTTCTTGAAGAAATCGCCGGAAATCTTGAGAAACTTGAAGCGGTTTTTATTGTCTCCGAAGGAGATGAAAAACTTCCCGCAAGCATAGGAAAAGCGAAGGTTCATCCTTTCTCCGTGTTTGACGGTTCCGATGATTCAAACCCCGGAGTTGAAATTTCCGTGGATGATATGGAAAGATGTATGTTCACTTCCGGCACTACGGGAATGCCCAAAGGGGTTGCCAGAGACCACGGTGGTGTTGTTATGACCGTAAGGTCCTACATACAGCAACAGGGAATTCGCAGTGATGATGTGCTTATGAGCGTTCTTTCCCTCGGTCATGCGAACGCTCAGGTAATGTGTCTTTTCAGCGCCATGGGAGCGGGTGCGACCGCGGTGTTCTTCCCGCGTTTTTCCGCTTCCAATTTTTGGAAATGGGCCGCGGGTTGCGGAGCAACGTCGGTCAATATGCTTGGCGCGGTTGCGGAATATCTTTGGTCTGCTCCCCAGAGCGAGTGGGACACCAAACACAAAGTCAGGATAATGCTTGGCTCTCCCGCTCCGAGAGACCTGGACCAGTTTCAACAGAGATTTAACGTAAGGGTCATTGACGGATACGGTTCAACGGAAATGGGAATGGTTCTCTGGAAAGACCCTGAAGACCACCGTCCCGGCTCTTCAGGTTTTCCGATGGAGGGATACCATGTTGAGCTTAGAAATCCGGACAATATAGAAGAGCCGGTAAAATATTTTTGGGACCCTTCGGATAACATAACCCCGCCGGATGAAGCAAAGGGGCTTCTTTTTATAAAGCCGCTTATTACGCACACGACCCTTAACGAATACTTCAAGGACGAGAGGCGCACACGAGAGGCTTTTGATGACGAAGGTTTTTTCAACTCGGATGACCTTTTTGCCAGAGGGATTGACGGCAGATATTACTTCGCCGGAAGATACAGCAGAATAAGGGTTTCGGGTGAAAACGTTGACCCTATCGCCGTTTCGGACGAGGCTATGCAGTATGCGGCGATACAGGAGGCGATTGCGGTTGGCATGAGGCTTCCCAATGTTTCGGACGATGAGATAAAACTCTGCGTAACATTGAAAAAAGACGAGACTTTTGACCCTGTTGAGTTCTGCAAATGGATGGCGGAAAGGGTTATCGTGGCAATGGTTCCGCGGTTTATTGAAGTCTACGAGGACGGATTCCCCGTAACCGCCACTCAGAAAGTCAAAGTTGCGGAGATAAAGGAAATAACGGATAAGACCTGGGACAGAAGCGAGGCAGGACTCAAGTTTAGTGCAAGAAAATAATCTTCGCGGAACCGTTGCAGAAAGGGGCTTTATGAAGTTGGCGCTTCATGAGGCGGAGATTGCCGCGCAAAAGGGAGAGGTTCCCGTGGGGGCTGTTATCGCGGACTTGCGAGGAAGGGTTCTTTGCTCGGCGCACAATGAGAGGGAAACCCTGTGCGACCCCACCGCCCATGCCGAGGTTCTTGCAATACGGCGCGCGGCCCAAAAGGCCGAAGGCTGGAGGCTGCCCGGAACGGTTCTGTATGTTACCCTTGAGCCTTGTATAATGTGCATGGGGGCTGTGCTTAATTCGCGCATTAGTACGGTGGTTTTCGGAGCATATGACGCCGAGGCGGGAGCGCTTGAGAGCAACTTGGGAGTCGGAACCGATGGCGGGGAAAGCCGTGCGGTCGGCTACCGGGGTGGTGTTATGGAGAAAGAATGCTCCGATGTCCTCAGAAGTTTTTTTCATAATTTGAGGCGGGAAAGGGCTCACTCTTGGTCTCGCTTACGGAGGTAGAAATGTCACTTAACTTTGAACTGAGCGATGAGCAGATACTTTTTCAGGAGACTCTGGCGGCTTTTTGCGCGAAAGAGATAGAGCCTCTTGTTGAGGAGCACGAAAAAGAGGAGAAATTCCCCAAACATATATTCCCTATGCTCGGTGAGATGGGCTTTCTGGGAATCATGTATCCCGAAGAATACGGCGGAGTCGGAATGGACAAGATAACCGATTGCATTTTTGCCGAAGAGATGGGAAAAATCTGGTCTGCGGCGGCAATGGCTGTGAACGCCCATGTCGGGCTTGCGTGCTTTCCGGTTTACAAGTTTGGAACCGAGGAGCATAAACAGAAATATCTTGTTCCTGGACTTAAGGGAGAGAAAATCGGCGCTCTGGGGCTGACCGAACCCGGAGCCGGTTCCGATGCGAGAAGCATAAGATCTCAAGCGGTCAAAAAGGATGGCAAGTACATACTGAACGGCACAAAAACCTGGATAACGAACGGGAGCATGGCGGATTTTGCCATTGTCGCGGCTTATACGGACAATACAAAAAAGGGAGAGGGGATAAGCATATTCATAGTGGAAAAAGACTTTCCAGGCTTCGGTGTGAGCGGAAAGATACACAAGCTTGGACACCGCGCCGCGGACACATCGGAGCTTATTTTTGAAAACTGTGAAGTTCCCGAAGAGAACCTTCTGGTGGGTGAGGGCGGTTTTGGTTTGGCGATGGAGACTCTGCTGGGCGCGCGTATAACCCATGCCGCAAAGTCGGTGGGTCTTGCGCAAGCCGCTCTTGAATACGCCCTCCAGTATTCAAAAGAAAGGGAGACTTTCGGCAAGCCCATTTCCAAACATCAGGAGATAAGTTCCAAACTTGCCACAATGGCGGTCAAAGTTGAAACCGCCCGCCTTCTGGTCTATAAAGCCGCATGGCTTTATAGTAATGAAAAGCCCGCGCTTAAAGACGCTTCAATGGCAAAACTGTATGCGGCCGATGTAGTCCAATGGGTTACAAGCGAAGCGATTCAAGTGCTCGGCGGATACGGCTACAGTGTGGAATACAAAGCCGAACGTTTCTTCCGTGATGCCAGACTGTCGTCCATTACGGAAGGAACTTCTGAAATTCAACGTCTTGTCATAGCCCGCGAACTGGGTTGCTGACCGCTTTTGCCCAAACGGCTGTTTGTTAAAAAGTATTGACTTAAAGCGGTTTTTTCTGTTACAAAGCAACATAGCTTACTTAAAGGAGGTAAGGAGAAATGGCAGTTGAACAACTGTTTGGTTATGTCCTGCTCTTAGTGGGGTTCGTATTTTTTGCAAACGGTATGACCTTGCTTGGAAAAACAGGAGGAAAAGAAGTCGGGGTTTTAAACCTTGGTGTGGGGCTTTTAATAGCTCTTGCAGCGTGGAAAATTCACGCTATCAGCGGTGCTCTTGCTTATGCAACGGCTCTTATTTCAGTGTTTGCGCTCATCTATCTGCTTGTATATGCGGTTTTTGTGCACGGACATGATGCTAAAGGGCTTGGTTGGTACTGTTTGTTTGGCACCATTGTTTTTCTATGGTACGCAAAGTTTTTCGGTGTGGGTCTTGCGCCAGCTGGAACCGGACTGTTTGGACTTTTCTGCGTGGCGTGGGCGTTACTTACTCTGCTTTGCTTTTTTGCCTTTGCGCAGGGTAAAAACCTCGGAACGACTATAGGGTATCTCTTCATAATTGAGGCGTTTCTCACCCTTCTGATTCCGGGAATGATGCTTCTCACGGAAACATGGAACCCGCTTACGGCAGCCGCCGGCTGACGGGGCGATTTTTCCGGCAACGGAAAAAGAAACTATTGAAAAAAAGGAAGACTCCCTTACGGGGGTCTTCCTTTTTTTATGCAACCTCACCGTTTGTCGCGCGTATGTGTGATATAGTCTGACAAGTTGGAAGGTTTACTGTTTCCGTCATGGCGATAAAGGTCAAAATTGTCAGTCCGCCCCGCCTCAGTTTCTTTGAGCGTCTTTATTTTCCGCAAGTTTTGCAAGGGTTCCTGATAACTCTGAGAAGTTTTTTCGGCAAGAAAATAACTGTTAGTTATCCCGACGAGGTCAAGGATCTTCCTCCAAACTACCGGGGGCTTCATGAGATGCCGGCGGACGATGACGGAAACATAAGATGCGTTGCGTGCAAGCTGTGTGAAGTTGCGTGTCCGACTCAAGCCATTTCAATAGTCAGCGAGCCGGCCGATGATTACGGAGTGGAGAGAAGGCCCTCGGTCTATAACATAGATTTTATGCGTTGTGTTTTCTGCGGCTTCTGTGTTGAGGCGTGTCCCTGTGACGCTCTCAGAATGGGAATGGAATACGAACTTTCTTCCTACAACAGAGCGGGTCTTGTTCATACAAAAGAGGTTTTTTTCAAACCACATCTTAAAAGCGATGCTCCGAGGGACAACGCAAATTTTCTTTACCAGTACATGAAAGGGAACATCATTGACGACGCCCCCGGAGAGATTGAAAAGGTCAAGGCCCTGGACGGTTCCTATCGCTCGGCTTCCAGCTTTTCGGGAACGGACAAATCTTCTATTTCGGAATAGTCCTTGCTGTTTCTTAATTTCAAGATTCCTGACAGAAGAGTTTTCAGTTGAGTTCTTTCGGTTGCTATATGTATTCCGCCGTTTCTCAGATAGAAATCCGGAGTCATTGTCTCAGGTTTCACCCCCCTTCCACCGCTGGTCAGTTTTACAACTCTGTCCCCGGCGAAGGCGATTATGGATTTTTTTTCCGCGATTATGAAATCTCCCTGAACCGCATAGCTGGCAAGAGAGCCGCCGGTTGTCGGGTGCGCAAGAACCGATATGTATGAAAGTCCCGATTCCTTGAGTTTGAGAATTGCGGAAATGGTTTTCGCCATCTGATACAAGGCGACCGTTCCTTCCTGCATTCTTGCTCCCCCGCTTGCCGTTACTGAAACAAGGTCCAGGTTGTTTTGTATGCAGTAGTCAACGATTATTCTCATCTTCTCGCCGAAGACAGCGCTCATGGAGCCTCCCATAAAGCGGAAATCGCAAATTGCCACCCCGGTGGGGCGACCGAATATTGAGCCGTATCCCACGACAAGTGAGTCTTTTGAATTGGTTTTTCCCGCCATTTTTATTCTCGTCTGCGAGTAGTCGGCTATGTTGAATTCGGGCGCTATATGTTCAATGGTCAGTTCCGGGTTTATCTCGTGGAATGTTTCTTCATCAAACAGAAATTTAATATAATCGTCCGAACCGAGCGGTTCGGGTTTGTTGCAATACGGGCACGCAAACAGGTTATTTTCAACTTCTTGTCTTTTGTAGCGGTTATGGCATCCGGCGCGGATTATCTGCCCCTCCGAGTCTTTTTCGTCATTGCAGAAAAACTGTTCCGCCCCGTAGATAGCGAGCTGAATTTGAGACGCCTCGGGAGTTTTCGGAACTGACAGTCTTGATGGTAGAAGCGATTTTATTTTTCTGGTTATGACATTGTACAAGCCGGATTTGTCCATGCGCCCGCACATATTGATGTTGTTCCGGAGGTTGTTTTTCAGTTCTTCAAGGTCTTTTTTTTCAATCTCATCAATTGCTTCGGTAAGACTTTTTAACATGATTTCCGCAGTTTCCTTTTTGTAGTTTTTACTCCCGATTTTCGGTTCTTTGATTATGCCGTCAATGATATTGTATTTCAGCATATATTCCGCGGTCGGCTGCAGAACCTCGAGGGCTTCCGCCACTTTGTCCGGGCTTCTGAACAGTATCGCCGAACAACCTTCGGGCGTGATAACTGAAAACTCCGCTCTTGAGAGCATAAGACGGCAATGCGCAAGTTGAAGGGCTATCGCTCCGCCGCTTCCGCCGAGCCCTATGATTGTTGAAATTGAACGCGTTCCGAGAGACAGCATTTTCGCCTGACATTCCGATATAAGCCAGGACTGCAATTTTTCCGCCGAATACTCGTAAGGGTCTCCGCCCACAGTGTCTATGAATGTGTTGAGGATGATTTTGTTTTCTTCGGCGTATTTCATCATGTTAATGGAAATTGCATATCCGTCGGCTTTGATCATTCCAAAATTCATCCCCGTTCGCTCTTCCTCGCTTGAAGGTGTTTGCTGGGCTATAACCGCAATGCGTTGGCCCCCTTTTTTGAGAGTTCCGACCCCGGCAATTAATGCGGGGTCTTCTTGAATCTCCACCTTTCTTCCGGTCGGTGATGTGATGTGGGTCGAAAAGCCCTCCAATTTATTCCAGGGAATAAAATCCGAATAGAGAAGGTCTATAATATCGCGAGATTTAATCCTCTGATACGACTTCGCTTCCTCATGCGCCGAAACTGCTTTGGATGGTTTTGACATTACAACCCTACCCCGTCCGTCCATGCGAAAGCTTACCGGAGCGGGGAGTTTTTAATTTTTTGATAAGAGTTTCAGACGTTAAAAGACTGTCCGCAACCGCATGAGCCTTTGGAGTTTGGGTTGATAATAGAAAATCCGGTGCCGTTCAGGCCGCCCTGATAGTCAAGACTTGCGCCCTTGATGTATTGAAAACTGATACCATCAACGGCGACTTTTACCCCTTCCCGCTCAAAAATTTGGTCGGAACCCTCAATTTCGTCGTCAAACCCCATTTCGTAGGAAAATCCCGAACAGCCGCCAGGGACCACACGCACTCTTAGAAAACCGTTTGACATATCTTCCTCAGACAGCAGTTTTCCTATCTCTTCGGCCGCTCTTTTTGTTACCGAGAACATCGCCTTCGAACCTCCCGTCTGCACCAGCAGACGTAAAGATTATATATCACACCGGAAATCAAAACAAACCCTGAAATCTTTTCTCATCCGGTATATTTGCTCAAATGAAGAACGGAAAAACGGTTCTAATTATTGATTCAACGGAAAACAATCCCGACCTTCTTTACGCAATGGGGGGTTTTTTCGTTCCTGACCCGGTTGTTTTTATCAGACACCGGGGCGAGTCAATTCTTGTTTTAAACGACCTTGAGTTGTCGCGTGGCAGAAAGAAAGCCGCTGTCTCCACGGTTCTGTCTCTGTCCGAATATACGGTAAAACTTCGGGCGAACGGGAAAAAGAAGCATTCCCTTGTTGATGTTGCGGGCTTGATTCTCAGGGAAAGAAGGATCTCCCGTGTGGAGGTTCAAAATTTGTTTCCGGTGGCTTTTGCCGACGATTTGAGAAAAAAAGGCTTTAAAGTCAAATGTTGCGGCCGTGGGATGATTTTTAACGAGAGAATGAAAAAAACTCCGCGTGAAATCGCGCTTATCAGAAAATCTCTGAGAGACACCGCCGCCGCAATGAAAACGGCGACGGATCTGGTGTTTGATGCGAAAATCGGGAAAAACGGCGTTTTGTTCTCCGGAGGAAAGCCGCTGACTTCCGAGCGGATAAAGCGCGCCATAAACTCCGAACTCGCGGGAAAAGGATACTCCGTTAGCGGAACAATAGTCGCCTGCGGAGAGCATTCGGCGATGCCACACTACTCTGGCGAGGGTCCTATTTTTGGCTGCAGTCCCGTTGTTATTGACATATTTCCAAAGTCTGAGGACGGATATTTCGGCGATATGACAAGAACTGTTGTAAAGGGCAAGCCGTCACCCGATCTTGCGGCAATATATAAAACGGTTCTGAAAGGGCAGAAGATTGCGATTGAAATGATAAAACACGGGGTTGAAACCGCTGATGTTCACAATGCAGTTACGGGGTTTTTTGATTCCGAGGGTTTCAAAACAAGCCGCGGAGATAATCCGCAGGGTTTTATACATTCCACCGGGCACGGTTTGGGCATGGGGCTTCACGAGCCGCCAAATATCAACCTCTACGGCGGCGTTCTTGAAGAGGGCAATGTTGTTACCGTTGAGCCGGGGCTTTACTATGAAGGTATCGGGGGAGTCCGCCTAGAAGATGTCGTTCTTGTCACAAAAAAAGAATGTCAAAACCTTACCCGGTGCGCAAAGGTTTTATCGCGTTAAAAAAAAACGACTTACGGGTTTATCAAAGCGCCCGCAAGTTTCCATCCTTCCTCGAATACCGTTCCGGTCTCCTCCGCGCATTTTTCCGAATAGACCAGCCCGGAATTTCCGCGTTGGCTTCGTGAATCGTAAATTGCGAACGGCACCGGGTCTCTTGAATGAGTTCTCAGCGATAAGGGTGTGGGATGGTCCGATGTTACAAGCGCTCTGAAGTCGCCGAATTTTTTCATTCCCTCAAGCGCGGGGCCGACAATCCTTGAGTCAAAATCCTCAACCGCCCGCAGTTTGAGCTTCGTCTGGCCGGTGTGTCCGGTCTCATCGGTTGCCTCTATATGAATCATTACAAGGTCTGCGGTTTTAAGGGATTTCAGCGCGTATTCAACTTTTCCTTCGTAATTTGTATCCAGATAACCCGTAGCTCCCGGTACATCCACAACTTTCATTCCCGCGCAATTTCCTATGCCCTTTACCAGATCAACCGCCGATATGACCGCTCCGCAAACGCCATAGGTCTTCTCAAACGCCGGTAATGTGGGTGCGGTTCCTTCGCCCCAGAGCCAGATGTCCGTTACGGGTTTTTCTCCGTTTTGAACCCTTTTTTTGTTTACGGGATGATTTTTGAGCACATCTTTTGCTTCTTTCATAAGTTGTTTGAGCAAACCGGAGTCTTTTCCTGATGGAACAAAGTCCGCGATTTTTTTTCCGAGAATATCGTGCGGAGGTGTGGACGAAATCACGCTTCCTGCGCCGTTGATAACAACAAGATGCCTGTAACTGACTCCCGGAAAGAATTTTATGTCTTTTGTTTCAAGTTTTTGCGCGATGGCTTTTATCAGCTCCCTTGCCTGTTCCGTGGGAATGTGTCCCGCGCTATAGTCTTCCATTACGATTTTTCCGCGTTTTTTGCCGAGGGTTACAAGGTTGCATCTGCAGCTCATCTCGGTTTTTTTGAGAGAGATGCCCATTCCCGCCGCTTCAAGCGGAGACCTGCCCGTGAAATAGACAAGAGGGTCATATCCGAGAACGCTGAGGTTTCCCACATCGCTGCCGGCGGGCAGGGATTGCGGAATGGGTTTTGCAATGCCAAACGCTGTGGCATTTCGCGCCACAAAGTCAAGATTCGGAGTCGCTACCGCCTCAAGAGGGGTTTTGCCTCCAAGCTCTTTAAGAGGCCTGTCGGGCATTCCGTCGCCCTGAAGAATCAGATATTTCATTGACGGTTAAGCCAGAATCTCCCTTGCCGTGCCGTCCGCGGATGATTCTTCCTTGGATGCGAGTTTGAGAACCTGCTTTTCCGCGTGATAGGAACTACGCACAAGCGGCCCTGATTCAACATGGGGTATGCCGACTATTTTTTCCCCGTAGTCCTTCATGGACTCAAATTCAACCGGATGGTAGAACCGCGAAACGGGAATATGGTCGTATGTCGGTTGCAGATACTGTCCTATCGTAACTATGTCGCAACCGACCGAATGCAGATCTCGCAATGTGGAAGTTACTTCTTCAAAAGTCTCTCCGAGGCCGAGCATTATGCCCGATTTTGTGAGCATTCCCTTTTTTCCTTCACGCGAAGCCGTTTCAAGAAGCCCAAGAGAACGTTCATAAACCGCTTGAGGGCGAACGGCGCGGACTTTTCCGGACTGGGTTTTCTGCGGCAGTCCGTAGAGCCTTGGCACCGTTTCAATGTTATGGTTGAGTACATCGGGTTTCTCCGTAAGAACGGCAAGTAGACATTCGTAACTGCCTTTGAAGTCCGGAATCAGACACTCTATTTTCACCGAAGGGGCGGACTGTCTGATTTTTTTTATTGTCGCTGCAAAGATTTCGGCACTCTGCAGGTTTTTATCGTCCCTGTTGACCGATGTTATAACCACATGGGAGATAAGTGAGTTGTTGGCGCAAAGGCTTTCTACCGCTTCGGCAATCCTTGCGGGCTCGTCCCAGTCAAGTTCCCCGCCGTTTCCGGTTTTTACATGGCAGAATCCGCAGCTTCGTGTGCAGGTATCTCCCATTATCATAAAAGTGAGAGTTCCGGCGTTCCAGCACTCGCCCATGTTTGGACACTTGGCTTCCTCGCATACGGTATGGAGACCCAAAGCGCCTACAAGATTTTTAAGGCGTTTGTAGTTTTCTCCGGAGGGTATTTTTGCCTTTATCCAGGAAGGTTTTGCCGATTTTGCTGTGCTGACTGGGATCGGAGGGCCTCATTCTTCTTTTTTGTCTTCCGCCTCGCCTTCAAGCCGGCGGATTTTACGCCTGCTTTGCATCAGCTCAATCCAGTTCAGCGAGGAGTGTATCAAAGCAAAAATCATCCCGAGAAGAAAACCTGCGGCGACTGCGATTCCGGCCTTGGTATATACGGGGGCGATTTCATAGAAGGGAACGCGGTTGAGGTTGAGAACCATCTCTCCGTTCATCCAGTCTCTGTTGCCAAGATAAACAACGGCGCCGAAAGCTACAAAAATCAGAGTTAAAAACAGTTTCAGGTATTTCATCGGTACTCCTTGTCGTGACCTATAATAGCATATCAGAGACTGCGCGTTTAATTAAAAATTCTTTCCGCTCCCGAACCGTTCCGAAAGATAGTAAAGTCCGGATGAGGGTAGGTGGTTTCTGAAAAGTTTTGCCGACTGTTCCGGTATTATAAGCCCGAGCAGGCTGACTTCGCGTCTGGGGAATATTTCAATCGGCGCGTCTTTTGATATTCCGGCTTTTTCCGCGGCGGTTTCAATCGCGCTCCGCAGAGTGCCTATTTCATCCACAAGCCCTGCTTCCTTGGCGCTCTGTCCGAGAAGCACTCTTCCGTCCGATATCTTGTTCAGGGTTTCGGGGCTGATGTTCCTGCTTTCCGCCACGGAGCTTTTGAACTGTTCAAGGGCATTGTCTATCATTGCCTGAAGATACTCCCGCTCCTTCGGTTCAAGCGGTCGCAGGGGTGAGCCGGAATCCTTGAATTCGCCGGTTTTGACGACATCAAAATCAATCTTTGCCCACCGAAGCAGTTCTTTGTAGTTTGCGAAAGTGGCTATGACTCCTATACTTCCGGTTATGGTTCCCGGACTTGCCACTATTACCGGCGCCGCGCAAGCGATGTAGTAGCCACCGGAGGCGGCTATGTTGCCCATGCTGGCCACCACGGGAATTTTCCCGCCAATACGTTTTACAAGAGAGTGGATTTCCTGAGATGCCGCCACGCTTCCCCCCGGAGAGTCCACCCGTACGACAAGAGCCTTGAACGAGCCGTTCCGCTCTATCTCTCTCAGGGATTTGGCATAGGCGTCCGGAGATATAATAACGCCTTCTATTTTAAGGACGGCGACTTTAGGCGTTTTTTCCTTAATGAGAATAAAAGCAGCGCCCAGAATTATTAGTCCCGCCACTATGTAACGGAATTTCATCTATTCCTTGTCTTGCGTCCCAAGTTTGCCAGACATCAAATCGCCGAGTTTCGGAGATTCTTCCTGTGCGTGTTTCGAGTTGAACTCTTTGAGGGTTTCCCTTTCGTTTTGTTTGTTGAGCATTACTTCGCTCAAGATTATGCGTCGCGCCTCATCGTCCACATTTTTTACAACGCCGTTGATTTCCAAACCCGCTTTATTATGACCCGCACTATTATCCGAATCCGCAAGATCAGAGAAACGGATAAATCCCTCAATGCCGCCTTCAAATTCAAGAACAAGCCCGCCCCTGTTTTCTTTTTTCACTTTGCCTTTCATAACAGTTTTGCCTTTTTTGATTGTTTTGATGGCGGCTTTCCAGGGATCTTTGCCGAGTTGTTTGACTCCGAGAGACATTTTTTTCTTCACGGGGTCGCATCTTAACATCACAACTTCAATCTCGCTTCCCTTGTTCGAATCGCCGTAAACCTCAACCGGGTCCGTTGTTCCCCGCCAATCTATGTTGTCGGGATGCAGAAGGCCGATGACGCCTTCCGCCACTTCAATAAAAACCCCCACCTTGTTCACATTTACTATCTTGCCCTTGATTCTTGAGTTTTGCGGGTTTTCTCGCGCGAATTTTTCCCAGGGGGTTTCTTGAGTCTGCTTGTAACTGAGTCCTATGCGTTCTCCCCGGTTTTCAATGCTGATAACTTTTACCGTTATTTCCTGACCTCTGCTCAGCACATCGGAAGGGGATTTTACGCGCTTCCAAGATACCTCTCTTATGGGTATAAAACCCTCCACGGTTCCGCTTCCGTCTGTCAGGTCAAGAAAAGCTCCGGCGCCTATGATGTTGGAAATGACTCCCTTGACCTGTGTTCCGATATCTATCTGTTTGGCAAATTCCGCTCTTTTGATTTCCCTTTGTGTCTCAAGCAGTTTTCTTCTGGAAACAACCACATTTTTGCGGTCCATTTCAATTATCAGTGCGTTAAAACTCTGTCCGATGATTTTATCCGTGTTTTGATGGTGTCCTTTGCCTATCTGCACCTGAGAAGACGGAAGAAACGCTTTTATATCACAACCTTCTATTTTGCACTCCACGCCGCCTTTTATTTTTTTTGAAGCGTTAACCCTGACGGGCTCTCCGCTTTTGAAATTTTCGTTCAGATTTTTTATGTATTTGATGCTGTCCGCTTCGCTTTTGGAAATCTTTGGAAGCCCGCGTCCGGTGCTTTTAATAAGTATTTCGACTTTCTCTCCCTCTTTTACCTCACAGTTTCCTTCTGTGTCGGCAAATTCCTTTAACGGAACAATGCCTTCGGACCTGAGTCCTATGTTGATGAAGACATTCTCCTCCTCCACGCGGACAACGGTTCCGCTGACAACTTTCCCCACAATGTTTTTTTCATTGGAATCAATTTCTTCAAGGAGTTGGGAGAAGCTCTGGTCGCTCTCCCGCGCTTCGGTGGTTTTGCCGGCAAAATCAGTCATAACGTGAATTGGTGCTGCTCCCGTTTATAAACTCGCCTCTTTTACGCAATTTGTCGCGCACACGGTATTTTGTTTTTTCAAGACGGTTTCCAACCTTCAACACAATTGAGAATTTTCTCAACAACCTCGTCCGCACACAGGTGCGTTGTATCTATTATCACAGCATCATCGGCAGGTTTCAAGGGTGAGAGCTTTCTTTGGCTGTCCCTAAGGTCTCTTTCGGTTATTTCAACGGCCGTTTCGCCGCCCGATTTTCCGGTTTGCAAGTTTCTTCGCCTCGCCCTTTCCTCAGGCTCCGCGGTGAGAAAAAACTTGTAATCGGCGTCGCGGAAGATATTTGTTCCCATATCTCTTCCTTCTGCGACTATGCTGGAATTCTCTCCACAAACGCGCTGAATGCGTCCGAGAGTTTTCCTCACTTTTTCCATTTCCGAAAATCTGGACGCGGCTTCCGATACCTCAGGCGTTCTTATCCTGTCGCTTACATCCCGTCCGTTAAGAATCACCTTGTATCTGTTCTCTTTCGTTTCACCCGAAAATATTTGCGCTTCAGTGAGCAAGGCCGCCGTTTTTTCACCGTCTTCGGGTTTCACTCCCTTTTCCAGCGCGAATAGGGCGAAAGCCCTGTATATGGAGCCCGTGTCCAGATATTTTATGCCGAGTTTGTGCGCCACAATCCGCGCGACCGTGCCTTTGCCAGAAGCGCTGGGTCCGTCAATCGCTATCACTGTTTTTTTTCTCATTTCCCGGCTCTGATACTTTCAAGAAAATCAAAAAAACCTCTGAAAGAAATTGCGACGCAGTCGGCGTTTTCAATCCGGCTTGTTCCTTTCGCTCCCGTCGCGGCAACCGCAAGCGACATTGCGACCCTGTGGTCTCCGGCGCTAGAGCATGAACCGGCTGTCAGATTTGCGCCGGTTATGCGCATTCCATCCTCAAGTTCCTCGATACGAGCGCCGAGTTTTCCAAGCCCCTCGGTCATAGCCTTTATTCTGTCACTTTCCTTCACTCTCAACTCCGCCGCGTCCGATATTGTGGTAATCCCGCGCGCGAAGCACGCGACCGCGGCAATGACCGGCAATTCGTCTATTGCCCTGGGAATAACGGAGCCCTTAACCTCTGTTCCCGTGAGTGTTTCTGTTCCTCTTGCCTCTATATCTCCGACCGGTTCTCCGCCAGAGAATCTTTTGTTGTATACGTTTATGTGCGCTCCCATATCTCTGAGGATTTCAAGCGCGCCAGTTCGCGCCGGGTTGATTCCGACATTCTCAACAACCACCTTGGAACCCGGGTTTATCACCGCCGCCGCGACAGGGAAAATTGCCGAAGAGATGTCTGCCGGAATCTCCACTTCCGTCTTTGTGAGGCTTTCCGCTCCGCCGCCTTCAATGACCACTTTTCCGTCTGCGCTTTGCACTCGCGCTCCGAAATGCCTGAGCATTATCTCTGTGTGGTCTCTTGTCGCTTTCGGCTCAACAATTTTTGTGTTCCCTCCCGCGAAAAGTCCCGCCAGTAGAATGGCGGATTTAACCTGCGCACTCGCAAGCGGCATTTTGTATTCCACGGCTCTGATATTTCCTCCCCTTATGGAAAGCGGAAGCAGTTTTTTTTCACCGCTTGCGGATATTTCCGCACCCATAAGCGAAAGCGGTTTTATAAGTCGCTCCATGGGTCTTTTTTTCAAATACCTGTCTCCCGTTATGGCGGACTCAAAGGGTTGTGCGCAGAGAACTCCTGCAAGAAGCCTTGCCGTTGTTCCGGAGTTTCCTGCGTCTATGGTTTTTTCCGGCGTTTTCAGTTTTTCACAACGAACGGTTGTTTTTCCCGCGCCCGCTTCTATTTGCGCTCCTAGGAGCCTGAGAGCGTTTTCAGTGGAACGTATGTCTTCGCTGTCAAGAAGGTTTGAAATTTCCGCCCCGCCCGAAAGACAAGCTATTATGAGGGCTCTGTGAGAAATGGACTTATCCGCGGGAACTGTGAACCGCCCTCTTACCGGACGGCCTTTTCCTGAAAGATTTATGATCTTCTGCACCGACACTCTCCTCTGCGGTTGCCAGTCTTCATCGTGTTCGTAAGCCGTCTCAGGGAGTTATGATACTTCCGCCGCCACCTTTTCCGTCTCCAGCGGACTGCTTTTTGGCGCGGGATTCAATAAGAGAGAGAAGCCGCTCTTTGAAGTTTTCTTCGTAGTCACATATTGAGGGAATTATGTATCCCAGCAGGGCTATCTGCAAAAGATATTCCGCGTTGGCGGTTATGTATTCCTGCTGAAATTTGCCGCCGTATGATTTGGAAAGACTTGAGAATATGTGCGCCGCCATATCGTCCATTGCCTGCGCTATGCTTTTTGTTCCTTTCGCCTGCTGATTTGCGGACACTCCAAAGTTAAAAGCGGTCGTTATTGAGGCTGCCAGTGCGGCTTCTGGAGAAGCACCGGCATCTTCCCCGGGTTTTGAGGTTTGTTCGGAATCTGCCATTTGGTGTTATCATAACACAGAGGGGTCTTTGTGTAAATCAACACACCCCGAAGGCGCTTTGAATTGAAACCGGAAAACATTATAAAAAAACTGGGTCTGGAACCTCTTGAGACCGAAGGCGGACTTTTCAGGGAGACTTATGTGAGTCCGGAGTCCGTTTCCTCGGAGCATTTGCCCGGGCGATACAAAAGCGACCGGAACTTTTCTTCGGCAATCTACTACTTTCTTAAGAAGGGGACGGTTTCCAGAATGCACAGGTTGCTGTCCGATGAGGTTTACCATTTCTATGCAGGAGACCCGGTTCAGATGCTGTCTTTGACCCCGGGTGGAGCAGCCGGTCTGGTGTTTCTCGGCAAAGACATAATGTCTGGCCAGTATCCGCAGGTTGTTGTTCCGGGAGGAGTGTGGCAGGGCATGAGTCTTGTTCCGGGCGGCGAGTTTGCCCTTATGGGAACAACGGTTTCCCCGGCCCACACGCAGGAAGATTTTGAACTTGGGAACCCGGAAAAGCTATCGGAACAGTTTCCCGACCACACGGAGCTCATCAAAACGCTTTCCGTTTAGTCCCGTGTATTTTGACATACGCATTGTTTGAAGTTAGAAACTTGGGAGTCGCCGTCATGCCGTTTTCAGGAATTTGAATCCGATGTTTGCGTTGCGGGAACGGTAAAAGAGGTTAGTTTTTTAGATGTTGTTTTCTTCGGGCATTCCGACAAGCGAAGATTCCGAAAGAGCGGTTCTCGGCGCGATAATTCTTGACAACTCGTGCATAAACGAGGTTCTTCAAATAGTTTCCGCGGAAGATTTTTACAGCATGTCCAACAAGACTATTTTTGAAGCAATGATAGATCTTGACAAGGAGAACAGGCCGCTTGATGTGCTTACCGTCTCCGAATATCTGAGCGGTTCGGGCGCGGATAGGTTCAAAAAAGTCGGTGGAAGCCACTACATCACGTTGCTTGCTGATGTTGTTCCGACCTCCTCAAATGTCGCTCATTACGCGAAGGTGGTGAAGGACACTTCTCTTCTCAGACAGATCATTTCAATGGGTGGGGAAATAGCCCGCAAAGGCCCGGACGGGGTAACCCCGGAGGAGCTTCTGGATCAGGCGGAGAGCAAGATAATGGAGATAGCCCAGAAAAGAATCCGTCCGGCGTTTTCGCCTCCTCCGGAACTCGCCGCCCGAACGCTTGAGCACATAGAGGAAGCGCAGAAGAAAAAGCAGGCAATTACGGGTCTCGCCACGGGATTCAGGAAAATTGACGAGCTGACATCGGGGTTTCAGCCCGCGGATTTGATAGTAGTCGCGGCGCGTCCGAGTCTCGGAAAAACCTCTTTCTGCCTGAACATCGCCGAACACGCCGGGGTGCAACTCGGCAAAACGGTGGCGATTTTCTCTCTTGAGATGACCGAGATTCAGCTTGCACAGAGAGTTTTTTCAATGATGGCGCAGGTAAGTTTTTCAGACTTGAGAGGCGGCCGCGTAAAAGACAAAGACATAGATAAAGTCGCCGCCGCGTCGGACCGTTTCGGGCGTTCACGTATACTCATAGATGACAGCCCGGTGCAGACGGCTCTTGAAATTCGCGCCAAGTGCAGACGGCTCAAGAAAGACAAGGGGCTTGACCTTATAATAATCGACTACCTTCAACTTATGCACGGAGGTGGGAGAATCGAAAGCAGAGAAAGGGAGATTGCTCAGATATCTTCATCGCTCAAAGCGCTTGCTAAGGAGCTTTACGTGCCCGTGGTTGCGGTCTCGCAGTTAAGCCGGCAAACGGAGATACGTTCCGACCGCCGCCCTCAGCTTTCAGATTTAAGGGAAAGCGGCGCCATAGAGCAGGATGCCGATGTAGTGATTTTCATACACCGTCCCGATTTCTACGCGAAGGAAGAAGATGAAAAAACCGGCGAGGCGGAGGTAATCATAGGAAAGCAGAGAAACGGCCCCCTCGGCGTGGCCAGGCTGGCGTTCCTTGAACAAATAGGGGTGCCGGGATTTGCCGAGCTTGCCTACGACGGGTTTGAAGTTTACGACAATTAGACCGATGCTTCTCCGCTCGGTTTTAAGCCGGTTTTTTCAGACAAGAGACGGCTTGATTTTTCTCTCTTCCGCCGTTTCCGTTTTGTAAAGAACCGCGTCTTTCTGCCAACGGGTAAACTTGTCAAAAATCTTCTTTATTTTCACTTGGGTTGAATGCCACTTGAAACCCCATTCGTGGTTTTTTCCGGAGTCTTCAAAAAAGGTTTTGAGGAAAAACTCCCTTTCTCTGCGGAGCCCTTTTTCCGCAATCCATCCCGTGCGGGCAACAGCGTATCCGCACCCAAACCCCATTGCGATTGTGCCGCAAAGTCCAAGTGCTTCGGCGGCTTTTACTGCAAGTTCAAGATAGCAATACAACGCCTGTGGCGTGCTATATTTCCTCGTCCTCATAAGCGAGTCCATCTCAAGAAGGTTTTTTACAAAATACATTGGATAGTAGGTCGGGCTGTTGATATCAACTGATTTTGTGGCGCACATAAGCGGATGCTTGATTATCACATCCTCGTCTATCAAGCCTATCATAAACTTGCTTTTGTCGAACCCGCCCGTATCGCCGCACATACCAAGACTCTTCGAGATGTTGTTCCATTCCCTTTGCGCAACCGCAAGAGCGGACTCAATGCGCTCGCGCCCCGCCCCCTGCGAGCCGTCCACAAGGTCGTCAAGCGTTGGAATCGCGCTCATTATTTTACTTCTTTCCCCACTAGGATAATGCCGATGTCCATAACGTTCGTTCCCGTGGGCCCCGTTTTTATCAAATCGCCGAGAGATTCAAAAAAAGAGTATGAGTCGTTTTCCATAAGGTGGTCGCGTGCGCTGATTCCTCTTTTCCGAGCTATAAGGCGCGACTCGCCATCGCATATCGCGCCTGCGGCATCGGTGGGCCCGTCAATTCCGTCCGTTCCGGCAAAGAGGCCGACTATGTTTTTATGTCCTATTATCTCCATGCAGAAAGACAAAGCGGTTTCCGTGCATCTTCCGCCTTTTCCGCTCTTTTTCACATTGACGGTTGTTTCTCCTCCGAATATGACGCACGCGGGCATTGAGAGCGGTTTGCCGAATCTTTTAATATCAAGCGCGATTCCCGCAAAGCATTTTGCCGCCTCTTTCGCCTCGCCCGTTATTTGGGACGACAGCGCGATTGTTGAGTAACCGAACTCTTCTGCCTTTTCCCCCGCGGCGGATACGCATTTGTTGTTGTTTCCGATTATGACTGTCTGGGAGCGTGTGTTTTGCGGAATGTTGGCTCCGGTGGGCTGCCCGCCATGGTGAAGACCTTTTTCAAGTTCAACAACAACTTTCGGGGGAATTTGATGCTCAATCTCAAGCGCCTCAATCACGCGCCACGCTTCCTTGAAGGTTGTTGTATCAGCAACCGTAGGTCCCGATGCTATCATCTCCGGGCTGTCTCCCACGACATCGGACAGTATGAGAGTTATAACCTCGGACGGAAGCGCCTGTTTTAGAAGTCCGCCGCCTTTTATGCTGGAAAGTTTCTTTCTGACGGTGTTGAGCCCGTATGTGTCAACTCCGGAGACAAGAAGTTGTTTTGTGACTTTCTGCTTATCTTCAAGGGTCAAGCCTTCGCGTGGCATTGCGAGCATTGAACTTCCACCGCCCGATATAAGGAACAGCACAAGGTCGTCTTTGTCAGTTTTTTCAAGTCTTTTCATGATTTCGCTTGCTGCGTGAGCGCTTTTTTCATCGGGAACCGGGTGACTTGAGATCATGAATTCCATCCGTTTGAACCCTTGGGGCGGCTTTGAGTTTGAAACAACGATGCCGTCTGTAATGCGGTTTGCGAGCAGTTTTTCCGCGGCTTGCGCCATTGCCGCCGCCGCTTTGCCAAAAGAAAAGACATATATTCCCTTGTAGGAATACAGGTCGTAACTTTTCCCCTCGACTTTCAGTGTGTCATCTTCAACGGAAACATGCTCAAACATACACCGCGCGGGATTAACCGCTTCTATCGCGGATTCCAGTATCCGCATGGCGTCCTTTCTGAGTTTTTTGTTAGACATTGTCTTTCAGGCCTTCCAGAATTTTATCCACCGATTCGCGGGTCAGATTTTCGTGTAGAACGTTGTCAACCAGCATAACCGGAGCCGAACCGCAAGCTGCGAGGCACTCCGCCTCCATAACGGTGATTTTGCCGTCCGCGGTCGTCTCTCCTGAGGAGATTTCGAGTTTGTTGTAAATGTATTCCTCAACTTCCTGCGCTCCCCTGAGTGCGCATGAAAGAGTCCTGCAAACCCAGACGGTGTGTTTTCCAACGGGTTTTGTAAAGAACATCGTATAGAAGGTGGCGACATTCTGAACGCTTGCGGGCGATATTTCCAGAATCTCAGAGACCTCAAGCATCGACTCTTCGGACAGCCATCCGAATTCTTGCTGAACCCGCCAAAGAGCCGGAATCAAAGCCGAGCGCGGCGTTACGGATTTCTTTGCGAGTTGCTCTATCTGTGTTCTTGTGTCTTCGGGCAGGGGCATTGAAACGCGCTCTTTATGGGTTGAAAAACGGAATAAAACTATACCATTGGAGAAAAGTGGGCAAGAAAGCGGAGTCTCTTACGCAATACAGTAGAATGGTAGACGTGTTTCACGTATTTGAAAGCGAAACGGAGCGCAACTTACCACAATGCTGAACGCTGAAACAAAAAGTAGCATAGCTCGACTTTGACGAGAATATACGCAAAATGATATTGGAATATTCGCACGTTTACGCTCCCCTGAAAATGTTCGAGACCGGGATCCAAAGGGAAAACTGAAAATCCTGTTCTTCCGCTCAATTCACATACTGAAACTGCGGATATACAAAACTGCCCTTCATCCATACCGCCCATGTGGGGTCGCCAATGGGTTTAAGTTTGTGGAGCGGGTGCCCTTTGGGAGCGACTACCTTAACCTTTGCATCGCTTATTGTCTTTATTGAGCCCAGATACGGGATTGGATACTTAACAATTCTATTTCCTTTTTTCCCAAAATAGTTCAGGTGTCCGCTCTCAGGATTTTTAAGTCTTTTCCCCGTAATGTTTGCTTCAACTTTGATGAGGCTTTTTCCTCCGGCATGCAGAGTCGCTCTCAGTTTTTTGCCCGATTTGGAAGTGTCGACTTTTGTTTTCCCCTCAGTCGCCGGAATGCCCGCCTCTAAGGCAAAATTTCTCATTTTTTTCGAACTGTTGAAGTAGTGGACAAAATACCTACCCGGATAACCGTTATCCCTGTCCACCACATATGAGTCGTTTCCTTTTATCTCAATTGTCAGATAAGTGAGCGTGTAAGCGCCGAAACCCGATGTCTGACGGCTTCTCGGAACGGTGTACATGTTTATTACCACATGCCCGTTGGGGTGAGGCTCCAAGCCATCGGGAAGAAGCTCTGTAAGAGTTTTGGGATCGGCTTTGTATGCGGCTATGAACATCCACGCGTCCTTGACAAGTTGTGGCGCGGGAAGCGGGTCGGGAGTTTTGCCCGCAGTTGCAACCGCAACCGGCAACAAGATGAAAAGCATGGCGTATGCAAGCGCGTTTTTTAACTTTTTCATAAAATTTTCCTCCTTTGATGCTAACTTTAAATTTTTTAATGGAAAATTACGGAAAAATCAATACCCCTTGGTGCGGTTTGAATTGGCAAACCCTCTGAGCTATGCTTCTTGAGTGGCAAAAAGGCGAATAACAAGGGTTTACACAAAGACGGGAGATGGCGGTCAAACTTCGCTTGTGGGCGGCGCAAGGGCGGACAAGGATTGCGAAAGAGTCGCCGCTTATGGAGAGGTGGACGAGTTGAATTCGTCTCTCGGAGTTGCGAGGGCTTTTTGCGAAGACGATGAAATCCTTGCCGTTGTTGCGCAGATACAGAACGACCTCTTTATTCTCGGCTCCGACCTTGCCAGCCCGCCGGAGGTTGATGTTCCGAGGGTAGAGGCCGGGCGCATTGAAAAGCTTGAAACGTGGATAGACCGTTTTCTTGAAGATATGCAACCGCTCAAAGAGTTTATACTGCCGACCGGAAAACCGGCGGGAGCGTTTTTTCACCTTTCGCGCACAGTGTGCCGAAGGGCTGAGAGAAAAGCCGTATCGCTTATGAAAAAGGAAAAAACCGGCCCGGAGGCAGTTGTTTATTTGAACCGTCTTTCAGATCTCCTTTTTGTACTCGCGCGCGCGTCAAACATCCGCGACGGGTTTGCCGAGGTTTCGGTTGACTTCGGTAAAAAACCTTGAGACCGGAAACAAAAAAACGGGAGTTGAGCATAGTTCACCCCGAAATAGAGCGCTATATGGGAGCTCTTGTCGCGGGTGCGTTTCCTCCTGTTGACGAGACGCTTTCGGAGATGGAGTCCGTCGCGGGCGGGAGGGATTTCCCGATTGTGGGGCGTCTTGCCGGAAGGTTTCTTTTTCAGCAAGCGCTTCTGCTTGGAGCGCGTTCGGTTTTTGAAATGGGCTCGGGCTTTGGGTATTCGGCCTACTGGTTTGCAAAAGCGGTCGGAGGCTCGGGACGCGTTATCTGCACGGACAAGTCCGCCGAAAACGCCTCTCTTGCGCGGCGGTTTATGGAAAAAGCCGGGTTTGGGGAGCGGGTTTTATTTCAAACCGGAGACGCCGTTGATATTCTGGAAGGAACCGACGGGATGTTTGACATAGTTTTCAACGATATAGACAAGGAGAGTTATCCCGAAGCGTTTGCGGTCTCGCGCGGGAAAGTTCGCAAAGGGGGTCTTTTTATCGCCGACAATGCTTTCTGGGACGGAACGGCGGCGTTGCCGGACGGCTCGCCGGGCTCGAAAGGGATGATTGAATTCAACAGGGCCGTTATGTCCGACCCGGATTTTCTTACCGTTCAGATTCCCATACGGGACGGTATTTCTGTAAGTCTGAAACTGCGGTAGAGGAAGCTTTGTAGCATTGCAAAAACGGGCATCATGAAAAAGAACGGAAAGACTGAAGAAAAAAAGGAAAAACTGAAGAAGTTTTACCTTCAGGGTGCGAAAAGGATAGAGAAAAAACACTTCTCCTTTGCAGCCAGAAACAGGATATACGCGGGAATGGACATGGCGCGCGCGCGAACGGGTTTGACCGATTCGTTTATAAGGAAAGCCGCGGACAACGGGAAAATCCCCGCCGGCATATCAGTGGCGGCTCTGGGGGGATACGGAAGAGGAGATATGTGCCCTTTTTCCGACATAGACCTTCTGCTTCTCTACAAACCGGGACTGGAGGAGATTGCCGAGCAGGTCGCGGTGAAAATCTTCTATCCGATCTGGGATTTGAAACTTGATCTCGGCCACTCGGTCAGAACCGTTGAGCAATGCGCGGATTTGTGCGCGTCCGATTTTGTTACAATGACCTCTCTTTTTGACTGCCGTTTTCTTTTCGGAGACACGGAGCAGTATCAGGCCCTGAGGAAGATACTGACCGAAGAGTTGATGCCTTCCTGTTCGGCGCGTTTTATTGAAAGCAAACTGACCGAAGCCGAAGAGCGCAGGAAGAAGTTCGGGAGTTCCGTCTGGATGCTTGAGCCTAACGTAAAAGAGGCGGAGGGAGCAATCAGAGACATTAACACCATGCTCTGGATATCTCAGGCGAAATACAAAATCAAAACCTTCGAGGAGCTGTTAGGCAAGGGGATTATGACCGAAAAAGAGTTCAGGATAACGATGAAGTGCATGAGCTTTCTCCTGCTTTTGCGCTCCGACCTTCATTACTTTGCCGGAAAAAAACAGGACCGGCTCAGCTTTGATATTCAAAGCGAGGTGGCGAAATTTTTCGGACACCGCGATTCCTCAACCAAAGCGGTTGAAAGGTTTATGAGAATCTACTACCTGCGCGCCGGATTTGTGAGCGAGCAGTTTGACAAAGTGGTTGAAAAGGTCAGCGAGGGTTCGTGGCGGCCCGCGCAAAAATCCAAAACCCGCCACCTTGGAAACGGCTTCACAATAAGCGGCGGCGCCCTTTCCGTTACGGGGAAAAATGTTTTAACCGAAAATCCCGCAAATCTCGTAAGGGCTTTTGAGTATGCCGACAGATACGGCGTTGAAATTAGCAGGTATATGAGAAGGCTTATAAGGGATCAAGTTCCGCTTATTGATGAAAAGACAAGAAACAATCCGAAATTCAACCGGATATTTATCGGAATTCTGAAAAACGGAAAAAATGTCTATAAAACCCTTTCCCTTATGAACCGCCTGAGATTTCTTGCCCACTACATACCGGAATTTGGAAGGATTGTGTGCATGATGCAGCAAAACGCGTACCATCTTTACACAGTGGATGTTCATTCCCTTTTTCTTGTCCGGGAGGTGGAAAATCTTTTCAAATACAAATACGAGCGGGAGTTTCCTCTCCTGACCAAGGTTGCCGAGACCGTTGTCAGCAGGGACATTCTCTACCTCGCGTGCCTGTTTCATGACATGGGAAAGGCGACCCAGGGCGACCATGAGCGCGAAGGGAGGAAATTGACTAAGAAGATAATCGGCCGGCTTGGTCTCGCGCGCCGGGACGCCGAGGTGCTTGAGTTTCTTGTCGGCAACCATCAGTTGATGTCGGATTTTTCTCAGAGGCAGGATATCAACGATTCCGAACTTGTGTCAAAATTCACCCGCGCCGTTGGAGACGAGGAGCGGCTTTCACTGCTTTACATGATTACTTTCGCGGACTTGAGGTCCGTCGGTCCCGGTGTGTGGAACAACTGGAAGGGTGTGCTGCTGAGCAAAGTCTATTTTTCCTCCCTGCGGATTTTTGAGTCCGGAAGCATAGACCAGACGCGGTCAGCCGCTGTGAGAAAAGACATGGTTTGCAGGGAAATCGCCCGCATATCCGAAGGTAAAATCACCGGCGAGGAAGCAGCGGCGATGATTGAAACAATGCCCGAATCCTATGTTTTTAACCACTCTCCGGCAACAATGAAAAGGCACCTGACTCTTATGAAATCATCCCGCGGACGCAATGTTATGGATGTTCTCCATCATGAGGAAGAGGATTGCGACGAGGTTACTTTCTGGGGAAAAGACCGAAAAAGCCTTTTCTGTACACTCTGCGGTGTTATGAGCGCTAACGGTTTGAACATACTTGGAGCCAGAGCGGAAAAATCCTCTGGCGGAAAGGTTCTGGACGTTCTGTATGTGAATAAGCTCGGCAAGTCCGCGGCGGACAGTCCCGAACTGTGGAGAAAACTTGAGGAAGACACCGAAAAAGCCCTTTCGGGCGAGATTGACTTGAAAGCCGTTTTGAAAAAAAGGACGGAATTCGCTTTTTATGGGAAGACCGTTCCCCGTAATGTTCCAAAAATCTCTTTTGACAACGTCTCTTCGGACAAATCAACCATTGTGGAAATACTCGCGGACGACAAGCCCGGACTTCTCTATGGTGTAACAAACGCGATGGCGGAGACGGGGCTGTCAATTAACCACGCAAAGGTGTCAACAAGGGCGGAGCAGGTTTTTGACGTTTTTTATGTTACCGGTCGCGGAGGACGGAAGGTGAAAAATCCCGATACTCTTGAGAAGGTGAAAGAGGCGATATTGGAAGCCGTAAACCCCAAATCCGCGGAAGGTTAGTTTCCGGCGGTCGTGTTATGGAAACGGAATCACAGATTTTGAAAACCGATGTTCTTGTCATAGGAGGCGGACTCGCGGGTCTATATGCGGCTTTCTGTGCGTCCTCGTTGGGTGCGAAAGTGGCTGTTGTAACCGGCACAACGTTGAAGGAAAGCAATTCCTACTGGGCTCAGGGAGGAATTGCCGCCGCGGTTGACGCCGGAGATTCAACGCTTTTGCATAAGGACGACACCCTGAAGGCGGGTTGCGGTCTTTGTGTTGAGGATGCCGTGGAGGTTCTTGTGTGCGAGGGCAGGGAAAGGGTTATCGAGATGGCGGATTTTGGGATGGAATTTGACTTGAGTCCGCAAGGATTTGACCTCGGACTTGAGGGCGGACACTCCAAACGGCGCGTTCTCCATGCGGGCGGTGCGGCGACCGGTAAAAGGATGATTGAATTTCTCATATCTTCGGTTGAAAAGGCCAAAGACATTACAATCCTTGAAAAAACCGTGGTGGAAAGCCTTATCTTTGCGCCCGGCGAATGCTTCGGGGTGCGGGCGGTCTCCGCGGACCGCGGTCGCGCCGATATCCGCGCCCACTCCACAATACTGGCAACCGGCGGAGCTGCCGCGCTTTTTGACCGCACGACAAACTCTCCGGGCGCGAAGGGAGACGGAATACGCATGGCGTATGAAGCGGGTGCGGAGATAATGGACATGGAGTTTGTGCAGTTTCACCCGACCGTGTTTTGGTCTCCGGGCGCGGAGAGTTTCCTCATCTCCGAAGCCGTCAGGGGAGAGGGCGGAAGGTTGACCGATAAAAACGGCGAAAGGTTTATGGATGACTATCACCCGCTTGGCGATCTTGCTCCGAGGGATGTGGTGTCAAAGGCGATTCACTCTCAGATGAACCGTAGCGGAAGGGATTGCGTCTATCTTGACCTTACTTCCATAAGCCTCGACATCTTAAAAAAAAGGTTTGCTGATATCCACAGGCACTGTCTTGAAAACGGTTTTGACTGCGCAGCCACACCCATTCCGGTGGCTCCCGCCGCGCACTACACAATAGGAGGCGTGAAAACAGGGCTTAACGGCGAGACCAATTTAAAGGGTTTTTATTGCTGCGGTGAAGTCGCCTGCGCGGGCGCGCACGGAGCGAACCGGCTTGCGAGCAATTCTCTGCTTGAATGTCTTGTTTTTTCAAAGAGGTCTGCTTTGGGCGCGGTTGAAAACCTGCGGAACGCGGCTGCGGATTCCAAACTTCTGCCGCCCGATGAACGGAGCGGCGGCGGGAAACCCGCGGACTTTGACATTGAACGCCGCGTTGTTTCGCAAACGGGACGGTTTCTCGGCATAGTCAGAAACGGTGAAAGTATGAAAATTTTTATAAAAAAGCTTGAAACCCTGCGCCGTGAGGCGGAGGATATGTCCGGATGGCCGGGGAGAAAGCTTGACTCAATGACGACCGTGTGCCTTATGATGGCGCGCGCCGCTCTTATGAGGGAAGAGTCAAGAGGCGTGCACATCAGGGAAGATTTTCCCGAAACCGACCCGAAGCTTTGCTACCACAGCGTTTTCCGCAGACATTCGGGTGGTCTTGATCCGCAGTGGGAGGACTTGTGAAACCGGAGAGAAAACCGCCGGTTCTTGACCGGAAAAAGGTCGACAGGCTTATAGAGGTCGCCGTGGACGAGGATGTCCGCGGCGGAGACATTACAACCGAGCTGCTTTTTGAGTCGGACGTTCCTTGCAGCGCGGTGGTTCGCTCAAAGCAGAAAGGAATCCTTGCCGGGCTTGAAGTTGCTAGAAGCGTTTTTGAAAAGCTTGATAAAAACCTCGCGTGGAAAAGCGGCAGGAGCGACGGCGACATACTCGACGAAGGCACGGAGATAGTTTCCATAACCGGTTCCCAAAGGCACATACTCACGGGCGAGAGACTTGCGCTCAACATTTTGCAGAGGCTCAGCGGAATAGCCACTTTTACGGCGAAGTTTGTGGGTGCTGCAACAGGAATGGGCGTTCAAATTGCGGATACGCGCAAAACTGCCCCCGGGCTCAGAGAACTTGAAAAATACGCCGTTCGTCTCGGTGGTGGAGTCAACCACAGGTTCGGACTTTATGACGGAATTCTCATAAAAGACAATCACATCAAACTTGCCGGCGGAGTGGCGCTGGCCGTCTCCAGGGCGAGACGTCGGGCGAATGAATCTTTCGAGCAATATGGGCGGTTTGAGATAGAGGTTGAGACCAAGGAATTATCTCAAGTCTCCGAAGCTGTGGAAGCCGGGGCCGACATTGTCATGCTTGACAATATGAGCGTGGAGCAAATTCGGAAGGCCGTACGGCTTGCGGGCGGTAAGGTTAAAATTGAGGCGTCCGGGGGCGTTACGCTTGAGAAAGTGAGGGAGATTGCCGCTACGGGAGTTGATATAATCTCCGTTGGTGCCCTCACACATTCCGCTCCCGCGCTGGATATCAGTCTTGATATGGTTTAACGCTCCCGACGCGGTTTGCCTCTTTGGTATGCTATAATCTAACGCGGAGTTGGAATTGGAGCATACGACTGAGCAGGCGGTACGGCGGATAGAATCTCTAAAGAGTGAGAAAAACGCCGTTATACTCGCTCACAACTATCAGATTCCCGAAGTGCAGGACATTGCCGACTATGTGGGCGACTCCCTCGGACTCTCAAGGATTGCCGGCCGCACAGACGCGGATATCATAGTTTTTTGCGGAGTGCACTTTATGGCGGAAACCGCAAGCATAATTTCTCCGGACAAGAGGGTTCTTATTCCGGACACAAACGCGGGATGCTCTCTTGCCGAGACTATAAACCTTGAGCAGTTGAAAGAGTGGAAAAGCGAACATCCCGGCGCGGTTGTTGTTTCTTATGTCAACACTTCGGCGGCGGTGAAGTCGGAAAGCGACTACTGCGTCACCTCTTCCAATGCCATCGCGGTGGTTGAGGCGATTCCGGCGGACAGAAAGATTCTTTTTCTGCCAGACATTTTTCTCGGCTCGTATGTTTCAAGGGTTACCGGCAGGGAGATGGAGATCTGGCCCGGCGAATGTCATGTCCACTCGGGCATAAAGGTCAAAGACATAAAGCGCATAAAAGAAGAACATCCCGATGCGGAAGTTGTTGTTCATCCCGAATGCGGATGCACAACTCATTATCTCTATAACAGCGTTTCTGGAGCAAAAGAGGATACGGAGGATGTGAATTTTCTCTCAACTTCTGGAATGACAAAACGCGCGCGCGAGGGTGGAAACGAGTTTATAGTTGCTACCGAGGTCGGAATGCTACATCGGCTTTGCAAGGACAATCCCGGTAAAAAATTCTTCCCGGCAGATGAGGGAGCGGTTTGCGAATATATGAAAATGATAACCCTTGAAAAGGTTTTGCGCTCACTCAAGGAGGAAATTTACGAAGTGAAGGTTCCCAAGCAGGTCGCGTTGCGGGCAAAAAAACCCATAGATAGAATGCTCGAGGTTTCGGGGCATTAGCGCCTGCACGTCATTTGCGGTTTGAGCCTTCAGGCGGCTACTCTGCCGAATCTCTTGCTCCGACTTCCCTGTCAAGCATCAACAGCGCGGTGGGATCCTTCCCGGCAAGTTTCAGACTGTCCAGGATATCCATGGCAGTTTTTTCCTCTTCAACCTGTTCTTCTATGAACCACTCAAGCATCACCGCCGTCGCCTGATCTTTGCCGGCAACTGCCTTGCGGTGAAGGTCGTGAATCATATCCGTTACCAGACGCTCGTGTTTGAGAGACTGTTCAAACATTTTAAGCACGGTTCCGAAATCGGACTTGGGTTTTCCTATCGCCTCAAGCTCCACACACCCGCCCCTGTTAAGAACAAAATCAAACAGCTTCATTGCGTGAGCGGTTTCCTCTTCGCTCTGTTTTCTCATCCATTTTCCGAAACCGGGAAATCCTTTCCGTTCACAGTCCGCCGCCATTGACAGATATATGTAGGAAGAGTAAAACTCCGCATTGATCTGTTTGTTCACGGCTTCCTGGATTTTTTTGCTTATAACCATTTTTTCCTCCGTATTTACGCATTTTCAACCTGATGAATTATAAGAGCGGCGCCCTCGGTTTTCAACAGTTTCGGGATTTCCCCCCGTAATCTCCCCAAACCCCGCCGGATAAATTTTAACAGCAAGCCGTTGATATGGGTTTGAGTGTGCTTATATAATGTATTGTCTTGCAAATGTTAAGATGGCATGAACCGACGTAGTGGCGCCATTTCCGCGTTCATGCTGGTGTTTTCCGGTCGGTGCCAAGGAGACCAAAATGAGTTTAAAAAACCGTTTCAGAGAAATTCCGATGCTCCCTCTGAGGGATGTTGTGATGTTTCCCTACATGGTCGCTCCTCTGTTTGTTGGAAGGGCAAGGTCAATAAAAGCCATTGAAGAGGCGGAGAACACGAACAAGGAGATATTTCTCTGCACTCAGATGGATGCGAGCGAGAATGAGCCGAAGCATGATGATATTTACTCCACCGGTGTCATAGGGACCGTAGCGCAGATGCTGCGCCTGCCAGACGGAACGGTGAAGGTTCTTGTGGAGGGAAAGAAAAGAGGCCGCATAGAGGAATATGTTGAAACTTCCGATTTCTACAAGGTGGGGGTGTCGGTCATTGAAGAGCCCGAAGAGCCGGAAAGTGTGGAGAGAGACGCGCTTCGAAGGTCTGTTCTCAAGGCTTTTGAGGGTTACATAAAGCTGAACAGGAAGATACCGAGCGAGGTTTTCTCGACCGTTTCCGCGATTGAGCAGACGGGACGCTTTTCCGATACCGTGGCTTCGCACCTGAACTTGAAGATAGTGGACAAACAGGACTTGCTTGAAACCGCCAGTCCCGAAGAGAGGATGAAGAAACTGCACGAAAGGATGCAGGAAGAGGTTGAGATTCTTGAGATAGAGAAAAGAATCGGCAAAAGGGTTCGAAGGCAGATGGAAAAATCCCAAAGGGAATACTATTTGACCGAGCAGATGAAGGCTATTCAGAAAGAGCTTGGCGAAAAGGACGATATGAAGTCCGATGCTCAGGAGATTGAGTCAAAACTGAAGGACAAGGGGCTTCCGAAAGAGGTTGAGGAGAAGATTCGCAAAGAGCTTAAAAAACTCAAGATGATGCCCTCAATGTCTGCCGAAGCGACTGTGGTAAGAAACTATGTGGATTGGATAATGGACCTTCCTTGGACCAAGGAAAATACGAAAGACAGGCTGGATATAAAGGAGGCGAAAAAAATTCTTGACGAGGACCACTACGGCCTCAAAGACCCGAAAGACAGAATACTTGAGTATCTCGCGGTTCGCTCTCTGACAGACAAACTTCGCGGGCCGATACTGTGCTTTGCCGGTCCTCCGGGAGTGGGAAAAACATCTCTTGCGAAATCAATAGCAAGGTCAATGGGAAGAAAGTTTGTGCGCGTTTCACTCGGTGGAATCAGGGATGAGTCCGAAATACGCGGTCATAGAAGGACATACATAGGCGCGCTTCCAGGAAAGATTATTCAGGGAATGAAGAAAGCGGGAACTAACAATCCCGTGTTTCTTCTTGACGAGATAGATAAACTCGGAATGGATTTCAGGGGTGACCCTGCTTCGGCGCTTCTTGAATGCCTTGACCCGGAGCAGAACTCCAATTTCAACGACCATTATATAGAGGCGGATTACGACCTCTCAAAAGTCTTGTTTATAGCAACAGCGAACATAATTCACACGATTCCTTGGGCTCTTCAGGACAGGATGGAGATAATACGCATTCCGGGATATACCGAAAATGAGAAACTTCGCATAGCCAAGGAATTTCTGCTCGGCAAGCAGACAAAAGAGCATGGGCTTTCCGACAAAATAGTTAGCATAGCGGACACGGCTTTGCTTGAGCTTATAAGGCATTACACCAAGGAAGCCGGAGTGCGAACTCTTGAGCGCGAGATAGCGAAGCTTTGCAGAAAGGTTGCAAGAAAGGTTGCGGAATCTAGAAAAGAAAAATCTCTTGAAAAGGTTGAGCCGAAAGTGAGAATAACTGCTAAAAATGTCGGCAGTTATCTTGGAATTCCAAAGTTCAAACACAGCACCGCGCAAAAAGAAAAACAGATTGGAGCTGTAACCGGTCTTGCCTGGACGGAAGTCGGAGGCGAACTGCTGACGATAGAAGTCTCCATTGTTCCCGGAAAAGGGGGTTTTACCGTTACGGGAAAACTCGGCGAGGTTATGCAGGAATCCGCAAGGGCGGCAATGAGTTATGTTCGCTCCCGCGGCGCCGCGCTCGGGCTGGACAGGGATTTCTACCAGATGGTGGATGTTCATATCCATATTCCCGAAGGCGCGACCCCAAAAGACGGCCCTTCTGCCGGAATAGCGATTGTTACGGCAATTGTGTCCGCGCTTCTGAGAAAGCCGGTCAGGCAGGACATAGCAATGACCGGAGAAATAACGCTTCGTGGACAGGTTCTTCCCATAGGCGGACTGAAAGAGAAGATACTTGCCGCACAGCGCGGTAAAGTGAAAACCGTGATTCTTCCGGAGGAGAACGAGAAGGATATGGAAGAAGTTCCCTCCGAGGTCAGAAAAGGCGTTGAGATAAAATTTGTGGGAAATATGGACAAAGTTCTTGAAGAGGCGATAATCTCCGACACCTCTGTGCTGAGAAGCTTCATTGTTCCTTCGCCCGGCGGCGAGAGTCAGGCGCCGGAAGTTTCGGAGACCAAGATAAATTAGCCGTCTTTGGGGTATTGCGCGGTGTCCGTACGGAAACCGCCTAATATGCTGGTTCTGAAGCGCAAATCCGTGGCTTGAGAATTAGGTGTTTTTATTTACTTGAATAATTTTCAATAATGTATAGAATGTGCAACAGTTCAGTCGGTTAATTTTATTAATTGACAGTTGAGCGAAATCAAAATTGCAGGAGTATAAATGAATATCTACGTAGGTAACTTGCCTTACAACACCACCGAGGATGAACTCAGGGAACTGTTTTCACAGCACGGTTCTGTTGTGAGCGTTAACATAATTAAGGACAGAGACACCGGAAACTCAAAGGGATTTGGATTTGTGGAAATTGCCGAGCAGGCGGATGGCGAAAAGGCCATCAACGAACTTGACGGCACAATGCTGAACGACAGAAGTCTGAAAGTAAACCAAGCGCGCCCCAAGGGCGACAACAACAGACGCTGATATTGCGGAACGGATTTCCGTTCCGATTTGGCGCTTCTTGTTCTTCACTCCTTATTAAGGAGCGAAGTCCGCTGTTTTCCCGGGCGATTAAGTGCCGGCACAGGTTGCTTGCGACCTTTGTGCGTCTTGCCGTCCGAAAACCGCTCCGGTAATTATGGAGTCTGAACTTATGTTCTGTTACTATAGTTGCGTACTCGAGTTGCGGACATCATGAAAAACGATTTCGTTCACCTTCACCTTCATTCCCAATACTCTCTTCTGGATGGAGCGATAAAGTTTGATGATCTTGTCGGAAGGGTGAAAGAATTGAAAATGGGAGCGGTCGCAATTACCGACCACGGAAACCTGTTCGGAGCCCATGAGTTTTACAGCGAAGCGAAGAAAAACGGTATCAAACCGATAATCGGTTGCGAGATATATGTTACTCCCACCTTAAAACTGGATAAACCCTCGGACGGGAAAAACTTTCACTTGACCGTTCTTTGCATGAATGAAACCGGATATACAAACCTTTCCAATCTGGTTACCCGTGGCTATTTTGAGGGTCTTTACAGACGCCCCAGAGTTGACCACAAAATGCTTGATCAACACAATGAGGGGCTGATAGTTTTGAGCGGCTGCATGAGTAGCGAGCTTTCACAGGCAATTTTCAAAACCATCAGAACCCCTCCCGAAACGGTACTTTCAACCTACAAGGAGATTTTCGGCGACAGATACTACCTTGAGGTTCAGGCGACCGGGGTGAAGGAGCAGAACCGCATAAACAGCAAACTCAAACAACTTGGCGAGAAATTTGATGTTCCCCTTGTGGCCACAAACGACTGCCATTTTCTCCGCCGTTCCGACTCCGGACCGCATGATGTTCTTCTTTGCATACAGACGGGCAAAATGCTTGAAGACAAGACCAGAATGAGGTTTCAGGGAGACGGATTTTATCTGAAAACAAGGGAGGAAATGGAGGAAACCCTGAAAGGGTTCGGAGACGCTCTGGACAGGACTGTTCAGATAGCGGACAGGTGCAATTTTGAGTTCAGGGACGAGGGATACCATTTCCCCAAATTTCACACTCCCTGCGGTGAGTCTTCCGAAGATTTTCTTCACAAACTTGCGGGGGAAAAACTCGGGAAAAGACTTTTGTCGCGCGGAATTTCCGGCGAGGTTGCCGAAGAATATCATAAGCGACTTACGTATGAACTCGGCGAAATCTGCAAGATGGGTTTTGCGGATTACTTTCTTGTGGTTGCGGATTTTGTCGGATATGCAAAGGAAAATAACATTCCCGTGGGTCCGGGGCGCGGAAGCGCGGCCGGAAGCCTTGTTGCGTATGCTTTGGCAATTACCGATGTGGACCCGATTGTCCACAAACTCATCTTTGAGCGTTTTCTCAATCCCGGTAGAATCTCAATGCCCGACATAGACATAGATTTCTGCACCGAGGGACGGGACGAGGTCATAGAGTATGTGAGCAAAAAATACGGCGGGGATAATGTCGTTCAGATAGGCACTTTCGGAAAGCTGTCGTCAAAGGCGGTTGTGCGGGATGTTGGAAGGGTGATGGGGGTTCCATACGGAGAGGTGGACAAGGTTTCAAAAATGATACCTTCTTTTCGTGGCAAAGTTTACAGCATTGAAGAGTCTGTCAAAAAAAGCCCTGAATTGAAAAAACTCGTTGAGAGTTCGAATAAAGTGGCAAACCTGATTAAGGTGGCAAAACCTCTTGAAAACATGGTGCGCCACACCTCCACTCACGCTGCGGGAGTTGTAATAGGAAGCGGTAAAATTTCCGACCACATACCGCTTTACAAGGGTAGCAACGGGGAAACCGTAACCCAGTTTGACATGGGAGCCATTGAAAGCCTCGGCTACGTGAAATTTGATTTTCTCGGGCTTAAAACCCTGACCATTATCCAAAAGGCCATGCAACTCATAAAACAAAACTCAAACGGCTCCGTTCCAAATCTGGACATAGACCATATGCCCCTTGATGAAGAAGAAGTTTACAAACTTTTTACCGATGGAAACACTCACGGGCTTTTTCAAATAGAGTCTTCTTCCGGCATGGTTTCAATGCTCAGGAAACTTAAGCCAGAGAAATTTGAAGACATAGTTGCCTCTCTTGCCCTTTACAGACCCGGCCCGCTGGACAGTGGTATGGTTGAGGAGTTCATAAAAAGAAAGCAGGGTAAAGCGCGTGTATCGTATACGCATCCGCTTCTCAAGGAGGTTCTCAAGGAGACTTACGGGCTGTTTGTATATCAGGAGCAAATAATGAGAACGGCAAGCGTTTGTGCGGATTACAGTCTCTCCGACGCGGATTTGATGAGGCGGGCGATGGGCAAGAAAAAACCCAAGGAGATGCGGGCGCAGAGGGAGAAATTTGTTTCTGGTGCGAGAAAGAAAGGCATATCCAAAAACAAAGCCGTTGAGCTGTTTGACATTATGGAGAATTTCGCCGGCTATTCTTTCAACAAAAGCCACAGCACGGCTTATGCGTTTGTCACATATCAGACGGCGTATCTGAAAGCCCACTATCCGGCGGAGTTTATGTCCGCTCTTATGACGGTTGATTCGACAAACAGTGACAAAATCATAGCCCACATAACCGAGTGCAAAAAAATGGGCGTCAAGGTTCTTCCGCCCGATGTCAACGAGAGTATGTCGGAATTCACACCGGTTGATTCAAAAACCATCAGATTCGGTCTCTACGCCTTGAAAAATATCGGAGAAGAGTTGGTTGGCACCATAATTGAGGCGCGCAAGAAAGACGCTTTTGAAAATCTGTTTGATTTCTGCGCGAGGGTTCAGTCCAAGCGACTCACAAAAAAGGTGTTTGAGATGCTTATAAAGAGCGGTTCTCTGGATTCGCTTGAAAACAACAGGGCAAAACTTCTGGAGTCTCTTGATGCTGTGGTTACTTATTCCATGCTTCATCAGTCTTCCGCGGCCGATGGGCAGGCCTCTCTCTTTTCTTCGTCCGATGAGGTTATACACAGGCCGTCTCTTCCGGCAACGGAGCCGTGGAGCACTGAAAAGACCGCGGAATATGAGCTTGAGTCGCTGGGCCTGTTTGTTTCGAGCCATCCGATGACCAGATACTCAGAGCAGTTAAGGATGTTTAACTCTCATACCGACACTTTGCTGTTTCAGCAGCTTCCCGACAAAAAGGAAGTTTCAATCGCCGGGGTTGTGCGCTCGCTTTCAATCAAGGCGACAAAATCCGGCTCCGGACTGTTCGGTAGGATTGTTCTTGAGGACCTCAATGGTTTGGTGGAATGCATTGTTTTTAATGACACAATAAGCAAAAGCCGCCAGTTGCTTGAGCAAAAAGTGGAGCCCGTGGTATTAACGGGAAACGTTGACGCCACAGACGACAAAAAGCAACTGAAGGTCAAAGATGTGATGTCAATTTCCGAATTTTCCGCAAGGGCGTCCCGCGTTACCATTTCAATTAAAGAGGAAGCCGCAAGAGCGGAGAATCTTGTGAAACTTGAAAATATTCTCAGGCAATACAGAGGCGAATCAAAGGTTAACATCAGTCTCGGTGTTGAGGGCAAAACGGTTTCCATAGAGGTTGGCAAATATGGCGTTGAGACCTCGCCCGATTTTGTCAGAGAAATTAAAGACCTTCTCGGGGACAAATCCCTTTCACTTGAGATTCATTAGCCCTTCTCGCGTGTTTTTAATCTTTTCTTTAAGTTTTTCCGGCTCCGCCGTTACGACAAAAACCTCCTGAACCGAAGTTCCGCTTCTTGCAATCAGTTTTGCTCCCGTGGAAGTTGTGTATTGGAAACGGACGGCAAGAACTTCTCCCTTCGCTTTGCCAACCCGAATCTGTCCCGGTGTGACGGATTTTATAAAATCAAGCGGCGAGATTTCTTTCTCAAGAAAATTTTTGAGCCCTTTTATCATTCCGTGCTGCTGTTTAATTTTGTTTTTTCTGTGCCTGTGTGTGGGCATGTCAAACTCCCTTAATCCGTTTTAATCCGGCTGTGTCTTGCCGTTTTGCCTGAAAACCTCCGTTCTCGTAATCCTCTTTCCATCGGTAAAAACGGAAACCATCCCTTCGGTCTCCGTTTCGCGGATTTCAGCCTCCAGACCCGAACCTTCAAGATCCTTTCCGCAATTTGCGCAAACCACAATCTTCGGCCGTGCCGATTTGATTACGGCAAGCAGGGTCGCCCTGTTTTTCACATTGATTTCGGGCAGAAACACAACATCGCTCCTTAACTCCTCATTATACAGTTTTTCCATACCTTGTTTATAGGTGTTGTGGATAGATTCCATTAACAGAAATGAGGTTTTTCCACATACAACCTTGACCAGAACTGGATTCGGGGTGCTTGAATTGTTGATTCCTAATTTTTCTTTTAATTGCAGGAATTTAATTTGCACAAAGCCATTTTCTCCGATGTTCTGAACAGGTGCGGAACGGTAGAGTTTTTTCCATGTTACTCCTCTTTTTTCAATAGTTTTCCACAATCTGTTGTTGAGTTTCGGGCTGTTTATCCACAAGTTTTCCACACCGTTTTTTTCAATAAGAGCCGCCGCGCCGTTAAGCTGGCTTCTGTCGTTTGAAAGCAGGATAAGAAGATCGGTTTTCGCAATGCGTTTTCTCAGCAAAACCGGAGAGACAACCGCTTTTTCTATAAAATCCGAACGCGCCTTTTTTGAGAAGCCTCCTTTTATCAGAACGGTTTTTCCGTCCTGAAAAATGAACAAGGCGATATTCTTCCTTCCGGCGTCAAAGAAGGATGCCTCGGTCTCCTTTCCGCCGACGGGGCGGATGTCATACAAAACGCTCCCCGTAAGACAAACGGCGAGGAACGCGGCCGCGTAGATGGTTTTCCTTCCGAACTTTACAAGAAGAACGGACCCCACGAACATATAGAAAAGGGCAAATGTCCACTTGCCAAGCGCGGGAAAGGCGACCGCCGGCTTTATTGAAGCCAAAATTTCCGCGATTCCCGAAAGAAGCAAGGCGAGTACGAAAAGGGTTTCAAGTAAAAAATCCGGCACAAAACCGAGCGCGGCAAAAACCGCCACTGAAAAAAAGCAAAGCGGCACCATCAAAAGAGCGAGCGGCATAGCGATGATGTTTGCCGGTAAGGTCAGAACGGGAAGAAGTCCGAACATGTTTATAACAAACGGCAGGGTCGCGATTGTGGCTGCGACCGTTGTCAATGCAATGGCTAAAATCGCCTCGGAGATTTTTCGTATCAGCGTTTTTTCGCGGGCGGGGTTATTCTCCGTCTCATCTCCGCCCCGAAAATTCAACGCTAGGAGTATTCCAAGCACTGCCGTAAACGACAGGATGAATGACGCTTCAAAAAGCGCTTTCGGAGTCACAAGAAGGATTATTATTGCCGCTGCGGCAAGGGAGTTGAGTCTGTCGTTCTTTCTTCCAGCAATAAACGCGATTAGGTATGCCGACGCCATAATTGCCGCCCGAACCGCCGAATTGCTCATTCCCGTAAGCATACAATAGAGAAACACTGCAGGTATGGTTGCTGCAGCGGCAATTCTTGGCACAACAAACGCAACCATAAGGTATTCCGACCTTTTTAGCAGCCACTTTACCGACATATAGAAAAACACCGCCGCGACTCCCACATGAAGCCCGGAGATTGCAAACAGATGACCTATTCCAAGCATCGTGAAATCTCTTTTTCTCTCGTCCGGAATGGCGCTTTTTTCCCCTATTGAGAGGGAGTTGACAATCTCGGCTTCAAGTGTCCCGAGGTTTTTCCTTATAAAAACCGCATAGTCTCTGCGCAAGCCGTTTACAAGGCGTAAAATCGGATTGCCTCCGCGTTTTCCGCCGGTGGCTTTGATGTTGTCGCTATCTGCGTAAGCGGTGAAAAACACATTTTTTGCCACGAGACTTTCCATATATCCTCCGGCGCCGGGATTTTTGAACTCCTTTACGGGTTTCGGGGTCAGCCGCATTTCCACACGGTCGCCGTATGCGAGGTTTTCCATTCCGTTTGAATAGACGATGATTTTGCCGTCCGCATCGATTGTTTTGCCAGCGAGGGTCAGGGTTTCAACCTTGAGCGGGATTTTTACATTGCCGGGTCTTTTTTGTGCGTTTTTATAAACCCACCCCGCCATAGAAACCTTTTGTCCTGCGGCTCCGGAAAGAGCCGGGTCCGGACTGCTGTGTTGAAAAAACGGAACTGTAGTTCCTGCCGTGAAAAAAATGACAAAAACCGCGATTGCGCGCCTCGCGATTGCAAGTGCGATAAACGGCGCAACAATCGCCCCTGTGTAATAAACGGAAGGAACATGCCCTGCGGTGATTATTCCAAAAATCAGCAAAACCGCACACACAACAATCCTGTGTCTTGAGAGCAGTGTTGAAAGGTGGAGCATCAGGTCTGTTTTTCTTCAATCAGGCAAACCGCTTTTGCTGCTATTCCCTCGCCTCTGCCCGTAAAACCCATCTTTTCAGTGGTTGTGGCTTTGATGTTGACCGCGTTTTCTTCTATGCCGAGGTTTTCCGATATTTTCTCTTTCATCGCTTCGGTATAACGGGAAACAGCCGGTTTTTCACAAATAACAACGCAGTCCACATTGACAATTTCAAATCCCGCGTCCGAAATTTTTTCCCGTGTCCGGTCGAGAAAAAAAGCTCCCGAAGCATTTTCATACGCGGGGTCGGAGTCCGGAAAATGCGACCCTATGTCTCCCATTGCCGCCGCGCCCAGAAGGGAATCGCATATCGCATGGGCGAGCACATCGGCGTCCGAGTGGCCTTCAAGGCCTTTCTCAAAGGGAATTTCCAGGCATCCGAGAAAAAGTTTTCGGTTTTCAGCAAACCTGTGCGCGTCAAACCCGATGCCGACACTTATTCGTTTCATTGGAATGGCAAACTCCTTAAATTCTCCATGCTTCGGCTAGCGCTTTGGCGATAAGAAAATCCTCTTCGGTTGTGATTTTCATATTGCGTCTCGCGCCCGGAATTACAATAACATCATGCCCCGCCGCTTCAAAAAGCGCCGCCTCATCGTTCACATCAGCCGGATTGCCGGAGAAATTTTTATACGCGCATGCAAGCGGTTTTTTTTGAAACACCTGAGGGGTTTGTGCCCTCCAAATCCCGTCGCGGGAAATGGTCTCTTTCAAAAGTTTGCCGCTTTCCGAATATGCGGCGGTTTTTTTTATGGAATCATCAAGCGGAATTGCGGTAGTTGCCGCCCCGAAGCGGTTTGCGACTCGGATACACGAATTTACTATGTGGTTGTCCACAAAGGGTCTTGCCGCGTCATGGAACAAAACCAGATGCGCGTCTTCTCCGGTTTCTTTAAAACCCATACGGGCGGATTCAAAACGGTTTTTGCCGCCCGCGATGATTTTTGTCTTGGAAATGCCGAATGTATCCGCAATCTCAACAGCCCTGTCTGTCTGTCCTGCGGGAGCGGCGATGATGATTTCACTTATCTGCGGGTTTTTCTCAAATACTTTGAGACAGTGGGCGAGCAAAGGTATTCCCGCAAGGTTGCGAAACTGTTTCGGCTGTTTTTCTTTTTCGGCCCCCGCGCGTTTTCCCTCTCCGGCGGCGAGAACAACGGCAGAGGTATTTGTTTTTTCAAATTCGGACATTAAAAAATGCTATCTCCCGATTGGGGTTCGGGCAAGTTTGAGACTCTTGGTTGTTGAGTTTTTTTCAATCGTCTTTCGTGAGACTGCGTATTCCGCAGTTGATTTACGTCTGATAAAAAGGTTGCTATTAGCAAAATCAGAGTTGGATGTTTAACGTATCTCAAAAAACACCTTGAAACAGCAAGCGTAAATAATCATAATAGGCAGGTTCGCGGGAGCTTTATATTTGAAGGTCCAAACCCTTGCCAGCGGCAGTTCGGGAAACTGCACTTTTATAGACAGCGGAAACTCAAGGATACTTGTTGACGCCGGTATGAGTGCGAAAAAACTTTGCCGCGCACTGGGTTCAATCGGAGTGAGTATGGATGACATAGATGCCGTTGTCGTAAGCCATGAGCACTCCGATCATTCAAAAGCGATAACGGCCATACCCGTTCCCATCTATATTTCATCGGCGACAAGGCATTTGTGGCACGGCAAGGTTGATTCACTTTGTGAGTTTCAAACCGGAAACGGTTTTGAAGTGGGAGATATGAGAGTAACCGCTTTTCCCGTTCCCCATGACGCGCTTGATCCGGTTGGTTTTACAGTTGAAAGCGACGGCAAAAAGGTTGGAATTGCCACAGATGTCGGGTCGGCGAACGGAGTTGTTTCGGACGGGCTTCGGGGTTGCGATATGCTTATAATAGAGTCCAACCATGATGAGGGACAGCTTCTGTCTGGCAAATATCCGTGGGAGCTCAAACAGAGGGTTGGCGGACGGTTCGGGCATCTTTCAAACCGCCAGTGCTACAACCTTCTCGGCAGCATCGCTCACGCCAAACTGCGGTTTGTTGTGCTTGCCCACCTAAGCGAACGCAACAATGTTCCTCAACTCGCCCTTGAGTCCGCGCGGGAAGCCGTGGAAGAGTTTTCGGCTTCGGTGTATATTGCCCCCAGAAACAATCCCGGAGAGGTGTTTGTGCTTTGATTTCAAGATACGGCAGAAAAGAAATGATGGAAATCTGGAGCGATGAAACAAAATACTCCAAATGGCTTGAGGTTGAGCTTGCGGTTTGTCGCGCGTGGTGCAAAGCAGGAAAGATTCCCGAGCGAGCCCTTACGGACATTGAAAAAAAAGCCGCATTTGACACAAAAAGAATCACCGAACTTGAAAAAGAGCTGAAGCATGATGTGCTAGCGTTTCTTACCTCGGTTGCCGAAAATGTCGGTGAAAATTCAAGATACATACATATGGGCATAACCTCGTCTGATGTTCTGGACACCGCTTTCGCCCTTCAGCTTAAAAGCGCCGCGCAAATTCTGCTCAAAGACATAAAAGCGGTGATGAAGGTTTTGAAAAAAAGGGCGCTTGAGCATAAAACAACCCCGATGATAGGAAGATCTCACGGAATTCACGCCGAGCCCAAAACGCTAGGTCTTGTTTTTGCACTCTGGTATGACGAAATGGCGAGAAACCTTGACAGAATGATCCGCGCGGCCGAACTTGTGAGCGTGGGAATGATGTCCGGTCCGGTCGGCACATACGCGAGCGTGCCTCCGGAGATTGAGAAAAACGCCTGTGGAGAACTGGGGTTGAAACCCGCTTCCATATCCACTCAGATAATCCACCGCGACATACACGCGGAGTATTTTCTGTGTCTTTCCCTGATTGCCGCAGGCATTGAAAGAATAGCGACCGAGATAAGACATTTTCAAAGAACCGAAGTTCTTGAGATGGAAGAGCCGTTCGGAAGCGGTCAAAAAGGGTCTTCCGCCATGCCTCACAAGAAAAATCCGGTTTTGTCGGAAAACCTTTGCGGTCTCGCGAGGATTGTCAGGTCACACTCCGTTCCGGCTCTTGAAAACATAACTCTCTGGCACGAAAGGGACATAAGCCACTCCTCTGTTGAGAGGATAATTGCCCCGGACGGCGCGATACTGACCGACTTTATGCTCGCACGCCTGAAATTTCTTCTTGAAGGCCTTGTCATACACAAAGACAGACTCGCAGAGAACATGGATTTGACGAAGGGACTTGTTTTTTCGCAGAAGGTTCTGTTGAAGATTATTGAAAAGGGAGTGTCGCGCGAGGATGCATACGACATAGTTCAGAGAAACGCGATGAAATGCTGGGAAACAAAAACCGGTTTTTGCGACGTACTCAAAAAAGACAAGCAGCTGTCGCGTTTTCTCTCGGCGGAGGATATTGACGGCTGTTTTGATATTTCGGGGGATTTTCAATATGTTGAGGCGATTTTCAAGCGCGTTTTTAAATAATTTCGCAACTGCGGGGCTTTTCTGCCTTTTGCTTTTTTTCTGCGCAAACTCATGGGCAGTCTCCGCGGATGAAAAAGTGCAAAAAGCGACGGAATCCTTCGCCCGGAATTTTTCGCTTTTTATTCAGGACGGATACACGGTCGGCTTTGAGAGGGATGGCGCGCACAAGGACGGGGATTTCATCAAGGGGCGTTTTGTTTTTAAACCTGCACGGGGAGGGGAGGGACAGATTGAGCCTGTTGGTTTTGTTCTGTCTCCGGACGGAAAGATTCTTATGGTCGGAGCCGTCGGGCCCCTTGACCCGATCTACTTCAAAAAATCTCCGGTCGGAGAATTTCGCATGGTTCCCGGTTCGGTAAAAAACGCTCCCGTGCTTCTTGTTTCAAAAGACGGGCAGATAATCGCGGCGAGCAGGATTATGGAAACCGGAGTTGATTACGCGAAGAAAAACAGGAACACAATTTCCCTTGCCGGTTCTCCGGCGCTGGGCAGTAAAAACGCGCCGGTTGTGATTGTTGAATATTCGGATTTTCAGTGCCCTTACTGCCGCGGGGTGGTTGAAACTCTTCACAGCATTTCCAATGAATATAAAGGGAAGGTGAAAATAGTTTTCAAGCACCTGCCGCTTGATTTTCACAAGTGGGCGTATCAGGCGGCGGAAACTTCTTTGTGTTTTCGCAAGCACGGGGGCGACAATGCGTTCTGGTATTTTCACGATGAGGTTTTCAAAAATCAGGAAACGGTAACGGAGGAGAACAGCAGAAAGCGGTTTTCCTCCTTGGCGTCCGGCGCGGGGCTTGACCCGAAAAGGGTTATTCGGTGTCTGGATTCCAGAGAGATGAAAAAACGGGTTAAGAAAGACATCGATGAGGCGAAGATGCTTGAGGTGGACGGAACGCCGACCTTTTTTGTTGACGGAATAAGAGTGAACAATCCCGCTCTTTTAAGAAAAGCCGTTAATCTGCGTCTTTCCACGGAAGGTCGAAATTGAAACGGGACGGCATGGATTTTATCAATCAGACAAGCGCGGCTGTCGGAAGTAAATCTTCCGATATTCACGCATGGAAGGTTTCGCATCTGGAAAAGATATTTGTGCCTTTCTATTCCTCGGCAGACTTAAGGGTTTCGGACGGCAAGGTTGCCGTGGTTGACACAAACATATTTCCCGCCGGTTTCAACAACCTTTCCGAGAGTTTTCGCTCCCGTTTGGGCTCTCTTGTCAGAAGCACGCTTTTAAAGCGATATCCCGGTGCGGACAGGCTTCTGATAGTTCCTGAAATCCATACGCGTAACGCACATTACTGGGAAAACATCAAAACGCTTGAAACGGTTCTTCAACAGCAGGGATTTGAGGTGAGAGTGGGTTTTGTTGGCGATGGCATTGAGCGCGATTTGCTTTCCGTTGAAGCTGCGGGCGGGGGAAATGTTGAGATACGCAAAGCGCACAAAGAGGGAGCGCGGATTGCCGCAGGGGGTTTTGTTCCCGATGTGGTTTTGCTTAACAACGATTTTTCTGACGATTGCCCGTCCATTCTCCGCGACCTAATGCAACCCGTTCTGCCTCCCGTGGAAATCGGCTGGCATTCACGCAGAAAAGATGTTCATTTTGAGTTCTACAATTCTCTCGCGGCGGAAGCCGCAGCCATCTGCGGAATTGACCCCAGTGTGATTTCCGTTAAAACGCGCCTGCTTGAAGATGTGGATTTTGACGAGTCACAAGGTAGGGAAATGGTTGCTTGCGCGGCGGAGGAAATGATTGAAGAGATAAGCGAAAACGGGGGCGCAGACCCGTTTGTTTTTGTGAAAAGCAACAACGGCACTTACGGAATGGCCGTTCTTCCGGTTTCAAGCGGTGATGCGGTGAGAAATATGAACGCGACCAACAGAAAAAAAATGCGCGCGGGTAAGTCAAACAAACCTTCCGGACGTTTGGTAGTTCAGGAAGGCGTCCCGACCGCTTTGGAAACAACAGACGGAATGCCCGCCGAGCCGGTTCTCTATATGGTGGAAACCGAAGTGGCGGGGGCTTTCTACAGAGCCAATTCAAAAAAAGGCAAAACCCAAAATCTCAACTCATCGGGAATGGAATTCCGTCTTTTTCCCGATTCCGTGAAAGATTTTAATGAAATCCCCGAACTGTTTTCCCTGTGCGCGACCGTTGCGGTTCTCGCCGCCGGATATGAGATAGAGAAAGTTATGCTTGAAGGCGGATGCGGGTGAGGGGTTTTCTATTTTCCAAAGATGTTTCTTAACGTTGTCAAGAACGATTATGCTGTTTATATGGAAAATGGCTGATTTTTGGAGAGAACCGAGAACCATGAAGAAGAAAATAAATCCTTGGATAGAGATGAGTGTTGAGTATGCAAATCAACGTAATTATCTGGATGATTTATTCGCTGTTTATCCGAACAATACCGGACGGTATTAGTCAAATAGACAAAAAAGTTTGGGGCTATGTGGAAAAATCGTTTAAAAGTGGGATAGCGTTCCACTTCTCGAAAATCCGTTAAAACTTGATTTGTTTCCGATAAAAGATTTTTATGTCGTATATTTCAAAAGAGGCAAAAAACTCTAAAACGCACCCCCGCTACTGCTGATAGGCTTACAGGCCGTTTGTACGGCATGGGGTTGACAGATATATCCGCTTTTCGAATGTTGGCTTAATAAAAAAACACTTGCTATACAACCACTAAAACTGGACAAATTTTTGCAAGCAAAAGGAAATGCTGTTTGGATGCAAGCGATGATGAGATGAAGAAATTTGCCCACAAAAACCTGAATTACAAGCATAGCAAAGGGCTTGATTTCATTGGGTGTTTTAACGGTAAGTATGTTATTGGAGAGGCAAGGGCAAGCGTTTTGATTCCAAGAGTCTTATAAAAATGGTGTTAAGTGGGCATTGGAACGTAAGCCGGAAGAATATGAGATAATTAATGCTCGAACGTCTATCTGACTTATACGTGTATGGAATAAGAAAAGGACTTTTTCCCTATGTGTTTTCTATAAAGCGTGTGTCTGTATAAAGCGAATGTGATTTTACGCGAATGGTTGATGTAATTGACCACTTCCCTCACCCCTCCGATACCGCTTTGTTGTATGCGTTAATAACATCCCTTCTGGACAGGATTCCCACAAGTTTTCTCGACCCTTTGCTTTCCACGACGGGAAGAATTTCGGCGGGTTTCTCTCCGAGGGTTTTTACCACATCGTAAAGATTTTCATCCGGAGAGACGGTTGTCACATTTAGAGTCGCAAGCTCCTTGACCAGTATGAGGTCTTTCAGGTCTTCGCGGAAAAGCCATTGACGGAAATCCTGTATTGAAACTATGCCGGAGAGAAGTCCTTGAGAGTCCACAACAGGAAAAGTTGTGAATTTGCTTTGCGGCACATACTCAATGAGTTTCCTCAGTTTTGTGTTTTCATCAATCGTTTCAATGTTTGTTCTCATAACATCCCTTACGCGCAGGGAATGTAGGTTTTCGTTCTCCATGCCGCCGATTTCAACGCCCTGTTTGTGCAGCAGTATCCCGTCAATGGAGCTGCCAATGAAGGTGCGGGCGAGAATCCAGCTTGTAACAGTACATGCCATCGCGGGAACTATTATGTGATAGCTGTGAGTTATCTCCAATATCATGAATATGGAAGTCAGAGGGGCGTGCGTGATTGCCGCAAGAAACGCCCCCATTCCGAGAGTGGCGCAGCCCGCGACAACATTGGCGGGAACGGACGGGACAAATGATGACACAACCCTTACAAAGGCCTCGCCGGTTGTCGCTCCCATCAGTATTGCCGGCGCGAAAAGACCGCCGGGCCAGCCAGAGCCGACAGTTATTGAAGTTGCCACAGGTTTGAGCAGGATGATGGTCGCAAGCACGATAAGCGGAGTTTTTCCCTCAAGTACTTCCTGCACATTCTCATATCCGTTGCCGAGAATGTCCTTTGAGAATATCCCCACAACTCCGAGAGCAATCGCGCCCGCAAGCAGTCTTATGTTTTTGTTTTTCAACTTTGAAAACAGATCTTCGGTCGCGGAAAACATCTTTATAAACCCTATTGCGAGGCATCCCGTCACTATTCCAAGCGGCACATAGTAGAACGCGAGGTCGCTCACATGGGAGCCATCCATTGAGAAAGCGGGCGGTTCAAAAAGAGGCAAATCGCCCCTGAGCAGATAAGAAACCGCAGTTGCGGTCGCGGACGATATGACTATTGGTATGAGTCTTGTGGATCTCATGTTTCTCAGTAGCACGATTTCTTCTGAGAACATCACTCCCGTAATCGGGGCGTTGAAGGTTGCCGCGATTGCCGCGGCGGTTCCGCACGCTATGAAGGTGCGTATGTTTGATTTGGAAAGATTGAGCCTCTCTCCGGTTATGCTTCCAATCGCTCCCCCGATTTGAGCTATCGGTCCTTCCTGCCCCGCCGAACCGCCGAAACCCAGAGTTACAATCGCCGCCATACCGCGCACGGCCGCTTCGCGTCCTTTTATTATCACGCTCCCAAGGTTGATTTTCTCAATGAACTTCGGAAATCCGAACCCGAGCAAATCGGACGGGGCAAACGGGATTTTTGAAATGGCCATGAGCAAACCCGCTCCGAGCAGAAGAGGCGCGAATATTCCCAGGTTTCCGTGCTCAAACGGCTTGACCGCAAATCCGTATATGTTTTCGTAAAATGTTACGAACAGATAGTTCGCTGTTGCCACGATGATTCCGATTAAAATCGCGCAGATAACAAAGACGGTCTGCTCCCTTGAAATAACAGACGATTTTTTTTTCGTTGTCGGCATACGGTGGTTTGACAGCGGTTTGACTTGATGTACAGTTTGTCCCGAACTTTTCCTTATTGCAATCTGGAAGCAATACCATGATACAACCACAGGAGTCGTCGCACATACAGGAAGCTCTGGGGGTGATGCCGGAATTGTCCGTGGGCGGCTTTCTGCTGATTTTATCCCTTGTGCTGATTGTATCCAAGTTTTTCGGGGAAATAGCGGAGCGTTTCAAACAGTCCTCCGTGCTTGGCGAGCTTGTGGCGGGAGTGGTTCTGGGCGGTGGCGCTCTGGCGGTTATGCCATCCTCGCCGTTGCATGTGGGTTACCACACTTTTCATATCATATCCGAACTCGCCGTTGTGGTGCTTCTTTTTGAGATAGGGATTGAGACGAGACTTAAAGAGATTCTCAAAGTGGGCCCCGTGTCTCTTCTTGTGGCAATTGTGGGGATTGTCTTTCCTTTTTTTCTCGGATTCCTTGCGGTTTACGCGCTGTACTCTTACGGGATGATGGGCATTGATGAGTCCACGGTTTTTATCGTAGCGGTAACCGCCGGAGCGACTTTGACGGCTACGAGCGTGGGAATAACGGCAAGGGTGCTTTCCGATATCAAACAGCTCGGCTCGCCCGAATCAAAGATAATAATCGGAGCGGCGGTGATAGATGATGTGGTCGGCCTTGTGATATTGAGTCTTATCAGCACCCTCATAGAGCAATACAACACCGGCACGGGCGCGGGTGTTTCGTTTGCTCAGGTGGCGCTTGTCGCCGGAAAGGCGTTCGGTTTTCTACTGGTTGCAATCGCTCTTGGAAATCTGCTGATTGTCAAGGTTTTCTCCCTTGTCGGCCGTTTGAAAAGCAGGGGTTCGCTTCTTGTCTGCTCGCTCGCCATCGCATTTCTCTATGCTTACGCGGGGAAACATTTTGCCGATGTCGCCCCGATAGTGGGCGCTTTCGCGGCCGGTCTCGTAATCAGAAAGGCTCCGCAGTACAAGGATATTGAGAACAGCGTCAGAAATGTTTCGGATTTTCTTGTGCCGGTGTTTTTTGTCGCGGTCGGGGCTCAAATTGACCCGGGCGTTCTCCATCCTTTCAAAGAGGGAAACTCCGAGGTGCTACTGGTCGCGTTCGCGCTGTTTTTGGTAGCGTTTATAGGCAAGTATGCCAGCGCTTTTGCGGTTTTCGGCTCCGGCATAAGAAGACATATTGTGGGCATAGGAATGGTGCCGCGCGGAGAGGTAGGATTGATTTTTGCCCAGATAGGCTACAACAACGGAAACGGAGTTTTCAGCGCCAAGTTCTTCTCGGCTATTGTGCTTACGGTTATGCTTACCACATTCGTGGTTCCTCCGTTGCTCCAAAGGGGGTATGAAACTCCGGAAAAAACATGAGGTTTCCGGTATTTCCGTAAAGAGAACTGATATGAGACGCTTTTTTGAAACGGCTTTTGTTATTTTCGCCCTCGGCACGGAGAGGGCTTTCGCCGCGGGCGATTTGATAACGGCGGACAAAACTCTGTTTGTGCAGTTTGCTATTTTTCTCGTCGCCCTCTATCTGCTTAACAATCTGTTTTTCAAGCCGCTTATGGACCTTGCCGACAGAAGAGAGAGCGCGACTTCGGGTTCGGTAAAAGATGCGCAGGAGCTTGTTGAAAAGGCGCGGAAAATGACCGCTCAATACGATGAGGCGCTGAAAGAGGCAAGAGAGCAAGCGCTTTCCGAAAGGGCGCGGTTGACAAAGTCCGCCCTGGCCGAAGCGGAGGAAATTGTTTCTTCGGCAAGAGATGAGGCGCGCCGGTTGTTTGAGGAGCGCGCGGGTGAGACTTTGGCTCAGGTTGAAAAAGCAAAGGATGGGATGAAGTCGGAAATAGAGGATATCGCGGGGATGCTAACCCGCAAGATAAAGACGGGTTCCGGGGATGTTTGAGATAAACCTGTTTGCAGCCGCCGGTGAAGCGGCGGGTGGCGCGGTTTTTGACTGGCCGTATGTTGGCAAACATGCCATAAACCTTTTTGTGCTTTTGGTGGCGCTTTTCTATGTACTCAAAAAGCCCGTTTCGGAGTTTTTGAAAGCCCGCAGGCGCGGGATGTCCGAGAAATTTGAGGAGTCTGGCAGACAACTCAATGAAGCGAAAAAACTTTTTGAAGAGTGTTCGGCAAAATTTGCCGGCGTCAAATCCGAGATAGAATCCATGAAATCCTCAATCGCAGAGCAGGCCGAAACGGAAAGGCACAACATACTGCGCCGGGCGGGGGAGGAAAAGGAAGCGATACTGAGAGGTGTCGCGGAGGGAGTTGAATTTGAATTGGCAAAGGCGAGAGCGGCGATTATAGAAGAGGCGGTTTCCGCCGCGATGAGGATTGCGGAAAGGAACTTGAGGGACTACGCCGAAAATGAGCATTCCGCTTCGGTCGGATCTTTTGAGTCTCTAGTTGGGGAGGGCAAATGGCCTCGGTTGTAAAACTGAAGGATTTGATTGACGCGCTTGTCTCCGCTTGTGAAAAATCCGGAGATGGCTCTCTTAACTTGTGTGTGTCGGGACTTGAGAATTTTTTCACCGATATTGAAGATTCAGATATTCTCAAAAAAGCCCTTGAGAGTCCGGTAATCGCGACGGCGGAGAAGACGGCGATTGTTGAAGATTTGTGCCGCCTGCACGGGTTTTCCGATGTTTTGCGCAATTTTCTTGTGGCGGTTGCCGGGTTTGATAAACTGAAACCTCTGTCAATCCGCCGCCGTGCCGTTCTTGAGAGGCTCCGCTCCGCCGGCGGAACGGTAAAGGTTACGGTTACGGTTGCGCGTTCTTTGGAAGAGGACAAAGAAAGACGCATACGGGACGCAGTGTCAAGTATTGCCGGAATGGAAAAGCAGAGAGTTGAGTTCGCCGAGGATTCAGAGATAATAGGCGGAATTATTGTAAGGATTGGCAACAACATTTACGACGACAGCCTTAAAACCCATTTGGAAAGGATGCGCTCCGCGCTTTTAAAGTAGGCACAGCGCACTCGGTATACAAAACAAACAAGGAGAGAAAAAATAATGCAAGATCAGGTCAAAGCGGATGACATAGGCGCGATACTCAGAAAAAGGATAAGCGACTATGAGCGCAATTTTGAAACCTCCGAGGTGGGAACCGTTATCTCGGTCGGAGACGGTATTGCCAGAATTTACGGGCTTGACAACGCGGTGGCGGGCGAAATCGTGGAGTTTTCGGTCGGAGTTAAGGGGCTTGTCCTGAATCTTGAGGAAGACAATGTCGGCGTCGCGCTTTTTGGAGAGGAGAAAGAGGTCAATCAGGGAGATGTTGTAAAACGCACGGGTAACATCGCTCAAATTCCCGTCGGAGACGCCATGCTTGGAAGAGTAGTGAACTCTCTCGGAGTTCCCGTGGACGGCAAGGGCGATATTCAAACTTCCGATATGAGAAGCCTTGAAATAAAAGCCCCCGGAGTAGTTTTCAGGAAATCCGTGAATGAGCCGCTTCAGACCGGCATCAAAGCCATCGACTCAATGATACCGATAGGAAGGGGACAAAGAGAGCTTATACTTGGCGACAGACAGACGGGAAAAACGGCAATTGCCATTGACACAATACTCAACCAGAAAGGCGGCGATGTTTGTTGCATATACGTTGCGATAGGGCAGAAAAAATCCAATGTCGCTCAGGTTGTGGACAAACTCAGAGAGCATGACGCGATGGAATACACGACTGTTGTTACGGCTTCGGCAAGTGAGCAGGCGCCTTTTCAGTTCATTGCCCCTTACGCCGGATGCACTCTGGGAGAGTATTTCAGGGACAGCGGCAAGCACGCGCTTGTTATTTACGACGACCTTACCAAGCATGCGTGGGCATACAGGCAGCTTTCCCTTTTGCTTAAGCGCCCCCCGGGACGTGAGGCGTATCCGGGAGACGTTTTCTATCTCCACTCGCGGCTTCTTGAGCGGGCGGCAAAAATGAGGGATGAGGACGGCGGCGGTTCGTTGACGGCGCTTCCCATAATTGAGACCCAGGACGGTGATGTCTCCGCATACATACCGACAAACGTGATATCCATAACGGACGGTCAGATATACCTTGAAAGCGACCTTTTCTATTCGGGTGTCAGGCCCGCCATTAATGTGGGGCTTTCCGTTTCAAGGGTTGGAGGGTCCGCGCAAATCAAGGCGATGAAAAAAGTCGCCGGAACTTTGCGTCTTGATCTTGCCCAGTACCGCGAGGTTGAAGCGTTTTCACAGTTCGCCTCGGACCTTGACAAAATCACCCAGGACCAGCTTGCCAGAGGTGTCCGGCTTGTAGAGGTTTTGAAACAAGACCAGTTCGTTCCCCTTTCCGTGGAGAAACAGGTGATTTCCGTATTTGCCGTCACACGCGGATATCTCGATGATTATCCGCTTTCTTCGGTGCGCTTGTATGAAAAAGAGCTTTTTGATTTCTTTGAATCCAGACATAAGGGGATTCTTGACGAGATAAGAGACAAGAAAGAAATATCAAAAGAGCTTGAGCCGCGAGTTGAGTCCGCGCTTGAAGAGTTGAAAACGCAAACCGCCGGACTTGCGCAGTCCGACTGAGCAGTTGTAGAAATGCCGAGTCTTAAACAGATAAAAACAAAGATAGCAAGCACCAAAGGCACAAGGCGTATAATGAGCGCAATGAAGCTTATTGCGGCGGTGAAATTGCAAAGAACGCAGGCCCTTCTGAAATCGCACCGCGTTTATGTTGACGCGTATGAGAAAATCACCTCCGGAGTTTTGGGTACGTGCGAGCCGGACATGCATCCGCTTCTTTTCCGTCCTGAACGGAGAATAAAGGCACACATAGTATTTCTGACTTCGGACAGAGGTTTGTGCGGAAACTTTAACAGCTTTCTTATCAAGGAGCTTGACTCAATGCTCGGTGAACGCGCCTTTGACAAAGAGAATTTAAAAATGACTTTTCTCGGAAACAAGGGAAGGGACTTCTTTTCTCCGCGCGGTTTTGAACAAGGGTCCTATTACACGGGCGTAAACGAAGAGAACTACGCGGAAATCGCGGGTGAGCTTTCGTCTCTGCTTTCAAAGGAGTTTTCGGAAAGACAGACCGATGAAGTGATTGTGGTTCACAGCGGTTTTGTTTCCGCGCTTTCCAGAGAGACGGCTTTTGAGACCCTTTTCCCCGTTGAGATTAAAGACGGGCGTGAGAATGCCGGAGCCCCCGTCTTTGAGCCGTCTAAGGAGAAAATAGTGAACGATTTGATACCGGGCTATTTGAGGCTCAAGGTGGAAAAAGCGATTTTGGAATCTCTTACAAGCGAGCACGCGGCGCGCATGACCGCGATGGAAAACGCCACGAGTAACGCGGACGAACTTGTAAAAAAACTGACCTTGTTGTTTAACAAGACAAGGCAGACGATAATAACAACCGAACTCATGGATATTGTGAACGGAACCGAGGCTCTAGGAAAAGGAGGAAATGATTAGATGGACGGAAAAGTTGTGCAAGTAATGGGTCCTGTTATTGATGTTGAGTTTGCCGATGGCGCACTGCCCCATATTTACGGTGCTTTGAAGGTTACAAACCCCTCTATCAGTTCCAAGGAGTGGAATCTGATTCTGGAGGTTGTTCAGCAGATAGGTGGAAACCGCGTGCGTTGCATAGCGATGGACTCCACCGAAGGGCTTCAGAGAGGCCAGAAAGTGTTTGACACGGGCGAGGGCATAACGGTTCCGGTCGGCGAGAAGGCTCTTGGCAGACTTATCAACGTTGTGGGCGAGCCGATAGACGAAGCGGGGCCGATTGAGTGTGATGAGCGCTGGTCGATTCACCGCGCGGCGCCGGAGTTTGTTGACCAGAGCACAAAACTTGAGCTTTTTGAGACCGGAATCAAGGTTATAGACCTGCTTGCTCCGTTTCTGAAAGGGGGCAAAATAGGGCTGTTTGGCGGCGCGGGCGTTGGTAAGACGGTTCTTCTAATGGAGTTGATAAACAATGTTGCGAAAGAATACGGGGGTGTTTCCGTGTTCGGCGGCGTTGGAGAACGCACCCGTGAGGGCAATGATCTTTGGATGGAGATGAAGGAGTCCGGAGTTATAGAAAACACCGGCCTTGTATTCGGGCAGATGAATGAGCCGCCCGGAGCGCGCGCCAGAGTCGCCCTTACGGCTCTTACCCTTGCCGAGTATTTCAGGGATGCTAAGAATCAGGATGTGCTTTTGTTTATAGACAACATATTCCGCTTCACCCAGGCCGGTTCGGAGGTGTCCGCTCTTCTCGGGCGCACGCCCTCCGCAGTCGGTTATCAGCCGACTCTTTCAACCGACCTCGGAGAGCTCCAGGAGAGGATTACCTCCACCGTAAATGGCTCCATTACTTCCGTACAGGCGATATACGTTCCCGCCGATGATTTGACCGACCCGGCCCCCGCGACGACTTTTGCTCATCTGGACGGCACAATCGTGCTTTCCCGGCAGTTGACGGAGTTGGGAATCTATCCCGCGGTTGACCCTCTTGATTCAACCTCGCGCATACTTGAACCCAAAGTTTTGGGCGAGGAGCATTACAGAGTCGCCCGTAACGTTCAGGAAGTGCTTCAGAGATACAAGCAGCTTCAGGAGATAATCGCCATTCTGGGAATGGATGAACTTTCGGAAGAGGACAAACTCACGGTTTCCAGAGCGAGAAAATTGCAGAGATTTCTTTCTCAGCCGTTCTTTGTCGCGCAACAGTTTACGGGAACTCCGGGAAAATATGTTCCCATCAAGGATACGGTCAAGGCGTTTGACGAGATTCTCTCCGGCGAGATGGATGAATTCCCCGAACAGGCGTTCTACATGGTCGGCGGCATTGATGAAGTTCGGGAAAAGGCCGCGAAAATGGTCTCCTGATGACAAGCGGCCGGAAACAGCGGGAAAGTTTCATTGTCGACTGAAACCCTTACATTGAAGGTTATCACCCCTCTGGGGCTTGCTCTTGAGGAGCGGGTTGAAAATGTTGTCCTTAAGGGTGATTTGGGAGAGTTTGGAGTGCTTGCGGGACACGTGTCCATGGTCTCCACCGTGATCGCGGGCAGAATCAGATATGAGAACTCCGAAGGGGAGAAAACCTTTATCGTCCACGGCGGCATAGCCGAAGTTCGGGACGATACGGTAACGGTTCTCACCAGGGCGCTGGAAAGTCCGGACGAGATTGATGTTAAAGAGTCTTCAAAAGAGGCGGAAGAATTACAACACAGAATTGAAAGCGGAGTCCTTACCCATGAAGAGCGCGACCGACTTTCGGAGCGTCTTCAGATTGCCCGCGCGCGGGCCGGGATTTAGAAGTCGGTATTTTATGGTTATTTTATAGAATGAAACAAGGCGGAAGAAATGTTTAAATGTTTAAAAAGATACTCATTATTGTTTTTTTTCTCATTGCCGGGTTGCTTGGGTACCTGTATTTGGAAGACAGAGCAGCGGAAACAGCACAAAGAGCTAAATAGTACTGTGCAGTACAGAGTTTGGGCGGAAAAGGAGCGGGAAAAACGTTACGTTAACATGTTCGGTATTAAAAGGTGTTTGTCCGTTTTGTCTGTTGGATTATCATCCGCATTTTGAGTAGCCGCAGGACATGCATGACACGCACCCCGATTCAAAAGCAAGGGATGTGCTGTCGCATTCAGGGCAGTTGGCGAACCGCAAATCTTTTGAAATCTCGGTCTCAATTTCGTTTTTGTCCCCGAAGTGGTTTTTAAGCACCGCCGCAACCGCATCCGGAATGGACATGACAAGCTTTCCTTCCGAAAATACCGGAGAAGCACCCCCGATTCCCTCAAGTTGCTTGACTATCTGGTTCGGGCTTATGCCAGCTCTTAAGCTCAGGGAGGCGAGCCTTCCTATTGCTTCGGCATCCGCCATCGCCGTGTAGCCGGACTTGCCGATTTGAACAAACACTTCAAAGGGTTTTCCCTCGGAAGTGTTGACCGTAACATACAGGTTGCCGTGCCCCGTGCGCACAACCTCAGTAAAGCCATTAAGCACCTGTGGTCTTTCTTTTTTCTCCACAGGAGATTTTTTTAAGGGATGAGGAGACGAGGTGAGGTTGGGGTGAGTGGCTTGTGAAATCTCCCCATCCCTATTTTTTTCATTTTCATTTTCTTGTTGTTCCGTAATTAGGACTCCATCTCTGGACCCCTCTCTGTAAATGGTTACGCCCTTGCAACCGTTTTTCCACGATTGAAAGTAGATATTCTCAACCTCTTCAAGCGAAACGTCGTTTGGAAGGTTCACGGTGCTTGAGATGCAGGAATCTATATGTTTTTGTATTGTGGACTGTATGCGCACCCTGAACTTCGGCTTGATGTCATGGGAGGTTATAAAAGTGTCCGGCAGGTCTTTTTCGTCCGAAAGGCCGAATTTTTCCATATACGCTCCGACAAGCGGGTGAAAGACCTTAAACTGCTCTTTGGAGAGAGACTCCGACCTTCTGAAGTAGGAAAGGGCGAATATGGGCTCAATGCCGCTTGATGTGCCGGCAAGAACCGAACCGCTTCCCACCGGGGGAACGGTTAGAATGCATGCGTTCCTCAGTCCGTTCTTTTTGACTTTTTCAAGCACCTCTTTGTCAAGAGAGTCAAGAAACGGGCTTTTGAAGTGCTCCTGCGGGTCATATACCGGAAAAGTTCCTTTTTCTTCGGCGAGTTTGGAGCTTGAGGAATAGACCGTGTTTTTTATATGTGTGAAAAGCTTGTCCGTGAACTTAACGGCGTCATCGGAATCGTATTTTTTGCCCAGTTTCACAAGCATATCGCCGAATCCCGTGAAGCCCACTCCTATGCGCCTTGAGCGCTGCGACGACTCCGTCTGAAAACTCAGCGGATGTTTCTCTTTATTGTAGTCCAGTATGTTGTCAAGAAAACGCACCGAGTAGGAGAGGGAGCGGTCAAGTTTCTCCCAGTCAACACAAGACTCCTTTGTGAACTCGTCTTTTACAAACAGGCTGAGATTTATGTTGCCGAGGCAGCAGTTTCCGTAGTTCTCAAGGGCTTGCTCACTGCAGGGATTAACCCCCTCAACTTCCATTCCCCCGTATTCAGTAGGAGAGAAACGTTTGACGGCGTCCCAGAAGATAAGGCCCGGCTCGGCCGAAGACCAGGCGGATTTTACAAGCCGCTTCCAGATGTCTCTGGCTTTTACGGTCTTTCTCATGCGGAACTTTTTACTGTCATATTCAAGGTCAAAATCGCTGTCTTTCTCAACCGCCTTCATGAATTTATCTGATACCTTCACGGATATGTTTGCAAATTTCACCTGCGACCTTTCCTGATCGTTTTTAATGTCCAGAAAGTCGATAATATCCGGGTGGTTGACGTCTATTGTTATCATCAGAGCGCCCCGTCTTCCCGCCTGACCGATTGTGCCGGTGGTTGTGGAAAGAAGATTCATAAAAGAGACGGCTCCAGTTGAATGAATCGCCGAGTTATTTACCGGCGCCCCCTTCGGTCTCAGAACGGAAATGTCGGTGCCAACGCCACCGCCGAAAGAATATGTTCTCGCCGCCTCTTTGCACCATTCAAAAATTCCCTCTATGGAGTCTTTTTTTATGGGCATAAAGTAGCAGTTAAGAAGGGTTGAGCGTCTTGTCTGTCCGGCACCGAACAGAATTCTTCCTCCGGGAATAAAACGGAAGTTGGACAGAAGCCAGTAGAATTTCTCCGTCCATTCCTCTCTCAATTCCCCGGTTTGCTCGGTTGATGCCATTTCAGTTGCGACCCTTCTCCACATCTGCTCGGGCAGGTTTTCAACGGTACAGCCGTCTTCGTTTTTCAGGGCGTATTTCTCAAAAAATACCCTTGCGCGAAGCTCGTCCCCCTCAAATGCTTCCAAGGTTTCATTCGGGAGTCCGGTGTCGTTCTGTTCCTTGGGAACAAGCCTGGGAACATCGGGCTTTTCCTTGTTTGAAAAAACCGTATCGTTTGAAAGCGCGTTTTTAGGTAGTTCAAAGATGTTATCTTCCCGTTCAGTTGGGATGTTATTGTCAGAATTGTCCATTTCTTTTCCCCTTTTGTTCAATGTAGCCGAATTCAACATTTCGTGCCACAAGGATTATTAGACTACCATATATTGTGGTAAATCAAGGAATAAAAATATATATCAAAAATTCTTTAAAAAAATTCTTTATTTTGAAGGGCTTAAAGGTTAATACTTACTATGAAGTTAATGTCTAAAGACAGTTTTACAGAGAGAATCAACGATTTGTGGTTCGGGAAAATGGGCGAAAATGGTCTTTGCAGTCCTGAAAAGTCTTCCGCATGGTTCAGGAAAGACAACGCATTTGACCGTCATGTGAAGCGGGAGTTCGGCAGTTTGTTGCCTCTTGTACAGAAGGGGGAGCTCAACCGGATGAAGGAAACCCCTCGCGGTGCACTGGCTTTTATAATCCTTACCGACCAGTTTCCCAGAAACATATACCGGGGTCTGCCGGAATCTTTCTCTTTTGACGCTTTGGCGCTTTCTGTGTGTAAAAAAGGAATGGATGCGGGATATGACGCTTCTCTTTTTCCGATGGGAAGAGTTTTCTTTCATATGCCGCTTATGCATTCGGAAGATATTGAGATTCAGAAAATATCCGTAAAAACCTTTTCGTCTCTCGCGGATGAGTTCAAAAACTCTCCTGAAGTTTTCAAATTTCTGAACGGCTCCGCCGATTTCGCGCGCCGGCATTTTAATATTATTGAGAAATTCGGCAGATACCCGCACAGGAATAAAATACTCGGACGCGAATCAACGCCCGAGGAAACGGAGTTTTTGAAACAGGACGAGAGTGGGTTTTAGGGAAATGATGAATAATTTATTTCTTTGATTTGTTTTAAAAATGTTCCGGTTGTTTTCCCTCTGTATGACGGATGAGGTCTGACAAAAACCTTTTGCCGGTTTTTAATAAAGTTTCTTTTTTCTCTTCTTCCTTTTTAAACCCCGTGCTTTCGCAAACAATTATGTCGGGATTGAAGATTTTTACCTCATCAATAAAAACCCGAGTTTAATTTCTTTTTTGAAGTGCTTTCTGTCTTAGCTTCCCGCCCTGCCCTTTTTTTTTACGAAGACAAACTTATGGAAATTAGTCAAGGATATGTAATAAAGCGGATTTTTTTCCGACAAAAGTTCTTTTTGTTTACAGTATTTTCTGGCATGTTTGAAATTTTTTATTTTATTCCAATTGTTTTTTTTCACCCCAGCTCTTTTTTAGAAAATATAATGCCGTGAAATATATTCCCGCGATATGGGATTGTGCCTGTACAAATCTTTTTCTTTTATGCTTGAATTTTTTTCTGAAAAATTGATGACCCCTTCTCTGTCCTTGTCCGTCTCTATATAAAGTCTCATTATCAGAATTTTTGTTGATTTTCCGTAAGTTGAGTCAATACGTGTAACAGGCAAGTCGTCTGTCCGGAAATTCGGTTGTTAATCTGTCCTCTTTGTTTATCCCACAATTCTTGAAAAAACTCTCGTGGAGGTTTGTCAGCTTCTGTTTCAATTCTTTATTCATTGGACAGAGCGGATATTCTAATTCACAATTACTTTTCCACAATGAAACTCCTCGCCTTTGATGTCGGAACAAAAACCATCGGTGTCGCCGCAAGCGACGAACTTGGCATAGTCGCAACGGGTCTCGGCACGGTCGCGCGAAAGGATGAAAAAAGCGACCTTGAATCCCTCGCCGTTTTTGTGTCGGAACGCAAGCCGGAGCGCATAGTTGTCGGAATTCCCTTAAGCGCAGACGGCTCTCTCGGAAAAAGAGCGGTTGAAATAAAGCGGTTCGCACAAACCGTCGGGTCGCATTGCGGGGTAGAAACGGTTTTCTGGGACGAAAGTTTTTCAACCGTTGAGGCGGACAAGGCGCTGATAAAAGGCGGAATGGGCAGAAAGAGAAGAAAAAAAATTGTTGATAAAGTGGCCGCAGTCGTTATTTTGCAACAGTATCTTGACAGTTTGGAGGGTTGAATGCCTTTTGCCAATGTGAACGGAGTGAAAGTTAACTACGAGGAGCACGGCTCCGGCAAGCCTGTTTTTCTTATCGGCGGACTCGGAAGCACCTTGCAAAGTTGGGACGATCAAGTCCGTATCTATTCAAAATATTTCAAAACGGTGGTTTTCGACAACAGAGGGTCAGGTCTTTCGGATAAACCGGACGGCCCGTATTCAACCGAAGATATGGCGGACGATGTTGTTGCTCTTGCGGACTTTCTCAGAATAGAAAAAGCGTCTTTTGTTGGCAAATCAATGGGCGGCATGATAGCTCAGTGGATTGGCATCAAATATCCCGAAAGGGTGGAAAAACTTGTAATGGGTTGCGCGTCCGCGCGCAGGGACGATGTGGGCAACCTGATACTTGAAACCGGCAGGCATATATCGGAAAAAGCCGGAATGGAAGCGGTTTGGCTTATGGCGCTTTTCCTCGGCTACGGAAGAAAATACATTGAGGACAATCTCGATGAAATAAAAGAGCGGCTTGCCAGCATCAACGCAAGCTCCGAAGACATAGCCGGTTATCACGGACAGTGCGGTGCGTGCGAAAGACATGAGACAAGCGGTCTTCTGAGCCGCGTAAAGGCGCCGACCCTTGTGATGTTTGGCACCGAAGACAACATTACAGACCCCAAACGCGCTGCGGAGACGGCGGAGTTGATACCGAACTCAACCGTTCGCGCGTTTGAAGGGGCGGGACACGGTTTCTGGCGCGAAAGAAGAGAGGAGGCAGATGCTTTGGTAATTGACTTTCTTCGGGACAACGCTGTTTAATAGAGGAAAAGGAGGCGATTTTATGAGGTTTTTATATAAGACGGACGGCAATGTTGCGGGTTTGATAGCGAGGGTTTTCCTTGGAGTGGTTATTCTTCCTCACGGTTTTCCAAAACTTTTGACTTTTGAGCAGACGGTAAACGGATTAATGTCCGGGGCTTTGCTTCCATATTACGTAGCGGTTTTGGTTGTAATCGGAGAATCGGTCGGTGCGTTTTCGCTTATAATCGGTTTTATGTCGCGTTTCTGCGCGGCTTCAATGATAGTCATCATGGTGGGCGCGGTGCAGTTGTTTCATCTTAAACACGGGTTTTTTATGAACTGGAAGGGAAATCAGATGGGGGAAGGATATGAATACCATATTCTCGTTGTGGGTCTTGCGCTGGTTGTTGTCGCCTGCGGCGGCGGCAGGTTTTCCGTTGACGGGCTGATTACAAGGTTTTTACACAGAGGGAATTGACTTGCTAGCGAGAAGAACCGGAATGCCGTTTTTCACGCCGTAAACTCTGCTCCGGTCTTCGGTTTCAAGAAAATCGTCCGCGGTTTCCGTAACGAGGTTTCCTGCGCTGTCTGTAATTTCGCCTTTTTCTATGAGGGAGTTTATTTTTGCACGGGTGTCGTGCTCCGCCCGCCGGAGCCGCTGCCCGGTTTCGGGGCAGATGAGCATGTCGATAAGCTGTTTGTCAATCATACGGCGGCAGGTCTCTTATTCCGCTTTCGCGGACCGCACCGCTTTCTCAAGGTCTCCGCTTTGAAACATCTCCTCGCAGATATCGCAACCGCCTATGAACTCTCCATTCACATAAAGTTGCGGAATTGTGGGCCAGCTTGAAAAATCCTTGACTCCCTGGCGGATTTCCTCGTTTTCCAGCACATTGACCGTTTCATACCGCACGCCCAGGGTGTTGAGTATCTGTATGACTCTTGCCGAAAATCCGCACATGGGCTCCTCTCTTGTTCCCTTCATATAGAGAAGAACCGGGTTGCTCTCCACCTGCGAGCCGATTTTGTTTTTGATATCCTCAGACATTGCTTATCCTCCCGTTTTCAGAATTTCGTCCCACTGCTGCGGAGTGTAGGCTTTTATTGACAGAGCGTGAATATCCCTCTTCATCGCGTCTCCAAGAGCGGAATACACAAGTTTGTGCCTGTCCACCTGCGTTTTCCCTTCAAAATTGCCGGAAACCACAACGGTTTCAAAATGAGTTCCGTCTCCGACAACCTCAACATGGTTTGCATCAAGCGATTTTTCTATGGTTGATTTGATGCTTTCCGGGCTCATGAGTGATATTATCTTTGGCGAAAAAGTAGTTGTCAACAACCGGAGGAAAACCACAATGCTTGTATCGGAAATAATGTCAAGTCCCGTAAAAACAGTGCTGGAAAGCTCCCTGTTGAAGGATGTGGCCGCGGCAATGGTTGAGTCTTCATTCGGCTGTCTTCCGGTTGTGGATGATGACGGATTGCTTGTCGGAGTAATATCTGAGACGGATTTTATCGGCACAATGGGCAGCGTTCCATTTTCCAGGGAAACCGGGCATTTGCTTTTCGGGCAATGGACTGACGGGAAAGGAATTGTGAAATGCTGCAGAGAAGCCGCGAATCTGGAAATGAAGGATTTTATGCAGACCGATGTTGTTACGGTTGAGGAAAACGACACTGTTGAGGATGCGGTTACAAAGATGTTGAAGGCGCGCGTTCGCAGGATTCCCGTTGTGAAAGACGGCAAACCCGTGGCGATATTTACCAGAAAAGACCTTCTGAAACTTTTTGTTTGAAAGCCGCCAGGTTTCTGTTTTGTATTCAAGAATAATTGTCGCGGGCGAGCGGAGCGGATGTGGAAAAACCGCGATTTCCCTTGCGGTTATGAACGCCCTTTCGTGCAGAGGAATTAAGGTGCAGGGTTTCAAAACCGGCCCGGACTACATTGACACCTCGCACTACGAGACAAGAACGGGAAGAAAAGGCAGAAACATAGACCTGTGGATGACAGCGCCGAATGATTCCTTTGAGCTTTTCCGCCACAACGCCCCGGCTGGCGGAATTTCGGTCATAGAGGGGGTTATGGGTCTTTATGACGGGGCGTATCCGGACAATACGGCAAGTACGGCGCATACGGCGAAATTCCTTCGCGCTCCCGTAATCCTTGTTCTGGACTCTTCAAAAAGCCCCAACTCCGCGGCTGCGACCGCGCTCGGGTTCAAGATGTTTGACCCCGAAGTGAACATCGCGGGATTTATTCTCAACCGCGTCCCTTCACCGCGGGGAGCGCAAACTGCCGCAAGAGAGATAACGCGCAAAACCGGCGTTCCCGTTCTGGGTTTTATGCCGGTTGAGGGCGAACTCGCCATTGGCTCAAGGCATCTCGGCCTTGTTCACGCCGCAGAATCTCCGGTGCGCCGTGAAGTTCTGTCAACCGAAGCTGCTGTTGCAGAAAAATTTCTGGATATTGACAGCATTGAAAAAATCGCGCGTTCGGCTCCACGGGACGGTTGGGCGGAAGAACGGGATTCTGACTCCCTTTATCCGCGAATTCCGAAACCCCAGCGCGTCCGGCTTGCGATCGCGTATGACAAGGCGTTCTCTTTCTACTATGAAAACACCCTTGACCTTTTTTCGCTCTGGGGTTGTGAGACGGCGTTTTTCTCTCCGCTTTCGGACGAGAGTTTGCCCGAGGGCTCGGACGCTGTTTTTCTGGGAGGGGGGTTTCCTGAACTTTACTGCCCGGAACTTGAGGAAAATGTTCCCATGAGAGACAGTTTGCGCCGTTTTGCCGAGGGAGGCGGGGCGGTTTACGGGGAATGCGGAGGGATGATGTATCTGGGCGCGAGCATAACGGACTTGAACGGACGGAGGTTTGGGATGTGCTCGGTGCTGCCAGCGGATTTTGAGATGCGTCCGAAACTTCAGTCCCTGGGTTACAGAGAGGTTTGCGCCACAAAAGACTCGGGTTTTTTCCGTTCTGGAGACAGGGAGAGAGGACATGAGTTTCACTACTCGACCCTTTCAGGCGGACATACCGGCGGATTTTTTGAGATAACAAAATCTGCCGGCGACAGATCTCGCGGCGGAATTGATTTCCGCAACACAACCGCCTCTTACATTCACCTGAATTTTCTGTCTTCAGGGCTTGTAAAACTTTTGCCGCAAAGAATAAAACCCGAAACGGAAGGGGCAATTTGAAACTCTTCGCGCGCACACTTCCCCCGGTTCACGGCGGGCTTGACCATGAAGAGGTTGGTCTTATGGGGCTCAATCCCCACGAGGTGGTTGATTTTTCAAATAACCTTAATCCGTTTTTCCCGTCTTCCGAGTTGCTCAAAGGCGCGTGCGCCGGAGCGGAGACATATCCGGACGCGCGATACTTTGAACTCCGGCGCACAATTGCCGCTGCGCACCGCACTCGGCCGGAATGCGTTTTCACGGGCAACGGAGTGTCCGAGATAGTTCATCTTTTATGCCGCTGTCTTCCTTCCTCCGCATCGGTTTTGATACCGGTTCCGACATTTTCCGAGTATGAAAGGTCGGCGGCGATTTGCGGTCTACAGACAATTTTACGCAAGCCCGGCGGAGACGGTCTGCGTTTTGACACCGACGCCATTGCGGAGGAAATCAAAAACCTGAATCCCGACCTTGTTTTCCTCTGTAATCCGAACAACCCGACGGGTCTTTACCTTTCGCGCTCCGAAGTTGAGACGGTAGTCCGCGCGGCGCGCGGTGCGGTTCTGGTAATTGATGAATCCTATGCGGACTTTGTACGCGAGCCGTGGGACTCGACTTTTCTCACCGCACGTCCGAATGTTGTGATACTCCGCTCGGTCGCGAAGTTCTACGGGCTTGCCGGCGTCAGGATGGGGTATGCGGTTTCAAGCCCGGAAATAGTTTCGGCTTTAAACGGTGCCCGTCCGCCGTGGAATGTAAATTCAGTCGCCTGCTCCGCCGCGCGCGCGGTTTTTTCTCTTCGTTCGTCGGTCCGTGAAGAAAGCAAATCGCGGCTTTTTGCCGCAAGAGACCGTCTCGTTGATGATATTGGGAAAATCGGAAAAAAATGCCTTCCGACCGATACGGGTTTTTTTCTCGTCAGGGTTGGAGACGCGAGTTCGGTCAGAACACGGCTTCTGAAGAAAGGCGTTGCCGTGCGCGACTGTTCGTCTTTCGGACTTCCCTCTTATATACGGCTCGGCGCGCGCCCGCGGAGCGATTGCGAAAAACTTGTGGAAAAATGGGCGGAGCTGGACGGTGAGGGCTAAAACTCTCATGGTTCAAGGCACCGCATCTCATGCGGGCAAGAGCGTTATAACCGCTGGACTGTGCAGGATTTTTGCCCGCAGTGGGGTGTCGGTTTCCCCTTTCAAATCTCAAAATATGAGTCTCAACTCCTTTGTTACAAAAGACGGCGCCGAGATTGGAAGGGCGCAGGCAATGCAAGCGCAGGCGGCGGGTGTGGCTCCGCTTGGGGACATGAATCCGATACTTCTCAAGCCCCTGACCGACGATGGGTCGCAGGTGATGGTTCTCGGCAAGCCGGTCGGCAATATGACTTTCAGGCAGTATCTGGAGTTTCGCCCGACCGCTCTTGAGGCGGTTCGCTCCAGTCTTGACCGTCTGATGAAAAAGTTTGATGTGGTTGTGATTGAAGGTGCGGGTGGCACGGCGGAAATCAATTTTTCCCGCAACGAGATAGTCAACATGACGGTCGCAAAACTCGCGGACGCCCCGGTTTTGCTTGTTGGAGACATAGACAGGGGCGGCGTTTTCGCCTCTCTTGTGGGAACTTTTGAGTTGCTGGAGCGGGAGGAAAAAGACCGCATAAAGGGAATGGTGATAAACAAGTTCCGCGGGGACGCATCTTTGCTTGGGAAAGGGATTGGAATTCTTGAGGAAAAAACCGGAAAACCGGTTCTGGGCGTTGTTCCTTATATGGAGTCTCTGCTTGTTGACGATGAAGATTCAGTTTCCCTTGAAATGCGGGCGCGGAAGTGTTCAAAGGGAAATTTGAAGGTGTGCGTTCCGAGATTTCCTCGTATATCAAATTTTACGGATTTGAGGCCGCTTGAAATGGAGGCCGGAGTGTCCGTTGTGTATGCGGAAAAACCCGCCGATTTTTCGGACGCGGACGCGGTTGTGATACCGGGAACCAAAGCGACAATTGCCGATTTGCGTTTTTTCAAAAAAAGCGGCGCGGCGGAGGCGGTGGCAAGAATGTGCGGGGACGGAGCTCCGGTGATTGGAATATGTGGAGGTTATCAAATGCTGGGGTCAAATCTTTCAGACCCTTGCGGTTTTGAATCAGACCGAAGCGCGGAGACGGGGCTTGGAATTTTCTCCGCCTCAACTGAGATAAAAGAGGAAAAAACCCTCAAACAAGCGGTTGCGAGGGTAGAAAACGGCGGAGAGGTTTTCTCGGATATTGAGGGGGAGGAAGTAACCGGATATGAGATTCACATGGGGCGTACGGAGTCTGCGGGCGGGGTCAGGTCTTTTTTTCAAAAACCGGACGGGTCTTGCGATGGAGCGGTGAGTGAAAAGGGCAATGTTTACGGCACATATCTTCACGGGATTTTTGAGAATGACAATTTAAGGGGGGCGTTTTTGAGGTATCTGCGCGCAAGAAAGGGAATCGTGCAAAAACCTTCGGGAAGTTTTGAGCTGGAAAGAGAGAGACAATATGACAGAATCGCGGACTGTTTGGAGGAGAGCTTGGACATGGACGCGGTGATGAGTATTGTTGATAATAGATGAATGCTTTCCTAATTTATTTGATACTCACCGGAGGAGAATTTTCTTAAAAGATTTTTTATCTTATGTTCCTACTGATTGTTTTTAAATAAGATGTGCTCAATGCAGACAACCCGTAAAATTCCCATAACCGTAATAACCGGCTTTCTTGGATCCGGAAAAACAACCATTGTCCGCAATCTTCTAGAACAGGCGGCCGGCCGGCGGATAACTGTTATTGTCAATGAATTCGGAGATGTGGGGATTGACGGGGAAATCATCCGTTCTTCCTGCGGTTGCGAAGAAGGCAAAATTGTTGAGTTGAGCAACGGATGTCTTTGTTGCACGGTTCAGGAAGAATTTCTGCCGACCATGAGAAAACTCGTTGAGAGAAAAAAGGATATTGATCACATTGTGATAGAGACTTCCGGGCTCGCGTTGCCCAAACCCCTTGTCCGCGCCGTTAACTGGCCTGATTTAAAGCCCCATTTTTCCGTTGACTCGGTTATTGCCGTTGTTGACGCGGACGGCATCGCGACAGGGGAAATATGCGACAGAAAGAGGGTTCAATCCCAGCGCGAAGCGGATGATTCACTTGACCACGAAACACCGATAGAGGAGTTGTTTACAGACCAGGTTTCCTGCGCGGATATGGTTGTTTTGAACAAGTCCGACCTTGTAAGTCAGAGAAAACTCAGAGAAATCGGGGATGTTTTAAAAGCGGAAATGAAAAAAGGCGCGGCGGTTGTTCCCGCTCAAATGGGGGAAGTGTCCGCAGAAGTTCTGCTCGGAGTCGGCGCTGCCGCCGAAGATGATCTGGACTCAAGACACTCCGCCCATGAGGAGCAACACGAAAACGGAGTTGACCATGAACATGACGAGGAAATTGATTCCGTTGTAGTAGAAATAAAGTCCGAATTATCGCCGCAAGACCTTGTTGCGGCGTTGAGGCAAACCGTTCGGGAATATGAAATCTACAGAATAAAAGGTTTTATGAAGGTTGCGGACAAGCCGATGAGAATGCTTATTCAGGGAGTCGGAGAGAGGTTTGACTGGTATTTTGATAGATCGTGGGGTGAAAATGAAACCGCGGCGACGCGACTGGTTTTTATTGGAAGAAACCTCTCGCATTTGAATCTTGGCGTTATTGTGGAAAAAAACCTCTCACGTATTTAATTTTATTTTTGGTTTTGTGCCTTTGAAGAAATGCATCTTATAGCGACCATACCGGGAGGATGGAATCCGGCGGATGACGGCGGGATTTTTTCCATAGATCAGACTCCGGGTGACATTGTTTTTCTGTCCGCCGCGGACACTGATATTTTTTGTCTTAATTCCGCGTATTTAAAACTTTCCCGTAGCGCGAAAATTCCCTCGCTACGTATGGCGAACCTGTCGTATCTGAAGCGCGAACTTTCGGTTGACAATTATATTGACGGCGTTGTAAGTTCCGCCCGCCTTGTTGTCGCGAGGATGCTGGGAGGAAAAAATTACCATCCTTATGTTTGTGACGCCCTTACGAGCGAGTGTGCAAAAAATAAAATTCCGCTGATTTTTCTTCCCGGAGACGATAGTCCCGATATTGACCTTATGTCCATGTCATCGGCTCCGGCGGATATTGTCCTGAGCGCGCTGAACTATTTTTCTCTCGGCGGAGAGAAAAATTACGGGAATTTTCTAAAATTGGTTTTTAACAGTTTTTTTGGTTTTGACTTTTCCGTCCTTCCGGCGGAAAAAATGCCGGATATTTTTTCAGAAGATATTTCCACCGACGCTTCCGGTAAAACTGTTAAAACCAAAACTGCGGCAATTGTGGCATACAGAAGCCTCAGTCTTTCCGGCAATGTTTCGCCCGTTAAGATGCTCGCGGAAAAACTCGCCACACGCGGTTTTAGCACAAGGGCGATTTTTGTGAAAAGCCTGAGGGAGTGTGAAGATATTATCGGTCTGTTGGAATTTCTTTCGCACGGCGCGTTTGATTTAATTTTCAACACTACAAGCTTTGCCCTTAAAAGTGGGTCGGACGGGAAAGATTTTATTTTTGAAAAAATAGGGATTCCGGTGTTTCAGGCCGTTTTTGCTTCCTGCTCGGAAGAAATATGGAGAGAAAACCTTTTCGGTCTTTCCCCCACCGACATAGCCATAAACATATCTCTTCCGGAAATGGACGGAAAAATTGACGCTGGCCCGGTTTCATTTAAAAGCGCGACCGGAAAAGACCCCTGCACGGATTCGGAAATAGTAAGGTATTCCCCGCACGAAAAAGGATGCGAACGCGCGGCTCTTCTGGGCGACCGGTGGCTCAATCTTGCCCGGAAGAAAAACCCGGACAAACAAATCGCGCTGATAATGCCCAACTATCCCTCGCGTGACGGTAGGCTCGCAAACGGAGTGGGGCTTGACACTCCGCAGAGCTGTGTCCGTATCCTCAAGAGTCTCGCCGCCGGGGGTTATGAACTTGGAGAGAGTTTTCCGGACTTCGGAGCGGAGCTTATGGAACTCCTTTCACAAAGGATTACAAACGACCCGGATTTTATGGACACAAGGGATTTTGAGATTTTTCTTCCGCTTGATGAATTTACGGATAACTACGGACAGCTTTCTGAAAATATGCGCAAACGTATTGAGAAGCAGTGGGGAAGCCCGGAAAACGACCCGCACATCAGGGATGGCGGTTTCCCGTTGCCGGGAGTTTTATTCGGCAATGTGTTTGTTTCAATACAGCCGGAGCGGGGATACGGGCAGGACGCGAAAGCGGTTTACCATTCGCCCGATATTCCGCCGCCTTTCCGTTATCTGGCTTTCTATTTCTGGCTTTCAAGCCATTTTCAGGCAGATGCCGTCATACATCTCGGCAAACACGGCAATCTTGAGTGGCTGCCGGGCAAAAGCGTCGCCCTTGACCCGCAAACATGTTTTCCCGAGGCGTTGCTTCCTCCAGTTCCTCACTTCTATCCGTTCATTATAAACGACCCCGGCGAAGGCTCGCAGGCGAAAAGGCGTTCTCACGCCGTGATTATAGACCATCTTGTTCCGCCGATGGCGCGCGCAGAGTCTTACGGCGACTATCTGAGGCTTGAGCAACTTATGGATGAATACTATCAGGCGCTCGGGCTTGACCCGCCAAGGGCGGAATTTCTCAAAAATGAGATATCTCAAGTTGTCACGAAGACACATCTTTATAAAGACCTCGCTTGTGCGCGGGAGGATGTGGACGGGATTCTAACGCATTTGGACGCTTACCTTTGCGAGATTAAGGAATCTCAGATACGCGGCGGACTTCATATTTTGGGCCAATGTCCTGAGGGTGAGAGACTTGCCGAAACCGTGGTTGCTCTTCACAGGATTCCCTCCGGTGGACTTCCCGGAATAACACAGTCCCTTGCCAAAGATATGGGGCTTGGGTTTGATCCTCTCAACTGTGATTACGGCGCGGAGCTGAATGTTGCTGTCTGCGGGAAAGAATACAGAACCGCGGGCGCGGCCGTTGGAGAGCTTGAGGAAATTGCAAAACAAAATGTGCGACTCGCCATTGAAAATTCTTCGGTGAAACATATTGATGCGGAGCGGTTTCCGGGTTTTCTTTCCGTTATTCGCGCTGCGGTTTCAACTACTTTTCCCAGCCTGGTCTTATGCTCAAATGAGATTCAAAACCTGCTTGGCGGTCTGGAAGGGCGTTATGTTCCGTCTGGTCCTTCGGGGGCGCCGACAAGAGGAAAACCGGACATTCTTCCCACGGGCAGAAACTTTCACTCGCTGGATACAAGAGGGTTGCCGACACGGGCGGCGTATCTGCTTGGAACCAAAAGCGCCTCCGCACTTTTGGAGAGGTATCTTCAGGAAAACGGTGTTTATCCCAGTGCGGTCGGTATTTCCGTCTGGGGCACTTCGACGATGCGCACGGGCGGGGACGACATTGCTCAGGCGTTTGTGCTTCTCGGTTTGCGTCCTATGTGGCGTGGCGAAAGCGGCAGGGTTGCGGATTTTGAAGTTCTCTCGCTTGCCGAATTAAAAAGACCGAGAGTGGATGTTGTTCTCAGAATTTCCGGCTTCTTCAGGGACGCGTTTCCGGAACTGATTTCGCTTTTTAACGCAGCAGTTGAAAAGGTGGCTCAAATGGATGACGAGCCTGCGGAACTCAATCCCGTGAGAAGCCGCTACTTGGGTGAAAAAGCGGAGTGGATAAAAGAGGGAATTGACGGGCAAACCGCCCATGAGCGCTCTCTCTACAGGGTTTTCGGCTCAAAACCCGGTTCCTACGGCGCGGGGTTGCAGGGTGCTGTTGATTCAAAGAATTGGAGTAATTCCGACGACCTTGCCCTCATATACCTGAACTGGAGCGGCTACGCATATGGAAAGTCCGGCCCCAAGTCCGCTCACGAAACCTACCGCCGCCGGCTTGCTTGTATGGATGTTGTTATCCAGAATCAAGACAATCGGGAGCATGATATTCTGGATTCCGATGACTACTACCAGTTCCACGGTGGTATGGCCAATGCGGCGCATGCGGAAAAAGGCGTTATGCCCGCGCTCTATTTCGGCGACAACTCAAAACCCGAAAATCCGAAAGTGAGAACCCTGAAGGAGGAAATTCTCAGGGTTTACCGTTCCCGCGTGGTCAATCCCAAGTGGATTGAAGGCATGAGGGCTCACGGATACAAAGGGGCTTTTGAGATGGCCGCTACAGTGGACTATATCTTCGGTTATGACGCGACAACGGGAGTTGTTGATGATTTCATTTACGAAGGCGTGGCGCAGGCTTATCTTTTTGACTCGGGTAATTTTGAATTTTTAAAACAAAACAACCCGCGCGCGGCGGTGGAAATGGCGGAAAGGATGCTTGAGGCCGCGCAGCGCGGCATGTGGAAAAGCCCGGACGCGCAAACCCTTGACAAACTGAGCACCGTTTTCACAGAAGCCGAGGCGCAAACAGAGTAAGAATCCGGACATTGTCCGTAATGACATCCGTACGACTGGTGTTTTTTTTTTTTTGAAACTGTTGGCATATCCGCCGCCTTTCCAAAGCGGAGTCAGCCCGAATTTACAAACCGCCATGTTTTTGCGATTCCCTCATTAAGGTTCACTTCGGGATTCCAGCCGAAAGTTTTCCGGGCATGAGAGTTGTCGAGTGCTATTCTGCTTATATCGTCATTTTTTCTGGCGGTTTTTTTGATTTTTACCTTTTTCCCGGAAACCGCCGATAGACCGGCGATAATTTCATTAACGGAAGTTTCATTTCCGGTGGAAATGTTGAAAAAACCTCCCGGTTTTTCAATGCACAGTGCGTTTGCGCGTGCGACATCGGAGCAATGAACATAGTCCCTTGTCTGGTTCCCGTCTCCAAATATGGTTGTTTCCCGGTTTGTTTTTTGATTTCCGCATAAAATTGCCACAATTCCGTTTTTCCTTTCCGTATCCTGCCTCTCTCCGTAAACATTTGAGTAACGCAGGGATGTGAACTCCACTCCCCGTCGTGATTTAAAAAACCGCAAGTAGTTCTCAACGCACAATTTGGCCATGCCGTAAGGGGATTGGGGATGTTTTGCGCTCCGTTCGTCCACGGGCGGATTTCGTACATCTCCGTACACGGCTCCCGTTGAGGCAAAAACGAATCTTTTTACCCCGTGCTCGGAGCAAAGCGCAAGCAGATTCAGTGAACCAAGTATGTTGATTTCTGCATCATGAGCGGGGTCTTCCGCGGATATACGCACATCCGCCTGCGCCGCATGGTGGTTTACCAAATCCGGTTTGAAGGACGAGAATATTCCGTCCGCCGCCTTTGTGTTTCTTATATCGCATCTTTCAAGCTCCGCGGCGGGTGGAATGTTTTCTTCCTTACCCGTTGACAAATTGTCCATGATGAGAACTTTGTGCCCGAATTTTATAAGTTCGCGGGAAATATGAGAGCCGATAAATCCGGCACCGCCGGTGAGTAATATTTTCATCAAAGTATTTATGATAGCGGTTTTTTATTCTTGTCTTGAGTTTTTTTAATAATAAGGCGCGAAAGTGTTTTGTCTCCAGGTCTTTGGTTTTTTATTTCATATCATGATCGGATATTGCCGAAGGGGGGACTCGAACCCCCACGGGCTTGTCGCCCACTGGATCCTGAATCCAGCGCGTCTGCCAATTCCGCCACTTCGGCTGAAAGCCTCACACCAAAGCACCTATTGTAACACGCAAAGACGGTTTTTTTTCCGCATTGAAAAAATCCTTTCTTGACAACAAGTTTCCGGTGATTATCTTTACCGTCGGTTTTGGGGTGAAATGGTTCGCATTTGCTTTTGCATATGCGGTATACACTCCACTAAAAAGAAAATATATCTTTAGGAGGATAAGCGATAATGGCTGCAAAGACAAACTTCAGGCCGCTTCACGACAAAGTACTTATAAGACGGTTGGAAGGAATGGATAAAACCGAGGGCGGTATCATCATACCCGACACCGCTCAGGAACAGTCTCAGGAAGGTAAGGTTGTTGCCGTTGGCAATGGCACTGTAGATGAGGATGGCAAAGTCAGAAAACTTGATGTCAAGCCGGGAGATGTAGTTCTCTTCAGTAAATACGGCGGAACTGATATTAACATAGAAGGCAAAAGCCATGTTGTTATGAAAGAGGAAGAGATACTTGCCATTGTCGGTTAAACTCCGGTTCCGCAGGTAATCTCGCAATTAAAACAGGAGGATAAAAATGTCCGTAAAGAATATTCAATTCAACAGAGAGGCGCAGAACCTGATTCTGTCAGGCATAAATAAACTTGCCGATACAGTAAAGGTAACTCTCGGTCCCAGAGGCAGAAATGTGCTTATGGAAAAAGCGTTCGGTGCTCCCAATGTCACAAAGGACGGCGTAAGTGTCGCCAAAGAGATAGAGCTTGAGAACAAATTTGAGAACATGGGTGCTCAAATGGTCAAAGAAGTTGCTTCAAAAACCAGCGATGTCGCTGGAGACGGAACCACAACCGCGACCGTTCTGGCTCAGTCAATTTTCACCGAAGGCACAAAGCTTGTCGCCGCCGGACATGACCCCATGAAACTCAAAAGGGGAATTGACAAGGCGGTTGAGGTTGTTGTTGGTAGCATCAGAAAACTCAAAAAAGACACAAAAGACAGAACCGAAATTTTTCAGGTTGCCACCATTTCTGCCAATGGAGACGATAATATTGGAAACAAAATAGCAGACGCGATGGAGCAGGTTGGAAAAGATGGCGTCATTACCGTTGAAGAGGGCAGAAGCCTTGAAACCGAACTTGAGGTTGTTGAAGGAATGCAGTTTGACAGAGGATACCTTAGTCCTTATTTCGTGACGGATTCCGAGAGAATGACCGTCGAAATTGACGACCCTTTCATTCTTCTTTTTGACAAGAAAATCGCGAATATGAAAGACCTTGTTCCCCTTCTTGAAGAGGTTGCGAGGAATTCAAATCCGCTTCTTATTATTGCCGAGGACGTTGAAGGCGAAGCACTTGCGACTCTTGTTGTAAACAAGATACGCGGCACGCTTAAAGCCGCAGCGGTCAAAGCTCCGGGATTTGGAGACCGACGCAAGGCGATGATAGAAGACATAGGCGTGCTGACCGGAGGAAATGTAATTTCCGAGGAAGCTGGTATGAAGCTTGAAAGCGCCACGATTGCCGATCTTGGAAGGGCGAAAAAGGTTGTAATAGACAAAGACAACACAACCATTGTCAGCGGGGCGGGCAAGAAGTCAGAAATAACCGGCAGAATAGCTCAGATAAGAGGCCAGATTGAAACTGCGAGCGGCGAGTATGACAGGGAAAAACTTCAGGAGAGACTCGCGAAACTTGCCGGCGGCGTTGCTGTTATCCGTGTTGGAGCCGCGACCGAGACCGAGATGAAAGAGAAGAAAGACAGAGTGGAAGACGCCCTCAACGCCACGCGTGCGGCCGTTGAAGAGGGAGTCGTTCCCGGTGGTGGTGTCGCTTTTATTCGCGCCGTCTCCGCTGTTGAAAACTTCAAAGGTGCCGATGAGGAAGAGCAGGCCGGTGTGAATATAGTAAAAAGAGCCCTTGAAGAGCCGCTCAGGGGAATTGCCGCAAATGCTGGCTGGGATGGCTCAATCGTTGTGCAGAAGGTGAGGGAAGGGAAGGGACCGTTTGGTTTTGATGCCGCCTCACTTGAGTATAGGGATATGCTGAAAGCGGGAATTGTTGACCCCGCGAAGGTTACAAGGTCTTGCATTCAGAACGCCGCAAGTGTAGCGGGGCTTCTGCTTACAACCGAGGCTTTGGTAGCCGACGCTCCGAAAGATCCGGAGCCGCCGATGGGAGCGCCGCCTATGACTGGGGGTCCCGGAGGGATAGGCGGAATGATGTAATTTCCGCTTTTTGCTGGTAATATAAAAACCGGTTTTGCTTTAGGGCAACGCCGGTTTTTTTTATGTAAAGTATGCTTTTCAAGGAGTCTATTCTGTGAGTCGGTCTGAAAGAAACTTTTTACTGCCCGCTATCATAGCGGGAGTATTTGTCGGCGTTGTGTCTGGAGCAGTTTTTCCCGAATTCAGCCTGTCTGTCGGGTTTGTCGGAGACATATTTCTTGACCTGCTTAAAATGATGGTCATTCCCCTTGTGATGGTAAGCATAACGCTCGGCGTTATGAGGTTACGCGATTTTCGGTCCGTGGGGATGAAAACACTTTTTTATTATCTCATAACAACCGCTATTTCGGTTTCCATAGGAATCATGGTGGTAACACTTCTTCACCCCGGAGGTCCGGAGACGCTCGGAGTCATGACAGATGAAATGAAGTCTCAGGCGTTTATGAAAGTTGAGGGCAAGAGCGCGGGATTGGAAGAGGTGTTGGGAAGCATGTTCACATCCAATATTTTCAAGTCCGCAGTTGATTTTCAAATACTTCCGTTGATAGTTTTTTCTCTGCTTTTCGGTCTCGCTCTGGCACGAACCGGAGCTGCGGCGGCTCCGCTTGAATCGCTTTTGACCTCGCTCGACGGGGCGATAATGAAGCTTGTCCACTGGATAATCAACCTCACGCCGATAGGTGTCGCCTGCATAATTGCCGCGAGAATAGGGAAGGCCGGCGGTGGCGAAGCCATTTATTCCATGGCCGCGGGAATCGGGAAATATATGCTTGCGGTTATTGTCGGGCTTGGAATCCACGGCTTGATAGTGCTACCGCTTATGTTGTTTGTTTTCTCGCGCAGAAACCCTCTTCAATACTTCAGGCAAATGAGCAAAGCGCTTCTTACCGCTTTCTCTACGGCATCGTCTTCGGCAACCCTTCCTCTCACCATGACAAGCGCCATTGAGGAGGCAAAAGTGTCTCCCAAAGTGGGAAATTTTGTTTTGCCTCTCGGAGCAACAGTGAACATGGATGGCACGGCTCTTTACGAAGCGGTCGCGGTGATATTTATCGCTCAGGTGTATGCGGTGCCGCTTGAGCCGGCGCATCTTCTCGTCATATTTCTGACCGCGACTCTTGCGGCAATAGGAGCGGCGGGAATACCCGAAGCCGGTCTTGTTACCATGGTAATAGTGCTTACAAGTGTGGGGCTTCCTCTTGAAGGAATAGGTCTTCTTCTCTCGGTTGACTGGCTTCTTGACCGCTTCAGGACAACGGTCAACGTCTGGGGAGACAGTGTTGGAGCCGCGGTTGTGGATAAAATTACACAGGGGGCGTCACCCGGCACCTGAACAGTTGCAAAAAAGGCTCAAATGGATTCATTGTTGAATTTTTTTAATATCTTTGATCAGGGCAGCGGTTTACAAGTTTATGTTAAACCCGTCGCCGTGTTTTTGATTTCGTTTCTCTTCCTTAATTTTCTCATAAGGTTTTTCTCCGCGCATTTCAGAAAGTTCGCAAAAACCACCGTGAACAATCTTGACGACCTGATTGCGGAACTTCTGGACAAAACACATTTAATTTTTGTGTTTGTTATCTCATTTTATATAGGCTCGTATTTCCTTGACCAGTCTTCTCTGGCGAGATTTGTTGGAAAGCAGTTTGTTTTCTCACTTCTTATAATTCAAACGGTTTTGTGGCTGGTATGTCTTGTTAATTTCTACATTATGAAGAATTATCAAAAATGGGGCATTACGCTGACGCAGGCGAATGTCTCCATTTTTTTTCTGCGGATTGTTTTATGGGTTTTTGCCCTGCTTATTCTCCTTGAGAATTTTGGAATTCGGGTAACACCTCTGATTGCGGGTCTGGGTATTGGAGGAATCGCGGTGGCTCTTGCCGTCCAGAGCGTACTTGGGGAGATTATAGCGTCGTTATCTATAATCATAGACAAACCCTTTGTTGTGGGCGACTTTATAGTGGTTGGTCAGTGCAAGGGCAATGTTGAGAAAGTTGGTTTTCAAACCACGCGCATAAGAAGCATTTCGGGCGAGTTGGTTGTTCTTTCAAATAATGAGCTTATCAGAAGCACAATACAAAACTACAGAGACCTCCCCCGCCGCCGTGTTTTATTCTCCTTGGGAGTGGTTTATGAAACTGATGCGGAGAATATTGCCCGGATTCCCGATATTATCAAGGATATAGTAGACAAGCATCCAAATGCCAAGCATGAAAGGGTTCATTTTGTTGAGTTCGGGGATTTTTCTCTGAATTTTGAGGTTGCTTATCATGTTTTAACAAGCGATTATGTTCTTTTTCTTGACACCAGACAGGAGATTAATTTGGAAATAATAAAGAAATTCCGCGCGCAAAACATAGATTTCGCCTATCCTACGCAAACACTGATTGCTGGCAGCCGGGTTGAAGTTGACTTAAAAAAATAACAACGGAGGCTGTTTTATTGTCAAAAAAGACACTTTGGTCAGGAAGGTTCACAAAAATCCCTCATCACTTTGCGGAGCAGTTTTCCGCATCTGTGAGATTTGACAAGAAACTTGCCTTTGAAGATATTGAGGGTAGCTCCGCACATGTGCAAATGCTTGCCGCGCGCAAAATTATTTCCGGAAAAAACGCAAAGTTGATACTGAAATCTCTTAAGGAAATTAAAAAGGAGATAGAAAAAGGTGTTTTCCCTTTCAGAAGCGAATACGAAGATATTCACTTGAATATAGAGAAGAGGGTTATTGAAAAAATCGGCGATGTGGGCGGCATGATCCATACCGCGCGCAGCAGAAACGACCAGATAGTTCTGGATGAAAGGCTTTATGTTAGGAAGCAAACGGAGCAAATTCTGAGTGGAATTACCGGCGTCGCGGATAAAATAATCGCTCTTGCGGAAAAGTATTACGGTGTTGCGATGCCGCTTTATACTCATCTTCAGAGGGCGCAACCAGTGCTGGTTTCCCATCACTTGCTCGCGTATTTTGAGATGTTAAAGCGCGACCGGATGAGATTTCAAGGCTGTCTGAAAAGAGTGAATGTAAATCCTCTGGGTGCTTGCGCGGGAGCCGGAACCTCTTTTCCCATAGACAGAAAATTGACCGCGGATTTACTGGGCTTTCCCTCCGTTAGTGCCAACAGCATAGACACTGTGAGCGACAGAGATTTTCTTGCGGAGTTTATTTTCTGCTCCGCCTCTTTGATGGGACATCTTGGCAGGCTGTCCGAAGAGTTGGTGCTGTGGTCTTCGCTGGAGTTTGATTTCGCCGATCTTGGGGACGATTTTACAACCGGTTCAAGTATAATGCCGCAGAAAAGAAATCCGGATATTGCCGAGCTTGTCCGCGGCAAAGGGGCGAGAGTCAACGGAAACCTTGTTTCCATACTTACGCTTCTCAAAGGGTTGCCGCTTTCCTACAACCGCGATATGCAGGAGGACAAGGAGCCGTTATTTGACACCGCACAAACCGTTGCGGACTGTCTGTCGGTTTTTACCCCCATGCTTGCGGGTTGCAAACTCAAGCCTGAAAACATGAAAAAAAGTATGAGCGAAGGGTTCATAACCGCAACCGACCTCGCGGACTATCTGGTCCGCGGCGGAATGCCGTTCAGAAAGGCACATGAGGTGTCGGGACGTATTGTCGCCCATGCCGAGAAAAACGGTAAAAATATAAGTGAACTGACCTTTGCGGAATTCAAAAAGTTTTCCCCTTCCATAAATTCCGATATATACGGCGCGCTTTCAATTGAAGGCTCAATTAAAAGCAGAAACTCTCAGGGAGGCACCTCGCCCGCCCAAGTTGGCAAGATGCTTCGCGCCGCGCGTCGTGAAATTTCAAGATGGTTCGGTTGATTTTGTTTCCAGAGGAATTCTCGGAGAATCCGCCCACAGTCCTTCCAGATTGTAAAAATCACGTGCTTTGTGATGGAAAATATGCACTATCACGTCTTCTGTGCCGATAATTGCCCAGATTTTTTTTGAGCCCCCCTCTCTGTCCAGAATCCTTATTTTCTTTTTTTTGAGCGTCTTTTCAATATGGTCAAATAAGGCTTTGAGCCCCCTTTCCGAAGCCGCGTTGCATATTACAAGAAAATCCGCCACGCCGCTTGTCTCCCTGACGTCTATGATAACGGTGCGTTCAGCTTTTTTGTCAATCGCGCAATGTGCGAGAAACAGTGCTTGATGTTTTGAATTTATCTTTCGAATTCCTCGGAATACAGTTTGCGGCTCTTTATAAAATCTCCGACCGCTACGGGAACAAGATGTTCAAATGCCGTTCCGTTTTTGACGCGTTTTCTTATCTCCGTTGATGAAATATCCGGAGCCTTTATTTTCACAAATGAAAGCGTTGAGCCGCTCTTGTGAATAAAATACAAATCTCCCATTACGTTTCTATCATATAGAAAATCCCCCTTAATCTCAAAGGGAGGTTCGGGTTTGTTTTCAACATCTGTTCCGGTCCTTGATATTACCGCGACGTTTGAGCTTTTAAAAATTTCCTTGAAATTCTTCCATTTTTCCATGTCCAAAAAAATTTCGTGTCCCATTACAAGCCAAAGAGAATTGTCCTCCCGGCGCGCTTTCCACAGACGCAGGGTTTCCACCGTATATGAAACGGATTTTTTCTCGACTTCCACGGGTGAGACTTCAAGCCCGTCAATTCCAGACACGGCAAGTTTCAACATTTGAAGACGTTTGTCCGCAGGCGCTTGTGCACCTTTGTTTTTCAACGGATTTTGATAATTTGGCACAAAAACCACTCTGTCCAGACCGAGTTTTTTTCTGATTTGAACTGAAGCCTGTATGTGCCCGTTGTGAACTGGGTCGAAGCTGCCTCCCAGCAAGGCGGTTTTTTTTGTCGTCACAATTCCGGATACGCCTCCACAATTATGGTTTCAGCCGTCTTTTGCACTTTCGCAAAAGTTATTCTTTTCGCGTTTTTGACAAGTTTTGTCCCGATTGAAGAAAACATGTCCGTTCCGTCCCCCCCTATGATTAAAGGAGAGTAGAAAAAAACCATTTTATCCACGATTTTTTCCTTCAGCGCCGAAGCTGCAATTTTGCTCCCGCCTTCAATTAAAACCGATTGAATTTTTCGGCGCGCCAGTTTTTTCATTAAATCCCTTATCGAAATTCCTCCTGCGGAGTTTTTTTTGATGCGTAATATTTCAACTCCTCGCTCCCTCATTACTCGTGTTTTTTTCTCCGAGGCGCCGGGAGCGGTTGCAATTATTACATTGTCTCTTTCAAGCAATTTTGCCTTCGGGGGGATTTTTAAATTTGTGTCTGCCACAACACAGGCAGGCTGGCGTGTCGCTTTTACAAGTCTCACATCCAGACTGGGGTTATCTTTTCTGACCGTTTCAACACCCACAAGGACGGCGTCGCAGCGTTGTCTCAGAATGTGTGAGAATTTCCTTTGCGATTCATTTCCTATCCATTTTGAGTCTCCCGTGCCGGTCGCTATCTTACCGTCCGCAGATGCGGACAGTTTCAGAATTACAAACGGAAGTCCCGTTTTTATGTTTTTGAAAAATATCTCGTTTATATTTTCACATTGCTCCTTAAGAACGCCTTTTTTGACCGCAATTCCGTTTTTTTTAAGAATGCCGGCTCCGCCTCTGATCCGGGGGTTGGGGTCTTCACAACCGATAAAAACTTCCGATATACCGCTTTTTATAATTGCCTCACAACACGCCGGGGTGTTTTTCCCCTCGTATGTCCGTGCGCAAGGTTCAAGGGTGACATACATGGCTGTGCCCCGCACGGAACGCCCTTTCCGTTTGCAATCTTCAAGTGCTTCCACCTCGGCGTGAGCCATACCGTACCGCCTGTGCCAGCCGCGTCCGATAATTTTCCCGTTTTTCACTATTACCGCGCCGACAAGAGGATTCGGGCTTACAGCTCCCTCTCCCTTTTGTGCCAGTACCAGAGCGTGTTTCATAAATTTTGTTTGTCTGTCTTCCAAATTGCCAACCATTTTAATCAAAAAGCGCAGAAGTAAAATGCCCAGGATTAAATCCGGCAAGATCTTCGATTCCCTCACCGGTCCCGATATACATGACCGGTATTTTAAATTCTTCCGCAATCGCCATGAGAATTCCGCCTTTTGCCGTTCCGTCCAGCTTTGTAAGAATTATGCCGGTTACACCGACCGCCTCGTGAAACATTCCGACCTGCCGTATGGCGTTTTGCCCGGTAGTTGCGTCAATAACAAGAAAAACCTCATGCGGCGCGCCCTCATGGGCTTTTCCAATGACTTTTTTTATTTTTGCGAGTTCGTCCATGAGGTTCGTTTTTGTATGAAGTCTTCCCGCCGTGTCCACTATTACCACATCGCAGTTTTTTGCTTTTCCCGCTTTGATCGCATCAAATGCCACGGCTGAAGGATCTGTTTTCGGGTCTCCTTTTGTGAATTCGCTTTCGCTCGCACGAGCCCATTGCTCAAGTTGTTCGGTTGCCGCGGCCCTGAAAGTGTCCGCGGCGGCAAGCATGATTTTTTTATTTTCCGACCGGAACATACGGGCAAGTTTTCCTGCCGTTGTTGTTTTGCCGGTGCCGTTTACACCGACAACCATAATGATTTCGGGTTTTTCTGCAGAATTGTCCGTGTCCCGTTTTTTTTCACGCGATACTTTTTTCAGTATCTCCTCGGTCTCTTTTGTCAGGGCGTCTTTTATTTTTTCATAGTCCCTGCGGTCTTTGCCGGAAAGTTGTTTTTCAACACGTGCTCTTATTTTCCCCGCGACTTTGACCCCGGTGTCCGCGACCACAAGTAGCTCCTCAAACTCTTCCCATATACGCTCGTCGGATTTTCCGTTTAAGACAATTTCCTCAAGGCGCGAAAGCACACTGTTGCGGCTTTTCAGAAGACTTTTTCTTAATTTTTCAAGCGGTTTTTCATCGGTTGTTTTATTTTTAGATTCCCGTGTCCGTTCTTTAACCGGCGGCTCGCCTGTGTCTTCGGCTTCCCTTTTATTTTTCTCCTCCGGTGCCGAAGCCGCGGTTTTTTTCAACATGGCGTTTCTCAGCAGGAAAAACACCACAGCAACCGCGGCCCCTCCTCCGGCGAAAGGGAGAAACTTCAACAGGGTTTCATTCTGGAGATAGACGGGAAGACTTTTCAGGATTTGAATTAGACTGTTCAACGCTGTTCAGATGTGCCGCTTTTCCAAACGGCTTTTCCCACAAAAAAGGGACCGAGCTCATCTATATATTCGGCAGTCTGCCTTGTTTTTCTCATCGCTTGAACAACCGATGAGAGAGGGTGCAGATTTTTTCCAAGAAGCCCTATGACAAAGTCATTGTCTTTTGCGTCAAGTCCGTGGCACGCGAGCCGTATGTCTTTTGCAAAACCCGCCTCGCCGTATTTGAATCCCAATTTCCCGTGTTCGCCGAGTATGGATCTTTTTTCATCCTCTCCAAGAGATTCAAACTGTTTTGTTCTGCGAAGGGGATACCAGACAGCCCACGACCAGTCCGGATCAAGAATTTTCCTCCTCGGTCCACATACAAGAGTTTCATCAAGATCGCTTTCATAACCAAGGGAGTAGGTTCTTCCAAACATCGCGTATTCGCTTTTGAAATTTAGTGAATTGAACGGCGGGGCGTTCAGAAACCGTCTCAGTTCTTCCACAAAAAAATTCTCGTCCTCGCTCATAAAAACCGTTCCTATACCCGACGGGTCTGTAAGGTCTGTGTAAAGCGCGCATGAAAATCCGGTTTCTTCAAGAACAGACCCGACTTGACTCTCGTCTGTGACACCGCCGAAGGCGAGAAATTGAACAAACAGACGCCTGTCGCTCAGGATTTTCTCGCCGTCTCTGGACCTTCCTTTTTCTTCTATGTTGATTTTTTCGCCTTCGCTCCTATTCATTCAACCCGTGCCTACGCGGATGGTAATGTTAACACGCAATTTTCGTTACAAACACACTTGCTCCGAAAAACAGGTTTTTCTTTTCAGACTACTTTCGCGATTTTTGATATGAAATTGTCTATCTGCGGGGATTTCAGTTTCATTCCCGCTTTGTTCACAACCAGCCGTGCCGTAACGTCCGCGATGAAGTCTGTTTCGACAATTTTGTTTTCCTTCATTGTTTTGCCGGTTGCCGTCAGATCAACTATAAGATCCGAAAGACCTACAACGGCGGCGAGCTCAACCGAGCCGTAAAGTTTGACAATCTCCGCGCGGATTTTTTTCTCTTCAAACCATTCTCCCGCTATATGGGGATATTTTGTCGCAACACGTACGGTTCCGCCGTCCGGGAATTTATATCCTTCCAGAGCGGCTACTATCATTCTGCACTTTCCTATTCCAAGGTCCAAAGGCTCGTAAAGGTTGTGTTCCTGCTCCATAAGCAGGTCTTTGCCCACTATGCCGCAGTCCGCCACCCCGTACTCAACATACGAGGGAACGTCGGTTGGCCGGACGACAAAAAGCGTCAGCTCTTGCTCTTCTATTTCGTGTATGAGTTTTCTTGAGGTTGTCGCCTCTTTTTTTACGTAAATTCCCGCTTTCGCAAGAACTTCAAGAGATTCCTCAAAAAGTCTTCCGCGCGATACCGCTATCTTGATCATTCTTTTTCCCTCCACACGCTTGCTCCCAGCTGCTCAAGCTTTTTATCAAGTCTTTCATACCCTCTGTCCATGTGATAAACCCTGCTTATTTCGGTTCTGCCAACCGCCGCGGCTCCGGCAACCACAAGCGCCGCACTTGCCCTCAAATCGCTCGCCATTGTCTGCGCGCCCTTGATTGATTCCACCCCTTTTACCACTGCGGTGCTGCCAATCAGTTTTATGTCCGCGCCCATTCTTTTCATTTCCGCCACATGCATGAATCTCTGCGGAAATATGTTTTCCGTTATTATGCTCACGCCCCGTCCCGCGCACATAAGCGCCATAAACTGCGCCTGCATATCGGTCGGGAATCCGGGGTAGGGAAGGGTTGTTATATCCGTGCATTCCGCCCTCCCGCTTGCGCTTACATATATTCCGGAATCGGTTTCGCGCACCTCGGTTCCGGCTTTGATAAGTTTTCCGCAAAGCGTTCCGAGGTGGTCAAATCTGCACCCTTTTATCAAAGCTCCGCCGCCGGTCACCGCAACGGCTATCATAAGCGTTCCCGCCTCTATTCTATCAGGGATTACTTCATAGTTTTCGAGCGGTTTCAGCGAAGAGACGCCTTTTATCCTCAAAATGTCAGTTCCTATTCCCCTGATGTCCGCTCCCATTTTGTTCAAAGCGGTCGCGAGGTCAGTTACCTCCGGCTCGCAAGCCGTGTTGTAAATAACGGTTTCGCCTTCCGCCAGAACGGCGGAAAGCATAAGATTCTCCGTTCCCGTAACCGTTGACATATCAAAAGGCACCACCGTTCCTTTCATTTTGTCAGCGGAGGTTTCGACATATCCGCTTTCGATGTTTATGCGCGCTCCGAGCATTTCCAGTCCCTTCATATGCTGATCAATGGGTCTTTCCCCGATTGAACATCCTCCCGGCAAAGACACCCGTGCCTTGCCAAAACGCGCCGTGAGAGGCCCCAGCGTGAGCACCGAGGCTCTCATCTGTTTTACCATTTCATATTTTGTAACCCAACTCCCGATTCCCGATGAATCTATTGAAAGAAGCCTGCCATCGCGCCGGACTTTTGCCCCGAGGTCTCTCAGGATGTCTTCCATTACGCTCACATCTCTGAGGTCGGGGACATTTGTGAAGGTGTTTTCTCCGCTGTTGAGAATACACGCGGCCATAAGCGGCAAAATGGAGTTCTTTGAACCGCTTACCGAAACTTCCCCTTTGAGCGGCGTGCCGCCCTCAATGACTATTTTTTCCAAATTCCGGTAACCACCCTTGCCTTGCCGTGGATATCATTGAGCGTTGATATATCTGAAAATCCGCCTTTCTCAAAAAAACCGGCGCACTTTTGCGCCTGTCCGTCTCCGACTTCAACAATGCAACATCCTCCCGCGCGCATGACCCGCGGGGCGTCCAAAACAATTTTTCTTGTATGCTCAAATCCGTCTTCGCCGCTCAAAAGCGCGAGCGCGGGTTCAAAGCCGCGCACTTCTTCGGGCAGCGTTTCAAACTCTTTCTCCGACACATAGGGAGGGTTGGAGATAACCATATCCGTGCAACCGTCTCCGAAACATGAGAGCGTGTCTCCCAGAATGAAACTGATATCAGCGCCCAGCGCGTGGGCGTTGCGCCGTGCTTCTTTCAACGCCGCGGCGGATATGTCGGAAGCGGCAACCCGGATATCCGGTCTTTCTTTCTTCAGGGTTACGGCTATGCAGCCGCTTCCGGTTCCCACATCCACCACATGGGATTTTTTCCCGGGCGGGATTTTTTCAAGCGCCGCTTCAACAACTGTCTCGGTTTCGGAACGTGGAATCAACACCGCCGGACTGACGGAAAAACAGCGCGAGAAAAACTCGCGAACTCCTGTGGTGTATGCGCATGGTTCGTTTTTCAGCCGTCTTTTCACGCGGTTTTCACACTCAAGCGTCTCTTGCGATTTCAAAACTGTTTCGGGTTTTGTATGAACCGCCCCGGCGGGTTGTCCCGTAACGGAGCAGAGAATAACGGACGCTTCAAGCCCAGGATTTTCAATCCCGCGGGCGCGGAACCGCTCTCTTGTTTCTTGGTACAGGGTTCCCAGATTTGTTTCAAAGCTCATTTGAGGAAGTCCGCCCTTAAGTTATGCCGGACGATTAGATTGTATATGCGTGCCAAGGGTTTTCAAAACTTCGGCAAAGACGGGGTCTGCTGGTAGAATTAGGGACAATGACGATTCAAAGCCGCCTTGCGGATGTGAGGAAAAGGATAGATTCCGCCGCTCAAAGGGCGGGAAGAAGTGGCGACGAGGTTTTGCTTGTGGCCGTAAGTAAAACCGTCAGCCCTGAAACGGTTGCCGCCGCTGCGAGTGCACGGATGTGTGATTTCGGAGAAAACTACGCGCAGGAGTTGCGCGGCAAACTCGCTTTTTTCGAGTCAAAAGGCATGAGTGCGCGGTGGCATTTTGTCGGGCGGCTTCAGAAAAACAAGGTAAAGTATGTTGTAGGCAACTGCCGTTTAATACACTCGGTTGACAGTACGGTTCTTGCCGAAGAGATAGACAAAAGAGCCCGGAACTTGGGAATAGAAGCGCAGATACTTATAGAGATAAATCAGGACAGTCCTTCAAAGGGTGGTGTGAAGCCTGAAGAAGCCCGCGCGCTTTTTGAGTTTGCAAGTGGTCTTGGTAGTGTCTGCGCACGTGGACTTATGGCGATGCCTCCTTATTGCGGCAGTCCGGACGGTTCAAGGCGCTATTTCAGAGAGGCAAGAGATTTAAGCGGTTCACTGCAGCCGGATTTTCCCGATGCGGTTGAACTTTCAATGGGAATGAGCGCAGACTTTGAGGCGGCCGTTGAGGAAGGGGCGACAATGGTGCGTATTGGCTCGCTTATATTCGGCGAGCGAGAGCGGGATTTATGACCGATATTGCTTTCATTGGGGCCGGGAAAATGGCGGAGGCGCTTGTGGAGGGGATTATAAGCTCGGAGATTTTTCCGCCTCACGGCATAGTGGCAAGCGATATTGACGGCGGCCGCCTCGCGGAGGTGGAGAAAAAATACGGCATCTCCGCCGCGCGCGACAATGCGTCCGCCGTATCCGGCGCGAAGTGCGTCCTGTTTGCCGTCAAGCCCTCTGACATGGAGCGCGCTCTGGTTGATGTGAAAAACTCAGGACGCCCCGATATCCTTTATGTGTCGATCGTTGCGGGTATGAGGATTTCCTCCATAAAGTCCGTTCTCGGCGAAGACCGCAAGGTTTTCAGGGTCATGCCCAATCTTCCCGTTGTCGCGGGCGAAGGAGCTTCGGCGGCTTGCGGAGAAGGCGACGAACGGGATTTGAAGATCGTCAGAAAGGTGTTCGGCGCGGTCGGGATGGTGGAGTTTGTTTCCGAGGATTTGATGGACGCTTTCACCGCGCTGTCGGGCAGCGGTCCCGGATTTGCCGCTGCGTTTGCGGAGTCTCTAATATGCGCCGGAGAGGAACTCGGCATACCGCCACGGATTGCGGAAAGGTTTGCGGTTCAGACACTTTTCGGGTCGGCAAAGATGATGGCGCAAGGCAAAGTTTCCCCGAAAACGTTGAGGGAGGCGGTGTCTTCACCGGCGGGAACCACGGTCGCGGGGCTTTGCGCGCTTGAAGAGTCTGGTTTTCAAAAAGCCGTTAAAAAAGCGTTGACGGCGGCGCGAGAACGGTCAAAAGAGCTCTCCGCTACGGAGAGAAAAAAGGAGAAAAAATAATGCTTGCACAAAATACAATCGCCGCTGTTGCGGATGTCATAAACCTTCTTCTGGGAGTTTATTCGTGGATAATAGTCGCGCGGGCTTTGGTTTCATGGGTTGACGCAAGCCCCTACAACCCGATAGTGAGTTTTTTGTATTCGGCAACGGAGCCGGTTCTTGAACGGGCTCGCCGCGTGATTCCGATGATATGGGGGATGGACTTTTCCCCGATAGCGGTGTTGCTGCTGATATTTGTCATAAGGCGGGTTTTGGTTCAGACCCTTTACCAGATATCCGCGCACGGCTTCTGATATGAGATGAAAGACCATTTTGTTGTTGATGTTCATGTCGTTCCCGGCGCCGCGCGCGATGAGTTTGTCGGTCTGCACGGGGAAAAACTCAAGATACGGGTTGCCGCACGTCCCGTTAAGGGGCAGTCAAATGCCCGGCTTGTAAAACTTCTTTCGAAGAAATTGAAAATTCCGAAAAGCAGAATTGAGATACTGAAAGGAAGTGCGTCCCGCGGCAAAAGAATCAGGATAGAGGGAATAACGGAAGACGATTTCAAAAGGTCTTTTGCGGAGTTTTACAGAGAGGCGGATTAGTGGCTCGAATAGAGATTTGCGGAAACATCGTGAACTACGAGACAGCGTGTTCTTCTCCGTTAGGGAGCCGATGCGTTGTTATGTTGCACGGAGCCGGGCAGAGTGCGGCTTGTTGGGAAAGCCAGCTTTCCTCTCTTGCGGATTATACGAGGTTTTCGTCTCTAGCCCTTGACCTTCCCGGGCACGGCGGTTCGGGCGGCGCGGCGATGGATTCAATTGAGGATTACGCCCGCTTTGTCTCGGACTTCTGCCGCGCGGCGGGGGTTTTCAATCCTATCCTTATAGGCCACTCAATGGGAGGAAAGATTGTGCAGATACTTGCCACGGACGAAACTCTCAAACCGCACGCCTGTATACTTGCGGGAACGGGCGTGAAGACAAGGGTATCCAGGTGGTCTCTTAAAACGGTTGCGGACGACTACGAAACTTTCTGCACAACGGCCGCGCAAAACGCCTTTTCCCCGGCGGCTCCAAAGCGGCTTCGGGATGTTTTTCTCCGTAGGATTCTCGCTTCCTCGAAAGAAACCTGTCTTGCCGACCTGACAGCGTGCGACTTGTTTGACTTCTCGCGCTTTGTTGAAAACATTGATATCCCGTCCGTTGTTGTCGCGGGTGCTCACGATATTCTTTCGCCCGCCGGGCACACGGCTTTTCTTCATGGCCGCATAAAGGGCTCAAAACTTTTTGTAATCGGGGATGCCGGGCATTTTATGATGATGGAAAGTCCCGACGAGTTTAACAAGATAATGCTGGATTTTCTCAACCTTCTATAGCTCGGGTTTTTGTGTACTTTTGTTTGTTTGTTACAATAGCAGTCTCAATTTCATATAAAAAACTGGAGGATTGAAAAATGAAAATTTCTCTTTTGGGCGGCACGGGCGACATAGCGGAAGGACTTGTTCTACGGTGGTCGAAAGCCGGGCATGAAATCTTTGTCGGTTCAAGAAGTCAGGAAAAAGCCGACACCATAACGGCGGGTTATATTGAAAAACTGAAAGCACTCGGCGTTGAGCCGAATGTTCGGGGAATGGACAACGCTTCCGCGGCGGCAAGCTCCGAGGTGATAGTCATAAGCATTCCGCCCGAATACGCGGCGGACACTATCGGGGCAATAAAAGACAGCATAAAAGACCAGATTGTGATAACTCCCGTTGTGCCGATGGCGAAAGAGGGTAAAACATTTCTGTTTTCTCCGCCGTCCTGCGGCTCGTCCGCGCTTGAGATTCGCGAAAAACTTCCCAATACGGCGCGTCTTGTTTCCGCTTATCACAATCTTCCGGCAAAGGGTCTCAGCAATGTGGACAAAGACCTTAACGCCGATGTTGTTATCTGCGGCGATGATGATGAGGCAAAGCGGGTTGTCGCGAAACTGACCGAAGACCTGTCGGGTCTCAGGTGTCTTGACGCGGGGCCGCTTGAGGTTTCACCGATGATAGAGGCGATTACTCCGCTGATAGTGAACCTCAACATCAGGCACAAGAAGCATTTTTCAGTAAAGTTTGTGGGCTGAAATCATCCCGTTGCCTGAACAATAACTTCGCGCGTTCTCGGGCGGTTGTCAAAATCCACAAGCACGATTTGCTGCCAGGTTCCCAGAAGCAATCGGGAGTTTGTAAACGGCACTGACAATGAGGCTCCGACAATTGCCGCGCGCACATGGGAATGACCGTTGCCGTCTCCCCATCTGGCATTGTGCGCGTATTCGGCGTCCTGCGGAGCGAGGCGCTCAATCGCGGCTTTAAGGTCTGCCGTAGCTCCGCTTTCAAACTCTATTGTGGTGATTGCTGCCGTTGAGCCGGAAACAAACACGGTTGCCGTTCCATCCTCAAAGGAAAGGGAGGCGACTATCTCCGCCACCTCTTGCGTTATGTCTATGATGTCCGTATTGCCGTTTGTTGACAATGAAAACGACTGCCTTTCCGATGCCATTGGTTTTCCTCCTTTCGGGATTGGGTATATCTTAAAAGAAAGTTTTTCACATTTTACCGCACAGGAGAACAGTTATGGCATCCAAAAAAGATATTAAAAACACCGAAGCCCTGCTTGCAGAGCTCACCGAGGCGGACGGCGTCGCGGGTTACGAGTGCGAAATTTCCGCCGTTATCAAGAACCGTTTTAACAAACTTGGAGCGGTTTCAAAGGACAGAATGGGAAGTTTGATTTGCGAACTGCCCGGAAAATCTGCGTCCCCGAAAATCATGCTCGCCGGACACATGGACGAAATCGGCTTTATGATACGCTCCGTAACGCCGGACGGGTTTTTGAAATTCACCCCGCTCGGCGGCTGGTGGGATCAGGTGCTTCTTGCGCAGCGCGTAAGAATTAAAACCTCAAAGGGCGAGGTTTTGGGCGTAATCGGTGCAAAGCCGCCGCATTTAATCCCGTCCGAAGAGCGTTCCAAAATGGTTCAGAAAAAGAGCATGTATATAGACATCGGCGCATCATCGGCAAAAGAGGTTGAAAAAGCGGGTGTGAGAGCGGGAGACCCAGCCGTTCCGGTCAGCGGTTTTACAAAACTTGCAACGGACGGCGCGTATATGGCGAAGGCGTTTGACGACAGGATAGGGTGTGCGGTGGTGATTTCCGCGCTTGCTGTGTTGAAAAAACCCCACCCCAACACGGTTTACGGGGTTGCCACGGTTCAGGAAGAGGTTGGCGTTCGGGGGGCGACAACAAGCGTTGAGGCGGTTGACCCCGATGCGGCAATCATTCTGGAATCCGACATTTCGGGCGATGTTCCGGGCATATCCAATGAGGAGTCTTCCACAAAACTGGGCGGAGGGCCTTCGCTTCTGCTTTACGACGCGAGGATGATACCGAACCTCAAACTGCGCGATCTCGTGATAGAAACCGCGAAAAAGGCGAAAATTCCGCTTCAGTTTGCCACAATGGAAGGTGGCGCAACGGACGGCGGAGCGATACACCTGCACAAACAGGGGGTTCCGACCGTGGTTCTTGGCGTTCCGACACGGCACATACACAGCCATAATTCAATTATTCAGCGAAGAGATTTTGAGAATGCGGTGAAGTTGCTTGTTGAGGTTGTTAAAAAATTGGACGGAAAGACAGTTAAGGGGCTTGCGGGGTGAGTGGTTGGCGATATCTGTAAGCGGGAGTGTATAATACCAACCGAAGGATTGATGTTAGTTTTTACTAGTCGAAATGAAATTGACAGAAGACAAAATACTGTTTGGGGATTGCGAAAAAAAACTCAACGAAGTTAGAAACGACTCCGTTGATTTAATAATTACTTCGCCACCTTACGCCGACCAGAGGAAAAATAGTTACGGCGGAGTTCCTCCGAGCAAATATGTGGAATGGTTTCTACCAATCTCCAAAGAACTTTTCAGAGTCCTGAAGCCTACGGGAACTTTTATTCTCAATATAAAGGAAAGAGTTGTAAGCGGAGAGCGTCATACTTATGTTCTCGAGCTTATAATGGCAATGCGCGAGCAGGGATGGTTGTGGACGGAAGAGTTTATGTGGCACAAGAAAAATTGCTATCCGGGCAAATGGCCTAACAGGTTCAGGGATTCTTGGGAAAGACTTCTACAATTTAATAAAGACAAAAAATTTCGTATGTATCAGGAATCTGTAATGGTTCCCACGGGTGAATGGGCACAAAGGAGGCTTGGTAAATTAAGCAAAACTGACAAAAGAAGAGACGAGTCAAAAGTCGGAAGTGGTTTTGGAAAAAACATTTCCAATTGGTTGGGTAGGAACAAAGCATATCCGACAAATGTTTTGCATATGGCAACGGAGTGCGGAAACAAAAGACACAGCGCAACTTTTCCAAAAACTCTACCTGAATGGTTTATCAACCTGTTTACAAAAGAAGGCGATACTGTCCTTGATCCTTTTGCCGGCTCGGGAACAACACTTGAAGTAGCGCGTAAACTCAGAAGAAATGCCATGGGTATTGAAATCAATAAAGATTTTTATGAAATGATAAAAAAAGATTCCAAGACATATTTCAAACACCGACGACTTCTTGAGAAAAAAGGAAGGAAATATGCCTAATAAGATTACATACGAAGATTTACAAGATTATGTAAAGAATAATGTAGGAGTCTTTCATCAAACCAGACTTGAAAGCCTTGAAAAGTTAAAGCTTGATACTGTTTTAGTCAGGAAAAATCCCTATTTATTCAAGGCAAAAAATTTAACCGCTCCTGAACTTGTTAAGGGCATTGTCGATGCGCATTTGTCATCTCAAGAAGAAGGAATATTCGGAAATTTTCTTGAAGAGCTTGCTATATTTGTAAACAGCAAGATATACAAGGGTTGGAAATCGGCCGCCGAAGGTATAGACCTTGAATTTACAAAGGATGATGTGAGATACATAGTTTCTATAAAATCCGGCCCTAATTGGGGAAATAGTTCTCAAATCAAAAAAATGAAAGACAATTTTATTCAAGCACAAAAAATCTTACGACAAACAAATAAAAGAATGCATATACAGGCTATCAATGGTTGTTGTTATGGGAGAGATAACACTCCAGACAAAGGAGAATACTACAAATATTGCGGACAGAAATTTTGGACTTTCATTTCCAACAATGGGGATTTATACAAAAAAATTATTAGACCTTTAGGATACAGAGCAAAACAGAAAAACGATACATTTATGAAAAAATACTGTAAAGTTGTCAATCAATTTACTTTTTCTTTTATGGAGCGTTTTTGCGAAAATGGAGAAATTCAATGGGATGGTTTAGTCCAGTTTAACTCCGCCGAGCAAAAACCACTTAAGATAAAACAGAAGAAATCTTGACTTCCATTTTGGGCCCACTATGGTCCCGCTACCGCGACCATAGCGGTAGCCAAACTATGGAGGTTAAGCACGGATGAAAACTTACAGAGTTGCTTTGGCAAGGACTTATGCGGTTACTGTTAAAGCCAGAAATGAAAAAGAAGCAATGGAATGCGCAGAATTTTTTCTTGGAGACTCTTCCGATTCTTCCACACCAGAGGATAGGAAAGAACACAACTTTTCAATAGAGGAAATTGAAATGGTTTACAATGATGCGGTGGATGCAGAAGAATTTGAATAAATAATTTGTTCTTTAATAAACTACTTCAACCATGCCCAAAAATCTTCCTTTCATATTTACCGCCACACACTCTCCGGCTTCGGCACGCGATTTTAATTCCTCATCATTCTCGCAAAAATAAACCTTTCTCTTGCATTCCCCGCAAAACCGTATTTTCCCGTCTTCCGTTTCAGTCAGGTTTTCCCATAAAAGCGGGCATTTGAATTTAAATTCACAGTTATCAATCAATTTACTCATTTCTTTTTCCCTCCAAACGGATTTTTAACTTTAGGATGCCAGAGTTTGAAATGCTCTTTATGCAAATCCGTATAAGCTCCCGGCGGATAGAATTTGTCGTAAAAATCCAAATCAAGATGGTGCGCCTGAACCATAAACCGCAGAAACATCGGGTCTGAAAATGCCGGAAATCTTCCGTAAGTGTCGTAAACATAGCTGCAAATGTCTTTTACAACCTGAATCTCCTTTTTCCCCGGACGCAGAGTTTTTTCATAAACCCCCTGAGGGTTTTTGTAAGGCATGTTCTCCTTTTCCCAGTTGCTCCACTTCATATCGTTGAACGCTTCAACCGCTTCGCCCATATCTTTGTAGTAAGGCGGACAGAAAGCGTGAAAAAGCCCGTCCTTGCCAACCGCGACCGGATTGGGATTTGCCGTATCCGCTTCGGGATCGGGTTTTGTAAAACGGAAACCCAGCCCTTCAAAATCGTCAGACATTCCAAGTATATACGAGCTTGCAAACCCGCTGAAAAGCCAGCCGCCAAGTCCCAGAGTTTGCAACGTCAGAGCCATGTTCTGCCCGAGAAACGCCTGCTCCGCTATGAATCCGTTTGCAAAACGCAATTCGGCCTCTATGAGCGGCATTGTTTTGTTTTTGTCTATAAAACCGTTTTTTACCCACTTTTCTGTTCCGGGCGGTTTCATACCGCGTAACTCATCGGCAAAATTGAACCTGTGCCCTTCGCGCATATAGAAAAAATAGAGGTTGATTATGCAGGCAGTCAGGTCTGTTACGGGCATGAACACGGTTGTTCCCGGTTTGTTCACATTCCAAAGGTTGTGGGACGCAAGCCCCGGCGGTTTGTCGGGAATATCCGCTCTGCCTTCGCCGATTTTAATTTTTGACTCTTTGAACATCCGGACAATGGCGTCAACCCGTTTTTCAAACGACATTGTTTCAAGTCCCTTGAAATCGTCGGGTTTTTTGTCCTGCATTTTTATCATGTATGAGCCTTCGTCGTTTGTGTAAAACAACTCGGTTCTATGCACATCCCCGAGCGCGGGGATGGTTTTGCTTGTGAACTGGACTTCAAGGTCGAGACCCAGATGAGGCGGAAAATCTGACAGATTGATGTTTTTTATTCCAAGCCCCGTCCAGACGATAATAGCTTCCTCAAGCTCGGAAAGAGGCTCCGGCCTGTGCTTGGATTTGTATTTAAGCGGGCCCTCGGTGATTTCCATTCCGAGCCCGAAACGCCTTGAGCGCCTCTGAAAAACCGTGTCGTAAAAACTGTGCTTTGACGCCTTTTTCAAACCCTCGGGATATTTGCCCATAGTATCGAAAGTCTATTTGGAAAAATCCGGTAATCAAAAAAAACTGTCTCCGCCGTGATAAAATTTTTACCGTGTCGCAAATACTGATTTTAAAAAAGACCGAAAGTTACGGCGCGCGAACGGCAATTACCGATTTTGCGGGCGACTGCTCTTATGCGGAACTGCTTGATATGCGCCTGCGGGCGGCGCGATCTCTGCTTGACTTTTTGCCGGACGGGGATGACCTCAACGAGCGGCGCGTGGCGTTTATGGTTGGGAAAACAAGGCGGTATGCCGCGCTTAAACTCGCGATATGGTCTGCCGGCGGGGTTTCCGTTCCCTTGTGCGTCAGCCATCCCGCGAAGGAAATAGAGTATGTGATTGACGATGTTTCGCCGTTTGCCGTTGTTTGCGATCCGTGTTTTTCCCCGACGCTTCGGGATATGTGCGCAAAAAGGCGCGTCAAACTCCTCACTACGGACGAGGTGTTTTCATCGCAACCAGCGCACCGGCTTCCCGATGTCGCACCGTCCCGCCGGGCGATGGTGATATACACAAGCGGAACCACAAGCAGACCCAAGGGGGTTGTTACCACTCACGCGAATATTGAGGCGCAGATGAAAGCGATGATTGAGGCGTGGGAGTGGAGCGGGTCGGATACTGTTTTGAATATCCTGCCCATGCACCATTTGCACGGGATATTGAACCTGATGTTGTGCCCTCTCAGGGTCGGGGCGGGGTGCGAAATGGCGAGTTTCTCTCCGCAAGGGGTTTGGAACAGACTTGTGAAAGGGGGATTGACCCTTTTTATGGCAGTTCCGACCGTCTATGCGAAACTCGCGGATTTCTGGCAGAATGCTCCGGAGGAGAAGAAAAAGGAGATGAGCCTTGCGTGCCGCCCGATACGGCTTTTTGTCTCCGGCTCTGCCGCGCTTACAGTCAACCTTTCCGAAAAATGGCTACGCATAAGCGGTCATACCCTTCTTGAGCGTTACGGGATGACCGAGACGGGGATGATATTGTCAAACCCGCTCTGGGGGAAAAGAAAGCCGGGCTTTGTCGGCAAACCGATGCCCGGGGTTGAAGCTGCGGTTTTTTCCAGCTCAAAAGCCCCAGCAACCGGCTGTGAGGAAGGCGAAATAATGGTGAGAGGTGAGGGTGTTTTTCTTGAGTATTGGCGCAATTCCGGAGCGACTCGCGCGGCTTTTTCCGACGGCTGGTTCAAAACCGGCGATATTGCGGCACGAGATTCGGAAGGCGATTTCCGCATAGTCGGCAGAGAGTCTGTGGATATCATCAAGTCCGGCGGCTACAAAGTGTCTGCTCTTGAGGTGGAGAGGCAAATCCTTGAAAAAGAAGGCGTATCGCAGTGCGCTGTTGTTGGGGTCAGGGATGAGGTTTGGGGTCAGAGAGTCGCCGCCATGATCGTGCCGGAGGACGGAAAATCTCTTGACCCGGACGAGTTGACAGACTGGCTTAAACCGCGAATTGCGCACTACAAGATACCGTCCATTGTTAAAGTTACGGATGAAATCCCCGAAAACGCGCTGGGTAAAACCCCCAAAACCCTGACTGCGCGCGTCCTCGAGGCGGGCAAATGAGCGACAGACTGAATCCGGCCGAGCATTTTGACCGAAAACGCGCCGAGGTTTACGACACCAGGGTTCAACATCTGATTCCCGGCTACTCTGTTATTCAAAGTCTGTCCAAGTCGCTTCTTGAGAGCTGTCTTCCCACAAGCGCGGAAGTTCTTGTCGCCGGAGCGGGCACCGGCAATGAGGCGGTCTCGCTTGCTTCAAACAATCCCGGATGGAAAATAACGGGCTTTGATCCGTCTCCGGAGATGATAAAGGTTGCGAAATCAAAGGTTGAAAAACGGGAACTTGCCGGGCGGATTTTTCTGTTTGAGGGTTTTGCGCATCGCATTGAGGAAAAAACACTTTTTGACGCGGCAACCTCGATACTTGTCATGCACTTTCTGCCCGACGACGGCTCAAAGGATGATTTTGCCTGTGAGATTTCAAAAAGGCTCAAGCCGGAAGCAAAATTTGTTCTTGTTGATCTGGAGGGCGACCCGGCTTCGGCGGATTTCAAGATGCTGTTTTCCGCATGGAGGCGGCACCTGCTTTCCGCCGTGGAGGATGAGGAACAGGTCGATGAGACCATGGGCAACATAATGAAAAATGTGAAGTTCACTCCCGAAAACAGAATCAGGGAGATACTTCAAAACGCCGGGTTTAAAAAAGTCGTGAAATTCTGTCAGAGTTGTCTTGCGGGCGGTTATAGCGCCGTCAAAATCTGAAAATTGAGGTATTGTTCTGCATGAATGAATCGTCTCCCGAACAAAGACTGAAAAATATGGGAATCCGTCTGCCGGAAGCTCCGGTGCCTGCGGGTTCCTATGTCCCGTGCGCACGCGGAGACAATCTTGTTTTTGTTTCCGGTCAGCTTCCGATGAAGGATGGAAAACTGCTTTTTCGTGGAAAGGCAGGCGATGAGCTCACGGTTGAAGAGGCGGGCGATTGTGCGCGCCTTGCCGCCGTGAACTCTCTTGCGGTTTTGCGTGCCGAACTCAAGGAAGGTCTCTCCGGGGTCGCGGCAATAGTGAAGGTTACCGGATATGTTGCCTCTGCGGACGGGTTTACCCGTCAGGCGGATGTTGTGAACGGCGCTTCCGACCTTTACGCCGCCGTTTTCGGCGAAAAGGGCAGACACGCGAGAGCGGCGGTGGGAGTCGCGCAACTTCCGCTTGGGGCTCCGGTTGAAATTGAAGTCATTGCCGAGGTGAAAGCCGGATGAAAAACCCGACCGGATGAAAAAAAAGGTTGCTCTGTGGACTGACTGTCTTCCCGATTCGGTTGATATAAACCAAGCGCGGGGTTTCTTGTGCGGTTTCGGTTTTGACGCGCAGATAAAGGGCGAGCTGTTTGACCGAAATACTGGGAAAACCGGTCTGCGCGCCGCCGCGTCCTTCCTTGCCGGCATACGGATAAAGGACTTTGAGTCTCCGGCTGAGTTTCCGTTTTTCCCTTCTCCGCCAGAAATTGAGGAGGAGTTTTCAAAAATTTGCTCTCATATTGCAGACCCGTCCGTCGCTTACGATGGTCTGTGGTTTCAAAGAAAACTCCATGGGCAGTTTGCCGGCTTGTTTGATTCCGGGGTTGCCGCGAACATTGTCTACACCGGAAGAACAGTTTGCACTTACGAGGAAAACCGTTATCACGCCAGGGTTGTTATTATGGAAGCCGCGGCTGCCGCGCCGCAGATTGTCTCCGCGGGGGGCGCAGTTGAGGGTCCCGCGAAACCGCCGGAATACTACTGGGCAAAAGGGCGCATTTTTCAGGAGGGGGCTGCGCACGGCGACATGAGCGGGGCTCTCTCGGTTCTGAACGAGGTTTTTGAAGGCAGGTTTATCGGTAGATCCGACCCTTTGCTCGGGCGCGCGGTTGCCGCTTACGGCCTGCAGCCCCTTATCTATGTTCTTACCGGAAAGCAGTTTTGTGAAAATAGAGGCTGTAGCCTTTTCAACTCACACCGCCAATCCGAAGTGCTTGCCGCACAGGCTCAATGGCTTGTTTGTGAACACTGCAGGAAAAACCTTGAGGACGCAGCGGTCAGTCTTCCATCTTCTTGAGTGCTTCAATGGCCACTTGCGCGGCTTTTTTTCCAGAGAGCAACATTCCGCCGAATGTGGGCCCCATTCTTGGCAATCCAAATGTCGTGTTCACCGACATACCGCACGCTATGAGTCCCGGATGAACCTCTCCAGTGTATTTAACAAGCGCATCTTCGGCCTTTTCAACCCACATTGAACCGTGTCCGGGAAGTTTTTTGTAAAGCCCCTGCTGGGAAAGGCGTGAAACCGCATACGCGTCATGCCCTGTCGCGTCTATGACGAGTTTTGACTCTATGGATATCGGATCAAGACAGGTTATTTCTTTCGGCACATTAACGATGGGAGTCCAGTTGATAACAATTCCCGCGACCCGTCCGTTCTCTCTCAGAACCAGATCGTCAAACATGGTCATATTTCTGATTACGGCGCCCGCCTCGCAGGTCATTGAAATAAGTTTGGAGCAGGCATACGGAGCGTCCACTATGAAGTGCCCTTCCGATACCTCGGTATAAGGGACCTCAATCTCGTCCAGAACCGTATGGCCCGGAGCGCGCACACTCGCCTTGTTCATTAGGTATCCGCCTATCCAGAAACCGCCTCCGAGTGAATTCAGGCGCTCAACAAGCAAAACCTTGTATTTTGCAAGAGCAATGTCCTTTGCGGCTACAAGACCGCTGGGACCGGCGCCGATGACAATCACATCGCTTTCGGTGTATTCAAGAAACTCACGGGAAAATGCTTCAACAATTCCCCTTGTAACCTCTTTCTCGCCAACTGGAGAAAATTTAACTTTTCCGTTTTCAGACATCCTTACCTCTCTTTCAGTCTTTTTTTTCTTCCGTTTCAGATTCCCCGTTATCCGGGTTTTCTTCCTCTGTTCCGACCGCTTCTGCAGTTTCGGTGTTTTCTCCGGCGTCTTCGCTTTGCGCGGACTGCCAGGTATTTTCACGCATTTCTTCGGCTTCTTCCATTTCCACCTGTGCTTTTTTTTCGTCTTCCTCGGCGGTAATCTCCACAATTACTGAAGCCTTTATGTTTGCCTTGACTCTGATGGGAACTTCAAACCTTCCGATGGATTTGATATTTTTCTCAAGAAGTATCTGTTTCTTTTCAACCTTCATTCCGTGCTGTTCTTCGAGGGCGTCCGCTATTGTCTGGACATTGACCGAACCGAACATCTTTTGTCCGTCGCTAATTTTTGACTCTATTGATATGACGGTTGCCTCAATTTTGTCGGCAATCTCCTTTGCGTCCGATATGGTTTTTTCACGTTTTTTCCCGAGTTTTTCAAGTTTTTTCTCCCAGTCGCGCAAGTTTGAATCCGTCGCTTCAATGGCGAGCTTTTGCGGAATAAGATAGTTTCTGGCAAGACCATTTCTTACGGTCTTAACCTCACCCGTAAGCCCTATATCGTCTATGTCCGATGTTAATATGACTTTCATTTTCTTTTAGCCACTACTTGTGGAGGGTCGTATAAGGGAGAAGAGCCATAAACCTCGCCCGTTTTATGGCGGTCGCGATTTTTCTCTGCTCCTTTGCGTTCAAGCCCGTGCCTCTTCTGGAGATTATCTTTTTTCTTTCGGTTATGAATTGAGAAAGTGTGTCGGTGTCTTTGTAGTCAATCCTCTTGCCCTCTTTGGCAAGATTGCGGACTTTTTTTCTTTTCTTTCTTTGATTTTGCCTTCTTTGCTTATGGCTTCTCATTTTCTTTCCTCCGCTTTATTGTGGGGCGGTTTTCTTCTCTCAGACCAGTCGCCGATTGACACATACAACGCGCCGTATCCCCCGTGCCGTTTCTCAGCCGCGCGCCAGTCTCTTATTTTAACGGAATTCTCCAGCCATTTTTTTACGGTAAAGTTCGGCTCAGCTCTTTTTCCGCAAACTACAAGCCCGATTTTTTTGCCAGCGCCGTAAAGTTGGTCAATAAACCCGACCAGTCGTTTCTCCGCCTCTTCTCCGTCCAGTTCGTGCAAGTCCAGTTTTTGTTCCGCGGGAAACTCTTCGGGTGTGTCTGCCTCAAATCCGCCCTTTTTCAGAGAGAATTCCCTCTGTTCCCAGTTGGGCTCTATTTCTTTTCCGTAAGCGTGGTCTTCATCCACAGAAACCGTTATAAACCTCATCACTTCGCTTTTGTGGAAACCCAGATGTTTTTCAACCGCCACTGGAGCGTCGGCAAGCGCCTTGTATGTGAGGATATGGTATATCCCGCGTCTGTAGCCCTGTATTTCATAGGCCAGATCACGTTCGTCCCACTTTTCGTTTCTGATGGTTTCCCCGCTGTTTTCTTTCAATGCAGTGGTAATTTTTCCCTGAATAACGGAGAGTTCGCCACCTTCAATGTCGGGTCTTACCAGATAAAGGGTTTCGTAGAAATTAAATTTATCAGCCAATTGCTTCCTCCTGCTTAGGTCTTGCGCCCGCGCCACTCACCGATTTGCGCGGGAACAGGCAAGAAAGACTTGCGTCTATTATACCATATAAACATCTCATTCAAACAAACTGCCATCAGAGAATGAGCGGGGCGATGACAAGAGAGACAATAGACATCAGTTTTATAAGGATGTTCATTGCCGGCCCCGAAGTGTCTTTAAACGGGTCGCCTATTGTGTCTCCAACAACTGCCGCTTTATGCGCTTCGGAGCCTTTCCCTCCGAGGTTGCCTTCCTCAATGTATTTTTTCGCGTTGTCCCACGCTCCTCCTGCGTTTGCCATAAACAGGGCGAGCATGACGCCGGTTGTAACCGCTCCGGCGAGAAATCCTCCAAGCGCCTCGCCACCGAGAAGAACACCGATGATAATCGGCGCGGCGACCGCGATAATACTCGGTATGATCATTTCCTTAAGTGCGGCGTCGGTGCTTATTCTCACGCAGGTTGAGTAATCCGGTTTTACTTCCCCTTCAAGAATTCCTTTGATGTTTTTGAACTGTCTTCTGACTTCTTCAACCATTTTCTGCGCCGACCTTCCCACCGCTCCCATTGTGAAAGCTCCTATAAGAAAAGGTATTGTTCCGCCTATGAGCATTCCAATCACAACTCCTGGTTGGGAAATGTCTATTGATTCAAGTCCGACCGCGTTTACGTAAGCCGCGAAAAGTGCGAGCGCGGAAAGCGCCGCGGAGCCTATGGCAAACCCCTTTCCTATCGCCGCGGTTGTGTTTCCCAGAGAATCGAGTTTGTCGGTAATTTTTCTCACATTTTCACCGAGTCCGCTCATTTCCGCTATGCCGCCCGCGTTGTCCGCAACAGGCCCGTAGGCGTCCACGGACATTGTCATTCCGATTGTCGCGAGCATGCTCACGGCCGCTATGCCTATTCCGTAAAGTCCGGCGCAGTAGTAGGAAACGCCGATTGACACAGCTATCGTCATGACGGGCGCGGTGGTGCTATACATCCCGGTTGCAAGTCCTTCAATGATGTTTGTGGCCACTCCGGTCTGCGAAGCTTCGGCGATTTTCCTTACGGGTGCGGCGGATGTGTAATATTCGGTTATGCGTCCTATGACAACACCGGAGAGAAGCCCCAGAACCGCAGCGAGAAAAATTCCAATCGCGCTTATCACTCCCGTCTGCCTGAAAAACCCGGATGTGCTCATCTCCGTTGATGAAGCAATCAGAAGCAACGCAGCAAAAGACGCCGCAACATAGACGATTCCGGCAATCATAGTTGACCATCTCAGAACCATCTGCGGCTCTTTGTCCTTGAGCCATTCAACCGATTTCGCTCCGACAAGAGAAGCAAGACTTCCAAGAAGTATCAGAATAAGCGGCACTGACATCAAAACGCCTATTTGCGCTCCGCTGATATTGGTGGTCGCGGCGATTACCACGGTGGCGATTACAGCTCCGACATAAGACTCAAACAGATCCGCCCCCATTCCCGCGACATCTCCGACATTGTCTCCGACATTGTCAGCTATTGTCGCCGGGTTTCTCGGGTCGTCTTCGGGTATGCCCGCTTCAACTTTTCCGACAAGGTCCGCTCCCACATCGGCGGCTTTCGTGTAGATTCCCCCGCCTATTCTCGCAAACAGCGCGACCGTGCTCGCACCCATGGCGAAACCGCCTATTACCCCGGCAAAACCCTCAGCGCTAAATCCGGCAAAACCCATTCCGACAAAAAAGGCGACTGACAGACCCAGGAGTCCGAGACCGGCGACCGAAAGCCCCATAACGTTTCCGCCTTTGAAAGCGGCCTCAAGCGCCTTGCTTTGACCGCCATCCGCGGCCGCCTGCGCCGTTCTGACATTTGCGCTTGTTGCGGCTTCCATTCCAAAGAAACCAGCAAGAACCGAACACGCCGCTCCGCCCACATAGGCGACTGCGGTGGGCCATCCTATTGTCAGGCATATTCCCGCGAATGCCACGGCGACAAAAATCAGTATGATTCTGTACTCCCTTCTGAGAAATACCATGGCGCCGTTGTGTATGGCTTCGGATATTTCCTTCATTTTCTCGGTTCCCATATCAAGAGCGTTCAGCTGGCGGTAAACCGTGTAAGCGTAGAACAGAACCAGAAGCCCGGCCGCGATTCCAGCGAGACCTACTGTGCTTGGATTAAACATCTTTTTCTCCTCCTTTGGTTTTCCAGTTTTTTCAAAGTTGTTTTCAGTTTCTATTGTATTTGTTCATCGCCGTCTCAATTCCCTGAGACGTTATCTCGCAAACCGCATCAACGGCTTTTTTAATTGAGCCTTCAATCTGTGCCGCCTCGTCCTTTTTAAAATCCGAAAGAACATGGTCTGCCGTTTCAATTCCGGCCACAAGAGGTTTCCCCACACCGATTCTCACTCTCGCAAAATCGCTTCCCAGGTTCCGAATAAGTGATTTTATTCCATTATGACCGGCGCTTCCGCCACCCAATTTTACTTGAATGCTTCCCACGGGCAAATCAACCTCGTCATGAATCACCACCATGTCTCTGTTCTCAATTTTGTGAAACCTCATTATCTGTCTTACAGGCTCTCCGCTGTTGTTCATGTAGGTCTGGGGTTTAAAGACAATCATTTTGCCGTTTCCATCATAAAGACCGAATCCGCAGGTTCCCCCGAACTCTTTTTTTGAAAACTCAATCCCTACTTTTTGCGCCACTTTCTCAACCGCCATAAAACCTACGTTGTGTCTGTTGAGTTTGTATTGCAATCCGGGATTGCCGAGACCAACGACAAGAAAAGCCAAAGTCAGTATCCCCGCTTGTTACTCTTTTCCGCCTTCTTCGGATTTCTCCTTTTTCTCTTCGGTATCTTCGGTTTTCTCTGTTTCTTCTCCCTCTTCCTCTCCTTCCGTGTCCTGGGAGACTTGTTGTGCCGCCTCGGAAACCGCGGCTCTCGGCGCTATGACCATAACAACGGTTTCGTCCTGATTGTTCAGGACTTCCAGCCCGTTCTCAAAACTCAGATCTTTGATATGCAGGGAATCTCCTATTTCAAGCTCGGAGATGTCAACTTCAATCTTGCTCGGTATCTTGTCAGGCAGGCATCTGATTTTGAAATTTCTTTCGACCTCTTCAAGGATGCCTCCGTCTTTTATTCCCTTAGACTGTCCGACAAACTCTATGGGAATTTCAACCCTGATTGGCGCGTCCGGGTCTATCGACTGGAAGTCAATATGCTTGGGTTTTCCGGTCAACGGGTCTTTCTGCACATCTTTGAGAATGGACAAAGCAGGTTTCACATCGGAGTTTTCAATGCTTATTTCAAGCAGGGTGTTTTTTCCCGCTTCGCCGGAAAGAGCGGTTTTTAAGTCTTCCGGAGCCACCTCAAGGGGTATTGAATCCATTTTCTTTCCGTAGATGACGGCGGGAATCAATTTGGCGTTTCTGACTTTCGTCACGCCGATTTTCCCCGTTCTTTCCCTTTTTCTTGCTGTCAGACTGGTTTTTGCCATTGTCGTTTTCCTCTAAAAATTGCGACTCGTCGTAAGAGTTTAGTTGAAGAGAGGGCTTATGGACTCTCCTATAGCCACTCTGCGAATTGACTCTCCTATCAAGTCAGCCATGCATAAGACGGTCAGCTTATCACATTTTTGGGTTTTTTCTTCCTGCGGGATTGTGTTTGTTATAACAACTTCCTCAAAACACGATGAGTTGATTCTTTCAATTGCCGGTCCCGAGAGAATTCCGTGAGTACAACAGAGCGAGACGCTTGAAGCCCCTTCGTTTTTTATGATTTCCGCCGCCTGGGTCGCGGTTCCGGCGGTATCAACCATGTCGTCAATGATTATTGCGTGTCTGTTTTTTACATCGCCTATGATGTAGTCAACGTCCGCGACATTCGGGCCGGTTCTCCTTTTTGTTGTCATCGCGATTTCCGAGTGCATCTTGTCCGCGTAAAAACGCGCTCTTTCCATTCCGCCGGCATCCGGCGAAACCACGACGGTGTTTTTGCCTTCGTGTTCTTTTTTCAAGTAGTCAATTATTACGGGAGATGCGTAGAGGTGGTCAACCGGAACATCAAAAAATCCCTGTATCTGTCCTGCGTGCAGGTCGGTTGTCATAACCCGTTTCACCCCGGCGTTTACTATTGTATCCGCAATCAGTTTTGCCGAAATCGGACCGCGGGGTCTGACCTTTCTGTCCTGTCGCGAGTATCCGTAGTACGGTATGACCGCCGTTACCGAAGCCGCCGAAGCGCGTTTGAGCGCGTCCGTGATTATAAGCAACTCCATAAGGTTTTCATTGACGGGCGGACAAGTGGATTGAACCACAAACACATTCGCTCCGCGCACGCTTTCAACGATTTCCGCGTAAATCTCGCCGTCACTGAACCTTTGCAGACTGACCTGCCCCGGCCGGACGCCGATTTTCCCGCATATCGCTTCAAAAAGAGGAGTGTTGGAACTCCCGCCGAAGATTTTCACATTCTTGTCCAAATCAGATAATTTCAACCTCGAAAGCACAAAAAAGACCGCTATGCGGTCGTGAAAGTTAAGTATAGAAGAAAAAGGGGATTATGCAAGAGGGTTAACAGGGCAACGGCGGAAAGTCTGCCATGAGAGGGTATGCGGAAGCATCAGCCGTTGAATCCCGCGCGGGTTGATTCTCTATTTTACGCTCATTTTCTGAACTTTTCGAAGTTCACATCTCTTTTCTCGATAAACGCCTCAACGCCTTCTTTTGATTCTTCGGTCAGATGAAAAAGCTCAAGCGAGCTGAGTCCCATGCGCGAGATGCCGAAAATGCTGTCGGTGTCGGCATTGAAAGAGTATTTTGCCACTTTTAAAGCGGTCGGGCTTTTGTCGAGTATTTCACCGCACCATTTTTCAACTTCGGCTTTCAGTTCCGATTTCGGCACGACAGTGTTGACAAGACCCATTTCAAGCGCTTCTTGGGCCGTGTATTGCTTGCACAGATACCACATCTCACGCGCCTTTTTCTCTCCGACAATCCTTGAAAGGTAAGCCGTTCCAAAACCTGCGTCCACGCTTCCGACTCTGGGTCCCACCTGCCCGAAAACCGCTTTGTCTGTGGCAATTGTCAAATCGCACACAACCTGAAGCACATTCCCTCCGCCAATTGCGTAACCGTTTACCGCAGCGATAATGGGCTTGGGAATATTGCGTATAAGATAGTGGAGTTTTGCTACATAAGCGCCGACTCCGAGCAGGTTTTCTTTGCGCGCGGATTTGGCTTTTTTTGCTTTCTGATCTCCGCCCGTGGAAAAAGCCTTGTCTCCCGCGCCGGTGAGAACTATTACCCCGACCGCTTTGTCCTTCCATGCATCGGTAAGCGCGTCTATCATTTCGCGCAGAGTTTTGGCCCTGAACGCGTTCAGAACGCGCGGACGGTTGATTGTTATGGTCGCCCGTCCTTTGCGTTTTGAGTATTTTATATCCTCAAACTTTGTCACGGTTTTACATTATCCCCTATACCACTTGGGTGCCTCTCCGCCCAGAGAGATGTTAACGGTTTTTGTCTCAAGATAGCTCTCAAGTCCCTCCGCTCCGAGTTCCTTTCCGAAGCCGCTTTGTTTGAGTCCGCCGTATGGCGTCTGCGCAGAGATTCCGCCGTAGGTATTGACCCACAGGTATCCGGCTTTGATTTCGCGCGCGCACCGCATCGCTCTGGACGTGTCCGTTGTCCAGATTCCTCCGGCAAGACCGTATTGCGTATTATTTGCAATCCGCACCGCCTCCGCTTCGGTTTCAAACTCCATTGCCGCGACCACGGGACCGAAGATTTCCGTTCGCGCGGCTATGTTTGACGGCTTGACTTTGGCGAGGATGGTTGGCTTGTAAAAATATCCCTTCCCCTTTTTTTCGCCGCCGCATACAACCTGCGCTCCCTGTTCAACGGCTTTGTCCACGCAACTTCGAACCTTTGCAAGATGCTCCCGTGAGATTAGCGTTCCCATCTCCGTGCCGGGCGCTTCGGGGTTGCCGACTTTGATTTTTGCCGCTTTCTTCGCGTAAGCGTTCATAAATTTACGGTATATGTTTTTGTGAAGAAGCAGTTTTGTAACAGCGGTACAATTCTGCCCCTGATTGAAAAAACCGCCCCTCAAACACGTCTCAACCGCCTGTCCCATGTCCGCATCCTCAAACACAATGCAGGACGCCTTTCCTCCGAGTTCAAGCGACACACGTTTTACATCTTCCGCCGCCGTTTTCATAACTGTTTTTCCGGTCGCCGTTGAGCCCGTAAAGGCGATTTTTGCCACTTCGGGATGACGGACGAGTTCTCCTCCGGTTTGCGGCCCCGCGCCGGTTACAACATTGAGAACTCCGGGGGGCAGCCCCGCCTTGTCAACGCACAGTTTTGCTATTTTTGTTATGGCAACCGATGTGAATTCGGAAGGTTTTACAACAACCGTGCATCCCGCCGCGAGAGCCGCCGAGATTTTCCAGAAAGCGAGCAGAACGGGGAAATTCCACGGCACAATTTGAGCCGCGACCCCGACCGGCTCCCTGATTGTGAAAGAGGTCTGATTTGCCGAAACATCAATCGTTTCGCCGCCGGTTTTATGTGCGATTCCGGCAAAGTATTCAAGCGCTTTGACCGAGCCGCCGATTTCAACAACCTTGCTTTCCCGAAGCGGTTTTCCGGTTTCCCGTGTGTTGACAAGCGCAAGGGTGTCCGCATTTTTCTCAAGAACGGCGGCGATTTTGAGCAGGGTTTTCGACCTTTCTGCGGCGGGCGTCCTGCTCCATTTTCCGAAAGCCCGGCTTGCGGCTTTGACCGCCAAATCCACCTCCGCCGCACCGCAAAGAGCGACTTCCGCAAAAGGTTTTTCAGTCGCCGGGTTCTCCCGTGCAAAATATTTCATCCCGCGCGTCCTGATTTCGCGCCCGTCTATAAAGGGGTTGCATTTTATTATTGAAGGCATTGTTTTTTGTATTACCCTTAGTTTAACTGTTGATATGAAAACAAACACGGGGGGAAAAAGCAACAATGTCTGATATAACCGGAGCAAAAGGAAGGTGTCTTTGCGGGGCGGTTGGTTTTACCGTAAAAGGGGTGAATAAGAGTGTGGGCGCCTGCCACTGTGAAATGTGCAGAAGGTGGGGCGGCGGCCCGTTTATGGCGGTCAACTGCGGAACCGATGTTTCTTTTGAGGGCGTAGAGCATGTGTCGGTGTTTGATTCTTCCGCATGGGCGGAGCGCGGTTTTTGCGCAAAGTGCGGAACTCACCTTTTCTACAGGGTAAAGGAGAAAAACCTGCACATAATGCCCGCCGGTCTTTTCTGCGATGAACCCCCGTTTGTTTTTGACCATCAGGTTTTTATTGAAGAGAAGCCGGAGTTTTACCAGTTTGCGAACAAAACAAAGAATATGACCGGCAAGGAGTGTTTCGCGGCGTTTTCTTCGGAGGGATGAGGCGCAAATGATTTTGTTGGTTTTTGATGTTTCTTAATAAAACTCTTTTTGTGGCTAAGATAGTAATCTGCTGATGTTTTTGACAACCCAGCATCTTTTCCTGTAAATTAGCCCTGTTTCTATCACTCAAACACCTTGTCAAACTAGGGGGACGGAACAATTACTCTTATAGACGACATCTACAAAAAAGTTATCGAGCGCGGCGAGCCGATAGATTTTGACGAAGCGCTCGCGCTTACAGAGATTCCCGCGTCCGCGATAGGCGAGCTTATGTGCGTCGCCCGCGATGTTACGAAAAGACACCATGGCGACGGCGTTTTTCTGCGCTCAATCATCTCCGCGCAAACCGGAAACTGCCCCGAAGACTGCGCATTCTGTTCGCAATCGGCGCATTATGATACCGATGTTGAAGCGCACCCTCTTATGGCGGATGAAAAAATACTTCAGGCGGCAAAACAGGCGGAAACAATGGGCGCGATGGATTTCTGCATTGTCATAAGCGCTAAGGGTCCCACGCCTCGCATTTTTAAACGGGTTCTCGGCGCAGTTGACCTTCTCAAGCGTGAGACAAACCTGAAAGTCGGCTGCTCGCTTGGAGAACTAACCGAAGAGCAGGCAATTTTGCTCAAAGAACACGGCGTCTGGAGATACAATCACAACATTGAGACTTGCAGAAGCCATTTTCCCAGCATCGTTACCACGCATTCGTATGATGACAGGGTCAGAACGGCGGAAATAGTTAAGAAAACCGGTATGAATCTGTGTTCCGGAGGCATTCTCGGAATGGGTGAAAGCACCCGCCAGCGCGTTGAATTCGCCTTTGAAATAAGGGAACTTGACCCGAACTGGGTTCCGATTAACTTCCTCAACCCGCGTCCCGGCACGCCGTTTTCAAACTTTGAACCGGTTCAGCCGCTTGAAGCGGTGAGAATGATTTCCATCTGGCGGCTTGTTCTCCCCGATAAAATTCTTATGATTTCAGGGGGTAGAGAGGTAACGCTCAGAGACCTGCAGTCAATGGGGGTGTTTGCGGGAGCAAACGCCATGATAATCGGCAACTATCTGACGACTCCCGGAAGGTCTCCCGAAGAAGACCTGAAAATGCTTGAAGACCTTCAGATGCCCGTCCGAACTGATATAGCAAACTAACCCTCCGCGCCAATACAATGTCCGGCAACCGCACAAACATCTGGCACCCTTTCACCCAGATGAAAGAGCACGAAAGCCTTTCGCCCATAATGATAGAAAAGGGCGAAGGGGTTTATCTTGTTGATTCCGAGGGGAACCGCTACATAGACGGTGTTTCCTCCCTGTGGGTAAACATTCACGGACACGGCGTAAACGAAATAGAGTCCGCAATCAAAAGCCAGCTCGATAGCATAGGGCACAGCACATTGCTGGGTCTTTCCAACCCCGCCGCGGAGCGGCTTGCGGAAAAACTTGTCAACGCCGCTCCGGCGGAACTTACAAAGGTTTTTTTCTCCGGAGATGGGGCGTCCGCCGTTGAAGTCGCGATTAAAATGGCTTTTCAGTATTGGAAAAATAAAGGCGAGACAAAAAGAACAAAGTTTGTCTCGCTTGAGAACGGGTATCACGGCGACACCCTTGGAGCCGTTTCCGTTGGCGGGATAGATATGTTTCATACCGCCTTCAAGCCGCTTCTGTTTGAGTCTTTCAAAGCGCCTTCCTATTACTGCTACAGGTGTCCGCTCGCAAAAACATATCCATCCTGCGAGATTGCGTGCGCCGGGGCGGTTGACAGAATTTGCTCGGAGCATCCGGGAGAAGTCGCCGCGATAATCATTGAACCGTATGTTCAGGCGGCTGGGGGAATGATAGTTTCCCCTCCCGGATACCTTGAAAAGATCAGGAAGATCGCGGACAAGCACAATGTTCTACTTGTAACGGACGAGGTTGCCACGGGATTTGGCAGAACCGGAAGGATGTTTGCGTGCGAGCATGAAGGGATATGTCCCGATATGATGGTTCTTGGCAAGGGCCTTACGGGCGGCTACACCGCTCTTTCAGCCACGTTGACAACCGAGCGAATCTACGAGGCGTTTCTCGGCGAATATGAGGAATTTAAAACTTTTTTTCACGGGCACAGTTATTCGGGTAATCCGCTTGCTTGCGCGGCGGGGATTGGAAATTTCGAGGCGTTTGAAAACCGGCGGACTCTTGAAAAACTACCTGAAAAAATCGAGTTTTTTGAAAATGAACTGAAGGAGTTCAACTCAATTGAAAATGTCGGCAATGTGAGAAACAAGGGGCTTATGGCGGGAATTGAGCTGGTAAAAGACAGGGGGACAAAAGAGAGGTATCCGGTGGGCGAAAGAATGGGTTGTAAGGTCGCGCAAAAGGCGCTGGAGTACGGCGTTATGATTCGTCCCCTGGGTGATGTTGTTGTTTTGATGCCTCCGGTGGGAATTGAGATGGAGGATTTGAAAGAGCTTATGAGGTCTTCATTCAGGGCTGTCAGAGATGCGACCGAGGGAAGTTAGGGGCGTTTTTTGAACTTTCCGTCCGCAAAGCGGTAAAATCTCAGACATTGGTGGAGGCTTCTATGAACAAACGGGCAAAAACGGGAAATGGCATTGCCGGGAAACGAAAATCCAAGACAGAGCCACGCATTATAGAAGCTCCCTACGAGGGCATAAGCTCTTCGGAATATCAGATTGAAAAACGCAGACTTCAATACGAGCTGTTGAAGATCCAGCAGGAAGTCGTCAAAAACAACCGTCGCCTTGTTGTTTTATTTGAAGGCAGGGACGCGTCGGGAAAGGGTTCCACAATAAAACGTTTTGTTGAGCATATGATGCCGCGGCATTACAGGATAGTGGAGCTCGGAGTTCCGACTACCAAAGAATCCAGAAACTGGTTTCGCCGCTATACGGAGTACCTTCCTCGCGAGCGTGAAATAGTGTTTTTTGACCGCTCTTGGTATACGCGCGCCCTTGTGGAGCCGACAATGGGTTACTGTACAAAATCGCAGTATAAATATTTTATGGAAAAAGTTCTCAAGTGGGAGGAAAGTCTTGTGCGCGAGGGAATAGAGGTGGTCAAGTTTTACCTTTCCGTTGATATTAAAACCCAGTTGATACGGTTCAATGAAAGAATGCAAGACCCTCTGAAGTTCTGGAAACTTTCCGAAAATGACCTAAAAGCGAGAAAAAAGTGGAAGCGTTTTTCAAGATACAAGGAACAGATGTTCGCGCGCACATCATCCGAACGGTTGCCGTGGGTTGTCGTGAACTCAAATTCAAAACGCGAGTCGGTACTGACATGCATGCTCTATGTAACCCGTCTTAGCGGGGTGGATTTTGTTCCGCTTACGGGCGAGTTGATGGAAACGGAATATGAAATAGAGTTCAGGGGTGTTACTTTCAAGGGGCTCAGCGCAAAGCAATACGCCGTTATAGCCGATTTGGCTGATAAGCAGTCATAAAGGAGAAAGAATGCACGAACATCATTTTACTCAAAACTCCGGCTTGCCGAAAATTGAGTCCGCCGGGGGGCTGATTGTCAATTCTTCGGGTTGCGTTCTTTTCATTCTCAAAGGCGGAAAGTGGGACCTGCCAAAGGGGCGGCTGGAGCAGGGGAAAAACCATGAGGAAACCGCTTTGCGCGAAGTTGTTGAAGAGACATCCATTGAACCGGATTTGATAACAGTCTTCACCCCTTTGTGCCACACCTGGCATGTTACATCCTATTTTTCAAAAGAGTATATAAAAAAAACCACATGGTTTGTTATGGAATACCGGGGAGACGGAGACAGGTTGCGCCCTCAGGTTGAGGAGGGGATAACGGAATGCCGCTGGATTCATCCGCATGATTTCAGGGATTACCGTTTGGAAATGCGGCCGCGTATAGGATATGTCACAATGCTGTGGAAGAAGGTTTTCTTTGAAAGAGGGTCGCATAAAATTTTAATCGGAGCGCCGAGCGCGGCGATTTGACACAAGCCCGGAACCGTCGCGCATGAGAACTTAAATGACATCTCTTGACTGGCTTGACAGAGAGATTTCCCTTATACATGAGAAAGGGCTTTTCCGTGAGCTTACCGAACTTGAGACCGGACAGACTCCAGAGGTCTCCATTGACGGCAGAAAATACATTCTTCTTGGGTCAAACGGGTATCTGGGTCTTTCCACGCACCCGGAAGTAAAAAAAGCCGCCGCCGCCGCTCTTGAGAAATACGGCGCGGGCAGCGGTGGTTCGCGTCTTGTCAGCGGGACGACGGACCTTCACTCCGAACTTGAGGAAAAAATCGCGACTTTCAAAAAAACCGAGTCGGCGATTGTTTTCAGTTCGGGGTATCTTGCAAACATCGGCGCGATTCAGGCTCTTGCCGGTCCGGGCGATGTGGTTTTCAGCGATGAGCTTAACCACGCTTCAATAATAGACGGATGCAGAATTTCCGGAGCCACAGTGAAAATCTACCGGCATCTGGATTTCAATCATCTGGAATCTCTTGCTCGCGGGCACCGGAGCGGTGGCGGAAAACTGATAGTCACCGACACGGTTTTCAGCATGGACGGAGACCTTGCCGACCTTTCCGCCATCTGCGGTATTGCCGAGACGCACGGTTGCATGGTTATGGCCGATGAGGCGCACGCGACCGGAGTTCTCGGAAAGCGCGGTAGCGGGGCAACCGAGTATTTCGGCGTTGAAAAAAATGTTGCAGTGGCCATGGGAACACTTTCGAAAGCCGTTGGTTCGGCGGGCGGATACATCGCCGGAGACAAGAGACTTATTGAGTTTTTAAGGAACAGGGCGAGGAGTTTTATCTTTGACACTTCACCTCCAGCCGCCGCGCTTGCCGCATCCGTTGAGGCGATTGGAATAATAGAGCGGGATACGGGCAGACGCGAGCATCTTTGGGATATGATAGGGGTTTTTAAAGCCGGTCTTGAAAAAACGGGGCTTGCGCTTTTGCCCTCCCGGTCCGCCATAGTTCCAGTTCTTATCGGAGAGCCGGACGAGGCGGTTAATTTCGCGTCCGCTCTGAGGGAAAACGGTGTCTATACACCAGCCGTCAGACCGCCGTCCGTCCCGCCCGGAAAGTGCAGGGTAAGGGCTTCAATAATGGCGACACATGAAAAAGCGCACATTGAGCGCGCGGTCGTAGCTTTTGAAAAAGCCTCACGCTCGGTTTGGACCGGAAGCGGTTAACCGGCTTTTTTTTCGTATATCCTCAGAGCCCTGTCCAGTATTTTGTGTCCCAACGCTTCTTTCGTCATTAACGGTAGGCTTTCGGGCTTGCTTCCCTTACATATTAAAACGGCGCGGTTTGTGTCTTCGCCAAAGCCCGCGCCCGGAACCGTTATGTTATTTGCAACTATCATATCGGCGTTTTTGCTTTTCAGTTTTTTTCGGGAGTTTTCAATCAGCGATTGGGTTTCCGCGGAAAATCCCACGACCACGCGCCCTTTGAGGTTTTTTCTCCCGACCGCCTCAAGAATGTCGGGAGTTTTTTGAAGTTGCAGGCAAACGGGTTCGGAGCTTTTTTTTATCTTCTCCTTTTCCGCTTGAACGGGAGTGTAGTCTCCCACTGCCGCCGCTTTTATTATGAAGTCCGCCCGCTCAAGATTTTCCATGATGGCGTCAAACATTTCGCTGACAGTTTCAGTTTGTATGCGCTTCATTCCCGGTAGGTCAATTCCGGCCCCCGCTCCCGATACAAGTGTTACTTCCGCTCCTCTTAACCACGCGGCCCGTGCGATGGCGCATCCCATTTTGCCAGTTGAAGGGTTGGAGATAAACCGCACCGGGTCTATATGCTCGCGCGAGGCGCCTGCGGAAACAAGCAGTTTTCTTCCCGCAAAATCATTGGGCGCAACGGCTTTTTCCACTTCCGCCACTATGTTCTCCGTTTCACTGAGCCGTCCTTTTCCCTCCCATCCGCAAGCGAGGTCTCCCTCTGCCGGTCCAGCTATTGTTACGCCCGTATCCGCGAGCTTCCGCAAGTTTTCCTGAACCAAAGGGTTTGAATACATATTGACATTCATTGCCGGACACAAAACCACGGGAGCTTTTGTCGCCAAAATCACGGCTCCAAGCAGAGAGTCAGCGATGGCGGCGGCCATTTTCCCTATAAACGAGGCGGTCGCGGGCGCTATAACAACCGCGTTTGCACTGTCAGCGAGAGCTATGTGTCCGATTTCCGATTCCCATTCAAGGTCAAACGGGTCGGACAGGGTTTTCCCGCCGGAAAGGGTTTGGAGGGTAAGCGGAGTTATAAATTTTTCCGCATTCCTTGTCATAACGACCTGAACACGCGCGCCGCGTCTGGTCAACTCCCTTGTGATTTCACAGGACTTATACGCGGCTATGCTTCCGGTAACGCCGAGAACAATTGTTTTTCCTTCAAGGATTTTCATCGGGAAAATTATAGAGACAGGAGACCGCGCGCGCAAATCCGGTTCGGCAGCTCAAGAGTCTGTCACGGCGCCTTCGGAAGCAGAAGACACGAGTTTTGCATATTTTGCGAGAACGCCATTTTTTTCTTTTGGAGGCCGTCTTTTCCACGCCGCCGTGCGGCTTTTCATTTCAGCGGTTGAAGCGGAGATGTTAATCTCTCTTTTTCCCGCGTCTATTGTTATCGTGTCCCCGTTTTTGATGAGCGCTATCGGGCCTCCGTCCGCCGCTTCCGGAGTTACATGACCCACAACGAAACCGTGAGTGCCCCCCGAAAACCTGCCGTCCGTTATGAGCGCGACATCCTCTCCAAGCCCTCTGCCGACAACCGCCGCGGTCGGTCCTAACATCTCCCGCATTCCGGGGCCTCCCCTCGGCCCTTCGTAGCGGACTACAATCACATGCCCCTTTTTGACTCTGCCCGCGAGTATGGCTTTCATGCTTTTTTCCTCGGAGTCGAAAACAAGTGCTTTTCCGCTGAATATATCTCCTTCCTTGCCCGTTATTTTTGCCACCCCTCCGCCCGGAGCGAGGTTGCCTCGGAGAATTACCAGATGACCCTCTTTTTTGAGCGGGTTTTTCAGAGAATGCACAATTTTCTGCCGCGCGGGATATTTTTTTGCCCTGCGCAGATTTTCCCTGACTGTTTTCCCCGTTACCGTCATGCAGTCGCCGTGCAGAAGCTTGTTGTCAAGCATCGTCTTCATGAGCGGAACAAGCCCTCCGATACGACAGAAATCAGCCATCATATAAGCTCCGCTCGGTTTTAGGTCGGCAAGAACCGGAGTGCGTTTTCCGATTTTTGTGAAATCGTCAATAGAAAGATTTATACGTGCTTCCTTTGCCATGGCAATAAGATGAAGCACGCTGTTTGTTGAGCCGCCGAGCGCCATTACCACCGCTATAGCGTTTTCAAATGCCTTTTTTGTCATTATGTCGCGGGGGGTTATTCCTTTTTTTATCATATTTAAAACGGCTTTTCCGGCTTCTACGCAGTCGGTGTTTTTTTCGCCTGACACGGCCGGTTGGGCCGAACTGTTGGGCAGACTCATTCCCATTGCTTCAATTGCGGACGCCATTGTATTGGCCGTATACATTCCTCCGCATGAACCGGGGCCGGGTATAGCGGCGCACTCTATTTTTTTGAGCTCCCCGTCGCTTATGTTACCGCTCGCGTGAGCACCGACCGCTTCAAAAACCGATACAATGTCCACACTTTTTCCGTTGTGGCAGCCCGGCATTATTGTTCCGCCATAAACAAAAACCGCGGGGCGGTTCAGACGCGCGATTGCCATCATGCAGCCTGGCATATTTTTATCGCAGCCGCCAATCGCGACCAGTCCGTCAAATCCCTCGCCGCCGCCGACCGTTTCTATTGAGTCAGCGATTACCTCCCTTGAAACAAGCGAATATCTCATTCCAGGAGTTCCCATTGAAATTCCGTCAGAGACGGTAATTGTGTTGAAAATCACGGCTTTCCCGCCGGATTTGTTCACGCCCGTCGCAGAACGCACGGCGAGTTTGTCTATGTGCATATTGCACGGGGTTACCATGCTCCAGGTTGAGGCTATTCCCACAACCGGTCTGGAGAAGTCTTTGTCCTTGAAGCCCACGGCTCTGAGCATCGCTCGGCTGGGAGCACGGTCGGGGCCTTCAACATATATTGAGGAAAATTTTCTCAAATTTGTTTTTTTTGCCATTTTGTGTCTCAGCTGCCGACTCAAAGATATACGAGCGAAGGTGTCAGTCAACCGCACGGATTTTCAATACCATATGCCGTTGTGATTCTTGCGAAGCTGGAGACGGTTATTTTGTTCCACCTTGAGCCTTTGCCGTTTTCAATGCAGAAGGATTTGTTTGTTGAGGTTCCAAGGGGATGAAAAAAGATTTTCTTTATCTCATTTTTTCCGCTTTTTTGAAAAACTTTGTAGGAAATTACGCTTTCAACAATAACTTGTCCCTTTTGAGTCCCGCACTCCCTGCCGGTGCTTTCAATTGTGATAAATTTCCACATCTCACCTTCATTTGCCTCTCCGAGCGGGATGCATACCGCGTATATTTTCCCTTTGTTTATGGCGAGCAGTTTTGCTCTTCTTATTTGAGAGACAACTTTTTCGACAGAGGATTCAAACCGGGATTTCTCTCCGTATTGAATAATAAAAGGCACAGACACGCCGACTGCTGTTGCTGCAATCGCGAGCACAAACAACATTTCAAAGAGTGAATATCCGCCCGTTTTCATTATTGGTTTTTCTCAACTTTTTGCAGCCACGAGTTAATTGAGACCCTTCCATTATGAGCGGAATATTCCAACTCTATTTCCGTCAAAGAATTCTCCCCGCGTCCGGTTGCGGAGAATGAGAACTCCGTTGCTGAAATATAAGCCGCATTTGTTACGCCGTTTACGGAATCTTCAATTTCAGATACGCATCTCTGAACATCATTTGTTGAAAGACACTGTTCCATATTCATTTCCACTTCGGCGACAACCCTTTCCGCGTCACGCAGGGATTTTGCGGCCTCAAGGCGGTTTAGTGATATTTTCCGATCTGCGGTTGAAATAAAAAACGCAGTTGCCGCAACCGCGGACATTATTGTTACAATTAGCAACGCGATTATTATTGCAAACCCTTTTTCCGAATTATTCATCTACATATTTCTCGGATTTGCAACAACCGAGTATGTTTTGAATTCATATGCGTCTTTTCGGTTTTTGTGCAGACCGCGTGATTTAAGTGTGAGTGTTATCCTTACCGCTTCAACCTTTGTCTTGTCTCTCATTGAAGTTTGAAAATCGTTATCGCCGTCCATGATAAAATTGACTTGAAAATCTTCTACTTTGACCCCCGTATTGTCCGGCGTCAGGGACTGTGTTCTTGTTCTGTTGCTGTTATGCAACTTGAGAACTCCTCTTTGAACAAAAAAACTTTTTTTGATGCCGTTTTCGTTGTTGATTGAGACGCTTTCAAGAGTTATACAGTCCGTCTTCCCTGTGTTTGCAGATTTGATGTCGCATTTGCCGAGGCTTTTATCAACATCCTCTCCGCCGTCAACAAAGAAAAAAGGCGGCGAAGCTTTGCTACGGGAACCGGCGTTTCTGATTTCCAGCGCAAGTATTGCAAGAATTGAATAAGCCACATGATCCATTTCACTCATATTTTTTTGCAAAAAGTCCGTTTTTGCCTGCCGTTGAATGGCAAATAATCCGGTTACCGTTAAAACCGCCAGAAGAAAGGCGGCAAAAAGAAATTCCAAAAGGGTGAATCCTCGCGCTTTATTTTCAGGGAACATATATGAACTGCTTGCCCTTAAATGAGTTTTCTCCGATACAGGCTATGTATTTAATTTTAACCACGCCGTTGCCGCTTTCGGGCGCACGGCAGATTTTTCCGGAGTTTTTTCCGATTTCCCTACATTCAGTCCTGGACAGGTTTCCGCATGAAAGCGGCGAGGTTTGAATGTGGCCGAACATGTTTTCAACCGGATTTTTATGACCGGAGATTATCAGGGTTTTCAGACGCCCTCTGTCTCTTTCTATACGGGATTCAATTTCATTTTGCGCGTGCAGGAATTGTTCGTTCCACAGGCGGTTTTTAAGTGTGGTCGATTGAACTCCAAGAGCGGCGGTGATTCCCGCTGAAGCGATAACGACCGCAAACAGAGCCTCCAGAAGTGTTATGCCTTTTTCATTGCGCGGCATTTTCTATTCGGTTAAAGAGATTTTTCCCTTTTGCAACTTTTTGCCCGTGGCTCATCTTTCCCCAGTCCGTTGATATGTCAGTGGCGGCGGATTTCTCAACGGATTTTTTAAATCCGAGTTTTTTCCAAAGTTTTTCCGCGGTATCCGGCATAAACGGATATGAGTAAACGGTTATTATTCGCAGGGATTCGCAAAGAGTCCACAAAACCGCCGCCAGTTTTTTTTGTTCCCCTTTTTTGTGGAGTTCCCACGGTTTTGTCTTCTCAACAAACTTATCGGTCTCTGCGATTATATTCCAAAGGGCTGAAAGGGCTTTGCCGGGAGCCACGGAATCCATCGCGATGGGAATTTCTCTGGCACATAGTTGCGCCGATTTTTTTATGGAAGAATTTTCACATTCCGTCCCGTCCGAATCTGGCACGGTTGCGTTAAAATAACGTTCAACCATTCCAAGCGCTCGGCTCGTAAGGTTGCCGAGCCCGTTTGCGAGGTCGGCGTTAATGCGTGAAATAAAAACTCTGCGCGAAAAATCCCCGTCTTTTCCGAAGGGGATTTCTCTCATAATAAAATATCTAAAAGCGTCAACACCGAATTCCCGTGTTATCTCAACCGGATTGACGGCGTTGCCGAGGGATTTTGACATTTTTTCCCCCTCAACCGTCCACCATCCGTGGGCAAATATTGTTTTGGGAAGTTCAATTCCGGCGGACATAAGAAAAGCGGGCCAATAGACGGCGTGAAATCTGATAATATCCTTGCCGACAATATGAATATCGGCAGGCCAGATTTTTCCAAATCTGTTTTTGTCCGACTCAAAACCGGCCGCGGTCAGGTAGTTGGAGAGCGCATCAAACCAGACATACATAACATGGTCGGGATTTTCCGGAACCTGTACCCCCCATGAGAATGTCGTCCGGCTTATGCTTAGGTCTTTGAGTCCCGATTCCACAAAGTGCCGGACTTCGTTCATTCTCTCTTTGGGCATTACAAAACCGGGGTTTTTATCGTAATGTTCAAGCAGCCGTTTTTGATATGATGAAAGTTTGAAGAAAAAACACTCTTCTTTGATTTTCTCAAGTTTTGGGCGTTTTTCCGGAGGCAGTTTATTTATTTCCTCCATCTGAGTTTCAGTGATAAAATTCTCCGCGCGCACATCGTACCAGCCTTCGTATTCGCCGAGATATATATCTTTGTTGAGGACGGCGGTTTTGAACATCTTTTGCGCGCACCTTTTATGCCTTTCTTCGGTGGTTCTTATAAAATCGTCATTTTTTATTTTTAATGTTTCCCATAAAGAGCGGAATCTTTCCACCACTCTGTCCGCGAGCTGTTTCGGAGTTTCATTGTTTTGCGTGGCCGTTTGCTCAATTTTTCTTCCGTACTCGTCCGTTCCGGTCAGAAAAAAAACCTCTTCACCTCGCAACCTTCTGTATCGCGCGAGCACATCCGCCGCCACGGTTGTATAGGCATGTCCTATGTGAGGAGAGTCATTCACATAGTAAATTGGAGTGGTTATGTAAAACGTTTTCATATGATCAGAAGCGAATATGAAACTGCCCGGTTCCAGAGTAAGAACGCATATCATTCCAGAAATCAGCTTTGTAGCCAATTTTGAAGGCGAGGTTTTTGTTGTCCGACAAAACCACCTGACCGCCGACAAAATAACGCAATTCGTCCGATACTTGAGGGCGGAGCACCGTAAAATCAGTGTCTAAAACGCTTACGTCCAAATTGTTTCCCGATGAGGAAAAATCGTAAAAAACACCCGCTTCCACCTCCGGTTGCACAACGGTTCTCAGGATGGTTTTCAGGGCATTGAAAGATATGTTGATTTTTGCCCCCGCTTCGGAAGAAGTCATAGAGCTGTTTTTCTGTCGGATATCAAGGCCTCCGTTTTCTGTGTACGAGTCCGTTGAGGCTTTCGCAAAAGAGAATGAAACCGAGGGTCTTATTTTCACGGGCAGGTTGTTAAGGATATGCATGCCACTGGAAAACTTTGCTCCGTAGGTTTTTATATCAGTTTCTCCGTTGATAGTCCCGAAATCCGATTCTCTTGAAGAGTCGTAATCGTGCATTGAAAAAGCGCCTATCGCGGTTGCCGTAATTCTGCCAGAGTCGTATTTGGCGTAAAGCGCGCTGTGAAAACCTTTGGCTTCTTCGTTCACACGCTCATTTGCTGTCTCCAGAAAAGAGACGCCGCCAGCAATGCCGATTCCGAAATCTCTGTCAAACAGGAACCTGTGCACTCCGGCGACTATTCCGCGCGAACCAATTTCGTAAAGGTCTCCAGAGGTGTTTTTTTCAAAACCTCCCGAGAATGCACCGTATACGCCAATGTCGTGAGGGTTGTCCCATGGCATATATTTGACCGCTTCTACTATCTTATACTCAATTGAATCAAAAAAATCCCTTTGCAGTCCTATCATCTCATGCTCAATTCCGGCGTGTTCGCTCGGAAGCAGTTCTCTTACGGTTTGCCCGTCCAAATCCGGATCGTTCAGCGCGTTCAATATCTCGGATTTGTCGGAGTCCGCACTTCCAGTCCTCAGGGGTTCGTAAACGGATGTGAGAATTCCACGCAGGTTTGGGGCTTCAAAGGAGCTTTCTATCTCATCCCGCACATTTGCCTGTTCGCTGTCAATGGACAGGCATATGCCATCTGTGCAAGTGGAAAGCTTAGTGAACATTCCGGGGTCTTCCAGAATATTCTCCAGTGTCGCGGATGCGGACGAGGTGTCTCCTTCAAACACCGTCACGGACATATTATTGGTTTGCGCAAGGCTCACAACATCAAACGCGCTGACAGCGATTGAAGATTCGGACTCTGCGGAAATCGCTCCCGCAATTATTTTTGCGGAGTTTTCCGAGGCAGGGTTGTCAAAATCCATCATCAACAAAAGAGTTCCATCGCCAACGAACAAATTCCCGCCGCTTCCCAAATCCACCTCTCTTTCTATTACAAGCCTTCCCTCTCCTTCTTTTGAGAGAGATTCAAAATTTCTGTAAAGTGCATCGTCTCCGAAATTATCGCCATCAAGAGACAGTGAAAAACCCTCGGCTATATCCACTTCGAAAGTGTCTGTTCCGCCGAGTGCGTCAATCCTTTCAAGGTTTTCGTCGTTTCCGGTAAAAGTCCACACATTGTCATCGTCCGAAAGCTCCACCCGTTCAAAGTTTCTGTATCGTCCGCCTGATTGAAGCCCGCTCGCATCGTGGTTTCCGTTTCCGAGTCTGATAGTGTCGGTTCCTTCTCCGCCGCTTACCCACTCCCATCCTTCACTTGCGAAGTCGTCCGGGGAGAAATGCCATATATCATCCCCGTCCGTGCTTCTGACGGCGACGCCTTCAAAATTGAAGTATTTGGCAAAGTCACCACTTCCCACATTGGCAAATGTGAAATCCGAGTCAGTGCCGTTGAAAATTCCGTTTCCGTCCGAGTCTTCTATGGTTTTTTCCAGGATGTCTGTTCCCTCGAGCGCGTCAATACTTGTCAGGTTGTTGTCATTGTCGGTGATGACCCAGATATCATCTTCGTTGGAAAGTTCTGCCTGTTCAAAATTTCTGTATCTTCCACCGGAGTGAATATCGCCTGCATCGTGTTGTCCTTGTCCAAATACAATGGTGTCGTCTCCGCCGCGAGCGTCAATGCCTTCAAGGTCTTCGTCGTTGCCGGTAATAGTCCAGATATCGTTGTTGCCGGAGAGTTCCACTTCTTCAAAATTCCGCAACATTCCGTTTACGCTTATCTCTGCGGAGCTGAAAGTCCCCCCGGTTCCCTCAACGGTGATTTTGTCTGTTCCGTTTCCGAAGTCTGCATAAAAATTGGTATTGAAAATGCCTTCAAGAGAACGGGTAATCAGGTTGTCATCCGTGCCGCCTTCAACCAGATTTTCGTTCAGGGGAAGATCCCTGCCGGTAATATCCACATCAACCGCGTATGTGGCAGAGTAAGAAAAAAACAGGAACGCGAACGCCGCAAACGGCAGTATTCTGTCAAAGAGAGTTTTTATCAATTATGAATACCCAGAACCTTTGAAATACGCAGAAAACTCCGAGATGGAAAATGCGAATTCTACTTCAATAATACAGTTTTTCAAGTCGGTTCACATCTCCGCAATTTTAAAAATCAGATTTTCAAGAACAAGGCGACAGTTGAGATTTCCGGTTTTTATTCCGGCAACCGCATCTTCAAGCGACCGGGCTTTTTCGGCAATAGAAACCGCGTTTGCGTGCCGCGTGAATTTTGCCGAAGCTTCACCCAGTTTCTCATAGACGGGCTCTCCCGCGCCCGCGCTTGCATATATTAAATCCTGAATCCAGAAAGAGACCAAGTCGGTGAATTTTTCCGCCGCAACGCGCTGCATGGCGGTTCCTTTCGCCTTTGCGAGGATGTTTTCCGCAAACTCAAATACCTCGGACGGGTTGCGCACGTTGATTCCCGCAAGTTTTTGGATGGTTTGGGAAATTTCGCTCAGTTGCTCCGCGCCGATGTCCGATACTTTTCCCGGGCTGCCGCCGGCAAGTTTGACCGCAAGGGCGATGTCGTTTTCGCCAAGGTCTCCCCTTTCACGCAGTTTTTTCCGCGCCGTTTCTCCGTCCAGTTTTCCGAAAGCAACCGTGTGGCATCTGGAACGGACGGTTGGGAGTATTCTTGAAGGCAGATGGGTGGTAAGAATTATGACCGAGTAGGAAGGCGGTTCCTCAAGGGTTTTCAGAAACGCGTTCTGAGCACTTGCGTTCATCCTTTCCGCGCCGGCAATGATGAAAATTTTATATTGAGACTCAAAAGGTTTGAGAAAAATTCCCCGTTCTATTTCCTCGCGCACATTGTTAACTGTTATAAGTTTTTTGTCCTCGTATTCAAAAAGTGAAACATCGGGGAATATGCCGTTTTTAATTCTTGAACAGCAGGAGCATTGACAGTAAGAATCTCTTTTTTCTCGGCAGTTCAGTTTTTTTGCGAAAGAGATTGCGGTGAGTTTTTTGCCCACGCCGTCAGGTCCCGAAAACAGATAAGCATGAGCCATCCTTTCCTCACTCAGGGCTCTTTGCAAAGTTCGTTTCGCGGTTTTATGCCCTTCTATTTCGTCAAACATGTAGCTCAAATTCCGAGTTTCCCGTCAACAATTGTCGCTATCTCTTTCTGAGTGTCGGAAATTTCCCTGCTTGCGTCAATAATTTTGATTCTTTCGGGGTCTTTCCCGGCTTCCGCAAGAAACCCCTCCCGCAAGCGCTCGTAGAACATACTGGCTTCTCTATCCATCCTGTTGACCGAATCTCCGGATGTTTCCCTTTTGTTGATACGTTCTCTACACAAATGAATCGGCACATCAAGCACAAAAGTAATATCGGGCTCCAAATCAAGCGCCGCGCGTCTTGCCGCACGTGTTACGAACTCAAGGTCAATGCCCCTTCCGTAGCCCTGATAGACGATTGTGGAATCAAAGAATCTGTCGGATATGACAATTTCCCCCTTTTCCAGGGAGGGTTTGATGACTTTTTGAACATGGCAAACCCTGTCCGCGCAAAAGAGGAAAAGCTCCGCGAGAGGGTCAGCGGTTTTCATATCTTCAAGAAGGATGGTTTCTCTTATGTTGAGGCAGACCTCTCCCCCGTCTCCGGGCTCGTGAGTCAACAAAACCCCGTTCCCTTTTGCCGTAAGATGGTCTCGCAAAATAGAGGAATGGGTGGATTTGCCGCATCCGTCAATTCCTTCGAAAGTGATAAACATTTGACCCGGTATTTCCCCCTGATATCGCACGAACCCTTTGGTTGCAGACACACAAATGACTTTTTCTTAATCATACTTGAGATGTTCTTTTATTAACAATTTCTTGACAATACTTCAGAGGATATGTAACTATAGACGGGCTGAACTAAGCGATTCTTCCGCGGGGTGGCTTGTGTGCAGAATATGCGCATCAGGAATTGGCGGGTCAGGAAATCTTATGGGGTTTGAGTGTTCCGAGCAAGAAGTTTTCAACCTTTGCCACCTTGAATGTATGGCGAAAACCGCCGGGATGAACCCCGCATCCGCATCCTTGCCAGATTCTGAAACGGCGCGGGTTTGCGAAAACGCCATGCTTGGAGACGGGATAACTCCCGAAGAGGCTCTTTTTCTCGCCGATGCCCCGGAGGCGCGAATTCCGGCAATTTTAAGCGCCGCGTCTTTTCTTGCCGTTCGTTCACACGGCAGGGAACTTACATACTCAAAGAATGTTTTTGTTCCGTTGACACAACTCTGCCGGAACCATTGCGGATACTGCACTTTTAAGAGGGAGCCCGGAGACGGGGAGATTCTTGTGTCTCCGGACGAGGTGGACGATATAGCGCGCAAGGGGGCAGAACTCGGATGCACGGAACTGCTTTTTGTTCTCGGAGACAAGCCCGAAGCCGTTTACAGTCAATACACGGAGAGGCTCAACGGGCTCGGATGCTCCACAACCGCTGAGTACCTGACGGAAATTTGCGAGTCCGCGATCGGGCGCGGAATTTTCCCGCATTCAAATCTGGGTCTTGCGACCCCGGAAGAGCTTTTCCGCCTCCGGCGTAGCAATCCCAGCATGGGGCTTATGCTTGAAAACATCAGTCCGCGCCTTCTCAGAAAAGGACAGGCGCATCACCGTTGCGCTGACAAGGTGCCAAAACTGAGAATGGAGACAATTGAGCATGCCGGAGAACTGAGAATTCCCTGGACAAGCGGGATTCTTGTCGGCATAGGCGAGACTGTGCGCGAAAGGATTGACTCTCTTTTTGCTCTGAAGGAAGTTTCAGACCGCCACGGGCACATTCAGGAAATTATAGTTCAGAATTTCAGTCCCAAAGACGGCATTGCCATGCAAAACTTTCCGCCGCCGGCATTCGCCGATATGCTCAAGACGGTTGCTGTGGCGCGTCTTGTGTTTGGAGGAGGGATGAATATTCAAATTCCACCGAACCTGAACGGCGGAACATACTCAAGGTTCATACCCGCCGGAATAAACGACCTTGGCGGAGTTTCACCTCTCACGATTGACTATGTCAATCCCGAAGCTCCCTGGCCCCTTCTTGAGGAAATGAATGAACAGGTTTCCTCGCTGGGGTTCAAGTTGAGAGAGAGGCTTCCGGTTTATCCCGAATACATTACGGAAGAGTTTCTTGACCATAAAATGCTTGAGATGGTTGAAAAGCGTGTCGATGAAAAAGGTCTTGTGCCGGAAGCGAATTGATATGAACGCGCGATTGAAATCTTTGGTTGATTTGATAAATGACAAGCGGGAGTCGGGTCTTGAGGCGTGCCTGTCACGCATAAGGCGCGATTGTGCAAATATCATAGACAAGTCGCTTAACTCCACTGAGATTTCAGTCGGTGAGGCGGATGTTCTTTTTGCGTTGGAAACTCCCGATGAGATGGCAACCCTCGCAGTCGCCGCAGACCATATAAGAAAAGAGGATGTGGGTGATATCGTAACCTATGTGGTTAATAGGAACATAAATTTCACAAATATCTGCGATGTCTATTGTGGTTTCTGCAATTTTATGGCTCCCGAAGGTGATGAAAGGGCTTATTTTCTCTCAATGGAGGAAATAGCGGACAAAACCAGAGAGGCGTGGGAGATAGGAGCGACCGAGGTTTGTATGCAAGGCGGAATGCACCCCAAAATAGACGGAAATTACTATATTGACCTGATAAAGAATGTCAAAAACGCGGTTCCGCAGATTCACACTCACGCGTTTTCCCCTTATGAAGTCTGGTATGGGGCGAACACTCTGGGTATAGAGGAGACGGATTTTATAAATATGCTCAAGGATGTCGGGCACGACACATTTCCGGGTACAGCGGCGGAGGTGCTTGTGGAGGATGTGAGAAAGAAGATAGCCCCGCGAAAGATTCCGACCGAGGTTTGGATAAGGGTTGTTGAAAAGATTCACCGAACCGGAATGAAAACAACTTCGACCATAATGTATGGGCATCTTGACGAGCCGCGCCACTGGTCTATTCACCTGGGCGTTCTGCGCGACATTCAGAAACGCACGGGCGGTTTTACGGAGTTTGTTCCTCTTCGCTTCATCCCGTGGGAGACCCGTATTTTCAAAAACTCAAAGGGCAAGATTCACGAGGGCCCGACAGATTTTGACCAATTGAAGATGTATGCGGTTTCGCGCCTTTTTCTGCGCGGCTTGATAGACAACATTCAGGTGTCATGGGTAAAACAGGGGCCCGAATTCGCGCAGTTTTCATTGACTGCCGGAGCGAATGATTTTGGCGGAACTCTGATGGAAGAGCAGATATCGCGCTTTGCCGGCGCGAGTTACGGGCAGTATTTTCCGCCCGAAGAATTTCGCCGTCTTACGCGCGAGATAGGGCGCATTCCGGCCGAAAGGAATACTGTTTACGGAATTTTGGAAAAATTTGACAAAAAAACTGATATCCCTGAGGTCTTGAATGGCTCCAAGAAAATCTCTTAACCTCAACGATTTTATGCGCGGAGTGTCGCGTAGAAATCCCGGAGAAACGGAATTTCACCAAGCGGTAAAAGAGGTCGCGGAATCTCTTGTTCCATTTATAAAAGCAAATCCCGTTTATCTGGAAAAGCAGATATTTGAGCGTCTGACCGAACCGGACAGAATCGTATCATTCCGCGTCTGCTGGCAGGACGATGAGGGAAATATCCGCACAAACAGGGGCTACAGGGTGCAGTTCAGCGGAGTTATCGGACCTTACAAAGGCGGCTTGCGGTTTCACCCGTCGGTCAGTCTCAGCGTAATGAAATTTCTGGGGTTTGAGCAGATATTCAAAAACAGTCTCACCGGTCTTCCAATGGGAGGAGGTAAAGGCGGTAGTGATTTCAACCCTCGAGGGAAGTCAGACGGAGAGATTATGAGGTTTTGTCAGGCGTTTATGACGGAGCTTGCGAGGCATGTGGGCGAAGATGTTGATGTTCCCGCCGGAGATATAGGAGTCGGCGGGCGTGAAATCGGCTATATGTTCGGTCAACACAGGAGGATTTCCGGCAAATTCACCGGCGTGCTTACGGGCAAGGGAGTATCTTTCGGTGGCAGTTTGATTCGTCCCGAAGCAACGGGCTACGGAAGCGTCTTTTTTGTTGAGGAAATTCTCAAAACCGCGGGAGATGGTCTTGAGGGCAAAGCCTGTGTTGTTTCGGGTTCGGGAAATGTGGCTCAATACACGGTTGAGAAAATCAACCAACTCGGTGGCAAGGCGGTTACGATGTCCGATTCGGATGGATTTATTCACGACCCGGCGGGAATATCGCCTGAAAAACTCGCGTGGATTATGGATTTAAAAAACAACCGGCGCGGAAGAATCAGCGAATATGCAAAGCGGTTCAAGTGCAAATACCACAAGGGCAAAAAACCGTGGGGTGTCAAATGCGATGTGGCGTTTCCCTCCGCGACCCAGAATGAGCTTGACGGAGCGGACGCGAAAACGCTTGCAGAAAACGGAGTCAAGGTTGTGGGCGAGGGGGCTAATATGCCGTGCGACCTTGAAGCGGTTCACTTTTTCCGCAAAGCGGGTGTGCTTCTCGCTCCCGCAAAGGCGTGTAACGCCGGAGGCGTGGCGGTTTCCGGTCTTGAGATGACGCAGAACAGCATGAAGCTGTTTTGGAGCCGCGAAGAGGTTGAGGAGAAATTAAAGCACATTATGACCGGCATTCACGAAAGATGTCTTGAATTCGGGAAAAAAGGCAAGAAAGTTGACTATGTAACCGGAGCGAACATAGCGGGCTTCAAAAAGGTCGCCGATGCGATGGTTGCGCAAGGGGTTGGGTGAGATGGATTCGTTTACTTTCGGTCTCTTGAGCATTTTCTCATATCTTGGCGGAAATGGTGAGCCTTTGGATAGCTCAATGTCTATATTTGGATGGGTTTTTATTATTATTCTTTGGGTTAGTAGTGATTTTGTTAATTTTATCTTGGAGACTCAGCGGGCGTGAAAAGAAACGCAGAAAGAATATCGAAGAATAAGCGTATACATTTATTTTCATGTTTCCCTCTGGAGATGTTTCCAAAACCCTCAAATCCCGCACAAACTCAGAAGTCCGTTTCCGCAAAATAGACAGAATCATTTACGCCACAGACGCGAGCAACTACCGGATTGAGCCGCTCGGTGTCGTTATTCCCCGTACGGCGGAGGACATCGCCGAAACCGTGAAAATCGCCGGAGAGTTCGGGGTTTCCATCATTCCGCGCGGCGGTGGAACCGGGCTTGCGGGGCAGTGCCTCGGAAGTGGAATCGCCGTTGATATGTCCAAGTATATGGATGGGATTTTGGATATTGACGCTGAAAACAAAACCGCCACCGTTCAGCCCGGCGTTTGTCTGGGGCGGCTTAATGCCGCCGCGGCGGAAAAAGGGCTTATGTTCGGCCCCGACCCCGCGAGCGCGAAGGTTGCCACGGTCGGCGGAGTTATCGCAAACAACGGAACGGGAGCGCACTCTATTCTCTACGGAATGGCGGGAGACAACATCGTTGCCGCAAAATCGGTTTCCCATACGGGAGACGAGGTCTCTTTTTCACCGCGAGGGTGTTCAGATGCGGCGCTTTCTCTTGCTCTTGAAAATTTCAAAAATAAAAACAGCGCGCTTATATCGCAAAAATTTCCAAAACACTGGCGACGGGCTTCGGGCTACAGCCTCAACTATTTTCTTGACGATGTTTTCAATCCCGCAAAATTGCTCGCCGCTTCCGAAGGCACATTCGGGATTGCGACCGAGCTGACGCTCAAACTTGTTGAAAAACCGGCGCATAAAAGTCTTGCCATATTGCAGTTTGACAGTCTTTTCCGCGCAATTGAGACCGTTCCAATGATTCTTGAACACAACCCCTCGGCGGTTGAGTTGATAGACGGAATGCTTATCAGTCTCACGAGAAAGCATGGCGGTTTCGCGCGCCTTCTTTCATTCGTCAGAGGAGACCCTCAGGCGGTCCTCGCGGTTGAGTTTTTCGGCCGAGTGCCGGATGAATGCCGAATAAAAGCGGATGGATTTATCCGTTTTTTGAACGAAAAAGGGGTTGTATGCGAAAAGAGTCTAGCCCTTGAGGAAGAGGAACAATCCAGGATCTGGGAAGTAAGAACGGCGGGACTTGGACTTCTCATGAGCTCTCGCGCCCGCGTGAAGCCTGTTCCGTGCATTGAGGATGTGTCGGTTCCGGTTGCTTCCCTTGCGGATTACACGCGCGAAATATCTCAAGTGTTTGATTCTCTCGGACTTCAAGCGGGCTTTTACGCCCACGCGAGTGCGGGATGTCTGCATATCCGGCCCCTGATTGACCTGTCTTCGCGCAAAGGTGCGAAAATCATGGAGGAAATCTCGGACTTCGCGCTTGGGCTTGCGCTTAAATACGGCGGTGTTATGAGCGGAGAGCACGGGGACGGGCTTCAGAGAAGTTATCTCAATGAGCGGCTTTTCGGCGCGGAGTTATACGGGGCGATGACGGAGTTGAAAAACATCTTTGACCCGCCACACAGGTTTAATCCCGGAAAGGTTGTAAATCCCGTTTACGGAGTCGGGGAAAACATGAGGAACGCAAACGGTGAGCGACGCGATTTCAACCCCGCGCTTAACTGGAGAGGTTCGGGAGGGATAGCCGCGGAGGCAGAGTCCTGCAACGGTCAGGGGCTCTGCCGTCAAATCGGGCAAGGGGCTATGTGCCCGTCTTTTATGGCGACCCGCGATGAGGCGCACACAACCCGCGCGCGAGCCAATCTCTTGCGTGCGGCGGTTTACGGAGAGGTAGGGCGGGATTTTCTTATGAGCGATGAGGCGGAGGAGGTTTTCGGCCTTTGCATCGGATGCAAGGCGTGTAAAACTGAGTGCCCGTCTTCGGTAGATGTGGCAAAGATGAAGACCGAATTTCTCGCCCTCAGGGGAAAATATCTGGGCTTTTCGCTTGCCGACAGATTTTTCGCGGATATTCACAGCGTATCATCGGCGATGTCACATGCTCCGCTTGCGGCAAATCTAATTGCGCGTGCACTGTCTTTTACAAATCTGTTTGAACTTGCCGGAATAGACAGGCGGAGAGACTTTCCGGCAGTCTCTTCTCAGAGATTCAGCCGCTGGTTTTCATCGCGGGGCGGTTCTGCGCCGGGGGAGAAAAAAGCGGTTTATTTTCATGACACATGGGCGGAGTTTTTCAATCCGCAAACGGGCAAGGGGGCGGTCGGCATTCTTGAGGCTCTCGGTTACGAGGTTGTGATTGAAAAACGCAGAGTTTGCTGCGGCAGGCCGATGATAAGCCGTGGAATGATTGACAAGGCGCGTTTGAATGCGCAAATCAACATCGGGGTTCTCCACCCGTACGCGAGCCGTGGAATTCCAATAATCGGAACCGAACCCAGCTGTGTATCAATGTTCAGGGACGATTATTCGGACATTTTGCCGGACGATGAAAAACTGAAGACCGTTTCACGGATGTTTTCCACGCTTGATGAGTTTGTCCTGCCCCGCGCTGAGTCTCTTATCGAAAAAATTGACGCGCCTCCGGGCAGGGTTATGGCGCACACCCACTGTCACCAGAAAGCCGTCGGCGCAGACTCCGGTCTTCACTTGGCTTTACGCGCTCTCGGCTTTGAGTCGGTTGATTCCGGAGCCGGATGTTGCGGAATGGCGGGCGGTTTCGGCTATGAGAAAAAGCATTATGATATTTCTCATAAAATCGCCTCGGACAGACTTCTTCCCGCCATTGAGAGTCTTGAGCCCGCGCGAGTCTGTGTTACGGGGATTTCCTGCATGGAGCAGATACGGCATTTTTCTGCGACCAAACCCGTGCATTTTGCCGAACTCGTCGCGGAGCGCATCAGAGGCTGAGCTTCAACCCGTGAGAAAAGCGAAAATACCGCTTAAAACCGCGAGGCCGATAAAAATTCCCATCATGTAGAACGGGTAGTTTGTGTTATAGCCTTTCTTTATATTGGGAACACGCAACTGCCCCCATATTACTTCTTTTTTTTCATTTTGCGTTTTTTGTTCGTCAGTCATGTTTTTTCCGCTTTATTAATTTATTCCTGATTTGAAGGATAAGTGCCGAATGCGTATTGCTGGGTTATTTGAAGCTGGTATTGAAGGTTTTCAAGCATTGCTCTCTGCATATTGCTCCATGAAAGAACTCCGTAGTATTTTCCTTCTTTGTCTTCAATTACAAGGTGCGAGATATTGTTTTGTTCAAACAACTCAAGACACTCGGAAAAGGTTTTCAAAAGGGTAACTTTGACAACGTCCAGCGTCATTATATCTCTGACTTTGACTTTGAGAGGGTCTCTTGCTTCCGCGACAATTTTGGTTGAGAGGTCGTAGTGGCTGATTATTCCGACCAGTTTTTCATTTTCCAAAACACCGGTCGCGCGAATTTTAAGCCGCCTCAGAGTCTCCGACGCATCCCTGACCCTGTCATCCGCGCTAACGGAATAAAAAATCTCCCGATCTTTTATCATGTCGCTGACTGTGACCTTGTCAAGGCTTTTTCCCGCCATTGCTCTGATTCTCCCTTATATATCCTATTCTATGTTTGTGCGTTAGGCAATTGAACGGTGTTATGATATATTTCAATTGATTGTTATTGCTTTTACAGGCGAAGTAACGTTCACCGGAGGCGAAATGGCAGACTACAAGCATACAGAAGTTCTGGTTTCAACACAGTGGGTTGAGGAGCATAAGGACGATTCCGATGTTGTTGTGGTTGAGTCGGACGAGGATGTGCTACTTTACGAAGTGGGGCATATACCCGGCGCGATTAAGCTTGACTGGCAGGTTGAGCTTCAGGATCAAGTGGTTAGAGATTATCTCGCCGTTGAAAACTTTGAAAAACTGATGTCGGACAAGGGGATATCAAATGATTCAAAGGTTGTTTTCTACGGGGACAAGAGCAACTGGTGGGCATGTTACGCATTTTGGACTTTCAAGGTTATGGGGCACCGCAACTGTCTTATAATGAACGGCGGAAGACAGAAATGGATTGATGAAAAAAGAGAGATGACAAGGGATGTTCCCAAAACCGGGAAGACGGAGTACAAAGTGGAAAAAATTGACGAATCCATAAGAGCTTTCCGTGAAGAAGTTATGGAGCATATGTCTTCGGGCGGAGCCCTTGTGGATGTTCGCTCGCCGCAGGAATTTACCGGAGAGCTTCTTCACATGGAGGCATATCCGCAGGAAGGGTGTCTGAGAGGCGGGCATATTCCCGGCGCGAGTAGCGTGCCGTGGGCAAAAGCGGCAAATGAAGACGGCACTTTCAAATCGGCGGATGAGCTTGCGCGGATATACGGCGAGGAACAGAAACTGAACCCCGAAGAAGAAGTTGTTGTCTACTGCAGGATAGGGGAAAGGTCTTCGCACACATGGTTTGTTCTCACATACCTTCTCGGCTACAAAAGTGTCAAAAACTATGACGGCTCATGGACAGAGTGGGGTAACCTTGTCCGGGCTCCCATAGAGAGGTGAGATGCGTCTCGCAGAGATTGTTGAGCAGTTCAGAAATTCCGATTTTCAGACTACTCTTGACATGCTTGTGGACTACTCGGACGACCTGCCGCCGCTTCCGCAAAAATACATAAACGATATTGAGAATCCACAGAGCAGGATTCCCGAATGCGAAACCCCTGTTTCTCTCTGGGTTGAAGTGAACGGCGGGAAGGTTGAGATATACGCCCACGTGCCGGAAGAGTCTCCCACGGTACGGGGTTTTGTGTCAATCCTTATTGACGCATTCACGGGAGTTTCCCCGGAAGAAGTCGCGTCCGCTCCGGCAAATTTTTTAAACAGTCTCGGTCTTGATAAAAAACTCGGAACAAGACGTATGTACGGGCTTGGCGCGGTCTATGCGAGAATCAGAAAAGAAGTCGCGGGAAAAGCCGGAAACTGACAGATGCTTCACCGCGAACTTATGGATATGCTGATGGACCATTACGAAAACCCCAGAAATACAGGTGTTCTGGCAAACGCTGATTTTGTCCAACACGGTGGACACTCGGGTTGTGGGGATACGATAACCGTTTATGTCAAGATGGACGGATGGGTTGTCAAGGATGTCAGGTTTGAGGGCAGGGGATGTATGGTAAGCCAAGCCGCCGCGTCTCTCATAACCTCAAAGATCGGGGGTCAAAATGCGGAAGAGGTTCTTGTAACCGGCAAGGAAAGCATGATTGATATTCTCGGCAAAGAAATAGTTGTGCGTCGTCCCCGGTGCTCAATGCTCGCTCTGGATACCATCAAAAGCGGGCTGTTGAGGATAAAAAAAGAAAGAGACAGAGTTTGACAGGCGTTGTTCAAATTAAACTGCGGTGGCAATCACAGTAACCGCAACCGCAATTCTGTAAATGACAAAAGGAGTGTAATTTCCGCTTCTTGCCATGTTTAGAAGAAACCTTATCGCGACAATCCCCGTAATCGCGGCGATTGTAAATCCGAGGATAATTTCATCAGCTTCCGCAAACGGGAACCCATTTTCCCAAAGCCTGTGAGCCATTGCCGAGGCAATTGCCGGAACGCCCATCATAAAGGCGAATTTTGCCGAATCCTCTCTTGTGTATCCGAGAAACATTCCTCCGGCTATTGAGATGCCTGATCTTGAAACCCCCGGCACAAGGGCGAATGACTGCGCAATGCCGAGGAGAATGCAGTCGCGTAGCGAAATCCCGTCAATTCGTTTTGTTTTTCCCGTCATTCTGTCTGCGGCAAAAAGAGCCGCGCTGCCAGCAAGCAGGCCGCCCGCCACCGCAAGCGGTTGTCTTAGAATCCCCGCGACCGCGTATTCAAAAACCAGCCCCGCCGCGACTGCCGGCAGGACTGTAATCAGCAGTCCCGCGCCCATCTTTGCCTCATGGCTTTCCAATGAGCGGCTTGCAAAAGAGCGGAAGACTCCGCGCGTAATGTTCGCCCAGTCTTTTTTGAAATATACAAAAATTGCCGCCAGGGTTCCCGCGTGAAGCCAGACCGTAAGGTCAAGTCCTCCGTCTTTTCCGTAAGCCAGCCACGAAAAAATTATCAGGTGCGCCGTGCTACTGACGGGAAGAAACTCCGTTATTCCCTGAACAACTCCGAGAGCCGCCGTTTCAAATCTTCCCAATCAGTTTGCTCCCTTTTTTTTCAGAATTTTTTTCAGATAGCTTCCGGTTTTTGACCGTCTTTCGCGCGCAACCTCTTCCGGGGTTCCCGCCGCGACTAACCTTCCTCCGTTTTCCCCTCCTCCCGGTCCCAAGTCCACAAGATAATCGGCGCTTTTGATTATGTCGGTGTTGTGCTCTATTACAATCACCGTGTTGCCTTTGCGAATAAGTTTTTCAACCGCCTCAAGCAGGTTTTTTACATCGTTAAAATGCAATCCTATGGACGGTTCATCAAGGATATAAAGGGTTTTTCCGGTAGCTTTGTGTGATAGCTCCTTTGCTATTTTGATTCTCTGCGCTTCCCCTCCCGAAAGGGTGTTGGCTTCCTGCCCAAGTTTTATGTATCCGAGTCCAACCTGTTCAAGAACGCTCAGTTTCCGGCTTATCACCGGAATGCTTGAGAAAAACTCCGCCGCCTCGCAAACCGCCATATTCAGAACCTCGGCGATGTTTTTGCCTCTGTATGTTATCTTAAGCGTTTCTTTTCCGTAGCGTTTTCCTCCGCACTGTTCGCATGTTGTATAAACGTTGGGCAGGAAGTGCATTTCCACTTTTACGCTTCCTTTTCCGTGGCACAGGCCGCAACTTCCGTCGCTCACATTGAAGCTGAACCGTCCCGCCCCGTAGCCGCGTGTCTTTGACTCGGGAAGCATCGCGAACAGCTCCCTTACGGGGGTAAAAATCCCCGTGTATGTCGCCGGATTTGACCGCGGGGTTCTTCCAATCGGAGTCTGGTCTATCCTGATAATTTTGTCCACACTCTCCGCCCCGGAGACGGATATGTAACCGTCTCCGGCTTTGATTCCCCGGCGCGCCGCTTCAATCGCCGGACAAAGCGCCTTGTGCAGCAGGGTGCTTTTCCCCGACCCGGAAACTCCCGTAATGCAGGTGAACACTCCCACGGGAAACGATATGTCCAGATTGGCGAGATTGTGCTTTGCCGCCCCTTTCAATTTCACAAATTGCTCCGGTTTTCTTCTTTCCCGCGGAGTGTCTATGGATTCCCTGCCGGACAGGTATTTTCCGGTCAGCGAATTCTTGCATGACATCAGGTCCTTAACGGTTCCGCATCCGGTTATCTCTCCGCCGTGCCGTCCGGCTTCCGGGCCCAAGTCCAGCACAAAATCGCTGTTTCTTATTATGTCCTCGTCATGCTCAACAACCACAACCGTGTTGCCGTCATCCCTAATTGATTTCAGTGTCCGTATCAGCTTGTCGTTGTCGGACGGATGCAGCCCTATGGACGGTTCGTCAAGCACATATGTAACACCGGTCAGTTTGGAGCCCAGTTGAGTCGCAAGCCGAATCCTCTGCGCCTCTCCTCCCGAAAGAGTGTTGGCGGAGCGGTCAAGGGCCATATAGCCGAGTCCGATTTCTCTGAGAAAGCCGATTCTTGAAACTATTTCGCGCACAACAGCGCCGCCGATTTCAGTTTCATATTTTCCAAGTTTGAGTTTCTCAAAAAAACTCGCCGCGCGGTTCACATCAAGGCGCGAGATGTCATAAATTGTTTTTCCGTTCAGAAGAACCGACAGACTTTCTTTTTTTATTCTCGCGCCGTCGCATGAATCGCAACGCGCGGTTTTCATGTATCCGGCAAGTTCGGTCTCTACCTCTCCCGATGAGGTTTCTCTCCGCCACTTTGACAGCGCTCCGATAACTCCGGGAAAGCCGTTGTTTCCGTAAAGAACCGTCCGCCGGGTTTTTGCCGGAAGTTTGCCGAACGGGATTTTTGTGCTGAACCCGTGGTAAGCGGCGGTCTGTTCCATAAGCCGCTTGTGATACGGGGAGTTTTTCCACGGATTTACTGCCCCCGCTTCTATTGACAGCGAGGGGTTGATTAGCAGCTCCGGATCAAAATCCGTTGTTGTTCCAATCCCCGAACACTTCCGGCACATTCCGTAAGGGCTGTTGAAGGAGAAGATTCTGGGCGATATTTCCCCGAACGTCGCTCCGCACGACGGGCAGGAGAAGGTTTCGCTGAAATTGACGGTTTTGCCTTTGAGCAAACAGACGGCGTTGCCTCCCGATTTGCGAAGAGCAAGCCCGAGAGAATCTTCCAGCCTTTTCCTTGATCTGTCCCCCGAAACTTTGACAACATCCACCACGACCTCGATATTGTGCGCTTTGTTTCTGTCCAGAACTATTTCCTCGTCAAGGTCTCTCTCCGTTCCGTCAATCATGGCGCGCACAAAGCCCTCTCTTCTCAACTCCTCCAGCTCTTTGCGGTATATGCCTTTCCTTCCCCTGACAATGGGAGACATTATCGTTACTTCCTCTCCGTTTTCCTCGGTTATGATTCTTTCTGCCATTGAATCGACCGTCTGCGCGCTTATTTTCTCGCCGCACCTGTGGCACACGGGCTTTGCCACGCGCGCGAAAAGCAGCCTCATAAAGTCATAGATTTCCGTTATTGTGCCGACCGTTGAGCGCGGGTTGCGGTGAAAGGTTTTCTGATCAAGGGATATTGAAGGCGAGAGCCCGTCAATAAAATCCACATCGGGCTTTTCAAGCTGCTCAACAAACTGCCTTGCGTATGCCGACAGAGATTGAAGAAATCTCCGTTGCCCTTCCGCAAACAGGGTGTCAAACGCGAGGGACGACTTGCCCGAGCCGCTTACCCCCGTGATGGTAACAAGTTTTCCGCGCGGGATTTCCACGTTGATATTTTTAAGATTGTGGCTTTTTGCGCCCTTTATTCTGATAAAACCCAAGACGCGACAACTCTACACTTTAATTCACCCGCGCGGAGTCATCGCTTCAAGACGGGCTATGCGCTCCGCGGTCGGAGGGTGGGTGCTGAAAAGTTTTGCGAACCCGCCTCCAATCGCCGGACTTACAATCATCATATGAGATGTGCTTTCCGCCGCCTGTTCGCTCACATTGAAGGGAATCTGCTTTGCGAGTCTGTCCATTTTTCTCAAGGCATCCGCGAGGAACATGGGATTTGAGCATATCACGGCTCCCTCTCTGTCGGCTCCAAACTCCCTTGTGCGCGATATGGCAAGTCTCACTATTGTCGCCGCGAGCGGAGCCACAATTGCCATTGCGAGAAGAACGAAGATGTTGCCTCTGCCCCTTCCTCCGCCGAAGATAGCCGAGAACTGCGCAATCCAGGCTATGTAACTGATTGCCGCCGCGATTGTCGCCGCGATTGACCCTATCAGGATGTCGCGATTTTTTATATGGGCGAGCTCATGCGCGAGAACGCCTTTGAGTTCATGTCTTTCAAGGATTCTGACAATTCCGTCCGTTACCGCGACCGCCGAATGGGACGGGCTTCTCCCCGTGGCGAATGCGTTGGGGGATTTTTCGGGAACCGTGTAAACCTTCGGCATCGGAAGCCCCGCATTTTGCGCAAGCTCCCGCACATCGGCGTAAAGTTCGGGGTGGGTTTGTTCGTTCACTTCACGCGCCTTATACATTTTCAGCACGATTTTGTCGCTCCACCAGTAGCTTGCGAAGTTCATAATCCCCGCGAACACAAGGGCGATAACGGCTCCCTGTTGTCCGCCGAACGCTCCGCCGCACCAGACAAGTATTGCCGAGAGGAGAGCGAGCAGGATAACGCTTTTCAAAGTGTTCATAGTTTTGTCTCCCTGCGCGTCAATAAGACGCTGATACTATTATAGTCACAAGCGGTTGCGGCGCAATGTTTCCGATTGGGCGATTTTGCCGTTCTTCCTTAGCCTCTTTTTTCCGCAGATACTCCGCCATGCTATAGTAATCCTCATCCAAAGCTCTCTTTAAGGGTGTATCTTTCCACCGATCACACTGGTTGATGTTTGCACCGGCTTCATCCACCAGATATTCAAACAAAATTCTGTTACCATGGGCTATAGCACGGTGCAGTAAGCTGCCCCATAGATAATAGCAGTTAGCCCTTATGAAGTCGGGGACCAACTTTTTAAACTCTTGAAATCATACTCTAATTGAATATACCCGTCACCTCACTTTTAGCAGATTCCTGTTCCTCTTTTGTCTTCCACTTTTCTAAGCCCTTGTTTGTAAAACACTGTCTATCGGCTTGAGCCTTGGGTAACTCCTAACCGGTGACTAAAAAAAAGAATAGGCCTACAAATAAAAGTTTTCTCACAACTTTTCTCCTTATCTTATTGTTACCTTATTAACCAATTATTTTATACTTTACAGTTTGTAACTGCGAAGTTTTTGCCATTATGGGCCTTGGTAGGCTTATCTGTATGCCCCACAATATATAAGATACCGGGGTATGGGATTTGCCGTCCTTCCGCTTTGCGTATTTTGACCTCTCCGCCTGTTTTCTTTACAATCCCGCAGTTTGGTTGCGGAGATGAGAAACAGGAAATCACACAATGTTATCGTTATCGGCGGCGGTCATGCCGGTTGTGAAGCCGCGCTCGCATCGGCGCGCATGGGGCGCAAAACGCTTCTGCTTACGGCAAACATAGACACAATCGGGGTTATGTCCTGCAACCCTTCAATCGGCGGGGTTGGCAAGGGGCATATTGTCAGAGAAATAGACGCTCTCGGCGGAGAAATGGCAAAAGCCGCGGACGCAAGCGCGATTCAATACAGAACGCTCAACACCCGTAAAGGCGCGGCAGTGCGCGCCACACGCTCGCAAGCCGACAGACAGGTCTACAGAACTTATATGCGCGCGGCGCTTGAAGGGTGCGAAAATCTTGAGATTAAACAGAGGATGATTGACGGATTTATCCTTTCCGCGGGAGCGGTTGAAGGTGTGAAGACAAGTCTCGGCGAAAGTTTTTTCACAGACGCCGTGGTTGTAACTCCGGGAACCTTTCCAAACGGGCTTATTCATATGGGCAATGAGTGCTCCGCTGCGGGACGCGCGGGAGAAGGCGCGGCGGTTGCTATTTCAAGGTCTTTTGCGGATATGGGACTTGAAATGGGCAGGCTCAAAACCGGAACCCCGCCCCGTTTTGACGGAAGAACAATCCGCTGGGAGGCGCTTGCCGAACAGAAGGGCGATGAAAACCCGAGGCCTTTTTCCTTCTCCAACAGTCGCACGGAAATTGACCAGATGTCTTGTTACATAACGCATACGAATGAGAAAACCCATGATGTGATAAGAAAAAACCTTTCCCGCTCGCCGCTTTATTCGGGAGTCATAAGCGGAGTCGGCCCCCGTTACTGCCCGTCTGTTGAAGACAAGGTGGTAAAATTCCCCGACAAGACCGCGCATCAGATATTTCTTGAGCCGGAGGGCAGAAATACCTACGAAATCTATCCCAACGGCATATCCACAAGCCTCCCGCTTGATGTGCAGATTGAGATGGCAAGAACTGTTGAGGGACTTGAGCAAGTTGAAATAATGCGTCCCGGATATGCGGTGGAATACGATTTTGTCAAACCTACTCAGTTGAGTTCATCGCTTGAGTGCAAACGCGCTCGCGGGCTTTTCTTCGCGGGGCAGGTGAACGGAACAACCGGATATGAGGAAGCCGCCGGGCAGGGAATTGTGGCGGGAATAAACGCCGCGCTTTTCTCTCGCGGAGACGCACCTTTTGTTCTTGAGCGCTCGGACGCCTACATAGGGATTATGGTAGACGACCTTGTTACAAAAGGGGTTGACGAGCCATACAGAATGTTTACATCAAGGGCGGAATACCGGCTTGTGCTGCGCGAAGACAACGCGGACATGAGACTTACGGAAAAAGCTTACAAAGCGGGTCTCGTAACCGACGTGTGCCATGAAAAACTTGTTGCGAAGAAAGAGTCTCTCAAAAAAGAGCTGGAGAGGCTGAAAATGACAAAGGAAGTTCCGGGCGGGCGAGCGGACATTAAGCTCCGGCAGTTAAATTCACCATCGCTGAAAAAGCCGCACACGCTTGCTGAAATTCTCAGAAGGCCGGCAATAACATACGCGCAGCTCGCGCTTTTTGACCCTTTTTCGGCGGAGATTGCCGGCACCGATGTAGCGGCGCAGGCGGAGATGCATGTGAAATACGAGGGGTATGTGAAGATGCAGGCGGAGCAGATCAATAAATTCAAAAAATTTGAGCGGATGTCAATTCCGCGCGCCTTTGACTACTCACAAGTGCCCGGCCTTTCGCGGGAGGTTGTTCAGAAACTTTCAGAGACAAGACCCCGCTCACTCGGACAGGCGGGAAGAATATCGGGAATAACACCGGCGGCCGTCTCGGTTCTCATGCTACACTTAAGCAGAGCCGCAGCGAGGGAAGGCGGTCAGGTTGCCTCTGTTTCCACCTCTTCATCGTTGTAGAACTCTTCGTGATTTTCAAGCTCCGTGTCGTTGAGCTCAACTTCATCAAATTCGTCCGTTCCCACATAGGCTGATTCTTCGGGATTCTCAATCAAATTGACCAAATCCTTCATTCTCTCATCTTTTGAAAAAACCACCAATCAATCTCTGCTTTTATATTTTTCGGCCTTTGCGCCGTGTTTCACTCCATAATATTTACGGATGCGAAAAAATCAACCCTTTTTTTTAGAGATTTTAAGAGATGCCACAAACTCTGCGGCTCCAACCGGAAGACCGCAGGAGCCGTTTTTACATACATAAACCGTTGCTTCGCCGTTTCTCCGCACGCATTCTTTTGCAAATGGCGCGATTACATCAATGGCCTTGTCGCCCGGTCGTTTGAGCAGCACCGTCCCGCCCGGCTCGTAGTTTTCCGCAAGCGCGTCCGTTACCGTCCTGATTTCATCGTTGTCGTTGCTTCCGGCGATTACAATCTCAACCGTTTCGCCTGCGGCGGCCTCCAGCGCGGCGAGCAGCATTGTGTGCGAAGACGGAATTTTTTCAACCGACAGCGAATATGAACGCGCGGTTTTAAGAGCAATGTCTTCGTATTTCGCATTTCCCGTGATTGCGGAGATTTTCATAAGGTTCATAACCGCGACTGAGTTTCCGCATGGCACCGCACCGTCGTGAAACTCTTTTTTCCTGACTATCAACTCCTCGCAATCCTTTCGGGTGAAGAAAAAACCGCCTTTTTCGGGGTCTGAAAACAGCCGAATCATTTCCTCATTGAGAGACAGAGCGGTTTCAAGCCGTGAGGTTTCAAACCCCGCTTCATAAAGCTCAAGAAGCCCCCATATTGTGAAAACGTAATCGTCCAGATGTCCGTCGATTGATGCTTCGCCTTGCCGGAATCTGTGGAGAAGCCCACGCCCGCCGGTCATTTTTTCCGTTATAAAGTCCGCCGCATCCCGCGCCGCGAGCAGGTATTGGTCTTTCCTGAAAGCGCGCGCGGCTTTGGAAAACGCGGCTATCATCAGACCGTTCCAATCCGCAAGTATTTTGTCGTCCTTGTAAGGCCTCGGCCGTTTTTCTCTGTGTGCGAAAAGTTTTTTCCGCACCGATTCCAGATATTGCGCCGCTTGTTTTTCCGTTATGCCGAACTGTCCGGCAAGTTCCGGAATATCCCTTGCCCTGTGGGGGATGTTGGTTCCGGGCATTTTGCCCGAGGCTTCGTCCGTAAAGTTCCCGCCGCTTGAGATTCCGAGCGCTTGTGCCGCCAAACGCGCCTCGTCGCCGCCGCTGCCGCCGAGTGCGCTGTTGAAGTCCCCCTCGCTCCAGACATAGAATTTCCCCTCCTCCCCTTCGCTGTCCGCATCTTCGGCGGAAAAAAACGCTCCTTCGCCGGTCATGTCCCTCATCACATATTCCAGAATTTTTTCCGCCCCGTCCCGGTAGATGTTTTTCCCTGTTGCCAGCCACACTTCGGTTAGCGCCAGAGAGATGAGCGCCTGGTCGTGGAGCATTTTCTCAAAGTGCGGAACAAGCCAGCGGCGGTCGGTGGAATACCTGTGAAATCCGCCGCCGATATGGTCGTTTATGCCTCCCTTAATCATCGCGCCGAGGGTTTTTTCCGCCATCTCAAGGGCTTTTGGCTCTCCGGTTCTTTTCCAGTGCCGTATGAGAAAAATCAGATTGTGGGGCGTGGGAAATTTCGGAGAATTACCGAATCCTCCGAATGTCGGGTCAAAATTGCCGGCAAGTTGTACAAAGCCGTTCCTCAGCCATTTCCCCGTATCCGTTTCCCCTTCGGACTGCATGACCTCCTGCGCGTTTCTGATTGCCAGGGTTATTTCCGTTGCGGATTTCTCAATATCCTTTCTTCTGTCGTGCCACACTCCGCTTATCCGCGGTATGAGATCAACCATTCCCGCCCTGCCGAATTTGTTGTGTTTAGGTATATACGTGGCGGCAAAGAAGGGTTTTTTACGGGGGGTCATAACGACATTCAGCGGCCATCCGCAATTTCCCTCGGAAACTATCTGGCATACGCTCATGAGAACGCCGTCTATGTCGGGCCTTTCTTCCCTGTCAACTTTTATTGATACGAAAGCGTTATTCATAAGAGCCGCGACTTCGGTGTTTTCAAATGACTCTTTTTCCATTACATGACACCAGTGGCAGGTTGAGTATCCGACGGAGACAAAAACGGGTTTGTCTTCACGCGCCGCTTTTTCAAACGCTTCATCGCACCAGGGATACCAGTCCACGGGGTTGGCGGCGTGCTGTAGAAGATACGGGCTTTTTTCTTTGGAGAGTCTGTTTGTATACTTTTCCGGCATGGTGAAAAAATACCCGTCATTTCTTCGCTGTTCCATTGTTGCTATGGACTGCTACGGGGCGGACAGTTTATATTGAAGGAAAGTTTGCCGCGTATATAAAGACGAGTTTCCATGAAAGTTTACAAAAAAGCCGGAGTTGTGGTTCGCAGGCATGTGAAGGGAGGCGAGGATGAGATACTTCTTATCAGCGCGCGCCGTTACGCCGGTTCATGGGTTTTTCCTGCGGGGACTGTTGAAGAGGGCGAACTTCCGCAACAGGCCGCCGCACGCGAATGCGAGGAGGAAAGCGGCTATACGGTGCAAACCGGAGATGAAATGGGAGTTGTTACGGTTTCCGAATCGGACTGGGAGAAAAGGTTTGTTTTTTTCTCCGCGAATGTTACAGGCGAGGTTGAAAGAGAGGAAAAAGACAGGCAGCGCAAGTGGGTGAAGGTCTCCTCGCTTGAAAATGAGGTTGCCGAAATTTTTATCCCCATAGCACGGGCAGCCTGCCGGTAGAACCGCCCCTTGAGGACTCGTGCCGTTCTGTTAGACTTGGCGGCAAGCCGGAAAGCCAGTATGGAAAACTACTACACCAGAATCGCCGACAGATACAGAACCTTGCGCACAACGGACAGAGAGCCCGTTGATTTTATGTGCGGACTGCTTCCCACAACGGGTCGCATTCAAGCCGCCGATATGGGTTGCGGCGTCGGGCGATATGTGAAGCTGATTCTTGAAACTCTGCGGGACAGGGTTTTTATTTACTGTTTTGACACAAATGAGTATATGCTCAACCGGCTTGAACACCACCTTGCAGAGGAAGGGAAGTCCGGTTTTTCCGCGAAAGTCGCGGATGCGAGGGAGGTGCCTCTTGAAGATATGTCCCTTGATGCCGTTTTCTGCTTCAACTCCATTCACCACATAGGGATTGTCTCCTTTCTTCGGGAAGTTTCCCGGATTCTTAAGCCCGGCGGTTCGTTGTTTGTCTACACAAGGTCAAGAACACAGAACGCTCGCACTGTTTGGGGGCGTTATTTTCCGCTTTTCCGACGCAAGGAGTCGCGTCTTTACGAGCCGGAGGAGTTTGAATTCAAAGTCGGGAAGTTTCTGGAATTTGAAATTGAGACGGCAAAGACTTTCCTTTACGAACGTAAAAACTCAAAGCGTGATCTTATGGAAAAAGCGTCCGAGCACCACTACTCCACCTTTCACTTCTACGAGCCGGAGGAGTTTGACAGGGCTCTCAAATCCTTCAAAGAAAATCTGGAACGGGAGTTTGAAGGCGATGTGGAATGGGAAGATGAAAAAACCATGTATGTGCTAAAAAAGCGCGCCTGAGCTTTCCGTTTATCTTTTCCCTGTCTCAAGGCACGTCTTTATCGTTCGCGCGAGGTTTTCCATCATTTCAAAATACAGTCCGGTTCCGGGCTCGATGCCGACTCCGATGGGGTCAAGAGGAACGATTTTTGCATCCGTTCCCTCAACTGCAGCCAGCACAAGTTTGTCTTTAAACTGCGGCTCGCTGAAAACGCAACCGGCTCTGGATTTGCGTATTCTTGCCCTGATTTCTTTGAGAGTCCGCGCCGACTGAGACATTGCGGGACTTGTGGTTATTGAGCCTACGATGTTCAGTCCGTAGTCGCGCTCAAAATAACCGTAGGCATCATGGAAAACGGCCAGGGGAGCGTTTTCCATTCCCGCAAATTCCCGTTCGAATTTTTCGTCAAGAGTTCTCAGTTTTTTTATGGTATTACGCGCATTTGTGTTGTAGGCGTTTTTGTTTTGCGGACTGATTTGGGACATCTGTTTTGTTACGTTTCTTACAATTTTCTCCGCATTTCTGAGTGAAAGCCAGATATGCAGATTGTACTTTCCGTGGTCGTGTTCGTCCGATTCCCAGCTTCCGCCCCGTCTTGATTTCTCAAGACGGATGCCCGAACCGGACGCGACGGAGAATTTGCGGATTTTCTCCGGAAGCAAGCGCAGAGCGCCTGTGATAAAAGACTCAAAATTCTCGTCTATGTAGAACACGGCCTTTGCGCCGTACATCTCTTTTATATGAGACGGTCTCAGGTCGAAATCATGAGGCGATTTGTTCGCCGGAACAATTAAAACCGTTTTATCGACGCCTTGCGTTACTCCCGCGACAAGTGAATGTAGCGGCGCTATGGTTACGGCAATCGCACCGGACTGCCGTGCGTATGCTTTATATGTAAGAATTGCTGTGAAAAACCCAATCGCAATCGGGACAATTAAAATTCCAAGGATTGTTTTTATCCTGTTGTCTGTCATAATGTAATGTTATAATATAACATAAATGGGAGTCAAATCCTCAATTTTGAATATGAAAAACAGCAAAGACCGCGGCGGATGCGTTAACAAGACTATTATCATTGTAAAGAAAATATGCGCCGAAAGGGGAATTCGTCTTACGCCCTCAAGAATGCGCGTTATGGATATGATTTTGCGTAGTCGCCAGCCGGTAAAGGCGTATGCCATATTGAAGTCTTTTTCCGACTCTTCCGCGCCGCCGACTGTTTACCGGGCTCTGAATTTTCTAATAGAGAACGGGTTTGTCCACAAAATCGCGAGCTCCTCTTCGTATGTCGCGTGTATTCATCCCGAAAGCCGGCATCCGGAGTGTTTTTTTCTCCTATGTTCGGTTTGTGGTAACACAAAGGAATTTTGCGGCGGACTGTCCAAAACCATTGTGGAGGCGATTGGACACGAAGGTTTCGGCAAGGAAAAAATTGTTCTGGAAGTGCATGGAGTCTGCGCCGGATGCGGCGGAGTTTAGATATGGAAACACTTTTAAAAACACACCGTGTTTGTTTTGCGCGGCACGGGGTTGAGATACTACGGGATATTTCACTTGAGGTGAAAAAGGGGGACTTCTTGTCCGTTGTGGGTCCCAACGGCGCCGGAAAGACAACGCTGTTAAAAATTCTCACCGGTATCTTGCGGCCCGATTCCGGTTCGTGCGAACGCGGTTCGGGGTTGAAGATTGGCTATATGCCTCAGAGGCTTGAAGGAGACGGGGTTATGCCCATTTCGGCGAAGCGGTTTATAAGCCTTTGCTACGATAAAAACGGGACGGATTTTGATTCGGTCTGCCGGGAGACTGGTGTTTCCAGTGTTCTGGACAGGCCGCTTTACAATCTTTCCGGAGGAGAGATGCAGCGCGTCATGCTTGCAAGGGCGCTTATGAACAATCCCGACCTTCTTGTGCTGGATGAGCCCGCCCAGAACCTTGATGTTTCGGGACAGTTGCATTTTTACAAAGCGCTTCAGGAAATTCACCTCAGGCGCGGTATCGCCATCCTGATGGTTTCCCATGACCTTCACATGGTTATGTCTTCCACAAAAACGGTTATCTGTCTTTATGTTCATGTCTGTTGCGCGGGCAAGCCGACAACGGTCGTGAAAGATCCTGAATTTATCGCCATCTTAGGCGAGGAAATGGCGCGACTGATGTCCGTTTATCCTCATTCCCATGACCATGAGCACGCCGGTTCCCATACCGAACCCGCCGTGCGGGAGAACAATGCCTGAACCTTTCATACTTCGCGCCTTGGTTGCGGGGGTCGGTGTTGCCATTGTCGCGGGGCTGCTTGGATGTTTTGTAATATGGAGGCGGATGGCTTATTTCGGCGACTCGCTTGCCCATGCCGCGCTTGCGGGTATTCCTCTCGGTATTCTTATGAAGATAGGAGAAGACTACGGGATTTTATTGGTTGCATCGGTTTTTTCCATTCTGCTTTTATACATCGGCGGCCACAGTCGTCTTTCCTCGGACGTGGTGCTGGGTATAATCGCGCACTCAACCCTCGCAATCGGAATAGTGGCGGTTTCTCTGATCGATTTTTCGGTTTTCAACTTACATTCGGTTCTTTTCGGCGATATTTTAACTGTGGGCACTGCTGACATAGCGCGGATATACATCTGTGCGGCTGTTGTGATTGTCGTACTGGTATTGAAATGGGATTCTTTCCTGCTTGCTACAATCAACAGGGATTTGGCAAATGCCGAAGGCATCAACACATTCGGGATTAACCTGCTTCTTGTTTTTCTTATGGCGTTTGTTGTTTCAGTGTCTTTTCAGGTGGTTGGCGTTTTACTTATAACATCGGCCCTGATCATTCCGGCGGCGGCGGCGCGTATGATTGCCCGTTCGCCAGAATCAATGGCGGTTTTCTCCTGTGCCGTCGGCATGGTGTCCGTTATTGCGGGAATCTATCTTTCCCTTAATTTTGACACTCCGTCGGGGCCTTCAATTATTTTGGCGTCAACCGCGCTTTTTGTTTTGTTTTTCACAGCTTCAATACTTTTTGAAAAAGTCTTTCGTAAAAAAAGAAACATTTTTTAATTTTTAACTATGAGAGATATTTTGACGCTTCCGGTTACGTTTTTCTTGTCGTCAACCCTTTTTGCTTTCCCCGTCCGGTGGTGGCGATGAAAGGCACGGCCATTGATTTCTTCAAATGAAGTATCCGACAAGAAACGCGAAAAAGAACCCAACAAGATACAATGCGACTGAAAACACCACAATCACAAGACTAAATCTCCGCAGACGCATGCACATCCGCGCCGCCTCCGGCTCTGCGGGGCAGGGAGCGTTCCTCTGCGCATAACGTCCCCAAGCCGCGATTGCGAGCATTATTCCCGCGACTGCGAAAACCCATGCCTTATGCTCCGAAAGCCACACAAGTTGCGGAAACGCGCTCACAAGCCCCGCCGTTACTGCTCCGAGACCAATGCTCACAAGCAGCGCGGGCAGAGCGCAGCAGACAAGAGTTCCCGCCGATGTAAAAAGTGAAAAAAACGGCAAGGTTGCGTCCTTCCAGCCGAAATTTTTCATTCTGCGTCTCCCGTTCTGTAGCGCGATATGGACACAACTTCATAGCCGGAATCGTTTATCAATTTCCTGATTTTTCCGTCTGGCAGATTTCCCCCCTTTTTGAGATAAACCGTAACAAATCCGCGCCTGAGATTGACATCCGTTTCCTCAACCACGTCGGTTTTGAGAAAAACCTTGTATATGGAGCGGGCGCAGAAATCGCACACAAGCCCGTTGACACGGATGTGAACAATCTCTCCCGCAAGTATGGGTTCTCCCGCCTTTTCAGTGCGCGCGGGTGGCCTGTGGTCGTGTTCTCCGTATCTGTCATGACCCGCGTTTGCATTTCCGAACGCGATAAAAGCCGCAACCGTAAATATTAAAATTGCTGTTGTTAATTTCATTTTCATTCCTCCTTTTTATTAAAACCGCCGGATAAAGTTTAGTAGAAAATTCCCCTTGCTTCCGTATCCGACCTCAAGAAGCGACGCGCCCTTGAAAAAGCGCACAAGCGGGGTTATTTCCGTCTTGTTTGCACAATTCGCCGTTGGGCAATAAGTAATTTCCGTCATAATCCAGGTATGCAGAGAGCCGTAATCCGCCACATACGGAGCGATTCCAACTCTCCCCGACTGCCAGAACCGCTTGTCAAACCTTCCCAAACTCCGGGCGCGATTCTCATAGCGGACAAAAAACCTTCTGTTTTCCCAGTCCGCGGATATTCCCGCAAACACCGCGGGAGACAAATCGCCGTTTTTCAACGCCCCGCCGGCTGCGAGTTTGAGATACAAGTTTGCCTGCGAATGGCTCCGGTTGAGTCGTTTCAGCAGGGAGTTGAGCTGAAAAACCAGTCCTATGGTGTCACGTCCGCGCGCGTGAAATCCCCTCAGCCCGACCGAATGCCGCGCCGAGGGCGAATAATGCAGATGAACAGATGTGTTCATCGCGTTATGCATCTGCATTACGGTCCACCCGCCCTTATGGGAAACGGGTCTCCCCCACGCGCCGTGAATCTGAGGCAGAAAAGCCGCCAATGTGAAAGCGCAAGCTACGCAAAGTTTTTTCATTTTTCCTCCGCTTTGAGTTTTGAGTCTGGTGACAAAGCCGTCGTTTAACGACTTTGAAGTGAAAGCGGGGAATTAAACAAGGATGCGAAGGGTCAGCAGATAGATATGCAGTTCCGCCTGCCGGACGGCGCGGGACGGCAAAATCTTTTTCCGGTTTGCCACTCCGTTGAAAGCCGCCGGAAATTCCGTCCGCGCAAAGAGGACAGAGAGTTTTGAGCCGGCGCTTTCTTTTTTCACAACCGTCTGTTGAAAATCAAGACAGTCTCCAAAAGCCGAGTGTTCGCAGTTTTCGTCCGGACTGTGGTCGGGGCAAACCCTTTTGTTTTCTGAATGGGATGCGTGAACCGCCGCGCTGTCCTGTTCCAGCATTGGACACGGGGCGGAGTTTGCCGCGGAGACGGCAAAGCCGAAAATTAAAACAAAAAATACAACGGCAACACGCAACATAACGAAAGAAAACTATAGTTGAATCGGCGGACTGTCAAACCGCATTTGAGAGTTTGGAAGTGGCGCGCCCGAGAGGATTCGAACCTCTGACCTTTGGCTCCGGAGGCCAACGCTCTGTCCGGCTGAGCTACGGGCGCGGGTTTTCTTTCAATTCCGCCACTACCATTTTCATATCGTCCCAGAGAGGGCGTTTGTATTTTTCAAACCTCAAAAGGGCGGCGGGGTGGTATGTTACCGCAAGTTTTATCCCTCCGTAGTTGTGAAACACGCCGCGTAAAGAACCGAGCGAAGGATTTTGAAGTTTCAAAAGCGCCTTTGCCGCCACAAGCCCCAGACACACTATAACCCGCGGAGAAACGGATTTTATCTGATTTACCAGAAACGGCTCGCATTCCGCCGCCTCATCCGCCTCGGGGTTCCGGTTTTCGGGCGGTCTGCATTTCACAACATTGCAGATATACACGTCTTCGCGTTTCATTCCCATCGCCTCTATTATCTTGTCCAGAAGTTTTCCGCCTCTTCCCACAAAAGGCCTTCCCTGCTCATCCTCGTCCCTACCCGGGCCTTCTCCGACAAAAACAAGCTCGGCTTTCGGGTTTCCTTCGCCGAAAACAATCGTTCTTCTTCCGGAATGAAGTTTGCATCTTTCGCAGTCGCCGAGTTCCTTTCTTATCTCTTCAAGACTTTTTTCGCCGCCGGATTCAAAAAGGTCTGAAAACTGGCTGACCGTAACGGCTGGGTTCGTCTTTTCCGTCTGCGGTATTTTTTGAGCAGCGGCTTCCTTTTGCTTCCCAGCCGCTTTGGCACGCACGGGGGTTTGTGCGGTTTCTTTTTCAATCATAATTTTTCCGTTTCCCACACGCGCCTGAAATTCCAGATAGGCTTTTAGCTCGTTTATTACCGCTTTTACTTCGTCGTTTCCGTTCATCCGCCGCACGGCTTTGTATTTGAAAGCCAACTTCCTGTTGTCTACAATATACATTCCAACAAGACGGTAATGAAGGTTGCCGCCGTAAATGTCCATAATGGAAAAAATCTACAATCCCCAAGCGGTTGAGAAAAAGTGGCGGAAGATATGGGAGAAAAACGGCTCCCGCAGTCGCGGCGCGGATTGCGCAAAACCCGGATTCTATGTTCTGGAGATGTTTCCATATCCGTCCGGACGCATACACATGGGGCATGTCCGCAACTATACGATAGGGGATGTGATAGCCCGTTACAAAAGAGCGTCCGGTTTTGAAGTTCTTCACCCGATTGGCTGGGACTCTTTCGGGCTGCCCGCGGAAAACGCTGCGATACAAAAGGGTGTTCATCCCGCTGAATGGACAAAAACAAACATCGATCAGATGCGAACCCAGCTGAGAAGTCTCGGTTTTTCATATGACTGGGCAAGGGAAATCTCAACCAGTGACCCGTCATACTACAAGTGGGAGCAGTGGCTTTTTACCAGAATGTTTGAAAAAGGTCTCGCCTATCGCAAAAAAACTTTTGTGAACTGGGACCCCGAAGATAAAACCGTGCTTGCCAACGAGCAGGTCATAGATGGAAAGGGCTGGCGTTCCGGCGCGCCCGTAGAGCGCAGGGAGATAGATCAGTGGTTTCTGCGCATAAGCGACTACGCGGACGAGCTTCTGGACGGGTTGGAAAAACTTGACGGCTGGCCCGATTCGGTCAAAACCATGCAGTCAAACTGGATAGGGCGTTCCGAAGGCGTTGAGATGGAGTTTTACTCGGACGACCTTGAAGCTCCGATAACAATTTTCACCACCAGACCCGACACTGTTATGGGTGTCTCCTGTCTTGCCGTTGCTCCCGAACATCCGGCCTCTTTGAAAGCCGCGCAAACGGACGGAAAAGTGGCGAATTTTATCAAAGAGGCAAAGACGTTTGCGGTTTCCGAAGCCGAAATTGAAACTGCCCTGAAAAAAGGGGTTCCGCTTGGAATTTCCGCCGCGCATCCGGTTTCGGGCGAAAAAATACCGGTTTGGACCGCAAATTTTGTTCTGATGAGCTACGGGTTCGGGGCGGTAATGTCCGTTCCCGCTCATGACAAACGCGATTTTGACTTTGCAAAAAAATACCGGTTGCCCGTAAAACAGGTGGTTTTTCCCCAAAGCGGGGATTTAGATACAGATTCCGGTGCCTACACCGGAAAAGGGGTTTTGAAAAATTCCGGACAGTTTGACGGGTTGTCTTCGGAAGAGGCGTTTTCCAAGGTGGCGGATTTTCTCAAACGGAGCAAAAAAGGCGGACGCGTTATCAACTACCGTTTGCGCGACTGGGGAATATCACGCCAACGCTACTGGGGGGCGCCGATTCCCGTAATTTACTGTTGCGAATGCGGAGCCGTTCCGGTTCCCGACGGGGATTTGCCCGTTACACTGCCCGCAGATGTGAATTTCGAGGGAGATGACATACCGTCCCTTGCGTCAATAGAGAGTTTTGTTTCCACGGTGTGTCCGCGTTGCGGCGCAAAGGCCCGCAGGGAAACCGACACAATGGACACCTTTATGGAGTCTTCATGGTATTTTCTCAGATACGCCTCGCCGGATTTTAAACAGGGGATTTTTGATCCCGATGCCGTAAAAAAATGGCTTCCCGTGAACCAGTATATAGGCGGAGTGGAGCATGCTATTCTGCACCTGCTTTATTCAAGATTTTTTGTCCGCGCTCTCAGGGATTTGGGGCTTTGTGATTTTGACGAGCCCTTTGGCGCGCTGCTTACGCAGGGAATGGTTATCAAGGATGGGGCAAAGATGTCAAAATCTCTCGGCAACACGGTTGACCCCGATGCGATGATAGAGAAATACGGCGCGGACTCAGTGCGGCTTTTCATACTTTTTGCGGCTCCGGCGGAAAAGTTTCTGGACTGGAACGAAAAGGGCATTGAGGGGATGAGCAGGTTTCTGAAAAGGCTGTGGAATGTGGCCGTTGAGATTTCGGAAAATTACGCCGGAGAACTTTCCGATAAAAATTCTGACTCTTATATTTCCACTATTGTGGAAAGTGAAAAACTTGAAATTGAAATAAACAAGACAATAAAGAAAGTGACCGATGATATCGAGCGGTTTCATTTCAACACCGCGATTGCCGCGCTTATGGAGTTTCTCAACCGGTTTCCAAAAAAGGTGGATGGCAATATGTCATTTTTCCTGAAGGGTTTTGTCGAAAAAATTGCAGTGCTTCTTTCGCCGATAGCTCCCCATTTTGCCGAAGAGATTTGGGAAATTCTCGGCAATAAAAAATCCGTGTTTCTTGAGCCGTGGCCAGAATGGGACAAATCCCGCGTTAAAAGTGAAACTGTTACGGTTGTTTTTCAAGTTAACGGAAAAGTTAGGGCGCAAATGGAAATGCCCGCAGGCTCAACCGAAGACGAGATAATACAAACCGCTTTTGCAAATGAGTGCGTGAAGAATTTTACCGGTGGAAAGAAAATAAAAAAAACCGTTGTTGTGCCGGACAAACTTGTAAATATTGTTGTTTAAAACACGAGAGGTTTATGAAAATTGGACAAAAAATTGCTTGATAAAAAAGTTGAAGCAGTGGAAGTTTCCGCCGGGCAAAGCGTTTCGGATTTAATTTCCGCGATGTCAAAAACCGGGTTTCAGGGCAGGAGCCTCGCCCGTACGGTTGGGGTTTTTGAGAAAATAATATCCGATCCGGATGTTACGGTATTCCTTGGTTACGCGGGCTCTCTGTCCACAACCGGACAGTGGAAAATAATTAACTGGCTTATTGAAAACCGTTTTATAGATGTGCTTGTTCCCACCGGAGCGAACATCTCCGAAGACATAGTTGACGCAATGGGTTTTGATTATTTTCAGGGTTCTGCGAAAGCGGATGATACGACGCTTTTTTCCGAGGGAATAAACCGTTATTACGATGTTTACGGTAAAGAAACGGACTATCTTGAGATGACGGAGATGATAGCGGATTTTATTATGACGCTTGACGATAAAAACAGATATTCGTCCCGCGAGTTTCTGCGGCTTTTCGGCATGTATCTTTCCGGAAAGAAAATAGACTCTATCGTCTGCGCCGCCGCAAAAAACGGCGTTCCAATTTTTTGTCCCGCAATTGTCGACAGTCCATACGGGGACGCCGCACTTATTGCCGAAAGCAAAGGTTTTCACCTTACGATAGACGCGATAAAAGACTATGTGGAATTTATGGAAATGGGAGAAAAAGTCAGGGAGACGGCGGTAATTTACATAGGTGGCGGAGTTCCGAAGGATTTTATTCAACTTTTCGCGGTAACCGGCGACCTGCTTTACAAGGAAAGGGCTGTTCCCGGAAGAAAGCAAGGGCTTGTCAGAAAAGGAACCGGCTCCACCGAAACCTATTATCCGCACAAATACGCGATTCAGATAACAACCGATTCGCCGCAGTGGGGCGGTTTGAGCGGCTGCACTTTTGAGGAGGCGGTTTCCTGGGGAAAGGAAAACCCCGAAGGCGGGCTTGTGCAATGTTATTGTGATGCCACAATCGCGCTGCCGATTCTTTCTCAGGCGCTTGCGGAGAGGGTAAAAAAACCGAGAAAGGGAACCGAGTTCGGATTTTGAGAGTCTAAGGAGGATTTATAAAATGAGATTAAAGGGAAAAACCGCCTTAATAACGGGCGGGAGCGAAGGGATTGGAAAAGCGACCGCTTTGTTTTTTTGTAAAGAGGGCGCGAAGGTGGGAATTATGTCCAGAACCGCGAAGAATCTCCGCAAGGTTGTCTCCGAAGCGAAAGGGCGCGGAGAGATAAAGGTGTTTGCGGGCGATGTTTCAAAGGAAAAAGACGCAAAAAAAGTTGTAAACGCATTTTACAAAAAATTCGGCAAAATTGATATTTTATTCAACAACGCCGGAATTTTTGAAGGCGGAACCGTTGTTACGACTTCAAATGATGTGTGGCAGAGAACGATGGACATAAATGTAAAGGGTGTTTTTCTGATGAGTAAATATGTTGTTCCCCTGATGGCGAAACACGGCGGTGGTTCAATAATAAACAATTCAAGCGTTCTCGGAATTGTGGGAATGGAAGATTGCATGGCGTATAACGCCTCAAAAGGTGCGGTCAGGCAAATCACCCGAAGCATGGCGCTTGACCATGCCAAGCAGAATATAAGGGTTAACTCTGTCTGCCCCGGTTACATAAAAACAAAAATGGATGTTGAATTTATGGGAAATCCTCCGGACGCCGAGGAGCGGCTTGATGAGATAGCGGCGGGGATGATACCGATGGTTAGAAGGGCGGAGCCGCTTGAAGTGGCGCAGTCGGTTCTTTTTCTCGCTTCGGACGAATCAAAATATATGACGGGTTCGGACTTGGTTATTGACGGGGGTTGGACGGTTCTTTAGAAAAATGGGCGATATAGAAACAAGGGAAGATATAGAACTGCTTATAGACAGGTTTTATGACAAAATTCTTGCCGATATGATTATCGGTTTTATATTCTCCGATATTGCGAAAATAGATCTTGATAAACACAAGCCGGTTATCTGTGATTTTTGGGAAACGGTTCTTTTCAACAAAGCGGTTTACAAGCGCGGCGGAGAGGTTATGAATGTTCACAAGGAATTGAATAAAAAAATTCCTCTTAAGAAGGGGCATTTTACTAGGTGGCTTTTTCTTTTTTCTTCAACGGTGGACGAGTTGTTTGCTGGCAAATGCGCGGAATTTGCTAAAGAAAGGGCGAATTCTATTGCGGCGTTGATGCAAAAGAGGATAGCAGGGAATGTTTCGGCACAGGGTTTGGCGATTGACAGACTATGACTCATTTCCAAACTTCCCCGTAATTCTCCGCGCCGCCTCTTCTGCATCCTGTTGCCCGAAAATTGCCGTAATTACGGCAATCCCATCCACGCCGGTTTTCAAAACATTGACTACATTCTCCGGAGTTATTCCGCCAATGGCGAAGACAGGGATTTTCAGTTTTTCCTTCGCTTCTCTCAAAATTTCAAATGGGGTCGGTTTTCTGTCCGGTTTTGTCGGGGTGAAATACGGGGTTCCGAATGCAGCGTAGTCCGCGCCCGCTTTTTCGGCGTTTATTCCACTTTTAATCTCCCCGTAACACGAAACGCCTATAATCGCATTTCCGCCGAGCAGTTTTCTTGCTTCTTTTACCGATTTGTCCTCTCCGCCGAGGTGAACCCCGTCCGCTCCGATTTTTTTCGCAATCTCAGGGCTGTCGTTGATTATCAACGGTGCTTTATATTTTTGCGTGATTTCAAGAAGGGCTTTTCCCTTTCGGATGATTTCGTCCTCATTTTCGTTTTTTTCGCGCAGTTGAATGATTGCCGCGCCGCCCTTTATAGCCGCCTCCACGGTTTCAGCAAAGCGGTTTGCCGGAATAAGTTTCGCATCTGTTATCGCGTAAAGTCCGCGCGGGTCAAAATTCATCGGGTGTCTGTTTTTTCAATCCGTCTGAAAATGGCGTCCCGAACGGTCTGGTAATTGTTGGGCAGTTCCAACGGACTGTTGCGGAATTTGCGGTTTGTTCCGCTGATTTTGCCTTCGTGGTATCCGATTTTGAACTCAACAAATTTTAAGCCGTGCGCAGTTGAGATAATGACCACTTTGTCTGTTTTTTTGAAAGTTTTTTGCGCTTGAAGTTTCAGAAAAACCGCAAGCGCCACTCCGGTGTGCGGACAGTTGAAGGTTCCGGTTCTGTCCGCCATTGCCGAAGCATCCGAAAGCTCCTTTTCGGACGCCTGTTCAACAATTCCGTTGAACTCTTTGAGCGTTTTTATAGCCTTATTCACGCTTACGGGGTTTCCTATCTGAATCGCGTTGGCGAGGGTCTTTTTCGCCCTTACGGGTTTGAATTCCTTGAATCCTTTTTTGTAACTCAAATACAGCGGGTTGGCATTTTTGGATTGCGCGCACACAATACGCGGCAGCTTTTTTATCAATCCCAGTTCGCGCATCAAAAGAAACCCTTTTCCGAGCGCGGACACATTGCCGAGGTTTCCGCCCGGAATTATTACCCAATCCGGCACATCCCACTTGAACTGCTGGCACAGTTCAATGCTTATGGTTTTCTGCCCCTCAATTCGAAGGGAATTGATGGAATTGGCCAGATATATATTGTGGTCGCCGGTTATTTTTTGAACCATTTTCATACAGCCGTCAAAATCGGTGTCGAGAGAGAGGACTATCGCTCCGTTTGAAATGGGCTGAACAAGTTGAGCAAGAGACACTTTCCCTCTGGGAAGAAAAACTATCGCGGGAATATCCGCCGCCGCGCAGTAGGCGGCAAGCGCCGCGGATGTGTCTCCGGTTGAGGCACAGGCAACCGCTGGAATGTCTTGTTTTTTTCTCCTCATATGCCGGACAACCGATACGAGAACGGTCATTCCGAGATCTTTGAAAGAGCCCGTGTGACTGTTTCCGCACATCTTTATCCAGATGTCGTTCATGCCAATCTGTTTGCCGAACCGCTCCGCCCAGAACAGGTTGGTTGAGCCCTCATACATTGAAACTATGTCTTCGTCCCGCACGACGGGGCAGACCCATTCTTTTTTCCCCCACACGGAGCTACCGTGGGGCCATGACTGGTTTTTGTAGCGATGGTCAAACAGATCTTTCCACTCTTTCGGCGAAGTTTTCGCAAGAAGTTTTCTGTCGTGCGTAACTTCAAGCAGTTCGTTGCAGCTGCGGCAACGGTATATAACTTCATCAATCTTGTAGGTTTCTTCGCATTCGGGATTGATGCAACTGAGCCAAGCGCGGTATTCGGGAACGGTTTTTTGTTTTCCGGCGGACTTGGCGGTGGTTTTGGGCATAGCGAAAAATACAGCACGCAACGGGCGGGTGTCAATTGCTTCCGTTCCCCATACGCTTGACACAAAATCCCTTTTGAAAGACAATAACCCCGCTTTTAACGAGCGCGTAGCTCAGCGGGAGAGCGCTTGCCCGACACGCAAGAGGTCGCTGGTTCAATCCCAGCCGCGCTCACCATCTCATAATTTTGGTTAATTTCTTGTCAACACGGTCGGTTTTTTCTCAGTCATTGCACAATGCAGACTGCCAAATCCGACCCAGACTAAAAGCAAGAGGTAGGAAAAATTCCTTGTTTTTCATAAGCGGACTTTAATCGATTTCTTTGACTTTTTCCTTAATTCAAAAGAATATGAACACTTCATAGGGCTCGTAGCTCAGGGGGAGAGCGTTCGCCTCACACGCGAAAGGTCGCTGGTTCAATTCCAGCCGGGCCCACCAGTTTAAGAGATGTCTAAAATAAAAGTCATATATAAAGACACCGCCGCCGAAATTGAATCCGGCACGACAGTTGCTCGGGCGCTTTCCGCCGTTGGTGCGGACAAAGGCGCAATCGGGGCGACAGTGGATGGCGTTCTTATGGATTTGACCCAGTCCGTGAGCGCAGACGTTTCGCTTGAGCCGGTCAAACAGAACTCAAAGGAAAGTCTCGCGCTTGTTCGCCATACAGCCGCACATGTTATGGCGGAAGCGGTTCAGGGGCTTTATCCGGGGGTCAAGGTAACAATCGGCCCCGTTATTGAAAACGGGTTTTATTACGACTTTGACGCATCTGAGCCTTTCACTCCCGAAGACCTTGAGAAAATAGAGAAGCGAATGGCAGAGATTGTGAGCGAAAACAGACCGCTTTTGCGCAAAACCGTCTCGCGCAAGGAAGCGGTTAAAACCTTTTCGGACATGGGAGAAAACTACAAACTGGAAATTATAGACGGATTGCCCGAAGGCGAAGACATAACGATTTACGACCAGGGCAAATGGTTTGACCTTTGCAGGGGGCCTCACGCGCCTTCAACGGGGGCGGTAAAGGCGTTCAAACTCACCGCGACTGCGGGCGCATACTGGCGCGGGATTGAGACAAATCCCATGCTTCAACGCATATACGGAACCGCGTTTGCGGACAGAAAAGAGTTGAAAAAACATCTGGCAATGCTGGAAGAGGCGAAAAAGCGCGACCACAGAAAACTCGGCAAAGAACTTGACCTTTTCAGCATTCGGGACGATGTTGGTCCCGGGCTTGTGCTTTGGCACCCGAAAGGCGCGCGCGTCCGCGGCGTAATAGAGGATTTCTGGCGCAATGAGCATAGAAAAGCCGGTTATGACATCCTTTACACACCGCACCTTGCTCGCCTTGACCTGTGGAAAACAAGCGGACATCTGGACTTCTACTCCGAAAATATGTTTCCGCCGTCCCAGGTTGACAACTCGGACTATCAGATAAAACCGATGAACTGTCCGTTTCATATCCTGATCTACAAATCCGCCATCAGAAGTTACAGAGACCTGCCGCTCCGTTGGGCGGAAGTGGGAACGGTCTACAGATATGAGCGCTCCGGCGTTCTTCACGGTCTTTTAAGGGTCAGGGGTTTTTCTCAGGATGACGCTCACGTATTCTGCCGTCCCGACCAGATAGGCGATGAAGTCGGTGGCGTTATAGACTTGACGCTTCTGTTTCTCAAAAAGTTCGGGTTTGAGGATTTTGAAGTCTTTCTTTCAACAAGACCGGACAAGTTTGTCGGAGAGGAAGAAGACTGGGAAAACGCGACCGAAGCCATCAAATCTGTGCTTGCGGCAAAGAATCTGAATTACTCAATTGATGAAAAAGGCGGCGCTTTCTACGGGCCGAAGATAGACCTCAAAATCAAGGATGTTATCGGCAGGTCTTGGCAGTGCTCCACCGTTCAGTTAGATTTCAACCTCCCGAAACGGTTTGACATGGCGTTTGTGGGTGAGGATAATGTACGCCATGTTCCGATAATGATTCATCGGGCGATATTCGGTTCGCTTGAGAGATTTTTCGGGATTCTGGTTGAGCATTACGGCGGTGCTTTTCCGCTTTGGCTCAGCCCGGTTCAGGTGAGAGTGGCGACAATAGCCGACAGGTATGTGGAATACGCAAAATCCGTTGTGAACACACTTCGGGAGCAAGGCGTCAGAGTTGAAGAAGATTTCAGAAATGAGAAACTTGGTTATAAGGTCAGAGAAGCGCAACTTATGAAGATACCGTATCTGCTTGTAATCGGAGAGAAAGAGGCGGAAAATTCAACGGTTGCTCCGAGAAAATATGGAAGTGAAAATTTGAACCCGATGGGGATTGGAGAATTTATTGAAGTTCTGAGCGGCGAGGATGCGAATGTTTCCGGCGGGGAGATTCTGCTATAAGGTCTCCCAGAAGAAAGCCGGATAAACGCCCACCGGTAACAAGAATTAACCACAGAATAAGGGCTTCTCAGGTGAGAGTTATAGACAATGACGGGAAACAACTCGGAGTTATGAGCATAGATGAAGCCATTCTGAAAGCAAAACAGGCGGAACTTGACCTTGTTGAGATTGCTCCCGATACACAACCTCCGGTTTGCAGGCTTGTTGATTATGGAAAATACAAATATCTCCAGAAGAAGAACACGCGCAAGCAGAAGCCCAGCTCCATCAAAGAGGTTAAGTTGAGGCCTCACATCGGACAGCACGATCTGGAAGTGAAAATGGGAAGGATAAAATCTTTTCTTGAAGACGGATGCAAGGCGAAACTCAGGGTGATGTTCAGGGGAAGGGAGTTTGTACATCAGAACATTGGGTTTGAGCTTATCTCTTCAATAGTGGAAGAAGTCTCGGATTTGGGTAAAGTTGATTCTCCCGCGAAACTTGAGGGCAGAAACATTATCGCCGTTCTCTCGCCCATAAAGACCGCCGGAGCTGAAAAGACGGCGGAGAAAAAGGAAGAAAGCGGAGTACAGCAGCAATGAAAAACAAGATAAAATCAAACAGAAGCGCGGCAAAGAGGTTTTCTCTTATGGGTAGCGGAAAGGTCAAAATGGCAAGAGGTGGCAAATCGCACCTCAATGTCAAAAAGAATTCCAAAAGAATGAGGCGTCTCGGCTCGGCGCTTTATTTTGAAGGAGCACCGGCAAAGAGGATTGCCTCTTATATTTCCGGTAAATAGGTTCGGGGGAAACGAAAAATGAGAGTAACACCATCGGTCGCGTCCCGTAACAGACGCAAAAAGATTCTCAAGCAGGCAAGGGGTTTCTGGGGTCGCAGAAAAAACAACCTCAGAAAAGCGAAAGAAACCCTTCTGCGCGCGATGGCTTATTCCTATCGCGACAGGCGCAACAGAAAAAGAGACTTCCGCGCGCTTTGGATAACAAGGATAAACGCGGCGGTCAGGCCATACGGTTTTTCTTACAGCCGTTTTATGGCGGAGCTGAAAAAATCCGGCGTGGAGCTTGACAGAAAATCCCTTTCCGAACTCGCAATCAGAGACCCGCAGGGATTTGAAAAGATTGTGAAAACCGTTGGCGAATAAGGGGCGACCTGCGCTGTATACGGAGGGGAAGCATACACCGAGACGGTGCTTTGCTATATTTGCAAGGACAAAATGAATGAGGTTGAAGATTGAGTCATTGGAGGAAGTTGGTCTACGATATGGCTTGCGGTGTTGGCTTTATTCATAATTTCCTTGATGCGGACGTGGCATAGCCACTATTTTCCCTCATAACATTTTCAATTGCTTCAAAGTATGTCTTGCCTTCTTCACTCATTTTACAGACTATCTTTGTTAAAAATCAGTGTCTACTATAGTGAGACATAAGCATAGCCGTCAAAAGCACAATCACTACAACCAATTTCAACTTAGCCTTATCCCCGCTTCTTTCAAATCCGCTTCAAGGGGACATCCCGCGCAGTCCGGTTTTTTTTTGTGGCAACGCTCCTTTGCGGTTCGCACAATCAGCGCGTGATATTCGTTGAATATCGTGGCTTTGCGCGGAAGGTTGTCCATAAACAGTTTACGGACGCTGTCATACGGCGCTTTTTCGTCTGCCAAGCCGTGCCTTGAAAGTATTCTTTTTGTGTATGCGTCCACAACAAACGAGGGCCTGCCCGCAGCGTAGAGAACTATGCTGTCGGCTGTTTCGGGGCCTATTCCCTCAATTTCGAGAAGAGTTTTCCTGAGTTTTTCCGTTTTTTCAGAAAGAAGTTTGTTAATGTTTCCGTCGTAGTTTTCCGTTACAAAGCGGGCGAAAATTTTCAGTCGGCGTGCCTTCTGGTTGAAATATCCGGACGGTCTCACAAGGCGCGCGAGAGCTTGCTCCGGGGTGTTTTCAATTCCCTCAACCGTAATCTCCGTTTTCCGCCTTATCAGCCCGATGGCTTTTTCAACATTCGTCCAAGCCGTATTCTGTGTCAGAATTGCCCCGACCACGCACTCAAAAGCGGTTTTGGCGGGCCACCACTTTTGCTCGCCGTAGTGTTCCAACATCCGGTCGTGGATGCCGCGAAGCCTTTTGCGCGTCTTTTTCACAAAGGCAATAATATACGGAAGCAAAGGCAATCAAGCGGTTTTGTTGACAATTTTCCCTTGTGATGTTTAATCATAGAACTTTAGGATGCGAACCGCCCTCCATAACAAACACATTGAAAACGGAGCGAAAATGACGGAATTTGCCGGCTGGCAGATGCCGCTTTTTTATTCGGGAATAACCGATGAACACCGCGCTGTGCGTTCCAAATGCGGCGTTTTTGACGCAAGCCATATGGGAGAAATAGAGATAAGCGGTCCAGACGCTCAATCCCTGTGCCAGTGGCTTGTTACAAACGACATAACGGCGATGGCGGAGATGAGCGTTCAATACAACCTGCTTTGCAATGAGGCGGGCGGAATTCTGGACGACCTTATGGTGTACCGGTTTTCTCCGGAAAGGTTTATTTTTTGTGTCAACGCCTCCAACACAAAGCGCGACTTTGAGTGGGTGGTTTCACAGTCTGAAAGGTTTGATGCGGAGGTTTCGGATATAAGCGGCGCGCTGTCCCTTGTTTCCGTTCAGGGCCCGAAATCCGAGGAAGCGGCGCGCTTTGCGTTGGGCGCGAGCGTTGAGTTGCCCGAAAGGTTCCGCTTCACGGCTTTTGAGCGAGGCGCAGAGGCGTTTGTTTCGCGAACCGGTTACACTGGGGAAGAAGGTTTTGAGATTTTTGTCCCATGGGAGCGCGCGGCGGACATCTGGGACAGTCTTGTTTCCGACAGCGGATTTGAAGTCGCCATGTGCGGTCTCGGATGCAGGGATACTCTCCGGCTGGAAATGGGATATTCTCTCTACGGTAATGAGATAAGCGAGGACACAAACCCTTTTGAGGCGAACCTCGGGAAATATGTAAAGATGAACGGAGAAGATTTTTGCGGCAAAAGCGCCCTTGAGAAAATCTTTGAGAGCGGCACGCGGCGCTCCCTTTGCGGACTTGAAATGATTGAGCCCGGAATCCCGCGCGGAAGTTACAAGCTGTTTTGCGAAAACCGGAAAGCGGGTTTTGTAACAAGCGGAACAATGTCTCCCAGTCTCGGCAAGTCGGTTGGGCTCGCGATGATTGACTCTTTGTCGCTCCCCGCTGCGCTACGCGAGGGCGTGGATGTTCAGATCAGAAAAAATCGCATAAAAGCGGTTATTACGGCCCCGCCTTTTTACAAACGGAGCGGAAGCGGTTGAGACGGCGAATTTCCCGCGGAAAAAACACCGGAACTCAAGGAGGTAAAACAGTTGAGCGTTCCTGACAGTTTGAGATACACTGAAGACCATGAATGGGCGTTGTTTGAAGACGGCGGTGTTGTGACTGTGGGCATAACCGATTACGCACAGCAGTCTCTTGGCGAGATAGTGTTTGTAGAGATTCCCTCCGAAGGCGATGTTTTCACAAAAGGCGAAATCTTCGGCGCGGTTGAGTCAACCAAGGCGGTTTCAGACCTTTTGTGTCCGGTTTCGGGCAAAGTTGTTGAAACAAACGAAGTCCTTGTTGATTCTCCCGACATCATAAACGGCTCACCCTACAAAGACGGGTGGGTGATAAAACTTGTTCCCGATGATATTTCACATCTTGAAGATCTTATGGACTGCTCGGTTTACCGGAAATTCCTTGAGACATCCGAGTGAAGAATTTTGCGCGCCGCAGTGAAAGATAAAAACTCAAATCCGGACGATTTTGCCCGCAGACACATCGGCTCTTTCGGCAAAGACTCCGAAGAGATGCTCAAGATGGTCGGCGCGGATTCCATTGAGGAGCTTGTAAAGCAGGCACTTCCCGCAAGCATTTTGAGTGAAGTTCCGCTTTCCCTGTCTCCCGCCGCGGACGAGCATTCATTTCTTGAACTTATGAGGGGCATAGCGTCCCAAAACAAGCGGTTTAAATCTTTCATAGGGCTCGGTTACAACGACTGCAAGGTGCCGGAGGTCATAAAAAGAAACGTTTTTGAAAATCCGGGCTGGTATACGCAATACACACCTTATCAGGCGGAAATCGCGCAAGGTCGTCTGGAAGCGCTTCTCAATTTTCAGACCGTTGTGTGCGATATGACCGCGATGGAAGTTGCAAACGCTTCTCTTCTTGACGAAGCGACCGCCGCATGCGAGGCAATGGCTATGATTCACAGAGTTGTTTGTGCCAAATCGCGCGCCGCCGCTCCGAACAGGTTTTTTGTTGACCGCGACTGCTTTCCCCAAACTCTTGAGGTTTTAAGGTCAAGAACCGAACCGCTTGGCATAGAAACGGTTGTTGAACATTTTGAGAATTTTGACCCGAAAGGGAATTTTTTCGGCGCCCTTGTTCAGTTTCCGACAATGCACGGAGAAGCGAGGGATTATAAGGATTTTATTGAGCGTGTCCACGGCGCGGGCGCTCTTGTGGCGGTTGCCGCGGATATTCTCTCGCTTGCCGTTTTTTCTCCGCCCGGGGAGGTGGGTGCCGATGTGGTTGTGGGATCAACCCAGCGGCTTGGCGTGCCAATGGGTTGCGGCGGACCGCACGCGGCTTATTTCGCGACACGTAAAGGGTTTCAACGGCAGGTTCCGGGGAGAGTTATCGGCGTTTCCGTTGACAACGAGGGAAACCGCGCCTACAGGATGTCCCTTCAGACGCGTGAACAGCACATAAGAAGGGAGAAGGCGACCTCCAACATCTGCACGGCGCAGTCTCTGCCGGCGATAATGGCGGCGATGTATTGCGTTTATCACGGTCCCGAAGGGATTGAGAAAACGGCGCGGAAAATCCAGGGTTTTGCCGCCGCGCTTGCGGGTGAACTTGAAAAGACCGGATTTCAACAGACAAATCCGAGCTTCTTTGACACCCTTTCATTTGACCTCCGTGCGATGCCGGCGGGAACAGGAGAGAAGATCAGAGATATGTCGCTCAAAAACGAGGTTAACTTCTTTCACGCACCCGATAGAGTGGGCGTCTCGCTTGATGAAACAACGGTGGTTGCGGATTTGAACCTTATCCTGCATATCTTCGCAAGTGCGCTCGGAAAGGACGCTCCGGTTATAACCGACGGCTCCGCCGCGCAAAGAAACGGCCTGTTTGAGGGAATGGAAAGAAAAACCGGCTTCTTATCTCATCCGGTTTTCAAAAGCCACCGTTCCGAGACCGAGATTGTCAGATACATAAAAAGTCTTGAAAACAAAGACCTTTCCCTTACCCATTCGATGATACCGTTGGGTTCATGCACAATGAAGCTTAATTCCGCTTCGGAGCTCGCGCCGGTCAGCTGGCCTGATTTCGCAAGTGTTCATCCGTTCGCTCCGCGCGACCAGCTGAGGGGATATGAGAGGATAATCGGGGAACTCGGAGACAGTCTTTGCGAGATAACGGGATTTGCCGCCTCCTCTCTTCAGCCCAATTCCGGCGCTCAGGGTGAGTTTGCCGGACTTATGGTCATAAGGGCTTACCATCAACACAAGGAAGAGGGGCACAGGAATATCGTGCTGGTCCCGTCTTCCGCTCACGGAACCAATCCCGCAAGCGCCATCGCGGCGGGAATGAAAGTTGTTACGGTCGGTTGCGCGAGTGGCGGCGCGATAGACCTCAACGACCTTGAGGAAAAATGCGCGGTGAATTCCCAGAACCTTGCCGCGATAATGGTTACCTACCCTTCAACTCACGGGGTTTTTGAGCCTGACATACGCGAGGTTTGCTCAACCGTTCACAAGCACGGAGGTCAGGTGTATATGGACGGCGCGAACCTTAACGCGCAAGTCGGAATTACAAACCCCGCGCTCATAGGGGCGGATTTGTGCCATGTGAACCTTCACAAAACTTTCAGCATTCCGCACGGCGGCGGCGGACCGGGAATGGGTCCTATATGTGTCGCCGGGCATCTTGCGCCTTTTCTACCGGGGCATCCGTTTGACAACGGCTCCTCAGGTTCCGATTCCGAACTCCGGTCGGCTCCCGTGGCTTCCGCTCCGTGGGGAAGCGCGAGCATAGCAATTATTTCCCATGCGTATATAGCCATGCTCGGCCCCGAAGGTGTCAGACGGGCGACCATGCACGCGATTTTAAACGCCAACTATATGAAACAACGGCTCGAACGTATCTACAAGATTCTCTACGAGGGTGATTCGTGCAGGGTTGCCCATGAGTTTATTCTTGATTTGAGAGAGTTTAAAAAAAGCGCCGGACTGGATGTTGAGGATTTCGCAAAGCGTCTTATGGACTACGGCTTTCACGCCCCGACCGTTTCATGGCCCGTTGCGGGCACAATAATGATAGAGCCGACCGAGAGCGAGTCAAAAGCTGAGATTGACCGTTTTTGTGAGGCTCTTGAGAAAATTCATGAAGAAATCTCGGAGATAAAGGCGGGCAAAGCCGACCGCGAAGACAATCTTCTGAAAAACAGCCCGCATACGGCAAAAAAAATTGCCTCAGAACCGTGGAATCATTCATATTCACGGCAAAGAGCATGTTTCCCGACCGGTTTTGTCGCTGAAAACAAATTCTGGCCCCCCGTTTCACGCATAGACAACGCGTTTGGAGACAGAAACCTTTTCTGCATATGTCCTCCGCCGGAAACGTATGAGGATTAGCCGCGCGCTTAAATCCTTATGTCTATGTGAGACGACTTAAAGCCTTTCTCTATGAGAGATGAAATTATGCGCTCGCTTTCCTTGGTGGCTATTTCTTCGACAAGCGCGTTCTTGAGTTCTTCGGGAACGATGGTTCCCTCTTCTTTAATTGACATCACTTTGACTATGTGAAATCCGAATTTTGATTCAACCGGCCCGTTGATGTCTCCGGTTTGCGCGCCGTCAACGGCTTGCAGAAGCGGCTTTATAAGCTCTTCGTATTTAAAATATCCGAGGTCTCCGCCTTTTTCCGCGGTGCTTATGTCAACGGAATGCTTTTTTGCAAGAACGGCAAAATCCTCCCCGCCGCTTTGCGCCTTGTGGGCTATCTGTTTTGCTTTTCCAAGCGAGCTCTCATCCTCTCTGGGCATGAGAATGTGGGCGATTCTAACCCGAGCGGCCGTATCCGCGCCGGGGTTTTTCAGCATGTAGTATTGCTCGATTTTCTTGTCGTCTATTGAAAGCCCCGAAAGCGCGACTTCGGACTGAATAAGCTTTCTTGACAGTATCTGAAGCTTTATCTCGTCAAAAAACTCTTTCAATGAGGAGTTTTTTCCGGCGAGCATTTTCATAAACCCCTCGTCATTCAGTTTGAGCGAATTCTTTATTTCATCGGCTGCGGCTTTCAACTCCTCAGCGGAAACTTCTATCCCTCTTTTTTTTGTTTCCTGAAGGATGATGATTTCACTTATGATGTTGTTGACAACATCTGTTTTTGAGACTTCGGGCACCTGTCTTTCAATCTTTCTCCGTTTTTGTTCGTATTCGGAAGTTGTAACAACGAAGTCATTGATAATCACGGCAATTCCGTCCACAAAGGTTTGCGCGCGCGCGCCACCGGTCTGCAACGCGAGAAAAAGAGTTGCAATCGCCGCAATTGAGAGGATATATCTTGTTTGTCTCATTGGTGCTATTCTACATCCAAAACCGGCTTGAGGGAAGAAAGCACGCGCGCGACACGGGTGGCCACGGTGGCTGGCAGGTCTTTTCTGCAAAGAATTTTCCATCCTTTTGAGTCTCCGGAAAACAGCGCCATCGGGCTTGAATGGTCTTTTGTGCGATAAACTGCCGCATCGTCCGCGTTTATTTCCATAAGAGCGGCCGAGTGTTTTTCCAGTATGGTTTTCAATGCCGCGAGGGCGAGAAGATTTTGCACGAAAACCGGAAGAGGCCCGAATCTGTCCCGTATCTCCCTTTTCAGTTCGTTCACTTCCCCGATTGTGGACGAGGAGGAGATTCTTTTGTAGAAAACAAGCCTTTCTCCGCCGTTGGTTACATAGCATTTCGGTATGCGAGACTCGATTTTCGTTTTTATTTCCGGCTCAATTCTTCTCCGCATTGTTCCGGTTTTCAGGTTTTCAACAGTCTCGCGTAGCATCTCAAGATAGAACTCAACCCCGACTCCGGCGACATGTCCGGACTGCTCAACGCCGAACAGATTGCCCATCCCCCTCATCTGCATATCGGAGAAGGCGAGATGGTATCCGGAACCGAAGTTCCAGAGTTCTGAGAACCGCTCAAGGCGTTTCCACGCCGTATCCGAAACGGGTTGTTTCTCTGGTACAAGGAAACACGCAAACGCCTGCTTCTCTCCTCTGCCCACGCGCCCTTTAAGTTGATACAAGTCGGCTATGCCGAATGTGTGGGCGTTGTTGACAATAATTGTGTTTGCCCTCGTAATATCAAGACCCGATTCCACTATTGTGGTTGTTACCAGCATTTCAATTTCTCCGCGCGCAAATGCCTCAATTTTGCGCTCAAGGTCTTTTTTTCCCATTTTCCCGTGGGTAACTTCCATTGAAATTCCGGGCACGATTTCCTTCAGCCGCCGCGCGACCGTGTCTATGTTCTCAATTCTGTTATGGATAAAAAAGATCCCGCCGCCGCGCCGGGTTTCGGTGAGCACCATATCGTGTATCAGTTTCTCGTTCCATTTTTTTATCCGTATTTGCACGGGAAGTCTTCCGTGCGGAGGGGAATTGATTGAACTGATGTCCCTTATTCCGGCGAGGGAAAGCTGAAGTGTTCTCGGTATCGGTGTTGCCGAGAGCGAAAGCACGTCAAGGTTTTTCTTGAGGGTTTTCAATTTTTCCTTGTGTTTCACTCCAAATCTGTGCTCCTCGTCTATTATCAAAAGACCGGGGCTTTTGAACTTACCCCCGGCTCCGAGAAGTTTATGGGTTCCTATTATAATGTCCGCGGTTCCGCGCTCAATTTCGCTGAGAATTATCTTTTCCTCGCCCGGAGAGTTGAACCTTGAGAAGGCGACTATTTTCACGGGAAATTTTTCAAGTCGCTTTCTTGCTGTTTTCAAGTGCTGGGACACAAGCAACGTGGTCGGCGCCATGAAAACGACCTGAACCCCGTCCATTGCGGCTTTGAGCGCCGCCCTCAAAGCCACTTCCGTTTTACCGAATCCCGTGTCGCCGCATATGAGCCTGTCCATCGGGCGGGGCGATTCCATGTCTCTCATAACATCTTCTATGGCTTTTGCCTGGTCGGGGGTTTCTTCAAACATAAAATCCATCTCAAACTGTCTGAACTCCGCGTCCGGTTTGGAAAAACTGCGTCCTTCGCCCGAGCTTCTGTCCGCGTACAACTCAAGCAACTCTTTCGCGACCTTTTCCGTCGCTCTTTTCGCTCCCTTGACGGTTTTTTTCCATGCCGCCGAGCCGAGCTTGTCAATCCTTGGACTGCCGTCTTCTCCGCCGATATATCCGTGCAGAAGTTTGAATTTTGACACGGGAACATAAACGTTGTCCCCGCCGTGATATTCACACTCAATAAAATCTCCCTTTGTTTCGCGTATGGTCAGGTTTTTCAGACCCCTGAATATTCCCACCCCGAACTCTCTGTGGACTATGAAGTCGCCGTCTTCGATGTCCGCGAAAGCAGAGGCGAATGCCTGAGCGGAGAACTTTCCGTCCGTTGCTGATGGGCTCGCCGCTTTTTGCGCGGCGGTAAAATCACCCTCGTCTATGAATGCCGTTCCGATGTCAGGAAAAACAAACCCTCCGCCCGCCGCCGCAGCGTAGAAATCCGCGTCAATTTTTTCCTCATTTGCGATATGCGCCATTTTTTCAATTTCCGCATCGTTTTTGAGGAAAAGTTTCAATTTATACCCTTCGGATTTCAGCCGCCGCGCCGAGTTCAGAATTTTCGCCGCGGGAGAGGCGGCTTTGCCCTCTTCCCGCACCGGTGAAACATGGAAATCTATCTCTCCAGCGTTAAGGGTTTGCACCACAACCGACCGCCGCCGTGATATTTCGCGTTCAATCCTGTCCGAGTTGAAATGTCCGGACGCGTCCCTTTGCGCGGCGGCGTTTCTCAAAGATTCCCCGATGCTTTCGGCGCCGCGGTTTTCAAAAAATACGACCGGATTTTCCCCGCAGTGGTCAAAAACGCATGATGAAGCGCCGTCTGTACGGGTTTGTTCAAAGCTCACGGGAAGGATTTGAGCGGAGGACTCACGCCTCGTGGAAATTTGAGTTTGCGGGTCGAACAGTCTGACAGACCTTATTGCGTTACCCGAAAACTCAACGCGCAGAGGCGGGTCTCCACCAGCGCGCATGATGTCAATAACCGCTCCCCGGACGCTTATCTCTCCCGCAAGCCGCGCGAACTCTTTTTCCTTATAGCCCACTTGTGCAAGCTGCCTTATGAACTCGTCTCTGTCGGTTTTGTCCCCCGTTTTAACACGCGGGGAAATTGATTTCAGAAAAGACGGAGAGATTATTTTTTCCGAGATTGTCTCTACGGTTGAGCATACGGCACGGGAATTTTTCACCCGTGCGAGGAAAGATATATCGCTCCGCTCTGCAATGGCGGGCTTTTCTCCCGTGAAAAACCCTATCGCCTCGCTTGCTCTGTGGCAACTTTCACTTGAGTCAGATATGTAGATAAGCTGGGTTTTCAGCGCCTTACAGACAATGCACGCCGTAAGAAAAGCGGAGCCGCCAGCAAGCCCGGACACTTCAATCCTCGTGCCTTTTCCGCCAGAGCGCAGAGAGTTTGTGAGTTTGCCGATTTTATTTGCGGGGTCTGATGCGAAACTGGAGAATTCGTCCGCTATGGCAGACGTCTTACGGTGCGGAGTCATTGCTTTCGCAGTTTTTCCGCCACTTTTCCACCCATTTCACGGCACCCGATATTTCTGCTTCCCTCTTCGTATATGTCAGCGGTTCTGAACCCGTCGTCAAGCGTTTCCCGCACGGCGCGGTCTATTTTGTCTGCCACGGCGTCCATTCCAAATGAGTATTTAAACATCATCGCGACCGAAAGTATTGAGGCAATCGGGTTTGCGATGTCTTTTCCCGCAATATCCGGCGCACTTCCGTGAACCGGCTCGTATATTGCCCCCGCGTCCCCCAAGCTCGCGGACGGAAGCATTCCGAGGGAGCCGGTAAGTTGAGCGGCTTCGTCGCTGATTATGTCCCCGAAAAGGTTTCCCGCGAGTATGACATCAAAGGTTTTCGGTCTTCGTATAAGTTGCATCGCGGCGTTATCGACATAGAGATGGTCAAGTTTTACATCCGCGAACTCGGTTTTGCCTATTTTTGTTACCGTTTCTCTCCACAAAACAGTTGATTCAAGCACGTTTGATTTGTCGATTGAAGTTACCACCCCTCTCCGCGCGCGGGCGGCGGCAAACGCTTTTCGAGCCACACGTTCTATTTCCGCCGTTGAATACGAAAGGGTGTTTATTCCCACGCTCCCGCCTCCGGGCAATTTTTCAATTCCCCTCGGAGTTCCGAAATAGATTCCGCCCGTAAGTTCCCTCACCACGAGAATGTCGGTTCCCTTTACCACTTCTTTTTTCAGAGTTGAAGCGTCCGCAAGTGCGGAATACACCTTCGCGGGGCGGAGGTTTGCGAAAGTGTCAAGTTTTTTTCTCAGCCGCAGCAGCCCGTTTTCGGGTTTTATTTCATGCTCAAGGTTTTCCCACTTTTCTCCTCCGACCGCGCCGAGCAGAACGGCGTCCGCTTCCTTCGCTTTTTTAAGAACTTCGTCCGTTACCGGAACGCCGCAGGCGTCAATGGAGCATCCGCCGAACAACTCGGTTTCCTTTTCAAAAGAAACTCCTGAGATTTTCTCCGCTTCGCTCAAAACGCCGAGGGCCACTTCTGTAACCTCCAACCCTATGCCGTCTCCGGGAATTATAAGGATTTTGTGCATGATGCCCTCTTTATAAAAAAGCGAGTATATCACTTTTTCTTTGTGGCATTGTGTTTGCCTGTTTCATTTTTCACTCGGGTTTAACATTATGTATATTCAAGGTGTGGCGTGTATTCATGTCATAGGTATCGCCTTATACCGTTCTATTGGTAGGTCAATAAACAACTTGTCTTGATGTTGCACAAAGGAGTAGAAAGACTTTTTGTCCTCTGGCGGGTTGAGAAGTGCATACCAGCAGCAATGGAGTACAAATTCAACCGTAATATCTTCGGAATGTTTACGATAATTCAAACAGGCATCAAAAAGAAAATGGCTGCTACTTTCAGGGTTGCAGCTTAATGTTTAATGCTGGTCTCTACGCGTATGCTTCAAGAAATTTTCCGGTTCATTGGTTGAGCTTATAACTCTTTTTTGGTGTTCTTTCTTTATAAAATTGGTGTTTTTGATAATTATCGATTCTTTTCCTACAATTTCACTTACTATGTGGATACTGGGCAATCTTCATTGAAATAGAGGGTGATTGCTATTTTCAGTTGTTCTCTTGCAGCATCTGGTTTGGTTAGTGTAATTATTTTCCCATATATGTTTTTCAATAATCAACCTTCTCGAGAAACAGCCCCCGCGCCGGCGCGGCTGTCACATCGGCGGTTTTTTTCCCGCTTTTCAATATCTTCTCAAATCCCGCGGTGTTTAATTTCCCCTTGCCCACGCGCACAAGGGTTCCAACAATCAGCCTGACCATCCGTTTGAGGAATCCGTCCGCTTCAATTGAAAACACTATAAAATCCCCGTCCCGTTTGACCCCGGCTTCAAACACCGTCCGCACGGTTGTTCTAACCTTTGTGTCCGCCAGCGCAAAGGCGGCGAAATTGTGCTTTCCGACAATAAACCGGGTCGCGTCGCTCATTGACTCGGTGTCCAGCGGCTCGGTTATGAACCAGCAGGTTTTTCTGTTTAGCGCGGAGCGGGAAGCGCCGTTCAGTATTCTGTACAGATATGTTTTTTTCTTTGAAGAGATGCGAGAGTGAAAACCGGCGGAGACTTCTTCGGCGGTTTTGACGGAAATATCTTCGGGCAGGAAAGAGTTGAGGGCCTTGAGTATGGTCTCGGTTTTCATCCGGCATTCGGTGTGAAAATTCGCCGTCTGCGCAAGCGCATGAACTCCGGCATCCGTTCTGCCGGAACCGTTAAGCGCGTTTTTCTCTCCAGTGATTTTAAAAACGGCGTCTTCTATTTTTTCCTGAACTGTCTCCGCGTTTTTCTGTCTCTGCCATCCACTGTAGCGGGTGCCTTCGTATTCAACTGTTATTTTTATGTTTCTCAACTTTTTTTCTTATATAGAAAGTTCGCGCACTGCGAAGATTGTTTGAGTCTTTTGCCGTGATTATCAGCTTGTTCATCCCACTTTCAAGCGGAATGTTCAACGCAAAACTCTGGCTTTTCCCTTCGGAATTGATGATGTGTATTTTGTCGTCCTCTTTGAAAAATGAGATATTTACCACCGACTCCATATCTTTCACGGACCCTTTTATTTCAATCTTCTCGTTCTCAGTTACCAGCAAATACGGCTCAAGTTCTATGACGGGCGGGCTTGCGAGTGTGTAACTGAAATCGGGACGAGCTTTCCCCGAAGCGGGGGTGGTGTTTTCGGTTTTTATCCACCCCGCCCTATCTTTTGCGAGATTCACCTTTGTCCACTCCCCCGTGCTGCCGGCAACCCTGTATGAAGAGCCCGCGCGCGCTAGTGAAACGCTTTGAGCGCGTTCAAAACTTCCTCCCAGAATCGAGGTGTTCCGCCTTGTTCGTACCGTTCCTTTGTGTTTTGAAAACTCCGCCGGCTCATAAACCGGAATTTTTATCTCGTAATTTGAAGAAAAACCTATCTCAAAATCGTTCGCTATAAGTTCAAATTCCGCATACGAGTTTTCTTTTCCGTCCTCCTCCGGGTCGTCTTCAATGCGGAATTTCATAACCACATCCCTCGCTTCCCCCGCCGCCATTTCACCCGCTTCCTCTATGGCTTTTTCGAGAAAAAGGTTCTTCCCCGACTTGTTTTTCAGATAAAAGCCAATTTCCTCCGCTTTGCCCTTTCCTGTGTTTTGAATTCTGAAAAGCAAAGCCACGGTTTCGTCTTTTGTGATTCTTCCATCCCCGTTTCCTTTTGAGCCGAAACGCCCGTCATCCACTATTTCATAGTTGTAGCTTATCGCGGGGCGATTTCTTCTTTCCGTGCCGACCATGAAGGTTTTTGACATGATCTCTTCGCCGGTTGAGTCAAAAAAACGGATAACGCACTCATCGTTGCGCGTCTGCGCCCATTTAGGGATTTTTAGTTTCGTCCCCCATTTTGCCTTTTTGCCCGGAGCGATTTTTCCGAAGATAAACTCTCTGCCGTCCAGAAGGGGATTTTCCGAGTTTGTAACGGCGGTAAGTTTGTAAACGGGAGCGTCACCGACATTCTCAACCTCAACCCTGATTTCCGCTTTCTCTCCCGCCTTAAAAACCCCGCCGTCCGGTTTGATTTTCGCCTCTATCACGGGTTTTCCGTCCTCCGGCTTCACGCTGTCAGACCAGTCCACCTTGAATTTTCGGAGTTTTTTGCTTATGCGCCCATTTTCCTCGTCTCCTATCTCTGCTATAATGCCGCCTGCGGTCTCAAGCATCTGGCTTCTGTCGCTGTAGGCTCCTTCCGACCCGGTGATTATGCGCCGCGCGGCTTTGATGAGAGGGTCTTTTTCTCTCTTTTCCTTTTTTTCGCGCTCGCTCAGGGTTTTGGGTATTTCATCTTCCTCATCGTCTTTTTTGGTGAGTGATTCGTTCAGAATTTTGAATGCGTATGAAGGGTTTTCCGGTTCGCGCGTGTCCTCGTCGTTATCGTCCGCTTCTTTTTCCTTACGGTATTTTTCAAGTAAAAATGCGAACTCCGAGGTTTTGTATATGGATTTGTCTTTGGAAAAATCAACCTCTTCAATGAAGATGTCCGGAGTTATGCCGATGTTGTGTATGGATATGCCTCCCGGTATCAGATAGTTGGCTATGGTGAGTTTAAAGGCAGAACCGTTGTCGAGTTCAAAAATGTCCTGTATGGAGCCCTTGCCGAAAGTTTTTGTTCCCATTATGAGTGCCCTGTCATTTTCCTTCAGTGCTCCGGTTACGATTTCCGAAGCGCTTGCCGAGCCGGAGTTGACAAGCACAACGGTTTTTTCCCGCAGCTCAAGCCGGCTTTGTCCTGATGCGGGACGCGGATTCACATTCTCTCCGCTTTTGAAGCTGAAAACGGTTCCGTGCTTCAAAAACAAGTCGGATATCTTCGCCGCCTGACGCAGAAGCCCTCCGGGGTTGTCCCTGAGATCAAGGATTATTCCCGCGAGCCGCCTTTGCTCTTTCCTTTTGACAAGCGCCTCAACGATGCTGTCGGTCGTGTTTCTCTGAAAGTTCTTGATCTTTATGTAGAGAATACCGTCATTGAAAAAATGGTCTTCAACGCTCTCCACTTTGATTACATCCCTCACTATCGTCAGCAGTTTCGGTTTTTCCATTGAGTCTCTGAGTATTCGTATGGTTACGGGCTCTCCTTTCGGACCCCTGAGCCTGTTCACCGCCTCAATTATTGACATATTCACCGTGGACTCATTTTCTATCTGGACGATTTTGTCTCCGGATTTCATTCCCGCCCTATATGCGGGAGTGTCTTCAATCGGGGATATAACCGTTATCCACCCCTTGTGCGTGCTGATAACTATTCCAAGACCCGTAAAACTGCCTTCAGTTTCCACGATGAACTCTTTGTATTCCCGTGGGGTAATGACGCGTGAATGCCTGTCCATCTTTGACAGCATTCCATTTGCCAGCGCGTATTCAATTTTTCCGTCTTTTTTATCATCCTTGTCGGCGCGGGAGTACACAAAAGCGAACACTTTTCCTGATATTTTTTTCAGATCCTCCCATGTTTTAAGCCGTGTGAACCGGAAACTTTTTCTCTTTTCCCCGACCACTATGTCAAAGTTTTTTTCCTTTTCGCGCCAGTCAACAAGAACCTTGTCCAGTTTAATTTCCAGATTATTGACCCCTTTCTTGAGCATCTTCTGAAAATCAACCGCGCTTTTGCGCACAAACTTCTCGCTCGCTATGTCAAGGGATTTTTCCATAACCTCCGGAGAGGGTTGCTGCGCGGTTGCGGCAAACGCAACAAACGCGGCGCACAACAGCGCGACGTGGATCACGATATGTTCTCTTAATTTTTTCAAGAGCAGTCTCCGTATATTAAAGGATGTGTATAGTATCACAGTCCTTTTTTGTATCTATAGAATACGGTTTCAGATGGAGGTTCTTATTCACTACGGGGATTTGTCGCTCAAGGGGAAAAACCGAAGCGACTTTGTAAACGTTCTGGCACGCAACATAGAGCGCGCCGCCGGCGGACGTTGCAGCGCGCGGAGAAATCTGATGATTATGCGCGGAGGAGATGCCGTGAAACTGAAAACGGTTTTCGGGATTGCATGGTACGCACCGTGCGTAAATTGCCCAAAAAACATGGCGGACATCATTGAACTCGTCTTGCGCGAGATTGGCGCGAGAATTTCCCGCGGCGGCGGGGATGCGAAAACCTTCGCCGTTTTTACAAAACGTTCGGACAAAAGGTTTCCCGTTAAATCATCCGAAATATCTTCCGCGGTCGGCTCCGAGGTTTGCGCGCGCTTCGGAATGAAGGTGAACATTTCCGCTCCCGACCTGCCAGTGTATATTGAGATTACCGATAGCGTGGCGTATGTGCATTTTGAGAAAAACCCCGGGCCCGGAGGGCTTCCGGTCGGGGCTTCCGCGCCTCTTCTGTGTCTTCTCTCAGGCGGCATAGACTCTCCCGTCGCGGCTATTTGCGCGATGAAACGCGGATGTGAGGTTGATTTTCTCCATTTTCATGTTTTTCCCGATTCCTCTCTGGTACGGGAAACCAAAATGCCGGAACTTGTTGACTCCATCGCCCGCTATAATGCGGGCTCAAGGATGTTTCTCGCCTCATACAAGTTTTTCCAGAGGAAGGCGCTTGGGGTTTTTCCCGCAAGGGGCATATTTAGGGGATACGAGCTTGTTCTTTTCAGAAGGTTTATGCTCAGAGTCGCGCAATCCCTTGCCGCCTCTCGCGGATACAAAGGTGTTGTCACCGGCGACTGTATCGGGCAGGTTGCCTCACAGACCGTTGAGAATCTTGCCGCCTCCCGTGGAGGTCTGGACTGTCTTGTCGTCAGCCCGCTGCTTGGCTGGGACAAAAAAGACATAGTTGAAAAAGCGCGCCGGAGCGGAACATACGAGCACAGCATTAAGCCCTACAACGAGTGTTGTTCAATTGTTTCCCCGTTTCCGCGCACAAAATGCTGTGTTGAGACCGTCCGGCGTCTTGAAGATCTCGTTTCAATTGATGAAGTTGTTGAAGAGACGATGGGAGGCATTGAGCTGTTCAACCCGAACTCCGAGAAGGGGGGAATAAATGAAACCGGTTAGAGTGGCGCTCTGCCAGATGGATTGCTGGGTTGGCGGCATAGCGCGAAACGTATCCGTAATCAAGCGCCGTATGGACACGGCCCTTGCCAAAGGCGCGGACATAGTCTGCTTTCCCGAACTCGCGGTGTGTGGATATCCGCCCGAAGACCTTTTGCTAAAGCCGGGATTCATAGACAGAAACATAGAAGGTCTTCTTGAGATAAAAAAACACTCCCGCTCTCTGACCGTGATAGCCGGTTTTGTCGAGCGTGGTAGCGGGGGAAAAACACATTCCGTCCACAACGCCGCTGCGGTCGTCTCGGGAGGCAGAGTGGTGGGAATTCACAGAAAAAACCTGCTTCCGGACTACGGGGTTTTTGACGAAAGTCGCTATTTCAAGCCCGGGCAAAATACGCCTTTATTTGCCGCGGGCGATTTTAAAATAGGAGTCAATATCTGCGAAGACATCTGGTTTACAGACGGTCCCGTGGCAGAACAGGCCAAGTACGGCGCCGATTTGATTGTCAATATCTCCGCTTCCCCGTATGCGGTGGAAAAACCCGCGGCGAGGGAGAAAATGATTTCGAAAAGGGCAAAAAACGCGGGCGCCGCGCTAGCTTTCTGCAACATGGTGGGAGCGCAGGATGAGCTTGTTTTTGATGGGCACAGCGCGTTTTTTGACAAAAACGGAACGGTAACTGCAAGGGCGCGGGGTTTTCGCGAAGATATGATTTTTGCCGATTTTTCCGCAAAACCGTCTCGTGCGGCAAAGCCGTCCGCGCGTGCGGACGAGTATAAAATCAAACCTCCCGGACGGAAGAAAAAACCCCTTTTGCGCCTTGCAATGGCGGGATTCGCGCGCGAAAGAGAGGAGGAAATTTTTTCCGCGCTGATTGCGGGTACGCGCGGCTATACGCGCAAAAACAGTTTCAAATCCGCAGTTGTGGGACTGTCCGGTGGCATAGATTCCGCGCTTGTCGCCGCGTGCGCGGTTGAGGCTCTCGGTGCGCGAAATGTGGTCGCGGTCAATATGCCTTCCACGGTAAGCTCAAAAGAAGGAATACGGGATTCCGAACTTATTGCACGGAACCTGAAAATCGGATTCCGCTCGGTTCCGATAGACAAAATTGTCTCTTCATACGCCAAAAGCGTGCCTGAGCCGTTCAAACTTAAACGGAACGAAACATCCAGCATCGCTCTTGAAAACATACAGGCGCGAATAAGGGGCAACATACTTATGGCTTTTTCCAACCGCTTCGGATGGCTTGTGCTGACAACCGGCAACAAAAGCGAAACAAGCGTCGGGTATTCCACTCTCTACGGAGATAGCGCTGGAGGTTTTGCCGTTATCAAGGATGTGGAAAAGACTCTTGTCTACAAACTCGCTCTTTACTACAATCGCCTCAGGGGTTTTGATGCCATTCCGAAATCGGTTATTGAGCGAAGCCCGTCCGCCGAGCTCAGAAAGGGGCAGGACGACTCCGATGAACTTCCCCCGTATGATGTTCTTGACGGGATACTCAAACACTATGTTGAGCATGACCGTAGCCTCGCCGAGACTGTTGCCCTTTCCGGGGTGGGCGTGAAAACTGTTCGCAAGGTTGTTGATATGGTGGACCGGAGCGAATACAAAAGAAGACAGAGCCCTCCGGGAATCAAACTGACAGACAAAGCGTTCGGTAAAGACCGCCGTATGCCGATTACCAACTTCTACCGCAATTAACCTGTTGCGAAAGGTCTCCTTTTTGAAACAGAGCGGCTTTTCCGTTATCTTAAATTCCCTTTTCAATGCGTGAAAAGGCATGAAAAAAGATTTTTTGTAATGAGTTTCACTTACGCAAAGCAAGGTCTTTATGACCCTTCTCTTGAGCATGATTCATGCGGAGTCGGATTTGTTGTCAACATAAAAGGTGCAAAATCGCGCTCCATTGTAGAAAACGCGCTCACGGTTCTGGCCAACCTTGAGCACAGGGGAGCGTGTGGATGCGACCCTGACACTGGAGACGGCGCGGGGATACTGTTTCAGATGCCACACGGTTTTTTCAGCGCCATTTGCGCTGAAACCGGCGTTTCTCTTCCCAATGCCGAAGACTATGGCGTATGCGTGATGTTCGCGCCGCCAGACGAGAAGGAGCGCACGGTGGTTTTGTCCCAGTTCCGGGCAATAGTTGAGAGCGAAGGACTCAGAATGTTGCATACGCGCGATGTGCCGACCGATGACTCTTCTCTGGGCGGCGTTTCAAGGGCGAGCTCGCCGTCTGTTTGTCAAATTTTCATAGAACGCGGCGGTGTGGCGGAGGGGGAGTTTGAGCGCGCGCTGTTTGTTATAAGAAAGCGGGCGGAAAAAACCATCGACTCGGAGATTTTCCATATACCGAGCCTTTCATCAAAGACAATTGTCTACAAAGGGATGCTCACGCCCGAACAGCTTCCGAACTACTATCCCGATTTGAAGGATCCGAGGATGGAAAGCGCGATAGCGCTTGTCCATTCCCGTTTCAGCACAAACACATCTCCGAGTTGGAGCAGGGCGCAACCATGCCGTTTGCTCATCCACAACGGAGAGATAAACACCCTTCGGGGAAATATAAACCGTATGTATTCAAGGCAACCGATGCTCGGACTCTCAAACGGGGCTTTCAGCTCCGAGCCGGAAAAAATCTTTCCCTTTATCGAGCCGGACGGAAGCGACAGTGCCGCTCTCGACAACAACCTTGAGCTTCTCACCCTTTGCGGTTTTTCAATAGAGCATGCGGTTATGATGACGGTTCCCGAGCCGTGGCAGAAGAATAAAAAAATGGATGAAGCCAAAAAGGCGTTCTACAGATACTACGGCTCTCTTATGGAGCCGTGGGACGGACCGACCTCGGTTTGCTTCACCGACGGCGAAAAGGTTGGCGCGGTGCTGGACAGAAACGGCCTCCGACCCAGCAGATACTATGTTACGGGCGACGACACGGTGATACTTTCCTCCGAGGTCGGGGTTCTTCCCGTCGCGCCAGCGAATGTGATTTCAAAAGGGAGACTTGAGCCGGGCAGAATGCTTCTTGTGGACACTCGCGCCGGACGGATAGTGCGCGATGAAGAGATTAAATCGGGTCTGGTAAACGCCGCTCCGTACGCTGAATGGACAGGCAAATATATGGTAAAGCTGTCCGATATTGAAGACTCTTTGGCGCGGGAGCCGCGTCTCACCCGTAAGGAGCTTATGACGCAGCAGAGGATTTTCGGATACACGTTTGAAGAGATAAGGTTGCTTCTTGAGCCGATGGCGAAAAATGGCGTTGAAGTCATTGGCGCTATGGGACGGGATGTGCCGCTCGCGGTTCTTTCTCTGGATCCGAAGCTGCTTTATAACTACTTCAACCAGCTGTTCGCTCAGATTACAAATCCGGCGACCGACCCGATTAGGGAAGAGATAGTAACCGCCACAAACATCAACCTCGGAGTAACCGGAAACCTGTTCAATCCTCTCCCCGAAAGTTGCAGGGCCATACAGGCGGACAGTCCGCTTCTTTCGGACGGCGAAATAGCGAAACTCAAAACCGTCAAACAGGACGGTTTCAAATCCGCGGTTATTGAAAGTTTTTACAACCCCGAAGGCGGCGGGCAATCGCTTGAAGCCGCCCTTGAGGAGATGTTTTCAAAAGCCGATTCGGCCATAGCCGCCGGCGCCAACATTCTCATAATTTCCGACCGCGGAGCGTGTGCGGGCAAATGCCCGGTTCCCGCGCTTCTTGCGTCAAGCGGCTTGCACCACCACCTTATACGCGCTGGTAGCAGGATGAAGACGAGTATAGTCGTTGAATCCGGAGAACCGCGCGAAGTGCACCATTTCGCGCTTCTTATCGGCTACGGCGCGGACGCCGTCAACCCTTACCTCGCATTTGAGACCCTGAGGGGAATGTGCGAAGAGGGGTTGCTTGAGATTGATATTGAAACGGCTTTTTCCAATTACATTTCGGGCATTGTCAAAGGCGTCGTAAAGATCATGTCAAAAATGGGAATATCCACGATTCAGAGTTATCAGGGCTCGCAGGTTTTCGAAGCGCTGGGATTCTCTCAGCGGTTTGTGGAAAAGTATTTTACCCACACCCAGTCCCGCATTGGCGGAATAGGCATTGATATTGTCGCCGAAGAAACGGCGCGCAGGTATTTCAAGGCGTTTGCGCAAAGGGGCGACAATATCTGTGCGCTTGATGAGGGAGGCGTTTACCAGTGGCGGCGCGGCGGCGAGGCGCATATATACTCCCCGCAGACGGTTCACGCGCTTCAAAGGGCCTGCCGCACGGGAGATTATGTGCAGTTTGAAAAATTCTCCGCAAATGTGGGAAACGAAGAGCGCAAACGGTTCACCCTCAGGGGGATGCTTGACTTCAAATTCGCCAAAAAGCCGCTTTCTCCTGATGAAGTGGAATCCGAGGAGGAGATACTCAAACGGTTCAAAACCGGCGCGATGTCGTATGGAGCGATAAGCGCCGAGGCGCATGAAAGCCTTGCAATTGCGATGAACAGGATAGGCGGCAAAAGCAATTCGGGCGAAGGAGGAGAGGACAGGAGCAGGTGGGTTCCCGATGAAAACGGGGATTTGAGAAGAAGTGCTATAAAACAGGTCGCATCCGGTAGGTTCGGGGTTACCGGAGAGTATCTCGCCAATTCCGATGAGATACAGATAAAGATAGCGCAGGGCGCGAAACCCGGAGAGGGCGGGCAGCTTCCCGGCAGAAAGGTGTATCCGTGGATAGCCAAAGTCCGGCTTTCCACCCCCGGAGTGGGCCTTATCTCTCCGCCGCCACACCATGATATCTACTCCATTGAAGACATAGCGCAGTTGATATACGACCTTAAAAATTCCAATCCCGGCGCGAGGATAAACACAAAACTTGTTTCCGAATCCGGTGTCGGAACAATCGCCGCGGGAGTGGCAAAGGCACATTCCGATGTGATTCTTATCAGCGGAAACGACGGTGGAACCGGTGCCTCTCCGCAAAGCAGTATCCACTACGCCGGTTTGCCGTGGGAGCTTGGAATAAGCGAGGTTCATCAGACCCTTTTGCTGAACGACCTCAGGAGCCGCGTTGTTCTTGAGACGGACGGGCATATGAAAACGGGCAGGGATGTTGTAATCGCGGCGCTTCTCGGAGCCGAGGAATACGGATTTTCAACTGCTCCTCTCATAGGGCTCGGTTGCATAATGATGAGGGTTTGCCATCTGGACACCTGTCCGGTCGGAGTTGCTACACAGAATCCCGAATTGCGCGCGAAGTTCACCGGAGACCCGGCTCATGTGGTCAATTTTATGCGTTTTGTCGCCCGTGAGACGCGCGCGCTTATGGCGGAGCTCGGTTTCCGCACCATGAATGAGATGGTGGGAAGAACGGACAAGTTGAAATTTATCAAACCCGAAGGGCACTGGAAGGCGAAGGGATTGAATCTGGATGCCATTCTGCACTCGCCCGATGTTCCGAAACGTTACGGGACTTATTGCTCAACGGAGCAGAGCCACGGAATTGAGAAATCTCTGGATATGACAAAATTGCTTCCCCCGTGCGCGCCGGCGATAGAAAATCTCGAAAAGGTTGAAGTGGAGACGGAGATAAGAAACACAGACCGCACGGTCGGTACGATAGTGGGCAGCAGAATATCATCAAAATACGGCTCATCGGCTCTTGAGAACGACACAATCACACTCCGCTTCAAAGGCTCTGCGGGACAGAGTTTCGGGGCTTTTGTTCCCAAGGGAATGACGATGTTCCTTGAGGGTGACTCAAACGATTATTTCGGAAAAGGGCTTTCGGGTGGAAAGATGGCGGTGTTTCCGCCGAAGGAGTCAAACTTTGCCGCCGAAAAAAATGTCATAATCGGCAATGTCGCCTTATACGGAGCGACTTCTGGCGAGGCATACATACGCGGAATCGCGGGAGAGAGGTTTTGCGTAAGAAACAGCGGAGTGAGTGCCGTTGTTGAAGGCGTGGGGGACCACGGTTGCGAATATATGACCGGCGGGCGCGTTGTGGTTATCGGCAAAACCGGTGTGAATTTCGCCGCGGGTATGTCGGGCGGGATAGCGTATGTCTTTGATGCGGAAGGGAATTTTGCGGATGAAAACTGCAACGGACGGGGCGTGTCGCTATCTGCTCCCGAAGACGGCGATGAAACCGAGCTCAAAGCCATGATTATGCGCCATTTTCAATACACCGGTAGCACGGTTGCGGAAGATATTTTGAACGGCTGGAAGGGCAGTTTGCGCAAATTTGTCAAGGTGATGCCCGATGATTACAAAAGAATGCTAGATGCCATAAGTGGGGTTGAGAAGAGGGGAATCAGCGGAGACGAGGCGCTTATGGTGGCTTTTGAGGAAAACATGTCGGACGCTTCGCGCGTAACTGGCAATTAGAAAACGGAGACTATATGGGAAATCCCGCAGGTTTTATGCGCTACGGAAGGCGGCTCGCCAAAGACCGTTTACCGGCAAAGAGAATTGCCGACTGGAACGAGTTTCACGGCCATACTTCTGATAAAAATCTCGGCGTTCAGGGGGAGAGGTGCATGGATTGTGGGGTTCCGTTCTGCCAAACGGGAGACATCCTTGCGGGTGCGGCAGTCGGATGTCCGGTTCAAAATCTCATTCCCGAATGGAACGATCTTGTCCACAAGGGGCGGTGGCGCGAAGCCCTGGAGCGGCTTCATAAGACGAACAATTTTCCCGAATTTACCGGGAGGGTCTGTCCCGCGCCGTGCGAAGGATCCTGCGTTCTCGGCATAAACGAGCCTCCGGTAACAATCAAGGCGATAGAGTATGCGATTGTGGAAAAAGGTTTTGAAGAGGGCTGGATAGTCCCAAATTCCCCAGCGAAAAGAACCGGAAAAAAAGTTGCCGTTGTCGGTTCCGGTCCCGCGGGGCTTGCATGCGCCGCGCAGTTGAACAAGGCGGGGCACAAGGTTGTTGTCTACGAGAGGGACGACCGTGTCGGCGGGCTTTTAATGTATGGAATTCCGAACCCGCATCTTGACAAAGAGGTTGTTGAAAGACGGGTGGATATTCTGAGAAAAGAGGGCGTTGAGTTTGTCGTAAACGCCGAGATAGGCAAAGACCTGCCCGCGGACGGGCTTGTTAACTCACATGACGCGGTTGTGCTTTGCTGCGGCGCGACAAATCCGCGTGACCTTGATGTTCCGGGCCGCGACTGCGACGGGGTGTATTTCGCGATGGATTTTCTTCGGGAAAACACAAAACGGCTTCTGGACACGGGCTTTGAACAGACGGGAGGCATATCCGCCAAAGACAAGGATGTTATCATTCTCGGTGGCGGGGACACCGGAACGGACTGTGTCGCGACCTCAATGAGGCAAAGGTGCAGGAGCATTCTCCAGTTTGAGATTCTTCCCAAGCCGCCCGGCGAACGCGCCCCGGACAACCCCTGGCCACAGTGGCCCAGAGTTTACAAACTGGATTACGGGCAGGAGGAAGCGATGGCGGCGTTTGGGGAAGACCCGCGTAAGTATCTTGTGCTTACAAAAAGCGTTGAGCGCGATGAAAAAGGCCGTGTGAAGGGGCTTAACACCGTGCGCATATCCTGGGAAAAGGACAAAAACGGCAATATGTCAATGGAGGAGCAGCCCGGTTCCGGGCAGTTCTGGAGCGCTCAGCTTGTTTTTCTCGCGCTCGGTTTTCTCGGTCCCGAACAGCGCATCATAGACGGGCTTGGCCTTGAGCGGGACGCCCGTTCAAACATTAAAGCTCAATACGGGGATTACCGCACAAGCGTTGAAAAGGTGTTTGCCGCCGGAGACGCGAGACGGGGGCAGAGTCTTGTGGTCTGGGCAATCAACGAGGGACGGGAAGCCGCAAGGGAATGCGACCGCTACCTTATGGGCTCAACTGAGTTGCCTTGATTATGAAAGACCTGACCCCCGAGGAGCAAATTGAGATTATCAGGAGGGGAGCCGACAGTGTGGTTTCCGAATCCGAGTTACTTGAAAAATTGCGTGCTTCGCGGCCTTTGCGCGTAAAAGCCGGATTTGACCCGACCGCGCCGGACCTTCATCTTGGGCACTGTGTTCTTTTGAAAAAACTCAGGGATTTTCAGGACCTTGGCCATACGGTTGTTTTCCTCATAGGCGATTTCACAGCGCAGATAGGCGACCCCAGCGGCAGGACAGATGAAAGGCCCGTTCTTTCCCCCCAGCATATAAAAGAAAACGCGCAAACCTACGAAAGTCAGGTTTTTCCGATTCTCATAAAAGAGCAGACCGAGGTGCGTTTCAATTCCGAGTGGCACACGCCGATGAGTTCCGCCGATGTTCTGAGTCTTGCGGCGATGGCGAATGTGGCGAATTTGCTTGAGCGTGAGGATTTTAAGACCCGTTATAAGGCGGGGACGCCGATTTCAATAAAGGAGTTTCTCTATCCGCTCATTCAGGCATATGATTCGTTCGTTTTGAAAGCCGATGTGGAGGTGGGCGGCACAGACCAGACTTTCAATCTGCTACTTGGCAGGGAGGTTCAGAAGCGGTTTGGGCAGCCCCGTCAGGCGACCGTCTTTCTTCCAATCCTTGAGGGCCTTGACGGCGTCAATAAGATGTCAAAATCTCTCGGCAACTACATAGCCGTGAGGGATACGGCGGAAGATATATTTGCAAAAGTGATGTCAATTTCGGATGATTTAATGTGGCGGTATTACGAGCTTTTGAGCGCGAAAACTCCCGAAAAAATCGCGGAACTGAAAAAAGCGCATCCGATGGACGCGAAGAAAACACTCGCTTTTGAGATTGCCGTGTGGCTTACCGATGAGGAAAAGGCTAAGGAAGCCGGTGACGTTTTTGCCGGAAAGTTTTCAAAAAGAGAGTTTCCCGAAAACGCGCCGGAAAAAACGGTTTCGCGCGAAAAAGCTAAAACCGTTCTTGACCTTGTTGCTGAGGTTTCCGGTGCTCTCAAAAGCCGCGCCAAAGCGAAACGGCTTATTGCGCAGGGCGGGCTTGTTATTGACGGGGAGAAATTCTCCAAATACGGCGATCCGGTTCCCACCGGGGATGTTCTGGAAGTTAAGATTGGAAAGAAGGAGTTTTTGAGGGTGAAAGTTGTTTGATGGCAATGAGTTATGGGATTTATAGCAATATATAAGCGGTTTGGCTTATAATACCTTATACAACCTTATATAATCTTATATTGACTTATATATTGTTATACTTTACTATTCAACTTGCGATGGACAAAATAGAAAATCCTTTCTCTCCGGGGGCGGGTTTTCCTCCTCCCGAACTTGTCGGGCGTGAGGATATCCTTGAGCAAGCCCGTATTCTGTTTGCAAGAGTAAAACTTGGTCGTTCGGAAAAGAGCATGCTTCTCACCGGTCTGCGCGGTGTCGGCAAAACCGTTTTGCTAAACCGGATGGAAGTATTATCTAAAAAAAAAGGATACCGTTCGATTTTTATTGAGGCATCGGAAGAGGAGCCGCTTGCCTCTTTGCTTGTTCCTCATTTACGCAAACTGCTTTTCGATTTGGACAGAATGGTGGGAGCGGACAACAAAGCGCGGCGCGCCCTCGCAGTTTTGAAGAGTTTTATCGGAGCCGTAAAAGTGTCTGTCGGGGATATTAACATAGGTCTGGACATAGATCCGGAAACAGGGACCGCAGACAGCGGAAACATGGAAACTGATTTGCCGGAGTTGTTCACTGTTATTGCCGAAGCCGCACATGCGAGACAAACTGCGGTCGCAATTCTTATTGACGAAGTTCAATACCTTAAAAACCCCGAATTTGGCGCGCTGATAATGGCTATGCACAAAATGCAGCAACGCCAGTTGCCATTGGTTCTTGTAGGAGCCGGTTTGCCTGTTCTGCCGGGTCTTGCAGGCAACATAAAGTCTTATGCGGAGCGGTTATTTGATTTTCCAAATATGGGTGCTTTATCCGAGGAAAATGCGAATACGGCTTTGCGCAAACCGGTTGAAGACAGAGGGGTTAGTTTTGAGCCTGAGGTTTTGAAAGAAATTTTCAAAAAAGCCTGTGGATACCCATATTTCATTCAAGAGTGGGGTTATCAAGTATGGAATCATGCACAAAAATCGCTCATAACCCTTGAAGTTGCGTATTCCGCTTCACTAACTGTTATTTGTCGTCTTGATAAAAACTTCTTTCGGGTTCGCTTTAACAGGTTGACCCCGAAAGAAAAGGAGTTTTTGCGCGCCATGGCTGAAATTGAAGGCGAAAACAAGCGTACAAATTCAGTCGTATCCGCTCTGGGGTTGGAGAGAAGCAGCGATATAAGCCCGACCCGTTCAAACTTGATTAACAAAGGTATGATATACAGTCCGTCGCACGGAAATTTGGCTTTTACAGTGCCTCTGTTCGGTGATTTTATGCGGAGGGTTATGCCGGATTTAGACAGGGAAGGTTGAAAAATGAATGATTTAATACAACGCGGATTGAACGAGCATCTGATTAAGTTTGACAATAATGAAGAACCGACACGCATTACTTACATAAATCACGATAAAACGCGCAGATACTCAAACCCTGAAGAGAAAATACAGGCGGAAACTTATATCAAGCTGGTTTTGGATTATAACTATCCGCCGGAACTTATTGACCTGTTTGTGTCTGTTACTCTTGGTTCCTCAAAAAAATGACCGAAGAGATTTTGTCTGATGCAGGGCGTTTTCGACGTGCTGGTGTCGGTGTGCATAAAGGCGGTAAAGTGATTCATGTCGCACCACCGGCAGACCGCGTTCAATCTTTAATGAAAGATTTACTACACTGGCTTAAACGCACTGATGAGCATCCGTTAATTCGCAGTTGTGTTTTCCATTATGAATTTGAATTTATTCACCCCTTTAGCGATGGCAATGGCAGAATAGGGCGGCTTTGGCAGACGTTGATTTTGGGGCAATGGCGTCCGCTGTTTTATTCTTTGCCGATTGAAAACACCATTAAAAATAATCAGCAAGCCTACTATAATGCGCTCGCCAGTGCGGATGATAAGGCTGACAGCAGCGTGTTTATTGAATTTATGTTGGCCATTATTTTGGCCAGCATCAATGCCAGCGACCCAGCTACCGACTCAGATAACGACCCAGCTCAAAATCAATCGGTGCATGGGTTTGAAAATGCCTAAGAATATCAAACAATGACAACGAATCTTTCCCCCCTGACACCGCCAGCAATACCTTGTCGCCATTTTTAATCATTTTAAAATCAGCAATCGCCCTGCCAACTGGTTTGGTTAATAGTTTGGGTAATTTTTTTATCACAACTTATCCAACGGCGAAACCACGCCTTGCCCGCCTTGACGCAAAACATGGGTGTAAATCATCGTCGTTTGTAAATCACTATGCCCAAGTAAGGCTTGAATCGTACGAATATCCGTACCCGTTTGTAACAAATGCGTGGCAAAGGAATGGCGAAAGGTGTGTGCTGAGACTTTTTTATGAATATTGCATTGTTGAACTGCGCGCTTAATTGCCTTGTTAATCACCGATTGATCCACATGATGGCGCCGTTTGATTTGCGTGCGTGGATCAGTAGCAATATTGCGACTGGAAAACACATATTGCCAATTAAAGGCTTTATCCGCACTAGGATATTTCTTCGCCAAGGCATAAGGCAAATACACACTGCCGAAGCCATCCTTAAGGTCTTTGTTATGAATAAGTTTTATTTTTTGTAAATGATTTTTTAAAGGTTTAGTTAAACTATTTGCAAGCGGCGTCACCCGGTCTTTGCTGCCCTTGCCGTCACGCACCGTGATTTGCCTAAATTCAAAATCAATATCTTGCACTCTAAGGCGCACCACCTCAGAAATCCTCAGCCCGCCAGCGTACAAAAGTTTCACCATCAACCCGACTGTACCGTCCATTAAAGTCAATACTTGCGCTACTTCTACCTTGCTTAACACCACAGGAATGCGTGGCTCTTTACGCGAACGCGCGGCATTTACCCCTTCTAATGGTTGCTTTAAAACCTTAGTGTACAAAAACACCAACGCATTCAGTGCCTGATTTTGTGTACTCGGCGCTACTTTTTGTTGAGTAGCCAAATGTGTTAAAAATCGTTCAACTTGCTCTTCAGCATTTTTAAGTAATGCAAACCTACTTTGAATGTTTGAAAATTTAACAAATCGCCTGACCCAGTCACAATAAGTATTCTCAGTCCCATAAGCATACCCCTGCCTGCGTAACAAAGTTCGCATTTCTTCTAACAAGGTCTTTTCTTTGGGTATAATAGCCATAAATATTAAAAACGTCAAATCAATTATTGACAGGTTTTTATTATAATACCCAATATTAGGTTATTGTAGATTTTTTTGATAAAAACTGGGTAAATATGCCTGATTTTGTTTTTAATATAGTGTATTAAGGCAATAATGCCTTATACTAATAGTTATTCGTTTTTAACCCTTATAAAATTATGAGATCATGAGAAAAATACTTTCAGTAGCCTTTTTAGCGTTGCTTATGAGCGGTTGTATTCCACAAGTAGGAATTATGAATTCAGTTAGTAAATATGATTCATCTGCAAATTTAGTTGACCTTGGGGATTCTAAAGAAGATGTTTTATCCGTACTTTTACCGACTCAAGTGGGGTTAAGTAAACGTTACAGTAAGGCTCCTGATAAGTTTTTAATGGATGAAAAGAGAGTCGAAATATATTTCTTCAGATCATCGTGGAATTCTGATGGGCTAACTACAGATGATGAATTTACGCCATACATTTTTATTGATGACACATTAGTAGCTATTGGTTGGTCTGCCATAGGTGGGCCAAAAACTCAGGCACAAGCGGTACCATCTACTTCAAACCCCTCAAGTCGCAGTTCTTCAAGGGAGTCTCAGCAAATTTTAAATCATGGTGCTGGAGGGTGTACTCCAAATTTTTCAACTGGAGGTTGCCTCTAGATCAAGCCCTAGAAGCCTAATCGGGTAAAGGCGAGTATCTAGCTCGCCCTCCCCACACCACCGGACATGCGGGTCCGCATCCGGCGGTTCGTCAGTCTATCTGTTCTGAGGCTGAGAACAAAACCGAACCGTCATGAGTCGACTTGTCGTTCGTCACGACCTTGGCCTCCCAAGAGATACGATTGTCTCACTCCTCATCTGACGTTCAGGCCTTCCTGCAAGACCATCGTCCTGATGGGCTGCAGTACTATGCCGTCTGCTGACTTCTGCCCGATCACAGACGCCATTGCTGGCACCAGCGCTATGCATTCGCATCGCATGTCGGGCAGATCTCCCCAGATAAGAGCATGAACTGTCACTGCACAACCTTGTCATTTACCCTACCACCTGAACCAAGTGGACTTCGCTATCTTGTGCTAGCTCGTCCCAGTGGCTGGGCCTTCTATGACATTTCTGTTCGTAGGCTCGCAGTTTTGCGCTCGGGCTTCCTTCAGACCACCCCTCGCGGAGTTGCCTTTGCCGTCGGCTAGTAGTTATCATTGGTTCATGAAAACACAATGTTGGTTCTCCTACAGGGGACTTTCACCCCATAAGTTCATGCCCATGCTGGGCGTACACAAGGCACTCCAGCGGACGGCTTACGCCGCCGCTGAGTTTGGCCGTTAGAGCATGAGCATAATAACGAGCTGACGGGAAAACAAACAGCATGGCAAACGAGAACCTTTCAAACGCCAAAAGGGCAAAGAACGACGAGTTCTATACCCAGTACGGTGATATTCAGAAAGAGATTGAAGCATACCTGGAATACAACCCCGATGTCTTTCGTGGCAAGGTGGTTTACTGCAATTGCGATGACCCATATGAAAGCAATTTCTTTCGCTATTTCGTGCTCAATTTCAACAAACTTGGATTGAAACAGCTTATCACCACCAGCTACAAGCCTTCGCCTGTTGCCAACACACAGCTGAATTTGTTTGGCAACGATAAATCTCTCTCAAAAACAAAAGGCCGCCCAAAAGTAACAGCCAACAAGTTCATTATCAGTGAAGCGCACGACATAGATGGCGATGGCGAGTTCAATCTAAAGGATGTTGCCATACAGTTGAAAGCAAACAAACAAAATGAATGGACACCCCTTGAAGGTGACGGCGACTTTCGCAGCGATGAATGCATTGACCTTCTGACGCAATCAGATATTGTCGTGACCAATCCGCCCTTTAGCTTGTATCGACAATTTGTAGCACAGCTGGTTGCCTACAAAAAACAGTTTGTGATCATTGGAAGTAAAAACACTATTACATACAAAGAGATATTTCCTCTGATAAAAGCAAACAAAATGTGGGTGGGTACAACCAGTTTTAACAAGGATATGCTGTTTATAGCTCCTTCAAATGCCGACCTTGGCAAGAAACCCAAAACTGCGATTCGCGTAGTGGATGATGTCACATATTTACGATCACCATCTGTTTGGTTTACCAACCTTGATCATGGACGCCGTCATCAGCCATTGCCGCTCATGACGATGGAAGATAACAGAAGGTTTAACACCAAAATTCGGAAAAATGAGAACAGTTATAAGCAGTATGATAACTATGAGGGAATAGAGATTCCCTACACTAATGCTATCCTGAGTGATTATGATGGAGTGATGGGAGTGCCCATCAGTTTTCTGGACAAATATTGTCCGGAACAGTTTGAAATTTTAGGCGCAACTCAAAGAGGTTGCCACGATGAAGTCCCCGATACAAAAAAATACGACGATTACTGGGAAGTAAGACCGGATGGTACCAAAACAGGATCGCGCGGCGGGAAAACAAATGAGAATGCCAATTTGGTTGGTAATGATGGGAAGAAGAATTACTTCATTAATGCCAAAGGTAGAATAATTCAATCCGCCTATCAAAGACTTTTTATTAGGCATAGGAAAGGATAGCATGAAAACAACTCTAGAAACCGACATCACTGTCAAAGAAATTTCCGATGGGTTCGTCTATAACGAACTCGAAGGGAAAGGACTTTTCGGCCTGTCAGGCAAACTCACGATTCAGCCGGATTATCAGCGTAATTACATCTACGCTTCTGATGGTGGAAAGAGAGAGATTGCGGTTATTGATTCGATACTCAAAGGCTACCCGATTGGCTTGATTTATTTTAACAAGGTCTCTGAATACAATCTGGAGGTGCTGGACGGGCAGCAGCGAATCACCAGTGTGGGACGTTTTGTAACCGACAAATTTGCCATCAAAGACGGCAATGGCATGGAGCAGTACTTCAGCGGAATGGCAAAGGACAAGAAGTCCAAGATACTGGGTACCAAGTTGCTCATTTATGAATGCGAAGGATCAGAAAGCGAAATCAAAGAATGGTTTAAGACAATTAATATCGCTGGAGTCCCACTCAATAATCAAGAGTTGCTAAATGCCGTTTATTCGGGCCCATTTGTGACGCTCGGTAAAGAGGAATTTAGCAATAGCCAGAACGCCAACATCCAAAAATGGAGCGCGTATATAAAAGGTAATGCTAATCGGCAGAATTTCTTAGAACGTGCGTTGGACTGGGTAAGCAAGGGCAATATCGGCGACTATATGAGCAGTCATCGCTTTGACAAAAACATCAATGAATTAAAAGTATATTTCAACAGCGTTATCGACTGGGTTTCTAGTGTGTTTACTGATGTTGAAAGTGAGATGTGCGGGCTTGAGTGGGGGCGCATGTACGAAAAGTATCACACAAAAGCGTTTAGTCCCGCAAAAGTATCAGCCGAAGTACAGAAGCTTTACGGCGATCCATATGTGAACAACCGAAAGGGCATTTTTGAGTATGTCCTTGGCGGATCAACAGACACAAAGTTACTGAATGTTCGAGTTTTCGATGAAGCAACAAAGAAGTCTGTTCATGCATCTCAAACTAAAAACTCCAAAGCGAAAGATGAATCAAACTGCCCCCTTTGCGCCATTGGACATGATGCCAACAAGAGCAAACTCTGGAAGTTTGTTGAAATGGATGCTGACCATGTAACCGCATGGAGCAAAGGTGGCGCTACAATTAAAGAGAACTGCGAAATGCTATGCAAAACTCATAATAGAGCAAAAGGCAATCGATAAATCCTCACCCATAACAAGTTGCTGCACGCGGAAAATTACTCGCTTTGCTCCCAATTTTCCGGTGAGCAGGGCGTTAGCCGTCAAAACAAAATATCGAGGTTACATGAGAAAATTCTATAAAACTAAACTAGGCGGCATCTATCATTCTGATTCTGTAAAATATATGGAAACATTGAATGATGGTGAGGTGAATTTAATTATGACATCTCCACCGTTTGGCCTAGTAAGAAAAAAAGACTATGGAAATGCCGATGCCCATGATTATTTAGATTGGTTTCGTCCATTTGCAGAGCAATTCAGTAGAATATTAAAAGAGGATGGCTCTCTAGTAATTGATATAGGTGGCGCATGGATAGCTGGGCAACCAACCAGATCACTATATCATTACGAATTGATGATAATGCTGTGTCGTGAATATGGCTTCCATTTGGCGCAAGAGTTTTTTTGGTGGAATCCTTCAAAATTACCAACGCCTGCGGAATGGGTGAATATTCGCCGCATTCGAGTAAAAGATGCTATAAATTGCGTCTGGTGGCTGTCAAAAACTCCGTGGCCAAAGGCCAGTAATCGCAGAGTATTAGTTCCTTATAGCAAATCAATGAAGGGGCTATTGGAAAATGGTTATAAAGCGAAGTTGCGTCCAAGTGGGCATGATATTAGTGACAAATTCTCTACAGATAATGGCGCATCAATTCCACCTAATTTAATAGCAATTGCAAATACAGAGAGCAATTCTTCTTATCTTGTAAAGTGTAAAGAATCTGGAATAAAACCCCATCCAGCAAGATTCCCCGTCGGTCTCCCAGAATATTTCATAAGAATGCTGTCAGATAAAGGAGATTTTGTTCTTGACCCATTTGGCGGCTCTTGCGTAACAGGTGAAGCAGCAGAAAGGTTAGAACGTAAATGGGCATGTGTAGAATTAGAAAAAGAGTATATTGAAGGAGGAAAACTTCGTTTTCCAGTCAAGCAAATTGAAAGAAAAATACCAACATATAGCTTGTCTCACCCTGGGGCTTTATGGAATGGTGTTGATAATGAAGAACCACTGCCAACAGATGGTGGCAAACAAAGACCTAAGAAAAAAATAAAACAGGGGCATGACAATGCCAGCAGTTAGTCCAAGTCGCATAGTCAACGAAATCATAAATGCCATTCATCAGTCTGGTGGAGTAGCAGCGTATGTATCTGAATCTACAAGAACTCACCCGCGAAAATTCATAATAAGTTATATGGGAAACACATACAGCCTATGGGTATATGTATGGACACTTACTCACGGAGGTCGAGCTTCTCTTCCAGATGAATATAGAATACAAATGACCTCGGTAACATCACCACTGCCAAAAAATCCAAATGGGTTAACAGTTTTAATGGGTTATCATCCTGATTTAAGAATGCTCGCTGGATTTGATTTAGAAAAACACAGCACCTTTGCAACAGGGTCACCGTCAGTACAAATTAACATATCTGCAATTCATGCTGCTTTACAAAATGGCTTATCATTCTTCACAAAAGAAAATGATGAAATAGCTATTGGTGTGAGGGCAGATCAATTTCTAAGTTATTCTCTAAATGCTGCTTCACTCCATTTGTACGGTGCGGAAAGCCAATTGACAGATATGCTTACAAAAGCAGTAGAATTACAAGAAATACCTGAGCAAGATATTTCGAGTCTTGCCGCAGACCGTAAACAAATTGTGGAAAATGTAAGTAGGTATTCCCGTGATGCTAATTTTAGAAAATTAGTAATGGGGCTTATGATAATCGGTGTGCGGTAACACGAACACAGTTACGTTTGGTGGATGCCGCACATATCTTACCTGTGCCATCAGGTGATAGTAGTGATCATGTAACAAACGGAATGGCTTTATCACCCACATTTCATCGAGCATATGATAACTGTCTTATTTACTTAGATGAAAATTTTGTGATGAAACTTAACGAACAAAAAGCCGAAGAATTAAGAGCAAATAATTTAGATGGTGGACTTCAGCAGTTCTGTTCATTTCTTGATAAGAAAATACATCTTCCAATTGACGTTAATCAACGGCCAAGAATTGAATATATTAAAATGGCAAATGAGCATCGTAGAATACCAGGGTATGTATAATAAAACGGCTAACAAAAAAATCCAGCGGACGCAAGAAGCCGCGCCGCTGATTTAGACGTTAGCTGAAAAAAACAAGGAGCACCTATGAGTGAATGGTGGTACACAGAAAAGAGCAAAAAGATTGGGCAAATCCAACAAGAAGAGCTTTCAAAGCTATTTCAAAATGGAAAAATCACTCCGAATACTATGGTGTGGCAGGAAGGAATGCCGGAATGGAAGCCTCTCGGCAATGTAGAAGCGCTTGAGTCTCTAAAGGCAACTCTTCCGCCGCCACTCCCCCCGAAGTCTGAACCTGATGTGCTGAGTTTTCCGTTGGCTAATAGATGGCCACGGTTCTTTGCTCGAATATTTGATGTGTGGTGGTAGGTTTTGGCTGTTTCCCTCGTCGCAGGTTATACGCTCGGTACTTACTCTGCAGGATTTGTTGAATGGATTAATGGTCCTGGGGCAAGTCAACTATTTGGAATTGCGTGTTTACCTGTGGCGTTAATGCTCGATGCTTTGATCTACAAGGCCGCAGGTAATACGCCTGGAAAAGCAATACTTGGCCTAAAGGTTACAACTCTAAATGGACAACCATTAAGCCTCGGGCAATATCTTGGCCGCAATTTGTCTTTATGGGTGAGTGGTCTTGCATTTGGCCTTCCGCTGATAAATCTTTTTACTCTTGCAAATCAATCAAGCCGCCTTGGTAAAGGAAAACAAGCAAGCTACGATGAGCCAACAGGATATAGGGTTCATGCGAAGCCATCAGGATGGATCAGAATAACTATTTTTTCCTTAGCGTTCATTTCTCTATTTTTCGTTATGGCTGTTCTCAACAGCATGGAGCAAGCTGCTCAACGGGATGCGATACTAAATTACAGCCAGAATGATTATTCATGGGAAAACCCTGCCACGAAAATAAGTGCCGAAATAGAATCAAACTGGAAACACTCCGCCAGTAAGAATGAAGATCAGCAAGAAATATATATGTTCAATGAGATTGCTGACAGGGCAGTAGTTGTTTTTGCTGGGGAATACGCGCCCGGGTTTACTCTGCAGGAGTATGTTTCTGCCTTTCGAAAAAGCACAGCCTCAAATATGAGATTCTCTGACGGCGGTCGCTTCTTCCAAAAACAGGGGGTTAATGCATGGAGTGGTTCGGGCAGTATGGTTGATAGCGGGACGAACCGACTAACCGTAGAGATACGCCAACACGGTTCAGAATTTTGGCGAGTAGTCACAATTCAGGTAATGCCTTATGCCTATTCTGATGATCTGGTACAGACACTTAATTCTGCACTTTGGAGTACGGTTAAGTAAATTCAGCTAACAATCGCATGCACTCGGACAGCAAAAAGCGCCGCTCGTTCCTCGCTCCGCCCCCCTTATGTTGGCGTTAGGCAATAAATAGGAAATCAAGTGGAAATAATTAAAACCTTTGGTTTGTTTTTAGTTACGGCATTAGCAGAAATTATTGGCTGTTATCTTCCTTATCTGTGGTTAAAGCAAGGGCATTCCATCTGGTTGTTGGTTCCTGCAGCAATTAGTCTCGCAGCATTTGCTTGGCTGCTAACTTTGCATCCCCAAGCCGCCGGTCGTGTTTACGCCGCATATGGTGGAGTCTATGTAAGCGTTGCATTGCTTTGGTTGTGGGCCGTCGATTCAGTTCGCCCAACGGTAACTGATTGGGTTGGTGTAGGAGTTGTTCTTATCGGTATGTTCATCATTATGTTTGGGCATCGTTATGCCTAACAAGTCGCTCGTTCGGATGCAAACTACGCTGCGCTTCGTTTGCACCGCACAGCTTTAACGTTAGGCTGCACACACGAGGTTTTCGCTTAACAGGAGGAGACAATGAAAGCGATCGCTGTACTCGCGATTATGGCTACGGGAATTTTGATCGGCAGCGTGCCCTCAACGGCTAACGCAGCGACAGGGTTTCTAAAGGGTGAACGCGACGAGGGATTGTCAAAAATTTGCTTCTACGACGTCCTGGGAGAAACTCACACGCTGAATGTTTCATCTGTTAGCCTTTGTCCGCTTAGCTACAATTTCGACATCACGCCGGATGTCCCAGCACAGCGTCAGTATGAATCTGGTGGCAAGACAGGTTTCTTATCGGGTGAGCGCGAACAAGGCCTTAGTAAGATTTGCTATTACGATGTGCTTGGCGAGACTTACGCGCTCACAATCAGCTCTGTAATGCTATGCCCTCTTACTCACCGTTTTTAGGTGTGAAGCCTAACAAATCATTCAAGCTGGCAGCCTGGCGGCTGCCCATCGACGCCTGCTGCGCAGGCGCCGCTTAATTCAGACGTTAGATGCAAAAGGAGAAATCATGAAAAAGATCATTCTTGTTGGAGTTTTATCGACTTTATGCAGCTTTGCTTTCGCAGATGAAGGTATAGTTGTAAAAGAAGATGTGTGGTAGCGGTAATTCGATAATAGAAACGACAGATGGTTGGTATATTGCTGCCGAGCATTATTCTGGTGTTTATCTTTATGAAGGAGATGTAGTTTACGGTAAAATGAAAACATATGGGTTCCAAACTTTAACGAGAGAAGATGGTGAAGAAGGGAAATTTTACATAGAAGACTATGAAAGCGATATTAGCGATGCATTTGAAGAGTTATGCGATTAATCCAATTTTTAATCAAGGAGTAAACGAAATGACAAAAAAGACAAAATACAACAAATCATCAATTGAACAATTACCCAATGACAAACCTGTTTTATATAGGATTGAAACCGAAAGCGGAAATCTTAATTATGCAGGCATTGCCCAAAGAGGCAGAGTTCAAGATAGAATAAAAGAACATCTCGGTGAGATACCTGGTTCATCTGTATCTATTGAGCAGTTTAAAAGTGTCAGTGATGCCCGAGAAAAAGAAAAGAACGTGATAAAACGGAATAAACCCAAATACAACACGCAAGACAAATAATGACGCATCTAACAAAACACTCCAGCGGACGGCTACGCCGCCGCTGAGTTTAATCGTTATACCTAAAAGGGAGAGTAAGAAATGAAACCAATAGTAGCAAATAACAAACCTGCAAAAGTAACGCTTACAAAAGGCGAAGAGTATTACTTTTGCGCCTGCGGACAGTCGAGTAATCAACCATTTTGTGACGGCTCACATGCAGGGACGAGCTTTAAACCAAAAGCATTTGTCGCTGAAGAAAGCGGCGATTCGTATTTATGTCAGTGTAAGCATTCTGCGAATTTACCTTTTTGCGATGGCAGTCATAAGCAGTTTGATGATGCTGCGATTGGAAAAGAAGGCCCTGGGATTCAAGTCAAATCGGATAATATTCCTGTTGCACGCGCGACAAGTGATGAACCCACAGTTGAATTTATTCACCAATTAGCGAGAGAAGGTTTATCCAAGATGGGGCATCACGGCCCTATGGTGTCAATGGGTGTGCCACGTCATCTATTGCCGCATTGGGATGATATTCAGGTAATGGTGGCACAAATGGCGACTAAGCCATTGTTTGAAGATGTATCCGTGAAAACTGAGCTGGTGATAGGTCCAAAAGCCAAAAAACCACTGAAATTAAACATTCCACTGTTTGTTTCCGATATGAGTTTTGGTGCGTTATCTGAAGAAGCTAAACTCGCCCTGGCTAAAGGTGCGGAATTAGCCGGTACTGGTATTTGCTCCGGTGAGGGTGGCATGCTGCCAGAAGAGCAGCAGGCTAATTCTCGCTACTTTTATGAACTGGCGAGCGCGCAATTTGGCTATGATGAGTCGAAGTTAAAAAATGTGCAGGCCTTTCACTTTAAGGGAGGTCAAGGTGCAAAAACAGGAACAGGTGGACACCTTCCAGGTAATAAAAATACGGGCAAAATTTCCAAAGTTCGTGGCATTCCAGAGGGCGAACCCGCAATATCTCCTCCAACATTTAAAGACTTGCATACTGCTGTAGACTTTAGAAGATTTGCCGACCACGTTCGCGAAGTGACTGGCGGTATTCCCATTGGTTTTAAGCTGAGTGCCAACCATATTGAAAAAGATATCCAGTTTGCTTTAGATGCCAGTGCTGACTACATCATTTTAGATGGTCGTGGTGGGGGTACGGGAGCTGCGCCTGAAATATTTCGTAATCATATCAGTGTGCCAACGATACCGGCACTGGCACGTGCAAGGCGCTATCTTGACGAGCAAGGCGTTGGTAATGACGTAACCCTTATTATTACGGGTGGCTTGCGTGTGCCGATGGATTTTGTAAAAGCAATGGCATTGGGTGCAAATGGTGTGGCTGTATCAAATAGTGCCATGCAGTCCATCGGTTGTGTGGCTGCACGTATGTGTAACACGAATAATTGCCCAGCGGGTATCGCCACGCAAAAAGCAGATTTGCGCCAACGACTAAATGTGGATAAATCAGCGGAGCAATTGAACAATTTCTTTGAAGCATCTGCTGAACTTATGCAAGTCATGGCAAGGGCCTGTGGTCATGACTCCTTGAGTGGATTCAATAAAGAAGACCTGGCAACGTGGAATCGTGAGATGGCTTTACTGTCCGGCATTAAATATTCAGGGTTTACAAACCTGGAAAGGGTATAACAAGACGCTCGTTCTGACGCAAACTACACTGCGCTTCGTTTGCGCCGCACAGCTTAATCGTTAGACAACAGATAAGGAATACATTATGGAAGCATATCTATTGAATGAAGCAGGGGATGTTGAGAACCTGGTTCTGAGCGAAGTCAAGAAGCCCGAGATCAAGGCAGACGAAGTGCTGGTTGAAACGAAAGCAATCAGCATTAACCCGGTGGATGTAAAAGCGAGATCGGCGGATGAAGTCCTCACTATGATTCTGGGCACGGAAGATCGTCCGGTCATACTTGGCTGGGATATTGCCGGAACCGTTGTAGCGGTCGGCGAAGAGGTTAACGAGCTTGAAGTCGGCAACAAGGTATTCGGTATGGTCAATTTTCCGGGTCAAGGTAAAGCCTATGCCGAGTATGTCGCATCACCGACTAGTCATCTCGCTATAATGCCAGAAAAGGCAACGTTTGAAGAAGCTGCGGCAACCACATTGGCTGCATTGACCGCTCTGCAGGCACTTCAGCCGCGTGTCAATAAGGGTGACCGCATGCTAATTCATGCCGGTTCAGGCGGTGTGGGGCATTTCGCGATCCAGATTGCCAAGAAACTCGGCGCGTATGTGATTTCCACCTCATCCGCCAAGAACCGCGATTTTATCATGTCACTCGGCGCAGATGAGCACATTGACTACCGTGAGCAGAAGTTCGAAGAGGTTCTGTCGGATATCGACTTCGTTCTCGATGGTATGGGTGGAGAGGTCCTTGAAAACTCCCTGAAAGTCGTCAAAGACGGCGGCATAATCGTCTCTTTGCCCACCCACCAATTCCCGGAAGATTTGCAGTCCAAGGCGGATCAGTGTAACGTCGCGCTGGAGTTCGTTCTTGTCCAGTCGAGCGGCGAAGACATGAATACCCTGAAAGGTATGATCGAAGCCGACGAACTGAAGCCCCAGGTTTCGAAAATCTTCCCGTTTGAGAAAATGGCAGATGCCCACATCCAGATCGAATCCGGCCGAACCGTGGGCAAGATAGTTGTTACTCTATAAGAGGACTTAACTCAATATGATGCCTAACAAGGCGTTGTAGTCGGACTGTTTTTCCGCTACGCTCCAAACCAGCCGCAAAGCGCGGCGTTCTGTAAAAAGTTAAAAATGGAAATCAAAAAAGTGTAATAGTCACCATTTGATTAAAATCACCTATGACGATCAAAGAATTCCAGTGCATAATGCCTATCGAGAACATACCCTCGGTTATAAAGCATGGAATCCTTTGTCATATTTTGGCAGGAGCCCTGCCACACAAAAGCATCGCAATGGAAAGTGCTCAGGAAAAAAGAGCTGGAATTCTACTTCCGGATAAGCGACCTTTGCATGAGTTTGCTAATGTTTATTTCCATGCGAGAAATCCAATGATGTATTTGAGAAGATCACTCGCTGGAAGCCTATGTGTTTTACAAGTATCACCAAAAATCCTGATGATTGAAGGCTGTTGGGTGAGTGACGGCAATGCTGCAAGTCGTAAATATGTAAAGTTCTACAGACCCTCAGAAATGGATTCTAAATTGAACTTTGATATGATCTTTGCAAAAAGATGGGTTGATCATAACACTCCGTTCGGATCGGAAAGAAAACGTGCCAAATGCGCGGAAGTTCTTGTTCCAGATGAGATTACCCCAGATCACATAACTGGAGCTTATGTCGTCGATCTGATTAGACAGCAGATGTTGGCTGATAATGGCTTCAATAAGCCAATAACGATTGACCCAGATTTGTTTTTCCGGTAGACACCACTGTCGACTGTGAAAGGGTTTATTTAATGGCATGCCAAATAATCAAAGGTAATATATTTTGCACGAGAGCACAAACGATCGTCAATACAGTCAATTGCGTAGGAGTTATGGGGGCTGGCATAGCTCTTGAGTGTCGATTGCGATACCCGAAAATGTTCATTCGGTATCAGGAATTTTGTAATACCGGACAAATTGATATTGGGAAGATATGGCTTTATAAGGGCGATGATCGTTGGATTCTTAATTTTCCTACCAAGAAGCATTGGAAGTATCCTTCAAAAGAGGAATATCTGATCAAAGGTTTGGAGAAGTTCACAAATCATTACTCTCGATTAGGAATTCAATCAATTGCCTTTCCACTTCTAGGCGCAAGTCACGGGGAGTTATCATCCGAGACAAGCCTTAAAATCATGCGTTCATGCTTGGACAGCCTTGAAATCGATATAGAAATCTACGAGTATGATCCATTGGCCGCTGATGATCTATTCGACCAAGTGAAAGAGAGAATATTAGAGTCTACCCCCGAGGAATTGGCCAACATCCTAAATATACGGAGGGATATATGTGAAAAAGTTCTTACGGTTTTTGCGTCTCCAGACGTTCTTCAGCTTAATCAGATCGGTCGAGTCAAAGGTATAGGCATTAAAACACTTGAGAAGGTTTTTCAGTGGGCGACGAAGCCTAATAATGGAGACCAAACAACATTACCACTATGACAGAACAAGACGATGGAGGACAACGATTTTGGCTGCGCCAAAATCGTGCCTCATCTTTACGTTAGAACTCATAAGAATAATGATGAAGAAACTACATATTGCAATTTCTACAAATAAGATAAACGAGACAATAAACGATTACACTATTCGCCTAGGTGTCGAACCGTGTCTATTTGTTCCGAACGAATACGCATTATGGAGAACGGACTCGCTGAATGTATCGATTCGCCAAGATTCTTCTTGTACTCCTGGAGACCTTCGACATTTAGGTTGGGAAGATGATTCCGCTGAAGAGTTTAGCCAAGATACTGATGTAAACGGAATTATTTGGGAACATTTTAATGCTCAACAACAAGCTGACGGAATTAACGAATTATGGTCAGAAATAAATTATCAGTCAGCAGATTGAGTTCTAACAAATCATTCCAGCCGACCGCTAACGCGGCGGCTGAATTCAAGCGTTATGTATATAAATAAAAACAGAGGCCTTAAACAATGACACTACAATCTGGAAAAAATAGAGTCACGTTTCAAAGTGGAGGAAGTACTCTTATTGGGAATTTATACTGCCCCAGCGACTGGGATGCATCAAAGAAATACCCCGCTTTAGTTGTTTCAGGTCCACTGGGGACAGTAAAAGAGCAAGTATCTGGCAGGTTTTCTCAAAAGCTTGCCGAGCACGGTTTTGTTGCGCTGGCTTTCGACTTCCGAACTCAGGGGGAAAGTGAGGGGGAGCCAAAGAACTATGACAATCCATTTAATAAGGGCGAAGACATTCAGAATGCCATTAGTTATCTAGGTACTTTAGGTTTAACCGATAATTTTGGAGTTCTTGGTATATGCGCGGGAGCTACTTACTCAGTACACGGCATAGTCAGTGATTTACGTGTAAAAGCTTTTGCAACCCTGGTTGCTCATTTTTCATTACGCGAATTTACAGGCTACAACCCGTTAGTGACGGCTGAAATTAGAACGATGTTGCTGAATCAATCTAACGAGGCCAGGCAGAAATTTTATGAAACAGGAATTTCTGAACCTACGAATATAATCTATCCAGACATCTCATCCAAAGAAGAATTGCCCTTTCCTGGCGGGGATGCTGAAGACATATATGACTACTACTATCAACGAGGTGAGAACACCTGTCCGGGCTTTAGCAAAAAAATGGCTGCAATGTCTTACGAAGCACATATCAAATCAGATGCGCTCAGCCATGCAAAAGATATTTCAGTTCCATATATGGGCATCGTAGGCAGTGAGGCATTCTCAAGGCCCTACACAGAACGCTTTATGAATGAAATTCTACACGACAACAAGGAGATAAAAGTTATTGAGGATGCCAGGCATGTACAAGCATATGATTGTGAGGAATATATTGATAATGCTTTGGAGTACTTGTCGAGTTTCTTTAACCGATATTTGTGAAGCATATACATAACAAGCGTATGCAGTCGGACTGTTAAACCGCTGCGCGCTTCGTCAGCCGCTGATGCGTGGCGTTAGACATCTATAGGAATCATCCAGAATATGAACTTCGACACAACTCAAGCTGATATAGAATTCAAAAATCAAATGGAATCGTGCGATTTCCCGGCATCGGATTTCAATCACCGCGCACATTTGCGCCTCGCGTATACTTACCTGGCCAATAATAATACCGAAAGATCATCAGAATTAATGCGAGATACGTTAAAGCGCTTTCTTATTCACAATGGTGTCGATCCTTCAAAGTTTCACGCAACTCTAACGAAAGCATGGATACTGGCAGTGCATCATTTTATGAATAGTACTGGAGATTCTAAATCAGCAGACGAGTTTATCGATAGGAATCCCGAAATGCTCAATACAAAGATAATGATGACTCACTATTCTGCTGAAGTATTATTTTCTGATGAGGCAAGGGTTGCATTTGTACAACCTAACCTTGACCCAATACTCAGGCATAGAGAATAGATGCCTAACAAGCGCATGCAGTCGGACTGCCAAACCGTTGCGCGCTTTGTCAGCCGGTGATGCGTGGCGTTATGAGTACAAGATGAAAAAAATTGTCGCAATGATAATATTTCTGACATCCAGATATGTTTCTGCAAATGACATTTGCACTGCTGTAGCTGGTGCTAGTGTCATCGCAAATAATGGTAAGTATCTTGGTGAAATTGGAAGTGAATATGAACTCTGAATCGATATTTAATGAATATGGCACATATGGGAGTGAATATAGTTCCGACAGCATTTGGAATGAATACGGTCCGTATGGAGGAGAATACTCATCCAATTCACCATTCAACTCTTATATATCAGCCCCACCGGTGTTGGTGAAAAATGGTAGGGCAATTGCGTATCTTAGAGTTAATAAATTCTTAGCTGAATTTAGACGTTATGTGCTAATTTTATGCAATAGACTTCTGAGGATGAAAAAATGAGAGCATTAATTTGGTTAATACTGATGACTTTGTTTGTGCCGTTGGTTTCTGCTGAAGAGATCGAAACTGCTATTGTATCCAATACCTTAGCCAAGTCGACACATAGCTGGGATGGAAGTCAGCTTCCGTCATATCCAGATGGTCAGCCAGAAGTGACGATATTAAAAATAACAATCCCGGCCGGGGTCAAGTTACCACTTCATCAGCACCCGTTCATTAATGCAGGAGTATTAACAAAAGGTGAGTTGACGGTAGTCACTAAAACAGGTGAGAAACTGCTCATGTCGGCAGGCGACACCATTGTTGAAGTAGTAAATAAATGGCATTTTGGTGAGAACAGTGGAAGCGTACCAGCAGAAATTATAGTGTTTTATTCTGGTATCAAAGGGCAACCAATTACAGTTAAATAGTTCGCACATAACAAGCAATTCTAACGGCAGGCGACAATGGATATTGTCTTTGTGAGACTACGACGCTTCGTGCTCCATCTAACAAAGACAATCAACGGGAATTTTTTAAATGCGCTTACAGGTAATCCTATGTTAAAAACTCCCGTTATAGTCGGCTACCGTTATAGTTCTCCAGTATCTTAGGTGCCAAGGAATATGAATATTTCAAGTAGTGAAAAAGTGAGCAATTTTCTTTCTGATGTACAAGCACTATCCACTGATCAGTTTGATATGTTGATTTCAATAAGAGATATCTTCTTAAAGACTAACAAAGAATTAGTTGAAGGGGCTAAGTATGGTGGTTTGGTATTTAACATGTCAGATGCATTGATCGGAGGTATTTACACATACAAAGAACATATTTCAATTGAGTTCAGCAATGGGGCTGATTTTACTGATACTAATTCTATTTTGGAGGGTGGCGGTAAAAAAAGACGACACATAAAAGTATAGACTGCCGATGATATTCTTAAAAGAATGTCGAATATTTTGTAAAACAAGCAATGAAACGGTTAAAGGAAACTATCGAATGGTAAAATTTGGATACAATAAACTATGTCCATGATGTAGAGGTAGCTCTGTCATTCTTTGAAAAAACATTTGGGATGAAGCGACGCTTTATTTTTGATGTTGCCATTGAGGTGAATTCTACTCCATTCACGTAAAAAAAAACGTGAATGACATTAAAGACTTGACCCTGTTCTCATCCCTGCGAAACAGGCAATCAGACACAGTGCGACTGACAGGAATATGTTTAAAGCCGCCTTGCCCATCTGTCCGTTTTGTAAAAATACAGAGTCTCAAGTGAAAATGCGGAGAATGTCGTAAATCCGCCTAGCACACCGGTCATGAGGAAAAGCCGCATTGTGTTGCCGTCCGTGCGGTCTTGCAGATACGCATAGAGAATCCCGATCAGGAACGAGCCGATAATGTTGACGCTCATTGTCGCCCACGGGAAATTCAAGTTCGGAAACAGACGGAAAATTGTGTAACGAAAAGCCGAACCGATTGCGCCTCCGGTTATTACAAATATGTAGTTCCAGATCATTTTTACTTTTTTCCGCGCGAAACTGTCTCCGCGCCGTTTGCCGATACGATTTTCAAATAAGGGTTGCCGGTGTCGGAGCGGGTTTTAATAAAAATTAAATCCGCGTCTTTTCCGGCTTCAATACTTCCGGTTTTGTCTTCAATAAAAAGAGATTTTGCCCCGCCGAGAGTGGAGATGTAAACTGCCTTTTGCGCGGCTTTTTCTTTTCCAAGCGGAAGCAGTAACTCGTTGAGCGCTTTTATTTCGTCAAAAAAATTCAAAGTCCGGTTGCTTGAAAGCCCGTCCGTTCCGAGACCCGTTCTTTCAAATTCCGCGTATTGCGTAACGGGTGCGGTTCCGGTGTTTAGAAATTTGTTGCTTCGCGGGCACAAAACAATTCCCATGTTCGAATCGCGTATAAGTTTTATTTCATTTTTTTCCACATGCGCCATATGAACGGCGGTTGTTTTTGTTTTCCCGGAGTTTATTTTGTGAAAATAACTTAGCGGCGTCTTTGCGCGCGCGCGCGGCATCGGACACCTTCCGATTTCAAGATATATCTCTTTTTCAAATATATTTTCCTCTCCGCGCACAAAAGCCGTCTCTTCGGGACTTTCCGCCAGATGCGTTCCGGTGGGTGCGCCGGTCCGCGCCGATATTTCAAGAACCCTTTTTGTCAGTTCCGGAGAACAGGAATACGGGGCATGGGGAAAAAACCTTTCCTCAAACCTTTTCCCGATTGCGCAAAGCGGGCTTAGATCCGCTTTTGTGTCGGTAATTTCACGGAAAAGAACCGTTCTGAGCGGAGAGTTTTTCAGTATTTTCGTGTCTTCGCCATAGGACGATATTTCACCGACCGTTGTTACGCCGCTTTTCAAAAGCGTTGCTACGCCGTCTTTTACGGAGTCTGCGATTTTTTCCGCAGTCGTGCCGGATTTTTTTGCGTCAACTACGTATTTGAGCCAGTCACCGAAATTTTTGAATTCATTTTCCGGTGCAAGCCATCCGAGCTCAAGATGCGTGTGACAGTTCACAAATCCGGGCATGAGAATTCCACAGCCGAGGTCATGCACTGGCAGAGACGGAAAATGTTTTTTAATTTCTCCGGCTTTTCCCACCGCTTTGATTATGCCGCCACAAACCGCGACTGCGCCGTTTTTCAGCGGCTCCGATGAAATCGGAAGAGCGACGGAGCAGACGATAATAAATCCGTTCATCCCGTTTTCTGAAGCGCGTGGAGTTTTTTCACAAATTCGCCGCTCAATGTTCCGGCCGCCACTTCTTCTGCGGGACCGCTCATGCGGATGTCAAAATTTTTCGAGACCTCTATCTCAAGTTCGCCTCCGGGCATCGTGACCGTAACGGGGCTTTCGCATAGCCCGTTTTTCACCGCCGCCGCCGCCGCCGCGCATGAGCTTGAGCCAGACGCGAGCGTGTATCCGGCGCCGCGCTCCCAGATGAAAATTTCAAGACGGTTTTTCGCCGCTGCGCGTGCAAACTGAACATTTGTCCTGTTCGGGAAAAACCCGTGGTTTTCAATCGCCGGACCGAACAGTTTTGTTTCCCTCTCGCCGGGACTGCCCGTGAAAATAACGCAGTGCGGATTACCGACAGACACTGCGGTGAAGGAAAAAAGTTTTCCCTCAGCCTCTATTTCCTCAAAGAGGACATTTCTCGAAAAAACGGCGCGTCCCATCTCCACCGTCACGCTGCAAACTTTGCCGTTTTCTGTTTTAATTTCCGCGCGAACTTCGCCGCCCGGAGTTTCAACGGAAAAACCGTCAGATACCGTATGTTCGTGCTCGCGGAGGAATTTGGCGAATATGCGTAAACCGTTGCCGCTTTTTTCCGCCTCGCTACCGTCCGGGTTGAATATCCTCAGACCGAAATCGGATTTTTGCGGTTTCGTAAGAAGCAGAATACCGTCCGAGCCGACCCCGTAATTGCGGTCGCATATAAGTTTGATCGCCTCCGGGGTGAGTTTGAATGAGAGGGAGTTTTCTTCAAGGGTTATGTAGTCATTGCCAAGTCCGTGAGATTTGACAAAAAAATCCATCCGCTGCCCGCCTTGTTTTCTCAAATTACCGGTCGTTTCCTGCTTGCGGAACGTCAGTCTTTCATGTTTTCCAGAATAAAGGTTATGATTACATGAGCCCTATATTCGGCTATTTTCCCGTCTTCAATGTGGGCGTTCATTTTTGTAACCTCTATTCCCGTGAGTCCCCTAATTGTTTTGTTCGCCCTTTCAAGAGCGTTGCGAACGGCATCGTCCCATGATATTTCGGACGAACCTATAACCTCTGATTTCCTTGCTACCTTTGGTGCGTTCATTTTGTTCTCCTCCTTGTTGTTGGAATGAAATAAATAATAATCAAAAAACGGTTTTTTTTCAAATTGAAGCCGCGACGAGACGCGCAAGCCGGAGGGTTTTTTCATTTGACAAAATTAGATACATAAATAGATTATAAAAACTCTCAAAAACGACAGGTGAGGAGGAATAATATTTATGTTGGAAAAAATGCACGACCTCAAGGGTCAGGTTGCCGTTGTAACGGGTGGCTCGCGTGGAATAGGGAAGGCGATTTCTCTTGCCCTCGCGGAGTCCGGAGCGGACATACTTCTTAATTATGCAAGAAGCGACAAAGCCGCGCATGATGTGCAGAGAGAGATTGAATCTCTTGGAAGAAAATGCGTAACCGTGAGAGCGGATGTCGGGAATTTCACTCAGGCGCAGAATATCGGAAAAGCCGCCGTCAACCATTTCGGCAAGGTTAATATTCTTGTTAACAACGCCGGAGTCAACCGTGACAGGATGCTCAAAAGGATGACTCTTGAGCAGTGGAACGAGGTTATACAGACAAACCTTTCAAGCGTTTTTAACTGCACAAAAGCGGTGCTTGACCCCATGCTTGAGAATGAAAACGGCGGGTCGATTGTTTCTATCTCATCAATCATAGGGGAAATGGGAAACATAGGGCAGGCAAACTACGCTTCAACAAAAGCCGGTATAACCGGCTTTACAAAAAGCATGGCGCGCGAGCTTTCCAGAAACAGGGTCAGAGTCAACGCCGTGGCTCCGGGCTTTGTTGAAACTGATATGCTCATGAGCGTTCCAGAAGATATAAGGAAGACAATTCTCAAGGACATACCGCTTGGCAGATTCGGCTCCGCCGAGGATGTGGCTCTCGCGGTTGTTTATCTGTGCTCCTCGGCCGGAAGCTGGATTACCGGCACAACCCTGAGAATCAACGGCGGACACTACATCTGATAGCAGAGACGGTTTTCCACCGGCGGTTGCGTTTCCGAAAAAAAAGCGGGGTTGTTGCCCGCTTGCGGTCGCCATTCGGGTTTTTTACTTGAAAATTAGGGTTAGCCCCCGATCAGGTGGTAACTCGCGCCAAACACCGCCACAATCGCGATGAAGCCCGCGATGGCGCCGAAGGAGGATTTTCTTCCCTTCCACCCGTAGGCGAATCTGCAGTTTATAAGAACGGCATATATAAGCCATGTCGCCACCGAAAGCGTCTCTTTGACTCCCCAGACCCAGTTGTTGCCCCATAGCTGGCTTGCCGAGACAAATCCCAGCGCGAGCCCCAGTGTTGCGAACGGAAAACCGTAGAGCAGACTTTTGTGCTGAATTCTGTCCAGAGCCGTTATCGGCAGAAAATCCTCGCCGCCTTCTCTGAGTGTTCCCTTTTTTATGCGCGGTTCCCTGAACAGATATAGAACTGCGGTTACGAAAGCGACAAAGAAAAACGCCTGCCCCAGAAGAACAAGCGCTATGTGGGTTTGAATAAGCGGCTCCGCGACAACCGGGCTGCTTTCTCCAGAGCCCGCAAACGGGATTACGGACGGAACGGTTGCGGTGAAAGCGAGCGTGAAAACAAACGTCCCCAGCGCGGATTTGCCCGTTTTTGATTCCAGAGACAGAAGCGCTATCACGGCAAACCATGAGAACAGAAAAAGCGATTTCACAAGCCCACCGACAAGCGGCTCGTCGGTGAAAAACAGAAGGGCAATTTTCGCCGTATGTGCGGCAAAGCCCGCCACCCCGAACACCAAACCCACGCGCCGCGCGCGCGGCGGGCCTCCTGCGACAAGCAGGATGAAAAACACCGATGAGATAAAATAGGAAGAGGAGACGAGGATGTTCAGTATCGAGTTATCCATTTGAGTTTTCCCGTGTTTGATCGGATTTCGCCGTGCTTACAAGCGCGTCAACAAGCTTCTGGATGCCGCCGTTCATTACCGTCTCTATGTTTGACAGTGTAAGACCCGTTCTGTGGTCTGTTACGCGCGACTGTGGAAAATTGTAGGTTCTTATTTTTTCGCTCCGCTCGCCGCTTCCGAGTTGCTTTTTTCTCTCTCCAGCCCGCTCGCTTGTTTGCCTATTTCTTTCTTCCTCATATAGCTTTGCCCTGAGCATCCTCATGCTTTGCGTGCGGTTTTTATGCTGCGACCTTTCACTCTGGCACTGTACCACTATTCCGGTCGGAATGTGCGTTATGCGCACTGCGGAATCGGTTTTATTCACATGTTGCCCTCCCGGTCCGGATGCTTTGTAGGTGTCAACCTTTATGTCTTTTTCATCCACTTCCACGTCCACTTCCTCGGGTTCTGCAAGAACGGCCACAGTTGCCGTTGAGGTGTGGATTCTTCCCCCCGTTTCGGTTGTGGGAACCCTTTGAACCCTGTGGACTCCGCTTTCGTGTTTAAGGCTTTCAAAAACGTTTTTTCCCTCAATCGTGGTAATCGCTTCCCTGATTCCGCCGATTTCAGTTTCGCTGACCCCCATGAGGCTCATCTTCCATCCGCGCTCCTCGCAGTATCTGGAATACATTCTCAGAAGGTTGGATGCGAAAAGAGTCGCTTCTTCGCCTCCCGCTCCGGGGCGTATCTCAAGTATGACGTTTTTCCCGTCGTTGGGGTCTTTTATGACAAGCATTTCCCCTATCCTGTCTTCCCATTCGTCGCTTTTCTTTTTCAGGGCTTCTATTTCGGCGCGCGCGAGTTCGGACAGTTCCGGATCTTTCAAAATCGGGGTGTTTTCCTCAATCCGCGCGAGCAATTCTTTGTAATGTCTGTATGCGGAAACGGTTTCTGATATTTCGGCGATTTCCCTTGAAAGGCTCACTATCTCGCCGGGCGTTATCCCGGGCTCTCCGAGCCGTTTTTCCTTTTCCATGTATCCGGCTTCAAATTCTTCAAGGGTTTTGAGGGTTTTGGGATTGAGCATTGTAACCGGATTAGGTTCCCACACCTTGAACAAATTTCAAGAAAGTATTACAATCTAATCGGAGTCAGATTATGAATTCTGTCAAGAACCTTGAAAACAAGATACTTGAATGCACAAAGCACGCGGATGAATTTATAAACGACTATGAGAAAATTGTTTTGGAAGTCAGGGAGTTAAAAAAAACCATTGAAAGGCTTCAGGCGGAAAGAAAGGAGTTGAGACGCAGAATAGACGACGTGGTGGAAAGTGTGGAAAACCATGTTAATTCGCGTACGTAGTAACCCATGGCGGATTATAAAAAACGGGTTGATGTTGAAATAGGAGCTTTCGGTTCCACATACAGGGTGAAAGCGGTGCCCGAAAATGAGGGGCGCCTGAAACAAGCCGCCGCCTTGCTGGAAAAGAAAGTGGAAGAATTTTCAACGGATTTGAAAAAAACTCTGAACACTCCGATACCGGATCAACTTTTCTTTGCCGCGCTCATTATAGCCGACGAAATGCTTATGTTGAGGGAACAAAATGAAGAAGACAAAGAGTCGCGCAAATCACGGATTGACGAACTTGAACAGGTTGTGGACAAATCTCTTATCTCCAGATTTATTAAACTCAAAATGGCTTATGGAGCCGAGAGAAAAGAAGGTAGCTGAACACTCGGCTTCCCGCGCGCATATTTCAAAAACGGAAATACGGAGCCGCTTTTCCCGTTTGAGGGAAGCGAAGCCCCCCTCTGTGCTTAAGGCCCTGAGCTCCCGTATTGCCACCGGTATTTGCGGTAGCCGCATATTCCGGGATTCGTCAAACATCGCCCTCTATTTTCCCGTTCGCGGGGAGGCGGATGTTACCGCCATACTGCCGGAGATCGCCAAATGCGGAAAAAGGGCTTTCCTGCCCAGAGTCTGCGGAGACCGTCTGCGGTTTTTTGAGGTTACCTCCGCCGCCGGTCTTTTGCCGGGTGCTTTTTCAATTCCCGAACCGCCCGAAGACCCTGAGCGCGAGATAGAAGTTTGTGAACTTGACCTTATGGTTGTTCCGGGAGTCTGCTTTGATGTCTTCGGCTCAAGGGTTGGATACGGAAAGGGTTTGTACGACCGTGCGGCTTGCGATTTGAGTCCCGAAAAACTCTGCGGTGCGATGTATCTGTTCCAGTTTGTGGATTTTGAACTTCCGCACGAGCCGCACGACAGAAGGGTCGGATTTATGGCGACAGAGCGCGGAGTGTTGCGCATGAAAAAACAAAGGAGTGAAAAAAAATGACTGACATAATCTACATAGCGGCGGTCGGTGTGGTTTGCTTTCTGGCGGGTTTTTTGATCAACCGTTTTATTATCTCTGAGAGAGAAAGGAAAAATCTGTCCTCAAAGACCGTTCTTGCTAAACGGATAGTTGAAAAAGCGAAAAAAGACGGGGAAAAAATCCTCAAAGACGCGGATACGAGAGCCTCGGAGGTTATGCGCAAAAAGAAGCTACAATTTGAGAAATCCGATAAGGACAAACGCAGAGATTTACTCCACGCCGAGCAGAAAGTCCAGAAAAATCAGGAACTGGTGAACAAAAAACTTCAAGATGTTCAGGAGAGAGAGGCGGATATCAACCGCAGGCAGAAGAGTCTTGATTCGCTTGAGGACTCTATCGGCGAAAGACACGGCGAGATAGATACAATCAAGACCGAGATGAAAAAGCGGCTTGAGGAGTTGTCCGGTATGTCCGCCGAAGAAGTTAGAAGCGAGATGATTAAAAACATTGAGGAGGAAGCCAGAAAGGAGTCGTCCCTGATGGTCAGGGAGATAGAGGATGAAGCCGAAGCCGGGGCCAAGGAAACCGCGACAAAGATCATCGCGCTTGCCGTGCAGAGGTATGCCGGCAAATACACGGCGGAAAACACATCCTCAACGGTCACGCTTCCCGACCCGAACATAAAGGGGAAGATAATAGGGCGCGAGGGCAGGAACATCAGGGCTCTTGAGATACGCACGGGGGTTGATTTTGTTATGGACGAGTCGCCCGACACGGTCGTTCTGACAAGTCTGAACTCTCTGCGGCGCGAAATCGCGGTAATAGCTCTAAAGCGGCTTCTTGACGACGGCAGGGTGCATCCCGCGAGAATTGAAGAAATAGTAAGCGAGGTTGAGGAGGAGATAAACAAGGACATTAAAAAGGCCGGCGAAGGAGCGGTTTTTGAGCTTGGAATACACGATATGGACCCCGAGCTTGTGCGTCATGTGGGAATGCTTAAATACAGAAGAAGTTACGCGCAGAATATGCTCAACCATTCGCTGGAGGTGGCGTTTATCTGCGGGATGCTTGCCGCGGAGATAGGATACGACCAGAACCTCGCCAAACGCGCCGCACTTCTTCATGATGTGGGTAAAGCGGTTGACCATGAAGTGGAAGGCACGCATATGGAGATAGGGGCGGAACTCGCGAGAAAATACAAGGAAAACCCGCTTGTTGTGAATGCAGTCGCAAAAAGTCACGATTCGCGCATTGACGATGTTCTTTCCATCATTGTTCAGGCTGCAGACGCGATTTCCGCGGCGCGTCCCGGAGCGAGAAAAGAGAGTTACGAGAAATATATCAAAAGAGTTGAAGAGATAGAGGAAATAGGAGGCTCGTTCAACGGGGTCAGCAAGTGTTTCGCCGTGCAGGCAGGCAGAGAGTTGCGCGTTATAGTTGAAAACTCCTCTGTGGACGACAAAGAGAGCGCCGTTCTCTCAAAAGACATTGCTAAGAAGATAGAGAAGGAAGTCAATTATCCGGGTAAGATAAAAATAACCGTGATAAGGGAAACCCGCGCGGTCGCGTATGCGTCTTAGACGTTGTCCCGCGGCTGAGGATTTTGCCCAGCCTTTGCCGTTTCTATCTTTGACAGATCGCCCACTTTGAAGAAGAGGTCTTTTATTCCGCCGAGCAGAGCCGCGCGGTTTTTTCTTATACGGGCGTTCTTGTGCATTACCATTGTGCTTTCAAAAAAGTCGTCCACGGGTTTGCCGAGTGATTCCAACAGTTTGAGATAAGCCCCGTAGTCCGACGGTTGCGGTAATTTTTCAATTTGTACAAGTGCTTTCCACAGGTTTTTTTCCGCCGCGCCTTCAAATAAAGTCTCATCAACCTTCCCGCGCGCGCTGTCTCCGAGGATATTCACAACTCTTTTGAAGGACACCGCGAGTGCGCCGAAGGAGCGGGATTTTCTTGAGTTTTCAAGCGCGTCAAGACGTGCCCGACAGTCGGTAACGCTGTCGAACCGAGCCGATATGACGGCTTCCAGAGAGTCCGGTTTCGCTCCGCGCTCGGTCATAATTCCCCTGAACCTTCCCGCGATAAAATCGGTTATTTCCCCGCGTATCAGGTTTGTGTCTGTATACGGGGGGACGGAATATGAGCCCTTTTCCATAAATTTGAGGCAGAAGTCCGCAAGTTGCGGAACGCTGAATTTGAGGTTTTTTTCAAGTGTTATGCGTATGAGCCCGATCGCCTGTCTTCTGAGCGCGTGAGGGTCGGAGGAACCGGTCGGCTTCATTCCCAGATAGAAGCAGGCGCAGATATTGTCCATTTTGTCCGCAATCGCGAGCAATGCTCCCGTGTCGGTTTGAGGCAAAACGGAGTCTCTTGCGGTGGGCATATATTGTTCCTCAATCGCCGCGCAAACCTCTTTGTCTTCCCCTACGGCTTCGGAGTAGTGTCTTCCCATAACGCCCTGAAGTTCGGGAATCTCAAAAACCATCTGTGTTACAAGGTCGGCTTTTGAGAGGGTCGCCGCCCTTTTGAGTTTTTTCAGACCTTTTTGTCCGCAAAGACGCGCGACCCGGTCGGCGGTTTTTTCCAGACGCGCGGTTTTGTCGCCGTAGCTTCCGAGGCCGGAAAGGAAAATGGTTGACTCAAGTTCTCCAAGATTGCTTTCAAGCGGTTTTTTCAAATCCTCTGTGTGGAAAAATTCCGCGTCCGTAAAACGCGCCCGCAAAACCCTTTCATTGCCCCTGATTACCGTTTCGGGGGTTTTCACCGGAGTTCCGCACACGAAAACAAAATACGGCATAATCTCGCCCGTGGCGGAGAATACGGGAAAGTATTTCTGATGTTTTTTCATCACGCTTGTAAGAACCTCTTCGGGCAGATTGAGGAACTGTTTCTCAAATCTTCCCGAAAGCACAACCGGATACTCTACAAGCCCGTTTACAGAGCTCAGAAGCTCGTTGTCCTGCCGGAAGACGCCACCGAGTTTCTCCGTTTCCGAGCGGACTTTTTTCTCTATGATTTTCAGCCGCTCATCGGGGTCGGCTATGACAAAATTCTTCCTCAGGCCTTCGAGATATGTTTCCCATCCGGCGGGTTTGAAAGGTTCTCCTCCCGCGAACCTGTGACCGGAGACGGTTGTTGAAAAAGGTACTCCTTCCATCTCCATTGCAAGCGGCTCTCCTCCGTAGAAGCATGACACCTTCCTGACCGGCCTTGCGAACGCCGCGCTTGCTCTTTGCCACCTCATTGACTTCGGACACCGTACTCCCGCGATGATTGAAGAGATGTTTTGCGAGATTATTTGCCCCGATTCCTTGCCCTTTATTTTTTGTCTGAATGCGAGAAACCTGCCTTTTTCTCTTTCCACTATCTCAAGGTCTTCCACGCGCGCACCCTTGCCTCGGGCAAACCCGAGCGCGGCGGGAGTCGGGGAGCCGTTTTCGGAAAACGCCGATGCCTCCGAGGGGCCGAAATTTTCAACCACCGTGTCTTTCTGTCTTGTCTCAACCCCGCCGACCATGAGGGCGAGTCGCCTGGGGGTGTGAAGGCACAAGATTTTTTCAAAACCGACCGACAGCTCACGGAATTTGTTCTCAAAATTTTCGCATAGCGAGCGGGCGATTTCCGGCGCCATTGTCGCGGGAATCTCCTCAACTGTCATTTCCATGAAAAAGTCTTTTTTCATCGTCCGGCTTTGCCGCCTCTTGATTGTACGAGCAAAGGAAAACCGAGTTCGGCGCGTTTTTCGAGCCAGGCCCTTGAGCACGCGCCAGCAAGCGCGCGCACTTTTGCCATGTAGTTTTCTCTTTCGGCTATTCCAACCGCACCGCGCGCGTCCAGCAGGTTGAACACATGGGAGCATTTCATGCAATACTCGTAAGCCGGTAGCGGCAGACCGTCTTCGCTAAGTTTTTTGCATTCTACGCTGAATTGCTCAAACAGCAGGGTGAGCATCCTGCGGTCGGATTTCTCAAAGTTGTAGGTTGAAAACTCAAATTCCCCTTCCCTGTGTATCTCTCCGTAGGAAATCCCGCCGTCCCACTCAAGGTCAAACACGTTGTCCACTCCCTGAAGATACATTGCGATTCTTTCCGTTCCGTATGTTATTTCCGCAGACACCGGATCAAGGTCAATGCCTCCTGCCTGCTGAAAATAGGTGAACTGTGTTATCTCCATTCCGTCCAGCCAAACTTCCCATCCGAGACCCCACGCGCCCAGAGTCGGGGACTCCCAGTCGTCTTCCACAAACCTTATGTCGTGCTTCATGGGGTCTATGCCAAACGACTCAAGGCTTTTTATATATAGCTCCTGTATGTCCGCCGGCGCGGGTTTGATGAGCACTTGAAACTGGTAATAGTGCTGAAGCCTGTTCGGGTTGTTCCCGTATCTGCCGTCGGCGGGTCTTCTGCACGGTTCCACATACGCCGCCTTCCACGGCTCGGGACCGAGACACCTGAGGAATGTGTGAGGGTTGAATGTTCCCGCGCCCGTCTCGGTGTCGCAGGGTTGCACTATTATGCATCCTTGTTTCGCCCAGAAATCCTGAAGAGAGAGTATGAGTTTTTGAAAAGTCATTGACAGCAAGTGGTGACTGCAAAATCGCCACTAAATCTATCATTAAACGCGCGAAATTGAAAAACCGCACCGGGCTCACGGTTTTTAAACCGTCTTTTTTTGCCCGAACGGTGCGGTGAAAATCGCACTGAACGGGGTTTTTCTGTATATTTTCGTTGTCAGATGAGTGAGCAATCCACCACAAACAGCCCGAACGGGCTCAAGTCCGCAGGAGCGGATGTGCCGGATTTTCCGGACAACTTCAGAATTGACCCCGAACTCCTTGAGGTCGTTCCCGAACATTTTGCCAGAAAACACAGCGCCTTTCCCTTGCGCGGAGAAGACGGTTCCATAGTCATGGCGGTTCCAAAGGGGGTGAAACCCGACGCTTTGGACTGCGTGAAATTCCACTCCGGACGCACGACGGAATTTATACCAGTTTCCCCGCAGACCGTTACCGCGCTTATAGAAAACAACTACGCAAAGCCGACAAATCTGACAAGTCCAGACGGGGGTTTTGCCAGCGATGCAATACAGCGGATAATTGATGAAGTTTCCCTCTCTTCACAAAGCGAAGACGGGAGGCAGTCCGTTACGGATTTTTCGCAGTCCTCGCCGGTTGTGAAACTCACAAATTCCATTATTGAAGAAGCGTTTTTCAAAAGGGCAAGCGACATACATCTGGAGCCGTATGAGAATGAGCTCAGGGTCAGATACAGAATTGACGGCGTGTTGTATGTTTTCCACAGACTTCCGATTCGCATAGCACCGGTACTGACTTCAAGACTCAAAGTTATGTGCGAACTCAATATCGTGGAAAAAAGACTGACACAACAGGGGCGTATGGATTTTCAGACTTCGCACGGGAAAAGTTTTGAATGCAGAATTTCGGTTGTTCCGGTGATTTTCGGCGAGAAGGTTGCCATAAGAATTCTGGATTCGAAACCGCTCCATTTCAGCCTCAGTCAACTCGGCTTTGAGAGCACACAGCTTGCGGATTTTGAAAGGGCACTGCGCGTTGAAAATGGAATGGTACTCATAGCGGGACCCACGGGAAGTGGAAAAACCACGACCCTTTACTCGGTTCTTGAAGAGATAAAAAGCGACAATATAAACATCATCACGGCGGAAGACCCGATTGAGTACAACATCAGCGGCATAAATCAGGTTCAAGTCAGGGAAGATATCGGACTTACTTTTTCGGAGTGTCTGCGGTCTTTTCTCCGTCAGGACCCCGATGTGATTCTTGTCGGCGAGATTAGAGATTCCCAGACCGCGGAGATAGCGGTTAAGGCATCTCTTACGGGGCATTTGATGCTTTCCACAATTCACACCGGCGACTCGCTTTCCTCCATTGTGCGTTTGCTTGACATGGGAATAGAGCCGTTTCTTGTGGCATCTTCCCTGCGCGCCGTTGTGTCGCAGAGGCTTGTCAGGGTGATATGCGACAGCTGCAAACAAAACGCGGAGATTGCCGCCGCCGTGCTCCGTGCCGCGGAAATACCGGAGGAAGATTGCCGTCCGGATTCGGTCTGCGAGGGAGCGGGCTGCCCGGCGTGCTCGGAAATCGGATACAGGGGAAGGGAAGCGGTCTACGAGGTTGTTGTGGTTAATTCCGAACTCAGGGAGATGATTGTGTCGGGGGCTTCTACGGGCGAGATGAGGGAGTGGGCGGCACGCGGGGGGTTAAAAACAATGAGGCAAAACGCAATTGAAAAACTTTCGCGCGGAATAACAACCCTTGAAGAGGTTTTAAAAAACGTCCCGTACGACGGCGGAGAGTAGGTACGGACGGTTATGCCGGTTTTTATCTGGGAAGGAGAATCCAAAGGCGTGAAAACACGCGGTGAAATGGAGGCGTCAAGCAAGTCCGAGGTGGTTTCGCGTCTGAGAAACATGGGCGTGTTGTCGTCCCCGGACGGCATTCGCCGCAAGGGGGCATTCTTGCGCGAAGGATTCGCAAAAGGTTTTGCGGGGCGGGTTTACGGTATTCTCCAAACCGATATTTACACCGGACCGGTGCCGTCTTCGGCGGTCTATGCGTTTACAAGGAAATTTTCCGTTATGGTCGGCGCCGGCATTGACATTTCCCGCGCGCTTGGGGTTCTCGCTTCGCAGGAGACAAACACCCGGTTCAGAAATATAGTTGAGCAAACCGCGCGGTCGGTAAGGCGCGGGGAAAGTTTCTCCTCCGCTCTGGAAAAACATCCGGAGGCGTTTTCATCCCTCTACACGGGTCTTGTGAAAGCCGCCGAAAAGGGCGGAAACATGGGCGAAATAATGATGAACTTTGCCGACAGTCTTCAGAAAGCGGAGCAGTTGAAGAAAAAGGCACTTGCCGCGATGGTATATCCGCTGACCGTGATTACGGGCGCGTTTGTCGTTCTTTTTCTTGCCGTGTCGTTTCTTGTTCCGGTATTCGCTCGAGTGTTTGAGGATATGGGGGCGCAGTTGCCGCCTCTGACGGCTGCCGTTATGAATTTCGGGGTGTTTGTGAAATCCAATCTTGTCTTTATCGCGGTTTTCTTCCCCGCCGCGCTGGTTGCGCCCTTTGTTGTTTACAAGCGCTCCGACAAGGCGGCGGAGTTTATCGACCGTCTTGTTTTCTTTGTTCCGGTTTTTGGCGAAATGACGCACAAATCAATTCTCGCGCGGTTTTGCACGACCCTTGCCGCACTTCTTCGCGGAGGCGTTCCGCTTGTTTCCGCCCTTGAGGTTGTCTCCACATCCTCGAACAACCGTTTTTTCTCAAAAGCGGTTGTCTCCGCGGCGCGGGAGATGGTCAAGGGAAGGGGAGTTTCGGAGTCCTTCGGTGGCGGCAAACTTTTTCCTCCGGTATTTCTGTCCATGATAGAAGCCGGGGAACAGTCGGGAAGACTCGCGTTTATCCTTGACGGTCTTGCGGGCAGTTATCAGCAGGAGGCGGATTCACTCTCCCTTGCGGTTCAATCCCTTGCGGAAAGCTCGGCAATTTTTATTGTGGGCGTTGCGGTCTCGGTTATAGTGATTTCAATGTATCTGCCGATATTCAACCTTGTGTCACTTTTCTCAAGTTAGCGCGGGCGTTTCAACAAGGTAATCACAATGAGCGGTTCTTCTAAAAAACTCAGAAAAGAGCTTGGCGTAAAAGACATTTTCGCACTCGGAGTTGGCACCTCCCTGAGCGCGGGGCTTTTTCTTCTTCCCGGTATTGCCGCGAAGGAATTCGGGCTTGGCTCATCGGTCGTCATAGCTTATATGGTGGCCGTTTTTGCCCTTGTTCCAGTCATATTCAGTATAGCCGAGCTTTCAACCGCCATGCCCAGAGCGGGAGGCGTCTATTATTTCATAGACCGCTCTCTGGGGCCTCTTTTCGGCACCGTGGGGGGAATTGGCAGCTGGCTGGCCCTTGTTCTCAAATCCGCTTTCGCGCTTATCGGTATGGGTTACTACCTGTTGCATTTTTTCCCGGATTATAGTAATTATGTTGTTCCGTTCTCAATCTTCTCCTGCTTTGTCATAGGAATGGTTAACGCCGTCGGGGCAAAGGGAAGCGGCGATTTCCAGAAGCTACTTGTTACCATTCTCATTTTGACGCTCACGGTTTTCATTGCCGTGGGCATTCCGGAAATTGATTCGGCGAACCTGTCAACATTTTTTGAATTTTCGCCCGAAGCGATGCTTGCCACTTCCGCGATGGTCTATATCAGTTACGCGGGGATAACAAAGGTTACTAGTCTCTCGGAGGAGGTTAAAGACCCCGAGCGCACCATTCCGCTTGGGATGTTTTATGCGCTTGGCGTATCCGTTTTAATTTACGGGCTTGGCATTCTTGTAATGGTCGGTGTCATTCCCGGAAAGGAAGTGCTCGGGGACTATACCCTTGCTGCGGACGCCGCGGGAGCGGTTCTCGGCAAGACGGGACTTCACATCATATCCTTTGCGGCCATTGCCGCGTTTATCTCGGTCGCAAACGCTGGAACGCTTACCGCATCGCGCTACCCTCTGGCAATGAGCCGGGACGATGTTATGCCACGCGTTTTTATGAAAATTTCACAAAACGGCACGCCCGTCTATGCCCTTGCGCTGACGGTGCTTGCGGTCACGGTTGTGCTTGTTCTTCTTGACCCTATCAGGATTGTAAAACTTGCAAGTGCTTTTCAGCTTTTTGTGTTTGCGATTGTGTGTTTTTCCGTGATTGTGATGAGAGAAAGTAGAATTGAGTCATACGACCCGGGATACAAATCTCCTTTTTATCCCTGGATGCAGTTTGCCGGCATTCTTTTCTCTCTCTGGTTGTTTTTCAGTTTCGGTTTTATGGCAAAGTTTTTCACCGCAGTTGTCGTAGCCGTGTGCGTGATATGGTATCGGTTTTATGTCCGAGGCGGTGCCGAGAGAGGCGGAGCGATATTTCATCTGTTTGAAAAACTCGGGCGTTCAAGATACGACGGTCTGGACACCGAACTAAGGGGAATACTCAAAGAAAAGGGCTTGCGCAAAGAAGACCCGTTTGACCGCCTTATGGTGGGAAGCGGAGTGATTGATTTGAAAGACCGTGACGGGCTTGATTTTGAGATGGTCGCCCATCTTGTGGCGGAGAAACTGTGTCAACGCATAAGGCATTTCTCTCCCGCGGAAATTGCGCGGCTTTTTATAGAAAACACCGGAGTTGGCATGACACCTGTTACCGGAGACGGCGTAGCTCTTCCGCATTTGAGGCTTGCCGGGCTTGACAATATGGAGATTGTGATGGTTCGCTCGCGCCGCGGGGTCGGTATCCGTGCAAGTGGCGAAGAACCCATGCAGTCCGCATCCTCGGCGAAAGCGCTGTTTTTTCTCGTAAGTCCCAAGGACGACCCCAACCTGCATCTCAGAATACTCGCCAGAATGGCAAGCATAGTTGAAGATGAAAGCTTTCACAGAGATTGGATGAGAGCTCCCGGAGAGGATGAACTCAGGGAAATATTCACGCGCAGTGAGCAGATAATCACTTTTGAAATCGGCCCCTGGGACAGTCCGTCCCATGCTCTTGTCGGCAAGCCGTTGAGGAATTCCAAATTGCCTCAGGGCTGTCTTGTGGCCCTTGTCAAGAAAGCCGGGCACGCTGTTGTTCCCGGTCCGATGACCGTTTTGGAGCAGGGGGATTCCGTAACTTTTGTCGGAGAGCCCGAAGCGATTGAAGAGGTTAAAAGAAGATATCTGTGGACGGGGAACTGAGACAGTTGAAATACAAAGCCGTAATTTTTGACCTTGACGGGACGCTTGTTGACTCGGTTGCAGACATAGCCAATGCCGCCAATGCGTCTTTACAACGCAACGGGTTTCCCCACCGGGATGTTGACGAATACAGGCTTTTCATAGGCGAGGGCGCTGAGGGAATGATAAAAAAAGCTCTTCCCCAAAATGCCTCCAGGGCGGACATAGGCAGATGTCTTGAGGGTTTTATGCTGTCCTACAGAGAGGGTTTTGATGTTCTCACAAAACCTTACGATGGCATAGAGAAGTTGCTTGGCGCTCTTTGCGGCGGCGGCGTAACGATTGCCGTGCTTTCCAACAAGCCGCAGGAGATGACTTCAAAGATTGTCCGCAGTCTTCTTTCGGACTGGCCGTTTGCCGAGATTGTCGGACACAGCGGTGAGACTCCGCGAAAGCCCGACCCCGCCGGAGCTCTGGGACTCTGTTCAAGGATTTCGATTGGCCCGGAGCAAACCGCGTTTGTGGGGGATTCTGCCATAGACATGAAAACTGCGGTTGCCGCCGGGATGCTTCCCGTTGGGGTACTTTGGGGATTTCGCAGCAGAGACGAGCTTGTCGGCGCCGGAGCGCGTTATGTTATGGAGCATCCAGCCGACCTTACGGATATTATAGGATAGGATTCAAACTGTGAGCGGATTTTGCGCAAAAGGCATAAAAACACGGCTTGGAATTCTCGGTGGCGGCCAGCTTGGCAAGATGCTGTGCCTTGCCGCAGCCGAATGGAATTTGCCGACAATGATTCTTGACCCTTCGGGCGACTGTCCGGCGTCTTCGGTCTGCTCGGATTTTACAAAGGGGGATTTCAAAAATGCCTCCGATGTGATGAATTTCGGACACGGCGCGGACATGTTGACCATAGAGATAGAGCATGTGAACACGGACGCGCTCAAGACTCTTGAGCGCGATGGAACGATGACAAATCCCTCGCCTGAAGTTATTTCGCTTATACAGGACAAGGGGCTTCAGAAACAGTTTTACTCGGAGCGGGGGATTCCCTCGCCGGATTTCTCCCTTTTTGACACTCCGCGTGAGATTGCGGATGCGGTTGCGGGCGGCGCGCTCAAACTTCCTTTTGTGCAGAAACTTCGCACAAGCGGCTATGACGGGCGGGGTGTATCGGTTGTCCGTTCGGAGTCTGACCTCGGGCGGCTTCTTGACGGCCCTTCGGTTGTTGAAACCTTTGTTGACATAGAAAGAGAACTGTCGGTTATCGTGGCGCGCAACGGGAGCGGGCAGACCGCATGTTTTCCGCCTGTTGAGTTGATATTCAACAGCGAGGCAAACCTTGTGGAGTATCTTGTTTGTCCCGTGGAGAATGTTGACCCCGTGGCACTTACGGAGGCGGAGAAAATTGCGCTTGAGATTGCGGATTCTCTGTCGCTGCGGGGAATAATAGCGGTTGAGATTTTTCTTTCCACAGACGGGCGGGTTATGGTTAACGAGGCCGCTCCGCGTCCGCACAACAGCGGACATCACACAATAGAGGCGTGCGTGACATCGCAATACGAGCAGTGCCTTCGCGCCGTGCTGGATTTGCCGCTTGGCGGCACGGCTCTTAAAACTCCGTCTGTTATGGTTAACATTCTGGGCAAGCCGGGGTATGAGGGGGAAGCGATATACAGCGGATTGGATGAGTGCATGAGGGTGAGCGGGGCGAGCTTTCACATCTACGGAAAGACGCGCACAAAACCATTCAGAAAGATGGGGCATGTTACGGTTACCGACAGGGATATAAAAAATGCTTTGACAAAGGCGCGGTTCATAAAACAAAATCTTAGGGTGGTGTCATGAGCAAACCGGTTGTAAGCGTTGTTATGGGTTCTGATTCGGACCTTGGGGTTATGAAAAAGGCGGCGGCCTTTCTTGAGGGTTTGGGAGTTCCCGTTGAGGTTACAATCGTGAGCGCTCACAGAACCCCGCAGCGGCTTTTTGATTTTGCGCAAAACGCGCACACGCGCGGGATAGATGTAATCATTGCCGGCGCGGGAGGCGCGGCGCATCTGCCCGGAATGATAGCGTCTATTTCCCCGCTTCCGGTTATCGGCGTGCCGATTAACTCTTCAAACTCCATTGACGGTGTGGATTCGGTTCTTTCAATTCTCCAGATGCCCGCTGGTGTTCCGGTTGCGACTGTTGCCGTTGACGGCGGCGAGAATGCGGGAATTCTCGCGGCGGAGATTCTTGCGGTGAAAGCCCCCGCGCTTCGGGATAAAATTGTTGAGTTTAAAAAGGGACTTGCGGACGGCGTGAGGAAGAAGTTTGAACGGCTTGAGAAAGAGGGTTATGTGGAGTATTTGAAAGGGAAATGACTTGGAAAGAGTTTGTTTATGATTTAGTAGTTCAACACTGCGAAAGGAGTGGTGAGAGAGCTTTTACCCTTCAAGAGCTTCAGAAGCAAAACAAAGACGAAATTTCCGGTTTCAGAGATAAGGCAAAAACTCCGAACGCGACAGTAAGAAGAGTCCTTCAAGAATTAAGGGACGTTGACCTTATAGCGTTTAAAAGCAAAGGGGAATATTGTTTACGAGGACAGGATTTGCCAATTCTGCAAGCCGGAGCGGAAGATGAGAGCCTTATTGAGATAATTAAAAAATCTCCCGTGGAAAAGAGAGAATATTTTTTTGAGGTATTTGTCAGAGACGCCTCTTGGAAAACAAAAGCCACAAAGGTTTTCGGTTTTGACTGTTTACTACCAAAATGCGTTAATTCATTCATCAAAGAGGACGGAACGCCTTATATTGAGGTTCATCACATTAAGTCTCTTTGCGAAGGCGGAGAGAATAATATTGGGAATTTATCTGTTGTGTGCGCGCACCATCACAGGATGGCGCATTATGCGGATGTCCGCACACGGGAAGATATTCAAAACATATTGATTGAGAAAAACGGAAGTATCATTTCCGATTGAAGTTACTGAAAATTGTCAATAATTGTGGAAAGGTCTTTGATGCAATATCTTTCAATGACTTTTCCGTCCAGCCAAATCCATAGTTCCTCTCCGTCAAAATCCAGTTCGTCATACGGTTCGTTGGTTGTTTTGAAATAGCGATAGATTGAATTCCATTGTTTTGAGATTGTGTCGTTAGTCTTGTGCATTTTAAGCCCGCCGTAAAGTTTTTCTTCTTTTTGCAGGGGTTTCTAAAAGTCTTGGCTGATTCTGCAAAGCCTCTTTTTCCATGTCGGGATATTTTTTGTCTCTGATAAATTTCTGTTTGTATTTTATATCTATAAAGCCATTTTTCTCTATGCGTTCCAGTATCATTTTATGGTACTTCTTGTTTGTCTCACAGGACAGAAAGTTTCTCTTGAGGTTTTTTGTGAGGATTATTTCGGAACCGCTTCCGCCAAAAAGAATAAACACATTATCCTTTTCCACAGTGCAGGATTTGATAAGCATTTCAACAAGAGGCAGTGGAATCTGGCAGGAATGAAAGGTTTTGTCTTTTGAAACATTTTTTACTAAGTCAAAGTAAAACCATGAATAGGGCATTCTGCCTTTGTGTCCTTCTGCAATTCTTTGTTTTATCCTTCTGTCTTCGGGGTTTTGATATGGAACCGCCACTTGGTCTTTGTAGAAGTTATTGTCCTTCGTTTTTGTCGCGTGAAGTATTGAGCGGTGTGCTGTGGTAAAACGCTTTTTTGAATGCCCAACGTTTGTATTGTAAACCCAAGCGTAATCGTGAACTTCATAAGCTGCTTCATCAAGAAAATTAACCCGAAGATATGAGTTTTGTTTTGGATAGTTAAGCAGAAAAAGATTTCCTTCTGGTTTTAAAACTCGCAAGCTTTCTTTTGCGAGCTCCGAATACCAGGCAATATAAGATTGCCAAGCCTTTCTGTGTTTTTCTCCTCCAGCGTAAACTATGCCGACATTGTAGTCAGGGTCTCCATAGACCATATCAAGACAGTTGTCTGGGAGTTTTTTTAAGACTTTTAGAACATCCTCATTGACAACGGAGTTTCTGTATTTGTTCGGCAATCTCATTTATTTACCAATTTGTACTCTGCGGCTTTTAAAAGTTGTATTGAAGTCATGTCGCCTGGTTTTTTAAATGAGTAAAGATAAAGTCTCAAAACAGATTCGTTTTCAACATTGTCTCTTAACAGATAGCAACAGTTTATTTGTTTCATCTCAAGACCTTCTTCTTTTTTTAGGTCTGAAAAATAAACAAAAGGAATATAGATTTGATAAACAGCAAAATCACCCAAAAAACCGTTTTTACCTTCAACGACAGTTACTACTCCGTTGTGTTCAAAAGTCTGGTCTATTTCCATTTGTAAGTTTGTGGTCTTTATTTTTTGCTTGCCTACATTATAGGAGATAGTTTTCTTGGTTCTTCTTGATTGATACACTTTCGCTTCTATATTCTCATTTCCGTAAAGGAAGTGATGAGTTATTCTCTGGTTGAATGCTACAGATAGAATGTTACTTTCGCTTGTATCATACTCATTGAGCAAACTTTTTCTGTATGTCCAGTTTTGGATATTCTTTTCGGGAATCGTTTCAAATTTGTGATAGCCATTTTTGATGCCTTTCACAAATTGGTGCTTACCTTCGCCCAAATGTAAGATGAAGAAATCTTTTGCTTTCAGAAGTTCGGGAAGTTTTTCGGTTGAGTCAATTTTTGTTACATCAAACGGGTTTCCAAACCCAACTTCTTTTGAAATTTCCTTTACGAGGTCATTGTGGAAAACAAAGTGTTTCTTCTGTAGACAATGTTGCAAAAGCTTCGTTTGCAACTGTTTTTTCTTACCTTCTATTTTTTCTTTAGTCAAAGATGTATCTCTCTGGCGTGTTCTTCAATATTAGAAGACCCGTTGACTCAAATAATGTCTTATTCTACCTTACCCTCACAACCGTGCGTCAAACTCAAACGGCAGTTTTTTTACCTTCTTAACCACCTGTTCAAAACCCGTATGCTGCGGGTTCAGTATATAAATCCATTCTCCTGACACAACCGCGCTTGGCACGGCAAGGGCGAGGGTTTTCTTTTTCCAGAGCCAAAAGTCGCCGATTATTGCGGTTTCTTGCGGCGACGGGTTGGCTCGCCAGTTACTTGGCAGTTGTTTTTGTTTCAAATACAACACATCTTTTTCCGGTATTTGCAATTCAAACAAACAGTATCTGTCCATTTTGATATTCCTTCTCTGATGCACAAACACTTCAAGAATCGCCAGAGACTCCGAACCGGCTGTATAGACGCACGTTGTTCCTATGCTGCTCCACCTTCCGCCAAATTCTTCAGTTCCTTCACCGCTGAACGCAACGGTTGAATACTCGTCTTTGACAAGCCGGTAAATGTTGAAAACTTTCAAACAAAAATCCCGTGCTCAAGACACCCTATCAAATTCAGAATCTGGTCGCTCTCAACCGATGTTCCGAGCAAATCAACGGGCTTTTTGTATCCGAGACCGCGAACGGGATGAGTTAGCCAATCCATTGCCGCCTCTTTGTCGCCCGCGAAAAGCCCCGTTGCCGCTTCCAGAACTTTGACAAACCTGTATAGACGGTCGCTCTCGTTTTTGTTGAACCTTCCAGCCTTTGCCCGCCGCTGAAGTGTGGCGGGAGAAATTAACGTTATTCTCGCAAGCTCTTTTTTATCAAGCCCGGAAATGGCGGAGAGTTTGTTGTAAATCTGATAGGAAAACCCTTCATTCAACGCCTCATGCAACTTTGCCCCTTGCCGGGGAACTCCGGTTGCATACCATATATCTTTGTTTTTCTCTTCTGCCGCTATCTTGCGTATCCTTCACTTGATATATTAGCATTATATCAAATGATACAACGAAGACAAGCTCGCGACTTCAATCAATTCCATAATTTTTTTGATTTCTCTGTCTCTTGTCGCTATATCCACAATCAGCGCGGTCATTATCATCAGCATATAGATGATTGACGCCCCAAACGCAGTTTCATATCCTCTGCCCCTGACCGCGCACCTTATAACCATGAAGTTGAAGTAGATGCCAAGGGCAAGCGCGGCGGCGGCAAAGTAGGCGGTCGCCATTCCGGTAAGAAACATTGTAAGGGTCAGTGGAATAAGTGAGATTGAATAGAGAACAATCAGAATGTTTGTGTATTTTTCACCGAACGCCACAGGAAGAACGTCAATTCCGGCTTTTTCATATTCATGGCTGTATTTCTGCGCAAGTGCCCAGAAGTGCGGCGGTTGCCACAACATCATAAAAATAAAAAGCAGAAGCGCGTCCGCGCCGATTTCGGGACTGATTGCCGTGTACCCGATAAGCACCGGAAGCGCGCCCGGGATTCCGCCGAGAATGGTTCCGAACGGGGAGTTTCTTTTGAGAAACATCGTGTAGAGAACCGTGTAACTCGCCGCGGCAAGGGTGATTAACAAAGCGTTGGGAAGATTTATCCAGATTGCGGAGACAACTGTCGCGCCTCCCATGAGAATGAATGACAAAACAGCCGCGTTTTTCTCTCCAAGAAGCTCAAGCGCGTTCACTCTCGCGCAAAGTCTGTCCATAAGTTTGTCGGATTTTCTGTCCAGAAAGTTGTTGAAGATTGCCGAACCGGCCGCCGCAACCATAAGGGTAATGCAACCAAGCAAGGCGGTTTTTATTTCGGGGATACCACCGCCGGAAAGAACCATCCCGGCAAACCCGGTGAATACGACGCTGAGGATAATTCCCGGTTTTGAGAGGACAACCGCTGAAACCACAATTTCCCGAACGGGTTTTTTGCCGTCCATACTAACCAACCGGATTTTCGCCGCTTTCAAACCATTTGAAAAGACTGAACGAAAGAATATGCAGCGCAACAAGCAGATGGAGCGCGGTCGCGGCAAACTGAAGCCCCGAATGAATCATACCGACACCGATGACGACTTGAAGAAACACCGAGCCGAGAATCACATATGCGGCTTTTCGCATTTTGCTCCCGGCGTATGTGTGGGAGAAAACCGCCATACCGATTGCGAATAACGCTATGAGATATCCGAGGGCTCTGTGGAAGAAGTGATAAAGCACCACGCCGGAAAGGTCGGGCGGAATCCACACTCCGAGGCATTTGGGGAAGTCAGCTCCACAGGCAAGCCCCGCGTCCGAGTGGCGCACAAACGCGCCGGCAACCGCCTGAAAAAGAACAAGCGCGGCGAAGGCAAACCACATTCCGTAAATTCCCGATGTTGAAAGCCCGTTTCGGGGACTGGTCTCAAAACGGCTCATGTAAACCGTTATGCAGAAGATAAGAGCCGCGTTGGCGAAATGGACGGTTGTCAGGTCGGTCGGCAGTTTGAGCAAAACCACCGAGCCACCGAGCCCAATCTGGACAACAAGCAGAAAAATCGCGAGAGCCGGAAGCAGTTTCGCGGCTCCCGTGTATGACCTTATACGCCTTGCGGAAAGCCAGATTATAACAACCGCCGTGAATGCCCCGATAATGCGGTGGAGAAACTCGGCGTAGATATCCCAGCGCAAAGGCGGGAGAATCTTGCCGTGACAGAGAGGCCAGTCCGGACAGGCGAGACCCACCTTTAGCCCCGCGACGATGTTTCCCCAGACCAGAAGAATGACAAGGGATATTAAAGCCAGTCTGGAAAGCATCAGTTCACCGCCGGAATACGACTGAAGTTTTCCATCAGAGTTGTTCCTATGAGCAACAGAAGCAGGAAGATCGGATATATCGCGTATACCCAGGTGAGTTTGTCCTCAAATTTCAAATGCATAAAATAAAGCGCCACTATGCCTGCCTTTACCGAGGCAATCAACATGGCGATTATGATGTTTAGTTGACCGCCCAAATCAATGCTTGCGGTCCACAGGGTGAGTGCCGTAAGCGCCATTAGTGCGCCCCAGACAACAAAATACTGCAATGTTCCGTGCGAGTGTTCTTCGGGGTTTGTATTGTTTTGCGACGACATTTTTTCCTCCGTTCAACCTATTAAATACAGCAGTGGAAAAAGGTATATCCAGATCAGGTCCACAAGGTGCCAATAGAGCCCGCCAAGCTCAATTGGCGTGTTGTATTCGGCGCTAAAAACTCCCCTTCGGGTAAGGACAAACAGTACGCCGAGAAGAATGATTCCGATAAATACATGGATCATATGTAACCCTGTCATGAGAAAATAGAGAGCAAAAAACACGCTTGTGCTCGGATATATGTGATGGCTGAACTTCGCTCCGTATTCAAAGTATTTATTCACTCCAAAGGCGAAAGCGCACAGGATTGTTATGCCGAGAAAAAGAAGAACTTTTCTCTGTTCGCCCTTTTTTGAAGCGGCAACCGCAAGTGCCATTGTCAGACTGCTGAAGATAAGAACAACCGTGTTTATCGCGCCGAGTTTTACATTCAACTCAAAGTGCTGTTCGTGGAAAAGTTCCGGGAATTTCGCGCGGAAAAGCGCGTAGGCGGCGAAAAGCCCGCCGAAAAGCAGAACCTCAGTTCCAAGAAACAACCACATTCCGAGCTTGGAAGATTGGTATTCCGTAACCGGGTCAAGTTCGTGGCTCTGGTGCGCGGTTTTATATTGTTCAGACATTTATTTTTTCTCTCCGTATCCGTAAGTCCAGTCCGTAAAGGTTGGCACTTCGTCAAAATTCTCATGCGGCGGCGGAGACTCCGTCTGCCACTCTGGAGACAGGGACTCATAGGGGTTTCTGCCCGCTTTTTCCCCTTTGGTAATTCCGTGCAAAAAGTTTGCGAACATAAGGATTATCCCGATTGCCAGAATCCATGAACCGTAGGTTGAAACCAGGTGTCCGTAAGTGAACTCGTCCGGATAACTTGCGTATCTGCGCGGCATTCCCTGAGTGCCCATTATGTGATGTATGAAGAAAGTTACATTGAATCCGATAAAGATCAGAAACCACGCGATTTTTGCCACTGTCTCATTGAAGTTTCTGCCGAACATCTTTGGAAACCAGAAGTGAAGCGCACCGAAAAACGCCATAACTGTGCCGCCGAACATAACGTAGTGCATATGCCCCACGACAAAATATGTGTCATGCAGGTGAACATCCGCGGCGAGCGCTCCGAGAAACACTCCCGTGAGCCCTCCGACAAGGAAGAGAAATATGAAGGAAAGCGCGTAAAGCATCGGTGACGCGAGCAGTATGGAACCCTTGTACAGAGTGGCCAGCCAGTTGAACACCTTTATCGCCGTGGGGATCGCGACAAGCATTGTTATGAATGAAAACACCTGAGCTGCGAGAACGGAAATTCCGCTTACAAACATATGGTGCATCCACACAAGGAAGCTGATTACCGCAATTCCGAAACTTGAAAACGCCATGGCTTTGTAGCCGAATATGGGTTTTTTTGAAAACACCGGAATAATTTCCGAGATGACTCCCATGCCCGGAATGATCATTATGTAGACCGCGGGATGGGAGTAAAACCAGAAGAAGTTTTGCAGAAGAATCGGGTCTCCCCCCTTGGCGGGGTCAAAAAACCCGATGTCCAGCGTTCTTTCCGCAATTAGAAGAAGCAGGGTGATTCCCACAACCGGAGTCGCCAGAAGCTGGAGTATGGACGTCGCGTAGGACGCCCATATGAAAAGAGGCAGTCTCCCCCATGTCATTCCGGGAGCCCTGAGTTTGTGGATTGTTACTATAAAATTCAACCCGGTCAAAATTGACGAAAATCCCAGAACAAAAATGCCGGCGGTGATAAGGATGACATTTGTTCCCGTTTTCACGCTGTAGGGAGCGTAGAAAGTCCAGCCCGTGTCAACCGTGTCGCCGAGAAGTGCGTAAAGTAGAACCGCTGTTCCCGCAAGGTATATCCAGTAACTTGCTATGTTCAGTTTCGGAAACGCGACATCTCTCGCTCCTATCATCAGGGGTATGAGAAAGTTTCCGAAAGACGCGGCAAGACCGGGAACAATAAAGAAAAACACCATTACCGAGCCGTGAAGAGTAAACAGAACGTTGTATGTATGGGGGCTGAAAATATCACTCTCAGGGGTGGCAAGCTCATACCGCATCAAAAGGGCGATAATTCCCGCGAAGGCGAAAAAGAAAAGCAGGCTCGCAAGATACATCACCCCGATGCGTTTATGATCGGTTGATGTCAGCCACTGCCACAGTCCGCTTCCTCCGTGGGAGAAATAGGGCGTGTGCTGCGCCTTTTGAGAATAGTGATTGTCTGTCATTTTGTCCGTTTCTCCTTCTGTTACGTTTCTACTTGAGTGTTTTTAAATACTCTATGATATCCGAAACCTCGCTCTCGGAGAGTATTCCCTTGAAAGATGGCATAACCGGCGCATAACCGGCGACTATTTTTGCCTGCGGCTCGTAAATTGACTCTATTATGTAATTCTCGTCTGCCGTAATACTGCCGTTTGCGAGTTCTCTTGTTTTGCCGAAAACCCCTTTGAAACCCGGCGCGATTCCGGGACTTTCGTCTATACTGTGACAGGCGTTGCAACCCCTGTTTGCATAGAGTTTTTGTCCCCGTTCATGTGCGGGAATTGAAGATGAAAAAGCGGCCGCGCTTTTGTTCCCGGCACCTTTGCCTTCCCATCTGGCGAACGCTTCAGGGCTCATAACATTGACGCGTCCGAGCATCTTGGAGTGTCCCGTGCCGCAGTATTCGGCGCAGAATATCACGAAGGTTCCGACTTTTGTCGGTTTGAACCACAGTTGGGTGAATCTTCCGGGCAGGATATCCTGTTTGACCCTGAAGGCCGGAATGAAAAGACTGTGAAGAACATCGTCGGACCTCATTATTATCCTGACCGGCAAATTGTGCTGAACGTTCAGCTCGTTGATGGTCTTTTTGCCGTTTCCATACTCAAACTGCCACAGCCACTGTTTGCTGATGGCTTTTACCTCAACCGCGGTTTGGGGCGGGACCCTCATTTCATTGAAGACTACGAGGCCGTAAATGAATATCAGTATCAGAATAACAGACGGGACCGCAGTCCAGAATATCTCAAGCGCCTCGTTTCCCGTGATGCTCGGGGTTTTGTCGTTTGCCGTTCTCCGTCTGTATTTTATGGCAAAGACGACCAATACTGCCGATATCAGTATGAAAAATATGAATGAAATAACTGTGACCGCGACCAGCACATTGTCCACTTTAAGGGCAATTTCAGACGCGGCTTCCGGGAGCCAACTGTTCATTTAAAATTAATCAACCTCCGACTTTGATTTCCGTCTCCACATTCTGTAAAGGAAAGCCGCAAGAATCAGAAGTGTAACAACACCAGAGATTTTTACTATTGCAATTGCGCGCAGAGCGTATTTCCGGCCGACGGGGTCAAATTTATAACAGAAAAGAAGAACTTTGTTAATTATCTCACTGCCACCTATGCGGCCGTTTGACGCTTCAATGAGGGCGAGTTTCAGGTCCACTGGCTCGTGCTGTATCCCGTAAAGATAACGTGCAATCCTGCCTCGCGGGGTCAGCGCTATAAGCGCGGACTGATGGTCAAAGCCGTCTCCCTCTTTTCTGAACCCGAAACCCGCCGCTTCGGTCAGTCTTTCAATTTCTTCCGGACTTGCGGTAAAAAACCTCAACTCCCCGGCTCCCTCTTTGTGCGTGAGCAGGGAGCGACTTTCCCGCGTTTTTTCCAAAGCCGTCTCCGTGGTGTCGGACTCATCAAAACTTACCGTCAACACCCGGTAGTCACTACCGATTTTGAAAGATTCAAAATTGTCCGACAGGGCGTTTACGGTTTCTGTGAGAAACTTCATCGCAAAACGGCAGTTGTGTGGGCATTTGTAAAAAACAAGTTGAAGAAGAACGGGCTTTTTGCCGTCAAAGTACCGCCCGATAAGTTCCTCCCGTCCCAGGTGATTTACAAGCGCAATGTTCGCAGGCACCTGTTCGCCAAGTTTTTCTTCTATGCCAATCCTCTCAAGCTGAGCCGTGTCGGTTATGGAATTTGCGGTCGTAGTCATCAACAAAACTGCGACAAACAGAAATATTTTTCCCATGTGCATAGAAAATCCTTTACGGATACGCGGAAAACTTATACGCAGGGTTGAAACTGTCAAGAACCTCCGGAAAAGGAGCCTCAACGCGCCGCCGGATGCGTTTGAGAATCCCGCGTGCCTTTTCTCACCGTTTACTAAATGTGAAGCTCCTCAAATACGGGACCTTCGGGTCTGTCTCTTGAGAGGTGCTTCGCACTTGCGAGTTCTTCGTCAAATTTTCCCTTTTCAATAAGACCCGAGAGTGCCTCCGCCGCGCCATGGGATATCATCAGCCCTCTGCCCGTATGGCCGAAACACTCATACACATTTTCCAGCCCGGGCGCTTTTCCCAGATAGCCTGACCTGTCCGCGGTTTCCGCATACATACCGGCCCAGCCCCTTACAAATTTCAGGTTTTCAAACGCCCTAATTCTTTTTGCGAGCGGTTTCCATATCCATTTCGCAAAAGGGCTTTCTTCGTCCAAACGGTAGAAATCATATTCGTAGTTCACTCCGAACGGTTCATCGGGGTTTGAGTATCCGACAAGCGCTCCGTCTCCCTCGCCGTGAAAATATATGTCGCTTGTGTCAATAACCATACCGACCTTTGAGAGGTCGAGTCCGGGGCATTTCACAATCTGAATCTGCCGCCTGCGGGGTTTTACCGCATTTTCCTTTATCCCGTACAGAGAGGCAATCCGCGAAGCCCACGCCCCGCCCGCGTTGACAAGCGTTTCGCACTCATACGCCACTCCTTCTCTGTCGTCCCGCGGCGTCAAACGCCCGGAAAGCAGGTCTTCGGGTTTTTCGGAGGTTTCCAGTTTTCGGGTAAAAACAGTTTTGGCTTTTCCCATTTCAACTTCAATCCGGCGGACAAAGGTTCTGTCAACAAATTCCGCTTTTCTTTTCCTCGCCTCTTTTCTGTAAAACTCTCTGAGCGAGTAATGGTCAACAAAACCCGCATCGCGCGACACCGAAAGACTTTCAATCCCGCTTGTGTCTGTTACAAATTCCAGATGCCTGCGCACCTCTTCCACTCCGTACATATCAACATTCAAGCCGTATTCGCGGTAAAGCGGAAGGTTTGTCCGCATTTCCAAATCGGTTTTTTCGTTGTGAAGCCAGTAGTACCCGGACTCTTTGAACGCCACGGCGTCCGCTATGGAGCGGTAGAACCGTATTGAGCGGGCGCAGAGTTCCACATTCGCCTTTCCTCGCCATGTTGCGCGAATCCCGCCCGCGTTTTTCAAAGACGAGGAAAACTCTCCCTCAAGGTCGGGGTCAACAACAACGATTTTCGCCTTGGGAAATCTCAGGGAAATTGAGTATGCGCAAGCGGAACCGATTACTCCCGCGCCGATGATGAGGAAATTGCAATGTTTTGCCATTTGCTCTGAAAACTATATCAGAATTACAGGGGTGGTCTTGACAGCCCCGAAAGAATTGGTTTAGAATGATTACGTTCAGCAATTTTATAGGGAACCCGCACTGTCGGGTCTCTGTGAATACAAGACCCTCGGGAAATAAACAGAACTTCTAAATTCTCTATTTAGTTGCTGAACAAGACCCGGCGCCTTGCGTTGGAAAGTCAGCAATTAAGGAGTGCAGAATGAGAAAATCATTTCTGGTTGTGTTTTCATTTTCAAGACAGTTCCAACTTATAAGAATACTGATCTTTCTCACTTCCTTTCTGCTGGTTGTTTCCTCATTTGTCGCACCCATACGTCAATCAATCGGCAGATTTCCCAGCGGTGAATCCATTTACCTGTGGCTGTCTTTCATATGTCATCAGTTGCCCTCCCGGTCATTTTGGGTTTCGGGGTTTCCCTGCGGGCTTTGCTCAAGGTGTCTTTTGGGATATACGGGCGTGGCTCTTGCCGCTTTGTTTGTTTGCCGTCCGCAAAGGTATTCAAGTCGTGTCCTGCTTGGCGTTTTTTTATTGCTTCCGGCCATTCTGGATGTGTCCATTCAGAGTGTGACCGGTTACCAAGGCATGAACCTGACAAGAGCAGTTACGGGTTTTCTCGGCGGAATTGGCTTTTTCATACTCTGCTTTCCGTCAAGATTTGAAAAATCTTTAGTTCACAGGAGGACTACAAATGAAATTAATTAAACGTTCAGGTTTTTGTATTGCAATAGCAGTATTGGTTTTTTCCGTTTCCGGCACAACAAATGCCTTTGCCCGTGAAGTTGTTTTGAGGGAATCTGTTCTTGTGCCCGTTCAAACAAAACAACGTATTTCTTCACAACATATGCGAGTCGGCGAACAAGTTATTCTTTTCGTTGAACGGGACATCAAAGTTGACGGTATAACTGTCATTGAGAGTGGTACTGCCGTTTCTGCTACGGTGTCGGACAGAAAAAAGGCGAGCATGGCCGGAATTTCCGGACATCTCACAATTACCGTGGATCACACAACCGCTGTTGACGGAACTCTTATTGTTCTGAAGGGCAGTTTTAATACGAAAGGAGATTCTGAAATAGGAGGGACTGTTGCTGCTGGCGTCATTTTATGTCCGTTGGCTTTCTTAAACAAGGGGAAAGAAGGGGTTATTCCCGCCGGAGCGGTAATCAGGACTTTAACCCTGTCCGACAGAAAGATTAAAGTCTCGGATAAATAATTAACATTGCGCAAAATTGACTTAAGCCATTCCACGCCTGATACGGACCGGTATTTTCTTTTTAACCTGAATTGAATAACGGATTCCGGCTTTCACCGGAATGACGGGGCAAATTTCCCCTGTCGGAAAGACCTTCCCTTATCGCCTTTTTCCATAAAGCGGTTTTTCGCCCTTTCGCCATACCCGCGTTTGCGGGGCTGGTTGAGGGCAATGTTTCAATGTGAATGCGGTTTTTTATACATTTTTCCATAAGCGGTGTTATATGAAATTTGAAAACCTGTTCGGGCTTTTTCCCGTTGAAAAACACCGCGCGTATGGAAGGGTTTTGCGCAAGCAGTCCGCCGATGTCATTGGGTATTTCCGTGGCGGTTTTTATGTCCGAATCAAGACTTCCCCTCCGCTCGCAGAATTTCAGCGTATCCCAAAGCGCGACCCCTGTGTTTTCAAGGGCGCAAACTCTTTCGCGATAGGGAACGGACGGAGAAAAAGACAGGGCTTCACCCATTATTTTCCAGAACAGGTTTTGCGGATGCGCGTAATACTCTCCCGCTTCAAGGGATTTTACTCCCGGCATTGAGCCCAGTATGAGAATTGTGGGGTTTTCCGGCAGAATCGGCGGGAAACTTTCCGCAACTTTTTTCATCTTGTATTTGCCTTTGCCGCCGCTCCTTCCTTTGAGCCGGAGAGCGCTCCGGTATTGTAGCGTTTCGCTGAAAAGCCGCAAGGTCGGAAGTTTCAAAAGCATTTCACCCGCCTTGTATCAAATGGCGTATTAAAAAGGTATTTGAAATGAAGATAATGTATGATAAATGTATAATTTAAACTAAGAGGAGAATATGGACGAAATTCCTATTCAGTTCTGTGTAAAAAGGTGTCCGATAAGAAAACATCACTGATGGCGGCTTTTGCGCTTTGCTTTGTCTTGCTATCTTGTAGCCAAGGTGGAAGTTCTCCCCAGCCTGTTTCTCCTCCTCCCGTTGTTTCTCCTCCTGTTTCTCCCCCTCCCGGTCAATCCACCACCGTTGTTCCCCAGCCTCCTCCCACTGTTCCCGGTCCGACTAATCCGGACCCAGAACCTCAACTGCCTTCACTGGTGGAATCTCCGCCTCAAGGGTTAACAGACGGGGAAATTGATGATTTTTATCACGACACATATCTGGGACTCTCCGGGTCGGCAGTAGAACTTCGTATTGTTAACCTGCCCGGAGCATATCGAAACATTTACAAAGCGCGCGGCGAGAGTGAGGCGGCACGTCCGGGCAAAGGGGTTACAATAGGTTTTGTTGACAGCGGTCTTGATACGGAACATCCGTCGTTCAGGGAGGATGATGGCAAGGCTGTGGAAGTTGAGTATTTTGGCACATCGAAGGATGCGGATATAGGCAACCTAGTCTCCTCCCACGGAACGGCTGTCGCCAGTATTGCCGCCGGAGCGAGGAGTTGGTGTCTCAACGACGTGACTAACTGTACGCTAAACAATGAAGGAGGGCTTTCCCTCGAAGGTATTGCTCCGGGAGCCAATATCTTTATGTTTGCGTTTAATGTTGATAGTCCAAATTGGGTTCACAATGCCGGGCGTGCTATTGCGGCGGCTTTTGAAAGAAATGTTGATATATTGAATTTAAGTTTCAGCGAGGCGGAAGGCATTGTTACCGATGCACGCTTTACAGGGAATACGGATCAGTTTTTAGGGCTGGTGGGCCGGCAAACAGACAGAGAGGAAAAAACAATTTTTGTATGGTCCGCCGGAAATCTCAATGGAAGTGTATGCACTTCCCCTGCGATTTCGAGCAGTTGCGTAGACGGGCGTATTCGTGCAACGTCGCCTAATGTTCTAGCCGGGTTGCCTTATCACGTGCCCGAACTGAAACCTTTCTGGGTTGCCGTTGTTTCCACAGACCTGAATCCGGGAGAGATTTCCAGTTTTTCCAACAGGTGTGGAGTTGCCAAAGAATGGTGCATAGCGGCTCCGGGAGAAAGGATAGGAGTTGCCGTCACTTCCATGGAAGGAGAGAGAAGGATCAGCTCAATCGGACTCAGGAACGGCACATCTTTCTCCGCCCCCATAGTCTCCGGCGGACTTGCCTTGATGAAACAGGTTTTCCGGGGTCAGATAAGCAATGTTGAATTGGTTCAAAGAATGTTTGCCACTGCCAACAAAGACGGAATATACTTTGACACAGAAATATACGGGCAGGGGCTTTTAGACCTCGAAAAAGCAACCAATCCAGTAGGGACGGCGGGTTTTGCGTCCGTCGGAACGCAGTTTCTGGACGCCGAGGGGACATTGTTTTCCCCTCTTTATGCCGCGCAAATGGAAACGTCACAAGCGTTTGGAGACGGGCTTGAAAAATTTCTTGCGCAACAGGAAGTCGCGGCTTTTGACAGTCTCGGAGCCCCGTTCTGGTATCCGCTTGAGAAGTTTTTCAGCAGAGAGGAAGTCCCGTTTCTTCAAAGGCAACTAAGCGATTTTATTGATTTTACGGCATCAGGTAAATCAAGAGCCGGCCCCCCACTCCCGCGGGGTTCAAGGGTGTCCGCGCCGCTTTTCCGGGGCAAAGTCGCAAAGGGTCTGGAAGAGGAGCAAATGCCTGAGATTTACATTTCAACGACGCGGAGCGGGATTGAAGACCCGAACCGTCTTGGTAAATCGGGACATCTGTCTTTTATTGACAACCCTCTGTTTGCAGGGGTGGATTCCGGCAACTTTGACGTTTTCGCTTTCACTTCCGGGGAAAGGGTGGAAAGGCACGGTCGCGGAGTGGTCGCTTCATTCCGTCTGCCAAACCTGCCTCTGGGTTTTCGCTCCGGCTACATCTCGGAGTCAAGGTCTGCGCTTGGGGCAACTGCGGAAGGCTTGTTTGGCGGATTTTCTGCGCAAACCGTTTTCGCAAGCATCGGCTGGGAATACGGATTTGGCGGCTGGCGGCTTGTCGCTGAAGCGGAGGCGGGAGCCGTTTATCCCGAAGCGGAAACGGGATTTGTCGGTGGCTTGTCGCAGCTTTCGACAAGTTCATTCTCCGCCGGGTTGATACGTGAATTTCCCGACGGCTTGACCATGAAGTTTTCAGTTTCTTCGCCGCTCAGGGTTGAAAGTGGACACATGGAGTTTGTAATTCCCGTTGGAAGAACGCTGAAAGGGGAGATACTGAGAGACAAGGCAACCGCGAACCTTGAACCGTCCGGAAGGCAGGTGGACATCGGGGCGCAAGTGGTGGTGCAAACCTTGCTTGGAAGGGTGAGTTTGGGTGGAGTGGTAAGCCATGAACCCGGACACGATAAGGACGCGGAAGTTTCCCTATCTTTTCTGGCCGGTTACAGCGCGAATTTTTAAGCCATCCGCACAACTCCGTGCAAAGCAGAGTGTGGAAACGCTACCGTCGTTGCGCTTTGAGCCGTAGCGCGTTGAGTTTAATAAACCCGCCAGCGTCCGCCTGATTGTAGAGGTCATCTTTCTCAAAAGTCGCAAGTGCGGGATTGTAAAGGGATTTTCCCGCTTTTCTTCCTACAACCGAAACCACGCCTTTGTAAAGTTTCATCCGAGCCGTGCCGGTTACATTTTTCTGAGATTCTTCAACAGTTTTCATAAGCGTTTCCATCTCCGGCGAATACCAGAAACCGTAGTAGATTATCTCGGAGATTTTGGTCATGAGGAAATCCTTGAGCCTCATGACCTCACGGTCAACCGTTATGGATTCCACCGCCCTGTGCGCCGGATGAAGAACCGTTCCCGCGGGAGTCTCGTAAACGCCGCGCGATTTCATCCCGACAAAACGGTTTTCAACAATATCGGCGCGGCCGATTCCGTGCCCGCCCGCGATTTTGTTCAACCGGAGTATCAGATTCGCAGGCGACAGTTTTTTGCCGTTCACGCTCACGGGCGCGCCTTTTACGAAACCTATCTCAACGTATTCGGGTTTGTCCGGTGCCTTTTCGGGCGAAACCGTCATCTCAAACATCGCCTCGTCCGGTTCGTTCCACGGGTCTTCAAGAACGCCGCCTTCATAACTTGTGTGAAACAGATTTCTGTCGCAACTGTAAGGTTTTTTCGGTGTTACGGGGATTTTAATTCCGTGTTTGCGGGCAAAACCCAACAGGTCTGTGCGGGACTTCAAATCCCATTCGCGCCACGGGGAAATGATTTGCAACTTCGGAGTGAATGCATGATAAACAAGTTCAAAGCGCACTTGATCGTTTCCCTTTCCGGTCGCCCCGTGCGAGAGGGCGAACGCTTTTTCTTTCAGGGCAACCTCCGCCTGAGCGCGGGCAATCAGCGGACGGGCGAGAGAAGTTCCGAGTAGATACGAGCCCTCGTAAATCGCTCCCGCCTTTATTGCCGGAAAAACAAAGTCGCGCGCAAATTCCTCTTTGAGGTTTGCGACGCAGACCTTTTGAGCTCCCGTTTCGAGCGCTTTTTTGCGCGCCGCCGCTATGTCTTCATCCTGACCTACATCCGCGATAAACGCTATCACTTCGGCGTCGTATTCGGCCGTAAGCCATTTGAGTATGATGGAGGTATCAAGCCCGCCGGAATAAGCAAGAACAATTTTTTTCCGTGATTTTTTCGATTTTTTCATTGGCTCTCAGGAGGTTCCGGTTTGTCCCCGGAGGTCGAGAAGATAGAACTTTGCGCCGCTGTTTTCGTAGAATTTTTCAAGTGACATTCCCACATACTCTATCCTCTGCAACTCATTGCCTTCATAACGGGCTTTTTTAACCTCATCCGATATTGTCGCTTTAACCTCAATCTGTTTGTCCGGAACCTGCTGGCAGATAAAGCCCAGTGTAAGCGCCGTTTCCTTGAAATCCGCGGACACTATAAAACCGACCGAAAAAGTCGCGTTGGCAAGCTCAATGACGATAATGATAACGGGAGGGGTTGAGCCAGAAGGGTTTTCCGCCACGAACTTATAGCCGTAAACCTGAATATCGTTCACAGAACCCATTATTGAATTAAGGTTCCAATAGTCTTCGTTTTCAATCATACAAATTGTGAGCATTATAATTTTCTCCCGCGGCTTTGCCGCCCCATCACAGGGTGTTTACACTACCAGAAAGCAGTCTCTTTTTGAAGCTGCACTATTTCCGCAGGAAAGCGACCGCGGTTGCCATGTCTTCGGGAAGCGGAGCCGAAAAAACCGCATCTTCTCCCGAACCGGGGTGAATGAAAGTTATGCGCGCCGCGTGCAGCGCCTGCCTTTTCAGAATTTTTGCCAGTCCGCCGGAGGAGAGCGCGATTTTCGCGGTTTTTCCGGAGTAAATCGCGTCTGCGGCCACGGGATGACCGGCTTCGGAGAAATGCACCCTTATCTGATGTGTTCTGCCGGTTTTCGGAGTTATCTTCACAAAAGTCCAGTCTGGAAATTTCTCAACGGTTTCCCACTCCGTTACGGAGTCGCGCGTTTTTACCGCGTTTTTACCGGACATCTTTTTCCTGTTCGCGGGGCTTCTTCCTATTGCCGTGGAGAAAACGCCCGAGTTTTTCCTTGTCGCCCCGTGGACAAGTGCGAGATATTCCTTCCGCACCGAGCGCGCGGAGAATTGAGACGCGAGAGAAGCGTGGCAAATATCATTTTTTGCCGCGACTATAACGCCCGATGTGTCTTTGTCCAAACGGTGAACAATTCCCGGTCTGATGTCTCCCCCAATGGATGAGAGGCGGGCGCATCTGTGCGCGAGCGCATTTGCGAGAGTACCGTTTTTTCTCCCGGCTCCGGGATGAACCACCATACCCGCGGGTTTGTTCACAACTATCAGGTCTTCGTCCTCAAAGACAACCTCAAGCGGGATGTTTTCGGGCTCGGCGGAATGTTCCGATTCAAAGAAACTGAACTCAATCTTTTCGCCTCCCTCCAGTATAGTAGACGGCTTGAACTGTTTTCCGTCCATAAGGATGTTGCCCGATTTGATAAGAGCGGCTATGCGTGAGCGGCTTTGCGGGGAGATGTCGGAAAGGACGGAGTCCGCTCTCCTTCCGGTGCATTCGCGCGGCACGGTCAGGGTTCTTGTTTCACTCTCCGGCACTTGGTTTTCCTTTTCTTACGGTGATCTTTGTTCCCTCGCCTCCGAAACGCTCAAACGCACTTCCCCGATTGACCGCTATTTCAATAAATCCCGAACTTCCCCTGACCGCGACCGCTTTTCCGGGTTTGTGTTCCGAATAACCGCCCGATATGCCGTCTATTGTGAAGCCGGAAATCTCGATTTGAGCCGGATTTTCCATCCCGTCCGATTCAATGTTTGAGATGAGGTTTCCAAATGAGTCCACATACGCGACAATTCCTTCCGCTGATTTTCCGCTTAAATACACGGGCTTTTGAATGTTAATTAAAAAGGGGTTCTCAAGAACCGGCCCCAGCATCCGGGGATTTAATCCGAGCGAAATATGAGCGGCCGCCGGAGCAAAGATGTCTCTTCCGTCAAAAGTGGAACCGACGGGTTTGAGCGTGTATTTGGGGTTTTTTATCTCATAAGCCACAAAACGCGGAAAATCCTTGAAAACATGAGTGAATATACCGTTGTCGGGACCCACAAAAAAACTTCCGCCCGCACTTACGGCAAGAGGTTTTCTGTCGGTTCCGACTCCGGGGTCAACAACGGCGAGATGGACAGAATGTTCCGGAAAAAACCCGTATGAGTTTTTTATCACAAACGCCGCGCGAGCAGTGTTGAAAGGTCTCAAATTGTGTGTCAGGTCAACCAGATTGATGTCGGGGTTAATTGAAAAAATCACGCCCTTCATTACTCCCGGAAAATGGTCGTTAAGGCCGAAATCGGAGCACATTGTTATTATTCCGGACATTGATTGAAAGGAGCGCGGATTTTGCACCGTTTATGAACATGGGGGAGATTCTCTGCTTGCGGAAAAAGACCCTGCCGTTCCCCTGTTGGTTTCGTAGTCTATTGTCTCACACCTTATCACTCCGTCTTCGTAAACGGCAAAGTCTTTTTTGCCTGAAACTCCAACACTTATGGGAGATGCCTGCCAGCCGAAACCCGTAACATACAGGCCGCCCGAGCTCTCGGAGCCGCCGCTGTCAAAATCCGCCCTGATACAGTATCCGGATTTGGGTTTTTCGCATTGTGCAAGGGTTGATGAGCCGGAATCCGCACCTTCAAACGATTCGTCCACAAGCGCATCAAAGGATTCGCAGGACTCTCCCGAACTTTTGGGACAACGTAGCGAGGGACCGGTTGAAAGGTTCCCTATTTTGTCAACATAGTTCTGAATGCCGTCTCCGTTGGTGTCCTGAATTGCAAACTGCAATTCCGCGGAACCCAGTACCTGAAGCATTTTTTTCGCGCTAATCTCATTTGCCGAGCCTCTTGCGCTCAGAAAATTTGGAACCGCCAAACCAGCAAGAACGCCTATGATGATTAGAACAACAAGGAGCTCGACAAGGGTAAACCCCGAATGGAGGTTTGCTTTATTATTTTCAAATATCTTTTTCACTCCAGCTCACAGAGATACTACAACATAATAAAATGCGCGGCAATTTTCAGGACGCGTCTCCCGAAACAATTTTTACAAGAGAACCGTCGGCGGTTTCAATGTGAAGAAATCCGTTTTCGTCCACTTTTCTCGCTATTCCCTCAATTTCCGTTCCGTTGTTGTCTATTTTCATGCTCCGGTTCAGGTTTCCCCACTCCACCGCCCACCGGGCAACCGTCCATTTCGGGCCCTTTGAGTTGAAATCGCCCTGCTGCCTGAAAAGATTTGCGATAAGCACGGAGGAAATATCCGCCCTGTCAACTCTGTGTCCGAGGACATCGGACACGGAAGTTACGCTCCCGGAAAAATCTTCCATGAGTTTTTGAATTTCACTTCGGGATATGTTGATGTTAACCCCGATTCCTATAACCACGAAATCGCAGAATTCTCTGCCGGGCTCGGATTCGGAGAGAACACCTGCGATTTTTTTCCCGTCTACCAGTATGTCGTTTGGCCATTTGATTTCCGGTTTGACGCCAAAAGTTTTGAAAGTTTCGCAAAGCGCAAGCGATGCCATTAAAGTTGAAGCCGGGCAAAGGGAAACCGGCACCCGCGGACGGAAAAGAATTGACATAAAAAGATTACCGCCGCGCGGAGAGATCCAGCGCCTTCCCAGTCTTCCGCGTCCGTGGGTCTGGATGTCCGCCATGACGATTGTCCCGTCGCGTGCACCGTTTCGTCCCATATCGTACAAAGCCGTGTTTGTGGAAACCGTTTCATCAAAGAAATGAACGTCTCCCTTGTAGGACGACACAGCCGAATCGATTTTTAATTTTTCGCTTTTTGAAAATCCCATTTCAAATTTCCGTTACGACGGGAAGTATGCTTTAAAAAGCGTGCCGAACGCAAGCGGATTAAGCAGATTGACAAAGCACCGCTTTACTCTATAATACGGTGCTGACTACCGGAGGCTCGGCTCGGGCCCATAGCTCAGTTGGTCAGAGCAGCGGACTCATAATCCGTTGGTCCCAGGTTCGAGTCCTGGTGGGCCCAAACTTGATGGAAATAACCTGATGCAGGAAACTGAAAGCGTAGAAAACAGCGTCCAAAAGCAAATAGACACTCTCAAAGAACTTCAGTCGGTTGATATAGAACTTAGGGAAATAGAAAGGGGTTTACAGAAATATCCCGGAGAAGTTTCTGTTTTCAAAGATGAAATTCAGACCGTTAAGGAGTCTCTTACGGAAAGGAAACTCCGGATAGAGGAATCCGACAAGTCAAAATCTCTTCTGGAGAGAAAACTGTCCGAAAAGAAAGACTACGTTGAGAAAACCGAAGAGCGTCTTCTCAGGATAAAAACCCACAAAGAATACGAAGCTTTGCAAAAAGAACTGACCGATGCGAAAAGGGACTGCATTGAGATTGAAGACAACATTCTGAAAGTGATGGAAGGGTTTGAGAAATTGAATTCGGAGTCCGAGGAACTGGCCAATTCTCTAAAGGAAAAAGAAGAAAAATACGGGCCAAAAATCAGCGAGTTTGAGAATATTATCAAAGAGCTTGAGATCAAACATGCCCCGCGCCGCAAGGAAAAAGACTCAATCGCCGGGCTACTCAACCCCGAAGTGCTCCCTCTCTACACGAAAATATCAGCAAGAACTCCTATTTTCCTTTCCCTAGCGCGCGCGGAGATGTGCACAAACTGCAATATGAATATCCCACCCCAGATGTTCAACGAAGTTCTGACCAAAACCAAGATAATCCAGTGTCCGAGTTGTAACAGAATTCTGTATTGTGAAGACTGAAAACGAGAGTTTTGCCGTTGCCCACATAGACGGAGCTTCGAAGGGCAATCCAGGAAAGTCCTCCATAGGTGTTGTAATCACAAGCGCTGAGGGCAGGACAATTACAAGAATCAAGAAATTTATCGGAACTGCGACAAACAACCAGGCAGAATACAGAGCGTTCATAACCGCATTGCAAGCCGCAGCCAAATTTGGCTTGACCCGTCTGCATGTCAATACCGATTCGCTTCTGCTTGCGAATCAAATAAACGGCAAGTGGAAGGTCAGGCATCCCGAAATCCTCTCGCTTTTCAAAGAGGCGAAAGAAGCCAAGAAACTCCTTGAAGAGGTTTCTGTTTCCCATATTGGCAGAGAGCAAAACACCATCGCCGACGGTCTTGCAAACGAAGCCATAATGAACTACGCTTGAATTTTGCGAGTCGGTCGGGCAGTCGCCCGGGTTTTATAAACCCGGGAGGAAAGTCCGGGCTTCTCAGGACAAAGCGCCGGCTAACAGCCGGGTGCCGCGAGGCAACGGAAAGTGCCGCAGAAAACAGACCGCCGGTCCTTATTGGACGGGTAAGGGTGAAAAGGTGGTGTAAGAGACCACCGCGGAAAACGGTAACGATTTCCGGCATGGTAAACCCCGCTTGAAGCAAGACAAATATGGAAACACTGCGCGTTTTGCGCGGGAGGTTGTCCGTCTCCATGTTTCCGGGTTGTTGCTACAGGCGACCGGTAACGGGCGTCGCAGATGAATGGCTGCCCTTGACAGAACCCGGCTTACAGACCGACTCGCTATTTAAGAACATCAACAGTGATTTTTTTATCAATAAGCCCTTTTTTAAACGCTTTTTCGTAAAGCAATCCGATTGCCGCTTCGCCGTTCTTTCCAATATCGCGCGTGTATTCGTTTACATACATCAAAACAAAGCGCTCGGCTTTCTCGCGGCTTATACCCCGTGAAAAACTCATCGCGTATTCAAGCGCCTTGTCCTTGTTTGAAAGCGCGTATTCTATGCTTTCGCGGTGCAGCCTGAGCGCTTCCGAAGCGATTTCTGCGGGCGTGTTCCTTTTTATCACATTCAGTCCGAGCGGAAGCGGAAGGGATGTGTCTTTTTTCCACAAAACCCCGAGGTCAAAAACCAGATTCAAGCCTTCGTTTTCGTAGGTAACCTGTCCCTCATGTATGAGAAGTGCGCAGTCGGTTTTGCCGGATTTTACCGCGTCTGTTACCAGATCAAACGGCATTTCAACCGGCGTGAATCCTTCCGCGTAGAGGCGCAGGAGAAGATACGCGGTGGTCAGTTCTCCTGGTACCGCAACCGTTTTTCCCTCCACGGAATCAAAATTGGAGAGAGAAACCACCACCGGGCCGTAGCCAATTCCCATGCTTGCCCCGCATGACATCACGCGGTAACGGTCTTTGACGGTGGGATAGTTGCGTGCCGATATGGCGGTCATTTCAAGCTCGCCCCGAAGTGCTCTTTCGTTTAAAGACTGTATATCTTCAACCACATGAACGATTTCCAGAAGCGGTGAGGAAACTGCCCCGCATGACATCGCGTAAAACATAAAAGCGTCATCGGCGTCCGGGCTGTGTCCGAGTTTCATGGAAATTTTTTTCATAATTGTGTTTCCGTCTCCTCGCGGGTTTACCCTGTGATTAGGGGTAGAAGTTAACCTTGATTTCGCCCGCGGTTTGTCGTTTCGGGTTTTGTTCGCGTTCTCCGAGTTTAGAGATGAGCAGTCCGAACTTCAACAGACCCTCAATTTCCTCCGGGCCCAGATTGTATCTTATTTTGTTTTCAAGGTAGTCGCGGCAGATTTTTTCGCTGAGTTTCGGAGACGGGCGCTGTGTTTGTGCTATCTCCGGAAGCATTTTCATTCCTCTGTTTTTTGAAGAAATAAGCGCTTGCACGGCGCGGGCGGGGTTGAAGCCAGGGCGTGCCGCGAAGACTGCGTAAACAAAGGGCAGTCCTGTAATTTCAGTCCAAATCTCGCCTAGGTCAAAACATAAGGGAAACCCTTCGGGCGGAGACGTAGAAAGCTCAAGCCCGGCGTTCCCTATGACGAGACCCGCGTCAACTTCCGTAAAAAACCGACCGCCGTATTCGCGTTTTTTATAAGCGGGCTTTACGCCGTTGAATAACTCAAGTATTACCCTGAGCATCATCGCCGAACTGCTGGAGCCGGAGTCCACGGCGACAGTTTTGATTTCCTCAAGCGGTTTTGTGGAAAAAACGACCACACTGCTCACTTTTCCGAAAGACGATATGCAGACATCTCTAAAAACCCTGAAACCGGGGTGGCTGAAGATGTCTGCCGCAGGCAGAAGAGATATGTCAACTTCGCCGTTCAGCATGATTTCGCAAAGACCCGAAGGGGGATGCTCGGACACCTCAAATCCTTGCGTTATGATTTCCGACCCAAGGTCGTGAACAAGCGGTTTTGTGTTCAGAAAAGGCGGAACACCAATTTTAATTTTATCTGCTGGCAAATCCGGTCTCTCACTCGCTAAGCGCGCGCATCATGGCTGCCATCAGAGCTTCGCCATTCCGAAGGGATAAATATCTTTTTGAAAACCGAAACCGCATATGAATCTGTCATTCCCGCAATAAAATCGCAAACCGCTCTCTCATGAGTGTCTTCGGGATGCAGGGGTTTGATTCCCCATTTCTCTTCAGCCTCGCGGGCGTTTTCACAGAAATGTATGTAAAGAGATTTGACAATCTGCCCGCCTTTTTCCGCTTCCGTTTTGACCTTTTCCATCAAATAAACCCTGTTGAACATATATTCCCTGATTCCAACCATGGCCTCTTCAAATTCGGGGCTGATTGATATTTTTTTGTATTTTTCAAGCATACTCTGTGAGACAATGTCTCTTACGGTTCTGTCCAGCCTTTTTGAACAGTCTTTGCCGAGAACCCTGACGCATTCCTTCGGTAGGTCATCTTCCGATATGATTCCCGACCTTACCGCATCGTCTATATCGTGATTCGCGTAGGCAAGCATGTCCGACACTCTTACCACTTGACCCTCAAGGGTTTCGGGCGCGTTTTTCCCGCCATCTATGGGACCGCGTCCCTTTGAGTGTTTCGCTATTCCATCCAGCACTTCATGGGTCAGATTCAACCCCTTTCCCCGGTTTTCAAGGGAAACTGCAACCCGCACACTGTGCTTCACGTGTGAAAAACCTTCTGGAAAAACATCGTTCAACGCTCTTTCCCCCGTGTGCCCGAAAGGCGTATGCCCTATGTCGTGTCCCATCGCTATGGCTTCGGTCAGGTCTTCATTCAGGGAAAGTGCCCTCGCTATCGTGCGCGCGATTTGGGAAACCTCAAGTACGTGAGTCAGGCGGGTTCTGTAATGGTCATTAGTTGGAGAGAGAAACACTTGCGTTTTATGCTTCATTCGCCGGAAGGTTTTGGAATGGATAATGCGGTCTCTGTCGCGCTGGAAGGGTGTTCTCATAAAGCACTCATCTTCGGGTCTGGCTCTTCCTTTTGATTCTGAACTCAGAGTCGCAAAAGGGGAGAGCAAGATGCTCTCTTTTTCCTGAAACTTTTCCCGGATGGATTTTCCTTTCTTATTCATATCCTTACGGAAACCCCCCTTGAGGCGAGATAATGCTTTGTTTCCATTATGCGGCAGTCTCCGTAGTGAAAAATTGAGGCGGCAAGCAGGGCGTCCGCTCCTCCGGCGGTGGCTCCCTCAAAGAAATGTTCCTGCAACCCAACCCCTCCGGATGCGATAACGGGGATTTTTACCCTTTCGCAAACCGCTTTTACAAGAGGTATGTCATAGCCCGCACGCGTACCGTCCCTATCCATACTTGTAAGCAAAATTTCCCCGCAGCCCGCCTTCTCCATCTTTTCCGCCCATTTTACTGCGTCAATATCCGTGGGCTTTCTTCCGCCGTGCGTATGGACTTCCCATAAACCATCTTTGCCCGTGGAGCGTGCGTCAACTGCGACCACAATGCACTGACTTCCAAATTTCTTCGCGCCGTCGCGCACAATGGCCGGGTCCGCGACCGCAGCGGTGTTTATCACAACTTTGTCTGCTCCGGCGAGAAGTATGGCGCGGACATCCTCAAGCGTTGATATTCCCCCTCCTACCGAGAGTGGAACAAACACATTCTCGGCGGTTTTTTCAACCACATCGATGATTGTTTTTCTGCCCTCATGCGATGCGGTTATGTCAAGAAAAGCTATCTCGTCCGCCCCTTCTTCCGAATAGCGCGCCGCACATTCAGCCGGGTCTCCGGCGTCTTTCAACTCCACAAATTTGACGCCCTTTACAACTCTGCCATCCTTGACATCAAGACACGGAATAATGCGCTTTGAGAGCAATGTCAGGAAAACCTCCGAATGGCGCGCTCAAGTTTGATTCCGCCCGAATAGATAGCTCTTCCCACTATCACGCCCCGAAGCCCGGCGCTCTCAAAAGGTAGGATTTTCTCTATGTCTTCCTCGCACGAAACTCCCCCGGAAGTTAAGACCGGAATCTTACATATGCCGAGAAAATCCTCCAGACGCGACAAATCAACCCCGCTCATTGTTCCGTCCCTATCAATATCGGTTCTGATTATGAGACTGATTCCCGAGTCCTCAAGCATTGAGATTGCCTGTACCACAGAAACCCCTGAATTCTCCGTCCACCCTTTGACCGCAACCGAGTTTCCCCGAGTATCAAGCCCGACCGCTATTCTACCAGGAAAATCCTCGCACGCCCTTTTTAAAAAGCCGTTTTCTTCAAGCGCCGCGGTGCCGATTATCACCGTTCGCACTCCGCTCGAAAGGTATATCCTCACAGCTTCAATATCTCTGATTCCTCCCCCCACCTGCACCGGGCATGACACGGACTCCGCGATGGAAGTTATCAAATCGGTATTTTCTGGCTCTCCGTTAAACGCGCCGTCCAAATCAACAAGGTGTATGAGTTCCGCCCCGCATCTTTCCCATTCCCGCGCTACTGCGACCGGGTCGTCCGAGAAAACGGTTTCGGTTCCTTTCTCTCCTCTTACAAGCCGGACGCATTTCCCTTCCCTGATATCTATGGCGGGTATTACTATCATTGCAACCGTCTAATATACATACAACCGCCTGCGCGCGATTTATGGGATTTTTAACCTCTCTCGACAGCGTATATAATCTAACCGATGAATTACTGGCTCGTTAAGTCCGAACCGTTCAAATATTCATGGAAAGATTTTGTTCGCGACGGTCGCACATACTGGGACGGAGTCCGCAACTATCAGGCACGCAACAACCTTTCGGCGATGAAAAACGGCGATTTGGCTCTTTTCTACCACAGCAATGAGGGGCGTGAAGTTGTCGGAGTGGCAAAGGTGGTCAAGGAGAGCTACCGAGACCCCACAACCGATGATGAGCGATGGGTTGCCGTTGATTTTGAGCCAGACTCGGTTTTTGAGCACCCGGTCGGGCTTGGTGATATTAAAACCGACCCGGTTTTGAAAGAAATGAGCATTGTAAAACAGAGTCGGCTTTCGGTGATGCCGGTTTCAAAAAAACATTTTCATGTTGTTCTTAGAAAAGGGAAAAACAGACCTCTGTGATGGCCCTTTCAACCAATCCCGAAGAGCTTGTAAGCGAGATGTTACGCGGCAACAGAGGAGCGCTTGCGCGTCTTATAAGTCTCGCCGAAGGGGGAAAGATAAACACGGTTGAGGTTCTCGCCCGCGCGGGAGCCGAAGAAGGAGTCCCCGCGGTTATCGGAATAACCGGGCCTCCCGGAGCCGGTAAAAGCACACTTATGGATAAACTTGTGGGGAATTTCCGCACTTCGGGGCGCAAAGTCGGAGTCATAGCCGTGGACCCCTCAAGCCCTTTCACGGGCGGGGCGTTGCTTGGAGACCGCGTGCGCATGGGGAACCACTCCGGAGACGAGGGGGTTTTTATCAGAAGCCTCGGTTCGCGCGGTTCCCTCGGAGGGCTTTCCCGCGCGACTTCGGATATCATCAAACTTATGGGAGCTTTCGGGGCGGACTATATGCTGGTTGAAACGGTGGGCGTCGGTCAGAGCGAACTTGATATTGTGGGAGTGGCGGACACGGTGGTTGTCGTTCTGGTTCCCGAATCCGGAGACTCAATACAGACCATGAAAGCGGGAATAATGGAAATCGGCGATGTGTTTGTTGTGAACAAATCGGACAGAAAAAACGCCGAAGCGCTGGCGGCGGAAATACGCGGCACGATTTCTATAAGAGCCGCGAGGGGAGCCGGTTGGCACGCACCGGTTCTTTTGACACAGGCCGTTGGGGGACAAGGTGTCGGCGAACTTGCCTTGGAGATTGAAAATCACGGGAAGTTTCTTGAGCAAAGCGGACTCCTGAGAGAAAAAAGGCGAAAAAGAATTAAAAAAGACCTTATGGAGGAAGTGAGCGGAATTCTCGCCTCCTTTGCGTTGGAGGTCGTGGCGGACGACAGAGACGGAGCGGAAATCGTGGTGGAGGTTCTCGACGGCAGTATTTCGGTGCATGACGGAGCGAAAAAGATAGCCGCGATTGTCGCAAACAGAGGCGCAAAGGCATGAAAAAGCAGATACTGATAAGCCGCACGCTCGGAGAGATACGCATAGCGGTAATAGAAGACGGTGTTCTTGCCGAGTTTCAAGTGGGACGGGACACGAGTTCGCGCATATCGGGGAATATTTACAAGGCGAAGGTTCTGAATGTCATTCACGGAATAAGGGCGGTTTTTGTTGACATAGGAATGGGAAAAGCGGGCATTGTCTCATGGAAGGACATAATACGCACCGAGAATACGGTCGCGTCCGCAAGTCCGGTTACCGAAGGCGAAGACATCATAGTGCAAGCAGTCAAGGAGCCGGTTGCCAACAAAGGGCCGAGAATGAAGGCGCGCGCTACGCTTGTCGGCAAGTATGTGATTCTTTCAACGGGCTCCGATAAAACCCGCATCTCAAGAAAAATCGGCAGCGGAGCTGGCAGACAACGGTTCGGCAAGGCGCTTGAGGAGTTGCGTCCACGCGACATGGGTCTGATAGCGCGCACCGCGGCGGTTGAAACGGATATTCATCTCATTGAAAAAGAGGTGAAAAAACTACAAGGACTCTGGGCAAACATAACGCAGCTTTCCCGCATAATGCCGTCTCCATCGCTTCTTTACGAGGAGCCGCCGACATACCTCGGCATGATACGGGACTTTGCCTCGCCGGAGGATGAGATAATCGTAGACGACTGGGATGTTCTGCTTGAGATAAACCGATATGTTGAAGAGAACTTTCCCGGCGAGTGCATATCCATCGGATATCACTATCCGGATTCCCCGCTTTTCAAGGATTTTGGAGTGGAGGAAGAGACGGAAGGCATATACAGAAGAAACATCAACCTGAAATCTGGCGGCGACATGATTATAGAGGAGGCGGAAGGTCTTACGGTAATAGATGTGAACACGGGGTCTGCGACGGACGGAGGCGGAAAAACTTTGTTCAGAACAAACACCGAAGCCGCCGCGGAAGCTGCCCGTCAGATAAGGCTGAGAAATCTGGTCGGAATCATAGTCATAGACTTCATAGATATGCAACCAAATGATATGAAGAAAATTTGCAAAACCTTTGAGGACGAAATGAGAAAAGACAGGACAAGCCATACAATTTCCGAAATTTCGGAGTTCTGCGTTCTTCATCTCACGCGCAAGAGGTCAAGGGAAAGTGTTGCAAAAACCCTTTCCTCAGATTGCGAAACCTGCCGTGGAACGGGTCTTGTGAAGTCAAGGGAAACGATTAGTTACGAAGTCATAAGAGAAATAAAACAGCACTGCGTTGTCGCACAGGGCGGCGGAATCAGGGTTCGTGCCCATAAGGACATATTTGACACCATTGAGAGTATTGAGCCGGGGTTGTTTCAGGAATTTGAGCAAAAAGGTGTTAAAATCCTACACGAGGAGACCGATGTCGCCTCGGACGAATTTACGGTAAAAGGAGAATGGAAAACTTGACTCAGAAAAGATTGGAAAAGGGAATGCTTCTTGAGAAGAATTTTGAAACTGATGTTTCAATGGCGGCGGATAGGTTTCATGAAAAATCTCCGAAAGTTTTGTCAACGGCGTCCCTCATAGGGATTATGCAAACTTCATGTGCGGAGATGATGGCTCCGTTTTTGAATGATGATGAGATGGTTGTCAGTATAAAAATTGAAATGAGCCATTTTGGAGCCGTTCCGGTCGGAACGACCGTGAAATTAAAAACCGGGATTGCTGAAATTGTCGAGCGTCAGGTGATTTTCAACATTGAAGTTTCGGATGGACGGCAGACAATCGCGTCCGGAAAGAACAACATGTTTGTAATTGACAGAGCGAGATTTGAAAGCGGGATAGAAAGATACAAAGCCAAAATGGGAAAAGTTCAATGAAGGCGAATGAAAACGGAAGTCTTTACCACATAGCAATCGCAGTAAAAGATCTTGCGCAATCTGAAAAACTTTATGAAACGGTTATGGGTCTGAAGGTAACTCATAGGGAAGAGGTTGCCTCGCAGGGAGTCAAGGCATCAATGCTTCAGCCTAGCAGCGGAGAGGGAACGGCGATTGAGCTGCTTGAGCCTACGGACAAGGATTCGCCGGTATGGAAGTTTCTTGAAAAGAGAGGAGAGGGGATACACCACATCTGTTTTTTTGTTGATGACATAGAGAAATCCCTCAAGGAATTAAAAGAGCGCGGAGTTCGGTTGATAGATGAGACGCCTAGAGAGGGCGCTTACAATTCAAAGGTGGCTTTTATTCATCCCAAAGCCGTAAACGGTGTTTTAATAGAACTCGCCGAAATGCCGGCGTAGCGGGTTTAACCTTTCGGGGAGCGGAATTCGGAGTTGTCTGTTTTGTTACTTTCGTCTTCGCCGTTCGGGGGAGTTTCTTCCCCGTCAATCGACCTGCGAAAACTTCTTATTCCTTTTCCAAGCGAAGAGCCGATTGCTCCAAGCCTGCTCGGTCCGAAAACCAGCAGAACAATTACAAGAACAATTATAAGTTCGGTTATTCCTACTGAACCCATAGGCTTATGTTACTGAATGAAAACGGGGATTGCAATTGACGTATGTTTTCTCCGCACTGCGGAATTATTAGGATTGCTCTTCAAGAAATTTTTCCGCGTCAATGGCGGCGGCGCAACCGCTTCCTGCGGCGGTGATTGCTTGTCTGTAACGTCTGTCTTGAACATCTCCCGCAGCAAAAACACCCGCAATGTTCATCTCGCTTGTGTCGGGTTTTGTGATGAGATAACCGTTCTCATCCATATCCAGCAGATCTTTGAAAATTGAAGTGTTAGGAATATGCCCTATCGCAAGAAACATTCCCTCGCACGGTTTTTCGGAGGTTTCTCCGGTTTTGAGGTTTTTCAGAATAACGCTTTCGACCCCTTTCTCTTCGGAGCCGCACACTTCTTCAATTCCGGAGTCCCAGATAAAATCTATCTTTGGATTCTCAAACGCGCGTTCCTGCATTATCTTTGACGCGCGCAGTGTGTCGCGTCTGTGAATGACGCTAACCTTTGACGCGAATCTTGTGAGGAAATGCGCTTCCTCAAGAGCGCTGTCTCCTCCACCGATAACGACTATCTCCTTGTCCTTGAAAAAGAACCCGTCGCAAGTCGCGCAGGTGGACACGCCTCTGCCGAGAAGTTTTTTCTCCGATTCAAGTCCGAGCGTTCTCGCGGACGCTCCGGAGCAGACTATGAGGGTTTCGGCGGTTATTTCTTCGCCGGATGTGGTTGTGATTTTGAAAGGGCGAGACGAAAGGTCAGCGGATGATATCTCGTCATTGACGCACTGTGCGCCGAAACGCTGTGCCTGTTTTCTCATTGAGTCTATAAGTTCCGGGCCCTGGACTCCTTCGGGAAAACCGGGGAAGTTCTCAACCTCGGTTGTGAGCGTCAACTGCCCTCCGGCCTCAAAACCTTCAAAAACAAGCGGTTCAAGGTTTGCCCGTGCCGTGTAGAGTGCGGCGGTCAGCCCTGCAGGGCCCGAACCCATTATTACAACTTTGAGATGCTTGTCCATAAAACCGGGACTCTGAAAAACCCGTATATTATATTGCCATGCATGAAAATAACAAAATGCGCCAAAATAAAGCGGAAGATGAAACTGTTTCCGCTCAATACTCTCGCGCGGAAAAAGACTCCGCCGTTGTTGATATTTCCGGACGAGGCAAGCTTGTTCTCGGCGGAAAAGACCATTTGAAATTTCTTCAGGGTATGCTCACAAACGATGTTCTGAAACCGCGCGACGGAGAGGGTGCTTACTCCTTTATGCTCAACCAGAAAGGCAGGGTTCTCACAGACATGAGGCTGTTCAGAAAGGAGCGGGAGACGCTTGTTGACATTGAGGCGCAAGCTGCGGAAAAAACCGCACTGCGCCTGGAAACTTTTAAACTATCCTACAAGGTTGATATCGCAAGGGACGAAAACCGCGCGCTTTTTCATCTTTTCGGACAGCGCGCGGAAGAAGCCATTGTACGGTTTCTTGATTGCGCCGTGAAGATAAAACAGTTTGACCATTTTGACTCCACAGTCGCGGGCGCGCGGGTATGGATGGCGCGGGTTGATAGAAGCGGCAAAACCGGATTTGACATTGAAGCCGAGCCCGGCAACTCCGGAAAAATACTTGAATTGTTAAAAGAAACCGGCGTTTTTCCGGCAAGCCCCGAAGTTCTTGAAATTATGAGAGTGGAAGCCGGAATCCCGCGATACGGAAAAGATATGGACGAATCCGTGATAGCGCCGGAAACTGGTCTTTTGCAGGCTGTGTCTTTTGAAAAGGGATGCTATGTGGGTCAGGAAATTGTCGCCAGAGCCCACTGGCGGGGCAGGGTGAACAGGCAGCTTTCGGGGTTTTTATTCAGAGGGCAAACTGTGCCGCGCGAAGAAACCGGAATTGTTTCTCTGGGTGGAGACGCCATTGGACGTATAACATCTTCGGTTTATTCGCCGCGTTTTGGCGTGGCCGCGATGGGATATATAAGGCGCGAATTCAAGAGCGTCGGAACGGAAATTAAAACCGAAACGGGACTCGAGGGGAAGGTCGCGGATTTTTCTCCGGACGGGTGAAGATTCCTGTGGAAAAAGAGCTGTCTGACCGCTCCACAATCTCTGAGGATTAATTCCGTTTTCAATCAGTGTTTACAATACCCGCAACGGTTTTTCCGAGTGGACAAAACGCTTGTGTTTCAGTATAATTACACGCTTTGAATTCCTTTTTCCGGCAAACCAGAAACCGAACCCACGGAGGTATAAATTGAGCACGAGTCCCGCATCAAAACAAGACGGATACACATCCGAGCAAATCAAGGTTCTTCCGGGTCTCGAGGCGGTGCGCAAGCGCCCCGATATGTATATCGGAGACACAAACTCAAGAGGGTTTCACCACCTTGTTTTTGAAGTCGTGGACAACAGCGTTGACGAGGCACTTGCGGGTTTCTGCACAAATATAAAGACCGTTATTCACAACGACGGCTCCATAACGATTTCCGATAACGGCAGGGGCATACCCGTTGACAAGCATGAAAAAACCGGAAAATCCGGCGTTGAAGTTGTCATGACAATGCTGCACGCCGGAGGAAAATTTGACGGCAAGGTTTACAAAGTTTCGGGGGGACTTCACGGAGTCGGCGTTACTGTTGTGAACGCGCTTTCGGAATTTCTTGAACTTGAGATACACAGAGACGGCAAGATATGGACGCAGAGATATGAGAAAGGCAAAGTTGTGAGCGAGCTTGAGCGCGGGGAAAACACAAAGACAAGCGGAACTTCAATAACATTCAAACCGGACAGCGGCATCTTTGAAATAGACGAGTTTTCATACGACACAATAGCTCACAGAATAAGAGAGCTTGCCTTTCTCAACAAGGGGCTCCATATGTTTCTTTCCGATGAAAGGACGGGTAAAAACCAGGAGTTTCTCTACGAAGGAGGCATATCGGCGTTTGTCGCAGAGATGAACGAGCGGGTGAGACCCCTGCATCCCGAAGTGATAAATGTTGAAGGCGAAAAGTCCGATACGGTTGTTGAGATAGCGTTTCAGTATAATGACACATATAGGGAGAATGTCCTGTGTTACGCGAACAACATAAACAACATTGAGGGAGGCACACACCTTGCGGGGTTCCGTGGCGCGCTTACCCGGACAATCAACAAATACGCCGAAGAAAAGGGGCTTTTGAAAACCCTCAAGATGCCGCTTTCGGGAGACGATGTGCGTGAGGGGCTGACGGCGGTTGTGAGCGTCAAACTGCCCGACCCGAAGTTTGAGGGGCAGACAAAAACAAAACTTGGAAACACTTATGTGAAAGGAATTGTGGAAACGTTTCTCAACGAGCGTTTGTCCGCTTTTTTTGAGCAGAATCCGCAAATCGCAAAGCGCGTGGTCGGAAAATCCATTGACGCCGCCCGCGCAAGGGACGCCGCGCGCAAGGCGAGAGAGCTTACGAGAAGAAAAAGCGCGCTTGAATCCGGCTCGCTTCCGGGAAAACTCGCGGACTGTCAGGAGAAAGATCCGTCCCGTTGCGAGCTTTTCATAGTTGAGGGTGAATCCGCCGGAGGGTCCGCAAAACAGGCGCGTTCCCGTCTTGACCAGGCGGTTCTTCCGCTCAAGGGAAAGATACTCAATGTGGAGAAGGCGCGTTTGGACAAGATGCTCGGAAACGAGGAAATAAGGACGATTATCAGCGTTCTCGGAACCGGAGTGGGCGATGATGATTTTGACATTGCCAAAATCCGTTACCATAAAATTATCCTGATGACCGATGCCGATGTGGACGGTTCGCACATAAGAACGCTTCTGCTCACTCTTTTCTACAGAAACTTCAGAGATGTGATAGAGAAGGGATACCTTTACATAGCCCAGCCGCCTCTTTACAAAGTGCGGAAGGGGAAAACCGACCGCTATCTCAAAGACGACACAGAGTATGAAAACTATCTGCTCAACCTCGGAATTAACGGTTGTTCATTGAAAACGGGCGCGAACGGAAGCGCGAAAACGGTTAGATCCTCAAGACTCGCCGATTTCGTCAGAAGCTCAATCAGATACGGGAAATGTCTTGAGGCAATTACAAGAAAGGGAGCGCATCCAAAACTTGTTGAATTCTTTGCCGCTTTGCAGGATTTCAGCAAAGACGATTTGAACCGGGGAAATGACAAGCGGTTGGACAAGAGTCTGGTGGCGGTGAAAAAACATATTGCCTCAAACTGTCCCGATATCACGGAGCTGGACTGGATGATAGAAGACGACAACGGGGGCAACACGGTCAAAGTTGTTTATAAGTTCAAGGAAAACGGCGCGGTTTCGCGTGCGGCAATAGACTACGCGCTTGTGTCGTCTCCCGAATTTTCCGACATTGTGAAGATTGCAAACTCATTAAAAGCGGTTGGCGAGAGTCCCTACAACGTTGAAGATGGAGAAGAGGAACATTCGCTTGAGACGTTTTCCGAAGTTTCGGACTTCATCCTTGAGCGCGGCAAAAAAGGTCTTTTTGTTCAGAGATACAAAGGTCTCGGAGAGATGAATCCCGAACAGTTGTGGGAAACGACAATGAACCCCGAAATCTATGTTCTCAAAAAGGTTACGCTTGAAGATGCCGAGGGAGCGGAGTTGATGTTTCAAACCCTGATGGGCGACGAAGTCGCACCACGGCGGGAGTTTATTGAGCAGAACGCGCTGAATGTAAGCAATCTTGATGTTTAGGTTATGCAGGACTATTCGCGATTTCTCAGCCGTTGTTCAAGTTGGGAGCAGTTTTCGGATTACACAGGCTCCCTGAAAACCGCGAAAGAGAAGGGCGACCTTTTTGAAAAACTGGTTTGGACATATCTGACAGTCCATCCCGAATACAGGACAAAGCTTTCCAATGTTTGGTTGCTCCGCGATGTTCCGCAGGCGGTTACCCGCAAGCTCAATCTTCCGTCTGCCGACGAGGGTATAGACCTGATTGCGCAAGCTCGCGGCGGCGGGTTCTGGGCGATACAGGCAAAATACAGGTCTGACAAAGACAAAGCGCTGAACACCCGCGACCTTGCGAAGTTTTTGCACCTTTCTTTTACCCATTGTAACGGCATAACCCACGGCGTTATTGCGCACACGACTTCAAAGCCCGTACGGAAAAAAAATTTGCTTGGTAATGTGGTTGAAATCGGTCTTTCGCGCTGGCAGGAACTCTCGCCCGAAGGGTGGGACGCAATCCGCGCGAAGGTGGCGAACAAGGTTCACAATCTCGTGCCGCGCAAACCGAGGAGACATCAGAAGGCGGCAATCGCCAACATACGCAAGCATTACGCGGAAGAAAAAAAGCCGAGGGGCAGGATGATTATGCCTTGCGCGTCCGGAAAAAGTCTCACGGCGTTCTGGGCAGCGCAAGCCCTTAAAGCGAAGACGGTTGTTCTTGCCGTGCCGAGTCTTTTGCTCGTAAAGCAAAGCGTCAAAGACTGGACTCGCGAGTATCTCGCCCATAATGAGACACCGGACTGGCTTTGTGTTTGCAGCGATGAGACTGTTGGCAAGATAGAGGACAGTTTTGTTTCAAACATATACGAAACGGGGCTTCCGACCACAACGGACGCAAAAGAGATAGCAGACTTTCTGAGAAAACGCTCATCTGTGCCGAGGGTGATTTTTACAACCTACCAAAGCAGTCCCCGGCTTGCGGAGGCGGCGCGCAAGTCCGGGCGCGAGATAGACCTCTGCATACTGGACGAAGCGCACAAGACAGTCGGGGAAAAAGATTCCGCTTTTGCGACCTTGCTTGACAACAGGAAACTGAAAATCAAAAGGCGGCTTTTTATGACTGCCACAGAAAGGGTTCTTCACGGAAAAAACGATGAAGTTCTGTCAATGGATGACGAGCGGACTTACGGCGGGTGTTTTTATCAACTCACATTCAGGCAAGCGATTGAGGACGGCATTATATGCGATTATAAGATTCTGACTCTTACGATTTTGGACGCGCAGGTACGCGAGATTGTTGAGAGAAACAGACTTGTGAAAGACAGATTGCTTGCTCAGCAGACCCGTGAGTCCGCGCCGCTTGCCGCGGGAATTGCGCTCGGCAAGGTGTTCAACGAACACTGCATTAAACACGCGGTTTCATTTCACAAAAGCATAAAATCCGCTACCGATTTCAAATCCCAGCAGGAAGACCTTTCAAAGTCTCGCGTTATCAAAACAAAGATTGAGAACTTTCATATTTCAAGCAATCTGTCCGCCGGAGAGCGAACGGTTGTGATGCGCGATTTTGAGCAATCCCAAAGGTCTCTTATAACAAACGCCAGATGTTTGACCGAAGGGGTTGATGTTCCCGCGATTGATTGTGTTCTTTTTGCAGATCCCAAGCACAGCGTTATTGACATTGTTCAAGCGGCGGGAAGGGCGATGCGTCCGAAAGAGGGAAAAGAGAGGGGCTACATACTCCTGCCGATTGTTGTGCCGGACGGGATGAGTGTTGAGGAATTTGCGGAAACAACCCCGTTCAAAAAGGTTGCAAGTCAGATTACCGCGCTGTCCACTCAGGACGAGAGAGTCAAGGAAGAGTTCAGGGCGATTACCGAAGGGAAAAGGCCAAGCGCGCAAGGGCGGCTTTTTTCAATCAGCGGCGATGTTCCCGCCGGAATGAATATCAGTCTCAAACAGTTTTCCGATGCGATTGAAAGCAAAATTTGGGAAAAGGTTGCCAAAGTTAATTGGAGGGTTTTTAAAGAAGCGCGGGATTATGCGCAGTCGTTGAGACTAAAAAGTGCAACGGAATGGCGCGAACACACAAAGTCATCCGATTTTCCGTCAGATATTCCTGTTGATCCCAACCGAACATACAAAGACAAAGGATGGGTTAATTGGGGAGATTGGCTTGGGACTGGAAATATAGCTAATTTTCTCAAAGAGTACCGTTCTTTTAAAGAAGCGCGGGATTATGCGCAGTCGTTGCAACTAAGAAGTAGAACGGAATGGCGCGAACACACAAAGTCATCCGATTTTCCGTCAGGTATTCCTGTTGATCCCTACCGAACATACAAAGACAAAGGATGGGTTAATTGGGGAGATTGGCTTGGGACTGGAAATATAGCTAATTTTCTCAAAGAGTACCGTTCTTTTAAAGAAGCGCGGGATTATGCGCAGTCGTTGAGACTAAAAAGTGCAACGGAATGGCGCGAACACACAAAGTCATCCGATTCTCCGTCAGATATTCCTGTTGCTCCCGACCAAATATACAAAGACAAAGGATGGGTTAATTGGGGAGATTGGCTTGGAAAATAAGCCGCTTTCAATTTCCGATTGGGGGCTATCAGATTTTAAATTGGACGCTAATCAATAATCCCACAACCCTTTCCGCCGCTTTCTCAATCTCAACATTCTCCGTCTTATCCGTCAGGCGGTTCTTAACCTCAACCACTCCGTTTTTGAGTCCTCTCGGTCCCGCGATAATCTGAAACGGAATTCCAATCAGCTCGCAGTCTTTGAATTTTACGCCCGCGCTTTCGTCCCTGTCGTCAATCAGGGCGTCTATGCCCGCTTCAATGAGTTTTTTATAGATGCCTTCTGCGACCGAAACTGTTTGCTCATTGCCCATGCTTGTTGGAATAACGGCGACTTCAAAAGGCGCTATGGCGGGCGGAATAACCATTGATTTGCCGTCGTTGTTCTGCTCTATTGCGGCGGCGGCGGTTCTGCCTATTCCTATTCCGTAACATCCCATTACAAACGGCTTCTCGCTTCCGTCCGAATCGGTGAAAGCAGCCTCCATCGCCTCGCTGTATTTTGTTCCGAGCATAAAAACATGGCCAACCTCTATGCCCCTTATTGAAGACAGTTTTCCGCCTTCGCACGACGGGCAGCCGTCCCCGTCCGCTGCGACACGGATGTCAAGAAATGCGTCCGGGGTGAAATCCCTTCCTTCGCTCACATTTGTTATGTGCGCGTCTTTTCTGTTAGCGCCCGCAACGGCATTTGTCATTGCGCGAATTGAAATGTCCGCAACTATTTTGACTTTCTCCTTCATTCCCACGGGCCCGCTGAAACCCACCGCGCCGCCGCAGACGCGCATAATCTCTTCCGCATTCGCAAGTTCGGCGGTTTCTGTGCCGAGCGCCTTTTTCAGTTTTGTCAGACTGAGTTCCCCGTCTCCGCGCACAAGAGCGGCAACCGTCCCGTCGTTTGTTGAAATAATCATCGTCTTTATCAAATCGGACGGACTTACTCCGAGAAATTTTGCGACATCCCCGACCGTTTTCATCCCCGGAGTTTCAACCTCACTGATTTCGCCGGGGTTTGCTCCAGTTTTTTCCGTCTCCGCTTCCGCTACCCCCGCAAGTTCGAGGTTTGCCGCATAGCCGCACTTTTTACATGTCATCACAACATCCTCGCCCGTGGGAGCGAGAACCATGAACTCGTGCGACTCGCTTCCGCCGATGTTTCCCGTGTCCGCAAGCACGACACGAAACTCAAGGCCACAACGTTTGAAAATTCTGTTGTATGCGTCAAACATTTTTCCGTATGAGATTTTTGCGTTCTCAACAGAGGAGTCAAAGCTGTATGCGTCCTTCATTATAAATTCGCGCGCGCGCATTATGCCGAAACGGGGGCGGATTTCATCCCTGAATTTTGTCTGTATCTGATAGAAATTCACGGGAAGGTCTTTGTAGGAACGTAAATCTCTCGCGGCTAGGTCGGTGATTATCTCCTCATGCGTGGGGCCTATGCAGAAATCCCTGTCCGCTCTGTCGTGCAAACGCAGGAGTTCCTTGCCGTAATGGTCCCACCTGCCGCTTTTTTTCCAGAGCTCGGCGGGAAGAACGGTCGGAAGAAGCGCCTCAATCGCGCCCGAAGTGTTCATCTCTTCACGGACTATTTTTTCTATTTTTCTCAAAAATCGCAGACCGAGCGGCAGATAGTCGTATATTCCCGCCGCGACTTTTCTTATCATCCCGGCGCGCGCCATAAGTTTGTGGCTTGCGACTTCAGCGTCCGCGGGGTCGTTCTTGAGAGTCGGTATGAAATATGAGGAAAATCTCAATTTGTTATGTCCCGCCGGAGAAGAGATGGCATTACAATGCGTATTCACGAATCTCTTTTATGAGTTCGTCAACAATCCGGGATTCCTTGAAAGAGCGCACAAGTTTGCCGTTTTTGTAAAGTATTCCCTTGCCCCTTCCGCCAGCGATTCCGATGTCCGCATCGCTTGCCTCGCCGGGTCCGTTAACAGCACAACCGAGAATCGCCACTTTTACGGGTTTGGACAGGCGCATTGTCTTTGTGCGTTTTTCAACATCTTCCACAAGTTTTATCAAATCTATCTCAAGCCGTCCGCAACCCGGACACGAGATGATTTCAACGCCGCTTTTTCTCATTCCTATTGATTTCAGTATGTCTATGCCGACCGCCACTTCGCTTACCGGATCGCCCGTGAGAGAGACGCGGATTGTGTCACCGATTCCCTTTGACAGCAGAGCGCCAATTCCGACCGAGGATTTTATCGTTCCCATTGCCGGGGTTCCCGCTTCAGTAACGCCGAGATGGAGAGGGTATTCGGTCATTTCAGCGATAATTTCATACGCCTCTATCATCCTTAGCACATCGGTTGATTTCACCGATATTTTAATGTCGTGAAAGTCAAGGTCTTCAAGGATTTCAACATGCCTCATCGCGCTTTCGGCAAGCGCGGTGCCTGTTGGCGAGCCGTGTTTGCGCAGGATGTCCTTTTCAAGAGAGCCGGAATTCACTCCTATTCTTATCGGGATTTTTCTCTCCTTGCACGCCGCTACAACTTTCATTATCTTAGTTGTTGAGCCAATGTTTCCGGGGTTTATTCTCATTGCGTCAACGCCTTGTCCGATGGCGGCAAGGGCGAGTTTGTGGTCAAAATGGATGTCCGAAACAAGCGGTATGTTTGTCTGGCGTTTTATTTCGCCGAGAGCGTTTGCAGCATCTATGTCCGGAACCGCAAGGCGGACAATGTCGCAACCGGCCTCTTCAAGCCGTTTGATTTCCTCAACGGTTGAGGAAACATCGCGCGTGTCGGTTTTTGTCATGGACTGAACCGAAACCGGCGAGCCGCCGCCGACCTCTACAGCGCCTATTTTGATTTTTCTGGAAACTCTCCGCAAACTGCGGACAAAAATAGTTTATGGGGCATGGAGTGTCAAGCGGAAAACTCCCCGTCCGTCAGGCGTAGAGGTCATCTCTTGCGTATTGCGGCGCAAAGGAAAACGCGGTCTCGGTTTTCCCTTCCTTCATTAAACGCAACCCCAGTTTCGCGCATACAGACGCCTTTGAGGGCTGAACTTGGAACTTCGGGCACGGAAGGGGGGTTATTGCGCCGGAAAAGAGAGCGCCTTCCTGCAAAACGGCGATGAGCGGGGTTTGCGTGATTTTATCCAGCCGTTTTTGCAACTCATGCGGTTTTGTAGTCATATCTTCGGACAGCCTTGTCGTTTCTCCTCTCTGTTTTTTAAAAAGAGCCCAGAAAAACATCCCGCTTCTTGCGTCTATGGCGCAGCACACCACGCAGTCTGGCGGGCAGTCCGCGCTTGCGGCAAGGATTTCAAGGGACGGAACGGGAGCGATTGGAATGTTGAGCGCGAACGCGAATGATTTTGCCACCGCCGCGCCCACCTTGAGAGGGGTGAAGAAACCCGGGCCGGACGAGACGGCTATCAGGCTTATTTCACTCTTTTCAGAGGCGGTTTCTTTTAGAAGCTTATCCACACAGAGGGGAAGCTCTTCGGCGTTTTTTGTTACGGAGCGTTCGGCGAGTGTTTTCTCTTCGTCCGCAATGGCGACGCTTCCCCGGTGGGTTGAAGACTCAATGGCAAGAACCTTCATTATCAGGAATCTTTGACTCCGGCCTGCGTGAGAATTGCCTTTCGTATCTCGCGCGCGAGCGGAAGGTTTTCGGCGAGAAACTCAACCGTTTTCTGCCTTCCCTGTCCGAGTTTCTTGTCTCCGTAGGAAAAATACGCGCCCTTTTGCTGGATTATTTTGTATTGTGTTCCGATGTCGATAATCTCGCCAAATTTGGAAATTCCTTTTCCGTAGACTATCTCCACCTCGGCAGCCCTGAACGGCGGTGCGACCTTGTTTTTCACCACGCGCACCCTTGCCTTGATTCCGGTTATTTTGTCGTCCTTATCTTTCATTGAGGAGATTCTTCTCACATCCATTCTTACTGAGGAGTAAAAACGCAAAGCCGTTCCTCCGGTTGTCGTTTCGGGATTCATATAGGAGGGAACCCCGATTTTTTGCCTTGTCTGGTTTATAAATATGACCGTGGTTCCGGATTTGGAGACGCTTCCGGTAAGTTTTCTGAGAGCCTGAGACATCAGCCTTGCCTGAAGTCCGACATGAGAATCGCCCATTTCGCCGTCTATTTCCGCTTTCGGAACAAGTGCGGCGACCGAGTCAATAACCACAAGATCAACCGTGCCGCTTTTTACCAGAGTGTCCACTATTTCAAGCGCCTGTTCGCCGCTGTCGGGTTGCGAAACAAGCATCTCCCTGAGGTTCACTCCGAGAGCCCTTGTGTAACGCGGGTCAAGCGCATGCTCCGCATCCACAAACGCGGCGATGCCTCCCTTTTTCTGGCACTCGGCGATGGCGCTTATGGCAATGGTTGTTTTTCCCGAAGACTCCGCGCCGTAAATCTCAATAACCCTTCCTCTCGGCAAACCCCCGACTCCGAGAGCGATGTTTATCCCTATGGAGCCAGTGGATATAACCTGAATGTCGGACACTTTCCCGTCTGCGCCGAGGGTCATAATTGCTCCCTCTCCGAACTGTTTTTGTATGAGAGAGATAACCTTGTCCACTGAACTTTTTGTTTCACCGGGTTGGGCTTGTTCTTTTGTCGCCATTTTATTACTCCTTAAGGTTTCCGGGAAAGGACGCCGAGCGCCGATCTCCTTATCATATCAAGAGCCCTGGATACCGACTGATTTCTTATACCGGAACGTTTTCCTTTGAGCTCGCACTTGACACAAACCGCATTGTCCTCGGCTTTGCGGCTGCTCACGGCAATGTAAACAGTTCCGACCGGCTTTTCAAACGACCCTCCGCCGGGTCCCGCTATTCCCGTTATGCTGACCCCGATGTCTGCGTCGAAGCGCTTTTTTGCGGCGTTTGCCATTGCTATTGCGACCTCTTTGCTCACTGCGCCGTTTTTTTCAATCACCGACGCCGGCACGCCAAGGATTGCGGTTTTTGATTCATTTGAGTAAGTAACCGCGCCGCCGTGGAAATAATCCGAACTTCCGGCAACCCCGGTAAGCGCAGAGGCGAGCATTCCTCCCGTGCAGGATTCCGCCGCCGCGACCGTGAGGTTTTTTTCTCGTAAAGCTGCGGCAACTGTTTCGGCAAGACACGCTCCTTCGCTACTTTTCAACTTATCAGCCAAATCCCGCGATCTCCAAAGCCCTCACCGCGGCTATGCACAGCCCGGCAAGTAAACCAGCATATACATCGTCCAGCACGATGCCCCAGCCCCCGGAAAGATTTTCAATCCGGCGGGAAGGGGGGATTTTCATTATGTCGAAAAGCCTGAAGAGAACAAATCCCGCAATAACTTCACGTGCCTGCCCCGAAGAAAAAAGCATTGCGGTGAAAAACCCCGCCGCCTCGTCCATGACTATTTTTTGCGGGTCTTTTTCTCCGAAAGCCCGCGCCGCTCCGTTGCAGATAAAAACGGACGCGCCCGTGAAAATTACGCAGAAAAGCGCAAACTCGAAAGACCCGAAACTGGCGAGGAAAAAGACGTAAAACAGTGCCGCTCCCGCCGTGCCGAAGGTTCCCGGAGCAAAAGGGACATATCCAAGCCCGAAAAGCGAGGATAAGATTTTTTTCGCCCGTCCCCTGTTCAGTTTGCGTCTCCCGACTCAATTTCCAGAAGTATCTTTTTCATCTCAACTCCGCCCCCTCCGCTGTATCCGCCCAGCCCTTTGTTTCCGACAACCCTGTGGCACGGAATAAGTATCGGAAAAACATTTGCCGCAAGCGCCTGAGCAACCGCTCTGCGGTGGTTTTTACCGCCGACTTTCGCGGCTACGGCGGAATAAGTCGCCGTCTTTCCGTAAGGGATTTTTGATATCTCCTTCCAGACATTCATGCGGAACTCGGACGCTTCCGGAAAGACAAGGGAGGTGCCCGCGTGTCTGCCGTTTCCCTCAACCGCGGACAAAACACTTGAAAGCCCGGAATTAAGGTGTCCCAGAACTTCGGGCGGAATTTTCCGCGTGTTTGAGTCCGCGAGGGGTTTCTTTCCAAGCCCGACCGATATGTGGCATAATCCTTCTTTGCTCGCGTGCACGGTTATAAAAAACCCCTGTTTGACTTCAACTGTTTTGGAGAAAATCGACCGCCGTGTCATTTGAGAAAACCGCTCCATAAGACTATAATTGCATAATACTCATTGCAAGACTCGTCCCGATTTTTCTGAATTGAAAAGTTTTTGTTACATTCACAATCTACGCCGGAGCTCCGGGGAAAAAGACAAATGGCAAAGATAGTAGCGGTTGTGAACCAAAAAGGCGGAGTGGGAAAAACAACAACCGCCGTGAACCTTTCCGCAAGCCTCGCATTGCTCGGAAAAAAAACCCTTCTTGTGGATTTTGACCCCCAGGGCAACTCTTCAAGCGGCGTGGGCGTTGATAAAAACGGCGAGGTGGCAACGGTTTACGATGTTCTTGTCGGCAGGATGCCACTTGTCGGTTCGATTCTTGATGTCTATCCGGATTTTTTCGATGGCAGGTTTGACATTCTACCTTCGAATTCGAACCTGACCGGTGCGGAGGTTGAGTTTCTCGGCCTTGAGGAAAGGGAAACCATACTGAAAAAATCGCTCATGCGTATTGCGCACCGGTATGCGTATATCATCATAGACTGCCCTCCTTCCCTTAACATTCTTTCGATAAACGCACTTGCCGCGGCGGACTCGGTGATAATTCCCATACAGTGCGAGTACTATGCACTTGAGGGGCTTGTAAACATAAAAAAAACCGTGTCTTTGATACAAAAGCGCATTAACCCGTCTTTGTGTGTCGAGGGGTATCTTTTGACCATGTTTGACACAAGAAACAATATCTGCCACTCTGTCGTCCGTGAGACAAGAAACCATTTCGGGGATGACACTTTCAGCACTTTGATATCCAGAACAGTCCGTCTCGCGGAGTGCCCGAGCCATGGCAAACCGCTGGTGATATATGACAAAAATTCTCAGGGAGCACGGGATTATATATCTCTTGCGGAGGAAATAATCAACAAAAACGGAGGTGTCAAAAAGTGAAAAAAAACGCTCTTGGTAAAGGGTTGGAATCCCTTATCGGGGATGAAATCGATGTTCCCCGCGGACATCTTTCCCTGCCGGTCGGCAGGCTGATTCCCGGCGCGGGGCAGCCGAGGAAAAACTTCAACGAAAAGTCGATAGAGGAACTTGCGGACTCAATCAGGGAGAAGGGGCTTATTCAGCCGCTGATTGTGAGAAAGCACGGGGAGAAATACGAGATAATCGCCGGAGAGAGGAGATGGAGAGCGGCGCAGCGCGCCGGGCTTCGTGAGGTTCCCGTGATTGTCCGCGAAATGGCGGACGGCGACGCGTTTGAAATCGCCCTTATTGAGAACATACAGCGCAAGGATTTGAATCCCGTTGAGGAAGCGCTTGCTTATGAAAAACTTATATCCGAGTTTGATCTGACACACGAGGAGGTTTCCAAGCGTGTTGGTAAAAGCCGGGTGGCAATTACAAACCAGTTGCGTCTTTTGAGGCTTCCGGACGCCGCGCGCGTCGCATTGATAAACGGGGATCTGTCAACCGGGCACGCGAGAGCGATACTCGGTTTAAAACCCGGCGCGGATGGGGCGCGTGTTGCTCTGAAAGTGGTGCGCGGGGATATGTCCGTCAGGCAGACGGAAAGTCTTGTCAAAAGAATCAACTCTTCGCAATCTTCCGACCAAAAAGTTTCACAGACGGACGACATATCCATCAAACGCGCCGAGTGGACAATGCGCGATAGGCTGGGGACAAAAGTCATGATAGAGGGGGGCTTGAAGAAAGGCAGGATAGTCATCAAGTATTCTTCGGCGGAGGAGCTTGAAAGGCTATCTTTTGAGATAGGCAGCGGTTTGCACACGGCGGGTGGTTCCGCAAAGAAGGTTTTTGAATGAAAACCTTTGAAGTGAAAATTGAAATTCGTCCTGCAAAGGGCGTGCTTGATCCTCAGGGCAAGGCGATTCTTTCCGCACTTGGAAATTTGGGGTTCGGAGGGGTTTTGTCTGTCACATCGGGAAAACTCATAGAGTTGACGGTGGAGTCTCAGGACAAAAGCGCCGCGGAGAAAAATGTCCGCGCGATGTGCTCCGCAATTCTTGCAAATCCGGTCATAGAGGTTTTTTCAATAGATGTGAAACCGGCGGAGGCGAAAACCGGCGGTGGTTGAGTTCGGAGTGGTTGTTTTTCCGGGTTCAAACTGTGATGCGGACTGCGAAAAAGCCGTTAAAAGGCTTGGTTACGGTGGCGTCCGCATCTGGCATGAGGAAACCTCCCTTCGCGGAATTGACTGCATTATAATTCCGGGAGGTTTTTCATACGGCGATTACTTGAGAACCGGCGTTATGGCTTCCGTTTCACCCGTGATGGAAAGCGTAAAAAAATTCGCGCGCGAAGGAAAACCCGTAATCGGAATATGCAACGGGTTTCAAATCCTTGTCGAAAGCGGACTTTTACCGGGAGCGTTTACAAGAAACGCGTCCCTGAAGTTCGTCTGCAAATGGACATACGTGCGCGTTGAAAATACCGACACGCCTTTTACGGCGGCTTTTAAGCTCGGTGATGTTCTGCAAACTCCCGTTGCGAACGGTGAGGGGGCTTTCTTCTGCTCCGAAGACGAACTCGGAGAGATTGAGCGTAAGAAACAAGTTGTTTTCAGGTATTGCTCGGAAAGCGGCGAAGCGGCTCCCGGAGCCAATCCCAACGGCTCGGTTTCGGACATTGCCGGAGTTTGCGGAGGCGGCGGAAATATAATCGGAATGATGCCCCATCCCGAAAGATGTTGCAATGAGATTTTAGGTGGAACAGACGGGGCCGGGATTTTTGAGTCGGTTGCGGAGTTTGTCTCACGCGGGTGAGGTGTTTTTGCAGAAGATTATTTTGTTCCGGGAATTTCTATTTTTAAGTATGCGTTCAATAATACTGGATTTTATAAGTGGCAGACCCTAGTACGCAAGAGCAAACTGTCTGTAGTTTCCTCTATCTTCTCCATGATTTTTTATGATAACTCTAGGTTGCGCTATGTAAGTAACTTACTCCCTATGTGATATCTCCTTCTTTATATTGTTTTCCACAGTTTAGTTAGACAGTATAGAATGCTACTTGAGCCCTCACAATGGGTTCCCCGGTTTCTGAAAACTTGTACAAACTCTTATGAGTTGACACCGCCGAATAGCGAATCGTACCTTATCCCGTCCGCTCCGGCCGTCTTTTACGATTGCTTCTTTTGTGTTATCTTCCAAAAAGCGGAGACTGTTTGAGATGCCTGAAAAAGCCGACCAGTTTATAGACATTACCGATGAGGTGTGTCCGATGACTTCAATAAAAACAAAACTGAAATTGAAAAAGATGGAACCGGGCGGGGTGCTTGAGGTGCTTGTCAGAGAAGGGGAGCCGGTTGAAAACCTTCCCCGGACACTTGAGCGCGAGGGACACAGAATTCTTGAGGTAAGGAAAGAAGACAATTTCTATACAGTCAGGATAAAGCGCGGCTGATGCGTGAATCCGCGGGTATGGAGAGATCTCTCGACAAATTTGTCCTGCGGTCAATAGTTGATTTTATTGGCAACACGCCGCTTATCAATCTCGGCAAAGTTGCGAAGGACATTCCGGACGGCGTTGAGATTTACGCAAAAGCCGAATGGTTCAATCCCGGAGGCTCGGTTAAAGACCGCGCCGCTTTCAAGATGGTTTCCCATGCCGTCAAGTCGGGCGATTTGAAGAAGGGGCGAACAATAATGGATTCGTCATCTGGAAACACCGCCATAGCATACGCCATGATAGGCTCCACTCTGGAATTTCCGGTAACGATTGTCGCGCCGGAGAATATCAATCTGGAGCGGAAAAAAACCATTGAAGCATTCGGGGCGGAAATAGTTTATTCAGACCCTATAGAAGGCTCTGACGGGGCGATAATACTCGCGCAGAAAATCAAACGAGAGTCTCCCGAAAAATATTTTATGCCCGACCAATACAACAACCCGCTCAATCCGCTTGCCCATTATGAGACCACCGCCCCGGAGATATGGGAGCAGACAAACGGGCGTGTTACTCACTTTATAACCGGCGTGGGAACAAGCGGGACCATTATGGGGGTTTCGCGTAGACTCAGAGAACTCAATCCCGAAGTTAAGACCTTTGCGGTAGAGCCGGTCGAGGTTCTTCACGGACTTGAGGGTCTCAAACATATGAAGACTTCAATAGTGCCGGGAATATATGACCCAACAGGATTTGACGGCACTTTGTTTGTTTCCACTGAAGACGCTTATGGAATGATGGAATTGGTTATGCGAACCGAGGGGTTGTTCATAGGACACTCTGGCGGCGCGGCGATTTACGCGGCGGTGCAAACCGCGAGCTCTCTTGAAACGGGCGTTATCGTAACCGTGCTTCCAGACAGTGGATTCAGGTACTTAAGCGAGAGGCTGTGGTGGTAGAAATTTCAAAAGAGGCCTTTGAAAATATGAAGCTGTATGCCGAACGCGGCTATCCGGACGAAGTATGCGGCGTGATGACGGGCACGGACGGGATGATAAGAGAATCTGTGCCATGCCGTAATCTCAATACCGAACGGGCGTATGACAGATACGAGCTTGACCCGCTGTCTTTTAATGAAGCCGATACCGCCGCGCGGAAAAAAAACCTTGCCATAGTCGGCATATATCACTCCCATCCCGACCATCCGGCGCGTCCTTCGGAAACGGACAGAGTAAAAGCGTGGCCCGGCTGGGGATATCTGATAATGTCAATTGAAAAAGGAGCGTTTAAGACCGCAACGCTCTGGTATTTGAATGAAAAAACCGGACAATTTAAAAAGAGCGATTTCTCGGTCGGCGATTAGGGAGATTTTGCCTGTCCGGCGGGATTTTCACCTTTCTTTCCGTTGTTGGCTTTTGTTAGAATAAGATGGGGTTTTTGCCCTTATTAATCAAAAAAACAGAGGTGAGGTAAAGTTACAGTGAGAAGGTTTTTTACATTTTTCGTGCTGATAATAGCCGCGGGGGCGGCTTGTTTTTTGTTTTTTCAACCCGTTTCAGTAACGGAAAAAACAGTCACGGCACCCGTGGCGAAGACCGAGCCGGAGACTTTTATTTTTACATACACAATCAACGGCGGGGATTCTTTGAGCCTGATAGCGCGGAGGTTTGGTATAAGCGCTGAAACAATCCTCAACGCCAACATCATAAAAGACAGTGTCATATACAAAGATGACACTCTGGGCATACCGCTTGAGCTTTCCAGGCTTGTATCTTTGCACACCGTTGCCAAAGGTGAAAACCTTTCGTCAATAGCGAGAGATTACGGAACAACCGTGAAAAACATAATGAAACTCAACCGTATGAACAAAGACACGATTTTGGAGTCCGACAAAATTCTTGTTCATGCAAGCGCCGAGCCTAACTCAAGATTTGTTGTGTTCACGGTCGGACACGGCGACACTGTGGCGGAAATCCTGCGCGCTTTCGGTATCAGAAAGGAGGAGATTGAAAGACTCAACGCCTCCAATCCGGACTGGCATGAACCGGGTTCTTTTATTGCCGTGGATACCTTTGACTATTCCTACGCGGAACAAACGCGCGAAAGAATCCTGCAAACCGCCGAAGCGTATCTGGGCTCTCCCTACAAATACGGCGGAAATTCAACGGAAACCGGAATAGACTGCTCTGCTTATGTCAAAAAGGTTTTTTCCTTTTTTGGTGTTAATCTTCCCAGAACGGTCAGGACGATGCACAAGTATGCCGAAGGACGGTGGGTGCGTAAAGACCGTCTTGAAAAAGGAGATTTGGTTTTCTTTGAGACCGACAGACCTTTTCCGTCTCACATAGGGATATACATGGAGAAGGGCAATTTTATACACGCTTCATCCGTGCGCGGAAGGGTGGTTGTATCAAATCTTGGCGAGCCTTACTATACAAAAACCTATATCGGGGCAAAAAGAATCTATCTGCGAGACTCCTTCGCTTCGGCGGATACGCAAAAGGCTCAATAAAAAAAATGGACAAAAAGGAAATAGAAAACGCGACGAGAAGTTTCCGCAGGCATCTGGAATACGAGAGGAACCTGTCTGCCAATACGGTGCGCGCCTATATGACCGACATCGGGCAGTTTTCGGATTTTCTCCTCAAAAACGGACTCAGCCTGAACACAACCGGCGTCAGGGACATAAACCGGTACATTGGAACCCGGTTTTCCGTCAATTCAAAAACTTCAACGGCAAGAAAGCTGGCGGCGTTGAGGACTTTTTTCAGATTCCTCAATGTTGAGAAGATAACGGCAAACAATCCGGCGAAAATTGCCTCTGTTCCGAGGATGTCGAAACACCTTCCCTCTTTTCTTTCCGTGGATGAGATTGACGCGCTTTTGAGAATCATAGGTTCAAAAGACAACCGGTTCTTTATCAGAGACAGCGCGATGTTTGAGCTTGCTTATTCTTGCGGATTAAGAGTCAGCGAGCTTGTCTCGGTAACTCTTGATGACATTGACTTTGAACAATCCGAAGTCAGGGTTTTCGGCAAAGGTGCCAAACAGAGAGTGATTCCCCTCGGCTCAAAAGCCGCCGCCGCAATTATGGAATATATGTCGGTAAGGCTAGAGTTTAAGCCCAAAACCGACCGTGTGTTTATCGGTTCAAAAGGAACCGGCATAACTTCAAGGAGTGTTGCGAGAATCCTTAAACACCACGCCTTGAAAGCTGGAATAAACAAGAATGTCAGCCCTCATACTCTCAGACATAGTTTTGCGACTCACCTTCTCGCCTCCGGAAGCGTCAAGGAGGGTAAAAAAGACAGACTCAGGGCCATACAGTTGATGCTTGGACACTCAAGTCTCTCTTCCACACAAAAATACACACATATATCTGTTGAACAGTTGATGAGCATATATGACACTACTCATCCGAGGGCTTAAATGGCCGGACGTATGACAGAAACATTTCACGGAACGACAATTCTCTGCGTTAGCAAAGACGGACTGACCGCCATGGGTGGCGATGGGCAGGTTACTCTGGGGGATGTGTCGGTAAAACATACCGCGAAAAAGATAAGGAAGATTCATTCTGGCAAGGTCTGCGTGGGGTTTGCCGGTTCAACCGCGGACGCGATAACGCTTTTTGACAGGTTTGAGACAAAACTTGAGGAATTCGGCGGCAATCTCAAGCGCGCCGCTGTGGAGATGGGCAAGGACTGGAGAACCGACAGAATTCTGCGCAGACTGGAGGCTCTTCTTGCCGTTGCCGACAGGGAAAATATGTTTATAATATCGGGCGCCGGGGATATTCTTGAGCCCGATGACGCCATAATAGCCATAGGGTCGGGAGGCGCGTATGCTAAAGCCGCGGCCCGGGCTCTTGTGGATTTTTCGCAGTTGAAGGCTGATGAGGTTGTTCGTAGTTCACTTTTGATAACCGCGGGAATTTGCATATATACAAACGATCAAATACGCATTGAGACTCTCTGATAATGACCGAGAAATCATTTTTTACCCCGCGCGAGATAGTTTCCGAACTTGACAAATACATAGTCGGGCAGGCAAAAGCCAAAAGGTCGGTTTCCATAGCCCTGAGAAACAGGTGGCGCCGCCAGATGGTGAGCCCGGAAATGAGGGACGAGATAGTTCCCAAAAATATCCTTATGATAGGGCCCACGGGCGTGGGTAAAACGGAGATAGCCCGCAGGCTTGCCAACCTTTCGCAGTCTCCCTTTATCAAGGTCGAGGCGTCAAAGTTCACCGAAGTCGGCTATATGGGAAGGGATGTTGAATCTATGGTGAGAGACCTTACGGAAATAGCGATAAACATGGTCTCCGCCGAGGAAACAAAAGCGGTTATGTCAAAAGCCGAGAATCTTGCCGAGGAGAGGATGCTTGACCTTCTTCTGCCCGCGCCTTCCGGAGATTCCGAAAATGGCGGTCAAACAGGCCCGGAAACGGACTCTGCCCTCAGAGAGTCTGAAAAAAAGACCAAAGAAAAACTGAGAATTCTTCTGCGCAAGGGAAAACTGGATGATAAGACGGTCGAGTTTGAAGTCTCCGCGCCGGCAATGCCGTTTCAGATTCTCGGAACCCAGGGTGTTGACGATACAGACATGAACATACCGGAAATGTTGAGCAGCCTTCTGCCCAAACAGACAAAAATGAGAAAGGTGGAAGTGCCAGCTGCAATGCAGATACTTATCAGGGAGGAATCCCAGAAACTTGTGGATATGGACAAGGTTGTCAAGCTTGCCATTGAGAGCGTTGAAAACACGGGAATTATATTTATTGACGAGATAGACAAAATCGCCGGCGGAAGATCAAATTCCGGCCCCGATGTTTCAAGAGAGGGCGTTCAGAGGGATTTACTGCCCATCATAGAGGGTTCAACTATTCATACCAAGCACGGAATGGTAAAGACCGACCATATTATGTTTATAGGGGCAGGGGCGTTTCATGTTTCCAAACCGTCGGACCTTATACCGGAGATTCAGGGGCGTTTTCCCATACGCGTTGAGCTTGACGCGCTTGGAAAACAAGAGATGATTAAGATACTTACCGAGACGAAAAACGCCCTTACCAAACAGTATGTCGCGTTGCTCAAGACCGAGGATGTGACGCTTGTCTTCAAAAAAGACGCGATTGAGGAAATCGCCGCAACGGCAATGGAAGTGAACGAATCAACGGAAAACATCGGGGCGAGGCGTCTGCACACCATACTTGAGACCATTTTGGATGACATATCCTTTGATGCTCCAGACATGTCCAAACGCAAAGTGGATATAGATTCGGAGTATGTCAGGGAGAAAATATCCTGCATTGTGGCAAACAAGGACTTGAGCAAGTACATACTTTAGGAAAGTCCGCGCGGGATCCGTGTTATATTTTACCCTTGTTACAACCCTGAGAAAATCCTTATGAACAAAGCAAAAACCCTTGCCGAAGCGCTTCCTTATATAAAACAGTTTTACGGCAAAAACGTTATCGTCAAGTACGGCGGTAGCATTGTCGGCAAAGACCTCGCCGGTTTTGCAAGAGACATAGTGCTTATGAAGTTTGTCGGAATCAAACCGATTGTGGTTCACGGCGGCGGAAGGCAGATACAGAAGGAGCTGGACACAAAAGGAATCGGGTCTGAATTTCTCTTCGGACTCAGGGTTACCGACAAGCGGACGATGAAAGTAGTTGAGAGGGTTCTTGCCGGGAGAATTAACAGGCACATAGTTTCGGAGATAAACAAAAACGGAGCAAAGGCAGTTGGCATGAGCGGTGTTGACGGAAAAACAATAACCGTGAAAAAGGCCGATATTAAAAAGATAGCGAGGCAAAACGGCGCATCCGTTGACACCGATGCAGACCTCGGCATGGTCGGAGATATAACAAGGATAAACACCGCGTTGATACGGCGTTGTGAAAAATCGGGATGTATACCCGTTATCGCTCCGATAGGAACGGACGGGAAGGGTAGTTCATATAATGTCAACGCCGACCACGCCGCCGGGAAAGTGGCTTCGGCTCTGAAAGCGGAAAAACTTATAATGCTCACCGATGTGACCGGAATCAAAGGCAAAAATGGCCGCCTTATTCATTCTCTCACTTTCAGGCAGGCGGCGAAACTTATAAAGGAAGGGGTGATTTCAAAAGGAATGCATCCGAAAACGACATGCTGCGTGGAAGCCATTTCCGAGGGCGTGCGCAAGGCGCACATAATAGACGGGCGCACCGACCACGCTCTTATACTTGAGATATTTACCAACGCCGGAATTGGAACCGAGATAAAAAAATGAGCAATAAAGCAATATCGGCAACCGATACAAACTCAATGGACACATACAGGCGTTTTCAAATTGTCGTCCGTAAAGGCGAAGGAGCATGGCTGTGGGATACCGGCGGGAAAAAATATCTGGACTTCACTTCGGGAATAGCGGTAACAACTCTTGGGCATTCCCATCCAGCCGTTCTGAGTGCGGCAAAAAAACAGATGGACAATCTTGTCCATACTTCAAATCTTTTCTATACCGAGCCTCAGGCACGTCTTGTCTCGCTTCTTACCGGATGCTCCTTTGCGGACAAGGTGTTTTTGTGTAACAGTGGAACCGAGGCATCCGAGGGGGCGATAAAACTTTCAAGAAAATGGGCCACGGAAAACGGGCGTGAACCGGTGGTAATTTGCGCTTCGGGATCTTTTCACGGCAGGACTCTCGGGGCGCTCGGAGCGACAAGCGGGGAGACTTACCGCAAAGGTTTTGAGCCTCTTCCGCAAGGGTTTGTTTTTGTTCCCTACGGTGATGCTCAACAAATTGAGGAGGCGATGAAAAAACACCGTGCCTGCGCGTTTATGGTTGAACCCATACAGGGGGAAAACGGCGTGATTATTCCGCCGGACGGATATCTGTCGGACGTGCGCGGAATCTGCTCTGATGAGGGGGCTTTGCTTGTGCTTGACGAAATTCAGACGGCAATGGGCAGAACGGGGAAGATGTTCTGTTACGAGCATTACGGAGTCGAGCCGGATATTGCCGTAATCGCGAAAGGTCTCGGAGGGGGAATACCGTGCGGAGCCATTATTGCCGCAAAAGAGGTCGCACGGCACTTTACGGCCGGCTCCCACGGAAGCACTTTTGGCGGCGGCCCTTTCGCGTCCGCCTGCGCGGCGGCGGTGATAGAGGAAGTTCTCCGTTCTTCCCTCGCGGAGAACGCGCGCAAACGTGGAGAACAGCTTTTAAGCGGCCTGCGCGGCGCGGATGTTGAGTCCGGCACGGTGAAAGAGGCTAGGGGCAAAGGGCTGATGGTCGGGCTTGAGTTCACATTGCCTGAGGTGGCAAAGAAGGTTGTCAATCTTTGTGCGGAAAAAGGTTTACTGACGATTCTGACCGCGGGGAGCGTTATGAGAATGCTGCCGCCGCTGATTGTCAGCGAAGAACAGGTACAGTTTGCGCTTTTAACAATAGAGAAATCCGTAAGAGAGGTTTTAAGTCAATGAGCAAAAATTTTCTGAGCGTTTTTGATCTTTCCGCGGGCGATATAACGAGTATAATCGCGCGCTCTTTTGAACACAGGGAAATGCGCGAGCTGAAAGCTGTGGGAAAATCTCTTGAAGGAAAAACGGTGGGGATTGTTTTTGAGAAGCCATCCACCCGAACAAGGGTTTCATTTGAAGCGGCGGCGTCTCTTCTCGGAGCGCATCCAGTCTTTATAGATTCCGGAAGCACTCAGATAAACCGTGGCGAAACCCTTGAAGACACAGCAAGGGTTCTTTCCTCCTACCTTGATATTATCGTTATGAGAACTCATGAACATGAGAGGATAGAGAGGTTCGCGGCTAGTTCCTCGGTCCCCGTTATCAACGCGCTTACCGACCTTGAGCATCCCACTCAGGCGCTTGCGGATATCTTCACGATAGTGACTCACGACATTGATATGGAGAGTTTCAAACTCGCCTACATAGGAGATGGCAACAATGTGGCGAATTCCCTGATTGGAATTTCGTCCATACTCGGTTTTGACATAAGCATCGCGGCCCCGAAAGGGCACGAGCCAGACGAAGGAGTTCTCAAAAAAAGTGGAAAAAGCAACGGCAGGGCGGCTCATATAAACATTACCGACGATCCTCGCAAAGCAGTTGAAGACGCCGATGTTATCTACACCGATGTGTGGGTCAGCATGGGGCAGGAAGAAAACGGGGAGGATACCCGAAAGGGTTTTGAACCTTATCAGGTGAATTCGGAACTGTTGTCCCATGCTCCCGAAGATGCGGTTGTAATGCACTGCCTTCCCGCCCACAGGGGGGAGGAGATTACGGCGGAAATTATGGACGACGGGAAAAGATTTATCGCTTTTGAACAGGCGGAGAACAAACTCCATACGGCAAAAGCTGTGCTTGAGTTCTTTCTCGGATGGAAAGGGGATTAGGGGCTAATCTGTCAGGATCCTTATCGGGATTGAAACATTTCGGAATAGGAAAAGTCCCTAAACTTTTGAAATCTTCGGTGGTGTAATACCTTTCTGTTTCTGATACTTCCCTTTTTTGTCCGCGTAGGATTTTTCGCAAACCTCATCGCCGTCAAAAAAAAGAACCTGCGCTATTCCCTCTCCTGCGTATATCTTTGCGGGAAGAGGCGTGGTGTTTGAGATTTCAAGAGTTACAAAACCCTCCCACTCCGGCTCAAACGGGGTTACATTGACTATTATTCCGCATCTTGCGTATGTTGATTTGCCCACGCAGACGGTCAGCACACTGCGCGGGATTCTGAAATACTCAACGGTTCTTGCCAAAGCAAAGGAGTTAGGAGGAATTACACAATCGCCTTTGATTGAAACAAACGATTTTTTATCAAACTTTTTAGGGTCAACAAGGGTGCTGTGAATATTTGTGAACACCTGAAACTCATCGCTTACCCTTATGTCGTAGCCGTAAGATGAAAGCCCGTATGATATTTTGCCCTTGCTTACCTGTGACTGCACAAACGGCTCTATCATTTTTTCCTTGCGAGCCATCTTTTTTATCCATCTGTCGGATTTTATTCCCAATTTTGCCTCCTTAAATCGGTCTGTTTTTATGAAAACTGACGGAGAAACCTTATGTCATTTTCAAAGAAAAGCCGTATGTCGTCAATTCCGAACTTCAACATTGCCATTCTTTCAATTCCCATGCCGAAAGCAAATCCCGAGTATTCATCGGGGTCATATCCGACATTGTTGAACACCGCCGGGTCAACCATCCCGCAACCCAACACCTCAACCCAGCCGCTCTGTTTACAAACCCTGCATCCCTTTCCAGCGCATATAGCACACTCTATATCCACCTCCGCGCTCGGTTCGGTGAAAGGGAAAAAACTCGGCCTGAACCTGATGTTGGTCTCGGCTTCAAAATACATATTGATAAAGTGAATTATAACGGATTTGAGATTCGCAAAACTTATGTCTCTGTCAACCATCAGACCTTCAACTTGATGAAACATCGGGGAATGGGAAACATCACTGTCGCATCTGTAAACTTTGCCGGGGACAATTACCCTAAGCGGCGGCCTCTGTTTTTCCATCGTGCGAATCTGAACCGGAGAAGTGTGTGTGCGCAAAACCATCTTGTCGGATATGTAGAAAGTGTCCTGCATATCTCGCGCGGGATGGTTTTCGGGGATGTTGAGTGCCTCAAAATTGTAGTAGTCAAGCTCCACTTCGGGCCCGTCCATAACTGAAAAACCCATCCTTTCAAATATCCGTGAAATTGACTTCATAACCAGAGTAACGGGATGAAGCGAACCCGCTGTATTTCTTCGCCCCGGAAGCGTAATGTCTATCTTGTCCCCTGAAAGTGATTTTTCTGCGCTGGCGCTTTTCAGCTCCAGAGTTTTATCGCGGACAAAATCCTCAATATCTTTTTTTGATTTGTTTAGAACCGCTCCCGCGCCGCGCTTCCGTTCGGGAGAAAGGTCTTTGAGTGACTTCAGCATTGATGTCAGCGAGCCTTTCTTACCGATGTAGCGCGATTTTATTTTGTGTACTGAAGCCTCGTCCTCCGCGGCGGCTATTTCTGTCCGCGCGTTTTCTGTTTCGCGTTTTACGCGAGCTTCCGTCTCATCGGTTGTTTCGTCTGTTCCGCTCATTTCACCGCGCCTTCTTTTCTCATTTTGACCACAAAATAAGTTGCGACAAAGATTGACGAATAAGTTCCCGCTATTACTCCGACCATCAGGGTGAACGCGAAACCATGTATGACCGAGCCGCCGAGAAAGAAGAGAGGAACAAGAACACTAAATACTGTGACGGTTGTAAGAATCGTCCGCGAGAGTGTACGGGTGATTCCAAGGTCAATGGCGCGGGTGAAATCACCGGCGGTTTCTTCGTCCTCGAGGGTTTCCCTTATCCGGTCGAATATGACTATGGTGTCGTTCACCGAGTAGCCGACCACCATAAGTAGCGCGGCGACTATGGAGAGGGTAATTTCTTTGTCGGCAAAAGCTAGAAAACCCATTGTTACAAGAAAATCGTGAAGAAGCGCCACTACCGCTCCTGTCGCGTATCCGATTTCAAACCTGAATAACAGATACAGAAGAACGACCGCGCAGCCTAGCAAAAGGGCTATTATCGCCTTTTGCACAAACTCCCGTCCGACATTGGGACCCACATAGTCAATCCGCAATATCTGAATTTTTTGAAAACGCCGGGTTTTTTCGCCGGCGGAAATCAAACCGTTTTTAAAAACGTTGACTTCCTCCGATGAGATTTTGCCCGCGGGAAATTTGACAAGAAACTCGCTGTCCGCCTTTATTCCAAACCTCTGAACGGATGCCGGTTTGTAGTCGTAGGAAAGAAAAAGGTCTCTCACTTCCTCTTCGGTTATAACGGAACCGGAAATAGGAGCTTTGATGTGAACTTCCGTTCCGCCCGTGAATTCAACTCCGGGTTTCGGGCCGCCGTCAATAACGATTGCCGAAAGACACGCGGTGAGCAAAACCGCAGAAAAAACCGACGCCTTGCCGAAAAGTGATGTGAAATTGAAAACTTTCATTGATTAAAAAGCCCTTCTTGCGCTCAAACTTCCGCCTTTTTCCCGCTCCTCCATATTGCCACCGAAATGAGCCGTGCCACTATCAGATTGCTAAATACGGTGCAGACTATTCCCGCGCACAAGGTGGCGGCAAAACCTTTTATCTGACCGTCCCCGAACCAGAACAGCACAATCCCCGCAAGCAGGGTTGTAACATTGGCGTCCAGAATTGTCCTGACCGATCTTTTGTATCCTGTTTCAATGGCGTGGAAATGAGATTTTCCCGCTCGCATCTCTTCCCTGATTCTCTCAAAAATTATTATGTTTCCGTCAACGGCGATGCCGAGAGTAAGAATCATTCCCGCGATTCCCGGAAGCGTAAGCGTTACTCCGAGGGAAGCGAGAAGCCCCATTATCAGAAGCATATTCAGCCCGAGCGCGGCGTTGGCAACCATTCCTTGGGCACCGTAGTAGAGCGCCATAAACAAAATTACCAGCGCGCCGCCCACAAGCATTGAAAGTTTCCCTTTCTGTATGGAATCTCTGCCGAGCGAGGGTCCTATGAGTCTTTCCTGTTCCACCACGACCGGAACCGGCAGGGAACCGGAACGCAAAACAAGAGCGAGATCCTGCGCTTCTGCTTGAGTGAATGAACCGGTTATTTGTCCCTCAAAACTGATGCGGCTTTGAACTACCGGCGCCGATTTTACAACACCGTCAAGAACTATCGCAAGCCGGTTGCCTATGTTGGCGGCGGTAAGTTTCCCGAACTTTCCCGCTCCCTTGCTGGAAAAACTGAACGAGACCGAGGGGTCGCCGTAATTGTCAAACGCAAGACGCGCGTCTGATATGTGTTCGCCCGTAACTGCGGCTTTTGATTCCGTTATAAAGAAATTTTCATTTTCGTCCCCGTGCGCATGGTGAACGGAAAGACCTTTTTCTGCAAGATCCTCTCCGGGCTCAATCCCCGCGTTCACAATCGCCTGCTCGCGTGAAAATCCCTGCCCGTGAACTATTTTGAACTCCAGCACGGCGGTTTTCTTTATTATGTCAACAATTCTGTCCCTGTCTTTGTCCGATGCACCGGGAACCTGTATCACAATTCTGTTGTCGCCCAGTTTTGTTATTGACGGTTCCACAAGACCGAAATCAAGAACGCGGTTTTCTATTACCTGTCTTACTTGCTCAATGGAGTTGTTTCTTATTCGGGACAAATGGTAGGAGTCGGGGAAAACCCTGAGAAGAAGTTTTTTTTCGTCCGGTTCCAGGGTGAAATCTCCAAATTTTTTCTCAATCGTTCTCTGCGCTTTTTCAAAAGACGGAGCGTCGGCAAACTCCATTGTGAGAACAAAGTTCTCAACTTTCGCTTTTCGGATTGCCTCGCCGTTTTCAAACTCTTCGCTCACGGATTGAAGCGTATTTTCAAGGCGTCTGTTGACCCCCTGGTCGGTCTCGACTCCAAGTTGGATGAAAACTCCCCCTCTTAGGTCAAGACCGAGCCGTATCCCGCGTGCGGGAAAAACCTTTGACCACCATCCGGGCAGGTTTTCTCCGTAGATATTGGGGGCCAGAAAAATCCCCGAAAGGACGACCAGAACCGCTATGACAGTCAGCCAGAGCCTTGAAACTCCGCCACCCATGTTTAAGCGTCAGCCTTTTCCTGTATTTTTGAAGCGACCGCGGATAGGGTAGCTTTCACGATTACGCCCTTGGCTATTTCAAGGGAAATTTTGTCTCCGCCTTCCGGGTTAATCTCGATTATTGTGGCGTATATGCCACCGTTCGTAAGAACGTTATCGCCGCGTTTGAGCTGCTTGAGCATGTTTTCGCGTTCCCGCGACCGTTTTCTCTGAGGGCGTATTATCAGAAAATAGAAAAGGGCGAAAAGAAGAACAAAAGGCAGGAAACCCGTCAGGTTGAAACTTCCTCCCGCTCCCTCCGCGGCAAAGCTCTCCGTAAAAGGCGTAAAAACGAGCAACATGGCGGAAACCGCAAAAACCTTATTTTTCAAACTTTTCAAAACAGATAACCTCCAGAATAAAAAACTTTACAATTGGCAAAAGCACAATGGCGGTGAGACTTTATAACCATTTTGGCGTTTTTTGTAAACACCTTTCGGGTTCGGTCGTGTCAACTCCGCAACCCCAGAACTTCCTTCATTCCGTATACGCCCGCGGGTTTTCCGTATATCCACCTTGCCGCCCTGACTGCTCCCGCGGCGAATATTTCCCTGCCGTGCGCGCGGTGCGACAATTCCACCCTTTCCCCGTTGCCGAGGAAAAAAACCGTGTGGTCTCCGGGCGTGTCTCCCCCGCGGACGGACTGGATTCCTATTTCATTTTTTCTGCGCGCTTTGCCGGTTTTTTTCCTACCGTATGAGGTGACTTCCCCAAGGTTTTCATTCCTGGCCTCCGCCGCCGCTTCGGCAAGCGCGAGCGCGGTTCCGCTCGGAGCATCCGTTTTGGCGGAATGGTGAATTTCCATGATCTCTATTTCAAAATCCTCTCCGAGTTTTTGCGAAGCGACCGAGACCATTTGTTCCAGCAGATTGACCCCGATGCTCATATTCGGCGCTATCACGCAAGGAAACCTCTCTGCGGCGCGCTCCAGTTCCTCTTTTTGTGCGGGAGCAAATCCCGTTGTTCCAATTACTATGGCTTTCCCCGCGCCGGAGCAGTAACGCGCGTTTGCAAGCGTTGCTTCGGGAGAAGTGAAATCAACAATCACATCCGCCGTTCGGGACGCTTCTTCAACGCTGCCTGAGACCGTAACGCCCGCGATTTCCCGTCCGACGCAGTCGTGCCCGTCTCTTTCGTACAAGCCGGCGATTTCAAGGCCGGGAGATTTGGCTATTTCCGCTATTATCGCGCCACCCATGCGTCCAGCGGCGCCCGCTACTGATATGTGAACAACTTCCATCTTTTACACAATGAAAAAGTAAAGTAGAGTTACCGAACTGCCGGTAGGTTAAACGCCCGCCGCATAATTTCAAGGAAGATACGGAAAACAGCAAACCATGAAAAGTATGACGGGCTTTGGAAGAAGCGAAAAGGGAATCGGAGACGGCAGGCTGATTGTGGAGGCGCGAGGTGAAAACCACAGGTTCTTTGACGCGCGCATCTATTTTCCGGAGGGTCTGGCTTTTATTGAATCCGATATTCTCAAACGGTTAAAAAAGGTTGTGTTGCGCGGAAAAATTAAGGTCTCCGTCTCATACGAGACGGCGGGAGTACCGACTCCGGAAATAGATTATCGCGCCGCCCGTGCCGCGCATGAATCCCTGAAAAAACTCAAAAAAAATCTCGGTGTCGAGGGGAACGTAACCCTTGATCAGGTGCTTTCTTTCGGAGATTTCATAAGAGTTTCCTCCAAGGAGCAGAGCCTCGGCGGGAAAAACACGTCTCAAATCAGCGGTGTAGTCGCAAGCGCGATTGAAAGATTGGACGAAAGCAGAAGCCGCGAGGGAAAACGTCTTTTGAAGGATCTGGCTCTTCGGGTTTCAAAATGCAAAAGAGTTTTGCGGAAGATAAAAACCGAACGCGGGAAACACGAAGTGGAAACAAAGCGCAGACTGGAGGAAAAGACAAGGTCTCTGATTAAGGACAAAAACATCGACGAAGCGAGGCTGTATAGCGAGATGGCGGCGATATCCGAAAGAGGGGACATTACCGAGGAGTTGGTAAGGATGAATTCCCACCTTTTGCGGTTTTCCGAATTCCTGTCCAAATCAAATGTTTCAGTGGGAAGAGAACTGGATTTTCTCACTCAGGAAATGAATCGTGAAGCGGGAACAATATCGGCGAAATCAAAGTCTCCGGACATTTCCCGTCTGACCATGGATTTGAGGTCCGAGATAGAAAAAATACGCGAGCAGTCTCAAAACGTTGAGTAGGGTTTTGAAACGAAAGCCGGTTGTGTTAGCATTTGCGGGTCTTTTAAAATAAACGGCGATTGCCGGATTTTACGGAGAGGGATTGTATGAGCGTTCTTGTTGACAAAAACACCAAAGTTATAGTGCAGGGAATAACCGGAAGCACGGGGCTTTTCCATGCAACCCAGTGTAGGGAATATGGAACCGCCGTGGTCGGTGGAGTAACTCCCGGTAAAGGCGGAACGAGTGTGGAGGGATTTCCGGTTTTTAATTCGGTTTCACAGGCGGTCAAAGAGACACGGGCGAATACTTCGCTTATTTTTGTTCCTGCTCCTTTCGCCCTGGACTCAATACTTGAAGCGGCTGAAGCGGGTTTGGAGTTGATAATCTGCATAACCGAGGGGATTCCAACCAGCGACATAATGACAGCCAAAAATTTTCTTGAAGGCACCGGCTCGCGCCTTGTCGGTCCCAATTGTCCGGGAGTTATAACTCCCGGCGAAGCGAAAGTGGGGATAATGCCGGGATACATACACAAGCCAGGAAGAATAGGGGTTATATCGCGCAGCGGAACACTTACCTACGAAGCGGTCTGGCAGCTTTCCAATCTTGGGATAGGGCAGTCCACCTGTCTTGGGATCGGCGGAGATCCGATAATAGGCACCACCTTCTCGGACGCCCTGAAGCTGTTTCAGGGTGACCCCGATACGGACGCAATAGTGCTTATAGGGGAGATAGGCGGAAGCGATGAGGAAGAGGCGGCGGATTTTATAAAGCGCAATGTTAAAAAACCCGTGGCCGCGTTTGTTGCCGGAGCAACGGCGCCACCGGGAAAAAGAATGGGACATGCCGGAGCGATTATTTCTTCAAGTTCCGGGGGAGCTGAAGACAAATTCCGGGCTCTTGAACTCGCGGGCGCGGCGATTTGCAGAAGCCCCGCGGAAATGGGCGAAACCCTGAAGCAAAAAATGGGAAGCCGTTAGCGTCCGCCTACTGCTGTCCGCAACTTTCCGTCACGGAAAAGGTGCGAGGACTTTTTGCAGAAAGAAACAAGCATACCGTCTCTGCTTAAGAGGCATAAACCGCAACTTATCGCCGGGCTTATAACCCTTTCCGCGGTTGACCTTATTCAAATGGCAATACCGCTTGTTATCAAACGCGCGACAGATGCGTTTGTGGATCCCGGTCCGGATACCGCCGGGCTTATACGCACCTGCGCTTTTTACATTCTGGGAATGGGCATTGTGATTTCGCTTTTTCGTCTGGGATGGCGTTATTTCATAATGGGAACCGCGCGCAAGATAGAGCAAAGTCTCAGAAACGAGTTTTTTGCCCACTTGCAAAGACTTCCCGCCGAACGGATTTTTTCCCGTAAGGTTGGAGATCTAATGGCTCACACCGTCAACGACATAGAAACCCTGAAATTTGCCTGTGGCCTGGGTGTTCTGGTCGCTTACGACGGTTTGTTTCTTCTTGTTTTTATAATGGGGGCGATGTTTTACATATCGGCTCCGGTCGCGGCCGTGCTGTGCGTGCCGTTTTTGCTCATGATGGTCTTTATTGTCAAAGGCGGAAGGGAAATAGAAAAACGCTTCAGAAAAACCCAGGAGTTTTTCTCGTCGCTTACCGAAAGTGCAAGAAGGCCCTTTCACGGAATCAAAGCGGTCAAATCCCTGCGTATGGAGGACGAGGAATTTGAAAACTTCAGCAACTCAAGTGCGGAATATGTGCAAAGCAACATCCGGCTTGCAAAAATATGGTCTGTTTATCAGCCCGCCATATCTCTGTGCGTGGGAATATCGGTTTCCGCATTTCTTTTGTTCGGCGGATACCGGACGATAACCGGTTCACTAACGCTCGGGGATTTTACCGCACTGCTTGTGTATCTGTCCATGCTTGCGTGGCCGATTATGGCAATGGGGTGGGCTCAGGACATACTACGCAGAGGAAACTCTTCAATAAAGAGGCTTAACTCCATCTTGAGACTGGATACCGAACCGCAAGCCGGCAATGAAGAAGCGTTTCCGCATATAAGGGGAGGGCTTGATGTTTGTGGTGTAAGCCGCTCATTCGGTGCGAAGAAGGCCCTTGGCGGATGCTCCTTCAGAATTGAAGCCGGGGAAACCTCGTACATAACAGGCAGAACGGGTTCGGGTAAGACCGCCCTTGCCGGGATAATCAGCGGAGACATTGATCCGGATGAGGGCGCGGTGCGTATCGGCGGCGTGGACACTCGCTCGGTAAGTCGCGCCTTGCTTAAAAGAGAGGTCATTTGTGTTGACCGCAAAGCGTTTATTTTCAGCGGGACGGTAAGAGAAAACATAAACTTCATGAAACCCCTGCCAGATTCCCGGACCATGCGGGCGGCGGAAATATGCGGCATCAAAAAGGAGGTTGAAGGGTTTTCCGGAGGGCTTGACGCGACTTTGGGAGAGAGGGGAATGAACCTTTCGGAAGGACAGAAACAGAGAATATCAATTGCCCGCGCGATCATATTCAACCCGGCAATTCTGGTGCTTGATGACGCGCTTTCGTCCGTTGATCTTTCAACTGAGGCTGCTGTCGTGAAAAATCTTCGGGATTGGGCAAAGGGCACGGGAACGGCGCTGATAATTATTTCAAGCCGTACAAACTCCTCTCATCTCTCGGATTTCATTATGGTTCTGGAAGACGGAAAAATAGCCGAAAAAGGAACGCACCCCGAACTTATTTCACGCGACGGCATATATGCCGCAATGTACGGGATACAGGTGAAATGAGTCCGAAAAGGGGAGAGAAAAACATCTTTGGTGCAATGCGGGACAGAAAGATGTTGTCCTGGTTGTTCGGTTTTATTAGACGGCGCAGCAGTTTTCTCGCAGCGTCTTTGGTTTTAATGACCCTCACCGCCAGTCTTGAAATTTCACTGCCTTACATAGCAAGGAGCGCCGTGGACAACTATATCTCGCTTTCGTGGACTAGGACGCCCGGCGGCGGGGTTGTAAATCTTTCATCACCCGAAGATATGAGAAAATACGCTCCAAGCACCGGTTTGTCCGAAAGGTATCTTGCCGTTGACACAAGCGAACCGGGTTTGAGTTCATCGGATATTGTGGCGCGCAATCCCGAACTGTTCATACGCAAAAACGGCTCTGCGTATATAAGCGCTGCGGATTTGCGGGCTTTGCCAGATGAAGAGATAAAAGCGCTCAGATCCCGCGATACGGCCGGGGTGGCGCGCTTGGCCGTTCTCGCGGCGCTATGTGTTTTCGGCATCTTTGCCATGTCTTCTCTTTCCAACTATGTGTTGAAGATTTCCGGCGAGCGGATAATACACGACATAAGAGTGAGCACTTTCAAGCACATACTGTTTCTGCCGCAGAAATTTTTTGAGGAAAATCCCACGGGCAGAATAACAACGAGGGTTACAAACGACCTGAACTCCATAAATGATATGTATTCATCGGTGATTGTTCAGACCTTTAAAGACCTTTTTGTGCTCATAGGTGTCTCCGTTGTTATATTCCGTCTTGATTTTACGCTCGCGTTGATAGTGATTTGCGTAGTCGCCGTCGCAGGTTTTGTCGCCCATCTTTTTCGCGCGCGGCTTAGGTTTTCACACCGCAGAATAAGGCGTTCAATAGCGCGTCTCAACTCTTTTGTTCAGGAAAGTATAAAGGGAATCAGGATTATCAGAGACTACGGGAGAGAGCGGCAGAACCTGCGCAGGTTTGAGGAGACAAACAGGGAGAATTTTCTTGCGAATATGGAACAACTCTGGGTTTATGTGATTTTCCGGCCTTTTATGGAATACGCTGCCATTGCCTCAATAGGGCTGATAATCTGGTACGGCGGCACGGGGGTCATAGACGGCAGGCTGACGGCCGGAACATTTATAGCTTTTCTTTACTACACAAGAATGATGTTCAGACCCGTGCTTGAGGTGTCGGAGAAATACAACATTCTCCAGTCCGCAATAGCCGCGACTGAAAATCTTTATGACATAAATGAGATTGAGCCTGAAAATCCGGGCGGGGTAGTGCCGTCAAAATCGACGGGAGATCTTGAGTTTCACAATGTCTGGTTTTCATACGGCGATGGCCGCTGGGTGCTCAAAGATATCTCTTTCAAGGTGTCTGAGAACGAGTGGGTGGCGATAGTGGGGCTCACAGGGTCGGGGAAATCCACAATTTTCAACCTGATGTTCCGTCTTTACAAACCCCAGAGAGGAAAAATAACATTTGGCGGCGAAGATATCTCGCGTATGCGGCTCAAGTGGCTTAGGGCGCGGATTGCTCCGGTATTTCAGGAAAGAAAAGACTACGAAAAGGAAGACAGCAATGAAACGGTTTTTCTGTCTTCGGGCGAAGAACAAATTAAAGACATTGAGGAAGTTATGTCTGCAGACCCCGCGATAGTTATTATGGACGAGGCGACATCCAACATGGATGCGAAAACCGAGGCGGAAGCTCTGGGCAAGGTAAGGGAATACTCGCGACGCAGGGGATGCGGCCTTGTAACCATAGCGCACAGACTTTCAAGCATAAGGGAGGCGGACAGGATTGTTGTCGTTCACAAGGGCGAAATCGTCGAGACCGGAACGCATGAAGAGCTTGACCGTATGCGCGGAACCTACCACTCTCTCAACAAATTTGCCGCCGCCGTGCCACCGGTGGCGGATTAAAAGACTTCAAACAGTTTCAGCGCGGCGATGGCTATCGCAAACGCTATGAAGTAACGCGCGGCGGCGACTCCTTTTTTTACCGAAATCTTTGCCGCCCACCACCCGCCGACCATTGTTCCCGCGGCGAGGTTGAGTCCTTTCAAAACATCAACATCACCTGAAATAAAAAAGACCCCAAGCACGGGGATTGTGTAAATCATCACGATAAATATTTTATGGAAGTTCACCGAAGCGATATTTCCCCCAATCGTGTGAAACAGAAGAGCCATGATTGCAAGCCCGATTCCCACCTGTATAAAACCGCCGTAGAAACTTATGACGACAAGACCCGGATACAACACCCACTTGTGCCGGGCTGTCACTCTCTCTGCGGAGAATTTTGGAAGCGGCAGGAACATTGACACCGCAACGGCTATAATAACCACCGCGACTATTTTTTTGAAAAGGATGTTGTCAACCGCAGTTGCGGTAAAGGCCCCGGCTATCGCGCCGGGCAGCATCAAAAGCGAATACTTTAGAGAAACTGCCACGTTCCCGGTGTGCTCGCGTGAAAAAGAAGCGCAAGCCGAGACGTTTTGAAGAAGTATGGAAAGACGGTTTGTCCCGTTCGCCTCGGTACCGTCCAGACCGAGGAATATAAGAACCGGCAAGGTAAGCGACGAGCCGCCTCCCGCCATCACATTTAACATTCCGGCGGCAAGACCCACCAAAAACAGCAAAGCCGGGGAAAAAACCAAACTGGCAAAGTCCGCCGCCGGGTCAGGCATTATTCGGCCCTGAGATGCTCCATGCCTTCGGATGTTGAAACCAGAATGTCGGTTGTGGTTGTGAGAAACAACCCGTGTTCAACAATTCCGGCTCTCCACACAAGCGATTCGGCTATGATTTGAGGGTCGTAAATGGGGCCGAAATCACAGTCCAGCACGTTGTTGTTCTGGTCTGTTTTGAAGACTCTGCCCTCTTTGTTCCTTCTGATATCAATTGAAACGGCTCCGAGTGAGAATATAAACCTCCGAGCGGGGGTGACGGAAAAGGGAACCACCTCAACGGGAACCCTGCAACGGGTTCCCAGTTTCTCAGACACCTTACCGCCGTCAATAACTATTATGTTTCTTGAGCTCTCTTGTGCTACGATTTTCTCCCGCAACATTGCTCCCCCGCCGCCTTTTATGACCTTGAGGTCGCGGTTAACCTCGTCCGCGCCGTCTATTGTTATATCTATCGCCGAGCTTTGGGAGAATTTGCCGATTTTCAGACCGAGAGATTTTGCGAGATTTGCCGTTTTTATGGAGCTTGGTATGCAGACGATATTTTCAATCAGTTCGGAGTTGACCCTTGAGGCGAGCTCTTCAATTGCGAAGCCAGCGGCCCTTCCCGTGCCGAGACCGACCACCATGCCGGATGAAACAAAATCAACCGCCATTGAAGCGGCCTTGCGGACAATATCCGACAATTCCGCCCGTTCCTGATGTTTCTGCTCTTTGTGAATTGCCATTGGAACGAAACTAACCTTACTATACTTAAGGTGTTAATCTGTCTCAAATAAACTCTGTCAAGCGGTTTTGGTAATTCCAAGTAGCTCTGAAACACTCAAGATTCCATCGCAAGCGTCCGAAAGAAACCTTATCTGGACGACTTTTCTTCCCTTGCTCTCAAGGGCTTTCATATCTCCGAGCGCCTGGGCGTCTTTGAGAATTTCAAACGACAAACGACCATTCCCTTGCGGCTGTGATGGAATCTCCATATCTCTGCCGGACTTGCCTAACAATTGTATGAACAGTCCTCCATCTGAGCCCCCTTTGTGCAACTGTCCAGAGGAGTGAAGATGAGCGGGACTGAAATCGGCTGTCGTGGTAATTCCCAAAGTTTCCGAAAGCCCGTAGCGGAACAATTCAACCGCATTGCGCAATTTCCGGTCTGAGCCGTCAAGGAAAGCTTGGATGCAAAAGTATCCTTTTTCCTTTCTTTCCATGGCACATTTCTCCAGATACGGGAGCAACCGTCCGGAACCAGTCACCGGATCGGACATTCTGAACTCAATATTCCCATGCTTGAAGTCGGGAACCGAAAACGACAGCTTTTTTTTCTTCTCATAAATTTTTATAAGATTTTGAGTCTGGGATTTTGTATTTTCAACATCGGGCTGGTCAAACGGGTTGATGTTCCACAAAGCTCCCAGAATGGCGACCGCCATTTCCAATCTGAAAAATTCTCCGCCAATCCCATATTCGTTTTCCAAAGTGATTATGACAATGGGGATTCCCGTCTCCGCCGCATTGCGCGCGCGGTCAATCATTACGGTGTCATTTTTAAGGCATATAAACACCGCGCCCGAAACCTTCCGTGAGGCGGGGAGGTCATGTGCAACCGGAAGAACCCGCCTTCCTTCCTTTCCGAGACTTTCGCCGATCATCTGCTCGGCAAATCTTTCAAAACCCGCTATCGCCTCCGAACAGATTATATGGAACGCGCCGTTTCCCTTTTTGCAAAAAATATCAATTGCTATCGCGAGCCGCAAAGCGGTGTTGCAGTCCGCGCCGGAGGTTTTTGTTCCCCGAGACCTTTGAGCCATGTCCCGTGCGCTTCGGAGTATTTTCCCCGTGTCCGCGCCAATGACAGCCGCCGGGACCATACCGAAAACCGAAAGCGGAGAAAAACGACCGCCGACCGTTTTGTCTCCTGCAAACACAGCGGCAAACCCTTTGCTTTTCGCGCTTTCAAACATGGGAGTTCCGGGATCGGTTATCACCGCAAATTTCCCCGCCGCTTTTGCCGCTCCAAGACTTTGCGAGCATCGTTCAAAAAAGAAATCAGCCACCGACACGGTTTCAATTGTCCGCCCCGATTTTGACGAAACGATAAAAAATGTTTCATTGAAGTCAATGCCGGAAACAACCGCCGCGATTGTGTCCCCTACGGTTGTGTCGACAACCGTTACGCATACTTCATCTGCGGGAGCGAAAGTTTTTGCAAAAACCTTTGAGGCAAGCACCGAACCGCCCATGCCCGTAAGAACAAAACGTCGAATCCCCGCCCGGCGGCAACTTCGGGCGAACCGCTCAATTTCCTCAACCGACCGCGTCGTGTTTTCGGGAAGAGAAAGCCATCCGAGCCGGTTGCGAATGGCATCCACTTCGCCTTTCCAAACTGAGCAGTCACGTTTCCATATCGCCTTTACTATGTCGCCGAGAGCGGGATTTTGCAGGGATTTTTCAACTTTTTCCGTGTCCGCGCCGAGAATCTCAAAATAGTCGTCCGCAACTCCTGCGATTTTATCTTTCATTATTTCCCGACGAGTTTTTTTGCAATGGAGAAAATGTTTTTTCCATCAAATCCGAATTCCTTCATTGCATCCGCGCTCGGAGCGGACACTCCGAATCTGTCAACTCCCAGAGAAAGCGATTCCTCTCCGCCGCCCGTGTATCTTTCCCACCCGAGAGTTGAAGCTGCTTCAACGGACAGACGTTTTTTTACATTTGGTGGGAGCACAAAGTCTTTGTATTCAACCGGTTGACGGTCAAATATTTCCCAGCTTGGCATGCTGACAACTCTTGAAATTATTCCCTTCTCGGCGAGCATTTTATGAGCTTCAATGCACGGATAAACCTCCGAGCCGGTGGCAATGATTATGATTTCCGGCTCCCCTCCGCCATCCGCCGCCACATATGCGCCGAGCCGAGCTCCTTTGCCCGTGTCATGTGTTTCAAGAGTGGTAACGTTCTGCCGTGTCAAAACAACCGCGGCGGGTCTGCGCGCTTCAATTATTTCATGCCATAGGGCGGACAACTCGTTTCCGTCCGCGGGTCTTACAACATCAATTCCCGGAGTTGCCCTGAGAGTTGCGAGATGCTCAATGGGCTGATGTGTGGGGCCGTCTTCACCGACTCCGATGCTGTCGTGAGAGAAGATATACACTACCGGTTGCCGCATGAGAGCCGAAAGCCGCAACGCGGGTTTCATGTAGTCCGAGAAGACAAAATAGCAGGAAGCGTAAGGCCGGAGACCGCACAGGGCGAGTCCGTTGCAAAACGCCGCCATTGAATGCTCCCGAACGCCGAAATGGAAATTCCTTCCGCCCCGGTCTCTGGCGCTAAAATATCCCGCGGATTTTATGTTTGTTTTTGTTGAGTCCGAAACATCCGCCGCGCCGCCGATAAACCATGGGATTTTTCTGCTTATATCTTCCATTATTTTGCCGTTGGATACTCTTGTTGCGATATTGCTTCCCGGTTCAAAAGCGGGCAGCCCGTCCGCCCAGCCCTCGGGCAGTGAGCCTTCACTGATAGCCCGGAACTCCGAAGCCAAATCCGGATATTTCTCCGAGTATTTTTCCAGCTTTGCCTCCCATTCCTCTTCAAGTTTTTTCCCTTTTTCAATTACCGAAAGCCGGTAGCGTAAAACCTCCTCCGGTGTGTGAAATTCTTCTGTTGTTCCAAGCCCGTAGGATTTTTTTGCCAAATTCGCCTCTTCCTTTCCAAGAGGGGCACCGTGGGCTTCTGGGGTGTTTTCCTTGCCGGGGCTTCCAAAGCCAATTCTGCTTTTTACCCTAACAAGCGCCGGGGCGCGGCTTTTTATCGCCTGCGTGTACGCGCTTTCCAGAGCTGAGAGTTCGTTTGCGTCCTCCACATGAAAAATATCCCATCCGTATGAAGCAAATCTTTCCGGCACATTTTCGGAGAATGAAATGTCGGTTCCCCCATCAATTGTTATACGGTTGTCGTCGTATATCCATACAAGGTTGCAAAGGTTGAGATGCGCGGCAAGCGAAGCTGCCTCCGAAGTAACACCTTCCATCATATCTCCGTCACTCAGTATGGAAAAGACGTTGAATCCCGCCAAATCAAAACCGGGTTTGTCAAAGCGGTTTGAAAGCCATTTCCCGGCGGATGCCATTCCCACCGAGGTGGCGGCGCCCTGTCCGAGTGGCCCGGTGGTTGTTTCAATTCCGCCCGTGAGTCCGTATTCCGGATGTCCGGCGCATTTACCGCCGAGCCGCCTGAAGTTTTTTATGTCTTCAATTGAGATTTCGTAGCCCGATATGTGAAGAATTGAGTACAAAAGCATTGAGGCGTGGCCAGCAGAGAGCACAAAACGGTCGCGCGCGTGCCAAGAGGGATTTGCCGGGTTGTGTCTGATAAATTCATCCCAAAGTTTAAACGCGACCGGCGCGAGAGCCATTGGCGTGCCGGGATGGCCGGACTGCGCTTTTTCAACGGCGTCTATTGAAAGACTCCTTATACAATTGACAATGTTTATTGATAAATCTGTTTCCATTTCTATCCTCGAACAGACTTGGAAGCATATATCAAATCGTGTATTTTGCACTACCGGATGACACCGAGTAATTTTTCTCTGCTTTCTTTTTGTTGCGTTACGGTTAAATTTGGTTTCCAGATTGGAAAACGGAGGTTTTTATGGGTGAAATTTTAAATTCCGCTGATAAAGAGTATGTTTTCGAGTGGCCGGCTTTTCCTAAGGAACAGGCTGAGAGTGAGCTCAACATATCGGAAGTTGCTATGAGAGAAGGGGCGGATGGATTTCCCGAATCCGATTCCACTTTCCTGTCAATAACGGAAAATGAGATAGTGGGACGGATAAGGCGGTTTTATATTGCCACCCTTGACAGGGTTTCACAGGAGTTTCTGCGGTTTGGCGAAGAGACGGCAAATATAAAGATTTTTCTGGAACGGTTTGATATAGGTCAGATGCCCTTTGATTTGAAGGCAAAGGTTGAGAGCGAGCTTACAGAGGCAAGAGTGATAATGAACCCGCTTGTCCGGAACGCGAAAGTTGCCTTGAATGATCTGGAGATTTTCAAGACGGATAACGGACTGACAAGGGAGCCTATCTATTCCCTGAACTGGAGGAAGATTTGGGGTCCTTTGCTTTTGGCGTTTCTGTTCTTTTTCGAGGTCATTCTGAACGGAGCCCTTGTTACCACGGTGGTTGATGGGTTTATCGCCGGAATAGCAGTCTCCGTAACGGTTGCAACGCTTAATGTTATTCTTTCTTTTGTTATTGGAAGGATACTTGTCCCCGAGTTGAAGGTAAGCAGAAGCAGTTTCAGAAAGTTTGGCGCGGCTTTGGGACTTATCATCCACTCCCTTCTGATTCTTTATGTGAACTTTGTTTTCGGAGTGTTCAGAGGTATTTCCCTGTCGTCGACAAACATTAGATCGTGGGAAGATATCGGAGCGGTTGAGGTTATGAGCGCCATTAAACCCTGGGAAAGCATTGCCATGGTCAATGATGTTCCGTCCCTTTTTGTAATTGGTGTCGGAATCGTCTTTGCACTTATCGCATTGCTTGACGGATATCATTACGATGACAGTTATCCCGGCTATGGAGATGTTCACAGAAATTATGTGGGAGCCACGGAGTCGCTCGAACAAACCAAAAAAGATTTCAGCAACAGAATACTGCGCATTACCAAAGATTCGCTTTCACATATGGAAAATGAGCTTTCGGGGTTTGAGAAAAAAATGACCCGCTGGGAAACCATGATGAACGTAGCTCAGCAACAGTTTGCAATATATGTGAGGTGGGTAAATCAGATAGAGCAGGATGCCAACAAACTTCTCCATGATTACAGGTCGGCTAATTTGAAAGGCAGGCACTCAAGCTACACAACGCAAAAAGCTCCCGGATATTTTGAATCAGATTGGAGTTTTTCCGATGATGAGAAAAACCCTGACAAAAGTTTCTCCCATCTGTCCTTTCTTGTGAATACGGACAAATCCACCTTTGAGAATAAAAGCGCTTTGATACGGCAGGATATTAATTCCACTCGTGATGAATGCGTTCTTATACTTCGCAAGTTTTTGCAGGAGGTTGATGGAGAGGTTGGCGACAAATAACTTTTTCATAGAAGGTGTTATACAGTGAAAAAAATTTTTCTATTTATCTCAGTTTTTTTGTGTTTTTCTGTTTTCTCAATCAGTTCCAGTGTGGCGGAGGGTGCCCCCGTTCTGGAAAAGACTGAGAGAGATCCAAGAACTTTTTGTCCCTACGACAAGGATATCTCAAGTGAGCATCTGCTACTGTTTATTGATGTTACGGATGGGATTTCCGAACAGCAGATAAATCTTATAAAAAATGACATTATCACCGATGACCTTCTCGGTGGCGTGAATCTTTACGGGAAAGTTTCTCTTGTTGTTATGGATGGGAACAAGCCTGTTACGAGCCTCAAGCCGCAACTTTCCATCTGCCGTCCGAAAAGCGGCAATCTGAAGTCCCCGGATAAAAGGGACCACATAGACTTTCTCACTGAAAACCGTCAGAAGATTGAACTGGAATATCAGCTTGGATATTTACGCAGGTTCAAGGACAGGTCGATTGAGATAGTCAAAGAGAAAGCGGAAGGGCACAACACCGAGGAAAATACTCCGATTATGGAAGCCATTCACGAAATATCGCGCTCTTCTGCGGTTGATTTCGGCAAAGAATACGGAGAAAAGAGACTTATCGTTGTTTCAAACATGTATCACCATTCAAAGAATCTTCCTCTGAACAAGCTGTGTCTGAAGAAGATTTACAGGACAAACTTCTCGCTATTGAACTACTTCACCATATGGAAGTGCCCGTCTTTCAAAGACGTGAAAAACAAGCGGGTGAACAAGTTCTATCTGGAAAGAAAGATAAAACCTCAGTTCAAAGGAAATGTGGATGTCAAACTCTGGATGTTGTACAAGCAAGAATCTTCATCAAGCATCAGGGACGATTCTCTTTTGACATTCTGGGAAGATTACTTTGATTATGTCGGCGACAGTGTAAACTTTCTTGACCCGGAGTTTGAATCCGACCCGTCCAGCTAACTTCCGATGGGTGGAATTTCAGTTGTCAGTTTGCCAGAACACAAAAAGGCCGCGCTTGTTACCGGAGGCGCTAAACGTATCGGCAGAGGTGTTTGTCTGCACCTTGCCGATATGGGATATGACATAGCTCTTCACTACTTTGGTTCCCGCGCCGATGCGGAGAAAACCGCCGGGCTAATTAGGCAAAAAGGTCTTTGTTGCGAGTTGTTCCGCGCGGATCTTTCAAAACCGCATAACGCTGAAAAACTTCTGGAAAGAGCGCACGTGAAATTCGGCAGTTTTTCCGTTCTTGTCAATAATGCGTCGGTGTTTGAGAAAGCCTCATTCATGGAAGTTACCGAACGGATGTTTGAAGATGATATGGCGGTCAACTTCAAGGCGCATTTTTTTACCTCTCAGACTTTCGCACGGCTCAACCGCAAGGGGCTTATTGTGAACATAATTGATTCGCGCGTATCAAAGAACCACACCTTGCATTTCACATATAATCTCAGCAAAAAATGCCTGTATCATTTCACTTTTGCTGCGGCAAAAGCGCTCGCGCCTTCAATCAGAGTTAACGCCATATGCCCGGGGCCGATTATGAAAGCAGAGGCTGATGACAAGGCGTCTTTCAGAAAAACAGCGCTGGAGACTCCATTGAAAAAAACCGGAGATGTAAAACACATAAACCTTGCCCTTGAGTATCTTGTAAACAATCCGTTTGTAACCGGTGAAGCGCTTTTTGTTGACGGAGGGCAGCACCTTTGATGTTAATTAATATAGAAAACCTGAGACTCAGAACAATTATCGGGATATTTGAATGGGAGAAGAAAAACCTCCAAGATATAGTGATAAACGTGGAGATGGAGGTTGATTGCCGGGAGCCGGTCTTACGGGATGATATTTCAAGCACGGTGGATTACAAAAATCTGACCAAACAAATCATAGGTTTGATTGAAGGCGGGAAGTTCGGACTTCTGGAAACAGTCGCGGGCAGAGTTGCGGAGATTGCCCTTTCCGATGAAAAAGTTCGCAAAGTCGCGGTCAGGGTCGAAAAGCCCGGAGCGCTCAGATTTGCCGACTCGGTTTCGGTAACATATACGGATGAAAGACGGCAGTAACGACCGACACCGGAGACTTGGGCTTGTGAAAAACTCAAAAAACTTCAAGGCAAAGGGTGTGAAGTGGAATTTGTCCGACCTCTATTCCGGTCCGGACGACAGGAAAATCAGAAAGAATGTTGAGGAGTGCCTTAAACGCGCCTCGTCTTTTGAAAAAAAATACAGAAACACTGTTTCAACGGGGAAATTGTCCGCCGTGCGTTTCTTTGAGATGCTGAAAACCCTTGAGGCAATCAGTGAATCGGCGGCGAAAATCTACTCCTACGCCCACCTGTTGCATGCGGCAAACACGAGCGACCCCAAGACGGGAGCGTTGCTCCAATACGCCCGGGAACAGTATACGGAAATAAACGCCCACCTTCTTTTTTTCGACATTGAGTTTGTGAGAATGTCCGCGAAAAAAACGGAGAAACTTTTTAGAAACAGAAAACTCGCCCCGTATCGTCACTTCCTCGATATAAAACTTTCCCACAAGCCCCATACTCTCGGTGAAAAAGAAGAGAAATTGATGATGGAAAAATCCGTTACGGGGTCGGGAGCATTCAAAAGATTTTTTGACGAATTCGTCGCGGATATGAGTTTTGAAGTAACAATTCCCGGGAAAACCCGCAAAATCAGCGAGACTGAGACTTTGTCTCTGCTCTACAGTTCCGACAGACAAACGCGAAAAGCGGCGGCACGGGGCCTTACTGGAGGACTCAAAGAAAACTCGAAAACTCTCACTTTTATTTTCAACACGCTTGTTGCCGACCATTGGCTAAATGACAGAATCAGGATGTTCAAAACCCCCATGTCTTCGAGAAACCTTGCCAATGAGGTTGACGGAAAAGTCATTGACCGTTTGCTTGAGGCGTGCGAAGCCAACTACGGACTTGTCAAACGCTACTACAAATTCAAAAAGAAGCTGCTCGGTTTGAGAGATTTTGCCGATTACGACAGATATGCTCCCGTCCATCCGCTCCGCAAGAAAATCAGTTTCGACGAAGCGCGCGAGGTAGTTCTTGAATCTCTGGAAAGCTTTTCCGGTCAGATGGCGGACACCGCGCGGCTTTTCTTTGACAACAATTGGATAGACGCCGAATGCCGGAAAGGAAAATACGGCGGAGCGTTCAGCAGCTCAACCGTTCCGTCCGCGCATCCGTATATTCTCATGAACTATCAGGGCAGTCCTCGCGATGTTATGACTCTTGCCCATGAGCTCGGGCACGGAATTCACCAGTTTCTTTCAAGGGAACAGGGTTATTTCCAGAGTGACGCTCCGCTTACCGTTAGTGAGACCGCAAGCGTGTTTTCAGAGATGCTTGTGTTTCGGAAACTTTTGCAAAACAGCGGCGGAAAAGACAGGCTCGCTCTGCTCTGTGGAAGACTTGAAGAATCCTTTGCAACTGTTTTCCGCCAAACGGTCATGACGAGGTTTGAGCAATCTCTTCACGAGGCGCGGCGGAGCGAAGGTGAGCTGCCGACCGTGCGGGTGAATGAATTGTGGATAAAAGCGAACCGTGCAATGTTTGGTGATTCGGTAACTCTCACGGCGGATTACGGGTTGTGGTGGATGTATGTTCCGCATTTTGTACACTCGCCTTTCTATTGTTATTCATATTCATTTGGAGAGATTCTGGTTCTTTCGCTTTACGGGGAATACACACGTCACGGCGGCGGGTTTGTTCCGGGATATATCGACCTTCTTTCTTCCGGCGGGAGTGACAGTCCGGAAGTTTTAATTCGCAAAACAGGCGTTGACATATCCAAGCCGGGTTTCTGGAGAAAAGGTTTCGGATTGCTGGAGGATATGCTTGAAGAGGCCGTTTCGCTTGCTTGAAAAGGCCTGTTTGCGCTTCCGGCGACTTTAAGAGAGAATTGAAAGGCAATGGTATATTTCATAGCGTCATGCGTTGTTACATGGTCGGTTTTGGGCTTTTACGCGCTGGTTCTTATTGCGAGAAGCCGCCGCTTGGGGCATCTCGCCGAGGGTGAGGTTGCGGACGGGCGGTAACGTCTTCCTATCGGATTCTCACAATGTTTTCCCCGAAGATAAAAATCGTTGTTCCGGTGGTTCTGATTTTGTGCTCGGTCGCCTATATGGTTTACGATGGCGTGAGCAATACGATGGTCTATTACCTGACCGTTTCCGAACTTGAGCGCACCTTTGTGGAAGGGAAAAGATACAGGGTTTCGGGTCCCGTTCTGGAGAAGAGTGTTGTGAAGGAACCGGACGGCGGATTGAGATTTTCAATAAGCGACGATGCCGGAAAAATCCTTGAAGTTTATTATCGCGGCACGGTGCCCGACACTTTCAGGGAGGGGGTTGAAGCGGTTGTTGAAGGGGTTTACAGTAATTCAGAAATTTTTGTGGCGGATATTCTTCTCGCAAAATGCCCGACCAAGTATGAATCCTCGGACGGTTTGTACTTAAAGAGTAACAACTAAAAATGAACTTATATGAGCTGGGCGGCACGGCAGTCGCTTTTTGTTTCCTTCTCTCGGTTTATTCGCTTGTTTGCTCCTTTGCCGGAGGTGTGTTTCACAACTCCCGCCTGATTAAAAGCGCCGAGTTCTCGGTTGTCGCGGGCTTTTTTCTCCTGACAGCGGCGGCGGGTCTTCTTCTGAGCCAGTTGGCATCTCTCAACTTTGAATTGAAATATGTGGCGATGAACACAAGTTCGGACCTGCCTCTTATATACCGGTTTACTTCGTTGTGGGCGGGGCAGTCCGGATCGCTTTTACTTTGGTGCCTTGTTCTTTCCGCATACTCGGCGGTTTTTGTTTTACGAGGGGGAGATTCGTCTCCCAGGAGTCGTGCTCTCAAGCCTTACGTGACGGGGGTCCTATCCGGGGTGTCGGTGTTTTTTATCTTTCTCATAGCTTTTGTGGAGAGCCCGTTTGAGACCCTTCCGTTCGCACCGGATGAGGGGCGGGGGCTGAATCCCATCCTTCAAAATCCGTATATGGCGATTCACCCGCTTGCCCTCTATATCGGTTATGTGGGTATAACCGTTCCGTACGCTTTTGGCATGGGCGCTCTTTTAAGCGGAAAGGTGGACTCTCTTTGGATCGGCCTTTCACGCAGATGGACTCTTTTTTCCTGGGGTTTTCTCAGCCTCGGATTGTTACTGGGCGCGAGGTGGGCCTATCTAGAGCTCGGTTGGGGCGGCTACTGGGCATGGGATCCGGTTGAAAACGCCGCGTTTATGCCGTGGCTTTCGGGCACTGCTTTTCTGCACTCAATAATGGTTCAGAGACAAAGAAACATGTTTATGAAGTGGAACATCCTGCTGCTTGCAATCACTTTTTTCCTTTCTATTTTCGGAACCTTTATAACCCGAAGCGGTGTGGTTTCATCCGTTCATTCGTTCGCTCTGTCCGACATAGGCCCGATGTTTGCGGGTTTTCTGGCTTTTATAGCAGTGTTTTCCTTCGCCGCATTTATGCTTCGCAGGGACAGGTTTGCCGAAGAAAGCAAGTTTGATTCCGCGCTTTCAAAGGAGAGCGCTTTTGTTTTTAACAACGTTCTTTTTCTCGCGGCGGCTTTTGTGGTTTTTCTTGGAACGGTTTTCCCCATTCTTTCCGAAGCCGTAACGGGAACGCGCATACTTGTGGGACCGCCGTATTTCAACCGGCTTAATGTTCCCATCGGTCTTGTGCTTATAGCGCTTATGGGAGTGGGGGTCCTTTTATCGTGGAGGAATACCCCGGCAAGGGTTTTTGTGCGCGTGTTGTTTCCACCCTTTCTTTGCGCTCTTGCGACCGCGTTTTTTCTCGTGGTGGCGGGTGTGAGAGATATCTCCGCGATTGCCGCATTTTCTCTGTGCGTTTTTTCGTCCGCATCAGCGGTGTCAGAGTTTTACAAAGGAGCACAAATATTACGCGCGCGTGGAGGCGGACGGCTTTCGGCTTTTTTTGCGCTTTTCTCCAAGGACTCAAGAAAATACGGCGGCTATATTGTTCATATCGGGGTCGCAGTGATAGTTGCGGGCATTACGGCATCATCTGTTTTCCCGACAAAAAACGAAATCTCCATGATGCCGGGCGATAAAGTTTCTATCGGCCGATATAACCTGACATACGACGGGACAGAGCGCCGGACTACCGTGGCAAAGGATGTTCTTTCCGCCCGTATTTCAGTTTCAACAAATGGCAGGGCGGTGGGTGTTCTCGTTGCGGAGAAAAACCGTTACTTATACGAAGGTAACAGAGAGATAAATCGCGAAACGGAGGTCGGTCTTCTGTCTTCGTGGAAGGACGACCTGTATGTCGTTCTTATGGAAACCGGAGCTGATGGTTCGGCACTGATGCTGTTTGTGCTCAATCCCATGGTCTCATGGATATGGACGGGCGGGGTTGTGCTTCTTCTCGGTGCTGCGATGTCGTTTTCCGGGGCGCGCAAGAGAGGAAAAAAATGACTGTTGAAGGCCTGATTGCGGTTTTTGTATCGGTAGCCGTTTCAGTTTTTGTGGTCAGTCCCTTCTTTATGCGGAGCGGAAAGCCGCGCGGGGATGAAGACAACGGAAGCGGAGAAGAGAATTGAGGATTCAAACTTTTTCAGCCGCTCTCCTTGTCCTGTTTTGCTGTTTGTCTGTCCACCCGGCGGGTGCGGGTTCGGAAGGCGGAGAGTTGTTTGTTGAGCGCAAATGCGTCCGTTGCCACACTGTCGGGAGAGGAAGGTTTGTCGGTCCCGACCTCAAAGGTGTTTTCAGCAGATATACAAGAGAGAAAATCCGTCTCTGGATAACAAACCCTTCCGCCGTGTATCAAGAGGAGGGCAGGATACCCGTTAATGAAGGTTATCCGCCAATGCCTGTCACAAATGTCAGCCTCTCGGATGCGAAGAAGATAGAGAAATATCTGTTCTCTCTACGCAATATCCCCGATGAGACCGTCGGGGGAGGTTTGTTCGGCGGCAGTGTTGAGAACCGTACAACTGGCAAACTCGCCTCGGATATTGAAGTTCAGCTCGATTCGTTTATCGGAGACCGTCAACTTTCAACCCGCTCGGCAAAAACCGGAAAAGACGGAGAGTTCCACTTTGACGGGCTTTTGTGGAGCGCGGCGCACAGGATATCAATACTGTATGGCGGAGTTTTCTATGAAACCGCAAAAATGGTTTTCAGACCGGAGCAACGGGAGATTGAGGTTTATCTGCCGATATATGAAACGGCAACCGATGACAGTACGATTGGAGTTGAGTTGAACCATATGATAGTTGAGCCGTCAGGGGGTGGAGCGGTGGTTGCGGAGTTTGTGGAGTTTGTGAACAGGGGTAATGCCGCTGTTGTTTCCGCAGGAGAAAAAGAAGATTCAGGGACTCTCCGTTTCGGAGTCCCGCGCGGAGCGGTGAGCACAAGCTTCATTCACGGTGTGGAACCGGAAAAGGTTTCGGGCAAAAACGGCGGGTTTATTTCTCTTCCCGTGCTTCCGGGTCTCAAAAGGGTTGTCTATTCCTACCTGATTCCTTTTCAAAGCGGCGCGTTCGGTTCCGGACGGGCGTCTTTTGCAAAAAACCTTGAATACGCCGCTTCTTCTTTTACTGTCATGTCTCCTGCGGGTGCGGGTGTTTCGGTTGAAGGTCTCGGCGACGGCAAACGGGTTTCCGGTGAGGACGGGAGAGTTTTTTTTCGTTGGGAAGGAAAAAACCTTGCCGAGGGACATGAGGTGAAAATTTCAGTTAACTCTCCGGGCGATAAGACTCCCGTATGGGTTATGCCGGCGGTGACTTTCACGGTTGTTCTTCTGATTGCGGCGCTACTGCGCAGGTTTGCTTCTTCAAGCAAGAAATGACGCGGTTACGCTTTCCACATTTTCCACAATTTTTAGAGTTGGAACGAACTGAACCTGTGGAATCAAAACTGCCTTTAGCTTCCCGCGGCGGCATTGCGGTCTTTATCCTTGCTCCACTTTTTCCCCGTAAAAAACCGGCTCATTGCGTCCGCAAGTCCTTCCGCCGTGTGGTTTTTTGCCGTAACGGACGGTTTTAATCCCGCTTCTTTTGCGGTTTGTGCAGTTATGGGACCTATGCAGGCGATAGCCGTTCCGCGCAGAATTTCAGGGTCATTTCCGAATATACCGAGAAAGTGTCTCACTGATGACGAACTTGTGAATACCACCATGTCCGCAGAGCCGCGCGACAATTCCCTTTCAACCGCCTCAATGTCCGCGGGATTGTGTTTCGGCGTTCTTACGCGGTAACACGAGGCGGTTTCAACATCTGCTCCCATTTTTACAAGTCCTTCCGGCAAAGCATCCCTGGCTTTCTCCGCCCTTGGGATAAAAAACCTTTTTCCCCGAATCCTGTGTTTTCCGAGCTCCGAAAGTATTCCCTCGGCGGTGTATTTTTCAGGCACAACATCCGCCATAACCCCCCGGTTGTTCAACGTTTCGGCGGTTTTGCTTCCTATACATACGGTTCTTACACCCGCAAGCGATCTTGAATCAAGCCCTTTGCCGCGCAGCCTCGTGAAAAACCTCTCCACTCCGTTGACGCTTGTGAATACCAGAAAATCACACGACGCAAGGTTTGCAATCATCCTGTCAGCGGCTTTCCACGAAGCCGGATGGTAGATTTCTATGCACGGGAAACTTATGACCTCCGCTCCGTGTTGCTGGAGAAGCTTGACAAAGCCCGCCGACTGTCCCGCGGGTCTGGTGATGATTATTTGTTTTCCGAACAGAGGTTTTTTCTCAAACCAGTTTAGCCTGTTTCTCAGTTTGATTGCGCCGCCCACCATAACGACCGCGGGAGACAGGGATTTCCCTTCTTCGCGAATTTTCCCCCGTATGTTTTCAAGCGTTCCGACAACGGTTTTTTGCGCACCCGTTGTTCCGCGTGAGGTTACCATAACGGGTGTTCGGCGGGGTTTTTTCATTTTTATCAGTTTTGCCGTTATCTCTTCGATGTTGTTAACAGACATAAGGAATACAACCGTTTCCATTCCAGAAATATGTTTCCAGTTAAGTTTTGAAGATTTTTTTCCGGGTTTTTCATGTCCGGTTACTACCGCGAAGGACGAGTTGAAGTCCCTGTGGGTCAGTGGCACGCCCGAATATGCGGCAACGGAGTGAACCGAACTCACTCCGGGAACTATCTCAACCGATATACCCTCCGACACAAGGGCTTCGGTTTCTTCGCCACCCCTTCCGAACACAAACGGGTCTCCGCCTTTCAGACGGACGACCTTTTTTCCCCGCCTTGCCCTGTTGATTAGCAACGCGTTAATCTCCTTCTGTTCAAGGGTTTTGAACCCTTTTTTCTTGCCCGCGAAAATAATCTCTGCTCCGCTCCGGGTGAATTCCAGAAGCGAATCGTTTGCGAGTGCGTCATAAATAACCACATCGGCCAGCGCCAGCGTTTCCATCCCCTTTATGGTTATTAGCCCCGGATCTCCCGGTCCCGCGCCGACCAGAAAAACCGCAGGATTTCCGCTTGATATTTTTCTGTTTTTCATCAGAGCCATTAGCAAAAACAAAGGGCGTCCCGTTGTCAAGAAGCGCGCGCTTGACAACAACCTTTTTTCTCTTAGTTTTATCAAGAGCGGGACTCCGCGCTAGGTGTTAAAAATGAAAAAAAGGTTCACATACGGTATTGCGGTCGCTTTTTTTACAGTCGTGTTTTTTTCTTCCGTTTCATCGGCGGACTGTTTGGAAGAAGGAGAGGCAAAGAGAAAATCCTGGAGCGGATTTTTTAAGAAAAAAGACAGCCACGGCTACGGCAAGCACGGGAGAAAACACGGATACAAAGCTTTCTGGTGGAGAGACTCCTCAATGGCGGAGAGGCTCAGACTTAAAGACGGCCAGATTGTCGGGATGGATGAAATTGCCGGTTCGTACATACGTAAACTTGCGGACTCGTATCAACTGATGTTTGACGCAAAACGCGAGCTCGGCGAACTCATGGGAAAACCCAAGGCGTCTGACGCCGCAATCAAAACAGCTGCAGAGAAGAAGTACCAGGCGTTGCTACGTAACAAACGGCTGAAACTGGACATGGCTCTCGCTATGAGAGCCGAGTTGACCCCGCGGCAGATTCGGGAACTCGCGCTTATGAAAATGAAAAATAAAACATGGCGCAGAGGATGCGGAAAAAACTGATTTAAGTGGGAGTTTTCAAATTTCACAGTGAATTCAAGCCCGCCGGCGGACAGCCGGAAGCTATCAAACAGATTGTCTCCCGTATCCGAGCGGGCGTTTCTGACCAGGTTTTGCTCGGAGTAACGGGCAGCGGGAAAACCTTCTCCGTAGCCCATGCAATAGCGCAGACGCAGTATCCGGCTCTTGTTCTGGCACACAACAAGACCCTTGCCGCACAACTCTACGGGGAGTTCAGGGAGTTTTTTCCGGAAAATGCCGTCCACTACTTCATAAGTTATTACGACTACTACCAGCCGGAGGCTTATATCCCGCAGAGCAACACCTTTATAGAGAAGGATGTTTCAATCAACGACCATATAGACAAGATGCGCCACGCCGCCACCACGGCGCTTTTTGACCGGCGCGACATTATTGTCGTGGCGAGTGTGTCTGCAATATACGGCATCGGCTCCCCGGAGGACTATTACGGAATGATGAACTCTGTTTACAAAGGCGAGACAGCGGACAGGGATATTTTTCTTTCAAAACTTACGAGTGTTCAATATCAGAGAAGCAACGGAGTTCCGGAAAGGGGAACATTCAGAGTTCGCGGGGATGTTGTTGATGTGGTTCCCTCCCACGGAGGCGGGGGAGCCGTAAGGATTGAGTTTTTCGGAGACACAGTTGAAAGCATAACAGAGATAGACCCCGATACCGGAGCCGTTATCCGGCCTATGGAAAAAGCGGTTTTTTATCCCGCATCCCACTACGTCGCGCCGCGGGAAAAGCTCCTTGCTTCTATAAAAGCCGTCAAAAAAGAGCTCACGGAAAGGTGTGAATATTTTTCCTCGCGCGGAATGGATGAGAAAAAAAACAGGATAAGGGAGCGCACTCTTAAGGATATTGAGTTTCTTGAGACAATGGGTTTCTGTCCGGGAATAGAAAACTATTCGCGCCACCTTACGGGAAGAGCCGAGGGAGAGCCGCCGTTTACTCTTCTTGATTATTTTCCGGACGATTTCATCTGTGTGATAGACGAAAGCCACCAGACCGTGCCGCAGATTCGCGGTATGCACGCCGGAGACAGAAGCCGCAAAACAACACTTGTTGAGCACGGGTTCAGACTTCCTTCCGCCATTGACAACCGCCCCTTGAATTTTGAAGAATTTACCGAAAAAATCGGTCGGACGATATATGTTTCGGCCACTCCGGCGGAGTATGAAATTAACAAATCCGCCGGTGCAGTGGCGGAGCAGATCATTCGCCCCACGGGGCTTGCAGACCCTAAAGTGGAAGTCAGGCCCGCGCGCGGACAGGTTGATGACCTGCTTGAGGAAGTCCGCCGCGCCGTTGAATCTTCGGAGCGGGTTCTTGTTTCCACTCTCACAAAGAAAATGGCGGAGGATTTGACCGAGCATTACAGGGAGGCGGGTGTGAGAGTGCGCTATATGCATTCGGAGATAGAGACGCTTGAGCGGATTCGCATAATCTATGATTTAAGAAGCGGAGAGTTTGATGTGCTTGTTGGGATAAACCTTTTACGTGAAGGGCTTGACATTCCCGAAGTGGCGCTTTTCGCAGTTCTTGACGCGGATAGCGAGGGCTATCTGCGCAGTGAGACCTCTTTGATTCAGATGTTCGGCAGGGCGGCGAGAAACACAAAAGGCAGGGTCATAATGTATGGAGATGAGACTACGCGCTCAATGAAAGCCGCGATAAGAGAGACCGCGCGGCGCAGAGAAATACAGGTTGAATACAACAAAAAACACGGTATAACTCCCTCGGATATAAGAAAAAATATCAACGGTCCCATGGGTCTTGTATGCGGCGCGGACTATTGCGACATTTCCGACGATGATGCGCCGCACGACATTGCGCCCGAAGACATACCACGCGCGGTCAAATCCCTCACGGTAGAGATGAGAAAAAACGCCGCAGATCTGGAGTTTGAAAAAGCCGCCGCTATCAAAAAAAAGATACTGAAACTCAAGGAGATGGAAGCGGAGTATGTCGCGGTCATGAGAGGTCGGGACGGGGACGGGAACGGAAAGGATTATTAACGAAAGGATAAACGCGACTGCTTGCTTAATTCTTCTTTTTGAGTAGAATAAAACCCAAACAGCTACTGGTTTTACAGAAGCGGGCCCTGAGCCCGCTTTTGTATGATTGGTTTCCGAGAGGTTGTGTTGATGAAAAATGGCAATGAAACGGAGACAGTTGCGAAACTGTCCGAAATAACCGAAAAGGTCGCGGCGCAATCCGGATTTGAGGTTGTGGATGTGCGTGTCGACGGTGCCGGAAGGATTTCGGTTTTTGTTGATAAACCGGGTGGAGTAAACATAGAAGAGTGCGCGGATTTGAGCAGAGAGATGTGCGTTTTGATTGATATTGAAGAAGTTATGTTCTCGTCCTATACGCTTGAGGTCTCGTCTCCGGGTCCCGAAAGACCCCTCACAAAACCCAGTGACTATGACAGATTTGACGGAAAAAGGGCGAAGGTCAGGACAAAAGACCCCGTTGACGGGCGCAAGGTGTTCACGGGACTCATAGGCGGGATAGAAAATGGTTTTCTCAAACTGTCCGACGAGGATACGGGCGGGGTTTTCTCAATACCGTTTGATAGCATAGAGAAAGCAAATCTGAGGCGGCAGTTGTAAACAATGTCCACGGAGTTGAACAGGGTCATAGACAATGTCGTGAAGGAGAAAAGCCTTCAGAAGCAGGAGATGGTAAAAGCTGTTGAAGAAGCTGTCATTAGCGCGGTTGAAAGCGTTGAGAAGGTAAGTTACGAAGACAGCAGCTTTGAGGTTCAATACAATGAAGAAGAAGGCATTGTGGAGTTGTTCTTATACAAGGAAGTTGTTGACGAAATTGTTGACCCGCGCGCGCAGATAGATTTGAGCGGAGCGAAAAAATACGACCCCGGCGCCGAAGTGGGAGAGGAAATAGGCATCCGTGTCTGGACTTCCGCTGATATGCAGGACAAAGAGTTGCAGGAGTCCGAAGACAACGATGTTATGTTTTCCCGCCAAAAGTTCACGCGCGTTGCCATTCAAAACGCCAAGCAGAAGATATTGCAAAAGGTCAGGGAGGCGGAAGGCCGTGTTATCTATGAGGAATTCATAAACTACAAAGGCAGAATTGTGAACGGTATCGTGAGAAGGATTGAAAGAAGAAGCGTTGTGGTTGACCTCGGCAGAACCGAAGCTCTTCTTCCCTATTCGCAGAAAGCTCCGAAGGAGTTTTACGAACCCAAAGATCGTATCAAGGCGCTTCTGTTTGAGGTGGACGAAGAGAAAAAAATTCCGCGGCTGATACTTTCAAGAGTCGCGCCGGATTTTATCAAAAGGATTTTTGAAGGCGAAGTTCCGGAGATAGCGGATGGGGTAATTGAGGTAAAAGCCATTGCCAGAGACCCCGGCTCAAGGATGAAGATAGCGGTCTATTCACACGACCCCGATGTTGACCCCGTGGGCGCTTGCGTGGGAATACGCGGCTCCAGGGTGCAGAATGTTATTCAGGAGCTTCAGGGAGAGAAAATAGACATAGTCCCATGGTCGGTGAATCTGGGGCGTTTTGTTTCGGACGCGCTTTCGCCGGCATCCGTTAACAAGGTGATAATTGACGAAACCAACAACCAGATGGAGGTTGTTGTTGATGAAGACCAGCTTACGCTTGCAATAGGCCGTGGCGGACAGAATGTGCGTCTTGCTTCCAACCTGACCGGGTGGAAGATTGACATAAAAACCGAGGAACAGATGAAAAAGGAGAAGGATCAGTCCATTACGATGCTGACAAGTTTGCCTTCAATCGGCAATGTGTCCGCGACTCTTCTTTTCAACGAAGGGTTCAGAAAACTTGAAGATGTCATTTTCGCCGATTCGGAAAGCATAAAGGCCATTCTCAAGGATTTGAGCGAAGAAGACATTGAGTCAATGATTTCATTCGCGAAGGTGGCACTTAAAGAGAAAGTCAAAGAGCAAACGGGTGAGGAAGCCGCCAAACCGGTTGCTCCCAGAGAGGATGCAGACCCGGCGGCACCTGATTCCGGAACGGAAACGGAGAGCCCCGCATGATCTGATGCGCGTGTATGTTCCGTATTGCCGCGGAATTTTTAACGTCTTTATACGGGAATAAAATGAAGAAAAGAGCACACGAACTCGCAAAAGAACTCGGGATCTCCAGCAAACAGATTCTGGTTGTCGCGGAGGGTATGGGAATCAATCTTAAAACCGCCTCAAGTTCGGTTGATGTGTCGGATGTGGAAAAGATAAAGAAATCTTTGTCATCGCCGTCTTCAGAGGAAGCGGAGAGCAAAAAACCCTCCGAAAAAAATATCAAGGTGGTTGAGTCCAGTTCTGGGCAGATCACCGAGACCAGATCTACCGAGCGCGTTGTAAGACGCAGAAAAAAATGGGAAAAATCCCCTCCCGTGAAAACACCGGAGGAAACTTCCCCGGATTTGGTCTCAGAACAACCCCCGGAACCGCCCTCGCCGGCCAAAGAAACCGAAGCTGCCAAAACCGCATCAACAGGCAAATCCGCTAAAAGAAAACCTGCCGAGGTTGACTCGGAAAACGAAAAACTTGTCCAGAGAATGCGAGACGCCCTTGTTCCCAAACTCACTCCAAAGAAAAAGGAATACGTTGTTGACGAGAAAGGTTTTCGTAAAAAACACGATATCAGAAGAAAAAAACCTCCGCATTTCCGGACGACCGGCTCTAATAAGGCTTCCAAGTTGCCCGCTTCCGCGCCGGCGCACAAAAAGGCCGTCAAAATAGGCGAAACCATCACCCTTGATGACCTCGCGCGGCGGATGGAAGTGAGTTTGCGCGAAGTCAGGGTAAAGGCAAAAAACATAGGTCTTGACACGCGTCCGAACAATCCCTTTGACTATGAAACTGCAACCCTTATTGCCGCAGAATACGGACTTGATGTTGAAGTTGACAGGTTTGACGAGGGGGCTTATCTGGATGACAAAGAGGCGGGTTTTGAAAATGAGATGCCACGTCCGCCAGTTGTGAGCGTTATGGGGCATGTTGACCACGGAAAAACAACCCTTCTGGACACTTTGCGCGAATCAAACATCGCTTTGGGTGAAGCGGGCGGAATCACTCAGGGCGTTGGTGCCTACAAGGTTCCCTGCGGAGACAGGCAGATTGTTTTCATAGACACTCCCGGTCATGAGGCTTTTACGGCGATGAGAGCGCGCGGGGCGAAAATAAACGACATAGCAATACTTGTTGTTGCCGCGGATGACGGGGTTAAGGAGCAAACCCTTGAGGCGGCAAACCATGTCAAAGCCGCTGGAGTTCCCATTATTGTTGCAATCAATAAAATTGATAAAGAAGATGCCGACCCTGAAAATGTAAAAAGGCAGCTCTCCGAGCACGGCCTTGTGTCTGAAGAATGGGGCGGGGACACGCTTTTTACCGAAATATCCGCAAAAACCGGACAAGGGCTCAAAGAGATTCTTGAACTGATCCTTCTTCAGGCGGATATTCTTGAGCTCAAAGCTCCGTACAAGGGGCTTGCCAGAGGGATTGTTCTGGAATCCCGTCTTGACAAGGGGCGCGGCGCGATAGCCGATGTGATAGTTACAAAGGGTTGCCTGAAAGTCGGCGACCATGTGGTGGCGGGGCTTTTCAGCGGAAAGGTGAGGGCTCTTATGGATGAAAACGGAACGAAACTCAAAAGCGCGGAGCCTTCCATGCCCGTGGAAGTTATGGGTTTTGCGGGAGTGCCGGGCGCGGGGGAGAGTTTTTATGCCGTGCGTGATGAGAAGACAGCCCGCGCTATAGTTGAAAACAGACGCAATGAACTCGGGCAGACCGAGGCGCCGTCGGTTCCACAGCCCTTGTCGCTTGGCTCGCTTGAGATGAAGCCTCCGGAAGAGGATACGGCAAAGGAGTTGTCTCTGGTAATAAAAGCCGACACTCAGGGTTCTGTTGAGGCGATTAAGGATTCCATAGCGAAGATTGAGACTGAAAAATGCTCGGTCAAAGTCGCCCACTCCGCGGTTGGCGGCATAAGTGGCACCGATGTCGACCTTGCTCATGTTACCGGAGCGTTCATTCTTGGCTTCAATGTGCGCCCCGACTCAAAAGCGGCTTCGGACGCTTCAGAACGCGGGGTTTTGGTGGAGACCTATTCGGTTGTCTATGAGATTATGGAGAGAATAAAACAGATTATGGAAGGGTTGCTTGACCCGCTGGTTGAAGAGAAAACAGTCGGACATGCGCAGGTAAAAGAGATATTCCGTATGTCTGGGCAGAGGACTATCGCCGGTTGTGTCGTCAATGACGGGAAGGTTTTGAGAGGAGAAAAACTCAGAGTCGTGCGGGACGGAGTTGTGGTTTTCGAAAGCAAGGTTGGCTCGCTGAAAAGATTCAAAGAGGATGTGAGAGAAGTTCAGTCCGGCTACGAATGCGGGCTTACGATAGAAAACTTCAACGATGTTAAAACGGGTGATGTTCTTGAGATTTATTCGGAAAAAGAAACCGCCCAGCAATTGTAGAGGGTTGGGATTTTGGCTTCGGTAAGAAACAGTCGCGGGCTTGGTTACGAGAGGCGGGAACGTGTAAGAGACCTTCTTCTCAGGGAAGTCGCCCTCATAATAAACGAGGGGAATATCAGAGACACGCGTGTTTCACGAGCTGTTGTTACGTATGTTTCCCTTTCAAGGGATATGTCCAGCGCGAGGGTATTTTTCACAAGTTTGAAGGGCAATCCGCCAGATTCAATGGTCAAGGCATTCAACAATCTTTCGGGATTTTTCCGCAAGCAGATTGCTATGCGCCTCAACCTCAAAAAGGTTCCGTCAATAGAATTCAAGCCCGATGACGTTCTGAGCTCTGCTCATCGTGTGGATGACATCATAAGGCGGGACGGCAGTTGAAGGCACCGTCTCAGATAAAGGAGATTTTTGAACAGGGGGATAGCTTCCTTCTGACTTCGCATGAAAGCCCGGATTCTGACGCTCTCGGTTCAATGCTTGCGCTTGCCGACCTGCTTGAATCGCTCGGCAAGTCGGTTTTTCTGTACAATCCGAGCCGTATTCCGTATTTTCTGGAATTTCTTCCCGGAATTGAAAAGATAAACAACACACTTCCCGACCCTTTGCATCGGTCGTTTGACGCGCTTGTCGTGCTTGACTGTCCGGTTGCCTCGCGCGCGGGGAGGGATTTTGAGCAATACGCCATGTCCACCGGATGCCCGATTGTCATTATTGACCATCACAGGGAGGTTCAAAGCTCCGCCGCAGTTAAATGGGTTGAAACCGAAGCGCCGGCGACCGCAATTCTTGTCTATGAGATATTCAAGGTGTTTTCATCATCCTTTACACCGCAGAGCGCGACATGTATTTTCGCGGCGGTTTCGGGAGACACCGGCTCTTTCAGATTTTCAAACGCGAACGCGCGTAGTTTTGCCGTGGCATCCGAGATGGTCCGGCACGGAGCCAAACCGCAGGAGATATCAAGCGCTATCTACGAAAACCAGCCCCCGGAAAGAATAAACTTGCTTGCCCGCGTTCTTCAGACCCTCGAAACGGATAAAACCGGAAGTATAGCCTGGGTGCGCATTGACAAAGAGATGTTTGAGTCAACCCGCACCTCGCGCGAAGACAGCGAGGGAATGGTTGATTTTCCAATGAGCATAAGGGGCGTGAAGGTCGCCGTGCTTTTCAGACGCGAGTCCGGTGAAAAGGGTGGTTTTTGGAAGGCGAGCATAAGGTCGAGGGGAGATATAGATGTGTGCGAATTGGCGAACCGGTTCGGCGGCGGCGGTCATAAAAACGCCTCGGGCTTCACTTTTGAAAACGATATTGAAGAAGTTATTGAGAAAATAACCGGAGAGATTAACCGCGCATGAACGGAATAATTGTAATTGACAAACCCGCTGGCATAACTTCAAGCGATGTTGTGGGCAGGGTCAAAAAGATACTGAAAGCGGGCAAAACCGGGCATACGGGGACTCTTGACAAGTTTGCCACCGGGGTTCTGCCGGTTTGCCTCGGTGAAGCGACTAAGGCGATTCCGTATCTTGACGAGTCTTTCAAGGAGTACGAAGCAATAATGCGGCTCGGTTCCGCCACTGACACTTTTGACCCTGAGGGCAAAGTCGTGCGCACCGGGGATGTTGGAAAAATCTCAAGGAATGATATAGAATTGTGCTTCGCGGAAAACACTGGGACATTTTTTCAGGTTCCGCCAATGTTTTCGGCTGTCAAGAGAAATGGGGTAAGACTTTCAGAGATTGCTCGGCTTGGCAAGGAGGTTGAAAGAAGCGCCAGAAAGGTAACCGTTGAGTCTCTTGAGTTGCTTGAGTTCTCACCGCCTTTGGCGCGTTTTTTTGTAAAATGTTCGCGCGGCGCGTATATCAGAGCGCTGGCAGATGATATGGGTGTAAGACTTGGTTGCATGGCTCACCTTTTTCAACTCAGGCGTCTGGGTAGTGGAAGTTTCTCCCTAGCGCAATCTTCAACTCTTGAAGATTTAGAAAATGGAAGTTTTAAATTGATTTGCATTGATGAAGCCCTTTCCCATCTGAAATCCGTTTGCATCCCTGAAGACGCGGCAAAAATCGTCTGCAACGGCGGTCTTCTGAGGGGAAGAAATTTGACCGGACTTGGGGTTGCGGATTTCCGCGAGAATGATTTTGTCAAACTGACCCGTTGCGGCAGGGTGGTTTCCATAGCACAATCCCTTGCCTGTGGCGCGGAAGTTGAGAATTTGAAAGACGAGCCGGTTTTCAAACAGATAAGGGTGTTCGGTTCGCATTAAAAAAACGGGAGGATTGTGATTTGCCTTTGGACAAAGATGAAAAACGGAAAATTATTGAGGAGTTTGCAACAAAGCCCGGAGATGTGGGCTCTTCCGCCGTGCAGGTGGGCATACTGTCCAGAAGGATAGAGCAAATATCTGCCCACACCTCCAAAATGAAAAAAGACGCTCATTCGCGCAGGGGACTTGTGAGGCTTGTGGCGAAAAGAAGGAAACTTTTGAACTATATGAAGGGTACGAACCCGCAAAAATATGCGGAACTGATTAAGAGAATAGGGCTTAGAAAGTAATAACAATCGGAGGATTATCATTTTGTCGGAGAAAATAATTGAGAAAGACCTCTTTGGTTCGCGCTACATCGTCGAAACGGGAAGGGTAGCGAGACAGGCAAGCGGCGCGGTTTTGATGAGTTGCGAAGGCACGGTTGTTCTTGCCACGGTTGTCGCGTCCGGAGAAAAAATTCAGGAGGATTTTCTTCCCCTGACCGTGAACTATCAGGAAAAAACATACGCTGCGGGGAAGATACCGGGCGGTTTTTTCAGAAGGGAAGGAAGGCCGAGTGAGCAGGAAATCCTCACTTCACGGCTTATAGACCGTTCAATCAGGCCCCTTATAACAAAGAAGTTCACTTATTCCACTCAGGTTATGATAACGGTTCTCTCCGCAGACCCAAAAGCGGATCCGGGAGTGCTTTCCGCAACCGCGGCTTCTGCGGCGCTTATGCTTTCTGATGTGCCGTTTGAAGGCCCCATTGCCGGAGTGAAAGTCGGAAGAATTGATGGGAATCTCATATGCAACCCTTCAAACGAAGAGGTTGAATCAAGCGATATGGAGATAGTGGTTACGGGGACAAAAGAAGCTGTTGTAATGGTGGAAGGAGGGGCGAACGAGATTTCCGAAACGGACATGATAGACGCCCTTATGTTCGCCCACGACAGAATCAGAGAGCTTATTGAATTGCAGGAAGAGCTCGCCTCCGGCGTGGCGCGTCCAAACCGCGTTCTTGATGAGGATGATGTTTCCACAAATGAGCCGGTTGCCTCGGCCGTTCGGGCGTTTGCCGCAGACCGCCTTGAGCAGTCGGTTGTGAAACCGTCAAAGGATATGCGCCACGAGGAGATATCCAGATTGCGCTCGCAGACGGTTGAAGAAGTTTGCGCGCAGTTTCCCGGAGACAAAGAGCTTGCGGAAAATGAGTTTAACAAACTGACAAAAGAGATTGTACGCTCCCTTATTGTCAACAAGGGAGTGCGCCCGGACATGAGGGATTACGAGACAATACGAGACATAGATTCCCGTGTGGGAGTTCTTCCCCGTCCTCACGGCTCGGCGCTTTTTACTCGGGGAGAAACACAGGCGCTTGTCGTAACAACCCTTGGAACCTCTTATTACGAGCAGAGAATAGACTCGCTTGACGGCGACATAAAAAAAAGTTTTATGCTTCACTACAATTTTCCCCCTTATTCGGTGGGTGAAACCAGCCATCGCCTCGGTCCGGGGCGCAGAGAGATAGGGCACGGCGCGCTCGCGGAAAGAGCGGTAAGACCTCTTCTTCCCTCAAAAGAGGAGTTTCCATACACAATCAGGGTGGTCTCCGAAGTTCTTGAATCAAACGGCTCTTCGTCAATGGCAACTGTTTGCGGAACTTCAATGTCTCTTATGGATGCCGGGGTTCCTCTTCGCGCGCCGGTTGGCGGAATCGCAATGGGTCTCATAAAAGAGGGGGACAAACTGGTTATTCTGTCCGATATTCTCGGCGATGAAGACCACCTTGGCGATATGGATTTCAAGGTTGCCGGAACCGAAAAGGGAATTACCGCTCTTCAGATGGACATAAAAATCGGCGGGGTTACAAAGGAAATTCTTTCGGACGCTCTTTCTCAGGCGAAGAAGGCGCGGCTTCATGTTCTTGCGGAGATGGGCAAAGCAATCACGGCTTCAAGGGACGATATTTCGTCCAACGCCCCGCGCATAATGTCAATGAAGATACATCCCGATAAAATCCGCGATGTTATAGGTTCGGGCGGCAAAGTTATCAACAAACTTATTGAAGAAACCGGAGCGCAGATAGACATTCAGGATGACGGGAAGATTCTCATATCTTCACCGGACAAGGAATCATGTGAGAACGCGATAAGCAGAATAGGCAAAATAATAGAAGAGATAGAGCCGGGCAAGGTGTATTTCGGCAAGGTGAAGAGGGTGCTTGATTTCGGCGCGATTGTGGAAATGGACAACGGCAGGGACGGGCTTGTGCACATTTCCGAACTGGAAGAGGGCAGGGTTGAAAAGGTTACGGATGTAATTAACGAAGGCGATGAACTTCTTGTCAAATGTATTTCAAAAGAGAGAGACGGCAAGATACGACTCAGCCGCAGGGAAGCCCTCGGGGAAAACATAGAGGACTACAGATAGCGTCGCCCCGCGCAAACAAGCGGATTGTTGCCGTTGTGGGCCCCACGGCGGCTGGAAAAACCGGTTTTGGGTTGCTTCTCGCGTCCGAACTGTCCGGTGCGGTTGTAGGTGCGGACTCCCTTCAAGTTTATAAGCATTTTGACATAGGAAGCGCAAAACCTTCCTCCGAATCCATTCGGACGGTTCCGCATTTTATGATAGATGTCGCCGAGCCGGACGAAGAGTTTAACGCTGGCATATACAGAGCCCGCGCGCAACCCATACTGGAAAAACTGTGCACGGACAAGACACCGCCGATTGTGGTTGGGGGAACTTTTCTTTATGTTCGCGCTTTGCTTGACGGGCTGATTGAAAATCCGTCCGACCCCGCGATCAGGAAGCGGATTGAGGATGAGGAGAAAAACTACGGGATTGACTGGCTTTATGAAAAGCTGAAAGACATCGACTCCGTTTCGGCTTTCGGAATTCATCCCAACGATTCGGTGCGCATAAGACGTGCCCTTGAGATTTACCATTCTTCCGGTGTTTCGGCTTCGAAAATCCGCCGCGCCCACGGGTTTTCGGGCGGCGGGTTTGATTGTCTTAAAATCGGCATTTTGACCGACAGGGAAGAGTTGGTTAAAACGATAAACCGCAGGACGGAGGATATGTTCTCGGGCGGCATTGTGGAAGAGACCGGACGCATACGCAAAATGGGATACTCAAAAGACATAAAGCCTATGAAAGCGATTGGATACCGTCAGGCGAACCTTTTGATTGACGGAGAGATTACACAAAAAGAAGCGGTTGAAACTGCCGCAACAGACACCCGCCGTCTTGCGAAAAGACAGATGACATGGCTTAGAAAAGAGAAAAATATCAGATGGTTTGAGCCGGCAAACCTCAAAAGCGCAATTGAGGAATGCACAAGGTTTTTTGAAGGTTAGCCTCTCCCCTCAGCCTCGTGTGTTTCTGCGTATGTAAAACACCGCAAACGCAACGCCCGTTGCAACTGCGGCAAGGGGCAGAAGCCAGATGACAAGGTTGAACCCTCTGAGCGGAGGTTTGGCAAGTATTGTGTCGCCGTAATTCCCCCGGAACCACAGAATAATATCCTCGTCTGTTTGACCTTCCTCAATCTTTTTCTTTATCAGTCTACGCATATCGCGCGCGAGGTCTGAGTTTGATTCGGCAACGCTCTGACCCGCGCAAACGGGACACATAAGTTGTTTTGCTATTGCGTCCGTGCGGTCGGCAATGGTTTGGGCGGTTGCCGGAGAGCAGAGGAGAAGGAATATGAGCAGGGGGATTATATGTTTCATTATTGCCTTGCCGTTTAAGTGAGTGTGTTAGACGGGAAGGAGTTTGCCGCCTATGGTTTTGTGCCAGTCTGTATTCTGCCCGTAATCAATAACTATCCTGTTTCCGACAAGTTCAAGTAGGGGGGCGTCAAAAATGTGGTCTCCGTAAGCATATGAGTTTTTCAAGTCAAATGAGGACAAATCCATCAGTTTGGAAAGTCTTCTCGGTTTTTCTTCACCAATACAGTCTTTTTTCAGAATTTTTCCCGTTAGAACCCCGTCTTTTTCCTCAAGTTTTGTAGCGGCGACATCATCAATGCCATAGTGTCCGGCGTATAAGCGAATGTAGTTTTCATAACCCGCAGAAACTATGACAACTTTGTCTCCGCGCTCTTTGTGTTTTTCCATACGCCCAACAACCGTGGGATTCTCTTTTTTCAGAAGAATGTCGCGCAAATATTGTCCGGCGTAGTCTGTAACAAAATCAAGTGGAATTCCGGCGGCTTGTTTGACGAGCAATCTTTTGCTTTGCTCCCCGTTAATCATTCCGTATTTTTTCAACAATTTCCTCGCAACTTCCCGAACACGGTTTTTAACAGAGGGTCGGCTTTTTAAAAGCCCCATAATAAAAGGGTTTGCGGTCTGCATATTTATTAAGGTTCCACAAAAATCAAATAAGGCAAGAACGGGTTTCTCAGGCATGGTTAAGCCTTCCAAACTCTTTAAGAAATCTGCTCATCTGTTCTTTTGTGCCAATTGTCAGGCGAAGATAACCTTCCATTCCTTCAACATGCTTGTAATCGCGCACAAATATATTTGCCTTGAGCAAATGTCTGATAAGGTTTTCTTTGATTTCCGGTTTCATTTTTAAAAGAATAAAGTTTCCGCCGCCGCTGATAATATCAAAATATTTTCCTTTGATTTCTTCCAGTTTGTTGCGGAGCCAAAGTTTTGTTTCAAGCACTTCATTAACATAAGACATTGTATAGGCAATATCATCCAGAGCCGCCATTGCCGCTATCTGGGACAGAGCCGTTACATTCTTCGGGTTTCTAATTTTGTTAAGGTGGCGGATATTCTCAACCGAAGAGATTGCATACCCTATGCGAAATCCCGCAAGGGCGAACGCTTTTGAAAATGTTCTGGAAATAATGATGTTGCCATACTCTACGGCTATGCCACTTGCGCTTTGTTTCGCAAATTCGTAATACGCTTCATCAATAATGAAAAGAGTTTCCGGAAAAGACCGCGCGAGAGTTTTTATTTCCGATGTTTTATAGACGGTTCCTGTCGGATTGTTGGGATTGCAGATATAAACTATTTTGGGTTTCAGCTTTCCGACTTGTGCCGAAAATTCGTCCGGTTGAAAATCAAAGGGCTCTTTCAATCGGTGAAATCTGACCGAAACTCCTCTGCTTTCCGCCGCCACCCGGAAATTGTCATATGTGGGGGATACTACAAGGGCACGGTCTTCGGGTTCGGTGAAGGTGCCGATAATGTATTCGTGCAAATCATCGGAACCGGAGAAATACTGAACATTCTCCGTAGCAACTCGCGAGTATTGTGCAATCATTTCCACAATTTTTTTGTTGTTGATGTCGGGATACCAGTTCAATCGGCCGTTTGCAAGAAAGTTTTCAATCTCCCGTCTGACCTTTGGAGACGGAAGAACGGTCGCCTCATTCCAATCCAGTTTTAATATGTTTTCCCTGCCGGACAACTCCCACGCTTTGTGGGAAACGACTGGGTAAGGACGCAACTTTTTGATGTATTTGTTTGCGAACATAGTATTTTACTTGTTTATACGGTTGAACTTGTTTGGAACTTCAGACATGACCGCTCTGAATTTGTTTCCCGCTCCAAAACCTATTCTGTCAACTATGCGAAAATCAAAGTTAACTCCCGCAAATCTCTGTCTGACTGTTCTCTCAAACAGAGAAAATTCCCGTTCATTTTTCTCAAACGGAAGGATTTTGATTTCTATATCCGAATGGGATTTTTGTATCACTTGAAACCTTTCAATCCATAATTGGTCGCGGAAAATTATATGCCACAGGTGAGAGAAGATAATTGAGCCGTCCGCCAATTCAAATATGTCGTTGGTTCTGCCTTCAACTGATACAAAATAACGGAAGTTTTCGCCGTAATCATAAAAACTGTCGTCCACAACCGCCATATCCCCAATTTGAAAGCGGATAAACGGCATTGCGGTTGCAGTCAGGTTGGTCAGGGTTATCAAACCCTGATTTCCCGGCTTGACCGGTTCGTCATTCTCGTCAAGAACTTCCACGAAATAAAGATCTTCGGAGATTATCATATTGCGTGAATCTTTGCTGCTGCACGCGATAGCACTGGCTTCCGATGCTCCGTAGAAATTGATAACAGGGCATTGAAAAGATTCTTCAAGCGTGTGCCAAACTGTTGGAGACAGATATTCCGCCGCCGCTATTATTCTTTTGAGTCCCGCAATCCGCAAGTTATTTCTGCGCATATACTCGGCAACGGAAAACAGCGCGCTGACATAGCCATGTATAACTTTGGGTTTGAACTCAAGAATTGACTTGACGGAAAAGGCGATTTTTTCTTTTGTAAGAGCGCTACTGACAGGGCTTGCCACATCTCCTACGGACAGAAACAGGTAAAGACCGTTCTGAATACGTTCCAACTCCTTATTGGTGTGTTTTTTAGACCTCCAGAGCATACAGTAGGGGTTATATCTGCGAATGCCGGCATCGTGATAAACTCGTTGCTTCACTCTTTTCTTTTTCAACATACTGTCTTGGCTGAAGAAAATTTCTGTCGGAACTCCGGTTGAGCCTGTGGTTTTCGCGTAATGCAGGTTCTTTTTGTCAAAATTTCCGCACAAAACCAGATTGTTTAGACATGCCGCTTTGAACGTCTCTTTTTTAACAATCGGTAACAAGCGTATTTCATCAAGCGTTTTTAGCTTAAAGTCCGGTGAAATGTGGTTTTTTCCGTAAATGTCTGCGTAGAAGCCGGAGTTGGCACGGGCATTGGAAAGCATGTCGTTAATTTTCGCAATCTGGTAGTCGCGGAGATTTCCCGAATGAATGTATTGTTTCAGGAAAAAACGCTTGCTCCAGTATTTTAAGAATTCAATTTTTCCGTACGTTATTTTTTTTACATTCATTTCAGTTTTTACATCTGGAACAAGATAGTAGCACAAACTCTTTTTGTATTACGGTCTTTACAAAGTCAAATTTTAGAAACCTGCCGGAACAGTTTTTCATACTCGGAAATCATCTTTTCCATTGTAAAATTCCGCGAACGTTCTTTTGCATTATGAGACAAACTTTCGCGCAGTTCCGTATTTTTCAAAACCCGCTCAATCGCGTCAGCCATTGCGTTTGTATCTCCAACGGGAACAAGAATCCCGCTTTTTCCGTCCTCAATGATTTCATTTGCGCCGTAAGGGAAGTCTGTTGAAACGATTGGTTTTCCAAGCGTAACCGCTTCAAGAAGAGTGTTGGAAAATCCTTCGTGAACGGACGGCTGGACATACAAATCCGCAGCTGTCATAAAAGGGTAGGGGTTGGTTTTTATTCCTGTTAATTCAACACAGCTTGAAAGTTCCAACTGTTCAATTTTCTTTGTTAGGGTATTGCGCATTACTCCCTCCCCAACTATCAAAAGCCGTACCTTAATTCTTTTGTTCAGTATGGCAAATGCGTCAATCAAGTTCTCAAAGCCCTTTTGTTTTGCAAGGCGAGCCACAGAGACGCACAAGGGCGTGTCTCCGCCAATCCACCTGTGGCTTATTGGCTCTTTTGCGCGTTTTTCTATGAGTTCCAAATCTGCACCGTTGTAAATGACCATAGGCTTTGATTTGAGTTTCAGATATTTTTGCTGGTAAACCGCAAGCCCTTCAGAATTTGCTACCGTTCGGGATGGAAGGTCAAGTTTTGAAATCAGTTTTACCCAAACACGGGCGATAAAGTTGTCTTTTTTCTGCTTGAACGTGAGAGAGTTTGGTTTTTTCTGGATATTAACATGAGCGGTAACGGTCGGTATCCCTGCGATTTTTCCGGCGATTGCCACAGGGGCGTGTTCAAGTCGCGTGTAAATCAAATTAGGGGGCGGGTTGAATTCTCTCAGAGTTTTTATCAACGAGAAAGTTTTCAGCACGGTCTTGAAAGGAGGTTTGGGGTGGATATTCGAGAATATAACCTTAACTTCTGCGGGTATGTCTTTCATCAGATGTTCCCGCTTGGTGAAAACAAAAATGGCGGTATTTAATCCTTTTTCCGCCAGTCCTTTTGCAATCGCGATTGTCTGTTTTTCCGCTCCTCCGGTTTCAAGGTGAGGTAAAACCATTAGAATTTCCGTCTTATTCTCTTGTTTGTTCAATGTCTTAATGTGTCGGGAATTGTTGGGTTTGGAAACAATAGTATAGCATATTGGAGCCTAATCATTTCGGAAATACACAACGGAAATGCATGTCAAAAAAATCATCTATGTCCACCGCTCCGCTTTTCCGGGTCCCAAAGCCCATCATGCGGCGATGCTGAAAATGCTTGATTCCTTCCTCAAAATAGAAGGGTTGAGCGCTTCTCTTGTGTTGCGGAAGTATCAAAGAGATTTCACAGACAACATAAAAGACTACTTCGGGCTGACAAACGATGTGAAAATCAAAGCGCCCCCGTATGCGGGGTTTTTGCCATTCCGTCTGGACTTTTTCTGGCGCCGCTCGCTTGAGAGTGAATTTCGCGCAATTTCCGAACATTTTCCCCGTGGTGAAGCGGTGATTTATTTCAGATATTCGGGAGTTACGGGAAAGAGAATGGCGGATTATGCAAGAAAGAGCGGATTGCCTTTTTTCTGTGAAGTCCATACGCAGATAAAGTCGCGCAAAGAGGTTGCTTATTTGAAGGAGATGAAAGGGATTGTTGTCATTACCGACTGGTTGCGCGGTCATTTGGTTGATATGGGCATTGAATCGCGGAAAATTTTAACTGCTCCGAGTGGAATTGATGTCGGTTTTTATGACAAAAAACGGCAATGCTCAAAAGAGCGGATAAGAGAAAAACTGTCCCTTCCTTCGGACAGAAAACTTGTTGTCTATACGGGCAAGCCGTATAAGGGGAGAGGTGCGGAAATCCTGATTGAGAGTTCAAAGTTTCTCGGCGATTCCGTGCTGGTTTTAATTGTGGGAGCGTTGCCGGAAGACTTGAAACGGCTTCGCGCACTTGTTGAACAAAACGGCTTACAGGATAAGGTAAAAATTGAAGGTCATATACCGGCGTATCAAGTTCCCTCCTATCAGATTGGCGCCGATGTTCTTGTAATGCCTTACTCCCAAGACTGGGACCTTAAACTGGTTTCTTCGCCGGTCAAGATGTTTGAATATATGGCTTCAGGCAATCCGGTTGTTTCAAGCGACTTTCCGAATATCAGGGAAGCTTTGTCCGAAGAGAACAGCGTTCTGGTTCCGCCGGACAATCCGCGCCTTCTTGCAGGTGGCATAATAAAATGTCTGGAAGACACCGATTTGGCGAGCCGCATATCCGCAAACGCGCTTAAATGCGCAAAGTCACAATACGGCTGGGATAACAGAGCCGCAAAGGTTACAGGTTTTATCAACTCCCAACTTTAAGTTTTTGCCGTGGCGTAGGGTTGTCATTTCCGTAAAACAGGCGGGCAAGTGTTAGAATACTTCCAATCCTTTTGCCGGTTCATAATTGCAGACGGAAAGCCGGAAGGATGAACTGGATTTGACCGCATAATGAAAGAAAAATCGTCATCTTCCGAGAGAAAAAATCTCAGAAAAAATATCTCATGGCTTTTCGGCGGCGGAATGGGCGGCTCTGTCTTCGCAATGGCAGAAGTGGTTTTGCTGACCCGTTTTCTCGGACTGGAAATGTTCGGACTTTTCACCGTTGTTACGGCATATGTAAAAATTTTAAAGGAGCTTCTTGACTTAAAAGTTACCGAAGCGGTTGTCAAATATGTCGGGCAGTGTTGGGAAAGAAAGGAAAGGGAAAAAACCGTTTCGTTTATTAAATTTTTCTATCTGATAGATTTTGTTACGGGCATTGTCGCCTTTCTTGTCGCGCTTTTGCTTGCGGAAATCGCGAACAGTTTTTTCATTAAATCCGATAACGCCTTTGAGCTGGTTTTTATCTACTCGTTCAGTCTCCTAATTGGCACGGTCAACACAACTTCAAGGTCAGTACTGGAAGTTTTCAACAAATTTGCGAATGTTGCCCTTGTGGAAATGTCCGCCGTTGCGGTAAGGGTGGCTTTTGTTGCGGCGGCTCTTATCTTCGGATTCGGGATAAAGGGCGCTCTTTTGGGTTACGCTGTGTCGGCTTTTGTATACTTTGTCGTCCTTCAATTTTTTGTGAACGGCGCTTTGAAAAAGCGGGGAGTGTCCGCATGGTTCGGGGCAAGCCTCAAGCCGGTTTACAAGGAAATTCGTGGCGCTATGACTTTCATTCTGAGTTCAACCGCCAACTCGTTTATAAGCAAGGTTTTCAACAGGGAGTTTCCAATACTGTTGCTCGGGCATTTCTTCACCGCCGAAATTGCCGGACTTTATAAAACGGCGACCAGTTTTACAAATGTTATAGGGAAATTGAGCACTCCCGCCACCCGCGCAATTTATCCCGCGCTTGTGAGTCTTGAAGAGCGGCTTTCCTATAGCGTATTCAGGCAACTTGTTTCATATTCAATGAGAGTTCTGGCAAAGTTTTTTGTTCCCGTGGGAGCCCTGTTTTTTATATTTGCCGAACAGATTATAGAGATCTTTTTCGGGTCGGAGTATGTTCCGGCGGCGAAAGCGATGAGAATAATTGTCGTGGCGGAGGTCGTATTGAACCTTGGTTTTTGGATAAACGCGGTTCTTCTCGCGCTTGGAAGGATATGGTTGAAAACGGGTTTTACACTTGTTGCCGCGCTTATTTACACGGGCGCGTTGTTTCTGCTTGCTCCAATTTATTCGTTTGAAGGAGCCGCTTTTGCCCGGCTTGTTTTCTCTTTGACTGTTGTTCCCATTGGTATTTTTCTTTTCGGGTATATAAAGAGAAGAGAGGAGGAATAACCTTTTCCCAAATGCTATACGGCGGAGAGGCGCTCTGCTGACAACGGATCCAAGTTTACTTGTAGTGCGGAATGTATTAGATTTTCATGTAAAGGGGTAACAAGTGGACAAGGAGAAAATTGAAAAAACCAGAACAAAAGTCAAGGAAAACTTTGATTACTTTCGGAAACAGTTGCCAACAATAGCGGTGGCAAAGCGTGGCAAAACTGCTCTGCTTCATGAGAAACAGATTGACGGTTTTTACAACACTGATGAGGAAGCAATAGAAGAAGGAATTAAAAAATACGGATTGGGCAACTTTTCAGTTCAACAAGTAGGCGAACCGCCTATTGAATTGGGGTTTCAGTCTTATGCCCTCTTTTAGCAAGCGCCTGAATCGCGGGCAGTTTCTTGTCAGTGTTAAAATCGTGAAATCCCAATCGGGTAGTCAACCCTCTCGGTTGTTGGAGACCTTGGTAAAATCCCCGCCGAAACAAGCCCTTCTTGATACCGGCGCAACAACAACTTGCATATCTCATGAATGTGTGGATGAGTTAGATTTGTCACCGATTGGGATGACGGAGATACAAACCGCCACAGACAGAAGGCAAGTTTCTCAGTATCTGATTGCTTTTGCAATTCCTGTTACCAAAACTGCCGTTAAAGAAACAAAAAAACAGGATGGTAACAAAGGTTTTGAAACAGTGTTTGCAGGACAAGAGAATTGGGCGCATATCAGACACAAGGTTAATGAGTTGCCTCCTTTGGGCGAAGGCAGAGGTTTTGATATGATTTTGGGAATGGACATACTTTCTCAGACACATATAACTATGTTTGGTGGTAACCTGATTATGTCTTTTTAAGATTTGTCTGCGTATTTTCCCTCAACCTCCGACAACCTCACGAAACAGTTTTTCATATTCTTTTATATTTCTCTCAACTGAAAACCTCCGCGCTCTTTCCAGCGCGTTTTTTGAAAGGGTTTGTCTGAGTTTCCCATCCTCCAAAACTTGCAATATGGCTTCCGCCATTGCTCTTGGGTCTGATACCGGAACAAGGATGCCGCTTTTGCCGTCTTCAATGATTTCATTCGCGCCGAATTTATGGTCGGTGCTGACAACGGGGACACCGAGGGCGAGCGCCTCAAGAAGCGAGTTGGAAAAACCTTCGTAAAGCGATGAGGAAACATAAACGTCCGCCGCTTTCATAAACGGATACGGATTCGGTTTCTCTCCGGCAAGCAAAACACGGTCGCCGAGGTTCAACATTTTAATCTGCGCAAGCAACCTCTCTCTTTCCCCGTCCAGTTCTCTGCCTCCGAGTATCATAAGCCGCACGTCCGTGGTTTCGGCGACAATCGCAAAAGCGTCTATCAAATTGCCGAACCCTTTTTGCGGAGCAATCCTTCCCGCAGAAACTATGAGAGGCGTTTGTCCGTCTTTCGTCCACGGGTGAGTTGCCGCTTCCGCGCTTTTTTTCTCTATGTGCCCGAAGTCCAGCCCGTTGTGGATTACAGACGGTCTGCGTTTCAGTTTCCAGAATCTTTTTGCCTCATCCGCAAGCGCGCAACAGTTTGCCACGACACGCGTCGCGAGTTTTCTTGAGGTTTTGCGCACAATGAATGTTTGCAGATGGTGCAGAGCCGGCTTCACAATTTTAAGGGATTTTGAAGGATTAGCTATTTCGGCAACAACCACGGGTATTCCGAGTAATTTTCCCGCAATCGTGCACGGAAGCGGCATAACCCGCGCATAGATTACATCCGGTTTCAGTTTTCTCGCCGCCCGTATTACCGACACTGCTCTGAGAATTGGTTTGAGAGGCCATATTTCGGTGGTTTTTATGTCCGAATAAGTGATTGCGGACATCAGTTCCGAGCCGATGTCTTCATTGAAACCGCTCTCTTTTTTGAGCACGAAAATTGACACTTCAATATCTTTGCGCCCGTTAAAACCTTTCGCCATTGTGAAAATCTGCTTTTCCGCCCCGCCGATTTGCAGGCTCTGGTTTACAAACATAATTTTCATTGCCGCGTCTCCGCGGTGAGTTTGAATATGCGCAATTTCTCACGGGTCATTTTTTCAACGCTGAAGAATTCCGCTCTGTGTTTCGCGTTTTCGGTGATTCCTTTGCGTAATTTTTCGTCTTTCAAGACCCGCTCAATTGCCTCCGCCATCGCGCACACGTTCCCGACCGGCACAAGAATACCGCTTTTGCCGTCCTCAATAATCTCATTTGCTCCGTAACTGTAATCGGTTGACACAACGGGCATGCCGATTGCGAGCGCTTCGGCAAGAACAAGACCGAATCCTTCAAACAGAGACGAGCAGACAAACACATCGCACTTTGCCATGTATTTGTGAGGGTTGAAAACCGCTCCCGTGAAATCAACTTTGTCGCTGATTCCAAGACATTCGGCTTTGCGGGCAATTTTGTCTCTGAGCGGACCCCCGCCGATTAAAAGAAGTCGCAAAGGGGTTGTTCTGTTCACCATTGCAACCGCTTCCACAAGGTTTTCAAACCCCTTTTGAGCAATAAGGCGTCCTACCGCAACGGCAATGGGCGCGTCTTCTTCAAACCACCGGTGTTGCGCCTGTTGGAGGGAAAAGTCCCTTGTCAGTTCGGTGTCTATGCCGTTGTGGACGGTTGTCGACTCAACTCCCAGAGTCTTGTGCATATCCTTTCTTCCTTCCTCGGATATGGTTATCACACGGTCGGCCGTTTTGTAGAAGGAGGATTTGAACATTCCCGCTGCGGCTTTCCAAACGGCGGAGCGACCGCTCATTTTTTTCATCAAGTTGTTGTCTTCCACAACAACGGTTTTGATTCCGAGCATTTTTCCGCAGATGATTGCGGCGGGTTTTACGCCCCAGAGCCTTGCGTATATGATGTCCGGTTTCTTTCTTTTCGCAACCTTGTGTATTTGAGCCAACTTTGAGAAGAAATTTGCGCTTCTGTCGCGAAAAATAACCTCAATTCCGTCCGACAGCAGGGGGATTAAATCCCCTTTTGAATCGGTCAGCAGAATCGTAATCTCACATCCCTCGCGCTCAAGCCCGTTGGCAAGGGCTATTATCTGTTTTTCCGACCCGCCTCCGTGCCCGAGATTGAGGTGGGGTGCGACCATCATTATTTTCATCTACTCGTGCCTCAGAGCTTCAACCGGATTCAGTTTCGCGGCTTTTCGCGCCGGATACAGACCGAAGAAAACCCCGACCACGGCGGAGAAAAAACAGGCAATTAAAACCGCGGACAGCGATATGCTGGAGGTCCAGCCCGTGAACAGGGACGCGGTTTTGGCAATGATAGTTCCGAGGATGATTCCCGCCACTCCGCCCGTGAGCGAAAGCGTGAGGGACTCTATCAGAAACTGCTTCAGTATGTCTTTCTGCCTTGCTCCGACCGCCATTCTTATTCCTATCTCCCTTGTCCTTTCGGTTACCGAAACAAGCATTATGTTCATTATTCCCACGCCGCCGACTATGAGCGAGATTGACGCAATACTCACGAGTAGGATTTTCAGAATTTTCGTTACCACGGCTATGCGCTCAAGGTTTTCGGCGTTGTTTCTGATGGAGAAGTCATTGTTTTCTCCGGGCGCTATTTTGTGGTTTTTTCTAAGAACCGAAGAGATCTCCGCGAGCGCAGGCGGGATGCTTTGCGGATTGTGCACGGAAACGGAGATTTTGGAGATGTTTTTTACGGCAAGGATTCTTTTCTGCACAGTTGAATAGGGCATCAGGATTATATCGTCCTGATCCGTTCCGCTCGGCTTTGGTCCGAGTTTCTGCATCGTTCCGACAACTTTGCAGGTCAAGGCTCCCATTCTTATCTTCTGCCCGACGGCGGACACGGCGCCGAACAGTTTTTTCTCAATCGTCTGTCCGACCACGCAAACCGGACGCGAATTTACTATGTCGTCCGCGCTGAAAAAGGTTCCGCTTTGCGGAAACCAGTCGTTTATAAAAATGAAATCGCGCGACACGCCCAGCACCCGTGTTCTCCACTCGTTTTTGCCGTATATCACGGTTTTTTGCGTGCTTATGATTTCCGAGACAAACTCTACATCCGGCAAATTCCTTATGGACTCCGCATCTTTGACGGTAAGCGGTTTTCCGCGCGAGAACCTGAGCGGGTTCCCGACGGGGCTCACTGGGCTGATGATCATGGATTTTCCGCCCAGCCGCTCAAACTGCTCTCCTATCATACGGCTTGCGCCCTGGGTTGTTGAGACAAGTGAAACGACCGCCGCGACGCCGATTATCACTCCGAGCGCGGTCAGCATTGAACGCCCCTTGTTGGACATAATTGCCCTGTACGCGATAGTCAAAGACCTGAAGTTCATCGCCGTGATTATAACAGACGTCGCGAACAGGTAAGCACACTCCCGCGTCTCAGTCCAGGCTTTTGTAGCGGCCCTTTTGCACCATGGCGACAATAATGCACGGGATTGCCACTCCGAGTGCCGAAACCGTTATGAGAAGAACTCCAAGCTCAGAGTAGTCCGCGGAGACAACTATGCCGTTTGCCGCGTCTCTGACCTCGCGGGTGATGACAAAGACCTTGTTCACATACTCCGTGCCGAGACTGCTCGCGGACAGCGCAAGGTTTGAAAATGACGCGAACACCGCAAAGAAGGTCGCCTTCAGATGTTCGGGCGCGTTTTTTGCTATCCATGCGAGCATTGGAATCATTGCCACCTGTCCGAGGGGTGATTCAAGGGCGGTGTTCACAATCGCTATGAATTTCGCGTCCACCACTCCCCCGGTGCGTGCCATAGTCCATTCGTGAACCCCGTAGAAAAGACCGATTCCGGGAAGCGACAGAACTCCCCAGACTATTGAAAGAAACACGATAATCCGCGCTATGCTCGTCCGGCTGATAACCGGCAGGAAAAATACGATGCCGGCAAGCGTGAGACCCGAAGTTATAAGGAAGAGATATGAGAGAAACTGCTGGTCAAAACCGAGGTTGTCTATCTGGAACCATCCTTCTCCGGGCCCCACACCGGGAACGGCGCGGAAGACAAATATGATTATTGCCGTGCCTATGAGAGTGTTGCGTGAGGATTTCGGCACCTCGGCGAGCAGTTTCCGCATAAGAAAGATGACTATCGCCATTGACCCGGCAAACACTGTTTCCTTTGAGTATTGCAAGTCCGAGAGTCCTATTGCCACGCTGAACGCGACAAACAGAAGACTACCGCCGAGTATCCACCAGTTAGGAGAGACCGCCGCTCTTTTCAACTCCGGCGTCATTTGTCCGATTTTTTTGAGCATCCACGCGAGCATGACCCCGCTTACCGACACGGCGGGAATTACAAGCGCCATAAGGTAGATATCGCCGTAAATCTGCAGTTTCTGTCCCTCGCTCAACTCCTCTACGCCCTGAAACGCGATGACATTTATTGCCGCGACGAGGACGCCGCCGCCGATGATGGCGAATCTTCCGAAGGTTTGCATTGTCGTATGCATGGATTTCAGGGTTGCCTCGTCAAACTCCGCGCCGTTTTTATCCTTGGCCGGAATCGCTTCCACGCTCATCGCGTCCGCGACCACATCCTGAAGCACATAACCCACGGGGCTCAGGATTACGCTTACGACAAACCAGTTTCCCGCCGGCATAAACTGTTCCATATACTCTCTTTCGGTTATCAGCCCGAACATGATGAGCAGTCCGGCGGAGATAAGCCCCGCCCCTATGAAAACGAGGATGGATTTCCAGCGCCAGATGAGGTCAACGAGATGTCCAACGGGCATTTTGATCGCCCAGGGCAGTCCCGCCCAGAAGCCCAGACCCGCAAGGAAAGCGGCGGACAGGTCAAGGTAGTCTTTGATAAAAAAGGCGCCGACAATGCCCGTCAGCCCGGAGACTCCGGCGGCAAAATAGACCATAAGCGGCGGAATAAAGCTGAACCGGAACTGCTTGACAGGATTGACGAAAACCGCTTTAAGGAACTTGTTGAGAGTGTCCAAAAAAATGTCCGACGGAAAAAAGGTAAAGGTTGATTTCCGGCGGAAAGGTTACGAGATTGAAAAGGGTTTGTAAAACTGCGGTCGGGTTTCAGTCAGTTAAAATTTGAAACTTATCAGGTTTAATGGACTTGCGTGTTGTGATTTGAGGGCAGGTTTCAGTCAGTTAAAATTAAAAAAATTAACTCTCGCAACATATCGACGGTTGTGATTTGAGGGCAGGTTTCAGTCAGTTAAAATTCAGGATATGATGCCGGATGACATGCGGAAGTTGTGATTTGAGGGCAGGTTTCAGTCAGTTAAAATACACCGTTAGAAGTCATGGAATGGAGTATGTTGTGATTTGAGGGCAGGTTTCAGTCAGTTAAAATCCTGCGCGAGTTAATACAGTTGTCCGTGCGGGTTGTGATTTGAGGGCAGGTTTCAGTCAGTTAAAATCCGGGGGCAATTCAGGGGAGTAGTCCGACAGTTGTGATTTGAGGGCAGGTTTCAGTCAGTTAAAATAGGCAAACGCTTTGTCCACGCGACAGCAACAGTTGTGATTTGAGGGCAGGTTTCAGTCAGTTAAAATATTGGGGCGAATTTATTAACCGGCAATGTGTTGTGATTTGAGGGCAGGTTTCAGTCAGTTAAAATGCATTGGAAAATACTCCTGCTTCTGAGTATGTTGTGATTTGAGGGCAGGTTTCAGTCAGTTAAAATGAGACTTGTGGACATTGTGTTAAAGTCCGGGTTGTGATTTGAGGGCAGGTTTCAGTCAGTTAAAATTTAACTCGCGCAACATCCGCAACATCTTCAGTTGTGATTTGAGGGCAGGTTTCAGTCAGTTAAAATTTAATCCAGTTGCCCCATTTCCCAAAAACAGTTGTGATTTGAGGGCAGGTTTCAGTCAGTTAAAATAGTTGCGGGGGGGCACCCTACCCGAAAGGGTTGTGATTTGAGGGCAGGTTTCAGTCAGTTAAAATGATCTACGATTTTGAATACTGTGATAAGCGTTGTGATTTGAGGGCAGGTTTCAGTCAGTTAAAATTAAAAAACCCACGATAAGTCCGGCACCAGCGTTGTGATTTGAGGGCAGGTTTCAGTCAGTTAAAATTGCGCGCGTTTCTGTGACAAAGCACAGAAGGTTGTGATTTGAGGGCAGGTTTCAGTCAGTTAAAATGTTTGTCAGGCATTCCAAACGGCGGTACTCGTTGTGATTTGAGGGCAGGTTTCAGTCAGTTAAAATAAAGTTATCGGGAGGTGGATGGTTACTATTGTTGTGATTTGAGGGCAGGTTTCAGTCAGTTAAAATTCGCGTCCGGTGCCTGCCGCCAGTGGTAGGTTGTGATTTGAGGGCAGGTTTCAGTCAGTTAAAATCTTACGGAGGAGGTCAGTCACTCGCTATAGGTTGTGATTTGAGGGCAGGTTTCAGTCAGTTAAAATCGCGTCCAGTTCCAGCCGCCAGTGGTAGGTTGTGATTTGAGGGCAGGTTTCAGTCAGTTAAAATTCTGAAGCTCGTCCAGCCCGTTGCTGATAAGGTTGTGATTTGAGGGCAGGTTTCAGTCAGTTAAAATCAACTGGATTAACTCTTGCAGAACCTTCAGTTGTGATTTGAGGGCAGGTTTCAGTCAGTTAAAATAGAGTCCCACCACTCGTCGGCGGGTTGCCGTTGTGATTTGAGGGCAGGTTTCAGTCAGTTAAAATGATGTAACTTTACAGGCCGTGTTGAGGTAACTGTTGTGATTTGAGGGCAGGTTTCAGTCAGTTAAAATACTTATCCCTCAACCGTGTTGCTGATAAGGGGTTTTGGCTTCTTGGCAAATCAAAAAAGAGTGATTTGCTGGGGAGCCATCTCCACTTTTTTCCGTTTTTTCCCGTAGAAGACCTGCATTCGCCCGAACTGCTTGTCCGTAATGGTTATCATCCGCACCTCTCCTTCGGGAGGAAGTGAGTCTCTTACTCGTCCTGAATGGACATAAGAGTTTTCTTCGCTCGCGCAGTGTCTGGCATATACTGAAAACTGCAACATTACGAACCCGTCTTTTATAATCTGTTTTCTAAATTTTGTGTATTCTCTTCGCGCCTTCTTTGTATCTGTTGGAAGGTCAAACATAACTACTACCCACACGGTTCTGTATCCTCCAAAAGCCAACTTTCATACCTTATCCGTTCTCAATCAGTTCAGGAATCTTCAAAGAGTCAACTCCTTCTGAGAACGATTTCTTCAAGCTTGCCGCCATGTGTTGGTTTGCGACCATCAAGGGCAGTTTTTTTTCTTCAAACAGAACATCCTCGGACAGAATAGAGAGTAATGACACTTTTGTTTTCTTGTCAATTTCTATTCTCTTTTGTTCATTCAGTTCATAAGCTCTTCTGTCAACCATAGGGCGCAAGGGTTCCATAAGATCATCAGCGAGACACATAGGGTTATATTGATTGTGGTGGTGAACTCCAAGCGCGGGATGAAGTCCGGTACCGCATAAAGCGCGGGCAACCGATGCTCTGACTAAGCTGTAGCCGTAATTGAGCAGAGAATTGATTCCGTTTTCCTTGTAGTTCCTGCCAAATCCTTTACCGAACAGTATTGACCAGTATAATTTAGCCGCTTGGGCTTCAATGTTTTCCGTGTCTCCGCTTTTCACTCTTTTTTTGAGACTGAAAAGGGAAGCGGGTTTTTTGTCAAAAAGAAGCAGGGTTTTAATCTGCGCTTCAGTTTTGGCGATTATGATTTTTTGCCAAAGGCGTTTTTTGAGCGGCTTTTTAACTTCGGTTTGTATATTTAGGATTTTACTGTGGATTGAGTTGCCGGACAGAGGAAGCAATGCTGAAACCGGAAGGTGTTGTTTGTCGCAAAATACGATTATGCAGTTATTTTTCTGGCATTCCGCTATAAGTTCTTGAGAGATTGAAATTGCGGGATTGGCGAGTATTAGTATTCCCATATCTTCAATGGGAATACTGCTGTCATCTTCTTCATGTTTCTTGACAACCATCTGGCGGTCTTTCAGATGAAGGTATGCCGGATTGATGACCTCAATAATTCTCTTAATCATTATGAGTTAATTTGTAATGATTTGACCAAGAGCGTTAACGGATTCTTTTTTCATTTTGTAGTCTGTGATAAGCTTTGAAGGCGCTTTTGCTAATTCCAATTTCTCCTTTTCTTCAGAAGACATTTTCTCAAATTCTTTGTCGGGGGTTGCATCCGTATGTACTCGCAAAAATAATATGCCTGATTGCCTTATTTTTCGTATTCTGAAAAATTCCTTTTTTCCACTTTCTCTTTCTACACTTACCATGTCATCTTTGCATAGAGACATAAGGAACTCACAATCTTCTCCGTGATTAGTTCTAACAACAGGCTCTTTGCTTATCTTTAATCTTCTTACGGCTTTCATTGTGGGTATTGCAACACCTTTGATTTTTTCGGTTTTTGAGTTTTTGTTTTTGATAATTTCCATATGGTGGATATTACCGTATAGAAAAATCTTCAATACCTTGCCGTTTTCATCTTTTTTTATATAGTAGGAATCTTCATTGAAACTATTGGAACTTTTCTTTTTCCATACTTTAACGTGCCTGACAATATTTCCCGCCTTAGGGTGGACAAAGGGCTTGCCTTTCAATGCTTTTTTTGCTTTTTGCAGACCTCCTTGTTCACAAACATATCTTTTAAACCCTCTTTTTATAACAGGGCATATTATATTTTTTACATTAGTTATAGCAGTGAGATTTTTACGGACAACAATTCCCTTTTTGCCGTTTTCTTCTCTTAATCCGTATGCAGTGTCCTCGTGAAATGCTCCTGTTACTTTTCTGTTTGTTGAATGAGCAACAATCATTTTGTCCGTTTTATCTTTTAACTTGGTTCTAATATCGGGTAGAACCGGGGGAACTTGTATTTTGTGTTTGGGAGTGGGTGCAAGAGGAACTATTTTCTCATACAGACTGCGGCTTGTAAGTGCTATGACCGTTGCATCAACAGCGTGGTGTCTGTGGTCTCTGCGGTTCTTTTTTCCGGTATTGCCAAGGATGTTATTCAATCCCCACTCGCGGCGAAGCCAGCTTGTTATCCAGCCTTTTGTGAAAGTTATATCGCAACCGAGGGTTCTCATATACTTTCCGGTTTCTTTTGCAATATAGCGCGAGTCGGTTAATTGACTGTTAATGAAAAAATCTCTATCTATCTTTTCTTCTATAATGTTTTTGTATTTTTTTCTTGGATAGTCACTGTTTTTTGGTTTTGTCAATCCGTTCAATCTGTTTAGAATTTCTTTCCATTTGTCTGTGCCTTTCCATGCTTCCCAAGGGGTTTTGTTGCCTTTTTCCTGATTTTCCGTGGCAAAACATACAACTTTGTTCATATGCGAATTATCAAGTCTCCTGCTGTGTGGAAAGATATGGTCTATCTCAATATCAGGTGACCACAGATCGGTCTCGTTAATCATTTTTCCACTGTATAAACACATTCTCTCGCTTTCTTCCCAAAGCCGGTATTTCAATTTGTCCTGATGGTTTATGTATTGTGCCAGGTTCAAATGGGGGCATTCTTTTCTGATGATTTCGTATTGTTCTTCCGCTCTTTCATTTGCTTCGGTATTCTTTTTCTGTCTTTCTTTATACCTTTTGGTGTTCATTTCCAAATCCCGAGCCATCTCTATGCGTATTGTTGCTGGCTTTCCATATTTTTTGATTATTGCATTTGTGACACGGCGGACTTCATGCAAAGCTTTTTGGACAATCGGATTTGGAATAAACGGTATCTCTTGAAGGGTTTCGGCATGTCCAGATATCGGTTTTGTAATATTTTCATATCCGGCAAGTTGGACGGCTCCCTTTTTCTTCGTCTGAACCTTCTTTGCTGTATAATCTGCCCTCTTTGAGATAGGGCAGGATTTTTTTAATTGCCTTTAGTGACAGATTTCCATATTTGGTTTCCAATTCCAGAACCGCAAGTTTCACAGCCTTTTCCAAATTAAACTTCCAGTGATTTTGAAGCCGTTTTTTCAGCCCTTTTTTGGATTTATATGAAATCAAATCCTCAACAAGTTGAGTTTGTTGCTTTTCATCAAACAAATCCCATTTATCTCCGATGATTTCTCTAATATCACAGGCGGTTCTGTTTCCCTTGATTCCTTTGGTCTTTTTTCCTGAAACACTTTCTAAATTAAATTTTGTTTTATTGTCCACCTCAAGCAGGCCTCTGAGTTTTTTCCATGTCAGGTTTTTTTCTCTTTCAAGTGCGTTCGCGATAACTTTCTTTTGATCCAGCGACAATCTTCTATCTATTTCTCCGGTCTTAATATCATCCCAGCTTAAGTTAGCTATATCCTGCCAATAGCGGAATTGTTGAAACTCAAGGCGACTGCAACTGATTCGTTTATGTTTGGTTTCAAGCGAACATTTTCCTATGGTGTCCTTTTCCCATGTTATGGGTCGTTGAAAAAAGATGATTTCCTCGATCGCGGCTTTTATGCTTTCTGTATAAATATCAGGGCTTATCTCGGACTGTCTTTCCCAAATTAGTTCAAATTCGTCTTGATACATCTTCCTGTCAGTTCTAAGGTCGTTAACTTCTCCCCTGTTACGTTTGCGGGGCAAGGTTGCGAGGTATTCTCCGAGAGTTCGTTTTTTATCTTCTGTGATTTTTTCGCGGAGTTTCTCAATGTTTTCCTTAACTTTTTTTCCTTCTTTGTCAGATTTGTCAGACTCCGTTTGTTCATTTTCAGAATCTTTAAGAAATTCCAACGCTTCCGTATCTTCACGCAGGTTTCCAAACCCTGTTTTGCGGTTACTCAAAAATCCCCGCCGTGTTCCCAAATGCAGTATTGCGCGTCCAAATTCATGCTTGGTTAGTTTTTCATCCAATGCTTTGGCTCTTATATCGTAAGGGTCTCCAAGTTTGTTGAGTTCTTTTTCGGGATTGGGTTCATCTTTGAGGATTTCAGGCAAGAACCCCTTGCTTAGCAGGTAGTTCCTCAAGCGCATTTTGCGTCTACGGCGCCGTTCAATAACCCGTCTTAGAAGGCGGCTTTCCCGGCGTTTCTGATTTTTAGGAGTAGGAGTTTTGTCTTCAACGGAGCGAATGAATATACGGCTTCCACAGTCAATAATATCTTTTGGAACTCCCTTGTGCTCTTCAACAACACTCCATCCGATGGAGTTTGTTCCCATATCGAGCCCAATACAGTATTCAAGTGTTTGTTTTGTTTTCAACCTCTATCTTCTCCAACAAAAAGGGTACCTTGACAAAATACACAACTATCTGTAATTTATAAAGACATTTTAACTGACTGAAACCTGTCCAAACATTTTTCAATTCATAACAAGAAACAAATGTTTCGCAGGGAAACCCTTCAAAAGGTGTACCACCTGCCTCCCGTCTCTTCGGAGCAGGGGCGGGTTTTTTATTTCTATTCGGCTCTAAGCTGCTACAATTAACACCAGTACAAAAATGAAAATCCCTTTGCAATTTGATACTACAATTCCCCCCGCCGGAGAATTGGAAGTTCAAAACCCTTTTGACGGAACAGTCATTGCGCGCGTGGAAACCGCGGGGCGCAAACATCTGGACGGCCTGCTTAACACCGCGCGAAAGCTCCATGAAAACCGCGAGGAACGGCTTTCTGTCCGGCAGAGGGCGGAGATTCTGGAACGGGCGTCTGTCATCATAAGGGAACGCACCGAAGATTTGACAATGCGCGCCGTGAAAGAAGGCGGAAAACCTTATGCCGATTCAAAAGTTGAGGTTTACCGCGCTTCGGACAGCGTTAAAATCGCCGCCGAAACAATACGTACTTCCGCTGGTCATGTCGTTCCCATGGGAGGAGACCTTTACAGCGCAAACAGAGCCGCCTTCACACAACATGAGCCGATAGGCGTTGTTGCGGCAGTGAGCGCTTTCAACCATCCGCTCAACCTTATTGCGCATCAGGCGGGCGCGGCAATCGCCGCGGGATGTCCCGTTATTGTCAAGCCCGCGCCGGATACTCCGCTTTCCTGCATCGCTTTCAAGGACATACTCATTGAATCCGGGCTTCCGCCTCAGTGGTTCAGGGTTCTTCTGACGGACTCGGATGAAACCGCCCAGATGTTTGCAACCGACCCGCGTGTTGCGTTTCTGACTTTCATAGGTAGCCCGCGTGTGGGGTGGAACCTCCGGGCAAAGCTCGCTCCGGGCACTCGCTGTGCGCTTGAGCATGGAGGAGTCGCTCCCGCTCTCGTGTATCCGGATGCGAACATGGAGCTTGCGGCATCTCTGCTCGCCAAAGGCGGTTTTTATCACGCCGGTCAGGTGTGCGTTTCCACACAGCGCGTATATGTCCGGAAAAACTCAGGGGAATTTATCGGGTTTTTCAAAAAAGCCGCAGAAGGTTTAAAAGTCGGAGACCCGGCGCTTGAGTCAACGCAAGTCGGGCCACTTATTCGCCCCGCCGAGGTTGAACGCATCCACAAGTGGGTTTGCGAGGCGGTGGAGCAGGGCGCGGAACTTGTCTGCGGCGGAAATCCCCTTCCGGGAAACTGCTATGAGCCGACAGTTTTGTTGAACCCTTCGCTTGAGTCGCGGGTGAGCCGCGAAGAGGCGTTCGGGCCGGTTGTGTGCGTCTATGAGGTTGACGGTATGAAAGAGGCTGTCGCGCTGGCAAACGGTCTTGATTTCGCTTTTCAATCCTCGGTCTTTACGGCCGATCTGGACACCGCTTTTGCAACGGCGAAAAAACTCAACGCCTCCGGCGTTATGGTAAACGACCATACCGCGTTCCGCATAGATGGGATGCCTTTTGCCGGAATGAAAAAATCGGGACTCGGAATCGGCGGCATACCGCACACAATCAGGGATATGAGCATTGAAAAGATGCTTGTGTTCCGCTCGGACGCTCTCTAATCCCGCGCCCGCGCATTTCCTTCGCACTGTTCAGGGAGATCAATTTGCAAATCAATCGCCGCAACGCCTTTTGAAGGAACTGTTTCGCCGTCTAACGGCTTTGGTCTTTTGGATTCACGCGTGTGAGATTTGCTTTCTTCGCTCCGTAATGTTTGCGAACCTTCTCGCTTATTTCGTCCATCTGTTTTCTGTCTGATTGCGTCAAGCGAATTCTGTCGTAGGATTGCCCGGCGCCTTCGTGTTCGGTGAGTTCGCCGAGGTCGCGTCGGAATCCGGCTTCTCTGAGGATGTTTCTGAGTGTTTTTTAGTCAAATTGTTCCCGAATTGCTACTGCTGTTCAAATCGTCTCAACCAAAGCCAAAACCGGATCAATTCTAATCGCCTGTTGACAGGCAAAGGAAAACCAAATTCCATTATACACAGGGTTCGGTTTAATGTTCAGGCTTATTGTAGGACGGGATCGTAAAAGAGGTTCAAGATTTTCTATCTTGAGCGTAGTTTTTATCCTTATAGGGAGCGTGAGGAGTCAGTGTTGAAACTCCTCATATTCACCCTGCTCGGCATGGTTGCGGCCCATGCAGTCGGTGCGGAGGAAGCCGCGCCCCCGGTTGTTCCGCAGTATGAAGTACCCGCCGCCCGCACGGCAGCCGCCCAAAGCGCCGGCAATCCCGGCGCCGGGCTAAGCACTACTGGCAAATTTGCGGCGCTGGAACTGCGTATTACCGACGGCCCGCAATCTCTTCCGGTCTCCGGAATGTTCAATAATCCCGGCGGCGGTTCCTTGATTTACACGGCGGTCTCCTCTGAGGCGACGGTCGCAACGGTGAGCATTACCGCAAGCCTCCTGACCATCACCCCGCTCGCGGCAGGTACCACCGACATCACCATCACCGCCAGAGATGATGCCGCCGATTTGGAAGTCACGCAGACGTTCCGGGTAACCGCCATCAGCCTCATCTCACCCGGTGCCAGTATCCCCAATCAACAACTGACATCCTCTGGCGGGCCTCAGACCCTTGATCTCAGCGACTACATCAGCGACCCGCAGGGCAACCCCCTATCCTTCACAGCGTCGTCCAATAATTTGACCGCCGCAACAGTGGGCGTCGATGGCAACATCCTGACCATCACCCCGCTCGCACCGGGCACCTCCACCATCGCCATCACCGTCAGAAATAGCCCATTCGATGCGGGGGTCACGCTGGACTTCCAGGTGCAGGTCATCAACTTCTCCCCGACCAGCTCCGGCATTCCAGATCAACAACTGGTATTTGCCGGCCCTACCAAGCTGCTTGATCTCAACGACTACTTCAGCGATACGGAAGGCGATGAACTACGTTACTCGGATGCGGTTTCCTCTAACCAAGCTGTCGCCACGGTGTTTAAAGGTGATCCTACCAACTTCCTGTTTATCATCCCGACCCCGAACGGCGTCCTGGGCACCACCGACATCAGCGTTACCGCCAATGATAGATTCGGCGGGACACTCACACAGGTATTCCAGGTGGAAACCACCAACCAGGCCCCAATCAGCTGTTGCACTTTTACAACGAGTGCCGCGACCGTCGCTGGAGGGCCTGATACCATTGATCTCGATGACTTCTTCAGCGATCCGGATGCGAGTTCGATTCCCGATCATGCCCTGATCTACACAGCGGTTTCCGATAATACAGCCGTCGCAACGGCGAGCATCAACGGTAACATCCTGACCATCACCCCGGTCAAAAGAGGTACCGCCAGTGTTACCGTCACCGCCAGTGATGGCTTTGCGGAAGCCTCGCTACAAATCCTGACGATTGTTAATCCCAGCAACCCCTTCAGCGCCGACGGCATTCCAGATCAAGGACTGGCACTTTCCGGTGACCGCAGTGCTCGGACCCTGAATCTCAACAACTACTTCAGCGATCCTGACGGCGACAACCTGGAATATACATGGATCTTACAACCGCGAGGCACTCAGCCAGTCACCAACGTGAGTCTCTCAGGAAGCATGCTGTCTATCAGCACAAGAGGAGCAAAAAGAGGCTCCGACGCAATAACAATCACCGCCAGCAAAAGAGCGGGGTCATTGACCAAGACCTCACTACCGTCGTCTTTTAATGTTGTCGTCGACCCAGCAGAACCTCGTCGAACCAGCCCCACCATTGGAGGGCCATCGAGCCGTCTTTCACTTCATTCTCCTCAAACATTTAACCTCGATGACTACTTCGAAAGTCCTTCTGCTCTGAGCTACACGGCAGCCTCTGTTGATTCGGGCACAGTGAAAGTGCGCATCGATGGCAGCATGCTGACCGTTACCCCGGTCAGACCAAGCACCAGAGACACTCGTATTATCATCAACGCTACAAATCAACTCGGCTCCTTGATTGTCTACGTGTTCGACGTGCGCGTCCCCAACATGGCCCCGATAACAAGGGGAGGGAATCTGGCCTTTAGATTTACTGATACAGATCAGATATCCTTTAGTAACCATAGCCTTTATTTTACTGACCCTGACGGCGACCCCCTGAGCTACACCACTCGTAGCAATGGCACTAACATAGTCTCTGTCTCCATCTCTCCCACCACCGGTAATACCCTTTTGCACGCCGAGGGTGTCGGCAACGCAACCATTAGCGTTACTGCCAGCGATCCACTCGGCGCGTCGGTCACGAGGGTCTTCCCTGCGTCTGTCAGCGGCACCGCCCCAAGGGTCACCGCCCCTATTTTGGAGGGGCCGAACCGGCGCTTCCTGTTGCAGCGTAGTGGTACCGATCCTGACAACCAGGTGCGGCTTGATCTCAGCGACTACTTCAGCGATGCCGACGGCGGGCAGCCGATCTACACGGTAGCGCAAAATCCTTCTTTCTTTGTGAATTCCAGCCTCTCCGGGAACAGGTTCCTGACCATCACGCCGACAGACAAAACAGGTATCACCACCATCACGGTCACCGCCACTGATCGAATCATAAGCAACCTCAAGGCCACGCAGACCTTCGGGGTGGCAGTCGTCAACGGCAATCCAGTCAGAAACGATACTCCATTTGAACCCGAGGTGACACTTTCTCTCGGGCCCCAGACCCTTAATCTCGACAACTACTTCAGCGACCCTAATGACGATTCCATATCCTACGAAATGGAATCTATCGAGTCCGATTATGCAACGGTGCGCACCGACAGAATCGGTAGAGCAGACAATCTAATCATCACCCCCCTCAAACGCGGAGGGCCTGTGAGATTCACTATCACCGCCCGTGATCCATTTGGCGGGACGTCCACCCATGAATTAGCGTTCGAAGTTGGCAACGCTGCGCCGGTCAGGATGGGTGGGGTTCCGGCCCTGGTAATGAACCACGGGGATGGCCCACAGAAACTGGTTAATATCGACAGCAAATTCTTCGATCATGACGGCGATGACCTGACCTACACAGCAACCCCATCCGGCGCTGGTGGAAACAGCGTGGCAACGGTGGACGTCGATGGCGACATCCTGACCATTACTCCGCTTGCGCGAGGGAGGGTAGATTTCGACATCTTCGCATCGGATGGTCACCGCACATCGGGTGGCGGCCTCATCTTATCAAGGCCCCACACCTTATCCCTCAACGTCAAAGCAGCGCCGACCATCGCCGGCACCCCTGCGCTCACGGTGGACGAAGACAGCCCCTATAGCTTCACGCCAAACGGCGCGGATGCCGATGGCGACCCCCTCATCTATGCCATTGTGAACAAACCCCCCTGGGCCGATTTTGACATCGCCACAGGCGCCCTGACCGGCACGCCACTGCACGAACATGTCGGCACCACAACCGGCATCGTGATCAGCGTATCCGAACCCAGCGGGGCGGAGGCGTCCCTGCCAGCCTTTGACATCACCGTGATCGATGTCAATAACGCTCCGGAAGGTCGTCCAGTCATCACCGGACTCCTGGCCCCGGGTCAGCTCCTAACGGCGACAACCGATACCATTGGCGATGAAGACGGCCTGGGCGCATTCAGTTATCAATGGAACACCAACGACGGCGACACAGACACCGCCATCAGCGGCGCGGACTCAAACACTTACACCCCGACAGGAACAGACGTTGGCAAGTCAATCACCGTGACCGTCAGCTACACCGATGGAGAGGATACCCTTGAGCGCGTGACCAGTGAGCCCGTAACCATTGGCGGAGCAATCATCACGGGCATAGCGAGAGAGGATGAGCCCCTGACGGTGGATGCTTCGAGCATTGACGATGAAAATGGTCTGAACCGCAGGAGATTCTTGTATGTATGGCTTGCAAGAGGGAGCAGCGGCTTGCCGACTCCCATCTATACTACTGAAGAGGAGGGGAATTCTTACACCCTTACCCAGTCCGAGGTCGGCAAGCACATCTACGTTGTGGTCAACCTGCTAAGTGATGATAGCAGTTTGCTTCAGGTATTCAGCAATGAAATTGGCCCCGTGGAGAATGTCAATGATGCGCCGACCGGCAAGGTAATCGTTAGCGGAGTGCCGATGGAGGACGTGCGCCTAACGGCAACCGTCGATGCCCCTCGCGACGAAATTGGCGATGAAGATGGCCTGGGCGCGTTCAGTTATCAATGGAACACCAACGACGGCGACACAGACACCGCCATCAGCGGCGCGGACTCAAACACCTACACCCCCACTGAAGCAGACGTTGGTAAGTTAATCACCGTAACCGTCAGCTACACCGATGGACAGGGGACGCCTGAAAACCTGACCAGTGAGACTGTTGGGCCGATCAGACCTGAGGTGACGGTGTCGCTCTCGGGGCCTGAAAACCCCGTGACCGAAGGCGACCCGGCGACCTTCACCGTGACCCTGTCAGACTCTTTCGAGGAGGGGAATGAGATAGGGAGTGTGCTGGCTTTGGTGGTGAACTACGCCACCTCGGTCGCGGCCGGCGATACGGCGGCAGCCACTGATTTCACCGCGACCAGCGGCATGCTGACCTTCGCCGCAGGCACCACCGAGCTGAGCCAGACCTTCGACGTGCCGGTGGCAACCGACAACCTCGTCGAAGGCGACGAGACCTTCACCGCAACCCTGAGCGCGAACGCCGACCCGCTGCCGGCCGGGTTCAGCCTCGGCACGACGACTGCCCAGGCGACCATCGCGGCCAACGCGGGAACCGTGTCGATTGCGGGGCCTGAAAACCCTGTGAACGAGGGCGAGGACGCCACCTTCACCGTGACCCTGTCGGGCACCCCCACGGCGGACATCGTGGTGGTGGACTACGCCATTGCGGCGGGCACGGCATTTGCGAGTGATTTCGGGGCTCCGAGCGGGAGTGGCACGCTGACCTTCCCGGCAGGCGTGACCGGGGACGATCTGAGCCAGACCTTCAGCGTGCCGGTGACTGACGACAAGCTGACGGAGGTCGCCCAGACCTTCACCGCAACCCTGAGCGCGAACGCTGCCAGCCCGCTGCCGACCGTCTTCAGCCTCGGCACGGCGACGGCGACGGCGACGATTGCGGCGAGCGATGCGGCGACGGTGTCGATCTCGGGCGGCGGCAGTGTGAACGAGGGCGAGGACGCCACCTTCACCGTGACGCTATCGAATCCAAGACCTTCTACGGCGGGTCGTGTGTCTGTGGAGTATTTCATTGTGGCAGGGGGCACGGCGACCGAAGGGACGGATTTCACGGTGCCAGGTCCGTTCTCAAGGGTGCTGATCTTTGTCGTGCCAGTGGGAGAGGACGACCTGACCCAGACCTTCACCGTGCCGGTGGCGGACGATGGACTGGTGGAAGGCGCCGAGACCTTCATCGTGGGTTTGCGCGCAACGCCGGTTGACCCTCTGCCAGCGAACGCTACCGTGGACACGGCGACGGCGACGGTGACGATCCAGGCGAGTGACCCGGCGACGCTATCCATTGCGGACGCCGATCCGGTGGCCGAGGGCGACCCCGCCATCTTCACCGTGACCCTCTCGGGCGGTTCTCCGGGATCGGATGTGGTGGTGAACTATACCGCCTCGGTCGCGGCCGGCGATACGGCGGAGGCGGCCGATTTCACCGCCCCGGCCAATGATGCCGCGCTGACCTTCACGGCGGGCGTGAGCGGGAATGACCTGACCCAGGACATCAGCGTGCCGACCACGGACGATAACGAGACCGAGCAGGTCGAAACCTTCACCGTGACCTTGAGGGCACCCAACGCGGGCTTTCCCGCGGGCATCACCCTGAACTCGTCGGCCACCAGCGCACAAGCGACCATCAAGGCCAGCGATAATGACCCGCCCACCATCAGCGGCACGCCCGCCACCAGCGTGGCCGAAGACAGCGCCTATAGCTTCACGCCAACCGGCGAAGACGCAGATGGCGACACGCTGACCTTTGCCATCACAAACATGCCGTCATGGGCCAGCTTCGACATCGTAACCGGGGCCTTGACCGGCACGCCCGCCAACGCCGATGTCGGCGACTACGAGGACATCGTGATCAGCGTCACCGATGGCATCATCGTCACACCGGTAGCGCTGGCGGCCTTTGACATCGAGGTCACCAACACCAATGACGCGCCGACGATCAGCGGCACGCCCGCCACAAGCGTGGCCGAAGACAGCGCCTATAGCTTCACGCCAACCAGCGAAGACGCAGATGGCGACCCGCTGACCTGGGCGATCAGCAACATACCTTCATGGGCCAGCTTCGACATCGCAACCGGGGCCTTGACCGGCACGCCCGTCAACGCCGATGTCGGCAACCACGCGGGCATCGTGATCAGCGTCACCGATGGCATCATCACCACACCGGTCGCGCTGCCCGCCTTTGCTATCGCCGTCACCAACACCAATGACGCGCCCACCCTCAGCGGCACGCCCGCCACAACCGTGGCCGAAGACAGCGCCTATAGCTTCACGCCAACCGGTGCCGACGATGATGGAGACACGCTGACATATGCGATCACAAACATGCCGTCATGGGCCAGTTTCAGCACCACAACCGGGGCCTTGACCGGCACCCCCGCCAACGCCGATGTCGGCGACTACGAGGGCATCGTGATCAGCGTCACCGATGGCATCATCGCCACACCGGTCGCGCTGCCCGCCTTCGATATCGCCGTCACCAACACCAATGACGCGCCGACGATCAGCGGCACGCCCGCCACCAGCGTGGCCGAAGACAGTGCCTATAACTTCACGCCAAGCGGCGAAGATGCAGATGGCGACTCGCTGACCTTTGCCATCACAAACATGCCTTCATGGGCCAGCTTCGACACCGCAACCGGGGCCTTGACCGGCACGCCCGCCAACGAGCATGTCGGCGACTACGAGGACATCGTGATCAGCGTCACCGATGGCATCATCGCCACACCAGTTGAGCTGCCGGCCTTTGCTATCGAAGTCACCAACACCAATGACGCGCCCACCCTCAGCGGCACGCCTGCCACCAGCGTGGCCGAAGACAGCGCCTATAGTTTCACGCCAACCGGCGAAGACGCAGATGGCGACACGCTGGTATATGCGATCACAAACATGCCGTCATGGGCCAGCTTCAGCACCACAACCGGGGCCTTGACCGGCACCCCCGCCAACGCCGATGTCGGCAACCACGAGGACATCGTGATCAGCGTCACCGATGGCATCATCGCCACACCGGTCGCGCTGCCCGCCTTCGATATCGCCGTCACCAACACCAATGACGCGCCGACGATCAGCGGCACGCCCGCCACCAGCGTGGCCGAAGACAGTGCCTATAGCTTCACGCCAAGCGGCGCCGACGATGATGGCGACAGGCTGACCTTTGCGATCACAAACATGCCTTCATGGGCCAGCTTCGACACCACGACCGGGGCTTTGACCGGCACCCCTGCCAACGAGCATGTCGGCGACTACGAGGACATCGTGATCAGCGTCACCGATGGCATCATCGCCACACCAGTTGAGCTGCCGGCCTTTGCTATCGAAGTCACCAACACCAATGACGCGCCCACCCTCAGCGGCACGCCTGCCACCAGCGTGGCCGAAGACAGCGCCTATAGTTTCACGCCAACCGGTGCCGACGATGATGGCGACACGCTGACATATACGATCACAAACCTGCCGGCATGGGCCGCCTTCAGCACCACGACCGGGGCCTTGACCGGCACCCCCGCCAACGCCGATGTCGGCAACCACGCGGGCATCGTGATCAGCGTCACCGATGGCATCATCGCCACACCGGTCGCGCTACCCGCCTTCAATATCGCCGTCACCAACACCAATGACGCGCCCACCCTCAGCGGCACGCCCGCCACCAGCGTGGCCGAAGACAGCGCCTATAACTTCACGCCAAGCGGCGAAGATGCAGATGGCGACTCGCTGACCTTTGCCATCACAAACATGCCTTCATGGGCCAGCTTCGACACCGCAACCGGGGCTTTGACCGGCACCCCTGCCAACGCCGATGTCGGCAACTACGAGGACATCGTGATCAGCGTCACCGATGGCATCATCGCCACGCCAGTAGCGCTGCCGGCCTTCGATATCGCCGTCACCAACACCAATGACGCGCCCACCCTCAGCGGCACGCCCGCCACCAGCGTGGCCGAAGACAGTGCCTATAGCTTCACGCCAAGCGGCGAAGACGCTGATGGCGACAGGCTGACCTTTGCGATCACAAACATACCTTCATGGGCCAGCTTCGACACCACAACCGGGGCCTTGACCGGCACCCCCGCCAACGCCGATGTCGGCACCACCACGGACATCGTGATCAGCGTCACCGATGGCATCATCGCCACGCCGGTCGCCCTCGCAGCCTTCGATATCGCCGTCACCAACACCAATGACCCGCCCACCCTCAGCGGCACGCCCGCCACCAGCGTGGCCGAAGACAGCGCCTATAGCTTCATGCCAAGTGCTGAAGACGATGATGGCGATACGCTGACCTTTGCCATCACAAACATGCCTTCATGGGCCAGTTTCAGCACCACGACCGGGGCCTTGACCGGCACCCCCGCCAACGCCGATGTCGGCAACTACGAGGACATCGTGATCAGCGTCACCGATGGCATCATCGCCACACCGGTCGCGCTGCCCGCCTTCGATATCGCCGTCACCAACACCAATGACGCCCCCACCATCAGCGGCACGCCTGCCACCAGCGTGGCCGAAGACAGCGCCTATAGCTTCACGCCAAGCGCTGAAGATGCAGATGGCGACCCGCTGACCTGGGCGATTACCAACCAACCACCATGGGCCAGTTTCAGCACCACAACCGGCGCCTTGACCGGCACCCCCGCCAACGAGCATGTCGGCGACTACGATGGCATCGTGATCAGCGTCACCGATGGCATCATCACCACACCGGTCGCGCTGCCCGCCTTTGCTATCGCCGTCACCAACACCAATGACGCGCCGACCTCAAGCGGGCTGGCGGTTACGACGCAAGAGGATACCGCCCACAGCTTTACGGCGGGCGAGTTCACCTTTGCCGATGTGGACGGCGATGCCCTGCACAGCCTGCGCATCGACACGCTGCCCGCAACCGGCACCCTGACCCTTGATGGCGCTGCGGTCATCGCCGGGCAGGTGATCCCCGCCGCCGGGATCGCGACCCTCGTCTATACCCCGGCCGCCAATGCCACCGGCGATGTCAGTTTCAGCTTCAGCCTTTCCGACGGCACCGCCTTTGGCGCAACCGCCACGGCCACCGTCAGCATTACCGCGGAGAATGACGCGCCGACCTCAAGCGGGCTGACGGTTACGACCAAAGAGGATACCGCCCACAGCTTTACGGCGGGCGAGTTTACCTTTGCCGATGCCGACGGCGATGACCTGCACAGCCTGCGCATCGACACGCTGCCCGCAACCGGCAGCCTGACCCTTGACGGCGCTGCGGTCATCGCCGGGCAGGTCATCCCCGCCGCCGGGATCGGGACCCTCGTCTATACCCCGGCTGCGAATGCCACCGGCGATGTCAGTTTCACCTTCAGCCTTTCCGACGGCACCGCCTTCAGCGCAACCGCCACGGCAACCGTCAGCATTACCGCGGTCAATGATGCGCCCACCACGAGCGGGCTGGCGGTCTCGACAGATGAGGATACCGCCCACAGCTTTGCTGCGGGCGAGTTCAACTTTGCGGATGTGGACGGCGATGCCCTGGACAGCCTGCGCATCGACACGCTGCCCGGTAGCGGCAGCCTGACCCTCGACGGCACTGCGGTGACCGCGGGGGATGTGATCGTTGCCGCTGGTATCGCGAACCTTGTCTATACCCCGGCTGCGAATGCCACCGGCGATGTCAGTTTCACCTTCAGCCTCAACGACGGCACCGCCTTTGGCGCAACCGCCACGGCGACCGTCAGCATCGGCGCGGTGAATGACGCGCCCACCCTCAGCGGCACGCCCGCCACCAGCGTGGCCGAAGACAGCGCCTATAATTTCACGCCAAGCGGCGAAGACGCTGATGGCGACCCGCTGACCTGGGCGATCAGCAACATACCGTCATGGGCCAGCTTCGACATCGCAACCGGCGCCTTGACCGGCACGCCCACCAACGAGCATGTCGGTGACTACGAGGACATCGTGATCAGCGTCACCGATGGCATCATCGCCACGCCGGTCGCGCTGCCCGCCTTCGATATCGCCGTCACCAACACCAATGACGCCCCCACCCTCAGCGGCACGCCCGCCACAAGCGTGGCCGAAGACAGCGCTTATAGCTTCACGCCAACCGGTGCCGACGATGATGGCGACACGCTGACCTGGGTGATCACAAACATGCCTTCATGGGCCACCTTCAGCACCACAACCGGGGCCCTGACCGGCACGCCCAGCAACGAGCATGTCGGCGACTACGCGAACATCGTGATCAGCGTCACCGATGGCATCATCGCCACACCGGTTGAGCTGCCGGGCTTTGCTATCGCCGTCACCAACACCAATGATGTACCCACCCTCAGCGGCACGCCCGACACCAGCGTGGCCGAAGACAGCGCCTACAGCTTCACGCCAACCGGTGCCGACGATGATGGCGACACGCTGGTATATGCCATCACAAACATGCCGGCATGGGCCAGTTTCAGCACCACAACCGGGGCCCTGACCGGCACGCCGGCCAACGCCGATGTCGGCGCCCACGAGGGCATCGTGATCAGCGTCACCGATGGCATCATCGCCACACCGGTCGCGCTGCCCGCCTTTGCTATCGCCGTCACCAACACCAATGACGCGCCTACCCTCAGCGGCACGCCCGACACCAGCGTGGCCGAAGACAGTGCCTATAGCTTCACGCCAACCGGCGAAGACGCTGATGGCGACCCGCTGGAATATACGATCACAAACATGCCGTCATGGGCCAGTTTCAGCACCACAACCGGGGCCTTGACCGGCACGCCAGACAACGATGATGTCGGCGACTACGAGGACATCGTGATCAGCGTCACCGATGGCATCATCGCCACACCGGTCGCGCTGCCCGCCTTTGCTATCGAGGTCACCAACACCAATGATGCGCCCACCCTCAGCGGCACGCCTGCCACAAGCGTGGCCGAAGACAGCGCCTACAGCTTCACGCCAAGCGGCGAAGACGTTGATGGCGACACGCTGACATATGCGATCACAAACCTGCCGTCATGGGCCAGTTTCAGCACCACAACCGGCGCCTTGACCGGCACGCCCGTCAACGCCGATGTCGGCGACTACGCGGGCATCGTGATCAGCGTCACCGATGGCATCATCGCCACACCGGTTGAGCTGGCGGCCTTCGATATCGCCGTCACCAACACCAATGACGCGCCGACGATCAGCGGCACGCCCGCCATCAGCGTGGCCGAAGACAGCGCCTATAGCTTCACGCCAACCGGCGCCGACGATGATGGCGACACGCTGACCTTTGCCATCACAAACATGCCATCATGGGCCAGTTTCAGCACCACGACCGGGGCCTTGACCGGCACGCCCGTCAACGCCGATGTCGGCGACTACGAGGACATCGTGATCAGCGTCACCGATGGCATCATCACCACACCGGTCGCGCTGCCCGCCTTCGATATCGCCGTCACCAACACCAATGACGCGCCCACCTCGATCGGGCTGACGGTCTCGACAGAAGAGGATACCGCTCACAGCTTTGCGGCAGGCGAGTTCAACTTTGCGGATGTGGACGGCGATGACCTGGACAGCCTGCGCATCGACACGCTGCCCGCAACCGGCACCCTGACCCTCGACGGCACTGCGGTGACCGCGGGGGATGTGATCCCCGCCGCCGGGATCGCGAACCTTGTCTATACCCCGGCCACCAATGCCACCGGCGATGTCACCTTCACCTTCAGCCTCAACGACGGCACCGCCTTTGGCGCAACCGCCACGGCAACCGTCAGCATCGGCGCGGTGAATGACCCGCCGACCACGAGCGGACTGACGGTCTCGACCCAAGAGGATACCGCCCACAGCTTTGCGGCAGGCGAGTTCAACTTTGCGGATGTGGACGGCGATGACCTGGACAGCCTGCGCATCGACACGCTGCCCGCAACCGGCACCCTGACCCTCGACGGCACTGCGGTGACCGCGGGGGATGTGATCCCCGCCGCCGGGATCGCGAACCTTGTCTATACCCCGGCCACCAATGCCACCGGCGATGTCACCTTCACCTTCAGCCTCTCCGACGGCACCGCCTTTGGCGCAACCGCCACGGCCACCGTCAGCATCGGCGCGGTGAATGACGCGCCGACCCTCAGCGGCACGCCCGCCACCAGCGTGGCCGAAGACAGCGCCTATAGCTTCACGCCAAGCGGCGAAGACGCTGATGGCGATACGCTGGAATATGCCATCACAAACATGCCGTCATGGGCCAGCTTCAGCACCACAACCGGGGCCTTGACCGGCACCCCCACCAACGCCGATGTCGGCGACCACGCGGACATCGTGATCAGCGTCACCGATGGCATCATCGCCACACCGGTTGAGCTGGCGGCCTTTGACATCGCCGTCACCAACACCAATGACGCGCCCACCATCAGCGGCACGCCCACCACCAGCGTGGCCGAAGACAGCGCCTATAGCTTCACGCCAAGCGGTGCCGACGATGATGGCGACACGCTGACCTTTGCCATCACAAACATGCCGTCATGGGCCAGCTTCAGCACCGCAACCGGGGCCTTGACCGGCACGCCCGTCAACGCCGATGTCGGCGACTACGAGGACATCGTGATCAGCGTCACCGATGGCATCATCGCCACACCGGTAGCGCTGCCTGCCTTTGCTATCGCCGTCACCAACACCAATGACGCGCCCACCCTCAGCGGAACGCCCGCCACCAGCGTGGCCGAAGACAGCGCCTATAGCTTCACGCCAAGCGGCGAAGATGTGGATGTTGGCGACAGGCTGACCTTTGCCATCACAAACCTGCCGTCATGGGCCAGTTTCGACACCGCAACCGGGGCCTTGACCGGCACGCCCGTCAACGCCGATGTCGGCGACTACGAGGACATCGTGATCAGCGTCACCGATGGCATCATCGCCACGCCGGTCGCGCTCCCCGCCTTCGATATCGCCGTCACCAACACCAATGACGCGCCCACCCTCAGCGGCACGCCCGCCACCAGCGTGGCCGAAGACAGCGCCTATAGTTTCACGCCAAGCGGCGAAGACGATGATGGCGACAGGCTGACCTTTGCCATCACAAACCTGCCGTCATGGGCCAGTTTCAGCACCACAACCGGGGCCTTGACCGGCACGCCCGTCAACGCCGATGTCGGCGACTACGAGGACATCGTGATCAGCGTCACCGATGGCATCATCGCCACGCCGGTCGCGCTCCCCGCCTTCGATATCGCCGTCACCAACACCAATGACGCGCCGACCCTCAGCGGCACGCCCGCCACCAGCGTGGCCGAAGACAGCGCCTATAGCTTCACGCCAACCGGCGAAGACGATGATGGCGACAGGCTGACCTTTGCCATCACAAACCTGCCGTCATGGGCCAGTTTCAGCACCACAACCGGGGCCTTGACCGGCACGCCCGCCAACGCCGATGTCGGCGACTACGCGGACATCGTGATCAGCGTCACCGATGGCATCATCGCCACACCGGTCGCGTTGCCTGCCTTTGCTATCGAGGTCACCAACACCAATGACGCGCCGACCCTCAGCGGCACGCCCGCCACAACCGTGGCCGAAGACAGCGCCTATAGCTTCACGCCAAGCGGCGAAGACGATGATGGCGACCCGCTGACCTGGGCGATCACAAACATACCTTCATGGGCCACTTTCGACGAAACCAGCGGAGTCTTGACCGGCACCCCCGCCAACGCCGATGTCGGCAACCACGAGGACATCGTGATCAGCGTCACCGATGGCATCATCGCCACACCGGTCGCGTTGCCTGCCTTTGCTATCGAGGTCACCAACACCAATGACGCGCCGACCCTCAGCGGCACGCCCGCCACAACCGTGGCCGAAGACAGCGCCTATAGCTTCACGCCAAGCGGCGAAGACGCAGATGGCGACCCGCTGACCTTTGCCATCACAAACATGCCTTCATGGGCCAGTTTCAGCACCACAACCGGGGCCTTGACCGGCACGCCCGTCAACGATGATGTCGGCGAGTACGCGGGCATCGTGATCAGCGTGAGCGATGGCATCATCACCACACCAGTTGAGCTGCCGGCCTTTGCTATCGCCGTCACCAACACCAATGACCCGCCGACCCTCAGCGGCACGCCCGCCACCAGCGTGGCCGAAGACAGCGCCTATAGCTTCACGCCAACCGGCGCCGACGATGATGGCGACACGCTGACATATACGATCACAAACCTGCCGGCATGGGCCGCCTTCAGCACCACGACCGGCGCCTTGACCGGCACGCCCGCCAACGCCGATGTCGGCGACTACGAGGGCATCGTGATCAGCGTCACCGATGGCATCATCGCCACACCGGTCGGCCTCGCAGCCTTCGATATCGCCGTCACCAACACCAATGACGCCCCCACCATCAGCGGCACGCCCGCCACCAGCGTGGCCGAAGACAGCGCCTATAGCTTCACGCCAAGCGGCGCCGACGCTGATGGCGACCCGCTGACCTTTGCCATCACAAACATACCTTCATGGGCCAGTTTCGATACCACAACCGGGGCCTTGACCGGCACGCCCGCCAACGCCGATGTCGGCGACTACGAGGACATCGTGATTAGCGTCACCGATGGCATCATCGCCACGCCGGTAGCGCTGCCGGCCTTTGCTATCGCCGTCACCAACACCAATGACGCGCCGACCCTCAGCGGCACGCCCGCCACCAGCGTGGCCGAAGACAGCGCCTATAGCTTCACGCCAACCGGCGAAGACGATGATGGCGACACGCTGACCTGGGCGATCAGCAACAAGCCAGACTGGGCGAATTTCAACACCACGACCGGGGCCTTGACCGGCACGCCCGTCAACGCCGATGTCGGCACCACCACGGACATCGTGATCAGCGTCACCGATGGCATCATCACCACACCGGTCGCGCTGCCCGCCTTCGATATCGCCGTCACCAACACCAATGACGCCCCCACCATCAGCGGCACGCCCGCCACCAGCGTGGCCGAAGACAGCGCCTATAATTTCACGCCAAGCGGCGAAGACGCTGATGGCGACCCGCTGACCTGGGCGATCAGCAACATACCGTCATGGGCCAGCTTCGACATCGCAACCGGCGCCTTGACCGGCACGCCCACCAACGAGCATGTCGGTGACTACGAGGACATCGTGATCAGCGTCACCGATGGCATCATCGCCACGCCAGTTGAGCTGCCGGTCTTTGCTATCGAAGTCACCAACACCAATGACGCGCCCACCCTCAGCGGCACGCCCGCCACCAGCGTGGCCGAAGACAGCGCCTATAGCTTCACGCCAAGCGGCGAAGACGCGGATGGCGACACGCTGACCTGGGCGATCAGCAACAAGCCAGACTGGGCGAATTTCAACACCACGACCGGGGCCTTGACCGGCACGCCCGTCAACGCCGATGTCGGCACCACCACGGACATCGTGATCAGCGTCACCGATGGCATCATCACCACACCGGTCGCGCTGCCCGCCTTCGATATCGCCGTCACCAACATCAATGACGCGCCCACCCTCAGCGGCACGCCCGCCACAAGCGTGGCCGAAGACAGTGCCTATAGCTTCACGCCAACCGGTGCCGACGATGATGGCGACACGCTGGAATATGCGATCACAAACATGCCGTCATGGGCCACCTTCAGCACCACGACCGGAGCCTTGACCGGCACCCCCGCCAACGCCGATGTCGGCGACTACGCGGGCATCGTGATCAGCGTCACCGATGGCATCATCGCCACACCGGTTGAGCTGGCGGCCTTCGATATCGCCGTCACCAACACCAATGACGCGCCCATCATCAGCGGCACGCCCGCCACAAGCGTGGCCGAAGACAGCGCCTATAGCTTCACGCCAACCGGCGAAGACGATGATGGCGACCCGCTGACCTGGGCGATCAGCAACCAACCACCATGGGCCGCCTTCAGCATCACGACCGGGGCCTTGACCGGCACGCCAGACAACGATGATGTCGGCGACTACGAGGACATCGTGATCAGCGTCACCGATGGCATCGCCACACCGGTCGCGCTGCCCGCCTTCGATATCGCGGTCACCAACACCAATGACGCGCCTACCCTCAGCGGCACGCCCGCCACCAGCGTGGCCGAAGACAGTGCCTATAGCTTCACGCCAAGCGGCGCCGACGACGATGACGACACGCTGGAATATGCCATCACAAACATGCCTTCATGGGCCACTTTCGACACCACAACCGGGGCCTTGACCGGCACGCCCGCCAACGCCGATGTTGGCAACCACGAGGACATCGTGATCAGCGTCACCGATGGCATCATCGCCACACCGGTCGCGTTGCCCGCCTTCGATATCGAAGTCACCAACACCAATGACGCGCCCACCCTCAGCGGCACGCCCGCCACCAGCGTGGCCGAAGACAGCGCCTATAGCTTCACGCCAACCGGCGAAGACGATGATGGCGACAGGCTGACCTTTGCCATCACAAACCTGCCGTCATGGGCCAGTTTCAGCACCACAACCGGGGCCTTGACCGGCACCCCCGCCAACGCCGATGTTGGCAACCACGAGGACATCGTGATCAGCGTCACCGATGGCATCATCGCCACACCGGTCGCGTTGCCCGCCTTCGATATCGAAGTCACCAACACCAATGACGCGCCCACCCTCAGCGGCACGCCCGCCACCAGCGTGGCCGAAGACAGCGCCTATAGCTTCACGCCAACCGGCGAAGACGATGATGGCGACAGGCTGACCTTTGCCATCACAAACCTGCCGTCATGGGCCAGTTTCAGCACCGCAACCGGGGCCTTGACCGGCACCCCCGCCAACGCCGATGTTGGCAACCACGAGGACATCGTGATCAGCGTCACCGATGGCATCATCGCCACACCGGTCGCGCTGCCCGCCTTCGATATCGCCGTCACCAACACCAATGATGCGCCCACCATCAGCGGCACGCCCGACACCAGCGTGGCCGAAGACAGCGCCTATAGTTTCACGCCAACCGGCGCCGACGATGATGGCGACACGCTGACCTTTGCCATCACAAACCTGCCGTCATGGGCCAGTTTCAGCACCACGACCGGGGCCTTGACCGGCACCCCCGCCAACGCCGATGTCGGCAACTACGAGGGCATCGTGATCAGCGTCACCGATGGCATCATCACCACGCCAGTAGCGCTCCCCGCCTTCGATATCGCCGTCACCAACACCAATGACGCGCCGACCATCAGCGGCACGCCCGCCACCAGCGTGGCCGAAGACAGCGCCTATAGCTTCACGCCAACCGGCGAAGACGATGATGGCGACAGGCTGACCTTTGCCATCACAAACCTGCCGTCATGGGCCAGTTTCAGCACCACAACCGGGGCCTTGACCGGCACGCCCGTCAACGCCGATGTCGGCGACTACGAGGACATCGTGATCAGCGTTACCGATGGCATCATCGCCACACCGGTCGCGCTCGCAGCCTTCGATATCGCCGTCACCAACACCAATGACGCGCCCACCCTCAGCGGCACACCCGCCACCAGCGTGGCCGAAGACAGCGCCTATAGCTTCACGCCAAGCGGCGAAGACGATGATGGCGACAGGCTGACCTTTGCCATTACAAACCTGCCGTCATGGGCGAATTTCAGCACCACAACCGGGGCCTTGACCGGCACGCCCGCCAACGCCGATGTCGGCGACTACGAGGGCATCGTGATCAGCGTCACCGATGGCATCATCACCACACCGGTCGCGCTCGCCGCCTTTGCTATCGCCGTCACCAACACCAATGACGCGCCCACCCTCAGCGGCACGCCCGCCACCAGCGTGGCCGAAGACAGCGCCTATAGCTTCACGCCAAGCGGCGAAGACGATGATGGCGACAGGCTGACCTTTGCCATTACAAACCTGCCGTCATGGGCGAATTTCAGCACCACAACCGGGGCCTTGACCGGCACGCCCGCCAACGCCGATGTCGGCGACTACGAGGGCATCGTGATCAGCGTCACCGATGGCATCATCACCACACCGGTCGCGCTCGCCGCCTTTGCTATCGCCGTCACCAACACCAATGACGCGCCCACCCTCAGCGGCACGCCCGCCACCAGCGTGGCCGAAGACAGCGCCTATAGTTTCACGCCAACCGGCGCCGACGATGATGGCGACACGCTGGTATATGCGATCACAAACATGCCGTCATGGGCCAGTTTCAGCACCACGACCGGGGCCTTGACCGGCACCCCCGCCAACGCCGATGTCGGCACCACCACGGACATTGTGATCACCGTCAGGGACAGAGACACCGGCGGTCTGAGCGCCTCGCTACCCGCCTTTAGTATCGAAGTCACCAACACCAATGACGCGCCCACCCTCAGCGGCACGCCCGCCACCAGCGTGGCCGAAGACAGCGCCTATAGCTTCACGCCAAGCGGCGAAGATGTGGATGTTGGCAACACGCTGACCTTTGCCATCACAAACCTGCCGTCATGGGCCAGTTTCGACACCGCAACCGGGGCCTTGACCGGCACGCCCGTCAACGCCGATGTCGGCGACTACGAGGACATCGTGATCAGCGTCACCGATGGCATCATCGCCACGCCGGTCGCGCTCCCCGCCTTCGATATCGCCGTCACCAACACCAATGACGCGCCCACCCTCAGCGGCACGCCCGCCACCAGCGTGGCCGAAGACAGCGCCTATAGTTTCACGCCAAGCGGCGAAGACGATGATGGCGACAGGCTGACCTTTGCCATCACAAACCTGCCGTCATGGGCCAGTTTCAGCACCACAACCGGGGCCTTGACCGGCACGCCCGCCAACGAGCATGTCGGCGACTACGAGGACATCGTGATCAGCGTCACCGATGGCATCATCGCCACGCCGGTCGCGCTCCCCGCCTTCGATATCGCCGTCACCAACACCAATGACGCGCCGACCCTCAGCGGCACGCCCGCCACCAGCGTGGCCGAAGACAGTGCCTATAGCTTCACGCCAAGCGGCGCCGACGACGATGACGACACGCTGGAATATGCCATCACAAACATGCCGTCATGGGCCAGTTTCAGCACCACAACCGGGGCCTTGACCGGCACGCCCGTCAACGCCGATGTCGGCGACTACGCGGACATCGTGATCAGCGTCACCGATGGCATCATCGCCACACCGGTCGCGTTGCCTGCCTTTGCTATCGAGGTCACCAACACCAATGACGCGCCGACCCTCAGCGGCACGCCCGCCACAACCGTGGCCGAAGACAGCGCCTATAGCTTCACGCCAAGCGGCGAAGACGATGATGGCGACCCGCTGACCTGGGCGATCACAAACATACCTTCATGGGCCACTTTCGACGAAACCAGCGGAGTCTTGACCGGCACCCCCGCCAACGCCGATGTCGGCAACCACGAGGACATCGTGATCAGCGTCACCGATGGCATCATCGCCACACCGGTCGCGTTGCCTGCCTTTGCTATCGAGGTCACCAACACCAATGACGCGCCGACCCTCAGCGGCACGCCCGCCACAACCGTGGCCGAAGACAGCGCCTATAGCTTCACGCCAAGCGGCGAAGACGCAGATGGCGACCCGCTGACCTTTGCCATCACAAACATGCCTTCATGGGCCAGTTTCAGCACCACAACCGGGGCCTTGACCGGCACCCCCGCCAACGCCGATGTCGGCAACCACGAGGACATCGTGATCAGCGTCACCGATGGCATCATCGCCACACCAGTTGAGCTGCCGGCCTTTGCTATCGCCGTCACCAACACCAATGACGCGCCCACCCTCAGCGGCACGCCCGCCACAACCGTGGCCGAAGACAGCGCCTATAGCTTCACGCCAAGCGGCGAAGACGCAGATGGCGACCCGCTGACCTTTGCGATCACAAACATGCCTTCATGGGCCAGTTTCAGCACCACAACCGGGGCCTTGACCGGCACGCCCGTCAACGCCGATGTCGGTGACTACGAGGACATCGTGATCAGCGTCACCGATGGCATCATCGCCACACCGGTCGCCCTCCCGGCCTTCGATATCGCCGTCACCAACACCAATGACGCGCCCACCCTCAGCGGCACGCCCGCCACAAGCGTGGCCGAAGACAGCGCCTATAGCTTCACGCCAAGCGGTGCCGACGATGATGGCGACACGCTGACCTTTGCCATCACAAACATGCCACCATGGGCCAGTTTCGACACCACGACCGGCGCCTTGACCGGCACGCCTGCCAACGAGCATGTCGGTGACTACGAGGGCATCGTGATCAGCGTCACCGATGGCATCATCGCCACACCGGTCGCCCTCGCATCCTTCGATATCGCCGTCACCAACACCAATGACGCGCCCACCATCAGCGGCACGCCTGCCACAACCGTGGCCGAAGACAGCGCCTATAGCTTCACGCCAAGCGGTGCCGACGATGATGGCGACACGCTGACCTTTGCCATCACAAACATGCCACCATGGGCCAGTTTCGACACCACGACCGGCGCCTTGACCGGCACGCCTGCCAACGAGCATGTCGGTGACTACGAGGGCATCGTGATCAGCGTCACCGATGGCATCATCGCCACACCGGTCGCCCTCGCATCCTTCGATATCGCCGTCACCAACACCAATGACGCGCCCACCCTCAGCGGCACGCCCGCCACCAGCGTGGCCGAAGACAGTGCCTATAGCTTCACGCCAAGCGCTGAAGATGCAGATGGCGACCCGCTGACCTTTGCCATCACAAACATGCCACCATGGGCCAGTTTCGACACCACAACCGGGGCCTTGACCGGCACTCCCGCCAACGAGCATGTCGGCGACTACGAGAACATCGTGATCAACGTCACCGATGGCATCATCGCCACACCGGTCGCGCTGCCCGCCTTCGATATCGCCGTCACCAACACCAATGACGCGCCCACCATCAGCGGCACGCCCGCCACCAGCGTGGCCGAAGACAGCGCCTATAGCTTCACGCCAAGCGGCGAAGACGCAGATGGCGACCCGCTGACCTTTGCCATCACAAACATGCCTTCATGGGCCAGTTTCAGCACCACAACCGGGGCCTTGACCGGCACGCCCGTCAACGATGATGTCGGCGAGTACGCGGGCATCGTGATCAGCGTGAGCGATGGCATCATCACCACACCAGTTGAGCTGCCCGCCTTTGCTATCGCCGTCACCAACACCAATGACCCGCCGACCCTCAGCGGCACGCCCGCCACCAGCGTGGCCGAAGACAGCGCCTATAGCTTCACGCCAACCGGCGCCGACGATGATGGCGACACGCTGACATATACGATCACAAACCTGCCGGCATGGGCCGCCTTCAGCACCACGACCGGCGCCTTGACCGGCACGCCCGCCAACGCCGATGTCGGCGACTACGAGGGCATCGTGATCAGCGTCACCGATGGCATCATCGCCACACCGGTCGGCCTCGCAGCCTTCGATATCGCCGTCACCAACACCAATGACGCGCCCACCCTCAGCGGCACGCCCGCCACCAGCGTGGCCGAAGACAGCGCCTACAGTTTCACGCCAAGCGGCGAAGACGCTGATGGCGACCCGCTGACCTTTGCGATCACAAACATGCCTTCATGGGCCAGTTTCAGCACCACAACCGGGGCCTTGACCGGCACGCCAGACAACGAGCATGTCGGCGACTACGATGGCATCGTGATCAGCGTCACCGATGGCATCATCGCCACACCGGTCGCCCTCCCGGCCTTCGATATCGCCGTCACCAACACCAATGACGCGCCCACCCTCAGCGGCACGCCCGCCACAAGCGTGGCCGAAGACAGCGCCTATAGCTTCACGCCAAGCGGTGCCGACGATGATGGCGACACGCTGACCTTTGCGATCACAAACCTGCCGTCATGGGCCAGTTTCAGCACCGCAACCGGGGCCTTGACCGGCACGCCCGTCAACGAGCATGTCGGCGACTACGCGGACATCGTGATCAGCGTCACCGATGGCATCATCGCCACACCGGTCGCGCTGCCGGCCTTTGACATCGCCGTCACCAACACCAATGACGCGCCCACCCTCAGCGGCACGCCTGCCACCAGCGTGGCCGAAGACAGTGCCTATAGCTTCACGCCAAGCGGTGCCGACGATGATGGCGACACGCTGACCTGGGCGATCACAAACATGCCACCATGGGCCAGTTTCGACACCACGACCGGCGCCTTGACCGGCACGCCTGCCAACGAGCATGTCGGCGACTACGAGGGCATCGTGATCAGCGTCACCGATGGCATCATCGCCACACCGGTCGCGCTGCCCGCCTTCGATATCGCCGTCACCAACACCAATGACGCGCCCACCATCAGCGGCACGCCCGCCACCAGCGTGGCCGAAGACAGCGCCTATAGCTTCACGCCAAGCGGCGAAGATGCAGATGGCGACCCGCTGGAATATGCCATCACAAACATGCCACCATGGGCCAGCTTCGACACCACCACCGGGGCCTTGACCGGCACGCCCGTCAACGCCGATGTCGGCGACTACGAGAACATCGTGATCAGCGTCACCGATGGCATCATCGCCACACCGGTCGCCCTCGCATCCTTCGATATCGCCGTCACCAACACCAATGACGCGCCCACCATCAGCGGCACGCCCGCCACAACCGTGGCCGAAGACAGCGCCTATAGCTTTACGCCAACCGGGGCCGACGATGATGGCGACAAGCTGACCTATGCCATCACAAACATGCCGTCATGGGCCAGTTTCAGCACCACAACCGGGGCCTTGACCGGCACGCCAGTCAACGCCGATGTCGGCGACCACGAGAACATCGTGATCAGCGTCACCGATGGCATCATCGCCACACCGGTCGCCCTCGCATCCTTCGATATCGCCGTCACCAACACCAATGACGCGCCCACCATCAGCGGCACGCCCGCCACCAGCGTGGCCGAAGACAGCGCCTATAGCTTTACGCCAACCGGGGCCGACGATGATGGCGACAAGCTGACCTATGCCATCACAAACATGCCGTCATGGGCCAGTTTCAGCACCACAACCGGGGCCTTGACCGGCACGCCAGTCAACGCCGATGTCGGCGACCACGAGAACATCGTGATCAGCGTCACCGATGGCATCATCGCCACACCGGTCGCCCTCGCATCCTTCGATATCGCCGTCACCAACACCAATGACGCGCCCACCATCAGCGGCACGCCCGCCACCAGCGTGGCCGAAGACAGCGCCTATAGCTTTACGCCAACCGGGGCCGACGATGATGGCGACAAGCTGACCTATGCCATCACAAACATGCCTTCATGGGCCAGTTTCAGCACCACAACCGGGGCCTTGACCGGCACGCCAGTCAACGCCGATGTCGGCGACCACGAGAACATCGTGATCAGCGTCACCGATGGCATCATCGCCACACCGGTCGCCCTCGCATCCTTCGATATCGCCGTCACCAACACCAATGACGCGCCCACCATCAGCGGCACGCCCGCCACAACCGTGGCCGAAGACAGCGCCTATAGCTTTACGCCAACCGGGGCCGACGATGATGGCGACAAGCTGACCTATGCCATCACAAACATGCCTTCATGGGCCAGTTTCAGCACCACAACCGGGGCCTTGACCGGCACGCCAGTCAACGCCGATGTCGGCGACTACGAGGACATCGTGATCAGCGTCACCGATGGCATCATCGCCACGCCAGTAGCGCTGCCGGCCTTTGCTATCGAAGTCACCAACACCAATGACGCGCCGACGATCAGCGGCACGCCCGCCACAACCGTGGCCGAAGACAGCGCCTATAACTTCACGCCAACCGGCGAAGACGCTGATGGCGACACGCTGACCTGGGCGATCAGCAACAAGCCAGACTGGGCGAATTTCAGCACCACGACCGGGGCATTGACCGGCACGCCAGACAACGATGATGTCGGCGACTACGCGGGCATCGTGATCAGCGTCACCGATGGCATCATCACCACGCCAGTAGCGCTGCCGGCCTTCGATATCGCGGTCACCAACACCAATGACCCGCCCACCCTCAGCGGCACACCCGCCACCAGCGTGGCCGAAGACAGCGCCTATAGCTTCACGCCAACCGGCGAAGATGCAGATGGCGACAGGCTGACCTTTGCGATCACAAACATGCCTTCATGGGCCAGCTTCGACACCACAACCGGGGCCTTGACCGGCACGCCCGTCAACGCCGATGTCGGCGACTACGAGGACATCGTGATCAGCGTCACCGATGGCAGCATCGCCACGCCGGTAGCGCTACCGGCCTTTGCTATCGCCGTCACCAACACCAATGACGCGCCCACCCTCAGCGGCACGCCCGCCACCACCGTGGCCGAAGACAGCGCCTATAGTTTCACGCCAACCGGCGAGGATGTGGATGTTGGCGATACGCTGGTATATGCGATCACAAACCTGCCGTCATGGGCCAGTTTCAGCACCACAACCGGGGCCTTGACCGGCACGCCCGTCAACGCCGATGTCGGCGACCACGAGAACATCGTGATCAGCGTCACCGATGGCATCATCGCCACACCGGTCGCCCTCGCATCCTTCGATATCGCCGTCACCAACACCAATGACGCGCCCACCATCAGCGGCCCGCCCGCCATCAGCGTGGCCGAAGACAGCGCCTACAGCTTCACGCCAAGCGCTGAAGATGCAGATGGCGACAGGCTGACCTTTGCCATCACAAACATGCCGCCATGGGCCGCCTTCAGCACCACGACCGGCGCCCTGACCGGCACGCCCGCCAACGAGCATGTCGGCGACCACGAGGACATCGTGATCAGCGTCACCGATGGCATCATCGCCACGCCGGTCGCGCTGCCGGCCTTTGCTATCGAGGTCACCAACACCAATGACGCGCCCACCTCGATCGGGCTGACGGTCTCGACAGAAGAGGATACCGCCCACAGCTTTGCGGCAGGCGAGTTCAACTTTGCCGATGTGGACGGCGATGCCCTGCACAGCCTGCGCATCGACACGCTGCCCGGTAGCGGCAGCCTGACCCTTGACGGCGCTGCGGTGACCGCCGGGGATGTGATCCCCGCCGCCGGGGTCGCGAACCTTGTCTATACCCCGGCTGCGAATGCCACCGGCGATGTCAGTTTCACCTTCAGCCTTTCCGACGGCACCGCCTTTGGCGCGACCGCCACGGCAACCGTCACCATCGGCGCCGTCAATGACCCGCCGACCTCGATCGGGCTGACGGTCTCGACAGAAGAGGATACCGCCCACAGCTTTGCGGCAGGCGAGTTCAACTTTGCCGATGTGGACGGCGATGCCCTGCACAGCCTGCGCATCGACACGCTGCCCGCAACCGGCAGCCTGACCCTCGACGGCACTGCGGTGACCGCGGGAGATGTGATCGTTGCCGCTGGTATCGCGAACCTTGTCTATACCCCGGCCACCAATGCCACCGGCGATGTCACCTTCACCTTCAGCCTCAACGACGGCACCGCCTTTGGTGCAACCGCCACGGCGACCGTCAGCATCGGCGCGGTCAATGACGCGCCCACCCTCAGCGGCACGCCCGCCACCAGCGTGGCCGAAGACAGCGCCTACAGCTTCACGCCAAGCGGCGAAGACGCGGATGGCGACAGGCTGACCTGGGCGATCAGCAACAAGCCAGACTGGGCGAATTTCAGCACCGCAACCGGCGCCTTGACCGGCACGCCCACCAACGAGCATGTCGGCGCCCACGAGGACATCGTGATCAGCGTCACCGATGGCATCATCGCCACACCGGTCGCGCTGCCCGACTTCGATATCGCCGTCACCAACACCAATGACGCGCCCACCCTCAGCGGTACGCCCGCCACAAGCGTGGCCGAAGACAGCGCCTATAGCTTCACGCCAACCGCTGAAGATGCAGATGGCGACACGCTGACTTGGGCGATCAGCAACCAGCCAGACTGGGCGAATTTCAGCACCACAACCGGGGCCTTGACCGGCACGCCCGCCAACGCCGATGTCGGCGACTACGCGGACATCGTGATCAGCGTCACCGATGGCATCATCGCCACACCGGTAGCGCTGCCCGCCTTCGATATCGCCGTCACCAACACCAATGACGCGCCCACCCTCAGCGGCACGCCTGCCACCAGCGTGGCCGAAGACAGCGCCTATAGCTTCACGCCAAGCGGCGAAGACGCGGATGGCGACAGGCTGACCTGGGCGATCAGCAACAAGCCAGACTGGGCGAATTTCAGCACCACAACCGGGGCCTTGACCGGCACGCCCGTCAACGCCGATGTCGGCGACCACGAGGGCATCGTGATCAGCGTCACCGATGGCATCATCGCCACACCGGTCGCGCTGGCGGCCTTTGCTATCGCCGTCACCAACACCAATGACGCGCCCACCCTCAGCGGCACGCCCGCCACCAGCGTGGCCGAAGACAGCGCCTATAGTTTCACGCCAACCGGCGCCGACGATGATGGCGACACGCTGACCTTTGCGATCACAAACATGCCGTCATGGGCCAGTTTCAGCACCACAACCGGGGCCTTGACCGGCACCCCCGCCAACGCCGATGTCGGCGACTACGAGGGCATCGTGATCAGCGTCACCGATGGCATCATTGCCACACCGGTCGCGCTGCCCGCCTTCGCTATCGCCGTCACCAACACCAATGATGCGCCGACGATCAGCGGCACACCCGCCACAAGCGTGGCCGAAGACAGCGCCTATAGTTTCACGCCAAGCGGCGAAGACGCGGATGGCGACAGGCTGACCTGGGCGATCAGCAATAAGCCAGACTGGGCGAATTTCAGCACCACAACCGGGGCCCTGACCGGCACGCCCGCCAACGCCGATGTCGGCAACCACGAGGGCATCGTGATCAGCGTCACCGATGGCATCATCACCACACCGGTCGCGCTGCCCGCCTTCGATATCGCCGTCACCAACACCAATGACGCGCCGACGATCAGCGGCACGCCCGCCACAAGCGTGGCCGAAGACAGCGCCTATAGCTTCACGCCAACCGCTGAAGATGCGGATGGCGACAGGCTGACCTGGGCGATCACAAACATGCCTTTATGGGCCAGTTTCGACACCACAACCGGGGCCTTGACCGGCACGCCCGTCAACGCCGATGTCGGCGACTACGAGGACATCGTGATCAGTGTCACCGATGGCATCATCGCCACGCCGGTCGCCCTCGCAGCCTTCGACATCGCCGTCACCAACACCAATGACCCGCCCACCCTCAGCGGCACGCCTGCCACCAGCGTGGCCGAAGACAGCGCCTACAGCTTCACGCCAACCGGCGAAGACGATGATGGCGACACGCTGGTATATGCCATCACAAACATGCCTTTATGGGCCAGTTTCGACACCACAACCGGGGCCTTGACCGGCACCCCCGCCAACGAGCATGTCGGCAACCACGAGAACATCGTGATCAGCGTCACCGATGGCATCATCGCCACACCAGTAGCGCTGCCGGCCTTTGCTATCGCCGTCACCAACACCAATGACGCGCCGACTTCGAGCGGGCTGACGGTCTCGACCCAAGAGGATACCGCCCACAGCTTTAGGTTGGGCGAGTTCACCTTTGCCGATGCCGACGGCGATGACCTGGACAGCCTGCGCATCGACACGCTGCCCGCAACCGGCAGCCTGACCCTCAACGGCACTGCGGTGACCGCCGGGCAGCTCATCCCCGCCGCCGGTATCTCGAACCTTGTCTATACCCCGGCCGCCGATGCCACCGGTGATGTCACCTTCACCTTCAGCCTCTCCGACGGCACCGCCTTCAGCGCAACCGCCACGGCAACCGTCACTATCGGCGCCGTCAATGACGCGCCGACTTCGAGCGGGCTGGCGGTCTCGACCCAAGAGGATACCGCCCACAGCTTTGCGGCAGGCGAGTTCAACTTTGCCGATGTGGACGGCGATGACCTTGACAGCCTGCGCATCGACACGCTGCCCGGTAGCGGCAACCTGACCCTCGACGGTAATGTCGTGACCGCAGGGGATGTGATCCCCGCCGCCGGGATCGGGACCCTCGTCTATACCCCGCCCGCCGATACCACCGGCGAGGTCAGTTTCACCTTCAGCCTCTCCGACGGCACCGCCTTCAGTGAACCCCCAGCCACGGCAACCGTCACCATCACCAGCAGGGCGACCGCTGGTGACAACAATGCACCTATCGCAATAGCGATTGCGATACCCAATCCAGCTTCTGAGGGCGCCACCGTCACCCTGGACGGCAGCGGTAGCAGCGATCCCGAGGGCGATGATCTGACCTATATCTGGCGCCAGATCGACGGGCAGACTGTCGACCTGGACGACGATACTGCCGCCATAACCACCTTCATCGCTCCCAGCGAACTGGTGGAAAATGCCGAGCTGAAGTTTGATTTCAAGGTCAACGATGGTGTGAGCGACTCGGCAGGCAATGCCTTGGTCGTCACGGTAATCGCTGGTGACAATGACCCGCCGACCGCCGATGCCGGTGATGATCAGATTGTGGAAAAAGGAGCAACCGTCACCCTTGACGGCAGTGGCAGTAGCGATCCCGAGGGCGCGACCCTGAGCTACGTCTGGTCCCAGACCCAGGGCGCGGATGTCACCCTGAATGATGCCAGCGCACAAAGCCCGACCTTCACCGTTCCAGACACAATAGCAACGGGTGACGGCATACTTGTGTTCAGCCTGACCGTCACCGAAGCCGGCGCGGGCGGGCTCTCCTCTACAGCCGACAGCGTCGAAATACACATTCGACCGCTATTCCGAGACACAGTGAGCAACCAGACCTATATCCGGGGTGTGGCCATAGCCGCTCTGGAATTGCCTACTGCTCTGGGCCGGAATAAAACCTACGCCCTGGTCAGGACGGGGTCGGTTCCAGCCCTGCCGACCGGGCTGACATTTGATGCGGGGACACGCACACTGTCCGGCACCCCGACAATATCCGGCACCTTTGACCTGATCTACACTGTAACGGATGGGGAGGGTAGAACGGATACACTGGAATTCGCCATCAGCATCGCTATCCCGGCGACGGTGTCGATCTCGGGGCCAGGCAGCAATGTAGCCGAAGGCGCGGATGCCACCTTCACCGTCACCCTGTCGGCTTCTCCCGGAGATGCTGTGGTGGTGGACTACGCCACCGTGGCGGGCACGGCAACAGCGAATGATGATTTCGAGGAGACGAGTGGCACGCTAACCTTCGCGGCAAACACAACCACCCTGACCCAGTCCTTCAACGTGAAGGTGCTCCCTGATGCTCAGGTGGAAGGCGACGAGAGTTTCACCGCAACCCTGAGCGCGAACACCAGCAGTCCGCTACCGGCAGGGTTCACCCTGGGCACGGCAACAGCAACGGCGACGATTGAGGCGGCGGGTTCGGCAACAGTGTCGATCTCTGGCGGCGGCAATGTGGCCGAAGACGATGATGCCACCTTCACCGTCACCCTGTCAGCCTCACCCGGCGCGGAAGTGGTCGTGGACTACGCCACCGCAGCAGGCACGGCGACAGCGGATGATTTCACCGCGGCCAGCGGCACGCTGACCTTCGCCGCGGGCGCCACTGGCGATGACTTGACCCAGACCTTTGACGTGAAGGTGCTCCCCGATGAACAGGTGGAAGGCGACGAGAGTTTCACCGCGACTCTGAACACGAACACTCTACCGACCGGGTTCAGCCTGGGCACGCAAACGGCAACGGCGACGATTGCAGGAGCGGGTTCGGGAACGGTGTCTATCTCTGGCGGCGGCAATGTGTCCGAAGACGATAACGCCACTTTCACCGTGACCCTGTCGGCTTCTCCCGGAGGTGCTGTGGTGGTGGACTACGCCACCGTGGCGGGCACGGCAACAGCGAATGATGATTTCACCGCGGCCAACGGCACGTTGACCTTCGCCGCGGGCGCCACTGGCGATGACTTGACCCAGTCCTTCGACGTGAAGGTGCTCCCCGATGGTCTGGTGGAAGGCGACGAGTCCTTCACCGTAAGATTGAGCTCAAACTCCGACAACCCGCTGCCGACAGGGATCACCCTCGGCACCACCAGCGCCCAGGCAACCATCCAGGCCAATGGCGTGGCGGTAGTGTCGATTGAAGGCCCTGAAAACCCGGTGTCCGAAGGCGAGACCGCCACCTTTACGGTGACGCTGTCGGACTTTCCCGTGACAAGGATGGTAATGGGCTACGCCACCTTGATTGCGGCAGATGACACGGCGACAGCCGATGACTTCACGGCGACGGATGGCATGCTGGTCTTCGATGCCGGCACGACGACCCTGACGTTCACGGTCCTCGTGACGGAAGATGACCTGGCCGAGAGCACAGAAACCTTCACGGTGACCTTGAGTCCACCCAACACGGGTCTGCCGACGGGCTTCAGACTGGGCACGGCGAGCGCGCGGGCGACCATCGCGGCGAGCGGTACTGAAGACCTGGATCGTGATGGCAGGAAAACGTTGTTGACGCACCTCACGATTGTTCAGAGCGATCTGGTGATAAGTACGGTACAGAACCACCTGAGGGCGCTGGACGGAGGCAACCGTGTGAGCGTTCCACGACATGCGGTTGTAGAGACAGAGGGAGAAGGCAAATACGTTGAATACGAGAACGTCCGTGAGATGCTGTCTCATCTGGAGTTTGATCTTTCCCTGAACAGTCTGATGGGGTCGAATGAGGAGTGGCGCAAGACCGGTATTTCGTCCGCCGGTTTAGAGGGTTCGACTGATTTGTCATCGCCGCGGACACTTACCCTGTGGGGAGGAGGAGGCGAGACGCGTCTGGACAACGATTACAATACATCCGGTGACGACAATCGCTATGACGGTCGTGTGTGGTCTTACAACACAGGTTTGGATTACCGTCCCTCGGAGTCTTTGACCTTGGGTGCGGCAGTGGGTTATCTGGACAGTGAACTGACGACCACCTACAACGAAGGCACCTATGATGAGAAGATGGTATCGGTGTCACCGTACCTGCTGTATGAGAGTCCGTGGGGTCTGGATATATCCCTGTTTGGGGGCTACGGAATAGGAGATGTTGACCTGACGGGGACGTTTGGGCAGGCGAGCACGCCGTTCGCGGCCTCTGCCGACAGTAATCTGTTATTTGGCGCGGTGCGTGTGTCGGGTGCGATGAAGTTTTTGGATAACAGTTTGGAAGTGGTACCGAATGTGAGTCTGCTCGGCAGTCGCAAGAGGCTGGAGGGATATACGGACAGCAGCAACCGTGAGATTGGTGAGACCACGGCGTCAGTGCTTCGCCTGACTCCGGGTTTTGAGGTGAGTTACCGTGTGAAGTTTTCAGGAGTAACGTTGAGGCCGTTTGCGAGCGGAGGTTTGATATTTGATTTATTAGATACGGTGAATGATGACGATATGACTTACAGTGTTGGCGGTGGAATGCGTTTTGAAACCGAGGTGGGTTTGAGCGGTTCTGTGGAGGGTCAGCGTGAGCTGGGTCGTGAAGCGGTAGAGCAACGGCGCTTTGTGGGCGCGTTGTCTTACGGTATTGCTGTGGGCAGGAATGGGAGAGCGGGGACTGTGACGCCGTCTGTAGGTATTAATCACGCATCCGGGGATGATGTGTCTGCAGAGGGATTGTCACAGGCATACGTGCTGGAATACACCACGAGAGGTGGAGGCCACAGTATTAGTTTTGAGCATGACAGGTCGGAAGAGGAGGGAGCGCGTTCCGGTCTGGGTTATCGTTACGGAGCAGAGATTATGCCGGGATTGAACTTGGAGGCAACAGTGTCGTCCCCGAATGTTGAAAAACGTGAGGTTAAGGGATTTGTTGGCATGAAACTCCGGTTTTAAAACCAAGGCGTTTTCCCGTCTTGCTGTCGTAAGAGAATGACTTTGTAGTTGTGGGTTTTCCCAAAGAAGAATAGAATAATTTTTTCAAATAAATTATGCTTGTCAAAGGCCGACATATTAGTGACTTCATGTTAACTCGCCTGAGGGTGATGGTCAGTTTCTGCCTGCTGGTGCTCTTCTCGCTGGGGCTATCGGCAACCGCGGCCCATGCACTCCACCAGTCGACTAATCCGAGAATCTTAGGAGGCAACAACCCGGTGGAGGGTCAGGCCCTGAGCGCATCGATAAGTAATGCCCTGACCGGTCATAGTGTGGGATCCAACCTCGAAGTCTATCGCTGGGAGCGTTCGAGTCCTGGTAGTAGTAGTGGTTTCATTAGTATCCCAGGTTTTCGCGCGGGCAATAACAACTACGCCCCGACCCAGTCCGACGTGGGCAGATTTCTCCGAGCGCGTGTCACATTTACTGACAGTCTCACCGGAGGTGTGACTAGTAGAATAGTCGGTCCCACGTCCAGGGTGGTGGCCAATGCCAATGACGACCCCAGAGGGTTGGCCATCGCTGGTGTCCCGGTTCTGGGTCAGGAACTGACGGCGAATACCTCCCGCCTTGCCGATGAAGATGGTCTGCCCAACCCGTCCGAATTCACCTATCAATGGAATACGCGGGTCGGCACCACGGACACGCCGATTCCCAACGCGACCTCCAGAACCTACACCCTGACCCAGTCCGAGCTCGGTAAGAGAATCACCCTGACCCTCCGCTATACCGATAGTTTTAACACGCAGGAGAGTACGACTAGTGCTGCTACGGCGGAGGTGCGCCTCAATGACCCGCCCAGCGGGTTGACCATCGCCGGTGCCCTGACCGTGGGTGAGGAGCTGACGGCGGATACCTCTACCCTTGCCGATGAAGATGGTCTGCCGGCTGAGTCCGAGTTCAGCTATCAATGGCGGGCCGATGGCGTGGACATCGCCAACGCCACCGACCGTAGCTATGTCCTGACCCCGGCCAATATCGGCAGTCAGATCACCGTGACCCTCAGCTACACCGATAACCTTAGCAAGCAGGAGAGCCTGACCAGCCCGGCCCGTGGCCCGGTGCAGTCTGACAATAATGCGCCGACCATCACGGGCACTCCGCCCGTGGCACAAGTGGGCGCGTCCTACAGTTTCATGCCGGTGGGCGAGGATGCGGATGGCGATACGCTGATCTATACCCTCAGCGGCGCACCCGGCTGGCTTAGTATCAACCCCACCACCGGAGCCCTGACCGGCACGCCGGGCAACGCCGATGTCGGCACCACCACAGGGATTGTGATCGACGTTACCGACGGCATCATCGCCGCGCCGGTGGAACTGGCGTTTGCGCTCACCGTCAATGGCCCGCCCACCGGCGAGGTGATCATCCTGGATAGTGGCCGACCGATCGTGGGTCAGGTTCTGACAGCGGATGCCTCCGGCCTTGGCGATGCCAATGGTCTGTCCGACCGATCCGCGTTCAGCTACCAATGGTTTGCGGACAGCGCGCCGATCAGGGGAGCGAACCTGCGCACCTACACCCCGGACGAGGTAGGCGAGGTAATTTTCGTGATTGTCAGCTATACCGATGACGATGGCGTGGATGAGGACGTGTCCAGTGCGAGCATCAGGGTGTTCAACCAACTGCCCACCGCGGATGCCGGTCCGAATCAGAGCTTGAGCAAAGGCACAGAAGTCACGCTTGATGGCAGTGGCAGTTCCGATCCCGAGGGCGCGAGCCTGACCTATCTCTGGTCGCAGGTTGACGGCACTACGGTGACTTTAAGCAGTACGACGGCAGCACGGCCAACGTTCACCATACCAAACCTGATACCGACAGATGATCCGGACTCGCTTACTTTCAGTCTGGTCGTCTCTGACGTGCATGATGCATCGTCCACCAACGAGGAAACCGTCAGAATTTTTATCAGACCGCTGTTTCGGGAAGCCATTGCCGATCAAACCTACAACCTGGGCAATGAGATTGATGATCTGATGTTGCCTGCGGCACTGACGCAAGAGGGCACCTCGGGGGATGTCTATGCGCTGTCCTCTGTGCCCGCCGGGCTCTCCTTTGATCCTGCCACCCGCATATTGTCCGGTACGCCGACAGTGCTTGGGATGTTTGGCTTGACCTACACCGTAACGACTGCGGACGGTGGAACCGATACACTGGAATTTTCCATCACCATCACTGCGGTCAACAACCCGCCCACAGGCGTGGTGACCATCGATGGCATTTTGACCGAGGATGAAGTCCTGACGGCAAACACCTCCACCCTTGCCGATGAAGATGGTCTGCCCGCTGAGTCCACATTCACCTATCAATGGCTTGCGGATGGCGTGGAGATTCCCGGTGCGACCCTGCGCACCTACATCCTGACCTCGGACGAGGCCGGTAAGACCATCAGCCTGGTCGTCCGCTATACCGATCTTCGGAGTAGTGAAGAGGAAGTGACCAGCGCACCGCGGGGGCCGATGAATACCCCGCCGATCATCAGCGGCATCCCCGCCACCACGGTGGCCGAAGACAGCGAATACAACTTCACACCGGAGGGCATGGATGCGGATGGCGATACCTTGGTGTATGCCATCACGGTCACACCCGACTGGGCCGATTTCAACCCCGTCACGGGGGCACTGACCGGCACGCCCACCAACGATGATGTCGGCACCACCACCACAGGAATTGTGATCAGCGTGACCGACGGCATCATCGCCGCGCCGGTGGAACTGCCGGCGTTTAACCTCACCGTGACCAACACCAACGACGCGCCCACCGGCACGGTGATCATCCGCGGTAACCTGGTCATGGGCGAGGAACTGACGGCGGATACCTCTGCGCTGGGCGATGAGAATGGTCTGCCCGCTGAGTCCACATTCACCTATCAATGGAATACGCGGGACGGCGCCACGGACACACCGATTCTCGGTGCGACCCTGCGCACCTACACCCTGACTCCGAACGAGGTTGACCGGGTGATCACCGTGCTCGTCCGCTATACCGATGATGATGGCACGGCTGAGCGCGTGACCAGCGCACCGCGTGGGCAGGTGGTAGGCAGCAACGAAGCGCCGACCATCGGCGGCACGCCCGCCACCACGGCGGCCGAAGACAGCGAATACCGCTTCACACCGGAGGGCATGGATGCGGATGGCGATACCCTGACCTATACCATCGACAACCGTCCCGCCTGGGCCCTGTTTAACTCCGCCACCGGGGCACTGACCGGCACGCCCACCAACGATGATGTTGGCACCACCACCACAGGAATTGTGATCAGCGTGACCGACGGCATCATCGCCGCGCCGGTGAAACTGCCGGAGTTTGACCTCAGAGTGACCAACACCAATGACGCGCCCACCGGCACGGTGACCATCACCGGCAGCCTGACAATGGGCGGAGAACTGACGGCGGATACTTCCACCCTTGCCGATGAGGATGGTCTGCCCGCTGAGTCCACATTCCGCTATCGGTGGCGGGCGAATGGTATATCTATTCCCGGCGCGACCGCGACCATGCGCACCTACAGACTGACCGCAGCCGAAGTGGGTGCGGAAATCAGCGTGAGGGTGAGCTACTTCGATCTCTTCTTCACGGCTGAGCGCATAACCAGTGAACCGCGGGGACCGGTGGTCGGCACCAATGAAGCGCCGACCATCGGCGGCACGCCCGCCACCACGGCGGCCGAAGACAGCGAATACCGTTTCACGCCTGTGGGCGGAGATGCGGATGGCCATACCCTGATCTATACAATCGACAACCGTCCCGACTGGGCCGACTTCAACCCCGCCACCGGGGCACTGACCGGCACGCCCACCAACGATGATGTCGGCACCACCACAGGAATTGTGATCAGCGTGACCGACGGCATCATCGCCGCGCCGGTGTCATTGCCGGCCTTTTTTATCACCGTCATCAACACCAATGACCCGCCCACCGGCGAGGTGACCATCGCCGGTAACCCGATCCTGGGCGAGGAACTGACGGCGGATACCTCTGCCCTTGCCGATGACGACGGTCTGCCCAACCCTGCCACATTCACCTATCAATGGTTTACGCGGGACGGCACCACGGACACGCCAATCTTAGGCGCGATGATGCGCACCTACACCCTGACCCCGGACGAGGTCGACAAGCAGATTGGCGTGAGGCTGTCCTACATAGACGACCGCGGCACCCGGGAGTCCCTGGACGCCGTCACCGGCGGTTCCGTCTCTGAAATCAACCTTCCTCCCACCGGCGCGGTGACCATCCGCGGCACCCTGACCACGGGTGAGGAACTGACGGCGGATACCTCTGCGCTGGGCGATGAGAATGGTCTGCCCGCTGAGTCCACATTCACCTACCAATGGCTTGCGGATGACACGGAGATTTCCGGTGCGACCGGGCGCACCTACAGGCTGACCCCGAACGAGCTCAACCGGGTGATCACCGTGCTCGTCCGCTATACCGATGATGATCGCGCGGCTGAGCGCGTGACCAGCGCACCGCGTGGGCCGGTGGTCGGCAGCAACCAAGCGCCGACCATTGGCGGCACGCCCGTCACCATGGTGGCCGAAGACAGCGAATACCGCTTCACGCCGGAGGGCATGGATGCGGATGGCAATACCCTGACCTATACCATCGACAACCGTCCCGCCTGGGCCGACTTCGACTTCGACCCCGACACCGGGGAACTGACCGGCACGCCCGGCAACGCCGATGTCGGCACCACCACCGGAATTGTGATCGGCGTGACCGACGGCATCATCGCCGCGCCGGTGGAACTGCCGGCCTTTGACATCACCGTGACCAACACCAACGACGCGCCCACCGGCGGGGTGACCATCACCGGCAGCCTGACAATGGGCGGAGAACTGACGGCGGATACTTCCACCCTTGCCGATGCCGATGGTCTGCCCGCTGAGTTCACATTCACCTATCAATGGAATACGCGGGACGGCGCCACGGACACGCCGATTTCCGGCGCGACTCTGCGCACCTACACCCCGACCCAGGACGAGGTCGACCAGATACTCAGCGTGCTCGTCCGCTATACCGACGATGATGGCGCGACTGAGAGCGTGACCAGCGCACCGCGAGGGCCGGTGGTCAATGCCAATGACGCGCCGACCATTGACGGCACGCCCGTCACCACGGTGGCCGAAGACAGCGAATACAGCTTCACGCCGGTGGGCATGGATGTGGATGGCAATTTCCTGACCTACGCCATCAGCGGCGCACCCGGCTGGCTCAGCATCGACCCCGCCACGGGGGAACTGACCGGCACGCCAACCAACGATGATGTCGGCACCACCACAGGAATTGTGATCAGCGTGACCGACGGCATCATCGCCGCGCCGGTGGAACTGCCGGCGTTTGACCTCACCGTGACCAACACAAACGACGCGCCCACCGGCGCGGTGACCATCAGCGGCATCCTGACTATGGGCGAGGAACTGACGGCGGATACCTCCACCCTTGCCGATGATGATGGTCTGCCCGAGCCGTCCACGTTCACCTATCAATGGCTTGCGGATGGCGTGGAGATTCCGGGTGCGACCCTGCGCACCTACACTCTGCCCCCGGACGAGGTCGGTCAGACCATCAGCCTGGTCGTCCGCTATACCGATGCTGGTGGCGAGGCGGAGAGCGTGACCAGCACACCGCCGAGGCGGGTGAATACCCCGCCGACCATTGGCGGCACGCCCGCCACCACGGTGGCCGAAGACAGCGAATATAGCTTCACGCCGGTGGGCATGGATGTGGATGACGATGATACCCTGACCTACACCATCAGCGGCGCGCCCGGCTGGCTCAGCATCGACTCCGACACCGGGGCACTGACCGGCACGCCCACCAACGACGATGTCGGCACCACCACTGGTATTGTGGTCGGCGTTACCGACGGCATCGCCGCGCCGGTGGAACTGCCGGCGTTTGACCTCAGCGTGACCAACACCAACGACCCGCCCACCGGCGGGGTGACTATCAGCGGCATCCTGACTGCGGGCGAGTTACTGACGGCGGATACCTCTGCCCTTGCCGATGACGATGGTCTGCCCGACGAGTCCACATTCACCTATCAATGGCTTGCGAATGGCGAGGAGATTACCGAGGATGCGACCGGGCGCACCTACTCCCTGACCCGGAGCCAGCACGGTCAGACCGTCAGCCTGGTTGTCCGCTATACCGATCTTCGGGGTAGTGAAGAGGAAGTGACCAGCGCACCGCAGGGGCCGGTGAATACCCCGCCCACCGCCAATGCCGGTGCAAATCAGACTGTGAGCAAGGGCACAGAAGTCACGCTGAATGGCACTGGCAGTATCGATATCGATCTCACGAGCCTGACCTATCTCTGGTCGCAGACTGCCGGTGCCACGGTGGCTTTAAGCAGTACGACGGTAGCACGGCCAACGTTTACCATACCAAACCTGATACCGACAGATGGCCCGGACTCGCTTACTTTCAGCCTGGTCGTCTCTGACGGACTGGCATCCAACGAGGACACTGTCAGAATTTTTATCAGACCGCTGTTTCGGGAAGTCATTGCCAATCAAACCTACAGACTGGGCAATGAGATTGATGATCTGATGCTGCCTACGGCACTGACGCAAGCGGGTACCTCGGGGGATGTCTATGCGCTGTCTCCTGTGCCCGCCGGGCTCTCCTTTGATCCTGCTACCCGCATATTGTCCGGTACGCCGACAGTGCCTGGGATGTTTGGCTTGACCTACACCCTAACGACTGCGAACGGTAGAACCGATAGACTGGAATTTTCCATCACCGTCCCCGCGCTCAACACCCCGCCCACCGGCGCGGTGACCATCGATGGCATTTTGACCGAGGATGAAGTCCTGACGGCAAACACCTCTGCCCTTGCCGATGCCGATGGTCTGCCCGACCCGTCCACGTTCACCTATGTATGGCAAAGGCAACGGGCCGGTGATTTCATCCGCACTATCCCCGGCGCGAGATCCAACACCTACGTCCTGACCCAGGCCGATGTGGGCGCGGGTATTAGAGTGATTGTCCGCTATACCGATCTTCGGGATAGTGAAGAGCAAGTGACCAGCGCACCGCGAGGGCTGGTGGCCAATGTCAACGACCCGCCCACCGGCGCGGTGACCGTCAGCGGCATCCTGACCACGGGTGAGCAACTGACGGCGGATACCTCTGCCCTTGCCGATGCCGATGGTCTGCCCGACCGGGGCACATTCATCTACCGGTGGATTGCGCGCAGCGGCAACGCGGACAGGACTCTCCTCGGAGGGCCGTTTGACACCTACACCCTGACCGCCGACGAGGTGGATACGCAAATCAGAGTGACGGTGAGTTACTTCGATTTCTTTGACACGGCTGAGAGCCTGACCAGTGAACCGCGTGGGCCGGTGAAGTCTGACAATAGCCCGCCGACCATCGGCGGCACCCCCGCCACCACGGTGGCCGAAGACAGCGCATATAACTTCACGCCGGAGGGCGGGGATGCGGATGCCGGCGACACGCTGGTGTATGCCATCACGGTCACGCCCGACTGGGCCGACTTCGACCCCGCCACCGGGGCGCTGACCGGCACGCCCACTAACGATGATGTCGGCACCACCACTGGCATTGTCATCAGCGTCACCGACGGCACCATCGCCACGCCGCTGGAACTGCCGGCGTTTGACCTCACCGTGACCAATGTCAATGACGTGCCCACCGGCGGTGTGACCATCATCGGTGACCTGACTATGGGCGAGGTGCTGACGGCGGATACCTCTACCCTCGACGATGGCGATGGTCTGCCCGATGAGTCCGCATTCCGCTATACATGGCAGGCGGATTTCACCACCATACTCAACGCGACCGCGCGTACCTACACCCTGACCCCGGACGAAGTCGGCAAGAGGATCCTCGTGATCGTCCGCTATACCGATGGTCAGGGCGGGGCGGAGAACCTGTTTAGTGAACTCCGGGGGCCGGTGGTTGGCAGCAATAGCCCGCCGACCATCAGCGGCACCCCCGACCTCATGGTGGCCGAAGACAGCCCATACAATTTCACGCCGGGGGGCGGTGATGCGGATGTCGGCGACACCCTGACCTATACCATCGACAACCGTCCCGCCTGGGCCGACTTCAACCCCGCCACCGGGGCTTTGACCGGCACGCCCGGCAACGACGATGTCGGCACCACCACCCGCATTGTCATCAGCGTCACCGACGGCATCATCGCCATGCCGGTGGAACTGCCGGCGTTTGACCTCAGCGTGACCAACACCAACGACCCGGCCACTGGCACGGTGACCATTGGCGGTATTCCGGTTATGGGCGAGGAACTGACGGCGGATACCTCTGCCCTTGCCGATGACGATGGTCTGCCCGAGCCGTCCACATTCACCTATCAATGGCTTGCTAATGGCTTGGAGATTCCCGGCGCGACCGGGCCCACCTACACCCTGACCCCGGCCGAGGTCGGTCAGACCATCAGCGTGGTTGTCGAGTTCACCGATGACCGGAACACAGTTGAGCGCGTGACCAGCGCACCGCTTGGGCCGGTGGTCAATGCCAATAGCCCGCCGACCATCGGTGGCACCCCCGCCACCACGGTGGCCGAAGACAGCGAATACCGCTTCACGCCGGAGGGCGGGGATGCGGATGGCAATGTCCTGACCTACGCCCTCAGTGGCGCACCCGGCTGGCTCAGCTTCAACCCCGCCACCGGGGCGCTGACCGGCACGCCCACCAACGACGATGTCGGCACCACCACCGGCATTGTCATCAGCGTCACCGACGGCATCATCGCCACGCCGGTGGCACTGCCGGCGTTTGACCTCAGCGTGACCAACACCAACGACCCGGTCACCGGCGCGGTGACCATCAATGGCATTTTGACCGAGGATGAGGTACTGACGGCAAACACATCCACCCTTGCCGATGACGATGGTCTGCCCGACGAGTCCACATTCACCTATCAATGGAACACCAGGGACGGCGCCACGGACACGCCGATTTCCGGCGCGACCGGGCGCACCTACACCCTGACCCAGAGCGAGGTCGGCAAGCCTGTCACCCTGACGGTCAGCTTCACCGATGACCGGAACGCCCCTGAAAGCCGCACCAGCGATGCCACGCAGGTGGTGACCAATATCAATGACGCGCCCACCGGTCGCCTGCGCATCGACGGTCTCCTTGCCCAGAATGAGGTTCTGACGGCGAATACCGCTGCCCTTGCCGATGAGGATGGTCTGCCCGATGAGTCCACATTCACCTATCAATGGTTTGCGAACGACGGAACCGCGAGCGAGCAAATCAGCGGCGCCAACATGAGAACCTACACCCTGACCCGGAGCGAGGCGGGCAAGAACATCGTCGTGGAAATCTCCTACCAGGATCTTCAGGGCGGCAATGAGACGGTGCGAAGCGGCGATTCATTTGGGCCGGTGGCCAGAGTGAATATCCTTCCGATGGTCAGTAGCGTTCCGCCCTTCAGCCGCGACCCCGATTCGCCCACCATCTTCAGGGTGTCTCAGGGCGAGTTCTTTTTAATCACCTACACATTCACGGACCCGGATGGCGATCTTTTCGTCCCCTCGGTTTTTTTCGATACGAGTAGATGGCTCGTGCCCAGAGACCTACCCGGTCACGATTCCGCTAACGGTAACCCTAACGGCAATCCCACCCTTACATTGTCCGGCACGCCGGGCAGTGCGGATGTCGGCACCAGATTGGAGGTTGAGAACAGACTCGACCACTTCGAGAATGGCAGACAGCGGATCTTCCTGCCCAGTTTTTTTGTCGATGTGATTGACAATAACGCGCCGACTATCAGCGGCTCGCCCGCCCCCACGGCGGCCAGAGACAGCGAATACCGCTTCGCGCCGGGGGGCGGGGATGCGGATGGCGACACCCTGACCTATAGCATCACGGTCACGCCCGACTGGGCCAGCTTCGACCCCGCCACCGGGACTCTGACCGGCACGCCCACCGGCGATGATGTCGGCACCACCACCACCGGCATTGTCATCAGCGTCACCGACGGTATCATCGCCACGCCGGTGGAACTGCCGGCCTTTGACCTCACCGTGACCAATGTCAACGACCCGGCCACCGGCGAGGTGACCATCAGAGGCGTCCTGACTATGGGCGAGGAACTGACGGCGGAGGCCTCGGACTTTGCCGATGACGATGGTCTGCCCGAGCTGTCCACATTCACCTATCAATGGCTTGCGAATGGCGTGGAGATTCCCGGCGCGACCGGGCGCACCTACACCCTGACCCCGGCCGAGGTCGGTCAGACCATCAGCGTGGTTGTCCGCTATACCGATCTTCGGCGCAATGATGAAGAAGTGACCAGCGCACCGAGGGGCCCGGTGGCCGATGCCAATAGCGCACCGACCATTGGCGGCACCCCGGACACGGAGGCGGTCGAAGACAGCGCCTACAACTTCACGCCAGAGGGCGAGGATGCGGATGGCGACACACTGACCTATATGATCGAGAACCTGCCCGCCTGGGCCAGCTTTGAGCCCGCGACCGGGGCGCTGACCGGCACGCCCGGCAACGACGATGTTGGGATGACCACAGGAATTGTGATCAGCGTTACCGACGGCATCATCGCCACGCCGGTGGAACTGCCGGCCTTTGATCTCACCGTCACCAACACCAATGACCCCGCCACCGGTCGCCCTGGGATAGAAGTGGGCACGAGCGTGCGGACCCCGTTCGGTGGAGGAGAGCGTTTTATAAGATTTACCGCTTTACCCGAACTCATTGTCGATGAGGATGGTCTGCCCGAAGAGATTTATGAGGAGGATTTCGTTACCCAACCGGTACGTCCGTTCACCTACCAATGGAATAGGCACGAGGCAGGCGTGGACACGGCGATTCCCGGCGAGACCTCAAAATTCTACGATCAGCCCGTTGCCGATTTCGGCGATAGAGTCACCCTGACTGTCGTCAGCTTCACCGATCTTCGGGGTGGCAATGAGGGGCCCCTGACCAGCGCTCCCGCGTCGGCGATGGGGGTCGATCTGTCTGCCACCGGCGAGGTGACCATCGACGGTGACCTGATCGAGGATCAGACCCTGACGGCAAATACCGAAACCCTTGGCGACCCAAATGGCCTGCCCGACCCGTCCACGTTCACCTATGTATGGCGAAGGCAACCGGCCGGTCAGTTCTCCCGCGCTATCCCCGGCGCGACATCCAACACCTACGTCCTGACCCAGGCCGATGTGGGCGCGCGTATCAGAGTGATTGTCCACTACACCGATCTTGAGGGCTTTGCTGGCAATGCACCCCCCGGGGATAGTGAGGAAGACGTTGAAATTGGGGTAGCCTCTATTTTCCGTGGGCCCGTGGCGAATTTCAGCCACGCCTCCACCGGCGGGGTGAGTATCACCAATGCCGACGGAGAGCCGCTCACCGGCGCCCGGGGGGAGCCGCCGCCCGCCGGCGTCCCGCCCCCGGCCGAGGATCAGATGCTGACAGCGGATGCCTCTGCCATTGAAGATGCGGATGGTCTGCCCGATGAATCCACGTTCACCTATCAATGGAATACGCGCGACGGCGCCACGGACACGCCGATTCCCGGCGCGACCGGGCGCACCTACACCCTGACCCAGAGCGAGGTCGGCAAGCCCCTCACCCTGAGGGTCAGCTTCATTGATGGCGACGGGACGGAGGAAAATCAGACCAGTGCGGCAACGGCGGCGGTGACCAATGTCAATGACCTGCCCACCGGCGCGGTGACCATCGACGGCATTTTGACCGACGGCGCGGAACTGACGGCGAACATCTCTGCCCTTGAAGATGAGGATGGTCTGCCCGCTGAGTCCGAATTCACCTATGAATGGCGGGCGAATTTCACGCCTATCACCAATGCGACCGGGCGAACCTATACCCTGACCCAGGCCGAAGTGGGCAAGAGTATCACCCTGACCGTCCGCTACACTGACCTTCAGGGCGTGGATGAGAGCCTGACCAGCCTTCTTACGGAGGAGACGGTGCGCAATACCGATGACCCCACCACTGGCGATCTCGGCATCACCGGCGACTCTGTCCAGGGCCAGACCCTGACGGTGGATACCTTCGCCATAATGGATGAGGATGGTCTGGGCACCTTCACTTACGCATGGTTGCGTGGTGGTATTACGTTGGTCTCGACCGAGAGCACCTACACCCTGGTTCAGGCCGATGTGGGCACTTCCATGTTCCTGCAAGTCAACCATACCGATGCGCATGGCACCAGCCAGAACCTGGGGTTCGTTAGCACAGTCCCCATCGCCAACATCAACGACCCACCCACCGGCGAACTGCGCATCAGCGGCGGGCTGGTAGTGGGCCAGACCCTCAGCGCGGATACTTCCACGCTGGTGGATATCGATGGCCTGCCCGATGAGTCCGATTTCATTTATCAATGGCGGGCCAATGGCGTGGATATCACCGACGCCACCGAGTCGGAATACCTGCTGACTGCGGCCAATATCGACGCTCAGATCAGCCTGAACCTGCGCTACACCGATAATTTTGAGGCGAATGAGTCCATCACCAGCCCGGCCCGTGGCCCGGTGCGGGGGGCGGGCGACAATATCCCGCCCGACAGCAGCGGTCTGGCGGTCACGACCGATGAGGATACCCCGCATACCTTTGCGGTGGCGGACTTTTCCTTTACCGATACCGACGGCGATAGCCTGCAAGCAGTGCGCATCGATAGCCTGCCCGCCACTGGCAGCCTGACCCTGAACGGCGTAGCGGTGAGCGCCATGCAAGAGATTGCCACCAGCGCTATCGCCAATCTGGTCTATACCCCGGCGTTGAATGCCAACGGCGATGTAACCTTCACCTACAGCGTCTCCGACGGCACTGCCTTCAGCACCCCGCCCGCCAACGCCGCCATTACTGTTGCGGCGGTTGAGGATGTGCCCACCACCAGCGGGCTGGCGGTCACGACCGATGAGGATACCCCCCATACCTTTGGGGTGGCGGACTTCAACTTTAGCGATGGGGATGCCAGCGACAGCCTGCAAGCAGTGCGCATCGATAGCCTGCCTGCCCCCGCCAGCCTGGGCGCGCTGACCCTGAACGGCGCGGCGGTGAGCGCCGGGCAAGAGATTGCCGCCGGCGCTATCGCCAATCTGGTCTATACCCCGGCGTTGAATGCCAGCGGTAGTCTGAGCTTCACCTTCAGCGTCTCCGACGGCACTGTCTTTAGTACCCCGCCCGCCACGGCATCCGTCACCGTGACTCCGGTCAATGACCCGCCCACCATTACCGGCAACCCCCGAATCCGCGTGACCGAGGACCTTACCTATAACTTCACGCCGGTCGGCGCCGATGTGGATGGCGACCCGCTGGTCTACGCCATCACCAACCTGCCGTCATGGGCCAGTTTCGACACCGCAACCGGGGCCTTGACCGGCACCCCCGCCAACGCCGATATCGGCAACTACCCGGACATTATCATCAGCGTCACCGATGGCATCATCACCACGCCGCTGGACACCTTTGCCATTGAAGTCATCCCCCACGGCACCAATAACCCGCCCACCACCGCCGGGCTCAGGGTCACCACAGCCGAGGATACCCCCTATACCTTCAGGGAGGCGGACTTCCCCTTTAGCGATCTGGACGCCGGCGATAGACTGCAAGCAGTGATCATCCGCCTCCTGCCCGACTCCGCCAGTGGCAGCCTGACGCTGGGTGGTGAAGCGGTGAGCTCCGCGCAGCTGATTGAGGTTGGGGAGATTGGGACTCTGGTGTTCACGCCGGCGGCCAATGTCACCGGCTTTGTTTCCTTCGCCTACGGAGTCTATGATGGCGAGGATTCTAGTGCAACCTCCGGGATAAATATCTTCATAACCCCGGTCAATGACCCGCCCACCACCAGCGATCTGGTGGTCACCACAGCCGAGGACACCCCCTATACCTTTGCGGTGGCGGACTTTCCCTTTACCGATGTCGACTCCCTCAATAGCCTGGATAGCCTGCAAGCGGTGCGCATCGATAGCCTGCCCGCCAGCGCCGACGGCAGCCTGGCGCTGGGCACGGGCACGGGCGCTACGCCGGTTAACATGGCCCAGGTGATTGCCGTTGCCGATATCCCGACTCTGGTCTATACCCCGGTGACCAATGTCAACGGCCCTGCGACCTTCACCTTCAGCGTCTCCGACGGCACTGCCTTCAGTGCCCCGCCCGCCACGGCCACCGTCACCCTGACTGCGGTCAATGACCCGCCCACCATCAGCGGCCTCCCCGATACCACCCTGGTGCAAGGGGCGGCCTATAGTTTCACGCCGCGCGGCAGCGATGTGGACGGCGACCCGCTGGAATACGCCATCACCAATACGCCAAGCTGGGCTACTTTCAGCACCACGACCGGGGCCTTGACCGGCACGCCACAGAGCACCGATGTCGGTACCACCATGGGCATTATCATCAGCGTCACCGATGGCAACATCACCACGCCGGTAGCCCTTGGCGCCTTCGCCATCGAAGTCACCGCCACCGCTGGCACCAATATGCCGCCCATCGCCAATGCCGGTGCAAATCAGCGGGTGAGCAAGGGCACAGAAGTCACGCTGAATGGCACGGGCAGTGACGACCCTGACGGCGATAATGCAAACCTGATCTATCTTTGGGAACGGACTGCCGGCCCCACCGAGGTGACTTTAAGCAGTACGGCAGCCGCCCAGCCAACCTTCACCATTCCAACCCTGATACCGACATCTGGCCCGGACTCCTACACTTTTAGTCTGGTCGTTAGCGACGGGCAGGCATCGTCCGCCGCCGCCACCGTCCAAATCTTTATCAGACCGCTGTTTCGGGCAAGCATTGCTAATCAGACCTACAGCGAGGGCAATGCAATTACGCCTATAACTTTGCCCGAGGCGCGGGAAGGGCCCGATTCATTGCCGAGTACCAATACCTATACGCTGACGCCTACTCCTCTGCCGGCTGGACTGGCCTTTAATGCTACCAGCCGCATACTGTCTGGTACGCCGACCAGCGTCGGAACCTTTGACCTGACCTACACCGCGACGAACCAGGTCAATGACACGGATTCACTGAGCTTTAGCATTGAAGTGACCACCCCCCCCAATAACCCGCCCACCACCAGCGCGCTGGCGGCCACGACTGCTGAGGACACCCCCTATACCTTTGCGTCGGCCAATTTCCCCTTTGACGATCCGGACGCCGGCGATAGCCTGCAAGCAGTGCGCATCGATAGCCTGCCCGCCAGCGACCGTGGCAGCCTGGCGCTGGGCACGGGCACGAGCGCTACGGCGGTGAGCCCGGGGCAGGTGATTGAGGTTGGGGAGATTGGGACTCTGGTGTTCACGCCGGCGGCCAATTTCACCGGCTTTGTTCCCTTCGAGTACAGCGTCTCCGATGGCGAGGATTTTAGTAGTAGAAGCCTGGTAATCTTCACCGTGACCGCGGTCAATGACCCGCCCACCACCAGCGCGTTCACGGTCACCACAAACGAGGATACCCCCTATACCTTTGGGTTGGCGGACTTTTCCTTTGCCGATGTCGAGGGCGATAGCCTGCAAGCGGTGCGCATCGCTACGCTACCCGACAGCGCCAACGGCAGCCTGGCGCTGAACGGCACAGCGGTCACCGTGGCCCAAGTGATTCCCGTTGCAGATATTCCGACTCTGGTCTATACCCCGGTGACCAATGTCAACGGCGATGCGACCTTCACCTTCAGCCTCTCCGACGGCACTGACTTCAGTACCCCGCCCGCCACGACAACCGTCAGCGTGACCGCGGTCAATGACGCGCCCACCATCAGCGGCCTCCCCGACAAAACCGGGGTGCAAGGGGAGGACTATAGTTTCACGCCGGGCGGCGGCGATGTGGATGGCGACCCGCTGGTATACGACATCACCAATATGCCAGGCTGGGCTACTTTCAGCACCACGACCGGGGCCTTGACCGGCACGCCACAGAGCACCGATGTCGGTACCACCACGGACATTATCATCAGCGTCACTGATAACATCATCGCCACGCCGATAGCCCTTGGCGCCTTCAACATCGAAGTCACCGCCACCGCTGGCACCAATATGCCGCCCACCGCCGATGCCGGTTCAAATCAGAGGCTCAGCAAGGGCGCAGAAGTCACGCTGAATGGCACGGGCAGTGACGACCCTGACGGCGATAATGCAAACCTGATCTACCTTTGGGAACGGACTGCCGGCCCCACCGAGGTGACTTTAAGCAGTACGGCAGCCCCGCAGCCAACCTTCACCATTCCAACCCTGATACCGACATCTGGCCCGGACTCCTACACTTTCAGTCTGGTCGTTAGCGACGGGCAGGCATCGTCCGCCGCCGCCACCGTCAGAATCTTTATCAGACCGCTGTTTCTTGACACCATCGCGAATCAGACCTTCAGCACGGGCAATGCAATTACTCCTATAACTTTGCCCGAGGCGCGGGAAGGGCCCGATTTATTGCCGAGTATCAATACCTATACGCTGGCTCCTCTGCCGGCTGGACTGGCCTTTGATTCTGCCAGCCGCACACTGTCTGGTACGCCGACCAGCGTCGGAACCTTTAACCTGACCTACACCGCGACGAATGGGGACGGAGACACGGATTCACTGAGCTTTGCCATTGAAGTCACCCCCAACAACCCGCCCACCACCAGCGGATTCAGGGTCACCACAGCCGAGGATACCCCCTATACCTTTGCCTTTGCGGCGACGGACTTCCCCTTTGACGATCTGGACGCCGGCGATAGCCTGCAACGGGTGCGCATCGATACCCTGCCCGCCAGCGCCAGCGGTAGCCTGGCGCTGGGCGGTACGCCGGTTCGCATGAACCAGGAGATTCTCGTTGCCGGTATTCCGAATCTGGTGTTCACGCCGGTGGCCAATTTCAACGGCGATGCGACCTTCACCTTCAGCCTCTCCGACGGCGATGATTTTAGTGCCACGGCCACGGCAACCGTCAGCGTGGTTAATAACCCGCCCACCACCAGCGGGCTGGCGATCACCACCGACGAGGATATCCCCCATACCTTTGCGGCGGCGGAGTTTAACTTTGCCGATGTCGACACTAACGATATGCTGGAGCAAGTGCGCATAGATACCCTGCCCGGCACCGGCAGCCTGACCCTGAACGGCACAGAGATCATCGCTATGCAAGAGATTGACGTTGCCGACATCAACAACGGCAACCTGATCTATACCCCAGCCGCAAATCTCCGCGGCATGGACAGCTTCACCTTCAGCGTCTCCGACGGCACCGACTTCAGTACCCCGGCCGCCATGGCGACCGTCACCATCGGCGCCGTCAATGATGCGCCCACCGGATTACCGATCATTAGCGGCACGGCGACCGAGGGCCAGACCCTGACGGCGGATACCTCGGGAATTGAAGATGATGATGGCCCCGATACTCTGCCGTTCACCTATCAATGGAACCGGAACGACGGAACCACGGATACGGCGATCAGCGACGCGACCTCTGCAACCTACACCCTGACCCAGGGCGATGTGGGCGAGGTGATCACCGTGACGGTCAGCTACCAGGATGGAGGAGGCAATGATGAGAGTCTGACCAGCGCGCCCACGGAGGCGGTGGCGGCGGCCATCACCCCCAATACCCCGCCCACCTCAAGCGGGCTGGATGTTACGCTGGACGAGGATGGCAGCCATACTTTTGCGGTCGCCCAGTTTAATTTTGCCGATACCGACAGCGGCGATAGCCTGGAAGCGGTGCGCATCGATAGCCTGCCCGCCAACGGTGGCCTGGCTCTGAACGGCACAGCGGTGATCGTGGCCCAAGAGATTCCCGTTGCCGGTATTCCGAATCTGGTCTATACCCCGGCGGCCAATGTCCACGGCATGGACAGCTTCACCTTCAGCGTCTCCGACGGCACTGATTTTAGTACCCCGCCCTCCACGGCAACCATCACCATTAACTCGGTCAATGATGAGCCCAGCGGCACGGTGACGATCAGCGGCACTCCCCGGGTGGGCCAGACCCTGATGGCGGACACCACCGGCATTACCGATGCCGATGGCCCTGATATGCTGTCATTCACCTATCAATGGCTTGCGGGTAGCAATCTTATCAGCAACTCGGACTCCCCAACCTACATCCTGACCGGGGACGAATTAGGCGAGATGATCAGTGTGGACGTCAGCTACATGGATGCCGATGGCATTGAGGGAGGTCTTGTCAGTGATCCCGTCGGGCCGGTGATCGCGGCAAGCACCAACAACCCGCCCACCACCAGCGGACTGACGGCCACGACTGCTGAAGACATCCCCTATACTTTTGCGGCGGGTAATTTCAACTTTAACGATACCGACAGCGGCGATAGCCTGGACGCGGTGCGCATCGATAGCCTGCCTGCCAACACCGACGGCAGCCTGGCGCTGAACGGCACAGCGGTGATCGTGACCCAAGAGATTTCCGTTGCCGGTATTCCGAATCTGGTCTATACCCCGGTGACCAATGTCAACGGCGCTGCGACCTTCACCTTCAGCGTTTCCGACGGCACTGACTTCAGTACCCCGCCTGCCACGGCAACCCTGACCGTTACTCCGGTCGATGATGATCCCATCGGATTACCGACCATTAGCGGCACGCCCCGGGTGGGTGAGACCCTGACGGCAAACACCAGCGGCATTAGCGATGCCGATGGCCTTACGAACGTGACTTTCACCTATCAATGGCTGGCGGATGGCGGGCCCCTTAGCGGTGCGACCTTGCCGACTCTTGCCTTGACGAGTGCGAATTTGGGTGCGGATATTGAGGTACGGGTCAGCTTTACAGACGATGCCGGCAACAATGAAGTACTGACCAGCGACCCGGTCAGTATTGAAGCGGCGGCGGCGCCTTTTCCCAGCGCTGTAATTGCACCGATTGCTCCGGCGCTGTTGCTTACTGAGAATGGCGTGGAGGGCGTGGATGGTGGCGTCACCATCACCCTGGATGGCAGTGGCAGTAGCACCACCCCCCCGGGCGGCACGCTGACCTACGCTTGGACTGAACTCTCGGGAACTGACACCGCCCTGACCGGCGCGGTCACGGCTATGCTCAGTTTCACCACGCCCGCCCGTGCGGTGGAGGTCGCGAACCTGGTCTTCCAACTGACTGTGACCGACACCGCCAGCAATTCGGAGGGTTTTACCACCATTGGGGTAACGGTTCTGCCTACTATGGTTGAGCCTGTTGTCGCTGTGGCTGGGCCAGATCAGACCGTGTCCGCAGGCGCTACGGTGACGCTGGATGGTAGAGCCAGTACCGGCGGGACCCTGTCCTATAGCTGGGTGCAGACTGCCGCTCCCGGCGCAGGTATCCAATTGGACGATTTTGAGTCTGCCACGCCAGTTTTTACTGCGCCGGACGTGACCACTACCAGGGATTTGGAGTTCAGATTGCAAGTGATGGGATCCGGCATCAGCAGCAATTTCGACGAAGTCATCATTACCGTCGTGGGCGCGCCGAACATCTCGTCCGGCGTCAACAGCCTGAGCGCCCCCGTAGGAGTTGCCATCGAGCCGATCACCATCACCTCGACAAGCGGCGGCACGGTGGCCAGTTACAGCATAGCTCCGTCCATTGACAATGGCCTGTTCTTTGATGAGAGCACCGGCACTATCTCCGGCACGCCATTTGCATCCGCCGCTGAGGTGGTCTACACAATCACTGGGGAAAATGTCAGCGGCACGGACACCGTCGAGGTTGCCATCACCGCCACCGATGGCAATCTGCCACCGGTAGCCAATGCCGGCACCGACCGTACGGTTAGACCCACTCTGAACTTTGTGGTCGAACTGGACGGCAGCGCCAGTTCCGACCCCGAGGGCGGGGCCCTGATCTACGTCTGGACCCAGAACGGCGAGCCCGAAGTCGGTCTGACCGGAAGGGACACAGCAACCCCGGGTTTCACCCTGACCCAGTCCCTGCTTGATCAGTTGTCGGGAGAACCCACGCTGAGCTTCTCTTTGACGGTCACCGATGCCATGAATCAGGCTTCTGCACCTGACAGCGTAGATATTCGCTTTGATATGACGCCCCCGGTTATCAGCCTGGTCGGCGATTTTTCGGTATCCATCGGAGAGGGCGGCACCTATACGGAAGCCGGTGCGGCGGCCACGGACGCTGTTGACGGGGATATTAGCGGCGATATCAGAACGGCCATAGTCTACGATAACAACACCGTCGACACCAGCGACGACGATCTGGTTAATGCGGTCGATACCGCCAGGGTCGGCATCTACACCATCACCTACAGGGTGGCAGATACGGCGGGCAACGCTGCCACGCCGCTTATCCGCACAGTCGAGGTCGAGGACAGAACTGCCCCGGCTATCACCCTGTTAGGCGAGGCCGAGATAACCATAGCGGCGGATACTGCCTATACTGATGCCGGTGCGACGGCCATGGACAATGCTGACGGGGATATTAGCAGCGATATCAGGACGGCCATAGTCTACGATAACAACACAGCCGACACCGGCGACGACGAGACGGTCACTGCGGTAGATACCGCCAGGGTCGGCGTCTACACCATCACCTACAACGTGGAAGATGCGGCGGGCAACGTTGCCACGGCGGCCAGCCGCAGGGTCACTGTCGAGGACAGAACCGCCCCGGTCATTGACCGGAACGGCCCTTATAGGGTATCCATCGGACAGGGCGAGACCTATACGGACGCCGGTGCGACGGCCACGGACAATATTGACGGGGATATTAGCGGCCAGATCACAGTGAGCATTACCGATAGCAGTGGCACCACGATTACTGCGGTAGATACCGGCAGGGTTGGCGTCTACAACATCACCTACAACGTGACAGATACGGCGGGCAATGCTGCTGCGCCAAGGCGCAGGAGGGTTACTGTCACCGCGGACGTAACGCCCCCGGTTATCACCCTGGTCGGCGCTTCTGTGGTATCCATCGACCAGGGCGGCACCTATACCGACGCCGGTGCGACGGCCACGGACGCTGTTGACGGGGATATTAGCGGCCAGATCACAGTGAGCATAGTCTACAATAACAACACCGGCGACGACGAGACGGACGACGAGACGGTTAATGCGGTCAATACCAGCAGGGTTGGCGTCTACACCATCACCTACAGGGTGACAGATGATGCGGGCAATGATGCCACGGCGGTCGAGCGCACAGTCGAGGTCGAGGACGTAACGCCCCCGGTTCTCAGCCGGCTCGGCGCTTTTAGTGTATCAATCGAGCAGGGCGCCACCTATGCGGACGCCGGTGCGGCGGCCACGGACAATGTTGACGGTGATATTGGCGACCGGGTCAGACCGAGCTTTGTCTACAATAACAACACCCCCGACCCCGGCGACGACATAAGGGTCAATGCGGTAGATACCAGCAGGGTCGGCGTCTACACCATCACCTACAACGTGACAGATGCGGCGGGCAACGCTGCCACGCCGGTTGAGCGCAGGGTCACTGTCGAGGAAGGAACTGCCCCGGTTATCACTCTGCTCGGCGATTCTACGGTATCCATCGACCAGTTCGCCACCTATACGGACGCTGGTGCGACAGCCACGGACGCTGCTGAGGGGAATATTACCAACCGGATCAGAACGACCATCGTCTACAACAACACCGCTGGCACCGGCGACGACGAGACGGTTAATGCGGTCGATACCCTCAGGGTCGGCGTCTACACCATCACCTACAATGTGGCAGATGCGGCGGGCAATGATGCCACGGCGGTCAGCCGCACAGTCACTGTCGCGGACAGAACGGCCCCGGTTATCAACCTGGGCGACCCTGCCAGGGTATCCATCGCAGTGGGAGCGGACTACATTGAACAGGCGACAGCATCGGACGATACTGACGGGGATATTACCAGCGCGATCACAGCGACTATCGTCTACAACAACAACACCGCCGACACCGGCGACGACGAGACGGTTAATATGGTGGATACCAGCAGGCTAGGCATCTACACCATCACCTACAGGGTGGCAGATGTGGCGGGCAACGATACGGCGGTCGAGCGCAGGGTTACTGTCGAGGATCAAACTGCCCCGGCTATCACCCTGGTCGGCGATTCTGCGGTATCCATCGGGCAGGGCGGCACCTATACGGACGCCGGTGCGACAGCCACGGACAATATTGACGGGAATATTACCAACCGGGTCAGCATGAGAATTACCGACAGCAGCGGCACCGTGATTGCTGCGGTCAATACCCGCACGACTGGCGTCTACACCATCACCTACAGAGCGATAGATGCGGCGGGCAACCAGGCCGAGATAACCAGAACAGTCACCGTCAGCCCGGACGGAACTGTCCCGGTTATCAGCCTGTTAGGCGATGCCGAGATAACCATAGCGGCGGATACTATCTATGCTGATGCCGGTGCGACAGCCACGGACGCTGTTGACGGGGATATTAGCGGCCTGATAACAGCGAGCATCGTCTACAATAACAACACCGCCAACATCGGCGACGACGAGACGGTCACTGCAGTCGATACCAGCAGGGTCGGCACCTACACCATCACCTACAACGTGTCAGATGCGGCGGGCAACGCTGCCACAGCGGTCAGCCGCAGGGTCACTGTCGAGGACAGAACCGCCCCGGTAATTAGCCGGAACGGCCCTTATAGGGTATCCATCGGGCAGGGCGAGACCTATACGGACGCCGGTGCGACGGCCACGGACAATATTGACGGGAACGGGACTATTACCGCTGTGATCACAACGACCATTGTCTACAATAACAACACCTCCGGCACTGGCGACGACAGGACGGTCACTGCGGTAGATACCGGCAGTGTTGGCGTCTACAACATCACCTACAACGTGACAGACGCGGCGGGCAATGCTGCCGCGCCAAGGCGCAGGAGGGTTACTGTCGTCGCGGACGGGACTGCTCCGGTTATTAGCCTGCTCGGTCTTGCTACGGTATCCATCGTGCAGGGTGCTGACTATGCTGATGCCGGTGCGAGGGCCACGGACGATATTGACGGTGATATTACCGCCCTGATCACAGCGACCATTACCGACAGCAGTGGCGCCGTGATTGCTGCGGTAGATACTGGCACGCCCGGCGTCTACACCATTACCTACAGGGTGTCAGATGTGGCGGGCAACGAAGCCACGGCGGTCATTCGAACCCTCAACGTCACCCTGGATGAGACGGCTCCGACCCTCAGTGTGATCGGTTCGGATAGAACCGTCCGGCTGGGTGGTGACTATACGGACGCCGGTGCCATTGCGTTTGACAATGGCGTGAATGTTAGGGATCAGATAGAGACGACCATTACCGACAGCATCGGCACCGTGATTGCTGCGGTGGATACCGGCACGCCCGGCGTCTACACCATCACCTACAGGGTGAGAGATGTGGCGGGCAACGAAGCCGAGGTCTTCAGAATGGTCACCGTGAGCGGCGGCCCAATCATCACTGACAGCCGGGGCCAGACCCCGACCCCGACCGAGGGTCAGAGACTGGAAGCAGCGACTGGCACCATTACCGACGCCAGGGGCAGCTTCAGTTATCAATGGACTGCCAATAGAGTGGCTATCAGCGGCGCGGACAGGGCGCGCTACACCCCGACCCAGGCCGAGGTGGGCAAGATGATAAGGGTTATTGTGTCCTACACTGATACGCAGAGTGCTAACCGGCGCCTGACCAGCATTCCCGTCGGGCCGGTAGTCAATGTCAATGACGCGCCCACCGGAGTACCGATCATTGCCGGCATCCCGACCCAAGGTCGGACCCTGACGGCGGATACCTCGGGCATTGAAGATGAAGATGGTCTGAATAGAGCGGTTTTCACCTATCAATGGAATACGCGTGTCAGGGGCACGGACACGGCAATTGATGGAGCCACCGCCAGTACCTACACCCTGAGCCAGTCCGAGGTGGGCGAGAGAATCACCCTGAGCGTCGGCTACACCGATGATGAAAACATGGACGAGGGTCCTCTGACCAGCGTTTCCGTCGGGCCGGTGTCCAATGCCAATGTTCGTCCCACCGGCGAGGTGACCATTGATGGCACCCCGACCGAGGGTGAGACTCTGACGGCGAATACCGATGCCATTGAAGATGAGGATGGTCTGAGTAGAGCGGTTTTCACCTATCAATGGAATACGCGTGTCGGTGGCACGGACACGGCAATTGATGGAGCCACCGCCAGTACCTACACCCTGAGCCAGTCCGAAGTGGGCGAGAGAATCACCCTGAGCGTCGGCTACACCGATGATGAAAACATGGACGAGGGGCCTCTGACCAGCGTTTCCGTCGGGCCGGTGTCCAATGTTAATGACGCGCCCACCACCAGCGGTCTGGCGGTTACGACAGACGAGGATATCGCCTATACCTTTGGGTTGGCCGACTTTTCCTTTACCGATGTCGACACTGGCGATAGCCTGGAGCAAGTGCGCATCGATACCCTGCCCGACGCTGGCAGCGGCAACCTGACCCTGAACAACACAGCGGTGACCGCGATGCAAGAGATTGCGGTTGGGGATATTACGAATCTGGTCTATACCCCGGCGGCCAATGTCAACGGCGCTGCGACCTTCACCTTCAGCGTCTCTGACGGCACTGCCTTCAGTGCGTTCGCCACGGCAACCGTGACCGTTACCGCGGTCAATGACCGGCCCACTGGCAGTGTAACCATCACCGGCACGGCGACCGAGGGCACGACCCTGACGGCGAACACCGATGGCATCAGCGATGCCGATGGCCCTGATACCCTGACATTTAGCTATCAATGGCTATCGGGTTTCAGTCCGATAGCCGGTGCGAACGGAAGCACCTACATCCTGACCCCGGCCGATGTGGGCCAGTTTATCAGCGTGGCCGTCCGCTATACCGATGCTAATAACATGACCCATAGTGTGAGTAGTGCTCCCTTCGGGCCGGTGATCGTGGCGGGCACGGTGACGGTTTCCATTGCGCCCCCCGGCGCCGCAGTCGATGAGGGCGATCCCGCGACCTTCACCGTGACCCTGTCGGGTTCTCCCACGGATGAAGTGGTGGTGAACTATGCCACCTCGCCCGACACGGCGGTGGCGGCTGATTTCACCGATACCAGTGGCACGCTGACCTTCGCCGCGAACGCGAGCGGGGCCGCCCTGAGCCAGGATATCAGCGTACCGACGACGGACGATAGCGAGACCGAGGGCGATGAGACCTTCACCCTGACCCTGAGCGCGAACACTGCCAGCCCACTACCGGCAGGTGTCACTCTGGACACGACCACGGCCCAGGCGACCATCGCAGCCAACGATGCACCGGTCAACAGCCCGCCCACCACCAGCGATCTGACGGTCACCACAAACGAGGATACCGACTATACCTTTGCGGCGTCCGACTTCCCCTTTACCGATACCGACATGGACGATAGTCTGGAAGAGGTGCGCATCGATAGCCTGCCCGCCAGCACCAGCGGCAGCCTGGCGCTGAACGGCACAGCAGTGGCTGTGGACCAAGTGATTGCCGTTGCCGATATCCCGACTCTGGTCTATACCCCGGTGACCAATGTCAACGGCGATGCGACCTTCACCTTCAGCGTCTCCGACGGCACTGCCTTTAGTGCCACGCCCGCCACGGCAACCGTCAGCGTTACCGCAGTTAATGACGCGCCCACCATCACTGGCACCCCCGCCACAATGGTGATGCAAGGGGTGGCCTATAGCTTTATGCCGGACGGCGCAGATGTCGATACTGGCGACACGCTGGTATATGCCATCACCAATATGCCAAGCTGGGCCAATTTCGATGCCGCGACCGGGGCCTTGACCGGCACGCCACAGAGCACCGATGTCGGTACCACCACGGGCATTATCATCAGCGTCACCGATAACAATATCGCCGCGCCAGTAGAACTGCCCGCCTTCGACATCGAAGTCACCGCCACCCCCAACAGCCCGCCCACCACCAGCGACCTGATGGTCATGACAGACGAGGATACCGACTATACCTTTGCGGCGTCCGACTTCCCCTTTACCGATACCGACATGGACGATAGTCTGGAAGAGGTGCGCATCGATAGCCTGCCCGACAGCGGTAGCCTGACCCTAGGCGGCACAGAGGTTAACGAGGGGCAAGCGATTGCCGTTGCCGATATCCCGACTCTGGTCTATACCCCGGTGACCAATGTCAACGGCGATGCGACCTTCACCTTCAGCGTCTCCGACGGCACTGCCTTTAGTGCCACGCCCGCCACGGCAACCGTCACCGTGACCGCGGTCAATGACGCGTCCACTGGCAGTGTAACCATCACCGGCACGCCCCAGGTGGGCGAGACCCTGACGGCGGAGACCGGTGGCATTAGCGATGCCGATGGCCTTACGAACGTGACTTTCGCGTATCAATGGCTGGAGGATGGCGGGAACCTTACCGGGGAGGCCTCGCCGACTCTCGCCTTGACGAGTGCGCATTTGGGTACGGATATTGAGGTACGGGTCAGCTTTACAGACAATGCCGGCAACAATGAAACACTAACCAGCAGCTCGGTCAACATTGGAGCGGCGGGCACGGTCAACAGCCCGGCGACGGGAGAACTGAGGATTTTCGGCACGCCCCGGGTGGGTGAGACCCTGAGGGCGTTCCCCCTGAGGATTGCGGATACCGATGGTCTTGGCGACTTCAGCTATCAATGGCTGGCGAATGGCGTGGACCTTACCGGGGAGAACTCGCGAACTCTCGACTTGACCTCGGCGCATCAGGGCGCGGCGATTGCGGTACGGGTCAGCTTTACCGACGATGCCGGCAACGATGAAAGCCTGACCAGCGACTCGGTCACCATTGAGGCGGCACCCCCCACCGCTGTAATTGCACCGATTGATCCGGCGCTGTTGCTTACTGAGAATGGCGTGGAGGGCGTGGATGGTGGCATTGCCATCACCCTGGATGGCAGTGGCAGTGCCACCAACCCCCCGGGCGGCACCCTGACCTACGCCTGGACTGAGCTCACACGAACGGGCATCGCCCTGACCGGCGCGGCCACGGCTATGCTCAGTTTCACCACGCCCGCCCGTGCGGAGTTAGCCGAGAGGCTGGTCTTCCGACTGACTGTGACCGACACCGCCAGCAATTCGACGGGCACCAGAGTCATTGGGGTAACGGTTCTGCCTGCTATGGTTGAGCCTCTTGTCGCTGTGGCTGGGCCAGATCAGACCGTGGCCACAGGCGCTATGGTGACGCTGGATGGTAGCGCCAGTACCGGTCCAGGAACCCTGTCCTATAACTGGGCGCAGAGTATCATTCCCGGCGCCGCACCTATCCAATTGGACAATTTTGGGTCTGCCATGCCGGTTTTTACTGCGCCGAACGTGACCACTACCAGGAATTTGGAGTTCAGATTGCAAGTGATGGCATCCGGCCTCAGCAGCAATTTCGACGAAGTCACCATTACCGTCGTGGGCGTGCCGAACATCTCGGCCAGCGTCAACAGCCTGATCGCCCCCATAGGCGTTGCCATCGAGCCGATCACCATCACCTCGACAGACGGTGGCACGGTGGCCAGTTACAGCATCGCTCCGGCCATTGGCAATGGTCTGTCCTTTGATGAGAGCACCGGCACTATCTCCGGCACGCCAGATGCCGCCGCCGCTGAGGTCGTCTACACCATCACTGCGGAAAATGTCAGCGGCACGGACACCGTCGAGGTTGCCATCACCGCCCCCGATGGCAATCTGCCTCCGGTGGCCAATGCCGGCACCGACCGTACGGTTAGACCCGCTCTGAACTCTGTGGTCGAACTGGACGGCAGCGCCAGTTTTGACCCCGAGGGCGGGGCCCTGATCTACGCCTGGACCCAGAACGGCACTCCCGACGTCGGCCTGACCGAAGAGAACACCGCAACCCCGAGGTTCACCCTGACCCAGGCCCTGCTTGATCAGTTGGCGGGAGAACCCACACTGAACTTCTCTTTGACAGTCACCGACGCCGCGAATGAGGCTTCTGTATCTGACAGCGTAGATATTCGCTTCGATATGACGCCCCCGGTTATCAGCCTGAACGGCGATTCTTCGGTATCCATCGTGGAGGGCGGCACCTATACGGACGCCGGTGCGACGGCTATGGACGCTGTTGACGGGAATATTACCGCTCGGATCACAACGACCGTTGCCTACAACGACGACACCATCACTATGCCCAGCGCGGACGGCAACGATCCCAACAGCGTTCCTGATGTAGATACCAACACGCCCGGTATCTACACCATCATCTACAGGGTGGCGGATGCGGCGGGCAACACTGCCACGCCGCTTATCCGCGCAGTCAGGGTTCTGGACGGAAGTGCTCCGGTTATCACCCTGTTAGGCGAGGCCGAGATAACCATAGCGGCGGATACTGCCTATACGGATGCCCGTGCGACGGCCACGGACGCTGTTGACGGGGATGTTAGCGGCGAGATAACAGCGGCCATAGTCTACGATAACAACACAGCCGACACCGGCGACGACGAGACGGTCACTGCGGTAGATACCGCCAGGGTCGGCGTCTACACCATCACCTACAACGTGGAAGATGCGGCGGGCAACGCTGCCACGGCGGTCAGCCGCAGGGTTACTGTCGAGGACAGAACCGCCCCGGTCATTGACCGGAACGGCCCTTTTAGGGTATCCATCGGACAGGGCGAGACCTATACGGACGCGGGTGCGACGGCCACGGACGCTGTTGACGGGGATATTACCACTCGGATCACAACGACCATTGTCTACAATAACAACAGCTCCGGCACTGGCGACGACATAACGGTCACTGCGGTCGATACCGGCAGGCTCGGCGTCTACAACATCACCTACAATGTGACAGATACGGCGGGCAATGCTGCCGCGCCAAGGCGCAGGAGGGTTACTGTCACCCCGGACAGAACTGCTCCGGTTATTAGCTTGGTCGGCGCTTCTATGGTATCCATCGAGCAGGGCGGCACCTATACGGAAGCCGGTGCGACGGCCACGGACGCTGTTGACGGGGATGTTAGCGGAGATATTACGGTGAGCATTGTCTACAATAACAACACCAGCGACGACGAGACGGACGACGAGACGGTTAATGCGGTCAATACCAGCAGGGTTGGCGTCTACACCATCACCTACAGGGTGACAGATGATGCGGGCAATGATGCCACGGCGGTCGAGCGCACAGTCGCGGTCGAGGACGTAACGCCCCCGGTTATCAACCGGCTCGGCGCTTTTAGGGTATCCATCGAGCAGGGCGCCACCTATGCGGACGCCGGGACGGCGGCCACGGACAATGTTGACGGTGATATTGGCGACCGAGTCAGTTTGAGCTTTGTCTACAATAACAACACCCCCGACCCCGCCGACAACATAGCGGTCGCTGCGGTCGATACCAGCAGGGTCGGCGTCTACACCATCACCTATAACGTGACAGATGTAGCGGGCAACGCTGCCGTGCCAAGGAGCAGGGAGGTCACTGTCGAGGAAGGAACTGCCCCGGTTATCACCCTGGTCGGCGATTCTGCGGTATCCATTGACCAGTTCGCCACCTATACGGACGCGGGGGCGACAGCCATGGACGCTACTGACGGGAATATTACCAACCGGATAACAGCGACCATCGTCTACAACAACAACACCGCTGGCACCGGCGACGACGAGACGGTTAATGCAGTCGATACCCTCAGGGTCGGCGTCTACACCATCACCTACAGGGTGGCAGATGCGGCGGGCAACGTTGCCACGCCGGTCAGCCGCACAGTCGAGGTCGAGGACGTAACGGCCCCGACTATCAGCCTGAACGGCGATTTTTCGGTATCCATCGCAGCGGGCGCGAACTATATTGATGAAGGGGCGACAGCATCGGACCATACTGACGGGGATATTACCAGCGCGATCATGGCGACCGTTGTCTACAATAACAACACCGACGACGAGACGGACGACGAGACGGTTACTGCAGTCGATACCGGCAGGGTCGGCATCTACACCATCACTTACCGCGTGGAAGATGCGGCGGGCAACGCTGCCACGCCGGTCAGCCGCACAGTCGAGGTCGAGGACAGAACTGCCCCGGTTATCAGCCGGAACGGCCCTTATAGGGTATCCATCGAACAGGGCGAGACCTATACGGACGCCGGTGCGACGGCCACGGACAACATTGACGGAAATATTACCGATCAGATCACAACGACCATCGTCTACAATAACAACACCGCCAACACCGGCGACGACGAGACGGTTACTGCAGTCGATACCAGCAGGGTTGGCGTCTATACCATCACCTACAACCTGACAGATGCGGCGGGCAATGATGCCGCGCGGGTCAGGCGCAGGCAGGTTACTGTCACCCCGGACAGAACTGCCCCGGTTATCAGCCTGTTAGGCGATGCCGAGATAACCATAGCGGCGGATACTACATATACTGATGCCGGTGCGACAGCCACGGACGTTGTTGACGGGGATGTTAGCGGCCTGATCACAGCGACCATCGTCTACAATAACAACACCGCCAACATCGGCGACGACGAGACGGTCACTGCAGTCGATACCGGCAGGGTCGGCACCTACGCCATCACCTACAACGTGTCAGATGCGGCGGGCAACGATGCCACGCCGGTCAGCCGCAGGGTCACTGTCGAGGATCAAACGGCCCCGGTTATCACACGGAACGGCTCTTTTGCGGTATCCATCGTAGCGGGAGCGAACTATATTGAAAGCGCGACAGCCACGGACAATATTGACGGGGATATTACCGCTCGAATCACAACGACCATCGTCTACAACAACAACACCGCCAACACTGGCGACGACGAGACGGTCAATGCGGTCAATACCGGCAGGGTCGGCGTCTACAACATCACCTACAACGTGACAGATGTGGCGGGCAACGCTGCCACGCCGGTCGAGCGCAGGGTTACTGTCGCGGATCAAACTGACCCGGTCATTAGCCTGAACGGCCTTGCTACGGTATCCATCGAACAGGGCGCTGTCTATGCTGATGCCGGGGCGAGGGCCACGGACAATATTGACGGGGATATTACCGCCCGGATCACAGCGACCATTACCGACAGCAGTGGCAACGCGATTGCTGCGGTGGATACCGGCACGCCCGGCGTCTACACCATCACCTACAGGGTGGCAGATGTGGCGGGCAACGAAGCCGAGGTTTCCAGAATTGTCACCGTGAGCGGCGTCCCAATCATCACTGACAGCCAGGGCCAGACCCCGACCCCGACCGAGGGTCAGAGACTGGCGGTAGCGACCGACACCATTATCGACGCCCAGGGTAGCTTCAGTTACCAATGGACTGCCGATGGAGTGGCGATCAGCGGCGCGAACAGGGCGCGCTACACCCCGACCCAGGCCGAGGTGGGCAAGATGATAAGGGTTATTGTGTCCTACACTGATACGCAGAGTGCTAACCGGCGTCTGACCAGCATTCCCGTCGGGCCGGTAGTCAATGTCAATGACGCGCCCACCGGAGTACCGATCATTGCCGGCATCCCGACCCAAGGTCGGACCCTGACGGCGGATACCTCGGGCATTGAAGATGAAGATGGTCTGAATAGAGCGGTTTTCACCTATCAATGGAATACGCGTGTCGGTGGCACGGACACGGCAATTGATGGAGCCACCGCCAGTACCTACACCCTGAGCCAGTCCGAGGTGGGCGAGAGAATCACCCTGAGCGTCGGCTACACCGATGATGAAAACATGGACGAGGGGCCTCTGACCAGCGTTTCCGTCGGGCCGGTGTCCAATGCCAATGTTCGTCCCACCGGCGAGGTGACCATTGATGGCACCCCGACCGAGGGTGAGACTCTGACGGCGAATACCGATGCCATTGAAGATGAGGATGGTCTGAGTAGAGCGGTTTTCACCTATCAATGGAATACGCGTGTCGGTGGCACGGACACGGCAATTGATGGAGCCACCGCCAGTACCTACACCCTGAGCCAGTCCGAAGTGGGCGAGAGAATCACCCTGAGCGTCGGCTACACCGATGATGAAAACATGGACGAGGGGCCTCTGACCAGCGTTTCCGTCGGGCCGGTGTCCAATGTTAATGACGCGCCCACCACCAGCGGTCTGGCGGTTACGACAGACGAGGATATCGCCTATACCTTTGGGTTGGCCGACTTTTCCTTTACCGATGTCGACACTGGCGATAGTCTGGAGCAAGTGCGCATCGATACCCTGCCCGACGCTGGTATCGGCAGCCTGTCCCTGAGCGGCACAGCGGTGACCGCGATGCAAGAGATTGCGGTTGGGGATATTACGAATCTGGTCTATACCCCGGTGGCCAATGTCAACGGCGCTGCGACCTTCACCTTCAGCGTCTCCGACGGCACTGCCTTCAGTGCGTCCGCCACGGCAACCGTGACCGTTACCGCGGTCAATGACCCGCCCACTGGCAGTGTAATCATCACCGGCACGGCGACCGAGGGCCAGACCCTGACGGCGAACACCGATGGCATCAGCGATGCCGATGGCCCTGATACCCTGACATTCAGCTATCAATGGCTATCGGGTTTCAGTCCGATAGCCGGCGCGAACGGAAGCACCTACATCCTGACCCCGGCCGATGTGGGCCAGTTTATCAGCGTGTCCGTCCGCTATACCGATGCTAATAACATGACCCATAGTGTGAGTAGTGCTCCCTTCGGGCCGGTGGCTGATAATACCCCGCCCATCGCTGATGCCGGTGATGATCAGATTGTGGAAAAAGGCGCGACCGTCACCCTTGACGGCAGTGGCAGTAGCGATCCCGAGGGCGCGAACCTGACCTACGCCTGGGAACAGACCAGCGGAACCCCGACGGTGACTCTGAATGATACCAGCGCACAAAGCCCGACCTTTACCGTTCCAGACACAATAACAGCGGGTACTGCCGGCACCCTTAACTTCACCCTGACCGTCACCGAAGCCAGCGCGGGTCGGCTTTCCTCAACCGACCGCGTTCAGGTACGCATCAGACCGCTATTCCGGGACACAGTGAGCGACCAGACCTATATCCAGAATGTGGCCATAACCGACCTGCAATTGCCCGATGCCCTTGGTCAGGGCGAGACCTTCACCCTGGTCAGGGCGGGGTCGTCTACAGCCCTGCCGACCGGGCTGACATTTAATGCAGAGACACGCACACTGTCCGGCACCCCGGAAATAATCGGAACCTTTGACCTGACCTACACCGTAACGGACAGGTTCGGTGGAACCGACACACTGGAATTCAGCATCACTATCACCCCCAATACCCCGCCCATCGCCGATGCCGGGGATGATCAGATTGTGGAAAAAGGCACGACCGTCACCCTTGACGGCAGTGGCAGTAGCGATCCCGAGGGCGCGAGCCTGACCTACTCCTGGAGACAGACCGGGGGCCCGAATGCCACCCTGAATGATGTCAACGCACAAAGCCCGACCTTCACCCTTCCAGACAGAATAAGACCGGGTGCTACTACTGGCGTCCTTATCTTCACCCTGACCGTCACCGAAGTCGGCGCGGGCGGACTTTCCTCAACCGACAGCGTCCGGGTACTCATCAGACCGCTGCTTCAGGACACAGTGAGCGACCAGACCTATATCCGGGATGTGGCTATAACCGATCTGCAATTGCCCGATGCCCTTGGTCAGGGCAACACCTTCACCCTGGTCAGGGATGGGTCGGCTCCAGCCCTGCCGACCGGGCTGACATTCAATGCAAGGACACGCACACTGTCCGGCACCCCGACAATAATCGGAACCTTTAACTTGATCTACACCGTAAGGGACAGGTTCGGTGGAACCGACACACTGGAGTTTAGCATCACCATCATCCCCAATACCCCGCCCATCGCCGATGCCGGGGATGATCAGGTTGTGGAAAAAGGCACGATCGTCACCCTTGACGGCAGTGGCAGTAACGATCCCGATGGCTCGAGCTTGAACTACGCCTGGGAACAGACCAGCGGAACCCCGACGGTGACTCTGAATAATACCAGCGCACAAAGCCCGACCTTTACCGTTTCGGACACAATAGCAACGGATGACGGCATACTTGTGTTCAGCCTGACCGTCACCGAAGCCGACACGGGGCTCTCCTCTACAGCCGACAGCGTCGAAATACGCATCAGACCGCTACTCCGGGACACAGTGAGCAACCAGACCTATATCCAGAATGTGGCCATAACCGACCTGCAATTGCCCGATGCCCTTGGTCAGGGCGAGACCTTCACCCTGGTCAGGGCGGGGTCGTCTACAGCCCTGCCGACCGGGCTGACATTTAATGCAGAGACACGCACACTGTCCGGCACCCCGGAAATATCCGGAATCTTTGACCTGATCTACACCGTAACGGACAGGTTCGGTGGAACCGATACACTGGAATTCAGCATTACCATCATCCCCAATACCCCGCCCATCGCCGATGCCGGGGATGATCAGATTGTGGAAAAAGGCACGACCGTCACCCTTGACGGCAGTGGCAGTAGCGATCCCGAGGGTGCGAGCCTGACCTACGCCTGGGAACAGACCAGCGGAACCCCGACGGTGACTCTGAATAATACCAGCGCACAAAGCCCGACCTTTACCGTTTCGGACACAATAGCAACGGATGACGGCATACTTGTGTTCAGCCTGACCGTCACCGAAGCCGACACGGGGCTCTCCTCTACAGCCGACAGCGTCGAAATACGCATCAGACCGCTACTCCGGGACACAGTGAGCAACCAGACCTATATCCAGAATGTGGCCATAACCGACCTGCAATTGCCCGATGCCCTTGGTCAGGGCGAGACCTTCACCCTGGTCAGGGCGGGGTCGTCTACAGCCCTGCCGACCGGGCTGACATTTAATGCAGAGACACGCACACTGTCCGGCACCCCGGAAATATCCGGAATCTTTGACCTGATCTACACCGTAACGGACAGGTTCGGTGGAACCGATACACTGGAATTCAGCATTACCATCACCCCCAATACCCCGCCCACCTCAAGCGGTCTGGCGGTCACCACCGACGAGGATGCCGAATATACCTTTGCGGTTGTCGACTTCCCCTTTACCGATGCCGACGGCAATAGCCTGCAAGCGGTGCGCATCGATAGCCTGCCCGCCAGCGGTAGCCTGACCTTGGGCGGTACGGCGGTTAACGAGGGGCAAGAGATAGCCGTTGCGAATATTCCGACCTTGGTCTATACCCCGGTGGCCAATGCCAACGGCGATGTGACCTTCGACTTCAGCGTCTCCGATGGCGCTGACTTCAGTGAGTCCTCCACGGCGGTACTGACCATAGAAGCGTCAAATGACACTGCGACGGGATTGCCTACAATTACGGGCACGGCGAACGAGGGAGAGGTACTGACGGCGGATGTCTCTGGTATTGAGGATATAGATGGTCTGCCCGAGCTGTCCATGTTCACCTATCAATGGAATACGCGGGTCGGGAGCACGGACACGCCGATTAACAACGCGACCACCGAAACCTACACCCCGACCGAGGACGAGGTGGGCGAGTTTATCACGGTGACGGTCATCTTCACAGATGGCGGTGGCACGCGTGAAAGCCTTACAAGTGAGTCAACGATGGAGGTGACAGATATTGTCAGGGTGTTAACGACGGACGAGGCGTTGCGTCTCAACGCGGAGCCACCGACCACGGACACGACGGGAAGTATTATCATGTTGTCGACCAGCGAAGAAGTAATCCTTGATAACGCTAATGGTGAGGATTTCACAGTTACCTCAACCCTGAATGGCGAAACAATACCTCACGAGGTTACCGATATCAGGGCGGGCAGTATCGTACTGGAGGTGACCCCGGCAATCGGGTTCGGATCTCTCATCGTGGTTTCCTATAGTCCGGTTCAAGGTTCCATTACGGGTGTCAATACGGGCAATCCGGTGGTTCCGTTCAGTATAAGTGTGAACAACGCGGTACGGCCGTTGAATGAAGACCTGGATCGTGAAGGGAGGAAAACGTTGTTGACGCACCTTGCGGGTGTTCAGAGCGATCTGGTGATAAGTACGGTACAGAACCACCTGAGGGCGCTGGACGGAGGCAACCGTGTGAGCGTTCCACGACATGCGGGCGTAGAGACAGAGGGAGAAGGCAAATACGTTGAATACGAGAACGTCCGTGAGATGCTGTCTCATCTGGAGTTTGATCTTTCCCTGAACAGTCTGATGGGGTCGAATGAGGAGTGGCGCAAGACCGGTATTTCGTCCGCCGGGTTAGAGAGTTCGACTGATTTGTCATCGCCGCGGACACTTACCCTGTGGGGAGGAGGAGGCGAGACGCGTCTGGACAACAATTACAATACATCCGGTGACGACAATCGCTATGACGGTCGTGTGTGGTCTTACAACACAGGTTTGGATTACCGTCCCTCGGAGTCTTTGACCTTGGGTGCGGCAGTGGGTTATTTGGACAGTGAACTGACAACCACCTACAACGAAGGCACCTATGAGGAGAAGATGGTATCGGTGTCACCGTACCTGCTGTATGAGAGTCCGTGGGGTCTGGATATATCCCTGTTCGGGGGCTACGGAATAGGAGATGTTGACCTGACGGGGACGTTTGGGCAGGCGAGCACGCCGTTTGTGGCATTTACCGACAGTAATCTGTTATTTGGCGCGGTGCGTGTGTCGGGTGCGATGAAGTTTTTGGATAACAGTTTGGAAGTGGTACCGAATGTGAGTCTGCTCGGCAGTCGCAAGAGGCTGGAGGGATATACGGACAGCAGCAACCGTGAGATTGGCGAGACCACGGCGTCAGTGCTTCGCCTGACTCCGGGTTTTGAGGTGAGTTACCGTGTGAAGTTTTCAGGAGTAACGTTGAGGCCGTTTGCGAGCGGAGGTTTGATATTTGATTTATTGGATACGGTGAATGATGACGATATGACGTACAGTGTTGGCGGTGGAATGCGTTTTGAAACCGAGGTGGGTTTGAGCGGTTCTGTGGAGGGTCAGCGTGAGCTGGGTCGTGAAGCGGTAGAGCAACGGCGCTTTGTGGGCGCGTTGTCTTACGGTATTGCTGTGGGCAGGAATGGGAGAGCGGGGACTGTGACGCCGTCTGTAGGTATTAATCACGCATCCGGGGATGATGTGTCCGCAGAGGGATTGTCACAGGCATACGTGCTGGAATACACCACGAGAGGTGGAGGCCACAGTATTAGTTTTGAGCATGACAGGTCGGAAGAGGAGGGAGCGCGTTCCGGTCTGGGTTATCGTTACGGAGCAGAGATTATGCCGGGATTGAACTTGGAGGCAACAGTGTCGTCCCCGAATGTTGAAAAACGTGAGGTTAAGGGATTTGTTGGCATGAAACTCCGGTTTTAAAAACAAATTAAATTTATAGTTGCAAAATGTTCGGAAGAAGAATAAAATAACTTCTCAATAATAAATATGCCTGTCAAAAAACGACATATTAGTGACTTCATGTTAACTTGCCTGAGGGTGGTGGCTGGTTTCTGCGCGCTGGTGCTCTTCTCGCTGGGGCTATCGGCAACCGCGGCCCATGCAGTTCATGAAGTTCAAGGCTTCAGCCTCACCGGCACCCCCATCCAGGGTGGGACGCTGACGGTTACAGGCACTAATTTAACCTCCGGGCATCCCGGCGAAATCCCCGTCTATTCATGGAGGTATTTTACTGGTGCTCCGCTCTCCGAAACCTCCAACACCTACCAGCTCACCCAGGCCGATGTGGGCAGATTTCTCATAGTGAGCGTCTCAACTGGGGATCAAACGAGAAGCCTCGGCACATTGGATGAGATAGTCAACAGCAATCTCCGGCCCACCGGCACGGTGCCCATCACCGGCAATCTGAGCGAGAATGAGACCCTTGGGGTGAATCTCTCCGGCCTGCGCGATGACGATGGCCTGCCCAACCGCTCAACATTTAGCTATCAGTGGTCTCGTTCCGATGCGGGTACTAATCTTGTTTCCATTAGCGGCGCCACCGGGCGCACCTACACCCTGACCCAGTCCGATGTGGGCAACCACATCACCCTGACCATCTCATATACCGACCGCGAGAACCGTCAGGAGACATACAGAACGACTACCTCAGGTCAGATAGCCAATGTCAATGTCCCGCCCACCGGATTACCGGCCATTAGCGGCACCCGGACCGAGGGTCGGACCCTGACGGCCATTACCGATGCCATTGAAGATAGGGATGGTCTGGAAAATGCGGTTTTCACCTATCAATGGAATACGCGGATAGGAAGCACGGACACGCCGATTTCCGGCGCGACCCAGCGCACCTACATACCGACCCAGGCCGATGTCGGCCGGATGGTCACCGTGACCGTCCGCTACACCGATGATGAAAACAGTGCCGAGGGCCCCCTGACCAGCGCACCCACGACGGTGTTCGCTCAACAACAAACAACGCGTGCTCTGAGCGCGACAGTAACGCCTCTTTCCATCACCCCGGGTGATGGTCCTGTGGAGATGTTTCCCGACTTGACCGTGATAGGAACAATACCTAATTTAGTTCAAATAAGAGTCTTGAACCGGGGTGACTTGGTAAATGAAGATGCCGTGACCACCCCGTTCGTGCGCTTGCACGATCCGGTTGTGCCCGGGTTTAACTTTCAAGCCTCCCCCACCAACATCACCAGTGATAGTAGGGTATTCACCAGTTTTGCGCAAGAGCCACCGAGCCAAAACGCAGAGGCGTGGCAAACTTTGCTCCGGAGCGTCGCCTTTCAGGCACCGGCTGATACTGGCGGACGCAAGATTCAACTCAGAGTTGAGGCGTCTTACGATAATGGATCTTCCTACTTAAACATGCTGTCCCGAACCCTCAATATCGTGGGCCCCGCGCCCAACAACCCGCCCACATCAAGCGGGCTGGCGGTCAGCACGCCTGAGGACACCCCCTATACCTTTGAGGCGGACGACTTTCCCTTTACCGATGCCGACACTGGCGATAGACTGCAACGAGTGAGCATCAATGACCTGCCTGCCAGAGGCACCCTGACCCTCGGCGGCGGAGCAGTGCTCGCAGGGCAAGTGATTAACGTTACCGCTATTCCGACTCTGGTCTATACCCCGCCGGAAAATGCCAACGGTGATGACATCTTCACCTACAGCGTCTACGACGGCACCACCTTCAGCACCGCCACTACCATGGCAACCATCACTATCAACCCGGTCAATGACCCGCCCACCGGCGCGGTGACCATCGATGGCATGCCGGCCCAGAATCAGACCCTGACTGCGGTAACCGATGCCATTGTCGAACCCGATGGTCTGGAAAATGCGGTTTTCACCTACCAATGGAATACGCGGGTCGGGAGCACGGACACGCCGATTAGCAACGCGACCTCCGAAACCTACACCCTGACCCAGGGCGATGTGGGCGAGATGATCACCGTGACCGTGCGCTATACCGATGCCGGGGGCGAGGATGAAGGGCCGCTGACCAGCGCGCCCACAGAGGCGGTGGCCAATGTCAATGACCCGCCTGTCGGCACGGCAATTACGTTGCCCGTGCCGAGCGTGACGGGGGGCGCAGAGACGGTTGATTTGAATAGCATTTTTACCGACCCCGATGGCGATGCCCTGATATATACCGCAAGCTCTGGTGATGAAAGCGTGCTCAGGGTGTCGGTGACGGACAGTACGTTGACCCTCATCCCGGTTACCAGAGGCACCGCAACCCTCACGCTCAGGGCCAATGATAGAAACGGGGGCAACGGCGAACTGAGGATTGTGGCAACGGTGGGCAATAGTCCGCCCATCATCCCGGAAATTGTGCTGCCGGTGTTTACCTCCTTCTCGGGAGAACAGGGACCCTTTGAGCTGAGCGACATTCCCAGGGGGGTGGACCCTGACGGCGATATAACGACCTACACCGTGGTCTCTGATGATCTTAACATCGCCGAGGGGATGATAGATGCGTCACACCCGCTATACAGGCTGTTTGTTACCCCGTTCGACATCGGTAACGCCAACCTCACCATCACGGCCAATGATGGCAATGGCGGCACGGATACCCGGGTGGTTGCGGTGCAGGTGCTGGGGTTCAACCGGTCGCCTGTGCGCACGATGGTCGTCCCGATGGTGCCTGAGCTGAGTCTGCCGGCGGGGCCACAAGAGGTTGAACTGAGTGGCACTTATACAGACCCTGATGGCGATGATGATGCTTTGACTTATCAAGCGGTGTTTTTTGACACGGAAGATCCGAACCCGGATTTCGAAGAAGAAGATGTGGTCACCTGGGCAGTCACGGGCAGTACGCTGACCCTGACCCCGGTGGGTCCTGGTACCCTCAGGCTCGGTATCCGAGCGCTTGATAGCCGCCTTCCGCCCGGCAGAGCCGGCGGGCTGATACTTCCCGTCACGGTGATTAACAGCCCGGTCAGTGGCAATGTGATTATTGATGGCGTCCCTGAACGGGACCAGACTCTGACGGCGGACACCTCCGGCATTAGCGATGCCGATGGCCCCGATCCCCTGCCATTCACCTATCAATGGAATAGGAACAACGGAACCACGAGCGAGCCGATCCCCGGCGCAAACGAGGAAACCTACACTCTGACCGATGATGACGTGGGGAACAGCATCAGCGTGACCGTCGACTACACCGATAGAGGGGGTACCGACGAGGGGCCCCTGACCAGTACGCTCACGGCGCAGGTCATTGGCACGGTGGCGGTTTCCATTGCGCCCCCTGACGCTCCCGTCGATGAGGGCGAAGACGCCACCTTCACGGTGACTTTATCGCATTCTACCGCGAATGACATCGTGCTGAACTATGCCACCTCGGTGGCGCCTGAGGACACGGCGGAGCAGAGCGATTTCATGGCGACGAGCAGCACCTTGACCTTTTCGCCGGGCGCGGCTCTGAGCCAGACCTTCACGGTATCGGTGGAAGACGATGAACTGGTGGAAGGCGACGAGACCTTCACGGCGACCCTGAGCGCGAACTCTGCCAGCCCGCTACCAGTGGGCGTTAGTCTGGCGACGGCGACGGCCCAGGCGACCATCGCGGCCAACGGCACGGCGACGGTGTCGGTCATTAGCGGCGGCAATACTGTGCCCGAAGACCAGGACATCACCTTTGCCGTGCAACTGTCGGGGGCTCCGGGATCGGATGTGGTGGTGAACTACACCGCTTCGGTCGAGGCCGGCGACACGGCGATGGCGAGCGATTTCACAGAAACCACTGGCACGCTGACCTTCCCGGCGGGCACGAGCGAGTTGAGCCAGACTTTCACTGTGGGGGTGGTTAACGATAACCTGCCGGAAGACAACGAGACCTTCACGGTGACCCTGAGTGAGAACCCTGACAACCCGCTACCGGCAGGGTTCACCCTGGACATGGACATGCAAACGGCACGCGGGACAATCGCGGCGAGCGATGAGGCGACGATATCCCTCGCCGGGCCCAGAGACCCGGTGATCGAGGGTGAGAATGCCGTGTTCACCGTGACCCTGTCGGCCTCGCCTGTGGGCGATGGCTTGACGGTGGGCTTTAGCACCTCCATTGAGTCAGACGACACCGCCCAGGCAAATGATTTCACCGAGACCAGCGGCGCGCAGACCTTCTTCATGGGCACGAACGCCCTGACCCAGACCATCGTTGTGCCGGTGACCGACGATAACGAAGTCGAGAACAGCGAGACCTTCACGCTAACCCTGATGAATGACGGCGACGGGGGTTCTGTCTTCCCGCCAGGTTTCATCCTCAACCCGTCGGCCAGCAGCGCCAAGGCGGCCATCGTGGGCAGAAATAATGCGCCCACCACCGTCGGGCTGGGGGCTTTGATAGACGAGGATACCTCCCATACCTTTGTGGCGGACGACTTCAACTTTACCGATGCCGACATGAGCGATATGCTGGAACAAGTGCGCATCGATAGCCTGCCCGCCACGGGCGACCTGACCCTGAACGGCACAGCGGTCAACGCGATGCAAGAGATTACCGTTACCGATATCGACAACGGCAGTCTGGTCTATACCCCGGCGGACAATGTCAACGGTGCTTCGACCTTCGACTTTAGCCTCTCCGACGGCACTGACTTCAGTGAGTCCGCCGTGGCAACCATCCTCATTCGCGCGGTCAATGATGAGCCCAGCGGCACGGTGACGATCAGCGGCACGGCCCGGGTGGGCGAGACCCTGATGGCGAACACCGGCGGCATCAGCGATGTCGATGGTCCCGATCCCCTGACATTCACCTACCAATGGAATACGCACTCCGGCGGCGTGGATACGGCCATCAGCGGCGCGAACTCTGCAACCTACACCCCGACCACGGGCGATGAGGGCGAGATGATCACCGTGACGGCCAGATTCACCGATGACGGTGGTATGCGTGAAAGCCTGACCAGCGCGCCCACGGCGGCGGTGGCGATGATGTCCCCGCCCCCGCCCTTGCCTGACCTGAGCGGCACCACAACGCCCCTTCCAGTCACGCCGGGGGGTGATGCGGTGGTGGTCTTTCCCGATTTGGTGGTGAGCGATGCAGATGCAAACCCTGTAGTCATAAGAGTAAGAGTCGAGAACCCGGATGACTTGAATGCTGGCGATACCCTGGCCTTCAGCGGTACTCCGAATACGAGCGGGATTCAGGTGCAGTTTTTTCCCGCCGCCGGAATTATAGGTACTTCTAATGATACATTGTTTGGCGGTTTTGCGTCCGGGACACCCCCAGGCGCAGATAGATGGCAGGGTTTGCTCAGGAACCTCACCTTTGCGGCACCCGCCGGTAGTGGCGGACGCGAGATTCGATTATTCGTTCAGGTGCGATACAGTCTTAGTGGTTCCGACTCCTCCGACACCCTGACCCGAACCCTCAATATCGGCGCGCCGGCGGCCAACAGCCCGCCGACGGGGCTTCCGACCATCACCGGCACGCCCCGGGTGGGGGTGACCCTGACGGCAAACACCAGCGGCATCAGCGATGCCGATGGTCCCGATCCCCTGCCGTTCACCTATCAATGGAATACCCACGCCGGCGGCACGGACACGGCCATCAACAACGCGACCTCCGCAACCTACCTCCTGACCGCGGACGAAATGGGCGATCAAATCACCGTGTCTGTGCGTTATACCGATGCCGGGAACACCAACGAAGGGCCGCTGACCAGCGTGCCCACGGCGGCGGTGGCGATGATGTCCCCGCTTGAACTGAGCGGGACGACAACGCCCCTTCCGGTCACGCCGGGGGGTGCTCCGGTGGCGATCTTTCCCGATTTGAGCATAGACACAGGGCGGCCCAATACCTTTAGACTAAGAGTCGAGAGTGCGGCTAATCTGAACTCTGGCGATGCGGTGACGCTCGCTGCTGCTGCGGAGAGGAGAAATTATGACATTTTATTTATACCCATCGCTAGTGTTGGTGCATCGCAAAACATAATAGTCGGCGTTAGTACCCCCGACAACGATGACGAAGCCCCAGAGCGGTGGCATAACCTGCTCCGGCACTTCACCTTTCAGGCACCCGCTGGTAGTGGCGGACGCGAGGTTCGATTCATCGCTGAGTTAACGGTCTCGGACCTTGTTAGCGGTAACGATGTCGTTGAAACCCTGACCCGAACCCTCACTATCAGCGCGCCGGCCAACACCCCGCCCACCACCAGCGGGCTGACGGTCACGACGCTTGAGGATACCGCCTATACCTTTGCAGCGGGTAATTTCAACTTTAACGATGCCGACTCCGGCGATAACCTGGTAGAGGTGCGCATCGATAGCCTGCCCGCCAGCGCCGGCGGCAGCCTGGCGCTGAGCGGCACAGCGGTTATCGCGGGGCAAGTGATTCCCGTTGCCGGTATTCCGAATCTGCGCTATACCCCGGCGCTCAATGTCAACGGCGCTGCGACCTTCACCTTCAGCGTCTCCGACGGTACTGACTTCAGTACCCCGCCCGCCACGGCAACCGTGACCGTAAACGCGGTCAATGATGATCCCAGCGGCACGGTGACCATCACCGGCACCGCGACCGTGGGCGAGACCCTGACGGCGAACACCGACGGCATTAGCGATGCCGATGGCCCTGATATGCTGTCATTCACCTATCAATGGCTTGCGGGTGGCATTCCTATCAACAACGCGACCTCCCCAACCTACCTCCTGACCGGGGACGAATTAGGCGAGATGATCAGTGTGGACATCAGCTACATGGATGCCAATGACATTGAGGGAGGTGTTGTCAGTGATCCCGTCGGGCCGGTGCTCGCGGCGGACATGGTGACAGTTTCCATTGCGGGCCCCGGCGCTTCGGTCGATGAGGGCGATCCTGCCACCTTCACCGTGACCCTGTCGGGTTCTCCCGCGGATGAAGTGGTGGTGAATTATGCCACCTCGGACGAAACGGCGACCGAGGGGAGCGATTTCACCGCCCCGGCCGCTGATGCGGCGCTGACCTTCGCGGCGAATACGACCACTCTGACCCAGGACATCAACATAGCGACGACGGACGATAGCGATACCGAGGGCGACGAGACCTTCACCCTGACCCTGAGCGCGCCCAGCGGGGGTTTTCCGGCAGGGGTCACCCTGGGCACGACCACGGCCCAGGCGACCATCGCAGCCAGCGATGCGCCGGCCAACACCCCGCCCACCAGTACGACAGACCTTGCCGTGACCGGGTTAACCGTAACGTCGGGGGCGCAGACCTTTGATCTCGAGGACAATTTCGATGACGCGGACAGCAGCGATACCTTGACCTATACCGCGGACTCTGGTAATGAAACCATCTTCACGGTGGCGGTCGCGGGCAGCATGCTGACCATTACCCCGGTCAGCAGGGGTACCGCCACCCTCACGCTTACCGCCGATGATGGCAATGGCGGCACTATCAGCCAGACCCCGTCGGTGACCGTGAACAACAGCAGGCCCACTGCCCGTGCCGGTTCAGATTCGACAGCGGACAAAGGTAGCCTCATCACGCTTGATGGCTCTGGCAGTTCCGACCCGGATGCGAGCGACATGCTGACGTATCTATGGACGCAGCAGCCTGGCAGCACCCCGGTGACTTTAAGCGATCCGACAGCAGAGCAACCGACGTTCACCATTCCAACCGTAATAGAGCGCGGTTTTACTTTTGTTTTCAGGCTGGTCGTTAGCGACGGGGCGCTCTCGTCCACCAACAGGGCTGAAGTCACCATCTTTACCCGACCGATATTTCCGTTCCCCACGACCCTTGATGATCAGACCTATGTGGTGGGCAACCAAATTGATGATCTGACTTTGCCCACGGCACTGGACATTTTCGGCAATCCCAATACCTATGCGCTGAGCCCCCTGCCGCCTGGACTGTCCTTTAATACTACTAACCGCACACTGTCTGGTACGCCGACCCAGGCTGGAACCTTTGACCTGACCTACACCGCGACGAGTAACTTTGGCACGGATTCACGCAGCTTTAGCATTGCGGTGATTAACCTCCCGACCATCACCGGCACTCCGACCGAGGGTGAGGAGCTAACGGCAGACGCCTCTGCAATTATCGCGGCCAACGGGCTTGACGAATCCGACATCAGCTACCAATGGCAGGCGGATGGCGTAGATATTGCCAACGCGACCTCCATCACCTACACCCTGAGCACGGACGATATCGGTAAGAGGATCACCGTGACGGCCAGCTTCACCGTTGGCGCAACGAGTGAAGAACGAACCAGCGCGCCCACGGCGGCGGTGGCGGCGCCGGGCAACATCCCGGCGACGGGAGAGCCGACCATCAGCGGCATTCTTCAAGTGGGCCAGACCCTGACAGCGGACACATCTGGAATTGTCGATGCCGATGGGCCTGCCGCACCCGCCTTCAGCTACCAATGGCAGGCGGACGGCCAGGATATTGCCGGCGCGACCGCCATCACCTATATCCCGACTGCGGGCGATGTCGGTGATGTGATCACCGTGACGGCCATCTTCACCGATGACGTGGGAACGCGTGAAGAACGGACCAGTGCCCCCACGGCGGTGATCCAGACCAATACCCGCCCCACCGCCAATGCCGGTTCAGGTTCGACAGGGGCCAAAGGTAGCCTCATCACGCTCGATGGCTCTGGCAGTAACGACCCCGACGGCGATAATGCGAATCTGACGTATCTATGGACGCAGGTGCCGCTGGATAACGGCGGCGGCATCCCGGTGACTTTAAGCGATCCGACAGCACAGCAACCGACGTTCACCATTCCAACCGTAATAGAGCGCGAATTTACTTTTCGTTTCAATTTGGTCGTTAACGACGGAGCGCTCTCGTCCACCAACACCGCCCGAGTCGAAATTTTTACCCGACCGAGATTTGGGTTCCCCGAGACCCTTGTTGATCAGACCTATGTGGTGGGCAACCAAATTGATGATCTGACTTTGCCCACGGCACTGGATACTGTAGGCAATCCCAATACCTATGCGCTGAGCCCCCTGCCGCCTGGACTGTCCTTTAATACTACTAACCGCACACTGTCTGGTACGCCGACCCAGTCTGGAACCTTTGACCTGACCTACGTCGCGACGAGTAGCATTGGCACGGATTCACGCAGCTTTAGCATTGCGGTGGTTGACCCCGTGACGGTTTCCATTGCGCCCCCTGGCGCCGCAGTCGATGAAGGCGATCCCGCGACCTTCACCGTGACCCTGTCGGGTTCTCCCACGGATGAAGTGGTGGTGGACTATGCCACCTCGCCCGACACGGCGGTGGCGGCTGATTTCACCGATACCGACGGCACGCTGACCTTCGCGGCAGGCGCGACCGACCTGAGCCAGGACATCAGCGTACCGACGACGGACGATAGCGAGACCGAGGGCGATGAGACCTTCACCCTGACCCTGAGTGCGAACACCAACAGCCCACTACCGGCAGGTGTCACTCTGGACACGACCACGGCCCAGGCGACCATCGCAGCCAGCGATGCGCCGGTCAACAACCCGCCCACCACCAGCGCGTTCACGGTCACCACAAACGAGGATACCGACTACACCTTTGCGGTGGCCAACTTCCCCTTTGCCGATACCGACACGGGCGATATGCTGGAGCAAGTGCGCATCGATAGCCTGCCCGACGGCGCCGACGGCAACCTGACCCTGAACAACACAGCGGTCATCGTGGCCCAAGAGATTGCCGTTGCGGATATTCCGAACCTGGTCTATACCCCGGTGACCAATGTCAACGGCACGGACAGCTTCACCTTCAGCGTCTCCGACGGCACTGCCTTTAGTGCCACGCCCGCCACGGCAACCGTCACCATTAACTCGGTCAATGATGATCCTAGTGGCGAGGTGACGATCAGCGGCATTCCCCGGGTGGGGGAGACCCTGACGGCGAACACCGCCGGCATTACCGATGCCGATGGCCCTGCTACTCTGTCATTCACCTATCAATGGCTTGCGGGTAACACTCCTATCAGCAACTCGGACTCCCCGACCTACATCCTGACCGGGAACGAATTAGGCGAGATGATCAGCGTGGATGTCAGCTACATGGATGCCGATGGCTTTGAGGGAGGTTTTGTCAGTGACCCCGTCGGACCGGTGGTGGCTGCAAGCACCCCGAATACCCCGCCGACCTCGAGCGATCTGGCGGTCACCATAGACGAGGATACCCCCCATACCTTTGCGGTGGCCGACTTCCCCTTTAGCGATGTCGACACCAGCGACAGCCTGCAACAGGTGAGCATCGATAGACTGCCTACAACCGGCAGCCTGACCCTCGGTGGCGCATCGGTTAGAGCGGGGCAAGAGATTGCCGTTGCCAGTATTCCGAACCTGTTCTATACCCCGGTCGCAAATGCCAACGGCACGGACACCTTCACTTACAGAGTCTCTGACGGCACTGCCTTCAGTGCGGTAGCCACGGCAACCATCACCATTAACGCGGTCAATGACGATCCCACCGGCACGGGTCTGACAGTGCCGGGCTTGAGTCTGGCCGGGGGCGCACAGACGGTTGATTTGAATAGTGTGTTTAGCGACCCTGACGGCGATACGTTGAGCTACGAGGCAGAGTCTGATGATGAAGACATCGTTACGGTAGCGGTAGCGGGCAGTATGCTGACCATAACCCCGGTGGGTGCCGGTACGGCGACGCTGACGCTCAGGGCCAATGATGGCAATGGTGGCACGGTCGAGCAGACGGTGATGGCAACGGTGGGCAACAGTGCTCCCACCACCAGCGGTCTGGCGGTCACCACCGACGAGGATGCCGAATATACCTTTGCGGTTGTCGACTTCCCCTTTACCGATGCCGACGGCGATAATTTGCAACAGGTGCGCATCGATAGCCTGCCCGCCAGCGGTAGCCTGACCTTGGGCGGTACGGCGGTTAACGAGGGGCAAGAGATAGCCGTTGCGAATATTCCGACCTTGGTCTATACCCCGGTGGTCAATGCCAACGGCGATGTGACCTTCGACTTCAGCGTCTCCGACGGCACTGACTTCAGTGAGTCCTCCACGGCGGTCCTGACCATAGAAGCGTCAAATGACCCTGCGACGGGATTGCCTACAATTACGGGCACGGCGAACGAGGGAGAGGAACTGACGGCGGATGTCTCTGGTATTGAGGATATAGATGGTCTGCCCGAGCTGTCCATGTTCACCTATCAATGGAATACGCGGGTCGGGAGCACGGACACGCCGATTAACAACGCGACCACCGAAACCTACACCCCGACCGAGGACGAGGTGGGCGAGTTTATCACGGTGACGGTCTTCTTCACAGATGGCGGTGGCACGCGTGAAAGCCTTACAAGTGAGTCAACGATGGAGGTGACAGATATTGTCAGGGTGTTAACGATGGACGAGGCGTTGCGTCTCAACGCGGAGCCACCGACCACGGACACGACGGGAAGTATTATCACGTTGTCGACCAGCGAAGAAGTAATCCTTGATAACGCTAATGGTGAGGATTTCACCGTTACCTCAACCCTGAATGGCGAAACAGTACCTCACGAGGTTACCGGTATCAGGGCGGGCAGTATCGTACTGGAGGTGACTCCGGCAATCGGGTTCGGGTCTCTCATCGGAGTTTCCTATAATCCGGTTCAAGGTTCCATTACGGGTGCCGTTACGGGCAATCCGGTGGTTCCGTTCAGTATAAGTGTGAACAACGCGGTACGGCCGTTGAATGAAGACCTGGATCGTGAAGGGAGGAAAACGTTGCTGACGCACCTTGCGGGTGTTCAGAGCGATCTGGTGATAAGTACGGTACAGAACCACCTGAGGGCGCTGGACGGAGGCAACCGTGTGAGCGTTCCACGACATGCGGGTGTAGAGACAGAGGGAGAAGGCAAATACGTTGAATACGAGAACGTCCGTGAGATGCTGTCTCATCTGGAGTTTGATCTTTCCCTGAACAGTCTGATGGGGTTGAATGAGGAGTGGCGCAAGATCGGTATTTCGTCCGCCGGGGCAGAGGGTTCGTTAGCGCCGGTTGTGGGAACTGATTTGTCATCGCCGCGGACACTTACCCTGTGGGGAGGAGGAGGCGAGACGCGTCTGGACAACGATTACAATACATCCGGTGACGACAATCGCTATGACGGTCGTGTGTGGTCTTACAACACAGGTTTGGATTACCGTCCCTCGGAGTCTTTGACCTTGGGTGCGGCAGTGGGTTATCTGGACAGTGAACTGACGACCACCTACAACGAAGGCACCTATGATGAGAAGATGGTATCGGTGTCACCGTACCTGCTGTATGAGAGTCCGTGGGGTCTGGATATATCCCTGTTTGGGGGCTACGGAATAGGAGATGTTGACCTGACGGGGACGTTTGGGCAGGCGAGCACGCCGTTCGCGGCCTCTGCCGACAGTAATCTGTTATTTGGCGCGGTGCGTGTGTCGGGTGCGATGAAGTTTTTGGATAACAGTTTGGAAGTGGTACCGAATGTGAGTCTGCTCGGCAGTCGCAAGAGGCTGGAGGGATATACGGACAGCAGCAACCGTGAGATTGGTGAGACCACGGCGTCAGTGCTTCGCCTGACTCCGGGTTTTGAGGTGAGTTACCGTGTGAAGTTTTCAGGAGTAACGTTGAGGCCGTTTGCGAGCGGAGGTTTGATATTTGATTTATTAGATACGGTGAATGATGACGATATGACTTACAGTGTTGGCGGTGGAATGCGTTTTGAAACCGAGGTGGGTTTGAGCGGTTCTGTGGAGGGTCAGCGTGAGCTGGGTCGTGAAGCGGTAGAGCAACGGCGCTTTGTGGGCGCGTTGTCTTACGGTATTGCTGTGGGCAGGAATGGGAGAGCGGGGACTGTGACGCCGTCTGTAGGTATTAATCACGCATCCGGGGATGATGTGTCTGCAGAGGGATTGTCACAGGCATACGTGCTGGAATACACCACGAGAGGTGGAGGCCACAGTATTAGTTTTGAGCATGACAGGTCGGAAGAGGAGGGAGCGCGTTCCGGTCTGGGTTATCGTTACGGAGCAGAGATTATGCCGGGATTGAACTTGGAGGCAACAGTGTCGTCCCCGAATGTTGAAAAACGTGAGGTTAAGGGATTTGTTGGCATGAAACTCCGGTTTTAAAACCAAGGCGTTTTCCCGTCTTGCTGTCGTAAGAGAATGACTTTGTAGTTGTGGGTTTTCCAACGCCACAAGCGGTTAATGTAAATAGTTTGCCAAAAGTATTACCAGACATGGCGGTGTTATACCCTAGCCTGTGCAATTAGGTTAAAGACACTTTTAGTCAGTTGCCAGAGATGGCGTTTGAGGCGAGTAGTCGTTCTATTTAAGAACTTGACAGTGAAAAATACCTAAACTACACTTTGTATCTACAATTGGCACAGTGTGTGGTTTGATCGATCAAACCACTGGCAAACTACAAGACGGTTTATAGAATGCAACTTAACCTAAGCGATAATGACTAGTCCTACTGTTAGGAAAATACCCATAAATAAGTCCGTCAAAACCTGGCGCACCAGTCTCCTGAGCGGGCATTGTACGAAGCGGAGAGTATGCATGGCTACTTCAAAATCTTCCCCATCGCCATTTCATTTTTTAGAGACAGCCTTCCTATCCACTGCGCGTTTCTGCGTCGCAGCTTTTTTTTTGCTGATACTCTCGGCAACCGGGGCCAGTGCGCAGAACACCCTGCCCACCGGAGTACCGACCATTAGCGGCACTCTGATCGAAGGCAGGGAACTGACGGCGGATACCTCGGGCATCAGCGATGCCGATGGCCCCGATCCCCTGCCGTTCACCTATCAATGGAACCGGAACGACGGAACCACGGATACGGCAATCAGCGGCGCGGACTCTGCAACCTACACCCTGACCCAGGACGATGTCGGCGAGATGATCACCGTGACCGTCCGCTATACCGATGCCAATAACACCAACGAAAGCCTGACCAGCGCGCCCACGTCGGCGATTACGGCGAATATGCCGCCCACCGCCAATGCCGGTTCAAATCAGAGGTGGGGCAAGGGCACAGAAGTCACGCTTGATGGCACGGGCAGTGACGATCCCGATGGCGATAATGCGGCCCTGACCTACCTTTGGGAACGGACTGCCGGCGCCACCACGGTGACTTTAAGCGATACGACAGCCGCACAACCAACCTTCACCATTCCAACCCTGATACCGTCATCCGTCCCGGCCTCGTACACTTTCAGGCTGATCGTTAGTGACGGGCAGGCATCGTCCGCCGCCGCCACCGTCAGAATCTTTATCAGACCGCTGTTTCAGGCAACCATCGCCAATCAGACCTTCAGCGTGGGCAATGCAATTACGCCTATAACTTTGCCCGAGGCGCGGGACGGGCCCAATTCATTGCCAAGTACCAATACCTATACGCTGGCTCCTCTGCCGGCTGGACTGGCCTTTGATCCTGCCAGCCGCACACTGTCTGGTACGCCGAGCAATCTTGGGACGTACAACCCGGTCTACACCGCGACAAATGGGGACGGAGACACGGATTCACTGAGCTTTAGCATTGAAGTGACCACCAATACCCCGCCCACCACAACCGGGCTGACGGCCACGACTGCTGAGGACACCCCCTATACCTTTGCGGCGGGTAATTTCAACTTCGACGATGCCGAAAGCGGCGATAGCCTGCAACAAGTGCGCATCGCTACGCTACCCGCCAGCACCAGCGGCAGCCTGGCGCTGAACGGTACGCTGGTCACCGTGCCCCAAGAGATTGCCGTTGCCGATATTCCGAATCTGGTCTATACCCCGGCGCTCAATGTCAACGGCGCTGCGACCTTCACCTTCAGTGTCTCCGACGGCACCGCCTTCAGTACCACCGCCACGGCAACCATCACCGTGACCGCGGTCAACGACCCGCCCATCATCGCCCAGGGGCTGACGGTGCCTGGCCTGGGTCTGACAGGGGGCCCACGGACGTTTGATCTGAGTAGCCTGTTTAGCGACATCGATGGCGATGCTCTGACCTACACCGTAAGCATCAGTAATGGAAGCGTGGCCTTTGTGACGGTCATCGCGGGCAGTGTGCTGAACATTGCCCCGCGAAACGAAGGCACCACAACCATCACGATCACGGCCGATGATGGCAATGGCGGCACTGCCGAGCAGGTGGTGACCGTAACGGTGGTAGAAGCCCTCCCCACCGCTGTGATTACCTCAAATTACGACAGTCTGGTGAGGCTTGAGAGCGGATTTGAAGGTGTAGATGGTGGCGTTACCATCACATTTGACGGCAGCGCCAGTTTCGATCCCAGTGGCGCTCCTCTGACTTACCGCTGGGAGATGATTAACTCCGATAACACCGGGGTTGACCTGGTGGGTACCGAAGCGATCTTTGAATTCACTACACCGCCCCGAATGGTGGGTCGAGTGCAAATGTTTCAATTTACTCTCGTCGTAACCAACACTGTTACTAATTTCAGTTCACCCGGTTTCCCACACGGGCTCCCACCTATCGTTAACGTCACGGTCTTGCCGACTGGTGCCAATAATGACCCCACCGGGTCACCGACCATCACTGGCAGCCTGAGCCAGGGCCAGACCCTGACGGCGTCGCGCGGCGACATTCAAGACCCCGATGGTCTGGTTAATGTGGTTTTCAGTTATCAATGGAATAGGCACGATGCCGGCATGGACACGCCGATCAGCGGGGCCACCGGGAGCAGCTACCGGCTGACCCCGGACGATGTGGACGAGTTGATCACCGTGACCGCCAGCTATAGAGATAACCAACGAACCGACGAAAGTGTGACCAGTGCTCCCGTCGGGCCGGTGGCGGCGCCCGCTCTCCCCCCCAGCGCTGTGATTACCTCAAATTACGACAGTCTGGTGAGGCTTAATAACGGATCCAGGGGCGTAGACGGTGGCGTCACCATCCGGTTTGACGGCAGCGGCAGTTCCGATCCCGGTGGCGGTTCCCTGATCTACTCCTGGCGGTTGCTTGACACCGAGACCGGCGGGTTTACCGAGCTGGGCACCGAAGCGACCTTTGAATACACCACACCGTCCCGAATGACTGAATCTCAAGATTTTCTAATCTATCTCGTCGTGACCAACACTGCTAATCTGAGTTCACCCGGGTTGGCAGATTCTGAGACCATCAGTGTCTTTCCGGATAGCAGCAATGCCCCACCCAGCGGATTACCGACCGTTAGCGGCAACGCGACCCTGGGCGCAACCCTGACGGTGAATACCTCCGGCATCAGCGATGCCGATGGCCCTGCTAATCTGTCATTCACCTATCAATGGAATACGCGGGTCGGGAGCACGGACACGCCGATCAGCGGAGCCACCGGGAACAGCTACCAGCTGACCCCGGACGAAGTGGGCGAGTTGATCACCGTGACGGCCCTGTATACGGATAATCAAATCACCGACGAAAGTGTGACCAGTGATCCCGTCGGGCCAGTGGCGTTGGCTGGCACTGGCGCGAATACCCCGCCCACCTCAAGCGGGCTGTCGGCTACGATAAACGAGGATACCTCCTATACCTTCGCGACGGGCGACTTCACCTTTAACGATGCCGACGGCGATAGCCTGCAACGGGTGCGCATCGATACCCTGCCCGGTAGCGGCAGCCTGGCCCTGAACAACGTAGCCGTCATCCTGGGGCAAGAGATTGCCGCCACCGCTATCCCCAATCTGGTCTATACCCCGGGCGCAAACGTTAATGGCACGGACAGCTTCACCTACAGCGTCTCTGACGGCACTGACTTCAGTGCCACATTCGCTACGGCAACCATAGCCATTAACGCGGTCAACGACGACCCCACTGGCGAGGTGACCATTAGCGGCATCCTGGCCGAGGGTCAGACCCTGACGGCGAACACCGACAGCATCAGCGATGCCGATGGCCCTGCTAGCCTGTCATTCACCTATCAATGGTTTGCGGGTACCAGTCAGATCAGCGGCGCAAACATGAGAACCTACACCCCGACCCAGGGCAATGTGGGCCAGATGATCAGCGTGGACGTCAGCTACATGGATGCCAATGGCATTGAAGGAGGTTTCTTCAGTGGTCCCGTCGGACCGGTGCTGGCGGCCAATGCTCCCCCCGTCGCTGTGGTTACCTCAGATTACGACAGTCTGGTGAGCACTACTTTAAATTTTAGTGGCGTAGATGGTGGCGTCACCATCACATTTGACGGCAGCGGCAGTTTCGATCCCAGTGGCGCTCCTCTGACTTACCGATGGGAAACGCTTAACTCCGCGAGCACCGGGGTTGTAGTGGTGGGTACCGAAGCGATCTTTGAATACACTACACCGCCCCGAATGGTGGGTCGAGTGCAAGTGTTTCAATTTGCTCTCGTCGTGACCAACACTGTTAGTAATGTCAGTTCACCCAATTTCCTATCCGGGAACGCACCCATCACTTCTGTCTCGGTCTGGCCGGATGGCAATAACGACCCCACCGGGTCACCGACCATCACTGGCAACCCGACCCAGGGTCGGATCCTGACGGCGTCGCCCGGCGACATTCAAGATACGAATGGCCTGACTAATGTGGTTTTCAGCTATCAATGGAATAGGCACGATGCTGGCACGGACACGCCGATCAGCGGGGCCACCGGGGACAGCTACCGGCTGACCCCGGCCGATGTGGGCGAGGAGATCACCGTGACCGCCAGCTATAGAGATAACCAACAAACCGACGAAAGTGTGACCAGTGCTCCCGTCGGGCCGGTGGCGGCGCCCTCTCTTCCCCCCAGCGCTGTGGTTACCTCAAATTACGACAGTCTGGTGAGGCGTGATAGCGGAGAGGAGGGCGTAGACGGTGGCGTCACCATCCGGTTTGACGGCAGCGCCAGTTCCGATCCAGGTGGCGGTTCCCTGACCTACTCCTGGCGGTTGCTTAACACCGAGACCGGCGGGTTTACCGAGCTGGGTACCGAAGCGACCTTTGAATACACTACACCGACCCGAATGGCTCAAGCTCAAAATTTCCTGATCCAGCTCATCGTGACCAACTCTGCTGGTATAAGTTCGCCCGAGTTGGCAAATCCTGAGGTTGTCAGGGTCTTGTCGGATAGCGGCAATACCCCACCCACCGGATTACCGACCATTAGCGGCAACGCGGCCGTGGGCGCGACCCTGACGGCGGACACCGACGGCATCAGCGATGCCGATGGCCCTGATCCCCTGTCATTCACCTATCAATGGTTTGCGAACGACGGAACCACGAACGAGGCGATCAGCGGCGCGACCTCTGCGACCTACATCCTGACCCCGGACGAAATGGGCGATCAAATCACCGTGACCGTCAGCTATACCGATGCTGGCAGCACCGACGAGACCCTGACCAGCGCGCCCACGATAGCGGTCGCGGCGAGCAGTACCTCTAATACCCCGCCGACCTCAAGCGGACTGACGGTCTCGACAGAAGAGGATACCGCCCACAGCTTTGCGGCGGCCGAGTTCACCTTTGCCGATGCCGACGGCGATGCCCTGCACAGCCTGCGCATCGACACGCTGCCCGCCACCGGCAGCCTGACCCTTGATGGCGCTGCGGTTATCGCCGGGGATGTGATCCCCGCCGCCGGGATCGGGACCCTCGTCTATACCCCGGCCGCGAATGCCACCGGCGATGTCAGTTTCACCTTCAGCCTCTCCGACGACTCCGACGGCACCACCTTCGGCGCAACCGCCACGGCAACCGTCACCATCGACGCCGTCAATGATGCGCCGACCACGAGCGGGCTGACGGTCTCGACACAAGAGGATACCGCTCACAGCTTTACGGCGGGCGAGTTCAACTTTGCCGATGCGGACGGCGATGACCTTGACAGCCTGCGCATCGACACGCTGCCCGCAACCGGCAGCCTGACCCTCGACGGCACTGCGGTGACCGCGGGGGATGTGATCGCCGCCGCCGGTATCTCGAACCTTGTCTATACCCCGGCTGAGAATGCCACCGGCGATGACACCTTCACCTTCAGCCTCTCCGACGGCACCGCCTTTGGCGCAACCGCCACGGCAACCGTCAGCATCGGCGCGGAGAATGACGCGCCGACCACGAGCGGGCTGGCGGTCTCGACGCAAGAGGATACCGCCCACAGCTTTACGGCGGGCGAGTTCAACTTTACCGATGCGGACGGCGATGCCCTGGACAGCCTGCGCATCGACACGCTGCCCGCAACTGGCAACCTGACCCTCGACGGCACTGCGGTGACCGCGGGGGATGTGATCGCCGCCGCCGGTATCTCGAACCTTGTCTATACCCCGGCTGAGAATGCCACCGGCGATGTCACCTTCACCTTCAGCCTCTCCGACGGCACCGTCTTTGGCGCAACCGCCACGGCAACCGTCACCGTGACTGCGGTTAATGACGCACCCACCGCCGATGCTGGTGCTGACCAGGCCGTCGCCGAAGGCGCCAGCGTCACCCTGAACGGCAGCGGCAACGATCCCGAGAACGCGAGCCTGAGCTACACCTGGACTCAGACCAGCGGAACCCCGATGGTGACCCTGACCGACGCGGACACCGCCACACCGACCTTCACCGCCCCCGAGAACCTCTTGGCTGATGCGGTGCTGGTCTTTTCCCTGATCGTGAACGATGGCGTGAGTGACTCGTCTGCCGCTACCGTCACCATCACCACCACCGCCGGCACCAATGACCCGCCCACCGCCGATGCTGGTGTTGACCAGACCGTCGCCGAGGGCGCCAGCGTCACCCTGAACGGCAGCGGCAACGATCCCGAGAACGCGAACCTGAGCTACACCTGGACGCAGGCCAGCGGAACCCCGATGGTGACCCTGACCGACGCGGACACCGCCACGCCGACCTTCACCGCCCCCGAGAACCTCTTGGCTGATGCGGTGCTGGTCTTTTCCCTGATCGTGAACGATGGCGTGAGTGACTCTCAAGCCGCTACCGTCACCATCACCACCACCGCCGGCACCAATGACCCGCCCACCGCCGATGCTGGTGTTGACCAGACCGTCGCCGAAGGCGCCAGCGTCACCCTGAACGGCAGCGGCAACGATCCCGAGAACGCGAACCTGAGCTACACCTGGACGCAGGCCAGCGGAACCCCGATGGTGACCCTGACCGACGCGGACACCGCCACGCCGACCTTCACCGCCCCCGAGAACCTCTTGGCTGATGCGGTGCTGGTCTTTTCCCTGATCGTGAACGATGGCGTGAGTGACTCTCAAGCCGCTACCGTCACCATCACCACCACCGCCGGCACCAATGACCCGCCCACCGCCGATGCTGGTGTTGACCAGACCGTCGCCGAAGGCGCCAGCGTCACCCTGAACGGCAGCGGCAACGATCCCGAGAACGCGAACCTGAGCTACACCTGGACGCAGGCCAGCGGAACCCCGATGGTGACCCTGACCGACGCGGACACCGCCACGCCGACCTTCACCGCCCCCGAGAACCTCTTGGCTGATGCGGTGCTGGTCTTTTCCCTGATCGTGAACGATGGCGTGAGTGACTCTCAAGCCGCTACCGTCACCATCACCACCACCGCCGGCCAGAATGACCCGCCCACCGCCGATGCTGGTGTTGACCAGACCGTCGCCGAGGGCGTCAGCGTCACCCTGAACGGCAGCGGCAACGATCCCGAGAACGCGAACCTGAGCTACACCTGGACGCAGGCCAGCGGAACCCCGATGGTGACCCTGACCGACGCGGACACCGCCACGCCGACCTTCACCGCCCCCGAGAACCTCTTGGCTGATGCGGTGCTGGTCTTTTCCCTGATCGTGAACGATGGCGTGAGTGACTCTCAAGCCGCTACCGTCACCATCACCACCACCGCCGGCCAGAATGACCCGCCCACCGCCGATGCTGGTGTTGACCAGACCGTCGCCGAGGGCGCCAGCGTCACCCTGAACGGCAGCGGCAACGATCCCGAGAACGCGAACCTGAGCTACACCTGGACGCAGGCCAGCGGAACCCCGATGGTGACCCTGACCGACGCGGACACCGCCACGCCGACCTTCACCGCCCCCGAGAACCTCTTGGCTGATGCGGTGCTGGTCTTTTCCCTGATCGTGAACGATGGCGTGAGTGACTCTCAAGCCGCTACCGTCACCATCACCACCACCGCCGGCCAGAATGACCCGCCCACCGCCGATGCTGGTGTTGACCAGACCGTCGCCGAGGGCGCCAGCGTCACCCTGAACGGCAGCGGCAACGATCCCGAGAACGCGAACCTGAGCTACACCTGGACGCAGGCCAGCGGAACCCCGATGGTGACCCTGACCGACGCGGACACCGCCACGCCGACCTTCACCGCCCCCGAGAACCTCTTGGCTGATGCGGTGCTGGTCTTTTCCCTGATCGTGAACGATGGCGTGAGTGACTCTCAAGCCGCTACCGTCACCATCACCACCACCGCCGGCCAGAATGACCCGCCCACCGCCGATGCTGGTGTTGACCAGACCGTCGCCGAGGGCGCCAGCGTCACCCTGAACGGCAGCGGCAACGATCCCGAGAACGCGAACCTGAGCTACACCTGGACGCAGGCCAGCGGAACCCCGATGGTGACCCTGACCGACGCGGACACCGCCACGCCGACCTTCACCGCCCCCGAGAACCTCTTGGCTGATGCGGTGCTGGTCTTTTCCCTGATCGTGAACGATGGCGTGAGTGACTCTCAAGCCGCTACCGTCACCATCACCACCACCGCCGGCCAGAATGACCCGCCCACCGCCGATGCTGGTGTTGACCAGACCGTCGCCGAGGGCGCCAGCGTCACCCTGAACGGCAGCGGCAACGATCCCGAGAACGCGAACCTGAGCTACACCTGGACGCAGGCCAGCGGAACCCCGATGGTGACCCTGACCGACGCGGACACCGCCACGCCGACCTTCACCGCCCCCGAGAACCTCTTGGCTGATGCGGTGCTGGTCTTTTCCCTGATCGTGAACGATGGCGTGAGTGACTCTCAAGCCGCTACCGTCACCATCACCACCACCGCCACCCCCAATAATCCGCCCACCACCAACGCACCTCTGACCGTGCCTGGCCTGAGTCTGGCGGCGGGTGAGCAGACGGTTGATCTGAGTAACGGGTTTAGCGACGCTGACGGCGATATGTTGAGCTACGAGGCAGAGTCTGAAGATGAAGACATCGTTACGGTGAGTGTCGCGGGCAGTACGCTAACCATAACCCCGGTGGGTGCCGGTACGGCGACGCTAACGCTCAGGGCCAATGATGGCAATGGTGGCACGGTCGAGCAGACGGTGATGGCAACGGTGGGCAACAGTGCGCCCACGACCAGTACAACGATTACGGTGTCGGCGTTAACTGTGGCCGGGGGTGAACAGACGGTTGAACTGAGTAACGGGTTTAGCGACGCTGACGGCGATATGTTGAGCTACGAGGCAGAGTCTGATGATGAGGACATCGTTACGGTAGCGGTAGCGGGCAGTATGCTGACCATAACCCCGGTGGGTGCCGGTACGGCGACGCTAACGCTCAGGGCCAATGATGGCAATGGTGGCACGGTCGAGCAGATGGTGATGGCAACGGTGGGCAACAGTGCGCCCACGACCAGTACAACGATTACGGTGCCGGCGTTAACTGTGGCCGGGGGTGAACAGACGGTTGATTTGAATAGTGGGTTTATCGACCCTGACGGCGACACGTTGAGCTACGAGGCAGAGTCTGATGATGAAGACATCGTTACGGTAGCGGTAGCGGGCAGTATGCTGACCATAACCCCGGTGGGTAACGGTACGGCGACGCTGACGCTCAGGGCCAATGATGGCAATGGTGGCACGGTCGAGCAGACGGTGATGGCAACGGTGGGCAACAGTGCGCCCACGACCAGTACAACGATTACGGTGCCGGCGTTAACTGTGGCCGGGGGTGAACAGACGGTTGAACTGAGTAACGGGTTTAGCGACGCTGACGGCGATATGTTGAGCTACGAGGCAGAGTCTGATGATGAGGACATCGTTACGGTGAGTGTCGCGGGCAGTACGCTGACCATAACCCCGGTGGGTAACGGTACGGCGACGCTGACGCTCAGGGCCAATGATGGCAATGGTGGCACGGTCGAGCAGACGGTGATGGCAACGGTGGGCAACAGTGCGCCCACGACCAGTACAACGATTACGGTGCCGGCGTTAACTGTGGCCGGGGGTGAACAGACGGTTGAACTGAGTAACGGGTTTAGCGACGCTGACGGCGATACGTTGAGCTACGAGGCAGAGTCTGATGATGAAGACATCGTTACGGTGAGTGTTGCGGGCAGTACTCTGACCATTATCCCGGTGGGTAACGGTACGGCGACGCTGACGCTCAGGGCCAATGATGGCAATGGTGGCATGGTCGAGCAGACGGTGATGGCAACGGTGGGCAACAGTGCGCCCACGACCAGTACAACGATTACGGTGCCGGCGTTAACTGTGGCCGGGGGTGAACAGACGGTTGATTTGAATAGTGGGTTTATCGACCCTGACGGCGATATGTTGAGCTACGAGGCAGAGTCTGATGATGAAGACATCGTTACGGTAGCGGTAGCGGGCAGTATGCTGACCATAACCCCGGTGGGTGCCGGTACGGCGACGCTGACGCTCAGGGCCAATGATGGCAATGGTGGCATGGTCGAGCAGACGGTGATGGCAACGGTGGGCAACAGTGCGCCCACGACCAGTACAACGATTACGGTGCCGGCGTTAACTGTGGCCGGGGGTGAACAGACGGTTGATTTGAATAGTGGGTTTATCGACCCTGACGGCGATATGTTGAGCTACGAGGCAGAGTCTGATGATGAAGACATCGTTACGGTGAGTGTTGCGGGCAGTACTCTGACCATTATTCCGGTGGGTAACGGTACGGCGACGCTGACGCTCAGGGCCAATGATGGCAATGGTGGCATGGTCGAGCAGACGGTGATGGCAACGGTGGGCAACAGTGCGCCCACGACCAGTACAACGATTACGGTGCCGGCGTTAACTGTGGCCGGGGGTGAACAGACGGTTGATTTGAATAGTGGGTTTAGCGACCCTGACGGCGATACGTTGAGCTACGAGGCAGAGTCTGATGATGAAGACACCGTCACGGTGAGTGTCGCGGGCAGTACTCTGACCATTATTCCGGTGGGTAACGGTACGGCGACGCTGACGCTCAGGGCCAATGATGGCAATGGTGGCATGGTCGAGCAGACGGTGATGGCAACGGTGGGCAACAGTGCGCCCACGACCAGTACAACGATTACGGTGCCGGCGTTAACTGTGGCCGGGGGTGAACAGACGGTTGATTTGAATAGTGGGTTTATCGACCCTGACGGCGATATGTTGAGCTACGAGGCAGAGTCTGATGATGAAGACATCGTTACGGTGAGTGTTGCGGGCAGTACTCTGACCATTATTCCGGTGGGTAACGGTACGGCGACGCTGACGCTCAGGGCCAATGATGGCAATGGTGGCATGGTCGAGCAGACGGTGATGGCAACGGTGGGCAACAGTGCGCCCACGACCAGTACAACGATTACGGTGCCGGCGTTAACTGTGGCCGGGGGTGAACAGACGGTTGATTTGAATAGTGGGTTTAGCGACCCTGACGGCGATACGTTGAGCTACGAGGCAGAGTCTGATGATGAAGACACCGTCACGGTGAGTGTCGCGGGCAGTACTCTGACCATTATCCCGGTGGGTAACGGTACGGCGACGCTAACGCTCAGGGCCAATGATGGCAATGGTGGCACGGTCGAGCAGACGGTGATGGCAACGGTGGGCAACAGTGCGCCCACGACCAGTACAACGATTACGGTGCCGGCGTTAACTGTGGCCGGGGGTGAACAGACGGTTGATTTGAATAGTGGGTTTATCGACCCTGACGGCGATATGTTGAGCTACGAGGCAGAGTCTGATGATGAAGACATCGTTACGGTGAGTGTTGCGGGCAGTACTCTGACCATTATTCCGGTGGGTAACGGTACGGCGACGCTGACGCTCAGGGCCAATGATGGCAATGGTGGCATGGTCGAGCAGACGGTGATGGCAACGGTGGGCAACAGTGCGCCCACGACCAGTACAACGATTACGGTGCCGGCGTTAACTGTGGCCGGGGGTGAACAGACGGTTGATTTGAATAGTGGGTTTAGCGACCCTGACGGCGATACGTTGAGCTACGAGGCAGAGTCTGATGATGAAGACACCGTCACGGTGAGTGTCGCGGGCAGTACTCTGACCATTATTCCGGTGGGTAACGGTACGGCGACGCTGACGCTCAGGGCCAATGATGGCAATGGTGGCATGGTCGAGCAGACGGTGATGGCAACGGTGGGCAACAGTGCGCCCACGACCAGTACAACGATTACGGTGCCGGCGTTAACTGTGGCCGGGGGTGAACAGACGGTTGATTTGAATAGTGGGTTTATCGACCCTGACGGCGATACGTTGAGCTACGAGGCAGAGTCTGATGATGAAGACACCGTCACGGTGAGTGTCGCGGGCAGTATGCTGACCATAACCCCGGTGGGTAACGGTACGGCGACGCTGACGCTCAGGGCCAATGATGGCAATGGTGGCACGGTCGAGCAGACGGTGATGGCAACGGTGGGCAACAGTGCGCCCACCTCAAGCGGTCTGGCAGTCAGGACAAACGAGGATATCCCCCATACCTTTGCGGTTGTCGATTTCCCCTTTACCGATGCCGACGGGGATAGTTTGCAACAGGTGCGCATCGATACGCTACCCGCAACCGGCAGCCTGACCCTGAACGGCACAGAGGTCACCGCACCGCAAGAGATTGCCGTTGCCGATATTCCCGATCTGGTCTATACCCCGGCCGCAAATGCCAACGGCATGGACAGCTTCGACTTCAGCGTCTCCGATGGCACTGACTTCAGTGAGTCCTCCACGGCGGTACTGACCATAGAAGCGTCAAATGACCCTGCGACGGGATTGCCTACAATTACGGGCACGGCGAACGAGGGAGAGGAACTGACGGCAGATGTCTCTGGTATTGAGGATATAGATGGTCTGCCCGAGCTGTCCATGTTCACCTATCAATGGAATACGCGGGTCGGGAGCACGGACACGCCGATTAACAACGCGACCACCGAAACCTACACCCCGACCGATGGCGAGGTGGGCGAGTTTATCACGGTGACGGTCATCTTCACAGATGGCGGTGGCACGCGTGAAAGCCTTACAAGTGAGTCAACGATGGAGGTGACAGATATTGTCAGGGTGTTAACGATGGACGAGGCGTTGCGTCTCAACGCGGAGCCACCGACCACGGACACGACGGGCAGTATTGTCACGTTGTCAACCAGCGAAGAAGTAATCCTTGATAACGCTAATGGTGAGGATTTCGACGTTACCTCAACCCTGAATGGCGAAACAATACCTCACGAGGTTACCGATATCAGGGCGGGCAGTATCGTACTGGAGGTGACCCCGGCAATCGGGTTCGGGTCTCTCATCGGAGTTTCCTATAGTCCGGTTCAAGGTTCCATTACGGGTGCCGTTACGGGCAATCCGGTGGTTCCGTTCAGTATAAGTGTGAACAACGCGGTACGGCCGTTGAATGAAGACCTGGATCGTGATGGCAGGAAAACGTTGTTGACGCACCTCACGATTGTTCAGAGCGATCTGGTGATAAGCACGGTACAGAACCACCTGAGGGCGCTGGACGGAGGCAACCGTGTGAGCGTTCCACGACATGCGGTTGTAGAGACAGAGGGAGAAGGCAAATACGTTGAATACGAGAACGTCCGTGAGATGCTGTCTCATCTGGAGTTTGATCTTTCCCTGAACAGTCTGATGGGGTCGAATGAGGAGTGGCGCAAGACCGGTATTTCGTCCGCCGGGTTAGAGAGTTCGTTAGCGCCGGTTGTGGGAACTGATTTGTCATCGCCGCGGACACTTACCCTGTGGGGAGGAGGAGGCGAGACGCGTCTGGACAACGATTACAATACATCCGGTGACGACAATCGCTATGACGGTCGTGTGTGGTCTTACAACACAGGTTTGGATTACCGTCCCTCGGAGTCTTTGACCCTGGGTGCGGCAGTGGGTTATCTGGACAGTGAACTGACGACCACCTACAACGAAGGCACCTATGATGAGAAGATGGTATCGGTGTCACCGTACCTGCTGTATGAGAGTCCGTGGGGTCTGGATATATCCCTGTTCGGGGGCTACGGAATAGGAGATGTTGACCTGACGGGGACGTTTGGACAGGCGAGCACGCCGTTTGTGGCATTTACCGACAGTAATCTGTTATTTGGCGCGGTGCGTGTGTCGGGTGCGATGAAGTTTTTGGATAACAGTTTGGAAGTGGTACCGAATGTGAGTCTGCTCGGCAGTCGCAAGAGGCTGGAGGGATATACGGACAGCAGCAACCGTGAGATTGGTGAGACCACGGCGTCAGTGCTTCGCCTGACTCCGGGTTTTGAGGTGAGTTACCGTGTGAAGTTTTCAGGAGTAACATTGAGGCCGTTTGCGAGCGGAGGTTTGATATTTGATTTACTGGATACGGTGAATGATGACGATATGACTTACAGTGTTGGCGGTGGAATGCGTTTTGAAACCGAGATGGGTCTGAGCGGTTCTGTGGAAGGTCAGCGTGAGCTGGGTCGTGAAGCGGTAGAGCAACGGCGCTTTGTGGGCACGTTGTCTTACGGTATTGCTGTGGGCAGGAATGGGAGAGCGGGGACTGTGACGCCGTCTGTAGGTATTAATCACGCATCCGGGGATGATGTGTCCGCAGAGGGATTGTCACAGGCATACGTGCTGGAATACACCACGAGAGGTGGAGGCCACAGTATTAGTTTTGAGCATGACAGGTCGGAAGAGGAGGGAGCGCGCTCCGGTCTGGGTTATCGTTACGGAGCAGAGATTATGCCGGGATTGAACTTGGAGGCAACAGTGTCGTCCCCGAATGTTGAAAAACGTGAGGTTAAGGGATTTGTTGGCATGAAACTCCGGTTTTAAAAACAAGGTGTTTTCCCGTCTTGCTGTCGTAAGAGAATGACTTTGTAGTTGTGGGTTTTCCAAAAGAAGAATAAAATAACTTCTCAATAATAAATATGCCAGTCAAAAAACGACATATTAGTGACTTCATGTTAACCCGCCTGAGGGTGGTGGCCGGTTTCTGCCTGCTGCTGCTCTTCTCGCTGGGGCTATCGGCAACCGCGGCCCATGCACTCCACCAGTCGACTAATCCGAGAATCTTAGGAGGCAACAACCCGGTGGAGGGTCAGGCCCTGAGCGCAGCGATAAGTAATGCCCTGACCGATCATAGTTCGGGATTCAACCTCGAAGTCTATCGCTGGGAGCGTTCGAGTCCTGGTAGTAGCAGTGGTTTCATTAGTATCCCAGGTTTTCTCGCGGGCAGTAACAACTACGCCCCGACCCAGTCCGACGTGGGCAGATTTCTCCGAGCGCGTGTCACATTTACTGACAACCTCACCGGAGAGGTGACTAGTAGAATAGTCGGTCCCACGTCCAGGGTGGTGGCCAATGCCAATGACGACCCCAGAGGGTTGGCCATCGCTGGTGTCCCGGTTCTGGGTCAGGAACTGACGGCGAATACCTCCCGCCTTGCCGATGAAGATGGTCTGCCCAACCCGTCCGAATTCACCTATCAATGGAATACGCGGGTCGGCACCACGGACACGCCGATTCCCAACGCGACCTCCAGAACCTACACCCTGACCCAGTCCGAGCTCGGTAAGAGAATCACCCTGACCCTCCGCTATACCGATAGTTTTAACACGCAGGAGAGTACGACTAGTGCTGCTACGGCGGAGGTGCGCCTCAATGACCCGCCCAGCGGGTTGACCATCGCCGGTGCCCTGACCGTGGGTGAGGAGCTGACGGCGGATACCTCTACCCTTGCCGATGAAGATGGTCTGCCGGCTGAGTCCGAGTTCAGCTATCAATGGCGGGCCGATGGCGTGGACATCGCCAACGCCACCGACCGTAGCTATGTCCTGACCCCGGCCAATATCGGCAGTCAGATCACCGTGACCCTCAGCTACACCGATAACCTTAGCAAGCAGGAGAGCCTGACCAGCCCGGCCCGTGGCCCGGTGCAGTCTGACAATAATGCGCCGACCATCACGGGCACTCCGCCCTTGGCACAAGTGGGCGCGTCCTACAGTTTCATGCCGGTGGGCGAGGATGCGGATGGCGATACGCTGATCTATACCCTCAGCGGCGCACCCGGCTGGCTTAGTATCAACCCCACCACCGGAGCCCTGACCGGCACGCCGGGCAACGCCGATGTCGGCACCACCACAGGGATTGTGATCGACGTTACCGACGGCATCATCGCCGCGCCGGTGGAACTGGCGTTTGCGCTCACCGTCAATGGCCCGCCCACCGGCGAGGTGATCATCCTGGATAGTGGCCGACCGATCGTGGGTCAGGTTCTGACAGCGGATGCCTCCGGCCTTGGCGATGCCAATGGTCTGTCCGACCGATCCGCGTTCAGCTACCAATGGTTTGCGGACAGCGCGCCGATCAGGGGAGCGAACCTGCGCACCTACACCCCGGACGAGGTAGGCGAGGTAATTTTCGTGATTGTCAGCTATACCGATGACGATGGCGTGGATGAGGACGTGTCCAGTGCGAGCATCAGGGTGTTCAACCAACTGCCCACCGCGGATGCCGGTCCGAATCAGAGCTTGAGCAAAGGCACAGAAGTCACGCTTGATGGCAGTGGCAGTTCCGATCCCGAGGGCGCGAGCCTGACCTATCTCTGGTCGCAGGTTGACGGCACTACGGTGACTTTAAGCAGTACGACGGCAGCACGGCCAACGTTCACCATACCAAACCTGATACCGACAGATGATCCGGACTCGCTTACTTTCAGTCTGGTCGTCTCTGACGTGCATGATGCATCGTCCACCAACGAGGAAACCGTCAGAATTTTTATCAGACCGCTGTTTCGGGAAGCCATTGCCGATCAAACCTACAGCCTGGGCAATGAGATTGATGATCTGATGTTGCCTGCGGCACTGACGCAAGAGGGCACCTCGGGGGATGTCTATGCGCTGTCTTCTGTGCCCGCCGGGCTCTCCTTTGATCCTGCTACCCGCATATTGTCCGGTACGCCGACAGTGCTTGGGATGTTTGGCTTGACCTACACCGTAACGACTGCGGACGGTGGAACCGATACACTGGAATTTTCCATCACCATCACTGCGGTCAACAACCCGCCCACAGGCGTGGTGACCATTGATGGCATTTTGACCGAGGATGAAGTCCTGACGGCAAACACCTCCACCCTTGCCGATGAAGATGGTCTGCCCGCTGAGTCCACATTCACCTATCAATGGCTTGCGGATGGCGTGGAGATTCCCGGTGCGACCCTGCGTACCTACATCCTGACCCAGGCCGATGTCGACCAGATACTCAGCGTGCTCGTCCGCTATACCGATGATGGTGGCACGGATGAGAGCGTGACCAGCGCACCGCGTGGGACGGTGGCCAATGTCAATGACCCGCCCACCGGCGCGGTGACCATCGCCGGCAGCCTGGTCATGGGTGAGGAACTGACGGCGGATACCTCTGCCCTGCGCGATGAGGATGGTCTGCCCGCTGAGTCCACATTCCGCTATCGGTGGCGGGCGAATGGTATATCTATTCCCGGCGCGACCGCGACCATGCGCACCTACAGACTGACCGCGGCCGAAGTGGGTGCGGAAATCAGCGTGAGGGTGAGCTACTTCGATCTCTTCTTCATGGCTGAGCGCATAACCAGTGAACCGCGGGGACCGGTGATCGGCACCAATGAAGCGCCGACCATCAGCGGCACGCCCGCCACCATGGTGGCCGAAGACAGCGAATACCGCTTCACGCCGGTGGGCGGGGATGCGGATGGCCATACCCTGATCTATACAATCGACAACCGTCCCGACTGGGCCGACTTCGACCCCGCCACCGGGGCTCTGACCGGCACGCCCGGCAATGCCGATGTCGGCACCACCACAGGAATTGTGATCAGCGTGACCGACGGCATCATCGCCGCGCCGGTGTCATTGCCGGCCTTTTTTATCACCGTCATCAACACCAATGACCCGCCCACAGGCGAGGTGACCATAGAAGGCACCCTGATCCTGGGCGAGGAACTGACGGCGGATACCTCTGCCCTTGCCGATGACGACGGTCTGCCCGACCCTGCCACATTCACCTATCAATGGTTTGCGCGGGACGGTGCCACGGACACGCCAATCTTCGGCGCGATGATGCGCACCTACACCCTGACCCCGAACGAGATCGACAAGCGGATTGGCGTGAGGGTGTCCTACATAGACGACCGCCGCACCAGGGAGTCTCTGGAGGCCGTCACCGGCGGTTCCGTCTCTGAAATCAACCTTCCTCCCACCGGCGCGGTGACCATCCGCGGCACCCTGACCACGGGTGAGGAACTGACGGCGGATACCTCTGCGCTGGGCGATGAGAATGGTCTGCCCGCTGAGTCCACATTCACCTACCAATGGCTTGCGGATGACACGGAGATTTCCGGTACGACCGGGCGCACCTACAGGCTAACCCCGAACGAGGTTGGCCGGGTGATCACCGTGCTCGTCCGCTATACCGATGATGATGGCACGGCTGAGCGCGTGACCAGCGCACCGCGTGGGCCGGTGGTCGGCAGCAACCAAGCGCCGACCATTGGCGGCACCCCCGCCACCACGGTGGCCGAAGACAGCGCATACAATTTCATGCCGGAGGGCGGGGATGCGGATGGCAATATCCTGACCTATACCCTTATCGGCGCACCCGGCTGGCTTATCATCAACCCCGTCACGGGGGAACTGACCGGCACGCCAACCAACGATGATGTCGGCACCACCACCGGAATTGTGATCGGCGTGACCGATGGCATCATCGCCGCGCCGGTGGAACTGCCAGCGTTTGACCTCAGAGTGACCAACACCAACGACGCGCCCACCGGCGGGGTGACCATCACCGGCAGCCTGACAATGGGCGGAGAACTGACGGCGGATACTTCCACCCTTGCCGATGCCGATGGTCTGCCCGCTGAGTTCACATTCACCTATCAATGGAATACGCGGGACGGCGCCACGGACACGCCGATTTCCGGCGCGACTCTGCGCACCTACACCCCGACCCAGGACGAGGTCGACCAGATACTCAGCGTGCTCGTCCGCTATACCGACGATGATGGCGCGACTGAGAGCGTGACCAGCGCACCGCGAGGGCCGGTGGTCAATGCCAATGACGCGCCGACCATTGACGGCACGCCCGTCACCACGGTGGCCGAAGACAGCGAATACAGCTTCACGCCGGTGGGCATGGATGTGGATGGCAATTTCCTGACCTACGCCATCAGCGGCGCACCCGGCTGGCTCAGCATCGACCCCGCCACGGGGGAACTGACCGGCACGCCAACCAACGATGATGTCGGCACTACCACCGGCATTGTGATCAGCGTGACCGACGGCATCATCGCCGCGCCGGTGGAACTGCCGGCGTTTGACCTCACCGTGACCAACACAAACGACGCGCCCACCGGCGCGGTGACCATCAGCGGCATCCTGACTATGGGCGAGGAACTGACGGCGGATACCTCCACCCTTGCCGATGATGATGGTCTGCCCGAGCCGTCCACGTTCACCTATCAATGGCTTGCGGATGGCGTGGAGATTCCGGGTGCGACCCTGCGCACCTACACTCTGACCCCGGACGAGGTCGGTCAGACCATCAGCCTGGTCGTCCGCTATACCGATCTTCGGAGTAGTGAAGAGGAAGTGACCAGCGCACCGCGGGGGCCGGTGGCCAATGCCAATACCCCGCCGACCATTGGCGGCGTCCCCGCCACCACGGTGGCCGAAAACAGCGAATATAGCTTCACACCGGTGGGCATGGATGTGGATGGCCATACCCTGATCTATGCCATTACGGTCACGCCCGCCTGGGCCGACTTCAACCCCGCCACCGGGGCTTTGACCGGCACGCCCACCAACGCCGATGTCGGCACCACCACTGGCATTGTGATCAGCGTGACCGACGGCATCGCCGCGCCGGTGGAACTGCCAGCGTTTGCTCTCACCGTTACTGACATCAACAACCCGCCCACTGGCGCGGTGACCGTCAACGGCATCCTGACCACGGGTGAGCAACTGACGGCGGATACCTCTGCCCTTGCCGATGACGATGGTCTGCCCGACCGGAGCACATTCTTCTACCGATGGATTGCGCGCAGCGGCACCACGGACAGGACTCTCCTCGTAGGGCCGTTTGACACCTACACCCTGACCGCGGACGAGGTGGATGCGCAAATCAGAGTGACGGTGAGTTACTTCGATTTCAATGACACGGATGAGAACCTGACCAGTGCGCCGCGTGGGCCGGTGAAGTCTGACAATAGCCCGCCGACCATCGGTGGCACCCCCGCCACCACGGTGGTTGAAGGCAGCGCATACAACTTCACGCCGGAGGGCGGGGATGAGGATGTCGGCGACACGCTGGTGTATGCCATCACGGTCACGCCCGACTGGGCCGACTTCGACCCCGCCACCGGGGCTTTGACCGGCACGCCCACCAACGATGATGTCGGCACCACAACTGGCATTGTGATCAGCGTTACCGACGGCATCATCGCCGCGCCGCTGGAACTGCCGGCGTTTGACATCACCGTTACCAATATCAATACAGTGCCCACCGGCGGTGTGACCATCAGCGGCACGCTGACTATGGGCGAGGTGCTGACGGCGGATACTTCCACCCTTGCCGATGGAGATGGTCTGCCCGATGAGTCCGGATTCCGCTATACATGGCAGGCGGATTTCACGTCGATACCCAACGCGACCATGCGTACCTACACCCTGACCCCGGCCGAAATCGGCAAGAGGATCCTCGTGATCGTCCGCTATACCGATGGTCAGGGCAGGGCGGAGAACGTGTTTAGTGAACTCCGGGGGCCGGTGGTTGGCACCAACACCCCGCCGACCATCAGCGGCGTCCCCGCCACCACGGTGGCCGAAGACAGCGAATACCTCTTCACGCCGACGGGCATGGATGCGGATAGTGACGACACGCTGGTGTATGCCATCACGGTCACGCCCGCCTGGGCCGACTTCAACCCCGCGACTGGGGCTCTGACCGGCACACCCACCAACGATGATGTTGGGATTACCACAGGAATTGTGATCAGCGTAACCGATGGCATCATCGCCGCGCCGCTGGAACTGCCGGCGTTTGACCTCACCGTTACCAACACCAACGACCCGGCCACCGGCGCGGTGACCATCAGCGGCATCCCGGTTATGGGCACGACCCTGACGGCGGATACCTCTGCCCTTGCCGATGACGATGGTCTGCCCGAGCCGTCCACATTCACCTATCAATGGCTTGCTAATGGCTTGGAGATTCCCGGCGCGACCGGGCCCACCTACACCCTGACCCCGGACGAGGTCGGTCAGACCATCAGCGCGATAGTCGAGTTCACCGATGACCGGAACACAGTTGAGCGCGTGACCAGCGCACCGCTTGGGCCGGTGGTCAATGCCAATAGCCCGCCGACCATCGGTGGTACCCCCGCCACCACGGTGGCCGAAGACAGCGAATACCGCTTCACGCCGGAGGGCGAGGATGCGGATGGCGATACCCTGATCTACGCCCTCAGTGGCGCACCCGGCTGGCTCAGCATCGACCCCGCCACCGGGGCGCTGACCGGCACGCCCACCAACGATGATGTCGGCACCACCACAGGAATTGTGATCAGCGTTACCGACGGCATCATCGCCACGCCGGTGGAACTGCCGGCGTTTGACCTCACCGTGACCAACACCAACGACCCGGCCACCGGCGCGGTGACCATCGATGGCATTTTGACCGAGGATGAGGTCCTGACAGCAAACACGTCCACTCTTGCCGATGACGATGGTCTGCCCGATGAGTCCACATTCACCTATCAATGGTTTACGGACGACGGAACCGCGAGCGAGCAAATCAGCGGCGCTAACATGAGAACCTACACCCTGACCCAGAGCGATGTGGGCGAGATGATCACCGTGACGGTCAGCTATACCGATGACCGGAACACCCTTGAGAGGCACACCAGCGATGCCACACAGCTGGTGACCAACATCAATGACGCACCCACCGGTCGCCCGAGCATCGACGGCACCCCGACCGAGGATGAGGAACTGACGGCGAATACCTCTGCCCTTGCCGATGAGGATGGTCTGCCCGATGAGTCCACATTCACCTATCAATGGTTTACGGACGACGGAACCGCGAGCGAGCAAATCAGCGGCGCTAACATGAGAACCTACACCCTGACCCAGAGAGCAAATCAGCGGCGCTAACATGAGAACCTACACCCTGACCCAGAGCGAGGTGGGCAAGAACATCGTCGTGGAAGTCTCCTACCGGGATCTTCAGGGCGGCAATGAGACGGTGCGAAGCGCCGATTCCTTTGGGCCGGTGGACAATGTCGATCAACCCCCGACCATAAGTAGCGTTCCGCCCGTCAGCAGCGACCCCGATTCGCCCACTACCTTCAGGGTGTCTCCGGGCGAGCCCTTTTTATTCAGGATAACGGCCGAGGATTTGGATGGCGACGGGGTCCAGATCATACCAAGAGCTTTACTTGGTAGTTGGCTCTCGTTCCTCCCTCTCTTCGAAGAGACCGATTTCGAAAACGGTTTCGGTATCGCTGAAGTTTCCGGCACGCCGGGCAGTGCGGATATCGGCAGCACAACGATGGGTGGTTTTGATGTCTTTACCACCAATCTTTCTGAGCAAAGGAGCGACACTCTGCCCGTCTTTTTTATCGAGGTGATTGACAATAGCCTACCGACCATTGGCGGCACCCCGACGGAGGCGGTCGAAGACAGCGCCTACAACTTCACGCCGGAGGGCGAGGATGCGGATGGCGACACCCTGACCTATATGATCGAGAACCTGCCCGCCTGGGCCAGCTTCAACTCCGCGACCGGGGCGCTGACCGGCACGCCCGGCAACGACGATGTTGGGATGACCACAGGAATTGTGATCAGCGTTACCGACGGCATCATCGCCACGCCGGTGGAACTGCCGGCCTTTGATCTCACCGTCATCAACACCAATGACCCCGCCACCGGTCGCCCTGGGATACAAGTGGCCACGAGTGAGGGGGGCATGGAACCGAACCGCTTTATAGAATTTACCGCTTTACCCGAATCCATTGTCGATCAGGATGGTCTGCCCGAAGAGGATTATTCCGGGTTACAACGTCCGTTCACCTACCAATGGAATAGGCACGAGGCAGGCGTGGACACGGCGATTCCCGGCGAGACCTCAAAATTCTACCGTCAGCCCGTTGCCGATTTCGGCGATAGAGTCACCCTGACTGTCGTCAGCTTCACCGATCTTCGGGGTGGCAATGAGGGGCCCCTGACCAGCGCTCCCGCGTTGGCGATGGGGATCAATCTGTTTGCCACCGGCGAGGTGACCATCGACGGTGACCTGATCGAGGATCAGACCCTGACGGCAAATACCGAAACCCTTGGCGATCCAAATGGCCTGCCCGACCCGTCCACATTCACCTATGTATGGGAAAGGCAACCGGCCGGTCAGCTCTCCCGCCCTATCTCCGGCGCGACATCCAACACCTACGTCCTGACCCAGGCCGATGTGGGCGCGCGTATTAGAGTGATTGTCCACTACACCGATCTTGATGGCTTTACTCGCAATGCACCCCCCGGGGATAGTGAGGAAGACGTTGAAATTGGGGTAGCCTCTAATTTCCGTGGGCCCGTGGCGAATTTCAGCCACGCCTCCACCGGCGGGGTGAGTATCACCAATGCCGACGGAGAGCCGCTCACCGGCGCCCAGGGGGAGCCGCCGCCCGCCGGCATCCCGCCCCCGGCCGAGGATCAGATGCTGACAGCGGATGCCTCTGCCATTGAAGATGCGGATGGTCTGCCCGATGAGTCCACGTTCACCTATCAATGGAATACGCGCGACGGCGCCACAGACACGCCGATTCCCGGCGCGACCGGGCGCACCTACACCCTGACCCAGAGCGAGGTCGACAAGCCCGTCACCCTGAGGGTCAGCTTCATTGATGGCGACGGGACGGAGGAAAATCAGACCAGTGAGGCAACGGCGGAGGTGACCAATGTCAATGACCTGCCCACCGGCGCGGTGACCATCAACGGCATTTTGACCGACGGCGCGGAACTGACGGCGAACATCTCTGCCCTTGTTGATGAGGATGGCCTGCCCGATGAGTCCGAATTCGAATATGAATGGTTTGCGAATTTCACGCCTATCACCGATGCGACTGAGCGAACCTATACCCTGACCCAGGCCGAAGTGGGCAAGAGTATCACCCTGACCGTCCGCTACACTGACCTTCAGGGCGTGGATGAGAGCCTGACCAGCCTTCTTACGGCGCCGGTGTTCAATGCCGATGACCCCACCACTGGCTTTCCCGACATCATCGGCGACCTCATCCAGGGCCAGACCGTGACGGTGGATACCTCCGGCCTGATGGATGAGGATGGTCTGGGCACCTTCACCTATAGATGGCAGCGCTCAGATGGTATGAATCCTGTTTTTATCGACGGCGCCACCGGTAGCACCTACACCCTGACTCAGGACGATGTGGGTCATTTTCTGTTTGTGTTTGTCGTTCATACCGATCTTCTGGGTGGCATAACGGGAGAATTACAAGGTGGTACCGACCTTGGTTTTAACGCCTTCGTCCGCAATATCAACGACCCACCCACCGGCCTGACCATCAGCGGTGGGTTGGTAGTGGGCCAGACGCTCAGCGCGGATACTTCGGCGCTGGTGGATATCGATGGCTTGCCCGATGAGTCCGAGTTCAGTTATCAATGGCAGGCCGATGGCGTGGACATCGCCAACGCCACCGACCCCAGCTATGTCCTGACCCCGGCAAATATCGACAATCACATCAGCGTTACCCTCAGCTACACGGATAATTTTAGCGAGAACGAGTCCATCACCAGCCCGGCCCGTGGCCCGGTGCGGGCTGCCGAAATCAATAACGCCCCCAGCACCGGCGGTCTGGCGGTCACGACAGACGAGGATACCGCGTATACCTTTGCGGCGGCTAACTTCAACTTTAACGATGCCGACACTGGCGATATGCTGGAGCAAGTGCGCATAGATAGCCTGCCCGGTACCGGCAATCTGACCCTGAACGGCACAGCGGTTAGCGACGGACAAGAGATTGTTACCGGCGCTATCCCCAATCTGGTCTATACCCCGGCGTTGAATTTCAACGGCAGTGTGAGCTTCCTCTACAGCGTCTCCGACGGCGTTGTCTTCAGCACCCCGCCCGCCAACGCCGCCATCAGCATTACCCCGGTCAATGATTCGCCCACCGGCGTGGCTCCTGTGCTGCCCGCGCTGGGCCTGGCGGGGGGCGCACAGACGGTTGATTTGAATAGCAGTTTTAGCGACCCCGATGGCGATGGTTTGATCTATAGTGCAAGCTCCGTTGATGAAAGCGTGCTCAGGGTGTCGGTGTCGGGCGCTGTGCTGATCCTCACGCCGGTCGCCCTGGGCGCCAGCACCCTCACCATCACGGCCGAGGATGGCAACGGCGGCAGCTTCAGCCTGAGCGTGGATGCCACGGTGGGCACTAATAGTCGGCCCAGGATTCCGGATATTGTGCTGCCTGTGTTGACCGAGTCCGCGGGAGAACAGAGTTTTGAAGTGAGCGACAATGCCACGGGGGTGGACCCTGACGGCGATAGTTTGACCTACACCGTGTTCTCTGATGATGAGGGCATCGCCACGGCGAGGATAGATAACTCCCCCCCGCTAATCACCCTGATCATTACCCCGATCAGCATCGGTAGCACCACCTTCACCATCACCGCCGATGATGGCAATGGCGGCACGGATAGCCGGAGGGTTGCGGTGCAGGTGCTGGGGCCCAACCAGGCTCCTCAGCGCACGACGGTCCCTCTGGTGGCACCTGAGCTGAGTCGGGCGGCGGGGCCACAAGAGGTTGAGCTGAGCGGCGCTTTTACAGACCCTGATGGCGATGATGATGCTTTGACTTATGATGCGGCCTTTTTAAGCGGGGACGCTGATGTGGTCACGTTGGCAGTCACGGGCAGTACGCTGACCCTGACCCCGGTGGGAATTGGTAGCGCCAGTATCAATATCAGTGCGACGGATAGCCGGGGCGGCATAGGCGCCGGGGCACTTGATGTTACGGTGAATAACAGCCCACCCAGCGGCGCGGTGAGCATCGATGGCACCCCGACCGAGGACGAGGAACTGACGGCGGTAACCGGTGCCATTGTCGATGCCGATGGTCTGGATAACGCGGTTTTCACCTATCAATGGAACCGGAACGACGGAACCACGGACACGGCAATCAGCGACGCGACCTCTGCAACCTACACCCTGACCCAGAGCGATGTGGGCGAGGTGATCACCGTGACGGTCAGCTACCAGGATGGAGGAGGCAATGATGAGAGTCTGACCAGCGCGCCCACGGAGGCGGTGGCCAATGTCAATGACGAACCCACCGGATTACCGATCATTACCGGCACGGCGACCGAGGATGAGACTCTGACGGCGGATACCTCGGGAATTGAAGATGATGATGGCCCTGATACTCTGTCATTCACCTATCAATGGAACCGGAACGACGGAACCACGGACACGGCAATCAGCGATGCGACCTCTGCAACCTACACCCTGACCCAGAGCGATGTGGGCGAGGTGATCACCGTGACGGTCAGCTACCAGGATGGAGGAGGCAATGATGAGAGTCTGACCAGCGCGCCCACGGAGGCGGTGGGCAATGTCAATGACGAACCCACCGGATTACCGATCATTAGCGGCACGGCGACCGAGGATGAGACTCTGACGGCGGATACCTCGGGAATTGAAGATGATGATGGCCCCGATACTCTGCCGTTCACCTATCAATGGAACCGGAACGACGGAACCACGGATACGGCGATCAGCGATGCGACCTCTGCAACCTACACCCTGACCCAGAGCGATGTGGGCGAGGTGATCACCGTGACGGTCAGCTACCAGGATGGAGGAGGCAATGATGAGAGTCTGACCAGCGCGCCCACGGAGGCGGTGGCGGCGGCCATCACCCCCAATACCCCGCCCACCTCAAGCGGGCTGGATGTTACGCTGGACGAGGATGGCAGCCATACTTTTGCGGTCGCCCAGTTTAATTTTGCCGATACCGACAGCGGCGATAGCCTGGACGCGGTGCGCATCGATAGCCTGCCCGCCAGCGGCAGCCTGACCCTGAGCGGCGCAGCGGTTAGCGTCATGGACGTGATTGCCGCCGCCGATATCTCGAACCTGGTCTATACCCCGGTGGCCAATGTCAACGGCGCTGCGACCTTCACCTTCAGCGTCTCCGACGGCACTGACTTCAGTACCCCGCCTGCTACGGCAACCCTGACCGTTACTCCGGTCAATGACGCGCCCACCACCAGCGATCTGAGTGCCACTACCGACGAGGATACCGCCTATGACTTTACGGCGAGTGACTTCAACTTTAGCGATGTGGACAGCGGCGATAGCCTGGACGCGGTGCGCATCGATAGCCTACCCGCCAGCACCAACGGCAGCCTGACGCTAAACGGCACAGCGGTGGCCCTGGCCCAAGAGATTCCCGTTGCCGGTATTCCGAATCTGGTCTATACCCCGGCGGCCAATGTCCACGGCATGGACAGCTTCACCTTCAGCGTCTCCGACGGCACTGATTTTAGTACCCCGCCCTCCACGGCAACCATCACCATTAACTCGGTCAATGATGAGCCCAGCGGCACGGTGACGATCAGCGGCACTCCCCGGGTGGGCCAGACCCTGATGGCGGACACCACCGGCATTACCGATGCCGATGGCCCTGATATGCTGTCATTCACCTATCAATGGCTTGCGGGTAGCAATCTTATCAGCAACTCGGACTCCCCAACCTACATCCTGACCGGGGACGAATTAGGCGAGATGATCAGTGTGGACGTCAGCTACATGGATGCCGATGGCATTGAGGGAGGTCTTGTCAGTGATCCCGTCGGGCCGGTGATCGCGGCAAGCACCAACAACCCGCCCACCACCAGCGGACTGACGGCCACGACTGCTGAAGACATCCCCTATACTTTTGCGGCGGGTAATTTCAACTTTAACGATACCGACAGCGGCGATAGCCTGGACGCGGTGCGCATCGATAGCCTGCCTGCCAACACCGACGGCAGCCTGGCGCTGAACGGCACAGCGGTGATCGTGACCCAAGAGATTTCCGTTGCCGGTATTCCGAATCTGGTCTATACCCCGGTGACCAATGTCAACGGCGCTGCGACCTTCACCTTCAGCGTTTCCGACGGCACTGACTTCAGTACCCCGCCTGCCACGGCAACCCTGACCGTTACTCCGGTCGATGATGATCCCATCGGATTACCGACCATTAGCGGCACGCCCCGGGTGGGTGAGACCCTGACGGCAAACACCAGCGGCATTAGCGATGCCGATGGCCTTACGAACGTGACTTTCACCTATCAATGGCTGGCGGATGGCGGGCCCCTTAGCGGTGCGACCTTGCCGACTCTTGCCTTGACGAGTGCGAATTTGGGTGCGGATATTGAGGTACGGGTCAGCTTTACAGACGATGCCGGCAACAATGAAGTACTGACCAGCGACCCGGTCAGTATTGAAGCGGCGGCGGCGCCTTTTCCCAGCGCTGTAATTGCACCGATTGCTCCGGCGCTGTTGCTTACTGAGAATGGCGTGGAGGGCGTGGATGGTGGCGTCACCATCACCCTGGATGGCAGTGGCAGTAGCACCACCCCCCCGGGCGGCACGCTGACCTACGCTTGGACTGAACTCTCGGGAACTGACACCGCCCTGACCGGCGCGGTCACGGCTATGCTCAGTTTCACCACGCCCGCCCGTGCGGTGGAGGTCGCGAACCTGGTCTTCCAACTGACTGTGACCGACACCGCCAGCAATTCGGAGGGTTTTACCACCATTGGGGTAACGGTTCTGCCTACTATGGTTGAGCCTGTTGTCGCTGTGGCTGGGCCAGATCAGACCGTGTCCGCAGGCGCTACGGTGACGCTGGATGGTAGAGCCAGTACCGGCGGGACCCTGTCCTATAGCTGGGTGCAGACTGCCGCTCCCGGCGCAGGTATCCAATTGGACGATTTTGAGTCTGCCACGCCAGTTTTTACTGCGCCGGACGTGACCACTACCAGGGATTTGGAGTTCAGATTGCAAGTGATGGGATCCGGCATCAGCAGCAATTTCGACGAAGTCATCATTACCGTCGTGGGCGCGCCGAACATCTCGTCCGGCGTCAACAGCCTGAGCGCCCCCGTAGGAGTTGCCATCGAGCCGATCACCATCACCTCGACAAGCGGCGGCACGGTGGCCAGTTACAGCATAGCTCCGTCCATTGACAATGGCCTGTTCTTTGATGAGAGCACCGGCACTATCTCCGGCACGCCATTTGCATCCGCCGCTGAGGTGGTCTACACAATCACTGGGGAAAATGTCAGCGGCACGGACACCGTCGAGGTTGCCATCACCGCCACCGATGGCAATCTGCCACCGGTAGCCAATGCCGGCACCGACCGTACGGTTAGACCCACTCTGAACTTTGTGGTCGAACTGGACGGCAGCGCCAGTTCCGACCCCGAGGGCGGGGCCCTGATCTACGTCTGGACCCAGAACGGCGAGCCCGAAGTCGGTCTGACCGGAAGGGACACAGCAACCCCGGGTTTCACCCTGACCCAGTCCCTGCTTGATCAGTTGTCGGGAGAACCCACGCTGAGCTTCTCTTTGACGGTCACCGATGCCATGAATCAGGCTTCTGCACCTGACAGCGTAGATATTCGCTTTGATATGACGCCCCCGGTTATCAGCCTGGTCGGCGATTTTTCGGTATCCATCGGAGAGGGCGGCACCTATACGGAAGCCGGTGCGGCGGCCACGGACGCTGTTGACGGGGATATTAGCGGCGATATCAGAACGGCCATAGTCTACGATAACAACACCGTCGACACCAGCGACGACGATCTGGTTAATGCGGTCGATACCGCCAGGGTCGGCATCTACACCATCACCTACAGGGTGGCAGATACGGCGGGCAACGCTGCCACGCCGCTTATCCGCACAGTCGAGGTCGAGGACAGAACTGCCCCGGCTATCACCCTGTTAGGCGAGGCCGAGATAACCATAGCGGCGGATACTGCCTATACTGATGCCGGTGCGACGGCCATGGACAATGCTGACGGGGATATTAGCAGCGATATCAGGACGGCCATAGTCTACGATAACAACACAGCCGACACCGGCGACGACGAGACGGTCACTGCGGTAGATACCGCCAGGGTCGGCGTCTACACCATCACCTACAACGTGGAAGATGCGGCGGGCAACGTTGCCACGGCGGCCAGCCGCAGGGTCACTGTCGAGGACAGAACCGCCCCGGTCATTGACCGGAACGGCCCTTATAGGGTATCCATCGGACAGGGCGAGACCTATACGGACGCCGGTGCGACGGCCACGGACAATATTGACGGGGATATTAGCGGCCAGATCACAGTGAGCATTACCGATAGCAGTGGCACCACGATTACTGCGGTAGATACCGGCAGGGTTGGCGTCTACAACATCACCTACAACGTGACAGATACGGCGGGCAATGCTGCTGCGCCAAGGCGCAGGAGGGTTACTGTCACCGCGGACGTAACGCCCCCGGTTATCACCCTGGTCGGCGCTTCTGTGGTATCCATCGACCAGGGCGGCACCTATACCGACGCCGGTGCGACGGCCACGGACGCTGTTGACGGGGATATTAGCGGCCAGATCACAGTGAGCATAGTCTACAATAACAACACCGGCGACGACGAGACGGACGACGAGACGGTTAATGCGGTCAATACCAGCAGGGTTGGCGTCTACACCATCACCTACAGGGTGACAGATGATGCGGGCAATGATGCCACGGCGGTCGAGCGCACAGTCGAGGTCGAGGACGTAACGCCCCCGGTTCTCAGCCGGCTCGGCGCTTTTAGTGTATCAATCGAGCAGGGCGCCACCTATGCGGACGCCGGTGCGGCGGCCACGGACAATGTTGACGGTGATATTGGCGACCGGGTCAGACCGAGCTTTGTCTACAATAACAACACCCCCGACCCCGGCGACGACATAAGGGTCAATGCGGTAGATACCAGCAGGGTCGGCGTCTACACCATCACCTACAACGTGACAGATGCGGCGGGCAACGCTGCCACGCCGGTTGAGCGCAGGGTCACTGTCGAGGAAGGAACTGCCCCGGTTATCACTCTGCTCGGCGATTCTACGGTATCCATCGACCAGTTCGCCACCTATACGGACGCTGGTGCGACAGCCACGGACGCTGCTGAGGGGAATATTACCAACCGGATCAGAACGACCATCGTCTACAACAACACCGCTGGCACCGGCGACGACGAGACGGTTAATGCGGTCGATACCCTCAGGGTCGGCGTCTACACCATCACCTACAATGTGGCAGATGCGGCGGGCAATGATGCCACGGCGGTCAGCCGCACAGTCACTGTCGCGGACAGAACGGCCCCGGTTATCAACCTGGGCGACCCTGCCAGGGTATCCATCGCAGTGGGAGCGGACTACATTGAACAGGCGACAGCATCGGACGATACTGACGGGGATATTACCAGCGCGATCACAGCGACTATCGTCTACAACAACAACACCGCCGACACCGGCGACGACGAGACGGTTAATATGGTGGATACCAGCAGGCTAGGCATCTACACCATCACCTACAGGGTGGCAGATGTGGCGGGCAACGATACGGCGGTCGAGCGCAGGGTTACTGTCGAGGATCAAACTGCCCCGGCTATCACCCTGGTCGGCGATTCTGCGGTATCCATCGGGCAGGGCGGCACCTATACGGACGCCGGTGCGACAGCCACGGACAATATTGACGGGAATATTACCAACCGGGTCAGCATGAGAATTACCGACAGCAGCGGCACCGTGATTGCTGCGGTCAATACCCGCACGACTGGCGTCTACACCATCACCTACAGAGCGATAGATGCGGCGGGCAACCAGGCCGAGATAACCAGAACAGTCACCGTCAGCCCGGACGGAACTGTCCCGGTTATCAGCCTGTTAGGCGATGCCGAGATAACCATAGCGGCGGATACTATCTATGCTGATGCCGGTGCGACAGCCACGGACGCTGTTGACGGGGATATTAGCGGCCTGATAACAGCGAGCATCGTCTACAATAACAACACCGCCAACATCGGCGACGACGAGACGGTCACTGCAGTCGATACCAGCAGGGTCGGCACCTACACCATCACCTACAACGTGTCAGATGCGGCGGGCAACGCTGCCACAGCGGTCAGCCGCAGGGTCACTGTCGAGGACAGAACCGCCCCGGTAATTAGCCGGAACGGCCCTTATAGGGTATCCATCGGGCAGGGCGAGACCTATACGGACGCCGGTGCGACGGCCACGGACAATATTGACGGGAACGGGACTATTACCGCTGTGATCACAACGACCATTGTCTACAATAACAACACCTCCGGCACTGGCGACGACAGGACGGTCACTGCGGTAGATACCGGCAGTGTTGGCGTCTACAACATCACCTACAACGTGACAGACGCGGCGGGCAATGCTGCCGCGCCAAGGCGCAGGAGGGTTACTGTCGTCGCGGACGGGACTGCTCCGGTTATTAGCCTGCTCGGTCTTGCTACGGTATCCATCGTGCAGGGTGCTGACTATGCTGATGCCGGTGCGAGGGCCACGGACGATATTGACGGTGATATTACCGCCCTGATCACAGCGACCATTACCGACAGCAGTGGCGCCGTGATTGCTGCGGTAGATACTGGCACGCCCGGCGTCTACACCATTACCTACAGGGTGTCAGATGTGGCGGGCAACGAAGCCACGGCGGTCATTCGAACCCTCAACGTCACCCTGGATGAGACGGCTCCGACCCTCAGTGTGATCGGTTCGGATAGAACCGTCCGGCTGGGTGGTGACTATACGGACGCCGGTGCCATTGCGTTTGACAATGGCGTGAATGTTAGGGATCAGATAGAGACGACCATTACCGACAGCATCGGCACCGTGATTGCTGCGGTGGATACCGGCACGCCCGGCGTCTACACCATCACCTACAGGGTGAGAGATGTGGCGGGCAACGAAGCCGAGGTCTTCAGAATGGTCACCGTGAGCGGCGGCCCAATCATCACTGACAGCCGGGGCCAGACCCCGACCCCGACCGAGGGTCAGAGACTGGAAGCAGCGACTGGCACCATTACCGACGCCAGGGGCAGCTTCAGTTATCAATGGACTGCCAATAGAGTGGCTATCAGCGGCGCGGACAGGGCGCGCTACACCCCGACCCAGGCCGAGGTGGGCAAGATGATAAGGGTTATTGTGTCCTACACTGATACGCAGAGTGCTAACCGGCGCCTGACCAGCATTCCCGTCGGGCCGGTAGTCAATGTCAATGACGCGCCCACCGGAGTACCGATCATTGCCGGCATCCCGACCCAAGGTCGGACCCTGACGGCGGATACCTCGGGCATTGAAGATGAAGATGGTCTGAATAGAGCGGTTTTCACCTATCAATGGAATACGCGTGTCGGTGGCACGGACACGGCAATTGATGGAGCCACCGCCAGTACCTACACCCTGAGCCAGTCCGAGGTGGGCGAGAGAATCACCCTGAGCGTCGGCTACACCGATGATGAAAACATGGACGAGGGTCCTCTGACCAGCGTTTCCGTCGGGCCGGTGTCCAATGCCAATGTTCGTCCCACCGGCGAGGTGACCATTGATGGCACCCCGACCGAGGGTGAGACTCTGACGGCGAATACCGATGCCATTGAAGATGAGGATGGTCTGAGTAGAGCGGTTTTCACCTATCAATGGAATACGCGTGTCGGTGGCACGGACACGGCAATTGATGGAGCCACCGCCAGTACCTACACCCTGAGCCAGTCCGAAGTGGGCGAGAGAATCACCCTGAGCGTCGGCTACACCGATGATGAAAACATGGACGAGGGGCCTCTGACCAGCGTTTCCGTCGGGCCGGTGTCCAATGTTAATGACGCGCCCACCACCAGCGGTCTGGCGGTTACGACAGACGAGGATATCGCCTATACCTTTGGGTTGGCCGACTTTTCCTTTACCGATGTCGACACTGGCGATAGTCTGGAGCAAGTGCGCATCGATACCCTGCCCGACGCTGGTATCGGCAGCCTGTCCCTGAGCGGCACAGCGGTGACCGCGATGCAAGAGATTGCGGTTGGGGATATTACGAATCTGGTCTATACCCCGGTGGCCAATGTCAACGGCGCTGCGACCTTCACCTTCAGCGTCTCCGACGGCACTGCCTTCAGTGCGTCCGCCACGGCAACCGTGACCGTTACCGCGGTCAATGACCCGCCCACTGGCAGTGTAATCATCACCGGCACGGCGACCGAGGGCCAGACCCTGACGGCGAACACCGATGGCATCAGCGATGCCGATGGCCCTGATACCCTGACATTCAGCTATCAATGGCTATCGGGTTTCAGTCCGATAGCCGGCGCGAACGGAAGCACCTACATCCTGACCCCGGCCGATGTGGGCCAGTTTATCAGCGTGTCCGTCCGCTATACCGATGCTAATAACATGACCCATAGTGTGAGTAGTGCTCCCTTCGGGCCGGTGATCGTGGCGGGCACGGTGACGGTTTCCATTGCGCCCCCCGGCGCCGCAGTCGATGAGGGCGATCCCGCGACCTTCACCGTGACCCTGTCGGGTTCTCCCACGGATGAAGTGGTGGTGAACTATGCCACCTCGCCCGACACGGCGGTGGCGGCTGATTTCACCGATACCAGTGGCACGCTGACCTTCGCCGCGAACGCGAGCGGGGCCGCCCTGAGCCAGGATATCAGCGTACCGACGACGGACGATAGCGAGACCGAGGGCGATGAGACCTTCACCCTGACCCTGAGCGCGAACACTGCCAGCCCACTACCGGCAGGTGTCACTCTGGACACGACCACGGCCCAGGCGACCATCGCAGCCAACGATGCACCGGTCAACAGCCCGCCCACCACCAGCGATCTGACGGTCACCACAAACGAGGATACCGACTATACCTTTGCGGCGGCTAACTTCAACTTTAACGATGCCGACACTGGCGATATGCTGGAGCAAGTGCGCATAGATAGCCTGCCCGGTACCGGCACCCTGACCCTGAACAACACAGCGGTGACCGCGATGCAAGAGATTGCGGTTGGGGATATTGCGAATCTGGTCTATACCCCGGTGGCCAATGTCAACGGCGCTGCGACCTTCACCTTCAGCGTCTCCGACGGCACTGTCTTTAGTACCCCGCCCGCCACGGCAACCATCACCATTAACTCGGTCAATGATGATCCTGATGGCGAAGTGACTATCAGCGGCATTCCCCGGGTGGGGGAGACCCTGACGGCAAACACCTCTGGCATTACCGATGCCGATGGCCCTACGAGCCTGACTTTCACCTATCAATGGCTTGCGAACGACGGAACCACGAACGAGGAGATCAACGGCGCGACCTCCGAAACCTACCTCCTGACCGCGGACGAAATGGGCGAGACGATCACTGTGTCCGTGCGCTATACCGATGCTGGTAACACGCCGGAAAGCCTGACCAGCGCGCCCACGGAGGCGGTGGTGGCGCCGGGCAACATCCCGGCGACGGGAGAACCGACCATCAGCGGCATTCTCCAGGTGGGCCAGACCCTGACAGCGGACACCTCTGCAATTACCGATGCCAATGGGCCTACCGCACCCGCCTTCAGCTACCAATGGCAGGCGGACGGCCAGGATATTGCCGGCGCGACCGCCATCACCTATATCCCGACTGCGGACGATGTCGGTGATATGATCACCGTGACGGCCATCTTCACCGATGACGGGGGAACGCGTGAAGAACGGACCAGTGCCCCCACGGCGGCGATCCAGACCAATACCCGCCCCACCGCCAATGCCGGTTCAGGTTCGACAGGGGCCAAAGGTAGCCTCATCACGCTCAATGGCTCTGGCAGTAACGACCCCGACGGCGATAATGCAAATCTGACGTATCTATGGACGCAGCAGCCTGGCAGCACCCCGGTGACTTTAAGCGATCCGACAGCACAGCAACCGACGTTCACCATTCCAACCGTAATAGAGCGCGGTTTTACTTTTGTTTTCAGTCTGGTCGTTAGCGACGGGGCGCTCTCGTCCACCAACAGGGCTGAAGTCACCATCTTTACCCGACCGATATTTCGGTTCCCCACGACCCTTGTTGATCAGACCTATGTGGTGGGCAACCAAATTGCTGATCTGGCTTTGCCCACGGCACTGGATATTGTAGGCACTCCCAATATCTATATGCTGAGTCCCCTGCCGCCTGGACTGACCTTTAATACTACTAACCGCACACTGTCTGGTACGCCGACCCAGGCTGGAACCTTTGACCTGACCTACGTCGCGACGAGTAGCTTTGGCACGGATTCACGCAACTTTAGCATTGCGGTGATTAACCTCCCGACCATCACTGGCACTCCGACCGAGGGTGAGGAGCTAACGGCAGACGCCTCTGCAATTATCGCGGCCAACGGGCTTGACGAATCCGACATCAGCTACCAATGGCAGGCGGATGGCGTAGATATTGCCAACGCGACCTCCATCACCTACACCCTGAGCACGGACGATATCGGTAAGAGGATCACCGTGACGGCCAGCTTCACCGTTGGCTCAACGAGTGAAGAACGAACCAGCGCACCCACGGCGTTGGTGGCGGTGGCGGGCAACATCCCGGCGACGGGAGAACCGACCATCAGCGGCATTCTCCAGGTGGGCCAGACCCTGACAGCGGACACCTCTGGAATTACCGATGCCAATGGGCCTGCCGCACCCGCCTTCAGCTACCAATGGCAGGCGGACGGCCAGGATATTGCCGGCGCGACCGCCATCACCTATATCCCGACTGCGGACGATGTCGGTGATATGATCACCGTGACGGCCATCTTCACCGATGACGGGGGAACGCGTGAAGAACGGACCAGTGCCCCCACGGCGGTGATCCAGACCAATACCCGCCCCACCGCCAATGCCGGTTCAGGTTCGACAGCGGACAAAGGTAGCCTCATCACGCTCGATGGCTCTGGCAGTAACGACCCCGACGGCGATAATGCAAATCTGACGTATCTATGGACGCAGGTGCCGCTGGATAACGGCGGCGGCATCCCGGTGACTTTAAGCGATCCGACAGCACAGCAGCCGACGTTCACCATTCCAACCATAATTGCTCGCGAATTTACTTTTCGTTTCGATTTGGTCGTTAGCGACGGAGCGCTCTCGTCCACCAACACCGCCAGAGTCGAAATTTTTACCCGACCGAGATTTGGGTACCCCGAGACCCTTGTTGATCAGACCTATGTGGTGGGCAACCAAATTGCTGATCTGGCTTTGCCCACGGCACTGGATATTGTAGGCACTCCCAATACCTATATGCTGAGTCCCCTGCCGCCTGGACTGTCCTTTAATACTATTAACCGCACACTGTCTGGTACGCCGACCCAGGCTGGAACCTTTGACCTGACCTACGTCGCGACGAGTAGCATTGGCACGGATTCACGCAGCTTTAGCATTGCGGTGGTTGACCCCGTGACGGTTTCCATTGCACCCCCTGGCGCCGCAGTCGATGAAGGCGACCCCGCCACCTTCACCGTGACCCTGTCGGGTTCTCCCACGGATGAAGTGGTGGTGGACTATGCCACCTCAATCGCGATGGACGACACGGCGGTGGCGGCTGATTTCACAGAAACCACCGGCACGCTGACCTTTGCCGCGAACGCGAGCGGGGCCGACCTGAGCCAGGAAATCAGCGTACCGACGACGGACGATAGCGAGACCGAGGGCGATGAGACCTTCACCCTGACCCTGAGTGCGAACACCAACAGCCCACTACCGGCAGGTGTCACTCTGGACACGACCACGGCCCAGGCGACCATCGCAGCCAGCGATGCGCCGGTCAACAACCCGCCCACCACCAGCGCGTTCACGGTCACCACAAACGAGGATACCGACTATACCTTTGCGGCGTCCGACTTCCCCTTTACCGATACCGACATGGGCGATATGCTGGAAGAAGTGCGCATCGATAGCCTGCCCGACAGCGCCGACGGCAGCCTGACCCTGAGCGGCGCAGCGGTCACCGCGATGGACGTGATTCCCGTTGCGAATATCCCAACTCTGGTCTATACCCCAGTGGCCAATGTCAACGGCGATGCGACCTTCACCTTCAGCGTCTCCGACGGCACTGCCTTTAGTGCCACGGCCACGGCAACCGTGACCGTAAACGCGGTCAATGACCTCACCACTGGCCAACCCGTCATCATCGGCGACTTGATCCAGGGCGCAACCCTGACGGTGGATACCTCCGCCATAATGGATGAGGATGGGCTGGGCACCTTTACCTATGGCTGGTTCCATGATGGTCTTCCGCCAGCCGTCTCGACCGAGGCAAGCTACGCCCTGACCCAGGCCGATGTGGGCACTCTCCTGTTCCTGGAGGTCTTCCATACCGATGCGCAGGGCACCAGCCAGCAACTATCTACAGTCTTCACAGGCCTACCAGATTTCATCCGCATCGCCAACATCAACGACCTGCCCACCGGCCTGGCCATCAGCGGCGGGCTGGTGGTGGGCCAGACCCTCAGGGCGGATACCTCCACGCTGGTGGATATTGATGGCCTGCCGGATGAGTCCGATTTCACCTATCAATGGCTTGCGGATGGCCTGGCTATCGCCGGCGCCATGGGGCCGGAATACGAACTGGCCGCGGCCCAGATAGGCGCTCAGATCAGCCTGAACCTGCGCTACACCGATAATTTTAACGCGAATGAGTCCATCACCAGCCCGGCGCGTGGCCCGGTGCGGGGGAGCGGCGTCAACACCCCGCCCACCACCAGCGGGCTGACGGCCAGCACGCCTGAGGATATGGCCTATACCTTTGCGGCGGATGATTTCAATTTCGTCGACGTGGACACGGGCGATAGCCTGCAACAGGTGCGCATCGATAGCCTGCCCGACAGCGCCGACGGCAGCCTGGCGCTGAGCGGTACGCTGGTCACCGCGATGGACGTGATTGCCGTTGCCGATATTCCGAACTTGATCTATACCCCGGTGACCAATGTCAACGGCGATGCGACCTTCACCTTCAGCGTCTCCGACGGCACTGCCTTTAGTGCCACGCCCGCCACGGCAACCGTCAGCGTTACCGCAGTTAATGACGCGCCCACCATCACTGGCACCCCCGCCACAATGGTGATGCAAGGGGTGGCCTATAGCTTTATGCCGGACGGCGCAGATGTCGATACTGGCGACACGCTGGTATATGCCATCACCAATATGCCAAGCTGGGCCAATTTCGATGCCGCGACCGGGGCCTTGACCGGCACGCCACAGAGCACCGATGTCGGTACCACCACGGGCATTATCATCAGCGTCACCGATAACAATATCGCCGCGCCAGTAGAACTGCCCGCCTTCGACATCGAAGTCACCGCCACCCCCAACAGCCCGCCCACCACCAGCGACCTGATGGTCATGACAGACGAGGATACCGACTATACCTTTGCGGCGTCCGACTTCCCCTTTACCGATACCGACATGGACGATAGTCTGGAAGAGGTGCGCATCGATAGCCTGCCCGACAGCGGTAGCCTGACCCTAGGCGGCACAGAGGTTAACGAGGGGCAAGCGATTGCCGTTGCCGATATCCCGACTCTGGTCTATACCCCGGTGACCAATGTCAACGGCGATGCGACCTTCACCTTCAGCGTCTCCGACGGCACTGCCTTTAGTGCCACGCCCGCCACGGCAACCGTCAGCGTTACCGCAGTTAATGACGCGCCCACCATCACTGGCACCCCCGCCACAATGGTGATGCAAGGGGTGGCCTATAGCTTTATGCCGGACGGCGCAGATGTCGATACTGGCGACACGCTGGTATATGCCATCACCAATATGCCAAGCTGGGCCAATTTCGATGCCGCGACCGGGGCCTTGACCGGCACGCCACAGAGCACCGATGTCGGTACCACCACGGGCATTATCATCAGCGTCACCGATAACAATATCGCCGCGCCAGTAGAACTGCCCGCCTTCGACATCGAAGTCACCGCCACCCCCAACAGCCCGCCCACCACTGGCGATCTGATGGTCATGACAGACGAGGATACCGACTATACCTTTGCGTCGGCCAACTTCCCCTTTGCCGATACCGACGGCGATACCCTGGCAGCGGTGCGCATCGATAGCCTGCCCGACAGCGCCGACGGCAGCCTGGCGCTGAGCGGTACGCTGGTCACCGCGATGGACGTGATTGCCGTTGCCGATATTCCGAACTTGATCTATACCCCGGTGACCAATGTCAACGGCGATGCGACCTTCACCTTCAGCGTCTCCGACGGCACTGCCTTTAGTACCCCCCCCGCCACGGCAACCGTGAGCGTTACCGCGGTTAATGACGCGCCCACCATCACTGGCACCCCCGCCACAATGGTGATGCAAGGGGTGGCCTATAGCTTTATGCCGGACGGCGCAGATGTCGATACTGGCGACACGCTGGTATATGCCATCACCAATATGCCAAGCTGGGCCAATTTCGATGCCGCGACTGGGGCCTTGACCGGCACGCCCGCCAACGCCGATGTCGGTAACTACGAGGACATCGTGATCAGCGTCACCGATGGCATCATCGCCACACCGGTCGCGCTGCCCGCCTTCGATATCGCCGTCACCAACACCAATGACGCGCCCACCATCAGCGGCACGCCCGCCACAACCGTGGCCGAAGACAGCGCCTATAGCTTCACGCCAACCGGTGCCGACGATGATGGCGACACGCTGACCTATGCCATTACAAACATGCCGTCATGGGCCAGTTTCAGCACCGCAACCGGGGCCTTGACCGGCACCCCCGCCAACGCCGATGTCGGCGACTACGAGGACATCGTGATCAGCGTCACCGATGGCATCATCGCCACACCGGTCGGCCTCGCATCCTTCGATATCGCCGTCACCAACACCAATGACGCGCCCACCCTCAGCGGCACGCCCGCCACCAGCGTGGCCGAAGACAGCGCTTATAGCTTCACGCCAACCGGTGCCGACGATGATGGCGACACGCTGACCTATGCCATTACAAACCTGCCGTCATGGGCCAGCTTCAGCACCACAACCGGGGCCTTGACCGGCACGCCCGTCAACGCCGATGTCGGCGACCACGAGGACATCGTGATCAGCGTCACCGATGGCATCATCGCCACGCCAGTAGCGCTGCCGGCCTTTGCTATCGAGGTCACCAACACCAATGACGCGCCCACCCTCAGCGGCACGCCCGCCACCAGCGTGGCCGAAGACAGCGCCTATAGCTTCACGCCAACCGCTGAAGATGCGGATGGCGACAGGCTGACCTGGGCGATCACAAACATGCCTTTATGGGCCAGTTTCGACACCACAACCGGGGCCTTGACCGGCACGCCCGCCAACGAGCATGTCGGCGACTACGAGGACATCGTGATCAGCGTCACCGATAACAATATCGCCGCGCCAGTAGAACTGCCCGCTTCGACATCGAAGTCACCGCCACCCCCAACAGCCCGCCCACCACTGGCGATCTGATGGTCATGACAAACGAGGATAGCGACTATACCTTTGCGGTGGCCAACTTCCCCTTTACCGATGACGATAGCGGCGATACCCTGCAACAAGTGCGCATCGATAGCCTGCCCGACAGCGCGGATGGCGGCCTGGCGTTGAACGGTACGCCGGTCACCGCGATGGACGTGATTGCCGTTGCCGATATTCCGACTCTGGTCTATACCCCGGTGACCAATGTCAACGGCGATGCGACCTTCACCTTCAGCGTCTCCGACGGCACTGACTTCAGTACCCCGCCCGCCACGGCAACCCTGACCGTTACTCCGGTCAATGACGCGCCCACCGCCCGTGCCGGTTCAGATCGGGATGTAGGGAGCAAAGGTAGCCTCATCACGCTTGATGGCTCTCGCAGTTCCGACCCGGATGCGAGCGACATGCTGACGTATCAATGGACGCAGCAGCCTGGCAGCGTCACGGTGACTTTAAGCGATCCGACAGCACCGCGGCCGACGTTCACCATTCCAACCGTAATAGAGAGCGGTTTTACTTTTGTTTTCAGTCTGGTCGTTAGCGACGGAGCGCTCTCGTCCACCAACACGGCTAGCATCACCGTCCGTACCAGACCGATATTTCAGTTCCCCACGACCCTTGATAATCAGACCTATGTGGTGGGCAACCAAATTGATGATCTGACTTTGCCCACGGCACTGGATATTGTAGGCAATCCCAATACCTATGCGCTGAGTCCCCTGCCGCCTGGACTGTCCTTTAATACTACTAACCGCACACTGTCTGGTACGCCGACCCAGTCTGGAACCTTTGACCTGACCTACGTCGCGACGAGTAGCATTGGCACGGATTCACGCAGCTTTAGCATTGCGGTGGTTGACCCCGTGACGGTTTCCATTGCCCCCCCTGGCGCCGCAGTCGATGAAGGCGATCCCGCGACCTTCACCGTGACCCTGTCGGGTTCTCCCACGGATGAAGTGGTGGTGGACTATGCCACCTCGCCCGACACGGCGGTGGCGGCCGATTTCACCGATACCAACGGCACGCTGACCTTCGCGGCAGGTGCGACCGACCTGAGCCAGGAAATCAGCGTACCGACGGAGGACGATAGCGAGACCGAGGGGGTCGAGACCTTCACTCTGACCCTGAGCGAGCCCAGCGGGGGCTTCCCGACCGGGGTCACCCTGGACTCCTCGGCCACCAGCGCCCAGGCGACCATTGCAGCCAGCGATGCGCCGGTCAACAGCCCGCCCACCACCAGCGATCTGACGGTCACCACAAACGAGGATACCGACTATACCTTTGCGGCGTCCGACTTTAACTTTACCGATGCCGACATGGGCGATAGCCTGGACGCGGTGCGCATAGATAGCCTGCCCGCCAGCGCCGACGGCAACCTGACCCTGAACAACACAGCGGTGATCGTGGCCCAAGAGATTGCCGTTGCGGATATTCCGAACCTGGTCTATACCCCGGTGGCCAATGTCAACGGCGATGCGACCTTCACCTTCAGCGTCTCCGACGGCACTGCCTTTAGTGCCACGCCCGCCACGGCAACCGTCACCATTAACTCGGTCAATGATGATCCTAGTGGCGAGGTGACGATCAGCGGCACTCCCCAGGTGGGCCAGACCCTGACAGCGGACACCTCTGGAATTACCGATGCCGATGGCCCTGCTACTCTGTCATTCACCTATCAATGGCTTGCGGGTAACACTCCTATCAGCAACTCGGACTCTGCAACCTACATGCTGACCGGGGACGAATTAGGCGAGATGATCAGCGTGGACGTCAGCTACATGGATGCCGATGGCTTTGAGGGAGGTGTTGTCAGTGATCCCGTCGGACCGGTGGTGGCGGCAAGCACCCCGAATACCCCGCCGACCTCAAGCGATCTGGCGGTCACCATAGACGAGGATACCCCCCATACCTTTGCGGTGGCCGACTTCCCCTTTAGCGATGTCGACACCAGCGACAGCCTGCAACAGGTGAGCATCGATAGACTGCCTACAACCGGCAGCCTGACCCTCGGTGGCGCATCGGTTAGAGCGGGGCAAGAGATTACCGTTGCCAGTATTCCGAACCTGGTCTATACCCCGGTCGCAAATGCCAACGGCACGGACACCTTCACTTACAGAGTCTCTGACGGCACTGCCTTCAGTGCGGTAGCCACGGCAGCCCTGACCATCACCCCGGTCGATGATGACCCCGATGGCGAGGTGACAATCACCGGCACCCCGACCGAGGGCATGGAACTCACGGCCGACACCACAGGCATAAGCGACCCTGACGGTCCCGGCACTTTGGGCTTCTCATATCAATGGCTCGCAAACGGAGTTGATATTAGCGGTGCTACCTCTGCGACCTACACCCTTACACAGAGCGAGGTGGGACAGAACATCTCCGTTACCGTCACATACACCGATGATGGCAGCACCGACGAGACCCTGACCAGTGATACCGTCGGGCCGGTTTCCAACACCAATGACTCTCCCACCGGAGTACCTACCATCACCGGCACACCGACACAGGGCGCGGAACTCACCGCCGACACCACAGGCATAAGCGACCCTGACGGCCCCAGCACTTTGGACTTCTCCTATCAATGGCTGGCAGACGGAGTTGATATTAGCGGTGCTACCTCTGCGACCTACACCCTTACACAGAGCGAGGTGGGACAGAACATCTCCGTTACCGTCACATACACCGATGATGGCGGCACCAGCGAGACCCTGACCAGTGATACCGTCGGGCCGGTTTCCAACACCAATGACTCTCCCACCGGAGTACCTGTCATCACCGGCACACCGACACAGGGCGCGGAACTCACCGCCGACACCACAGGCATAAGCGACCCTGACGGTCCCGGCACTTTGGACTTCTCACATCAATGGCTCGCAGACGGAGTTGATATTAGCGGTGCTACCTCTGCGACCTACACCCTTACACAGAGCGAGGTGGGACAGAACATCTCCGTTACCGTCACATACACCGATGATGGCAGCACCGACGAGACCCTTACCAGTGATACCGTCGGGCCGGTTTCCAACACCAATGACTCTCCCACCGGATTACCTGTCATTACCGGCATGGCGAACGAGGGAGAGGTACTGACGGCGGATGTCTCCGGTATTGAGGATATAGATGGTATTGATACCGAGAGTTTGAGCTACCAATGGAATACCAACGATGGCACAGTGGACACGCCGATTAACAACGCGACCACCGAAACCTACACCCCGACCGAGGACGAGGTGGGCGAGTTTATCACGGTGACGGTCATCTTCACAGATGGCGGTGGCACGCGTGAAAGCCTTACAAGTGAGTCAACGATGGAGGTGACAGATATTGTCAGGGTGTTAACGACGGACGAGGCGTTGCGTCTCAACGCGGAGCCACCGACCACGGACACGACGGGCAGTATTATCATGTTGTCGACCAGCGAAGAAGTAATCCTTGATAACGCTAATGGTGAGGATTTCACAGTTACCTCAACCCTGAATGGCGAAACAATACCTCACGAGGTTACCGATATCAGGGCGGGCAGTATCGTACTGGAGGTGACCCCGGCAATCGGGTTCGGGTCTCTCATCGTGGTTTCCTATAGTCCGGTTCAAGGTTCCATTACGGGTGTCAATACGGGCAATCCGGTGGTTCCGTTCAGTATAAGTGTGAACAACGCGGTACGGCCGTTGAATGAAGACCTGGATCGTGAAGGGAGGAAAACGTTGTTGACGCACCTTGCGGGTGTTCAGAGCGATCTGGTGATAAGTACGGTACAGAACCACCTGAGGGCGCTGGACGGAGGCAACCGTGTGAGCGTTCCACGACATGCGGGCGTAGAGACAGAGGGAGAAGGCAAATACGTTGAATACGAGAACGTCCGTGAGATGCTGTCTCATCTGGAGTTTGATCTTTCCCTGAACAGTCTGATGGGGTCGAATGAGGAGTGGCGCAAGACCGGTATTTCGTCCGCCGGGTTAGAGAGTTCGACTGATTTGTCATCGCCGCGGACACTTACCCTGTGGGGAGGAGGAGGCGAGACGCGTCTGGACAACGATTACAATACATCCGGTGACGACAATCGCTATGACGGTCGTGTGTGGTCTTACAACACAGGTTTGGATTACCGTCCCTCGGAGTCTTTGACCTTGGGCGCGGCAGTGGGTTATTTGGACAGTGAACTGACAACCACCTACAACGAAGGCACCTATGATGAGAAGATGGTATCGGTGTCACCGTACCTGCTGTATGAGAGTCCGTGGGGTCTGGATATATCCCTGTTTGGGGGCTACGGAATAGGAGATGTTGACCTGACGGGGACGTTTGGACAGGCGAGCACGCCGTTTGTGGCATTTACCGACAGTAATCTGTTATTTGGCGCGGTGCGTGTGTCGGGTGCGATGAAGTTTTTGGATAACAGTTTGGAAGTGGTACCGAATGTGAGTCTGCTCGGCAGTCGCAAGAGGCTGGAGGGATATACGGACAGCAGCAACCGTGAGATTGGTGAGACCACGGCGTCAGTGCTTCGCCTGACGCCGGGTTTTGAGGTGAGTTACCGTGTGAAGTTTTCAGGAGTAACGTTGAGGCCGTTTGCGAGCGGAGGTTTGATATTTGATTTATTAGATACGGTGAATGATGACGATATGACGTACAGTGTTGGCGGTGGAATGCGTTTTGAAACCGAGGTGGGTTTGAGCGGTTCTGTGGAGGGTCAGCGTGAGCTGGGTCGTGAAGCGGTAGAGCAACGGCGCTTTGTGGGCGCGTTGTCTTACGGTATTGCTGTGGGCAGGAATGGGAGAGCGGGGACTGTGACGCCGTCTGTAGGTATTAATCACGCATCCGGGGATGATGTGTCCGCAGAGGGATTGTCACAGGCATACGTGCTGGAATACACCACGAGAGGTGGAGGCCACAGTATTAGTTTTGAGCATGACAGGTCGGAAGAGGAGGGAGCGCGCTCCGGTCTGGGTTATCGTTACGGAGCAGAGATTATGCCGGGATTGAACTTGGAGGCAACAGTGTCGTCCCCGAATGTTGAAAAACGTGAGGTTAAGGGATTTGTTGGCATGAAACTCCGGTTTTAAAAACAAGGCGTTTTCCCGTCCTGCTGTTTATCCAGCCCCTTTGCGTTTGCCCCGAAATAACTCTCATCCACCTCAATCTCGCTACCAAACACCGATTCGCTCTCGACTTCCAGTTCATAGGCAATGATCTCGCGTTAGGGCCGTGGCTCCGGCCACAAAATGCTCTATTAAACGGGCTACTTATGATTGATTAAGTGACTCTTTCTCATACACCCAAATCGCGGACCTTTTCGAAGATAGCTGTAAGGCTGACAAGTCCAAGGGATCAAACCGCATCAAGTTCAAACACGCAGGAGGGGACGACAGGTTCTTACGCAGTCTCGATGGCAAGACAGTACCAGTGCCCAACTTGGCAGCGGCGCAGCCACACCTTATGCAGTGCCGGGAGACAGGACAATCTCTGGCGACTATGTAAGGGCGACTCTGCGCTATGAGATCAAGGACCGTATCAACCTAGACAGCACTATCGAATATGCACGGACCACGGGCAGTGCCTCGCACGCAACCTCGTGACAACTGGGACTGGTGTTCAACTTTTAAGGGCAATCCTTCAGGGTTTGTCCGGACGACTTTCCGCGCGTCCGCAGATATTTTCAATATGGCGGTCAACCATACCCGCAGTTTGCGGAGACGGGTTGCTATCCGATATTGCGCCGAACTCGGAGCAGGCGGATTGCGTGTCACCCGTTTTCATCAGCGCAACCGCAAGGTTGAGACGCGCTTCGTTGTATTTCGGAGCGTATCTCAACGCCGTTTTGAAATGAATTATCGCTTCTTTCTCCCTTGAAAGCCTCGTAAGCATCTTCCCGTATTCGTTTCTGGAATAGATATTGAACGGTTCAAGTTTAAGGGACTTTTGAAAAAAGAGTTCGGCGGACGGGTTGTCTCCCTTGAATTCATACGCCTTGGCGATGTTGACAAAGGCCGCATATCTGAGCGGATATCCGATGTCTTCGGTCACTATCGAGCAATGCTCAATCGCGGCGTCCGGATTTTTTGTTTTGAGATAAAGTCCGCAAAGGTTGTATCTGGCTTTGGTGTAATCGCTTTTAATCTCAAGCGCCTTTTTGTAGCTTCTCTCGGTTCCTTTCAAGTCTTGAAGACCAAAGTAGGAGATGCCTTTTATCAGATGAATTTCCGGATCATTCGGATTCTGCAGTTCCGCCGCTTTTATCTCCCTTATCGCTCCGGCAAAGTCTCCTCCCCTCGCGTATGAGACCGCAAGCGCTTTCCGGTTGACCGGAGACACAACGGGTTTGGGCGGATTCGCCGTATTTCCCGTGCACGCTCCCGCAAGCAGGCAGAGAGAGCAGATGACTGTCAGAAGATATACGTATTTTTTCAACAATTTGTGCATCCGGCAAAAACTCAAATACGGGACATTTGTATAAAACTGTTCAGACGGCTTTCAAATTTTCCCCTGTTAAGTTGCTCCACGCTTTCCGTTCCGAGTTTTTCCACGGTAAAAGAAGCCAGAACACAACCGTGCAGAACGGCTTTTTTCAGGTTCTCATGTTTGTCCGCACCGTTTTCAGTCAGATAACCCATAAACCCGCCCGCGAAAGTGTCTCCGGCTCCGGTAGGGTCAACCGCGCGCTCCACCGGATACGCGGGGGAATGGAAGATGCCGTTTTCGGAAAACATTATGCACCCGGATTCGCCTTTTTTTATGACAACCGTGCGAGGGCCCATCTTCATTATGGCGCGCGCCGAGGCATGAACGGATTTTTCTCCGCTCAAAGACAACGCCTCGGACTGGTTAATGATGAGAATGTCAACCATTTGCAAGGTTTTCAACAGGTCTTGCATGCTGTTTTCTATCCAGAAATTCATGGTGTCGCATGCCACGACGCGCGGAGACTTTATCTGCTTCAGGACGTCCATCTGCGTAACGGGGTCCATGTTTGCAAGAAACACAAATTCCGCGCTTTTGAGATTTTCGGGGAGATTCGGCTTGAAATTCTCAAACACATTCAGGTTCACGGAAACAGTTTCGGGGTCTCCGAGGTTTTTGTCGTATCTGCCTTTCCAGCGAAAAGTCTCTCCGTCCGCCGTTTCAAGACCACTTGTGTCAACCCCGAATTTGCGCAGCAAATCGGCGTGCGAAGCCGGGAAATCCTTTCCGATGACTGCGGAGATTCCGACCTTTGTGAAAAGAGACGCACCGATACATGAATACACAGCCGAACCTCCGAGAATTTCATCCCCTTTCCCGAGAGGGGTCTCTATGGAATCAAGCGCCACGGTGCCGACTATCGCGAGTTTGCTCATTTGAAAAACCTTCCCATTATTATTCCGAGTTTCTTTTTTGTTTCCTCGCTAATCATTTCCGGCGATGTTAGAACCGCGTTCTCAAGCGCGGAGGAACACCGGCAGTCTCGTTCTTCTCCGAGAAGTTCCGGTAATTTGTTAATGATTTTTTTCGCGGTTTCAACATTGGCGGCGAGAGTTTTTATCACACTGTCCACGGTTACGGCTTCATGTTCATCGTGCCAGCAGTCATAGTCGGTCGCCATGGCAAGGGTCGCGTAGCATATCTCCGCCTCTCTGGCGAGCTTTGCCTCGGGCATGTTTGTCATTCCTATCACATCAACCTTCCAGTTTCTGTAGAGCATGCTTTCCGCGCGCGAGGAAAACTGCGGCCCCTCCATACAAACATAGGTTCCGCCGCTTTGTGCGGTTGCTTCGATTTTCAGGGCGGATTGATAAAGCGCCGAGGAAAGGCGCGGACAAACTGGCTCCGCCATTGACACATGCGCCACTATTCCGCCTCCGAAAAATGAGGATTCCCTGTTTTTTGTGAGATCTATAAACTGAGACGGAACGATGATTTTTCCGGGTTTGATTTCCTCCCTCATACTACCCACTGCGCTGACCGAAACTATGCGTTCCACCCCGAGGCTTTTAAGCGCGTAAATGTTCGCCCTGTAGTTTATTTCGGAGGGAAGGAGGGTGTGCCCGATACCGTGGCGCGGAAGAAACGCCATTCTTGCCCCGTTCAAAACACCTGTTGTTACCGCGCCGGAAGGTTCTCCCCACGGGGTTTTTACATCCGTCCGCTCAATGTCTTCAAGGCCGTTTATTTCATAAAGCCCGCTTCCGCCTATTACGCCGGTCATTTCCGTTATTTCTCCCGTTACTTCGTTTTTCTCAAGACAAGGATGCACCTCTTTCCGCCGCCCCCAGGAAGTTCGGTTTCCTCCATTGTTTCAAGTTCAAGGTTGAAGTTTGTGTCCGCAATCGCCCCTTTTTCTTTTTTCCACTCCCGTGCGCCGCCTTCGCCCTTCATTACAAGCAGGATACCGCCTTCTTTGACAAGGGGCAAAGCCACGCGCGCTATTTCCGGCGTTCTCGCCACGGCGCGCGAGACGGCGATGTCAAAGCCACCGCCTATCTTCTCGTCTTCCTTTCCCGCTCTCGCTTTCACCGCGCGAGTTTTGTCCAACCCGAGTTCCCTTATCACCTCCCGCATGAAAAACACCTTTTTTTCGCGCGAGTCGGTAAGAACAAGACTGATTGAAGGACGGCATATTTTAATGGGTATTCCCGGAAAACCCGCTCCCGCCCCTATGTCAAGCACCGAGCTGGACGGCTTGATATGGCGCAACAGGGTGAGCGAGTCAAGAAAATGCCCGACCGCTATCGCTTCGGGGGTTCTGATGGAAGTAAGGTTGATTTTTGAAGCCCATTTACGGAGCAGTTCCGAGTAAATCTCAAATTTTCCCGCTGCAAGCGGGTCGATATCCGCGCCGATTTCCCTTCCGCCTTCCGCCAGTATTTGAACGAGATTCATTTTACCAGCCGTATGGATGCGGGATGCCCTATCCTGATATTCGGGCGACCCCTGTACATTGACACTCTTCCTACAACACTGACCGTTTTGCCCGTATATTGTTCAAGGGGATTGATTCCGAAATGCAGAAAAGTGCCGACCGAATTGCCGAATATAACCATGTCAAAACCGCCCGTGGTTTTCAGTATTATAATTCCGGACTTTTTTCTCAGCGAATCCGTAACCCTTCCTTGCGCGACTATTCTCCGGCCCTCCATCTCCGGGATTTTCCCGGCGGGGGTCATAAATTTTTCATTCCCCTTTCCCGGTTTGAACTTCCATTGGCCGCTCCAGATTCCCCTGCGGTTTGCCATCGCGCTTTTCTGAGCGTGCCGGAGTTTTTCCATTAGCGCGGGGTCCTGAAAGCCGATTTCAAAAACGGTTGCAAGCCCCGCTTCCACAAGCCGTTTATTGACATTTTCGCCGTCTGAAAAAACAAATCCGATTAGCCTTCCGTATCTGCCGTATCTTTCCCGCGCGAACCTGACTTTCACTGTTCCGCTTTTCAAAAGGCCGGCGTTCATATCCGTCGCTTCTTCCGAAAACGGGTCTCCCGGAGAGTCCGTAGTCGGGATTTCCGGGCAGTCTATGCCCTCATATCTTAAAGACATTTCCCGCCCCTTACGGTCAACAATTTTTATGGTGTCGCCGTCAATGATTTTTGCGACCCTGAAAGTTTGTTCGTTTTTTGCTCTGCTACCGAGTCGTGAAAACACCCCGCCGTAATTTGCCAGTGGCAGAAAAACGAGCAAAACAACAAGCCACTTTGCCGATTTGAACCCTCTCATTCCGTTTCCCTTTCAAATGCCGCGAACGCGACAAAGCCCGCAAAAACAGCCAGTCCCGCCACCGCATACATGGTGCGAAAACCCATGTTTTCCGCGATTATTCCGAGCGGAAAAGCCGCGTAGTTTATACCCGCGCTGAAAGACGAATTGAAAGCGCCCATTGCGGTCGCCATTCCGGTTTTTGTTCTGTCTGCTATCATTGCGCCGAGGGTGGGATAGAGAAGCCCATATCCCGCGCTGAACAGAAAGCAGAACACAACCGCTTGCAAATCCGAACCGGTCTGCGATATGAGTAGAAGCGACAGCGCTACCGCGAACAGGGCGGGAGCCGCGGTTTTCTTCCGGCCTTTTGTGTCAGACAGTTTTGAGAAAAATATCCTCACCGTTATTACGGTCACAGCGTATGTGAGAAAAAAACCTGACGCTTCAAACCCATTTCGGTAAGCGAACACGGCAAAAAAGTTGAGAAGACTTCCCAGACCCACCGCCACCGCGAGGTTGGCAAACAGAATGGTTCTGTACCGTTTTGCCACAAGAAGCGAGAAGAACTCCACGAACGGTTTTTTGTCCTCGCGGCGGGGGAGGGTTTTCTCTTCCCGCACCATAAGACTGAGGGCGAGGGAGGTAAAACCGAATGACGCCGCGTAGACAAACAGCGCATCCGTTCCTCCCCAGTGGTTTACTATGTGCTCGGCGATTGTCGGGCCCACCGCGTATGAAAATATCGTAAACGCTCCAAAAATTCCGAGTCTTTCGGCGACGCGGTTTTTCTCCGCCGTGCCGGGAACCATTGCCGTGGCGGAGGTGAAAAACGCGGCGAACCCCGCCCCCTGGAGAAGTCTCAAAACGAAAATCATATATCCGATATCTTTTACAAAAATGAAGCACAGCGACGCGCCCGCCATCAAGGCCGCGCCCGCGACCATAAAGACCTTGCAGCCCCTACGGTCTGCGAGTGTTGAAAAAAACGGTATGAGAAACAGCGAGGTCAACCCGAAACTGCCCATTATATAACCAATCAGGGATTCTCCGCCTCCAAGCTCTTTTACAAAAATCGGTAGCAAAAAAAATGAGGAGAAGTTGCAGAAGAATAAAAAATTTGACAATGTGATAAGAGCAAAATTCATTGGATTGACAGCGCGCTTTTGGAGTTCGCTCCGCGGATTATAAAGTTGCACGGAATTTACGTTTTTGTAAAAAGTACGGTTTTGTTTCAACATCGGTTATTTGTGTTATTATTGTCGCTCCGAGCCGTTAGCTCAGCTGGTAGAGCAACTGCCTTTTAAGCAGTGGGTCGCAGGTTCGAATCCTGCACGGCTCACTTTTGTCCGGTCCCCGTCGTCTAGCCTGGCCCAGGACACCGCCCTTTCACGGCGGCAACAGGGGTTCAAATCCCCTCGGGGACGGTAAATACGGGATTCTATGTTTGGTTTTCGAGAACTGTTTTCGCCGCTGCGGTTAAATCGTTGGCAACAAAATCCGCCGCCGTGTCAACGCCCGCGGTTTCTCCGCTGATACGGATGGTTGAAAATCCGCTCCGTATTCCCGCTGATACATCCTTTTCGGAATCTCCCACCATCCATGAAACTCCGGGGTCAATGCCGTGTCGGGCAACTATTTTTTCTATCATCCGTGTTCCGGGTTTTCTGCAATCGCACTGTCTGTTGTAGGGGGCGACCGTTCCCTCCGGATTGTGCGGACAGTAGTGGAAACCTGAAAAACACACTCCGCGCTCCCTGAAATACGCGTCCATTTCGGCGTGGACTTTTTTCACATCACTCTCGGTCAAAAACCCTTTTGCCACTCTTCCCTGATTTGTGACAATGAAGAGCAGATAGCCTGCGGACTGAATTCTCAAAAGTGCTTCGGCGTAGCCGTCCGGAATGTGGAAATCCCCCGGTCTGTATATATATCTTGCCCCGTATGGCATCAGGACGGTTTTGTCCCTGTCAAGAAGAACGCATTTTGTAGCCGGTTTTTTCATTTTTCCGTCAGGCATATTTGAGTATCAGCCAGGCTATTTTTGCGCCGGCTTTAACGCTTCCGAGAAGCGTGCCGCTTATTTTGGAAGTTCCCGTTCTTTTTCTGTATCTCACGGGAATTTCCGCGCACCTTAAGCCATTTTTGGCGGCTTTTATCTGCATTTCAACCGTCCACCCGTAGCCCTCGTCCCGCATTTTCAATGTTTTAAGACTTGAGAATTTGATTGCCCTGAACGGGCCGAGGTCGGTGAATTTCACTCCGAAAAGCGCGCTAAGCACAAAGCCCGCGAATCTGTTTCCCACCACCGTGTGCGGAGGCAACGCGCCGTTTTCCCGTTTTCCGGTGATTCGCGAACCGACAACAAAATCCGCTTCTCCGCGCACAATCGGCCCGGTCAGCAGTGAGATTTCCGAGGGATAATCAGAATAATCCGCATCCAGAAAAACCACAATCTCCGGGAGACATCCGGATTTTCGGGATATGTGCCTGAGTCCGGCGAGACATGCCTTTCCGTATCCGCGCGCGGGCTCGTCAACCACAACCGCTCCCGCTTCGCGGGCTTTTGAGGCGGTTGAATCCGTTGAGCCATTGTTTACGACGACTATCTCCGCGACATTCTCACGCGGGATTTCCCTGACAACCCCGCCGACCGACAACTCTTCGTTCAGCGCCGGAATTACAACAGCGACATTTTTCACATCTTCTCCCTACACATTTTTCAACTCCGCGGAGGGAAGAACGCAGATATAGCGTTCAACCGGTTTTTCCCCGTGGATTTTTTCAATCGCTTTGCAGTAGAAATCAATCTGTTCGGCATATTTCTCGAGTTCAAACGAATCAGTGTATTTGTAGTCCACAATAACCTTTCCTTTGTCTGTTTCAAGAAGAAGGTCTACCTTTCCGTTGCGGATTTCCCTCCCGTCCGCGCGGTCGTTTTCAATCGTGAACTCGTATTCCTTCCACAGATTTTTCGCTTTGCGCACCATTTCCGCGAGTGGGGATTTTAGTGCATTTTCCGCGCATTGCCTCACTGACCCTTGGACCGATTTTGCGGATTCAAAGCTTTCTGTCGCAACAAATTTCGCAACACTCTCAATCGACTCCGGTGAAAAATCCCATATCTCAAAAAACCTGTGGATAATCTCTCCTTCTTCCGCCTTTGTTGTCGTACAAAACCTGCCCGGAGATTCCCCGGTTTCCTCCTCTTCGTACAGCGGGCGCAAGCTCTCCGCCGTAACCCTGTCTTTCCCGTCCCGGTGGCGCTTCTCTTTACCTTCCACCGTTTTTCCCCTGATAGCGGGGGTTTCTCCCGCCTTACCTTCAAAACCGGGCATCTGTTTCAATCCGCTTTCAATTATTCCGGCAAGACTTGAGTGGTTGGATATGCCGGTGTGTCTCCGGGTCAATATCATATCTCCGGCTCTTGTCATTGTTACATAAAGTATTCTTTTTTCTTCTTCTTCGGATCCCGACTCCGCGATTTCCTTCCAGATTCCGATTCCGCACCGGTCGTGGCAGACCATAACTCCACGACCCGTGCCGACCGCTATATTGCCGCGGTTGGCCACCGGCGCGTAGTTCGTATCGGCAAGAAAAACCACCGGAAATTCAAGCCCTTTTGACGCGTGGCTTGTCATAAGACTTACGGAATTGCCCGGCTCGTCAACCGCCGCGGAACCGCCGCTGTTCTTTGCGGCCTCAAAGCGGCTTACGGCTTCAGGCAACCCCGTTCCTTCCCAGGTGAATTGAGCGCATATTTCGACAAATTTCATTATGTTTGAGCGGATTTGCCGTCCGTTGTCCAGCGCAAGCGCCCCGGCCGCATAGCCGAGGTCATACGCGGCGAACCGCGCGGTTTGAAGTGGTGAGGAAATGTTAATCTTCTTTCTTTTCTCAACTATTGAAAGCAGATAACGCGCCGCCTGTTCATGCTCTTTTCCGCCGCCGCGGGAGAGCATTTTCAAAAACCCGTTGTATGAAGGTGTTTGCCGCTTTTTTTTCTCGGAAAAATACCGCATGAGTCCGGTGTCTGAGATTCCGAAAAAGGGCGACCTTAAAACGGCGGCTTCGGCTTTTTCATCAAGCGGGTTTATGATGAATTTCATCATTGAAACAATGTCCCTGATTTCCGCGAGCCCGAAAAATCCGGTTCCTCCCGTCCGTTTGAACGGCAGGCATGCGCGCCGTAAAGCTTTTTCATAGATTTTTATGTTGCTTGATCTTCTGAAGATAAGGGCAATGTCCGAGAGTGAGTAACCGCCGGTTTTAGTGAGCGCGGATATTTTTTCCGCTATGTGTGCCGCTTCATTTGCTCTTGTTTCTTCCGCGGAGTTCCCTTCCGCCGGAAAAGTCTCAAATACGCCCGCAGATTCGCGTCCCGCTTTCATGGGTTTGTAGTCGTCAAAAATGTTCTCAAAAAACCCATTAAGAAAATCCGTCAGTTTTGACGAGGTTCTGTAATTTGTCGGCAGGCGAAATTTCTCAAACTCCGGCGAGGCCAGAATGTCGCGGAAAAGTCCCGGCTCAGCTCCCCTGAATCCGTAGATGGATTGCAGCATGTCTCCGACAACTATGAGTTTTCCCTTTTCGCCGTACAGAAGCTCAATCAGTTCGTATTGCAATGAATCAGTGTCCTGAAACTCGTCCACCATTATCAACCCGAACCGTTCCCGGTAGCGTCCGCGCACGGAGTGGTTTTTTCTTAGAATCCCCGTTGCGTTTATGAGCAGGTCTTCATATTCAATCGCCGAGTTTTGAATTTTCAACTTCTCGCATTGCTTGAGCGCTTCTTCAACAACCGGAATATAGAGACCGGTTAGCTTCGCGTTGAGAAAGTCTGCCGCCGCCGTTGCGTGCGCCGCCATTTTTTCCGCGGCTTGTTTTTCCCCTACGCTCGCTTTTTTCATATCTGCAACTGCTTCCATTTCCCGCGCCGCCTCTTTGAAATTGAGGCAGAGAAATCCGTCCGGCGCGGAGGGGTTTATTTTCTCCGCGGCTTTTTCAAATCTTTTGCGCGCGTAAGTTGTGGAAAAAACCTTTTCGTTTTCCTCAAACATTTTCAGTAATGACTCCGCGCCGGGGGGATGCCCGTTACCAGGCGCAAGGTCTGGCGAAAGAAGAGGGGGACGCAGGTGTTTCTGCGCCGTTTCGCGGATTATATGCGCGATATTTTTCAAAACGGTATCCAGATTGAACAACTCATTTTTCAGCAATTCATCCAGCGCCTCCGATGCCGCTCCCGAACCCGTGCGGAGTTTCAGCACCGTCTCAAGGACAGACCTTTCCAGTATCTCTTCCGTAGCACTCTGCTGTGCGATTTTAAAACCTCCCGTCCAGTTCGTATCAAAAAGATTTTCTTTCATAATGCGCGCCGCAAGCCCGTGGATTGTGCTTATCTGGGCGGTGGAAATTTTGGCAAGCGTGTCCGTATTGAGATTTCCGCACTCGCCGAACTCTTTTATGTAAGCGCCGATACCGGCGCCCAGGCGCTCCCTAATCTCCGCCGCGGCGTTTTCCGTAAAAGTTATGGCGACAATTGAGTCTATTCCAGATTTTCCCGATTCCAGCTCGACAAGGCAACGCGCGACCAGAAGCCGGGTCTTGCCCGTTCCCGCGCCTGCGGAAACGGCGATACGTCTTGCCTCCGACCTTACAATTTCGGACTGTTCAGGGTTCAGTTCCAAAAGCTGCGCGACTTTTTCCATCACACGTCTTCCTTCTCCGCTTTGCGCAAAACGCCGTCTTTGAGCCTGCATATGTCGGAATAGGAACATGTGCCGCAAGGGCGGTCAGTTCTTTTCAGGAAAATCTTCCTTTCATACGGGAACCCATAAGGCTTTGCCACGGGAACAGGAGAGAAAAATCCTTGTTTTATGAGGTTGATATTGCTCCGCGCAAGATCCGTCGCCTCTTCAACGGGAATGCCGCCCCTGCCGTCTGCTGTTCTCGCGTTTTCTTCCCACGGTTTTTCCACCGAAACATAAGCCGCCGCCGCAGGTCTGATTTGAAGGTCCCGTGAGATTTGCCCTAGGTAGAGCGGAACCTGAACATTCGCGCGATCGCAGAAGGGGCCGGAGTGTTTCACCGACCCTTTCTTGTAGTCAACTACGCGCGCGCCTGCAGGCGATATGTCCATTCTGTCTAGTCTTCCCCTTATTTCAGTGCCGTCAATTTGAATAAGCACTTCGCTTTCAAAAAGCTCCGGTTTGAAATTTCCCTTCCGCATTCTTTCTTTTTCAAACTCTACAAACCTTCCAGCAATCAACCGCGCCCGCTCTTTTTGCAGTTTCCACACATCGTCCGACACGCGGCAGTGCAATTTTTTTGTCTCCGCGTCGTTCAGAAATTCGTGAAGAACCCTGTCCGTCTCGCTTGCCGTTTTTTCCCACGGGCTTGAGTCCGTTCCGTGGGAGAAAATATGTTTCAGCGCGGCGTGATAAAGCTTTCCCGTGTCAGAAGCGGCCGGGATTTCTCCGGTTTTCGAAACTTCTTTGATTCCGAGGACATCCGAGCAGAAAAACATAAAGGGACATGTGCCGAATTTTTCCACGCCGCTCACACTCATATTTTTCCACACACTTTCTTCGGTTTGAGGCACTATTCCCTCAAAGGCGCCGAATTTCCCTTCGGCGGCAAGGCGCTCATTCTCCGCCGCCGCTCCTTTGCCCGCAGTGTCGGCCAGGTTGAAAAACGGGTCGTTTTCCCGGAGCAGTTTTTCAAGAGATTTTGGAATTTTCCCCTCACGGTCAAACGCTTCGGCTCTCACCGATTCGGTGCAATAGGGGTTTTGAAGCAGTTCGGTCACATCGCGCTTCCGTTCTTCCATGACGGAGTTTTGAGCGAGTTCTTCAATAAAATGAGAGCGGTTTTTTCTTTCTCCTTCAGTGCCGGCAAGTGAAAAAGAGATATGCAATTCCTCATCCGCGCATGCGAGAACGGAATGCCATATCAACTTCTCGTCCTTAAAGTGAGCGGCGTCCGACGTGAGCGCGTCGAAGCCATAGCATCCGTTTATGAGTTTTTTTTCATCATCGTTGAAAATCGCGTTGCCGGGCGGCAACGGAAACGATTGTTCGCAACAATCGAGAACAAAAACGATTGGATATGAGGTTCCCCGTGATTGGAGAGCATTCATAATCCGCACGCACGGCGCTCTGGAATGAGTTCTGAGAGAATAAGAACGCCCGATTAGAAGTTCGGAGAGCAGCCCGGAAAACTCCTCGTGCGTCAAGGTTTTTCCGCCCGTTTTTTTGCATAGAAAAGCCGCCTCTCTGAGAAGTTTCCTTGTTTCTTCAAACGAGCGGTCGCGCAGGGGATTTTGATACGCCCCGGTTTTGTCAATAAGGGACGAAAGCCCCTCAAACATCGTGCCTGCCGTAAGGGGACTGCAGTTTGTACAAAGAGCCTCAGACACCATATCTTTCAGTTCGGTTATTTTTGAAAGCGCTTTCTGGCTGTTCTGTGCGTTGCGCAGCGGTTTGGTAATTCGCTCAAAATCTTTCTCCTCCGTTTCGCGGCGCGCGCCGGTTTTGATGAACTCCGATTCCATCTCCGATATGGCTTCGGGGGCATTGTCAGTTTCGGCGAAAAAGGGTTCCAGCATCGGGTTTCTGAGCAGCCGTATAAACTCCGCGGCACCGAATCCGCTTTGCGCGGCGGCAAGAAAGTCTTTCAAAAGAACCGATATGCCCGAAGCCGAGCCGAGCCGGATTCCGGATTGAAAAGTGAATGGAACTCCGTTTTTTTTGAAAATCTCCGCTACTGCGTAGCTGACCGAAGACAGTTCGCGGATAATCACGGCAAAATCCTCCGGGCTTCTTCCGCCGTCAATCATTCTTCTTATTTCCGCCGCGGTAGAATCTGCCTCATTTGTCATCAACGGAAACGGGGACAGAAAAATTCTCGGTTTGTCCGCGCCTTTGCGCGGTTGCGCGGTAACCAGCAGGGATGGTATGCCGCCGGTCTCCGCCGCCTCAAGAATTTTCAGTTGAGACGGCGTGAGACTGTGAAACCCCGCCGCGACTATCCTTGACACATTCGCGCATACGCCGTGGGTTTTTTTTGCCTCAATTTCTCCCGCGAGGCTCCGTAGCGCGATTGTGTCGTCAATCATCGAAAATTTTTCCACAAGCGCGTCAAACTCGGCTAAAATAGGCTCTATCGCGGCAAGTTTCTCAAACGTTTCTTTTGGCAGTTTCTCTTTTCCTTTCTCCAGAATTGAATATGCGCTCAAGCCTCTCTGCTTGAGTCTCGCGTTCAGCCTGAGTAGCAAGTCGCTCAATTCTGTCCCGAAACGGTTTTCCGAAGACCGGTTTTCCAGAGCCTTGCGCATCAGAATGGCTCTTCCCGTTCGTGAAAGAATCTGCTTTCGCCCGCTTCCAAGCGCGTTGTGGTTTCGCGCAAGGTCTACGAAAGTTTTTATGAACGGTGCCGAATCGGTGTTCGCAAACACTTTCTTCGCGTGCGCCACCGCCGGCATATCGGGCAGAATAAGCAGATCCCCGCCGGGACCCGGCTTAACATTCAGACCTTTCAGAGCGCCGCTTCGGTGAAGCGAACCGGAAAAAGAGATTGTTTTCATAAATGACTCTCAGGCAGAGAGTATAAAAGAGACCTTGAGACATTGAAATTCACATACATACAATCACGCACAAAGCGACGGCAAGTCCGTGAATTTTTGCCGTGGCGTCCCCGGAGGGATTTGAACCCCCGACCCCAGGATTAGGAATCCTGTGCTCTGTCCAGCTGAGCTACGGGGACTTTGAAACGAGACGCCGCGCGGAGCTATTCTAACCACCTTCCCGCCATATTTGAAAGTCGTAGAAAATTAGCCGCACTATATCTTGATTTTTAGCCATGCTTTATGTTAAAGTTAACTATACCTAAATTTTTGGGGGAATGCATGTTCAATCAGACCACTCAGGACTATTTGAAGGTTATCTACAAACTCGGAGAAAACTCGGAGAGGGTTTCCACCAAATCCATAGCGGAAACTCTCAAGGTTTCCGCTCCGTCCGTTACGGAGATGACAAGAAAACTCGCCGCGAAAAAACTGCTTGTCTATAAACCGTATCGCGGAGTTGAGCTCACAAAAGCGGGAGAGAAGATAGCCATTGAGATGATAAGACACCACAGGCTCATAGAACTTTACCTTCAGGAAGCTCTCGGAATTCCGTGGGACAAAGTTCATGAAGAGGCAGAAAAATGGGAGCATTTTATATCCGAAGACATAGAAGACAGAATTGACGAGAAGCTCGGATTTCCAAAGGTTGACCCTCACGGGGCGCAGATACCCACGCGTAGCGGCGTGTTGCCGATACGGAGAAAATGCGAGGGTCTGCAAACCCTTGAGGCGGGAGACAAGGGTGTTGTGGCGGAGGTGAGTGACCATGATTCGGAACTGCTCGGCTATCTAGGGAACATAGACGTGTTTCCCCGCAGCGTTGTTGAGGTGAAATCCGTGGAGCCGTTTGAAGGCCCCATGACGATAATGGTGAACGGACGCAAGCGCGTCATAGGAAGGAATATAGCGATGTATATATCTATTACGGAAGTGGAGAGGAAAACGGCGGAGACCGGAAAAACCGCAAAAGCCGCGGGTGGAAAAAGATGAGACTTGCCGCTTTTCTCGCGACAGTTGCCGTGTTGCTTTCCCCTTACCCTGCAGGCGCTCATGACCTTGTCGCGACGCATGTGCACGGCGGGATAAAAGTTGTTTCCACAACGGGAATTGTCAACGACGTTGTTACCAATATCGGAGGCGACAGGGTTTCGGTAAAATTTCTCATGGGACCGGGAGTTGATCCTCACCTTTACAAGGCAACCGCCGGGGACATTAAAACGCTTGCCGGAGCGGATGTTATTTTCTATCACGGGCTCCACCTTGAAGGGAAGATTTCCGATGTTCTGGAAAGTATGGACAAAAGGCGGATAAAAACCGTCGCAGTTTCGCGCGATATTCCCGAATCAATGCTAATTCCCGTTGGTAAAAAAGGCGTTTTTGACCCCCACGTGTGGTTTGATCCGCATTTGTGGATTTTCGCCGTTCGCGCGGTGTCGCAGACGCTTTCAGAGATGGACCCCGCAAACGCCGGTTTCTACTCGGAAAACACCCGGAACTATATTGCGAAACTTCTTGAACTTGACAGGTATGCGGAAAAGATGGTTTCCGCGGTTCCGGAAAACAAGAAATTCATTGTAACCTCGCATGATGCTTTCGGATATTTTGCCAGAGCTTACGGGTTTAAGGTAACGGCGCTTCAAGGTGTCAGCACGGTTTCCGAAGCTTCAATCTCCGATGTTCATCACACAGTGAAAACAATAATAGACAAAGGTCTTCCCGCTATTTTTACGGAATCCTCAATTTCCCCAAGGTATATCAATACGGTAAAAGAGGCGGTGGAATTTTCTGGCATGTCGGTCAAAATCGGTGGCAAGCTCTACTCTGACGCTCTCGGAAGCCCGGAGTCCCGTCAGGGAAGTTTCTACGGAATGTTTAAACACAACGTTGACACCATCTGCTTTTCTCTTTCGGGCGGTGCGAGCCGTGAACTCGCCGTGGCTCCGGGGAAAGAGTTTCCAGAAGCGAAGCAGTATCGTTGAGCGGGCGATATCAGAGAGAGGCGGCAAATCCCCTTGAAATTGAGGGGTTGACGGTTTCATACTCCGGAAACGTTGTTCTGTGGAATGTTTCGGTCTGTGTTCCCCGCGGTGCTTTAATGGCTGTTGTCGGTCCCAACGGAGCGGGCAAGACGACTCTGATAAGAGCGGTCCAGAACCTTTTGCCGAGAGCCGCCGGAAGGGTTTCTGTTTTCGGGGATTTCTATGAAAACTGCAGGAACAGGGTCGCGTATGTCCCTCAGCGCCAGAGTATTGACTGGAACTTTCCGGCAAGTGTTTCCGATGTTGTTCAGATGGGAACATATTCGTCCCTTGGTTGGATAAAAAGGCCGGGAGTTCGGGAGAAAAGAAAAACCTTTCAGGCACTTGAGAGAACCGGAATGGAGGAATTTTCCGACCGGCAAATAGGCGAGCTTTCTGGCGGACAGCGGCAGAGAGTTTTCATAGCGCGCTCTCTTGTTCAGGACGCGGACCTGTACCTGATGGATGAGCCGTTTGCGGGTGTTGACAAAACCACCGAAGGGGCAATTGCGCGGCTTATGGGGGAAATGAGAGAAGGTGGCAAAACAATAGTTGTTGTGCACCATGACCTTCAAACCGTTGCCGACTACTTTGACCGTATAATGCTGCTGAACCGCAAGGTTGTCGCGAGTGGGGAAGTCGGCAAAGTTTTTACCGATGAAAACATCCGCGTCGCCTACGGTTCGGGGGGGACGATTTTACGGCGGGAGAGACACTGGAAAGATGTGGTTTCCCGCTGACCTGTTTCCGAACTATACGGTTGCCGTGGTTGTGTCCGGTTCGATTTTTCTCGGACTCATTGCCGGCGCTTGCGGGACGGTTGTTTTTGTAAGAAAGGAAAGTCTCCTTGCCGATGCGGTTTCGCACGGATGTCTTCCGGGAATAGTTCTCGGCTTTATGGTTGCCGGCGCGAAATCACACGCCGCTTTGCTTGCGGGCGCCTTTATCTCCGCGCTCCTGACCGCGGGTTTTATCCGTCTTGCGCGCAAAAACCCTACAATCAAATTTGACAGCGCGCTTGCGATGGGTGTGTCAATTTCTTTCGGAATCGGCATTGTTTTGCTCACGGCGGTTCAGTCAAGCGGCATGTCGGGGCAGGCAGGGCTCGACAGGTTTCTGTTCGGTCAAGCGAGTGCGATGTCGCTTGGAGATGTTAAAACCATCTTTCTGGTCGCGGCCGTTTGTTTTATCCTGCTCGCGTTTTTTTGGAAGCAAATCAAGATATTGTGCTTTGACCGAGAATATGCGCAAAGCGCGGGATTTAGAACCCGTGCGACGGGTTTTTTTCTTAACACGATACTGGTTTCCACGATTGTAATCGGGATTGAAACGGCCGGCGTGGTGCTCATGTGTTCGATGCTGGTGGCTCCCGCAATCGCGGCAAGGCATCTGACCAATAAAATGGGCGCAATGGTTGCCGTTGCGGCGTTTATCGGAGCGGTGTCGGGTGCGGTGGGAGCGACCGCAAGCTGGCAATTCGCGAAACTCCCCGCCGGTCCCGCAATTGTCATCTGCGTTACGTTTCTCGCGCTTTTGTCTCTTCTTTTCGCGCCCGCAAACGGAATCATTACGGGGCTGTTGAAGACGCGGAGAACAACTGAAAATGAGTCATGAGATTGAAATACAAATAATAGCCGTTCTTGTGGCGACAGGGTGCGCGACTGTGGGAATTTTTCTGGTCCTTCAGGGAAAGGCGATGATAACCGATTCCGTGAGCCATTCAATTCTTCCGGGCATAGCGGCGGGATTTCTTTTAAGTGGCAGTTTGTCATCCCCTCTTCTTGTTTTCGGCGCGCTCGTCGCGGCTGCCGCAAGTGCGGTTTGCTCCGAAGCTCTGTCCCGCGGCAGGCTGATGTCAAAAGACTCATCCATCGCTTTTGTCTATCCGTTTCTTTTCAGCATCGGAGTGGTTCTGGTTTCCGGATATGCCGGCAATGCCCATCTGGATGTTGATGCGGTTTTGCTCGGAGAGATAGTGCTTGCTCCGCTTGACAGAATTGTAGTCGGTGGAAATGACCTGGGACCGGTTTCTCTATATTCATCCGGCGCGGTCGTGCTTATGAACGGGGTTTTTGTCGCCTTGTTTTACAAAGAGCTGAAACTGCTGACCTTTGATCCGGAAGCCGCGAAGGCCGCCGGGTTTTCGGGCTCCGTTCTGCTCCCGGTATTTTCAACGATAGTTTGTATTACTTGCATTGTATCTTTTGAGGCGGTTGGCTCCGTTTTGCTTATAGCACTTGTAGCTACGCCTCCTTGCTGCGCGCTGCTTCTGACAAACAGACTTAGCGTGGCGGTTGCCTTAAGCCTTATAATCGCGGGTTGCGCGGCCGTTGCGGGTTTTCACGCGGCGGTTTTCTGGAACACCAATATTGCCGGAGCCATTACCTCGACTCTGGGAGCGGTTTTTCTTTTAATTCTTGTGTTTGCCCCGGAAAAGGGAGTTGTGTCTCGCGTGATTGAAAATCGAAGGAGGAGAAAGGAGATTGAAACCGCTTTTCTGCTTGAGCATATGGCGCGCGGAGCGGAACGCAAAGATATCCAAACCGTTTGCCGGGAGATTATGTGGAAACGGGAGTCGGCTCTTGCGGTCGTACAGCGGGCGCAGAAAAAAGGTTATGTTGAAACGGACGGGCGGACAATAAGGATTATGGAGCCTGGAAGAGATGCCGTGCAAGCCTTTGCCTCGCGTTTCAACTTGTAAAACGGCTTGCGTTCGCATCCTTTGCTGTGTTAGGTTATAGGACGGTCAAATGACGAAATCGGAAATCAGCAGAAAAATATCCCATAAATTCAAACTTTCAAAAAGCGATGCGGACAAGGTTCTCAATACTATAACGGACGGTCTTTTCAAAGCCGTCAGTTCCGGGGCGCGCGTTGAAATCAGAGGGTTTGGAAGTTTTTACACAAAGCAGTGTAATTCTTACACCGGAAGAAATCCGCGCACCGGAGAGAAAGTGGAAGTGGAGGCGAAAAGACTTCCGTATTTTAGACAGGGAAAAGAGATCAAGTCGGTTTTTAAAAAAATGTCCGAGCGGGAATCCGACTGATAAAATGCTAAAATGGCTTTACTGGACATTCTCCTTTATCCCAATCCCAAACTGAGAAAAAAAAGCGCTCCAATCGGGGAGATTAACGAAGATATCCGCCTTCTTCTTGACGATATGCTGGAGACCATGAAGAACGCTGAAGGGATAGGCATTGCCGCGCCGCAAGTCGGCAGAAACGTGCGGGTTGTCATTGTTACATACGCACACGATCGCGAAGAAAAGGAAAATGAAGCCGGTGAACACGCGAAAGCCGACATGCCCGTGATTGAAATGGTAAACCCTGTTATCAAAAAATCTTCCGGCGAAGAATACGAGCCAGAGGGATGCCTGAGCATTCCGGGCTTTGTCGCCGAGGTGAAAAGAAAGGAGAAGATTGAGGTTGAATGGCTTTGCCGGAACGGGGAAAAGCGCCATATGCTTGCGTGTGGACTGACCGCAAGGATAATCCAGCATGAAACAGACCATCTTGACGGCATTCTTTTTGTTGATCGGTTGGGCGCATTGAAAAAAGAGATGATGCTGAAAAAGATGGACAGGGCTTTTTCGGACGATTCCGGCTCTTCCCGTCGTGCTGAAGAAGGCGCAAAGAGTGGACGGGGACAATCCAAATGATATTTCCCAAAAATATCAAACTGTCGGAACTGGCGGACGGTCTTGCCCCTTTCTATGTGATGGAGATGCTTGAAAGGGCGAAAAAAATGGAGGACGCTGGAACCGATGTGGTTCATCTTGAGGTTGGCGAGCCACATCTTCGGACGCCGTCCGATGTATGCGCCGCCGCGGTTTCGTCCATAAACAAAGGGGAAACCCGCTATTCGCCAAGCGGTGGAATTGAGGCTCTCAGAGAAGAGATAGCGCACGTTTATAACTCAAACTACGGTCTGAAAGTTGCTGCAGACAATGTGATGGTAACCTCCGGAAGCTCGCCCGCTCTTCTTCTCGCGATACTGTGTCTTGCAAATCCGGGCGATGAAATTATTATCACAGACCCTCACTACGCTTGCTATCCCGGAATAATAAAAGCCGCGAGCGCGGTTCCCGTAACCGTTGAGATATACGCCGAAGAAAACTATCAGATAGACGCGCAGCGGTTGAAGAAAGCACTTACTCCGGCAACAAAGGCGATAATACTGAACTCTCCCGCGAACCCGACAGGGGCGGTTCTTGACGAAAGTGTTGTGGAGTCAATCTGCTCTTTGGGAATTTTCATCATATCGGACGAGATATACCATGGGCTTGAATACGGAGGAAAATCAAAATCCATTCTCAATCACACCGATTATGCGGTCGTCGTGAATGGATTTTCAAAACTGTGCTCAATGACCGGCTGGAGACTCGGATATATGATAGCACATGAAGAGTTGATACGTTCGGCGCAAAAAATTCAGCAAAATCTTTTCATATCACCCAACCCTTTTGTTCAGCAAGGCGGGCTTGTCGCCCTGAAAAAGGTTTTTCCGCAATCCGGTCAAATTGCCGCGACATATTCAACGCACAGGGACGCGATGGTTCAATCCCTACGCGGTATAGGTCTTTCGCCGTGCGGAGACCCGCGCGGCGCTTTCTACCTGTTTGTGAAAATGCCTGCGGGCGGGGAGGATTCCCGCTCTCTTGCGTTTGACATTCTTGAGAAATCCTTTGTTGCAGTTACTCCCGGAATTGATTTTGGAAGCAAAGGCGAGGGGCATTTGCGCTTTTCGTACGCGACCTCTGTTGAGAATATTAACAAGGGAATAAAAAGGGTGGGCGAGTGTTTGCGGGATTTTTCCTGAGCGTCTGCCGGGTGGTGTAGAATGTTTTTCCGCACAGAATATGACGAGTCCGGTGAAATTTGAACGGTCAGGAGAGCAATCTGCCATGAGTTGGGATGTCGGCAAATACAACCTTCACGCTTCCTATGTTTACCAAATAGGCGAGAGGCTTCTGGAAGCGCTTGACCCGCGCCCGGGTGAAAACATCCTTGATTTGGGATGCGGAGACGGAACCGTGTCCGGAAAAATAGTTGAACGCGGCGCCAGGGTGCGTGGCGTGGACGCGAGCCCGGAAATGGTTGGCACTTGCCTGAAAAAAGGGATTGACGCTTTAGTTGCGGATGCTCACAACCTGAGTTTTGAGGCAGGGTTTGACGCTGTTTTTTCCAATGCGGCGTTGCATTGGATGAAACGGCCTGGTGATGTGATACGCGGTGTGTTTCGCGCCTTGAAATCGGAGGGGCGTTTTGTGGGAGAATTTGGCGCGTGGGGAAATGTCCGAAAAATCACAGAGGCGATAGCGGACGCATTGAAGCAATTCGGGCTGGATTACGGTGCTCTGAATCCGTGGTACTTTCCTTCACGCAGAGAATACAAAAAAAAACTTGAAGACGGCGGTTTTGCTGTTGAGTATATACGGACCTTTCCGCGTTCCGTTGAGTTGCCCACTGGAATTACGGGTTGGCTTGAGACTTTCGCATTTGCTTTTTTGAAGGAAATTGCGGAAGAAGAGCGGGAATCGTTTCTGAAAACGGTTGTGGAAAATACAAGACCCGCCCTGATGAAACCCGGCGGCATTTGGCATGCGGACTATGTGAGATGCCGTTTTAAGGCCGTGAAGCCCTGACGGATAATGAAAATGAAAAAAAAACTTATAGCCGCAAACTGGAAAATGAACAAAACGCGCAGCGAGGCGTCGTGTTTTACGCGCGGAATTGCGGAAAAATTTTCAGATTTTACCGCCGTTGAAATTGCGCTTTTTCCTCCGTTCACTGCAATTGACTCCGTAATAAACGCGACTGCCGGTTCAAACATTACAGTTGGGGCGCAGGATGTGTTTTATGAGGAAAAGGGTTCCTATACGGGAGAGGTTTCATGCGCGATGCTTCTTGATTCAGGTTGCTCAACTGTTATAGCCGGTCATTCCGAACGGCGTCATATTATCGGCGAAACCGACGAGGTTGTGGCATCAAAAACGGGCGCTGTTCTGAAAAGCGGCATGCGCGTGATACTGTGTGTTGGCGAAACCGAAAAGGAAAGAGAGAGCGGGCGCGCTGTGGAGGTTGTTCAATCTCAACTTGCCGCTTCACTCGGCGGCGGAGTGGGACACAAGGGAGTAACGGTCGCATATGAGCCAATCTGGGCCATTGGAACCGGAAAGAACGCTGAGGCCGCACAGATAGAAGAAATGCACGGCCATATTAGAGAGGTGCTTTCGGGAATTTTTCCGCAAGGGGCGGAAAGCATCGGAGTTATATACGGAGGCAGTGTAAACCCGCAAAATGCAGGCTTCATAGTCACTGCGGATGGTGTGGATGGAATGCTTGTCGGAACGGCGAGTCTTGAATTAGAATCATTTGCCAGCATAATAGAGACAGTTTTGACGGATTGAAACAATGGAAATTTTAATGCCTTTTATAAAAACCGCCCATATAGGGGTTGCTCTGATAATGATAGTTGTCATTCTCGTTCAGCCGGGCGGAAGTGATGAGTTGGGAACTGTTTTCGGCGGAGGCTCTTCGGAGTCCGTATTCGGAGCAAGCGGGGCGACCCCATTTCTCGCAAAAGCGACAAGGTTTATGGCGGTTGTTTTTATTCTGACTTCTCTGCTGCTCGGATATATATCCTTCAAGCAGTCGTCTTCATCCGTGCTTGACAGGGGGTCCGTTGAAATACCCGCTGAGACCACGGCGCCCAAATAGAAATCCGCCGGTGGCGGATAAAATTAATTATAAGGGAGGTATCCATGCCTTACATCATAGCAGAGCCGTGCATTGACGTTAAAGACAAATCATGCGTTGAAGCGTGCCCGGTGGACTGCATATACGAAGGGGAAAAACAACTGTTTATTGAGCCGAACGAGTGCATCGACTGCGGCGCGTGCGTTGACCCCTGTCCTGTGGACGCTATTTTTCATGAAGATGAAATTCCCGAAAAATGGCAGGGGTTTATCAAAGAAAACAGCGATTTCTTTGAGGGAAAAGAAAATCTCCAGCCAGCGACAAAAGACTGAAAAACAAGGATTTTTAAGGGAAAAAGCATCGCGCATCTCCTCCTTTTTGTGCAAACGGTATCCGAACGCAAAATGCCACTTGAATTACGAGTCAGCTTTCGAGTTGCTTATCGGTTCCATTCTGTCCGCTCAGTGCACGGACAAAAGGGTTAATTCCATCACTCCCGGGCTTTTCGCAAAATATTCCGGTCCCGAAAGTTTTGCACGCGCCGATATTGCGGAAATTGAAAGGGAGATTTTCAGCGCCGGTTTCTACAAAAACAAAGCGAAGTCCATAATCAAATGTTCGGTTGAGATTGTCCACAAGCACGGCGGAGAGGTTCCCGCGTCAATGGATAGTCTCCACGCACTTTCGGGTATAGGAAGAAAAACCGCCAATGTTGTTCTCGCAAACTGGTTCTGTAAACCCGGCATCATAGTGGACACTCATATAAAACGCCTGTCTTTGAGGCTTGGAATGACATACAAAAAAACGGCAGAAGGAATAGAAAAAGACCTGATGGCGATAGTGCCCGAAAGTGAATGGACTTTTTTTTCCAACGCTCTCGGCGATCACGGAAGAGAGGTGTGCAAGTCACAAAATCCTCTTTGCGGAAATTGTGGCGTATCGGACATATGCGAGTGGAGAGCGGCCAATGGGTAACGGCAACGTCATTCAGAAACTTGTGTCAATCCCCACAAAGGGAGGCAATGTCAACGCCATTTTCTACGAGTGCGAAGGAGGTGGAAAGGAAAAAGAGCCGATAGTTATTCATGTTCACGGGTTTCTTGGAAACTTTCTTGAGGGAAGCCAGAGGTTCCTTCCTCCGATTCTTGCCAAGGCGGGCTATTCATCAATATCCATCAACACGATTCTCTCAAACTTCAGCCTGTTTTTCGGCTATGGAATAGTGGACAATACAATTCCCCAGATAGACGGAGTCATCGAATTTCTCAAGCACCTGGGCTATGAAAAAATCATCATATCGGGTTATAGCCTCGGCGGCTGTATAGTCGCCAGATATATGTCGTCAAAGAGCGAGGCGAAGGATAATGTTGAGTGTTTACAGGGGATAATAGCGATTGCAACTCCTTATTCAATGCCCGATTCCATAAAAAACAGATGGAGCAAATGGCAGAGCATTCCTTCTTATGACCGTGTTTATGAGGAAGCAAAGGAGATACTCGGGGAAGACCCGATTAATTCCACCGAAGACAGGACAATTATCATACAGAAAGCGCGCGGAGATACTTTCAGCCCAGAGCACTGTGAGATATATACCTATAAAACATGGTGGTTTCTTGCCGGGCCGGAGGCGACGGGAACAAAGACCCACAAACAGATAGAGAATGTTAAAGTGCCGATACTTCTTATACAGGGATGGGATGACAAGATAGTCCATCCCAATGAAACACACAATCTGTCCCAGGCCGCAAATGAAGCGGGTAACAGTGATGTTTCGGCTTTCTATCTTAACGCCGGTCATACGCTTGAAGGCAAAGAGGATGAATTGGGAGAAATCATTACAAACTGGATGCAGAGAAGACTCAAGTAATCAATGGCTGTTCAACGGCGACAGATTCTCGGCTACACTGCGCGCGACGGTTTTGAAGTTGACTCGCTTCTTACGACTCCGCCCGCACCGACCGAGGAAGATCTGCTAAGTATTCCGATTATAATCAACATACACGGCGTTCTCGGCAACTTCCTTGCGCGTGGAACACCCAAGATATTCCCGTCCGTGATGCTTGAGAGAGGATATTCAACGCTTTCAATAAACACGCGAATGGCGTTTCTCGGTCAGATAACGGGAACGGGCATTTTTGAGAGAGCTTTCGATGATGTCGCGTGCTCGGTTGAAACTCTTGAAAAAGAGGGGTTTGAAAACATCTACATACTTGGATACAGCATGGGCGCAAACATAGCGGTTGACTACATGTCGTGCTGTTCAGATTCTCCTGTTAAGGGTCTTATCCTTGAAGGATGCTCATACTCTCTTCCCGAATCGCAGAAAAAACGGCTTGACAAATGGGGCAGTATACCGAGTTACGATGACATCTATAAAAAAGCGAAATCCATTCTCAAGCCCACTCCGGAGACTTCAAAAAACGACCAGACATTTGTTGTTTACAGGGCATGGGGAGAATCATTCAACCCGTCCGATGTTGAAATTTTCACCTATAAAACATGGTGGTTTATGAGAAGCCCCGAATCCGCGCACGCGAAAACCTGCGACATAATAGGTGATGTTTCTGTTCCCGTGCTTTTTATCAACGGAGCGAATGACGACATAGTGTTTGCCGGAGAGCCGGAGAGGCTTACGGAGATTTTAAAACGCTCGGGAAACTGCGAAGTGAAGATTGAATACATCCCGGATGCCGGACACGACTGCATGGAAAACCCCGATGCTTCGGCCGACATCATATATCGGTGGATTAAGGATTTGGAAAGTCGCTGACCTCAGGGTCCGGCTGCGGTAAGTCAACATAACCCCTGACGCATACGGTGCCTTGTTATCATTAATCACAACGGATATTGAAAAACTGTCTCTTATAATATATTTTCTTCGCCTCTGTGGACAGTTTGCCACGGAAGGTTTTCGTTTTTGGGTAAACACACGACAGCCACGGAATATATGTCGGCTTGATACGCCATGGCAACAAAAACAAAAAAGAATGTTTCGGTGAATATTCTTTCGCAACACGGAATTAAAACTTCGGGGCGTGTTTTTCACAACCTTACGGTTCCCGAACTTTACGAAGAGGCGATTGGTAGAAGCGAAGGGAATATAGTGGATGGTGGCGGGCTTGCCACCCATACCGGAAAGCATACGGGGCGAGCGCCTCTTGACCGTTTTATAGTCAAAGACTCCCTGACAAAGAACTCGGTAAACTGGGGAAAAATCAACCAGTCCATAGACACGGAACGTTTTGACTCTCTCTACGGGAAGGTCGCGGCTTATCTTTCAAAGAAAGATATTTTTGTAAAAGACCTCAATGTGTGCGCCCATCCGAGATACCGTTCGTCGGTCAGGGTCATAAATGAGTTTGCGTGGCACAACATCTTTGTGAACAACCTTCTGATCAGGCACGGCAGAGGGTTGCAGTCATCCAAAAAGCCAGATTTCTCTGTCATCTGCGCTCCGGGTTTCAAAGCAAGACCCTCACAGGACGGCACGAAATCCGAAACCTTCATTATCCTGAACCTGAAAAAAAGAATAGCGCTCATAGGTGGAACCCAATACGCGGGGGAGATGAAAAAAGCGGTCTTTACCATCCTGAACTTTCTGCTTCCCGAAAAGGACGTGTTTCCAATGCACTGCTCGGCAAATGTCGGTGGAAAAGGGGATGTGGCTCTTTTCTTCGGTTTGTCGGGAACCGGAAAAACCACCCTTTCCGCAGATTCGGAGCGCAATCTTATAGGCGATGACGAACACGGCTGGTTCAAGGATGGCGTGTTCAACTTTGAAGGCGGTTGCTATGCGAAAGCCATACGGCTCAATCCCGAGACTGAGCCGGAAATCTATTCCGCGTCCATGCGTTTCGGCTCAATTCTGGAAAATGTTGACGTTGACGGGCTGAGAAGGATAGATTTTAACAGTAGCAAATACACCGAAAACACAAGAGTGGCATATGAGATAAACTCTCTGCCCGGAATAGTGGAAGGCGGAACCGGAAGCATTCCGAAAAACATTTTCATGCTGACGTATGATGCGTTTGGCGTTCTTCCGCCCATATCAAAATTGACTTCCAAACAGGCAATGGATTTCTTCCTTCTCGGATATACGGCTAAGGTTGCCGGAACTGAGCGCGGTGTGAAAGAGCCAAAAACAACATTCAGCTCCTGTTTCGGCGCTCCATTTTTGCCACGCTCTCCGCGCTTTTACGCAAATATGCTTGAAGAAAGGATGAAAAAATCCCGCGCGAGAGTGTGGCTTTTAAACACGGGAATCACCGGTGGTCCGTATGGAGTTGGGCACAGAATGCCGTTGCCTCAGACACGGGCTTTGGTGAAGTCCGCCCTGAACAAATCGATTGACAAAGCCGGTTTTATAAAAATCCCCGTGTTCGGGCTTCAGGTACCGGAGTCGTGTCCGGGGGTTCCGTCAAAACTGCTTCAACCGCGAAAGTGCTGGAAAAGCGCGAAAGAATACGACATAAAAGCCGCTGAGCTGAAAGAGAAGTTCCGGACGGAACTGTTGAACCACGGCAAGTAGCAAGCGGTTTTCCCGCAAAGGCGCGGGCGCATTGGAAACTTTACGCTTCAAGGTGTAGAATAGCTCTTCGGAGTGCAAACGATGTTCACCTTTTTTTTCAAAAAGATCTTTGTTTGCCTTTGTGTTTTTCCCGTTTCAGTTCTTCTTTTCTCTTTTCCTTTCCAAAGCGCGCTCGCCCGCGACGAGTCTTCAATAAAGAAATCAATAGTAAAGATAAATGTTCAAAAAACGGTTCCGTCCTACAAACAGCCGTGGATAGTGAACAAGCCGTCTTCCGTTTCCGGTTCGGGCTGTATAATTTCCGACTCTCATATTCTTACAAGCGCTCATGTGGTTTCGCACGGGGCATTTATCTATGTAAGCAAATCCGGAGACCCGAACAAATACACCGCAGACTTGCTTTTTATCTCGCACGAAGCCGACCTCGCCATTCTTACGGTTAAAAAGAGCGAGTTTTTTGAGAACACAAAACCTATTGACATAAACCACGAACTTGTGAATACACGCAAGGAAGTAACGGTTTACGGATTTCCCATAGGGGGCGAGACGCTTAGCTCCACAAGAGGAATTGTGTCCCGCGTGGAGCATGAGATTTATTTCCACAGCGTTTATCAGCTTCTTATGTCTCAGATTGACGCTTCCATCAATTCCGGAAACAGCGGGGGGCCCGTGATTGTTGACGGGAAACTTGTCGGGATAGTAATACAGTCTTTGAGAAGGTCCGAAAACATAGGATATATGGCCCCGGCTCCGGTCATAGACCATTTTCTTGACGATATCAAGGACGGTTCCTACGACGGTTTTCCGGTTCTTGGCATTGTTATCCAGAACTCTCAGAATCCCGATCTAAGAAAGAAAAATCTGGTTTCCAAAGATGACGGGGGCGTTCTTGTCACTCAAGTTGCCGACGGGTTTCCGGCTTCGGGAAAAATCCTCAAGGGCGATATTCTTGCTTCAATTGAGGGCGTTGGCATATCTTCGGACGGCAAGATCAACTTCAGGGACGGTGAGAGAACGGATTTTTCCTATCTGGTTGATTCGCGCCAGATAGGAGATGATATCAAGGTTGAGGTTTTCAGAAACGGGGAGAAAATGGAAATGTCAATCCCCCTGACAAAAGGGGCGGACGATTTCCGCCTCGTCAACGCAAACTACGGTAACCCAAGCTACTACATATTCGCGGGTTGCGTATTTTCTCCGCTCACTTTCAACTATTTTAGGGAATGGGGTTCCAGATGGTTTGTTGACGCGCCCAGCACTCTGCTGTCAAAACTTGCCTACAATGTCAGAGAATTTCCAGACGAAGAGGTCGTTGTTCTTGTAAGGGTTCTTCCGGCGGAGGTCAACTACGGCTATCACGGAATAAAAAACTGGGTTGTCGAAAAGGTCAACGGGGTCACGATACGAAACATAAGTCATCTTGTGCAAGTGGTTGAAAATGAGTCGGCCGCGAATGAGTTTATAACTTTTGAAAACCCTTACGGAAAGAAGGTTGTTTTCTCATCCAAAGAAGCAAAGGCAAGCAGGGACAAGTTGCTTACCACATATCAGATTAACAAAGACAGGTCCGCCGACCTTGCTGTTTCTATCTTTGAAGGCGTTGGATTTTAGCCCAGAACCTCAAACTCTTTTCCCTTTAGCACATTTTTGAGTTTTATAAGGAAGTATCTTCTGCTTTTATAGAATCTTCCCTTTATGTTCAGTTTGTTGTTTTTTTCCAATTCCGCATGAACTCCCTTGAGATACACCAATACGGTTGCCCCTTTTTCGGAATTTTTCATTTTGAAAACTGTGTAGTCTTTTCCCTTGAATTTTTTTTGCTTTACGGGGGAAGATATTTTCCCCTCAACCCGCACGACCTTCCTGTGATATTTTTCCGCATTGCCCGCCACATAATCCACCGAGAGTGCGGTTGCTTGTGCGGCTTCTTCTTTCCGTGCCGCGACTGTGTCGTCTCCGGGGTTTAATTTCGGGAAAATTACGACCAAAGCCGCGGCAATTAAAACCAAAATGCCCGCGACGGAAAGCAGTTTTCTTTTCATCTCTTTTTCGCGCTTGCGGACGCTTTTGTCATGGACTTGGGGTTAAGCAACGCGTTGAGGTCTTTTTGTGGGAGAATTTTTTTCGCTGCCGCCGTTTCCCTCACAGTTTCCCCTTTTTGATAGGCTTCTTTCGCGATTGCCGCCGCCGCATCGTACCCTATCACGGGAGCGAGGCTTGTGCACATTGCGAGACTTTTTTCCACCATTTCCCCGCAACGTGTTTCATTTGCCTCTATGCCGTCCACACATTTCTCCGCGAACGTAACGCATGAGTTTGAAAGCAGGGAAACCGAACTCAAAATGTTGTCCGCCATCATGGGCATCATAACGTTGAGTTCAAAATTTCCGCTTTGTCCGCCAACCGTTACGGCGGTGTCATTGCCAATCACCTGCGCGCAGACCTGAGTAAGCGATTCCGCCATTACCGGATTGACCTTTCCGGGCATTATGGAAGAGCCGGGTTGAACCGCGGGCAGGTTGATTTCTCCGAAGCCGCAACGGGGCCCGCTTCCAAGCCATCGTATGTCATTGGCGATTTTCATCAAACTCACCGCCAGGGTTTTCAGCGAACCGCTCATCTGCACCGCCGCATCTTTCGCGCCCTGTGCTTCAAAGTGGTTTTTCGCCTCAAAAAACCGGATGCCTGTGAGGCGGCTTATGCGCGCCGCGGTTTTGGCACCAAAGCTTCTATGAGTGTTTATGCCCGTGCCGACGGCGGTGCCGCCGAGCGCGAGTTCCCGAAGCCCGTCGCCGGATGACTTTATACCTTTGATTCTTTGCGAGACCATCGCCGCGTATCCGCCGAGTTCCTGTCCAAGCGTTACGGGAGTCGCGTCTTGAAGATGGGTTCTTCCTATCTTTACTATTTTCTCGAAGTCGCGCGATTTACGCGACAGAGATTTTTGAAGTTTTACAAGCGCGGGCAGAAGGTTGTTTTCCATTTCAATCATCACCGAAATATGAATCGCGGAGGGAATGACATCATTGCTTGACTGTCCCATGTTTACGTGGTCGTTCGGATGGATTACCGCTTTGCCTCCCGTCCTGCGGTTTGAAATCTCGTTCGCTCTGTTGGCGATAACCTCATTCGTGTTCATATTAGTTGAGGTTCCCGAACCGGTCTGGAAAACATCCACAACAAAATGTTTGTTCAGTTTTCCGTCCGCGACCTCGGCCGCGGCCTTTGCTATTGCATTTCCAGCCTTTCTGTCAAGCAGGCCGAGTTCCATGTTTGTTTCCGCGGCAGTGAGTTTTATCATTCCAAGCGCCGCCGTGAATTCGTGCGGAAGCGTTCTGCCGCTTATCGGAAAGTTCTCAACCGCTCTGGCGGTCTGAGCTCCGTAATAGGCGTCTGCGGGCACTTTCATCCGTCCCATTGAGTCCGATTCAATTCTTGTCTTTGCGTTCATTGCTTCTTCTCCCCCGCACAAGTTGTGCAATGGGCCATTAGATTACTGTGCGTAAGCGTTTACGGCAATACGGCCCGCTTCGGTCATTGTGATTCAGTGCCGCTCCGCTTGACACTTACCGTGTGGAAATTAGATTATTCGGGTAGGAAAAATAAAAACAGAGAGGTTGTAAAATGTCAGAAAGTAATGTTATTGAGCTCAGCGATTCGGTTTTTGAAAGTGAAGTTATTCAAAGCGACATTCCCGTGCTTGTCGATTTCTGGGCTCCGTGGTGCGGTCCCTGCAAAGCGATTGCTCCAACGGTGAGCCAAATATCACAGGATTTCGCGGGTAGAGTAAAAGTTGGTAAAATCAACGTGGACGAAAATCAGCAGACTTCCGTCCAGTTCGGGATAAGAAGCATACCGACTTTGCTTGTTTTTAAGGATGGCAAGGTTGTTGACCAGGTCGTGGGTGCGGTCTCGCAAAGCGAGATTGAGCAGTCCATCAGCAAAGCTCTTTGATAAAAAGGCGGATACCAAATGGGAAGATACATAATGTTGAGCACCCTTACCGATGAGGGACGTAAAACCGTCAAGATGCGTCCCGAAAGGATAAGGGAGGTGAACAAAGAAATAGAAAAAATGGGAGCAAAGGTTGTAGCCCAGTATGCGGTTCTCGGACTTTACGATTTTGTCAACATCATTGAGGCACCGAACAACGAAACGATAACAAAAATTTCAATTGAACTCGGCTCAAGGGGCACCGTTCAACTGCTTACACTTTCCGCAATAACGATTGACAAGTTTGAGAAAAAACTTTCCTAAGGTTTTTGCCGGTTTCCAAACCTTCCCCACATTGCGGAGGCCTTTTTCAGAAGCGGATTTGAATTCCCGCAATAACGGATTTTGACAACGATTTGCTGTCATCTCCTAGCACGGGTATCTGCAAAGCCAGCGACGGGGACACAAATTTTCCGAAACGTATTCCCGAAGTGAAGTACAGGTTGTTTTTCCTTCCGTTTTTCAATGACAGAAAGCGGTTTCCCGTAATTTCCACTGATACTTTCGCCGCTACGTTGACGGGAAGGGAAAGACCGAGTGCGGCGCCGTATTTCAGTATTTTTTCCGATTTGTCCCCTTCAAACCCCGATGCTTTGCCGACAAAGGTGAATCCCGCAACGGTCTCAAGGGACAACGCTCCGATGTTTGCCATGCCCCCGATAAACGGCGTCAGGGCGTAGGAATCGGTCAGATAGACCGGAAGGTCGCGTCTGTACAGCGAGGTTATTTCTCTGAGCCGTTTCACGTTGTCCTTGTATATTGTCGGCAGGTGGGATTCAAAACCCAGAGAGACTTTGTATGAAGGCGTCTCCGCGACAACGATTTTGCCTCCGAGTCGGAAATTTGAGAGCTCGTAGCCGTCTCGCGGGTTCCGGTCCGGGAGGTTGTTCACTCCGGACTGGTTGAAAATGATATAAAGACTTTTTCCGTAGTCCGCCGTGGGCAGCTCAAACCTCAGGTCGTAAAGAATAATCTGCCCGCTTCCACCTTTGGTATCGGCAACCTCGAGGTGCGCTCCCGCATATCCATTTGGAAAAGCAGAGTAGAAAGAATGAGGTGAGTTGTGTTCAATGGAGGAGTTTTTCCAGGGAACATGCGATATGTCAAAACTCTGTGTGTATTCAAAAATTCCCTGAATGGGATTTATAAGCGCGACCCTGCCGTCTTTGACAAAGTTTCTCATGGGATTGACCAGATGTGCAAGAAAGGTTGTTGCCGGGTTGTTAACTTCAATCAGCGTATTTGACAGATTTTCCGCGACAACGCCGAAAACAACTCCAAAACCCGGAGTGGAAAGAAGGTCGGTAAGAGAAGGAGTCTCCACAAGTCCCTCAACCGTGTATTCAAAAAGAGAGCTCTGAAGCGCCGATCCCAGCGCCGACCCCCAAAATCCGTAGCCCATTTCCCTGTAATACAGATAAGACACATATCCAGCAAACGGATGCACCACGTAGTTTGTGAAAAATTCATCACCATCGTCCTTTACCGGAGCCTGAGATATGTTGTCCCACCACCGGGACAGTGAGGTGTCGAATATGCGTTCATTTTTATTGCGCACGTAGAAAAACCTGAAACCCCATATTGAACCGTAGTAGATGGCGCTGTCTTTAAGGAAGTCCGAGCTCGCAACGGGTTTGCGCACCTGTTGCGCGGAGGCTTCTCTGCCGGATTGTTCCGCCGCTGCGGGTAGGGCGCCAAGTGCGAGAACCGCGAACAGCACGGCCGTAAGACTCTGTTTTCTACGGGTTTTTGATGCCATTAAACTTTGTCCGAAACAAAGGAGAGGATTTGCAAAACCCTTTCCTCCCATGTGTATTTGCGGACTTCTTCCCTTGCACGCCGCGCAATCCTGCCGGAAAACTCCGCATCGCCGAGACAGCGGCGCATTGCTTTTGCGAGCCCCTCCCGGTCGCCGGGAGCCGCTATCACGGAATTTTCGCCGTCTTTTAGCACTTCAAGCACTGTCGAAATTCCCGTTGACACTATCGGTTTTCCGGCCGCCATATATTCAAACAGTTTCATTGGCGAGGTGAACTCCGCGGCTTTGGTTCCCCCTTTTATCGTTATCCGCTCCGTGTAGGGAAGCGTAAGAATATCGGCAGCTAGAAGATAAAGCGGAACTTGCGCGTGTGGGACAAAGCCCTTTACGACAAAGTTTTCAAGGCCCTTCTTTTTTGCGGCTTCAATATATGGCGCGTTGTCAGCTTCCAGTCCACCGACAACAAGAAAGACCGCGTCTTTTATCTCTTCCGCAGTTTCCACAAGGCTCTCAATTCCTCTGCCGGCATAGGTGTTTCCGCAATAACAGATAATCGGCCTGTCCGAGGGGAGCCCGAGTTGTTTTCTTATCTCCCGCGGCGAAGGCCGGTTGTTGAAGTCCTCTGTCTCAACCCCGTTGTGAGCCACAACGGTTTTTGCCCTGTCAAGCCCGTTTCTGAGATATATACCGCGCAACCCCTCGGTGTTGAACGAGACCGCAGCCAGAGAGCGGGAGTTCTGAAATGATTGAAAAAACTTCCGCGTCGCCGGGTTTACGGGTGGATGGTGAGCGTCGTAAACGGTCGGAAACCCTCCGGCCCTTGTGAGGATTGACGCGCAAATTATGTTTCGAGTCAGAACGAGGTCAAATTTTCTTTTGTTCAAAAGCGCGTACAACGCCGAGGAAACACCGTGAGTGAGCTGTCTTCCCTTGTACTTGGTAAAAGGCAGGGATGTGAGACGGAAAGGTTTTTTCACCGCGTAGTATTCAAAAATATCCTCGCATGCGAATCGTCCCGGAACCACGGCTTCAAACTCGATGCCGAGCTTGTCCATCGCTTTGCACATCTCCACCGCGTGCACGGCATAAGCTCCTTTGGAAAAAAACTCAGGGCTCGCTATGTAGCAGATTCGCAGTGACTTAGGGTTTGCCCGCATTGAAGGAGAAACAACGGAAAATTGGAAGCAACACTATTTTACCGCTATAATCAGGGACGGTCAAACCGCCCTTTTTTCAGTTCCGTATCGGCAAATGTCCAAAACCGGCGTTAAATCAATAAGAGGCTTCGCTGATATCCTTCCGGAGCATTCCCGGCTGTGGAATTTTACGGAACAGACCGCCGCCAGGGTGTTTGCTTTTTACGGGTTCTCTCAAATAAGAACCCCCGTTCTGGAATTTACGGACATATACGCAAGGGGGATTGGCGCATCCACCGAGATTGTGGAAAAGGAGATGTATTCGTTTCAGGACAGAGATGGGTCTGATATCACTCTCCGCCCCGAAGGCACCGCCGGGGTTGTCAGGTCGTTTGTTGAAAACTCCATGCACAAATCCGCTCAAATTCAAAAGCTTTACTATTCGGGCGAAATGTTCAGGCACGAAAGGCCCCAGAAGGGGAGAATGAGAGGATTTCATCAGATTGGTGCCGAGTTTTTCGGCTCGGATTCGGCTTCGGCGGACTGTGAAATGATAACAATGCTCTGGCATTTTTTCACAGAAGCGGGCCTTGCAGACAGTGTGGAGATGGAGATAAACTCCATTGGAACACCGGATGACAGAGACGATTTCAATCGTGCCCTCGGAGATTTTTTGAAACCGTTTCTCGGCCAGCTTTGTGATGATTGCGTAAGAAGGGCGAGGCGTAATCCCCTCAGGGTGATTGACTGTAAAAAACCCGATTGCGCGGAGATTGTTAAGAACGCTCCCGTGATGTCGGAATTTCTTTCCCCTGAAAACTCCCGCCATTTTGAGGAAGTCAAAAGACTGCTCGGGAAGGTTTCGGTTCCCTTCAAGGTTAATGCAAAGATAGTCAGAGGTCTGGACTATTACACGCGCACGGTTTTTGAGGTGAAGGCAAAGAAAGGGCTCGGAGCTCAGAACGCGGTCGCCGCCGGAGGAAGATACGACCTTTTGGTCGAGGCTTTTGGAGGCCCTCCCACACCGGCGACCGGTTTTGCCATCGGGGTTGAGAGAGTGGTTCTTTTGTTTGAGAACAACAGAATCCGGCGCGGGCCGGACTGTACCGAAGTATTTGCGGGATGGATAGGCGAGGGTTGCTTTGACGAAACGTTTGCACTGTCGGCGAGGTTGAGAAAGCGCGGAATAGGGGTATGGATTGAACATTCCGGTTCCGGAATAAAAAGCCAGATGAAAAAGGCGGACAAATCAGGCGCGCGTACTATGGTGATAATAGGGCCGAACGAGATGAGCCGCGGGGTGGTGAAGATAAGGGATATGAAAACCGGCGGCGAGAGGGATTTGCCCGCCTCTTCAGCCGCGGAAGAAATTGTCCGAACCATTGAGTACGCCCGCGGGACAGTTCAGTGATTGGCCGCAACATTCATTACGGATGGGTTATTGTCGCGGCCGCGTTCTGCCTTATATTTCTTGACGGTCTTCTCCTTTATACCTTTGGCATTTTCAAACCGCATGTAAGAGAGAGTGTGAAACTTTCGGAGACGGTTGTGGCGTCAATTTTTTCATTGCGTTGCATTACTCTGGCCTTCTCAATGCCCCTTGCCGGAAAACTCGCCGAGAGATATGAGCCCAAGTGGCTGATTGTTGCGGGCGGGGCGCTTGCGGCCACCGGGGTTTTTCTTGCCGGGCGCGCGGATACAATCACGGAGCTTTATATTTTCTTCGGAGTTATGGTGGGGCTTGGAGACGGCGCGTTCTACACGCTTCCGGTCGCGATAATAAGCAGATGGTTTAAAAAAAACAGGGCTCTTGCCATAGGCATAGCCACAACGGGTCTTCCCGTGAGCGGGCTGATACTCTCGCCTTTGAGCGCGTGGCTTATCTATTCCTACGGACTTCAGAGCGCTTTTTCCTCAATTGCCATAATGATATTCGCCATATCGCTTTTCGGTTTTCTTCTCAGGAAAGACCCGGCGGAAATCGGACAGGTCCCCATTGGCGCCGATTCAGGAGAAATTCCCGGCGATGCTTCGGTCGCAATCAGTGTGAAAGCGCTTGACGCAATACGCCACCGCGACTTCTGGATGTTGTATATGATTTTCTGGGCGGGTTTTAACACTTTCCTGATAGTGGTTGTCAACCTCTATCATTTCTCAGTGGATTCGGGTCTCAGCACTGTGGCGGCGGCTATTCCTCCCGCCTTAATCGGGGTGGGCAGTATATTCGGACGCATATTTTTTTCGGGATATGTTCTGAGGTTTTTCAATGAGCAAAAAGTTTTGCGTATCTGTTATTTTTTTCAGGCGTCCACAATTCTGCTGATTCTGTTTTTCGGCGGCACGTGGGCTTTTTACCTGTTCGGTTTTCTGTTCGGTTTTTTCTACAGCGGCTGGGTTCCAATCTTTCCGATAATTCTTGCAAACCTCTACGGGCTCAGGGAACTCGGAACCATATTCGGTTTTTTCGGTAGCGGTTTTTCACTTGCCGCGCTTACAGGGCCCATAATTGTCGGAACTCTTCTGGATAGCACCGGAAGTTACACTATAATGTTCGCTGTTGCGGCGATTTTCTGTCTGTGCGCGACCGCAATGACCTTTCTTATGAAACCCTCGCCGGGGAGAGTCTCAAGCGAGGTTGGAACCTGATATGTTCGGCATAGGCGTAGGGGAAATACTCATAGTTTGTCTGGTCGCAATTGTGTTTTTCGGGCCGGACGATTTTGTTAAACTGACGCGCTTTGCCGCCAAAGGGCTTAGGGAATTCAGGGTTCTCAAACAGGATTTGAAAGACAGCGTTGACAGAACTCTCGACACCGATGCGCGGCGTGGAAAAGCGAAACCCGACAGCGAAGGCGGAGACAACTCATAGCTTCCGCCATGAACGGAAAGCGCCAGTTTGCGTATTCGTCTCTTTCTGATACATTTGAACCCGTGCGTTTTTCCGTGTGGAAAAAACTTCTTTTTCTCTCCATTCTTCCGGTTGGTGAAAGTTATTAACGATGCCCAGATTTGTCATTGACGGCAAGGAAACAGAGGTTGAAGAAGGCATTAACCTGATTGACGCCGCCGAGCGAATCGGTGTGCAGATACCGCATTTCTGTTACCATCCCGCGCTCAGTACGGTTGCCCAGTGCAGGCAGTGTCTTGTGGAAATAAAGGGCATTCCCAAGGTTATGCCGGCGTGCAATACCTTTCCTCTGGACGGGATGAAGGTTTACACAAATTCCGAAAAAGCCGTTGCCGCCCGGCGCGCGACCGTTGAGTTCACCCTTATAAACCATCCGCTTGACTGCCCTATTTGCGACAAAGGGGGAGAATGTCCGCTTCAGATGACCGCGGTTGCTCATGGCAGGCATTACGGCAGGGTTGAATCGCCCGAGCAGAAAAAGGTCAGGAAAAAATACTATCTCGGAGAGAAAATAGTTTACGACCCCAACCGTTGCATAATGTGCACAAGGTGTGTGCGCTTTACGGACGAAGTTACGAAAACCGGCGAACTCGGTTTTGACAACAGGGGCTTTCGCAAAAAAATAGCGGTTTTTCCCGGCAGAGAACTCAACAACGAGATGTCTGGCAATGTAATAGATTTGTGTCCCGTCGGCGCTCTGCTTTCCTCGGAAACTCTTCACAGAGAGAGAGTCTGGTATATGAAGTTTACCGACACCGTTTGCCCTCTTTGCAGCAACGGTTGCAACATAACGGTTGGTGCGAATCTGCGCGAGGGAAGAATGATGAGGGTGCGTCCCAGAATCAACAAGGAAGTCAACGGACACTGGATATGCGACAGGGGCAGATTTGAGTTCGGCGATATCCAGACACCGGAGAAAAGACTCACGCAGCCCATAAAAAAAGACGGGGACGGGGGATACCGGCACACCTCATGGGAAGAAGCCGCCGGGGATTTCCGCGCCGCTTTCGGCGAGGTGGTAAACTCTCCGGCTTTTGCCTGCTCCGCCATACTTACAAACGAGGAGTTGTATCTTCTTTTGAAATTGTCCGAAACCTTCGGCGCCTCAAATTTTATCTGTAAAACGGCCTCGCACGAAAGTGAGAAGAAATTCGGCCTTATCAGTTCCGACCCGTTTCCCAATAGTGCCGGCGCCGGAGATTTGGGAATCAAATCCGGTGCGGATGAGATTGAAAAATTTATGGACGACCTTATTTCGGGAAAGACGGATTCAATGTTTGTCGCTCACCAAGACATATTCCGGTTCGGCTCAAAGCATTCGGAGAGCGAGATAGCGCAAGCGCTTTCGCGCCTGAAATTTCTCGCCGTAATGGACACCCGCCTTACACCCACGGCACGGTTTGCCCGGCTCATACTTCCAGGCGCTACCCCGTATGAGAAAGATGGAACCTTTACAAATGACCGGGGCAGGGTTCAGAGAATCAGAAAAGCCCTTGACCCGCCGGGGGAGGCGAAGCAGGATTGGGAGGCGTTGAGACTTCTCGGCGGCTCAAAGCCGGAGCAGTTCTTCTACACATCTCCGGCGGAGATAATGGGAGAGATTTCAACAAAATTCAAGCCGTATGAATCAATGGACTACGATTTGATAGATTTTCTCGGTATTGGAAGGAAGGGCGATGTCCCCGGACAGTCAGCTTTTTGAGTGGGCGGTTGCCGCCGTTAAGTCGGGCATTCTTCTTGGCGCGGTGCTGACAGCGGTTGCCTACCTTACTTACGCCGAAAGGCGGGTGAGCGCGCTTATCCAATACAGGCTCGGCCCCAACAGGGTGGGTCCATTCGGTCTGTTGCAGCCCCTTGCGGACGGAATCAAGTTTATATTCAAAGAGGACATCGTTCCTGCCGGAGCGAATAAGACCATCTATTCCATCGCCCCGGCTTTTTCTTTGGTTACCGCACTTGCCGCGCTTGCGGTGATACCGATAGGGCGGGGTTTTGAGACCGATTTGATGGGTTTTCTAAGCACTCCGGCCTTTATAAGTTTTCAGATTGCGGACATAGACGCCGGTGTTCTGTATGTATTCGCCGTCGGTTCGCTCAGTGTGTATGGGGTGATACTGGGTGGATGGGCTTCAAACAGCAAATACTCGCTTATCGGCGGCATCAGGGGAATCGCGCAGATGATCAGTTACGAGCTTTCCCTCGGTCTTTCCGTTATCGGGGTTTTTATGCTTGTCGGTTCGCTCAGGATAAACGACATAGTTGAGTATCAAAGTAGCGTCTGGCTGATTTTCCCTCAGTTTGTTGGTTTTATTGTTTTTCTCATTTCTTCTTTTGCCGAGACAAACCGGCTTCCTTTTGACCTTCCCGAAGCCGAGACGGAGATTGTGGGCGGTTATCACACCGAATACAGCGGGATGAAGTTCGCGATGTTTTTCATGGCGGAATACACTCATATGATAGTCGCATCGTGCCTAATAACCGCTCTTTATCTGGGCGGTTGGTATCCTCTTCCGTTTGTGGGATGGGGCGGGATTGACATTGACACGCATTGGTATCTGCCGCCGGTTGTTTTTCTCGGCAAAGTCGCGGCGGTGCTTTTTTTCTTTATTTGGGTAAGGTGGATGCTTCCGAGACTCAGATCGGATCAGGTTATGAAATTCGGCTGGAAGGTGCTTCTGCCGCTTTCAGTCGCCAACATAGCAGCAACGGCTGTGTTTGAGGCTTTTAGAAACGGGTGAAAAAAATTGCTGTAATCGGTGCGGGCGCAGTCGGGCTTTACTACGGCGCACGTCTTGCGCAAGCCGGGCACGAAGTCCATTTCCTTATGCGGCGCGATTTTGACACCGCCGTGAAAAACGGTCTGTCTGTTGAGAGCAAAGACGGGGATTTTAGAATAGACAAACCGCTTGTCCATCGCACAAGCCGGGAAATCGGCGAGGTTGATTGGGTTGTTTGTGCTTTGAAGTCAACTGCCGCGGAGTCTGCCCGCGAGCTTGTGGAGCCGGTCGCAGGCAGCCGCGGGCGTCTGCTTGTTTTTATGAACGGCATAGGTCTTGAGGAGCGTTTTTCAAAATGGTTTCCCGCCGAAAGAATATTTACGGCAATCGCGTTTACATGCATAAACAGGGGCGAGCCGGGAACTGTCCGCCACTTGGACTACGGAGCTGTTACGGTCGGGCATTTTCTCAATGAGGAGGAAAAAATCAAAGAGGCGGCGGAGCTTTGGCGCGGGGCGAAGGTTACGGTCGGCGTAACCGGCAATTTTCTCAAAGACCGCTGGATAAAGCAGTGCTGGAATGTTCCGTTCAGCGGGCTTGGGGTTCTTTGCGGTGGCAAGACGACACGGTTTATTCTCGAGAACGCCGCGCTTCGCCGGCAGGTTGAGAGTATTCAGCGCGAGGTTGTTGAAACGGCAAACGCGGATTTGCGGTCGGCAGGGTTTGCGGAAACAATTGATGCAGATTTCACCGTGCGGGACATGATTGAAAAAACCGAGGAGATGGAAGACTACAGCTCAAGCACGATTCTGGATTTTCTCGCGGGCAGGCAAATGGAGATTGACGCGATATTTTCCGAAACCGCGCGGCGGGCCGAAAAACACGGCGTTGCCGCGCCGGGAATAAAGATGCTTGCCGCGCTTCTTGAATCTATTGAAAGCAAAAAAAAGGGAGTAATTACACAATGACGCAAAACATACAAAACAGGCTGATACTGGCTCTTGATTTTCCTTCAATAAGCACGGCTTCGGTTTTCGCGCTGGGTTGCATGGGAAAGGTCGGCGCTTACAAAGTCGGTCCCGTGATTTTTTACGCGGAAGGTCCCAAGGTCATTGCTTGGCTTCAAGACAAATGTGGTGGTGGGGTTTTTCTTGACCTCAAGTTTCACGACATTCCCAGCACGGTCGCGGGCGCGGTTTCCCGCATATCGCGCCTTGGCGTTAATATGTTCACAGTCCATTCACTCGGGGGCGAAAAGATGATAAAAGCTGCGCTTGAGACGGCGCGCGAGGGAGCGGAGAAACTTGAATTGCGCAGGCCGAAAGTGATTGCCGTAACAGTTTTGACAAGCCACGATGAAAATGAGGCGAAAAAACTTTTCGGCGGGACGGATGTGGATTCCACAGTTCTCAAACTTGCCGAAACCGCCGAAAAAGGCGGCGCAGACGGGCTTGTGTGTTCGGGAAGGGAATTGCTTTTGTTGAAAAAAGAGTTTGGCGACAGGTTCAGATTTATTGTTCCCGGAGTGCGTCTTAAAAATTCGGATTCAAACGACCAGAGAAGGGTGGTAACGCCGAAAGAAGCGATTGAAATGGGCGCGGATTATCTTGTGATTGGAAGAACGGTTACGCAGGCGGAGGATCCGGTGAAAGCGCTTGACAAAATTGGCGAAGAAATCGCTGGTATGGGATGAACACAAATGGTTGAGCAAAATGCGCAAACAGTTAAAAGGGCAAGGGTTTGTAATACGGATTGGTGCCTCCGGAGCCCTTTCAGGACAGAGCTGTAAATTGACAAGGCTATCTTCCTTCTGAAAGAGCCTTTAGGCGCGTCAAATTTTTCCGACCTCGCTCACTTTCCAACTCTCATCAACCCACAGTCCAATGATTTCCATATTAGGATACCGCTCTTTCAGGGACTCCACCGCTTCTTTTGTATGCGCGATTTGCTCGTCTTTCGGCGCCGGATAACCGGCGCAATCGTGGTGACCGGCGACCGAGATGCCGACTGAATTGTGTTTTTTAACCGAGATTTGAACCCCTTGCAAAATCGCCTCAACTCTTTGCGTTTCTTTCCGCTCGGACAGAATCAGATTCGGCCCCGCTTCGGTAATGCAGTCAACATATTCCGCGTTGAACCTTTTTTGCAGATATTCAATCACCGGCAGTTGAATGCGTCCGTCTATACAGTTTACGGCGGTGCAAAATTTTAACAGTTTGTTCATCTTTTTTTCTCCCTGTCTGATTTTATCTCCGAAAGAGTTTTCAGCGAGAAATTTCTGTCGGGGCTGAAATCGCGGAAGATAAAGTGATTGACCCCGGCTTTTTCATATTCTCCGATTCTTTCCGCCACCTGTTTGGGAGTGCCGAAAATCACAAAATCCTCAAGCATTTCGCGCGTGTAGTATTTCTCTCCCATCTCCTTGAATTTTTGAATCATCTCCCGGTTCGTAGGCAGAACTTTTGTGTATGAGAGCCCTTTATATTTGTCGGCGATTTTAATGTCATAGCCCGCGTCCGCGAGGAGTTCCGGCCATATCAGCGCGTGTTTCACAGGCTCAATAGTCGCGTATGCATCGTCCGCACCGGGGGCGACCGAAACAAACATAAAAATACATTTTTCGAAATCCGTTTTCAGGGATTTTCCCCCGACCGTTTTCAGTTTTTGCGAAAACACCCTTGGCGGCATGGCGTTTGTAACCCAACCGTCTCCCGTTTCTCCGGCGGTTTTAAGGGCTTTGGGTCCCGTCGCCGCGATGTAAATCGGAACCTTCCCGCTTTTTCCCTTCGGCGCGATTGCAAGTTTCGCTTTCTCAAGGCGGAAAAAACGCCCTTCAAAATCAGTTCTCTTTCCCGTCCACAGTTTTCTCATCACTTGCGCCGATTCTCTGAGCCGGGCGAGCGGGCTGTTCCATTCAATTCCGTAGGGGTCGGTGTTCATTCTTTCCCCGTAGCCGAGGCAGGCGAAAATTCTCCCGTCTGCAATTTGCGAAACAGTGGCAAGACGCTGGGCGAAAACCGCCGGATGCATCCGGTGCGGGTCGCCGATTGTTCCCATTAGTATTTTAGAAGTCACTCCCGCGGCGGCGGTAATCACAGACCACGCTTCGGGCGTTTCTCTGTCAGCGATAAAAACCACATGGTCGGGAATCCACAGAGAATCAAAACCGGCTTTTTCGCACTTTACAATGAAATCCACAAGACCGGAGACCGAAGTTCCGGGAACAGGCGCGGTGATGCCGAATTTTGTTTTAACAGACATTGCCGTAAATTGTAACACAAGAGTTTTAACCTCATGCGCGCTTCTTCAATCCGCAAATTCCGCTTGCTTGTTATTGCCGCTGTGTTTTCCTCGATTTTCGGTTGCGGATTGCCCGGTGGCGGGGATGAAAGCGCGCGGCCTTTGCGCTCCGCGGTAGGACAGATGCTTCTTGTGGGCATTCGCGGCGAACGCGCGAACGCGGAGATGGTTTCCCTCATACGCGATGTGAAACCGGGAGGCATACTTCTTTTTGATTACGACCGACCGAGTAACGGAGCCCTTGCGAGAAACATATCTTCCCCGGCACAGTTGAGGAATTTAGTTCGGCAAATTCAGATGCTTTCCGAAACCGGGCTTTTTATAGCGGCGGACGTTGAAGGCGGACGCGTGAACAGATTGAAACCCGAATACGGTTTTGACACCGCCGTTCCTACGGCGAAAAAACTGGGCGCCGAAGGAGTTTCCTCAACCTCGGCCGCGGCGGAAAAAATCGCCCGCGAACTCAAATCCCTCGGAATTAACTTCAACCTCGCCCCAGTCGCGGATGTTGAAATCAACCCTGAAAGCCCCGCCATTGGCGCCTTGGAGCGGTCTTTCGGAGCCGACCCCAAAACGGTTGTCCTGCATATCCGCGCGTTTGTGGAGGCTCACGCGAGGCACGGGATCATCACCGCTCTCAAGCACTTCCCCGGACACGGTAGCGCCTCAAAAGACACGCACCTTGACGTAACGGACATAACGGAGACCTACGACAGCGAGGCGGAGCTTTTTCCCTACCGGAGTCTTATTCAAAGCGGCTATGGCAGCCCGGTTATGACCGCTCATGTCATCAACAGAAACATCGATGACAAACCCGCGACACTGTCGCGCAAAACACTTGGCGGACTTCTCAGGAAGCGGCTCGGTTTCAAAGGGGCGATTGTCTCCGACGATATGCAGATGCGCGCTATTGTGGATGAATACGGGCTTGCCCATGCCGTCATAGAGGCGATAAACGCCGGTGTTGATATCATTACAATCGGCAATCAAATCGGTGAATATGACCCCGGAGTCCCAGTCCGCGTGAGAGATGCGATTGTTCGGGCGGTTGAGACGGGAGTTATTACCGAATCAAGAATTTATGAATCTTGCCGGCGGATAATGGAGATTAAAAAAAGATACGCAATCGCGGACGGACAAAGCGTCGCATGCCCGGCGCGCAGATCTCAATAAGCCACACTTGCGTCGGCATTTAAGAATCGTCCGAACGGGCGCGACCCGAGGCTTTTGTCCATGTTATACAAGCCGCAAAAGTCAAGTAGTGGGCATAGGATTTGGCGTGTTTCAGTTGGCGTATTATTTCTGATGTTCTGTTTTAATTCGTATTTTTTAAAGCCGTTTGGTGAAGCCGCCTTTGAGCCGTTGAAGATGAGAGAAAATTAGATGATTAAAGCATCCGTGATATAGTGGAGAAAATGTTTTTTAGAGCGAATAAAACTTTTCTGTTGTTGGTTGTCCTTTTCATATTTGCTCCATCCGCATTTGCGGAAGATGCTTCAAAAGTTTTTGATAAGGTGTCCCGTTCCGTTGTGGTTGTCTGGAATGCCGAAGAAACGGCGGACAAAGAACCAGAATTGAAGACGCAGGGCAGCGGCGTTATTATCGCCAAAGGCGAAGTTGTTACGAACTGTCATGTCATAGAAAATGCCAATTATATCGGGGTTCAGACAAAGAACGGAGAAGTGGAAATCGCCACACTTTTCCGCGCTGATTGGGAAAAAGATATTTGTCTGTTGAAAGTTCCCGGATTGAAAGGCAGAAAAGCAAAAGTGCGGCGGTCAAATTCGCTGAAAGTGGGAGAGACCGTTTATGCAATTGGTTCCCCCGAAGGAATGGAGCACAGTTTAAGCGCGGGACTGGTTTCTCAATTACACAGGAAGAAGAAAAACGCACCGCCTGTTATTCAGACAGATGCCTCAATGTCATCCGGTTCTTCCGGCGGAGGGCTTTTTGATAAGAAGGGAAAACTTGTTGGCATCATGTCTTTTGTGTTGGAGGAAGCCAAAAACATAGGTTTTGCCATTCCTGTTGAATGGATAGATGAAACTCGCAAGAATGGGATTAAAACGGATTCTACGAGTCCGGTGGAAAAGGTGTTTGCAACATATTTGCAGAGACTTACCCTGGCACATTCTTTTATAGAAAATGAGGATTGGAAAGGTTTGGAGAAACATTCTTTGCTATGGGTTGATCAGTTGCCTTCTGATTCTTGGGGTCTGTTTTATTTGGGACTTGCTTATCACTATCAAGGCAAGTACTCCGAAGCGTTAGAGTCATATCACGAGGCGTTGCGAATAAACCCTGAAGATGCGGAAGTGTGGTATAACTTGGGACTTGCTTATTTCAATCAAGGCAAGCACTCCGAAGCGTTAGAGTCATATCGCGAGGCGTTGCGAATAAACCCTGAACTTGTGGAAGCGTGGTATAACTTGGGACTTGCTTATTTCAATCAAGGCAAGCACTCCGAAGCGTTAGAGTCATATCGCGAGGCGTTGCGAATAAACCCTGAACTTGTGGAAGCGTGGAATAACTTGGGACTTGCTTATTCCAATCAAGGCAAGTACTCCGAAGCGTTAGAGTCATATCGCGAGGCGTTGCGAATAAACCCTGAACTTGTGGAAGCGTGGGGTGGCTTGGGAAATGCTTATCACTATCAAGGCAAGTACTCCGAAGCGTTAGAGTCATATCGCGAGGCGTTGCGAATAAACCCTGAATATGCGGAAGTGTGGTATAACTTGGGACTTGCTTATTTCAATCAAGGCAAGCACTCCGAAGCGTTAGAGTCATATCACGAGGCGTTGCGAATAAACCCTGAACTTGCGGAAGCGTGGGGTCGTTTGGCTCTTACCTACAAAATAAAACATCAGGACGGACAGGCGAGAGAAGCGTATTGGCAACTGAAAAAATTAAATCCTTATCTTGCTGATAAAATTAAACAGTTCGTTTTTCGGTAAGATGTGATGTGGTTGCTGACTTTCGTTGCATTCTTCAAAATCTAACGGAGGTATGGCTTCCATCTCACCGTTTATTCTTTCTCACTCTGTAAAACCGTTCAGTAAATCCGCCTTTGTTTTCAAAATTCTGCGTCAATTTTGCAACTTGGCGGTCAAGAAGGAACAAACCACTCCGATTAAAACAAGCGCGACGTTGGCGGAAAAGCTCCGCATAGTAATTTGTGGACGGTCTTGACCAGGTGGACTTTTTGGATTTTCTTCCACTGTATCCACTGATATCCACAACCCATTTAGCTACTTCATCGGCGGTTTTATGCCTCTTGTCAATCAGGTTTTGGCGAAGGGGGTTGTCCTTTTCCCAGAGTTGCAACCCTATTTGCCTCATAAAATCCTCATAGTCCAGTTTGAATTCTTCAAGGCTTGCCCGCCACTTGTGTCAGTTTGAGTTCCATTTTTTTGGAAATTGCCGATGCTTGAGAGCCCTCGGCGATGTTTTGAGTTCCGCTGCACGCCGCTTGTATCATTTGATCTTTTGTGCGGCTGAATTTGTCAATGTAGAGGTCGGTGAAACGCACGATTATATCGTAGACAATCTGAGCGAGTTGGAAACTTTTGAGGTTGTGGTAACCGCCGTGGTGGAATTAGGTTAGAGGTTATTTGTTTTCAAACATTGTAATCAAGTCCGCGAAATTCTTTGTAGTATGTTTTTTATACTTCTCCTCTTCAACAAACAGCGAGCCGACAAAACAATCAGGAACTAATTCCCGCGCATCTTTGCACCACTGCCGCAAGCGTTTTTGCTTTCTGGCATCATCTTCATCCTTGCGTCCCTTTGTTTCCACTATCCATATTTCCCCTTTATTGTTGCGGACAAGAAAATCGGGAAAGTAGTTGGCGATTGTGCCGTCAGTTTTGACATAATCCAGACGGAAATTAACGGCAAAGTAGTTCTTGGCAAAAGCGGCAACATCGGGGCATTTGTCCAAGAATTTGGCAAACTCATATTCCAGCGAGAAATTTTCAGCAATCAAATTTTGCGGGCTTTTCACGGGGGCGTATGAATAATTTGGCGGCTTTATCGGAAAGGGGCGCATATCTGTTACTCTCAGTTCATCCCGCATTTCGGTTTGCGGGGTTTTTCCCGTGAGCAATGTTTTAATTGCGCCATAAAAACCTTCCATTATCGCCTTTGTCACGGGCGGTTCTGCCAGATTGCGTATGGTGTCCACAAATTCCAAATCAATAGTCTTGCCAAACAATCGGTCGCGGATGAAGTTCTGCATGACCTCATAAAGAAAATCGTATTGGCTGAACAACCGATGTTCATCCATAATGCGAAGTGTTAAATATCCGATGACGCGGCTGTAGTCATCAACGGTATTTTTGCTTAATTTGGTTGTGTGGCTGATTTCGCCCGTAAGTACATCCCTGAAAACAATTTCACGCGGAGCGTCAGACGGATAGGTTTTATATTCCTGTGGTTCGCAGGATATGTTTTCCACTTTTAATTGTTCCAGTTTGGAAAAGTCCGTAAAAAATCTGCGGGACAGTATTGGAACGGTGATTTCCAAGTTGTCTATGTTCTTTTTCTCATTGTCGCGGTCAATTGCGATAACAGTGGGCGCTTTCGGTTTTGACCTTCCGCCCATTGCCTCACGGTCAAGTTTGACTCCTTCTTTTTCTATCTCTTTGACGAAATCAACAAAAGCCGGAGAGCCGATAATGCTTACCTTTTCCCCTGTGTCATTTTGTTCGGGATACATAAGGCGCAAACCGCGCCCCAAAGTTTGTTCCGGTAAAATATTGCTTCTGGCAACATAAGCCCGCAAGCCGACAACTGTTGTTACATTCCGCACATCCCAGCCCTCTCGTAAAACCAGCACGGAAACTACGGCTCGGAATTTGTTGTCCAAATCGTCTATTGTAGCGGCTTGCTTCCTCAACTCTGCAAGTTCGGTCTCTTTTCTCCCTTTTGTGGTTTGCTCGGTTATTTCCCCGTTGTTTTTTGTGTGTATAACGAGGACTTTTCCTCTCAAGTCTCCATATTTGGCTTCAAGATATGCTCCCATTGCATCACAGTTTTTTGTGTCATCGGTCATTAAAAACAAAACCGCTTTTTTGTCCGCCTGTTTGTGAACCTCATATGCTTTTCGCCATTCTTTAACTCCAAGTTCTATGTAGTCGGCATACCGCTCTCCATAGTCCGCGCTTTGGTGTTCTTCCAATTTGCTACTGCTTTCATCATCGGGAATGACAGGGCGTTTGACCACATTTTGATGAATCGCCTCAACAAGCGGGTAGTCGGCTATCGTCTGAACAAAAATTGCCCCATTGTCGTGTTTGGGTGTTGCCGTCATATCAATTTGCAATGAAAGAGCAAGCCCTTTTTGGACAAGAGTGTTGTTTATATCCTCAATAGTTTTGAACCAAGCCATTCTGTCATCGTGTATATGGTGCGCTTCATCATTGATAATCAGAAGTTCGTCAAGTTTGCGCACAACTTCACCCAAATCTATTTTGTTATCGGTCAGGGCGCCTGTTGGCTTTGGTCCCAGAAAGTAATCCTTTGTATTCTCATCATCGGCGGAGGGCGGCGTATTGTCCCGCACATAGACGCGGTGAATGTTGGTCAGAAAAATGTTTCCGGTTTCCGAATGGGAGCGAACTTCATCCTGTTTGTGCAACTGCATCTGGAAATCATTTTCCCAGTTGCGTCCCTCAAACCCGTTGGGCGGTAATACTTTGTCTTCATGGAAAATACGCAAACTCTCAAAATCTCTGTAAAGGCGATCTAAAACTATGATGTTTGGAGCGATTAAAAGAATGTTGCGCGAGAGTTGAGAGTCTGCCTCATAGAGTTTGTGGAAGTAAGACCATGCGATTAAAAGGGAAACAACCTTTGTTTTTCCGCTGCCGGTTGCCATTTTGATAACGAAACGCCGCCATGTTTCTGGCATCATTTGCTGGTTTATTTGTCCGGTGGAGTCAAAACGCAATAAGTCAACTCTGTCTTTTATTCCGGCGGCTTCATAAAGATAAATCACGGATTCAACCGCTTCTCTTTGTGAAAAGTAGTAGAGGATTGCGGGGTTGTCTTCTTCATTGCGGCCAACAAACCACCAGGAGAGCAGGGCGCGGGTTGTGTCGCTTATATTCGGGTATCCGTCATCGCGCCATTCCTTGACGACTTGCCGGACTTGTTCCACAAGCGGCGGCAGGAGTTGGCCGATGGATAACTGGTTGTCGCCATCCGGTTGCCAACGGTCGTTGGGGTTGAGGATTGCGTAGGGGTTAGTGGATAGGGTTTGGGGGATTGGCATTTTTCTACATTAAAGAATCTAAAACTTCCAGTTTTGTTCTTTCATAAACTCCTGCGGGGTTAAACAGCGCACACCGAAATAAATACATACATCAGGAATCTTAGGAGATCCTTGAATTTTGCCTTTTTTATCCTTTTTAGCAAATTTTTCTGTTGTTATCACAGTACTCTCCTCTATCATCACTTTAGCAATAACAAAAGGATCAGCAAATGGCTTTCCGTCTAAAATTCTTCTTTTATTAATCAGATTTCTGAAATTGTTAGTACTAAAAACTTTACGAACATTATTTTGTTCTTTTTCATTTGGTTTCGTGAATATATTTTTGTTTTGCTTTATCCATTCAAGAAGATGTTCTTGTTCTCCACCGTATTTTTCCAGTTCTTTTTTCACCTCAACTACGGAAGATATTTTTTCCGATAATACTAAATATCCTAGCTTTTTCCAGAAAGAGGGGAAAGTTTCAGGGTAGTATTCGCGACTCCGTATAAAGAATCCTGTGTCTAACACATAGTGTGCATTAGGTGTCATTTCCTCCCTTATGCATGTACCCCTCAAGACTTGCGAGCGATTTGATACTTGTTCCAAGATAATCAGCCAGTTGATGTTGGTTGATTTGCTGTTTGTAGTATTGTGAGAACAAGAGATTAAGATATTTGTTGCTCAGGTATGATTTGAGGATTAAAGGTTTGGGAGGACCTCCACGATTTTTCCTTGCAATTTTTGTCTTTGTTGTTGTGTTTCCCAATTTTCTCGCCAAATATTTACTTTTTCATCGTAAAATTCTTTGTTTATCAGTTTTCTGTCCAGGTATTTTCGCAATATAACTTCACGGCTAACATTGTATTTGTTTGCATGTTTAGAAATTTCTCTGTCAGTAGGTTTCCCTGATATGTTTAAGCTGTTGTCCGGAACTAAGAATGCGCTGGCGAATGCATTGCAGAATACTTCTTCCTCTCTATATTTTCCCGTTAAGTCGCTTTCTATGTTTTTACGAAAGCTAATTCCACCCTTGCCTAATATCAAATGCGCTAACTCATGGAACAGGGTAAAAATTTGGCGTTGTTTTAATATGCTGTTATTGATATATATTAACGGAAAATGCTCGTCGTGCAGACAGAACCCACTAATTTTTTCATTTTGAAATGAGTCCTTAAAAACCCAATAACCTTTATTTTCTAAAGCTTCTCGCCATTGCTTCATGGCATCATCTGCGGTTCTTCATCTACATTGTGTTTCCAATGAGACACCTATAGAATTTCTAACCTGATCAGCTATTTTTTTTACTTGAACTAAATTGAAAGTTGTCGGCAAGTCTGTGAAATTGTGAGTATTTTCTGGAGCCATATTGCCGTAGAGTTCATACAAACCAAATTGTTTAGCAGATGCCTCCCTAATTAGATACAAAATTTTTGGAGGTAGTGACTGCAAATAAAATTCTGGTAAAGACCTAAATTTTGAATTAACGTCATCTTCTTTGGGAGGCGATGGAAAATAAAATACAGCAATGGAACGCTTGTAGTATCCGGCAAGTTTTTCTAGTTGTGGATAAGTTGGTGTATCTTCACCCTTTTCCCACGCTTCTATTGTTGTGCGCGACACTCTTCTCTGGTTTATTTTCTCCACGATTTGGTCAACTGAATACCCCGCGCTATTTCTGGCCCATGCCAATACCTCTGGAGTTATTAGGGCTTTAATACTCATTTCTTTACCTCAACAACCCTCATCGTATCATTCCCGAAAATATCAATAACCTTGACCGCAACCTTGCACGGCAATGCTACCTCTTTCTCCACGCTTTCAAACTCAAGTTCGCGGTTCTTTTTTGTACGGAAGCTCTGCCATTCATTCTCAAACACAAAATCACCCGTTGCTTTTTCTTCTGTCTCTCCGGTTTCGGGGTTTGTTATGCGGACGATTTCCTTTTTGCTTTCAAAATCAAAGTCCACCGCCCAGTAGTCAATCCAGTCCTTCCAATCTTTGGTTAATATTTCGCGTGATGTATTGCCGCCATCTTTGTCTTTGCTGATTTTCACAACTTTGCCATCGTCCACGATAACTTTGCTTTTGCCGTTTTTTAGAGTTTCCACAGCGTTTGAGTCTTGCTGATAATGTGCTGAATAGCCGGAAAGTTTCACTGAAACAAAAACTTGTTTCTTCTCCTCACTGGTATGAATTTCCACATCAACATATGAAACATCATGAAAAACAACCTGTCCTTTATCAACTGCGCGTTTATCAAAAACATCTGGAGGGATGTATTTCAGGTTCAAATCTATGCCTTGTGCTTTGGCTTCTTCCTGAGCACTTGGGAACAGTCCCATTTCAAACTCAAAGGCGAGGATGTCTGCGCGTGTAATTTTCCTTTCAAAGCATTCGGTTATGAGCGTTTCCACAAAGGGACGGGCAACGGGCAGATTGATTGGTCCAATTGCAACCATCCGCCCTGCTTTCTTGCCTTGAAAAACTCCACCGTTCTCAATGGCTTCCGCACTATAGGCAGTCAAAATCAATTCTTCATATTCACGCTCTTTTTGCCGGAGTTGAACATTCCGCTCTCTTTCTTCAAGATTTGGATTGATGCCAATGTAATGTTGTCTTTCATATTTGCCGAGATTCAAAACTTCAAAAGCGCGGTAGTCTTTGCTGTCTTTTTTCAATTCCCGCTGAACACCAATCATACGCTTACGCGTTGTATGAATGGCAAACTTGCCCAAGTCGGAACAAATCCATTTGCGCCCAAGTTTCTCGGCAACGGCGGCGGTTGTGCCGGAACCACAGAAGAAATCGGCGATTAGGTCATCCTCATTTGAGGAGGCTTTGATAATGCGTTCCAGCAGGGCTTCGGGTTTTTGTGTGGGGTAGCCGAGGCGTTCCTTCGCTTGAGGATTAACAATCGGCATTCTCCACACATCTTGAACATGCTTATCTAAATATGACTTCACCCCACTAGGAACTTTGGGGTTGGTTTTTGGACGAATGTACCAAACAAACTCGCCTTTCTCGTCCTCTTCAATTTTTTCGGACGAATATTCTTTTGTTCTTTCTTTTTGAATATTAAAAATATAATTTTCTTTCTTGGCGTAAAGATAAATAACGTCATGCTTTTGTGCAAAACTTTTTTGTCCTACACCACCACTGACATAATTCCACACAACCTGATTAACAAAATTCTCTGCACCAAAAACCTCATCCATCGCCAACCGAATATACGAGTTCACCCGCCAATCACAATGCACATAAATACTTCCATCTTCTGCGAGTAAATCTTTCATCAGTTTCAACCGTTCATAAATCATCGCAATAAAAGAATCTGCCCCCTTTCCCCAAGTATCCCGATAGGCAATTTGTTCAAGAACTCCCGGCTCTTTTTCCAGTGTTTCATCACCAATATCTATATTCATTGTAAAATCCGCGCCAACATCAAACGGCGGATCGATGTAAATCAGTTTCAGTCCGCCTTGTTTCTCAATCTCTTTTCTCAAAGAACCGTGTAAGAGCGATGACAAAATCAGTTTGTTATCGCCCCATATAAGTTTGTTGCTCCAGCCCTTGAGTTGCCTTCCTGTTTGATGGTTAAACAACCCAAGTTGAGACTCCATCGCTTGTTCGGAACGCGGTTCATCCACTTGCTCAATTGTTTGAAATGGCAACACCACATCGCAAACGGCGTTTGTCTTGCCGTTCCAAAGCAGTTCTACTTGCCGCGTTTCATCAAATAGCAAAAAGCGGTATTTCTCCGGTAGCGGCTTGCCAGCGTCCAGATGGCGCAGAACTTCTTGTTTTTCTTGGTTAGTTAGTTTCATGAGGGAAACTTCTAAGAGGGAAAGGTCTAATCATAACACATTGCCCTTGAAAGCAATTCTCCCTAATCTCTCCAAACCCCTTATACTCCTCCCCTATGAAAACAGTCCGCACAGCCGTTTTGATACTGATTTGCGCTTTGGCGTATTCATCTCCGTCCGCCGCCGGGGTTTGGAAACTCTGGCAAAAACACGGAGAAATGACAAGGGTTGTCTCCCATGAAAAATGGGGAGATTTTCTCTCCCGCTATCTTTCGGAAAAAGATGGTGTTGCGCTTTTTGACTATGGCGGTGTCTCATCAGAAGATAAAGCCGTTCTGGACAACTATGTCGCCGAACTCTCCGCCGCTCCGGTGCTTTCATTTTCCCGCGATGAGCAGTTTGTCTACTGGGTGAATCTCTACAACGCGTTGACCGTTCAACTTGTGCTGGACAACTATCCCGTGCCTTCCATAAAAAAAATATATACAAGACTTGTGTCCATCGGCCCGTGGTATAAAAAACTAACCGTTGTTGAGGGCGAGAAAATTTCCCTTAACGACATTGAACACCGCATCTTGCGCCCGATTTGGAAAGACCCGCGCGTGCATTACGCGATTAACTGCGCGTCCATCGGCTGCCCGAATCTGACCACCGCATATACGGTGGAAAATGCGGAGGAACTTCTCCAAGACGCCGCCGTTGCCTATATAAATCATCCGCGTGGAGTGGAAGTGAAGGATGGAAAGTTGCGGGTTTCATCCATATTCAAATGGTTCAAAGAAGATTTCGGCACAAGCGACAAGGCGATTATCGCCCACATAAAGAAATACGCCTCTCCCGAATTACACAAACAGTTGGAAGGAATTACCGAAATATCCGAAGACCGTTACGACTGGTCGCTGAATACAAAAAGGAAGTGAGAAGTGATAATTAAAAAATGGGGATTTTTTACGCAAACAGTTTTTATTTTTCTGATTTTCTTTTCTTTCTCCTCTGAAAGCCGGGCTGTTCTGCCCCGTGATGTCTGGCGCGGGGTCTGTCTTGCTCATTCATGGGAGCGGGGAGGCAAACTTGGCTACGGAAGCGAAGCGGGTTTTGAGGCGCTCATTCATCTAAAGAAACAGGGCGTTGACTATGTTTCCATTACGCCATTTGGATTTATGGAATCTCTTAATTCGTCCGAAGTGATTGGCACACATAACTCGTCTTTTAGGTTCATCGAAACCGATGAGCGCGTGACGCAGGCAACCGCTCAGGCAAAACGGCTTGGTATGCGCGTGATGCTAAAACCTCATATCTGGATTAAAGGCGGACAAACACGCGAGAAAATCGCCCCCGAAGACGCCGACGGGAGAGCCGCTTGGGACAAATGGTGGAACAATCACAATGAGTGGATTGTGTACTACGCGAAACTCGCCGCAAAACTTGACATTGACAGTCTGGTTATCGGTGTGGAACTGCATTCCGCCTTGAAAAACCGTCCCGATAAGTTTATTGAACTTGCGGATGCTGTCCGGCGCGTTTACAAGGGGCATATCACTTACGCCACAAACTGGGACAAAATTGCTCCGCCCGAAGTGTGGAAAGCGGTGGACTCAATCGGCGTTCAGCTTTATCCCCCACTTATAAAAAAGGGCGGCAGACAGACCGATACCGCAATGCGCGAAAATCTGAACCGCCATCTCATGCGCTGGATTGAAATTGCGAACGGGTTTTCCAAACCGTTTGTGATAACGGAGTTCGGCTTCCGTTCCGCGGACGGCGCGGCTTTTTATCCTTATGCGTGGCCCGACCGCAAAACTGATGAGGAACCGGATGAGGAATTACAGGCGCGCCTTTACACAATCTTTTTTGAAGAGATTTCAAAACGCGAAGAGGTGAAGGGAATGTTTCTCTGGAAATACTTTACAAACAAAGGTACCGATGAAGAGGGTCCGACCGGTTTTAGTCCCAGGGGGAAATTGGCGGAAAAGGTTATACGCAAATGGTATGGGGGAGTAGGGGACGGAGAGGAGAGGCGGTTTTGGAAATTTTTGAGATTACGGTAACCGCCGTGTTGTGGAAATTAGTCTGGCGGTCATTTTGTTTGAACGGGTTATATAAACGCCCGCGAAGGTGAGTCCGTCCGGTTTGTTGAATTCTACACACGCTTTTCAGGCGCAAATTACAAGGAACTCAAAATCTTTTTCCACTTCTATTGACACACCAAACAACCCTGATACACTCCCTTTTCCTTCCGTGCCAAGCTGTGCGGGAGTTGTTCTTTGACAACTGAATACATAGCTGAGCGAATAAGAAACAACGCGCCATCTTGTTTCGGGTGTTTTTATGCCTCGTGGACAAGATACGCAGGGCGAACGGTGGATGCCTTGGTGGCAGACAGCGATGAAGGACGTAGTAAGTTGCGATAAGCCTCGGGGAGCGGCTAAACACGCTTTGATCCGGGGATTTCCGAATGGGGAAACCTGATCGGGCAAAACCCGATTATGGCGCCGTGAATACATAGCGGCGTCAAGCGGACGAGGGGAAGTGAAACATCTCAGTACCCTCAGGAACATAAATCAACAGAGATTCCCCTAGTAGCGGCGAGCGAAAGGGGAACAGCCTAAACCGTATAAGTGTCAAGACACGGCGTTGCTTATACGGTGTTTCGGGGTTCGGCTTCAGGGGTTCCGTGAAATCCCTGCGGAAGTTACAAATCTGAAAGTTAGCAGAATCGGTTGGAAAACCGAACCATAGAGGGTGATAGTCCCGTAAGCGAAAACTTTCAGACTTCCGTGCCGAATTCCCAAGTACTCCGGCACACGAGAAATGTTGGAGGAATACGGGAGGACCACCTTCCAAGGCTAAATATGTGCTGCCGACCGATAGTGAACTAGTACCGTGAGGGAAAGGTGAAAAGTAACCCGATAAGGGTAGTGAAATAGAATCTGAAACCGTTTGCCTGTAACCAGTCGGAGGACTATGCCCGGGGCTTGCTCCGGGAATGTCTGACGGCGTGCCTTTTGCCTAATGAGCCGGCGAGTTATTGTCATTGGCAAGGTTAAGCCGATAGAGGTGTAGCCGTAGCGAAAGCGAGTCTTAAATGGGCGACTAGTCACTGGCAATAGACCCGAAGCGAACCGACCTATCCATGGCCAGGGTGAAGCGAAGAGAAAACCTTTGTGGAAGCCCGAACCGTTTAGGGGTGAAAACCTATCGGATGAGCTGTGGATCGGAGTGAAAGGCTAATCAAGGTTCGTGATAGCTGGTTCTCCCCGAAATATATTTAGGTATAGCGTCATGTGATACAACGCGGAGGTAGAGCACTGGTTGGGCTAGGGGGTCGAGAGATCTACCAAACCCAGTCAAACTCCGAATGCCGCGTTGAACAGCATGGCAGTCAGTCCCTGGGAGATAAGTTCCAGGGGCGAAAGGGAAACAACCCAGACCGTCAGCTAAGGCCCCCAAATCCAAACTAAGTGGAAAAGGAGGTGAGTAAGCATAGACAGCCAGGAGGTAGGCTTAGAAGCAGCCACCCTTCAAAGAAAGCGTAACAGCTCACTGGTCGATGCTTACTTGCGCCGAAAATGAATCGGGGCTCAAGTTTGGTGCCGAAGCTGCGGGTTGTCTGATTTATCAGGCAGCGGTAGGGGAGCGTTCCCGTCGGGTCGAAGGGTTACCGTGAGGAGGCCTGGACCGTCGGGAAGTGAGAATGCCGGCATGAGTAGCGACAAAGGCGGTGAGAATCCGCCTCGCCGAAAACCTAAGGTTTCCTGGGCAAGGCTCGTCCTCCCAGGGTTAGTCGGGACCTAAGACGAGGCCGAAAGGCGTAGTCGATGGAAAACAGGTTAATATTCCTGTACCACTTGGTCTGAGCGACGGGGTGACGGAGAAGGGCAAGTCATCCGGGAGTTGGATTTCCCGGTTTAAGCTTGTAGAGGGAAGGGACAGGCAAATCCGTCCTTTCATTAACCTCAAGAAGCGAATACGAGGGGTGCTTGCACCCCATAAAGTGACTGATCCCATGCTTCCAAGAAAAGCCTCTAAGTGTTGACGATCCAGTGCTCGTACCGTAAACGGACACACGTAGGTGAGTAGAGAATACTAAGGCGCGTGAGAGAACTTCGGCTAAGGAACTCGGCAAATTAGCCCCGTAACTTCGGGATAAGGGGTGCCCGTGTTATGTGATGGCCTTCGCGGCTTGAGCAGAGACGGGTCGCAGTAACAAGGCGGTGACGACTGTTTACCAAAAACACAGGGCTCTGCAAAGGCGTAAGCCGACGTATAGGGCCTGACACCTGCCCGGTGCCGGACGGTTAAGGGGACTTGTCATTCCACTTCGGTGGGAGAAGCTCGGAACCGAAGCCCCGGTAAACGGCGGCCGTAACTATAACGGTCCTAAGGTAGCGAAATTCATTGTCGGGTAAGTTCCGACCTGCATGAAAGGTGTAACGATCGCCGCACTGTCTCAGCCGAAGGCTCAGCGAAATTGTGGTTCCGGTGAAGACGCCGGATACCCGCTACGGGACGGAAAGACCCCGTGCACCTTTACTGCAACTTGGCATTGGGTTCTGGTGTTACTTGCGTAGAATAGGTGGGAGTCTGTGAAACCTTGCTTTTGGGCGGGGTGGAGACAACAGTGAAATACCACCCTTGTAATTCTGGAATTCTAACTCAGGTCCGTTATCCGGATCGAGGACAGTGTCAGGCGGGTAGTTTGACTGGGGCGGTCGCCTCCTAAAGAGTAACGGAGGCGTGCAAAGGTTCCCTCAGCCCGATTGGAAACCGGGCTTCGAGTATAAAGGCATAAGGGAGCTTGACTGCGAGACTGACAAGTCGAGCAGGGACGAAAGTCGGCCTTAGTGACCCGGTGGTTCTGTGTGGAAAGGCCATCGATCAACGGATAAAAGGTACGCCGGGGATAACAGACTAATCTCCCCCAAGAGTTCACATCGACGGGGAGGTTTGGTACCTCGATGTCGGCTCATCGCATCCTGGGGCTGGAGAAGGTCCCAAGGGTTTGGCTGTTCGCCAATTAAAGCGGTACGCGAGCTGGGTTCAGAACGTCGTGAGACAGTTCGGTCCCTATCTGTAGCGGGCGTAGGAAATTTGAAAGGAGTTGCTCCTAGTACGAGAGGACCGGAGTGAACGCACCTCTGGTGTACCAGTTGTCGCGCCAGCGGCAGTGCTGGGTAGCTAAGTGCGGAAAGGATAACCGCTGAAAGCATCTAAGTGGGAAGCCTCCCTTGAGATTAGATTTCCCGGGACTTTAAGTCCCCTTAAGGTCACTTGGAGAACACGAGTTTGATAGGCTGGAGGTGTAAGCACAGTAATGTGTTGAGCTGACCAGTACTAACCGACCGTGAGGCTTCTCCACGAGGCTTGAAAATATCCGAAAGGATGGACGTTGTTTCTTATTCGCTTATGTTGTGTGTTTTGGTTGTTTTTTGAAAGATAAGTAAATTTTCTTTTTATGAATTTTAACATTTTGACAGCGGACAATAAACTACCCCTTGCTGTTATTGCCAGTGCTCTTATATTGTCCATTGTTTTTTACGTCAGATAACCCGCTGATTGCCCTCTCTTTGATGAGTGCTATAATTTTGTCTCCGTAATGAAACAATGGCTTAAAGATGTTCGGGGTGCGGCTCTTATCTGGATATCAGGAATTATCCTTATTCTGGTAAAAGATTTCTTTCCATTTTTTTATGAATTGGGCGTGGGGTTTTTCATCGCCTGGTTGCTTAAAAACAGACACTTTTCCGCTTCTCTGACAGCATTTGTGCTGTTGTTTGTCGTTCTGGTTGGTGTGTTTGCCGTTGATGTGTATTTCTCCGTTGACTCTGTTGAAACATCGCGGGAATTTCAGTCAATGCTGATGGAAAGGTTGTCCGCTCAGGCGACCGGCTCTCTCGGTGTGCTTTTGGCAAGTGTGATTGTGGCTTCGCTTCTCCTGCGGAGATTTTTCCACAAAATATAACGCTTGTACATCTGATATCCGTACCTGCTGTCAAGCTATGATTTCGTGACAACCTTCCGTATTTTGTGTATAATCTGATACAAATGAAGAGATTATCCCCTTTCATTATTTTCGCTTTGTTTCTCCTGACATTTCCCGCACCTGCTTTTGCGGGCACTTGCAAATCGGGAGATTCAGATTTCAGAAACTGGGAAATTTCCACGGGTTTTTCCTTTGCGGGCGCGCGAGGCAATACGGATAAAACCAATATTGGAGCCCGGCTTTGTTATGAATTTGATGATACGAAACACAGGTTGACAAGCAGAAGCAAATACCACTTCGGCAAGGTGGACGGGACAACCAATGAAGACTTCTGGGATTCCACTCTGTTCTACCTGCGCCGGATTTACAACAGCGGTTACACAAATAAAATGTATGGCAATACATCGGTATTTTTAAGTCTCGGTTCTTTTGTGGAAAAAGATGAAATTCAACAAATATCTTTAAAATACGGCTTTGGAGGCGGTTTTGCCACGGATTCTATTTTGTCTTTGCTCGTTGTTAAAACAAGTGCTGGTGTTTTCTGGGAAAGAGAGGACGGAGTTTCCACTCCCACGGAGGATTTTATTTTACTCCGTCTCGGGTTACGGCTTGAAAAGGACATAGAAAATCTAAAAGCGTCCGCCGGCACAGTCTTTCTTTTCCCATTTAATGAAACCGACAATTTTCGCAGCGAGTCCGAATTCTTGCTGGAGGTTCCTCTCTATAGAAGCTTCTCATTAAGACTCTCCGTCAATGTGGATTATGATAATCAGCCGATAGACGAGTCTGTCAAAAAGACAGATTTCAGATACATAACATCTTTGAATTTTGCTTTTTGATTTCCGTTCTGTGCCGATTAAAAATACCGCGACATATTTTTTTGATTTATGTTAGAGTTGAACCTGAGTTCTCAAGTTGATTTTCAAGTTTGAGAACTTACGGGAAGGGCTCCATAGATGAAAAATCAGTTTCGCTGAGTTTTAAGTATTATCCGAACTGATTTTTGTTTTGCGAAAACGCCAGTCTTACAGGTTGCAATACGGCATTTTCAATAAGTGAGGTTTGAACAAATGAAAAAATTTGAAATACTTTTTCAAAAGGTGCTAATAATTTGAAAAATGCCGTTCTGATTTTCATAGCTTTAATTCTTGTCGCAGGTGCATACTTGGTTGTGAAAAAGCCTCAAGTTGAGATTCACATAACCGCCGCGCAGATTCAAAAGCAGTTGGAAAAGGCATTTCCCTATGAAAAAAGCCAGTATCTTATCGTAAAAACAGTTTTTTCAAATCCGCTCGTGCGGCTTGAAAACGGCAATAATCGCATGGGAGTCAGTTTCAACCTCTCCGTTTTTCTTACCGGAGTGGAAACCCTGAAAAGCGTTGTTTATGCTGATGCGGAAATTCAATATGACTCCGATTCAAAAAGTGTGTTCCTTACAAACCCCGACCTTAAAGAGTTTGAAATTGAAGGGCTTCCAAGCGGCACCGGAGTGATTGTGCGTGATATAGTCGGGCAGGCGGTGCTGGAAATTCTTACTCTCCGTCCCGTTTACCAAATTAAACCGACTGATGTCAAAACAAAACTCGCGGGCGCGCTTTTGAAAGATATAAAAGTCAAAGACGGCGCTTTGACGATTGTTCTGGGCATTTGATTTGCCCTATGCTTTCGCCTGATAAAATCCGCCTTCAATTTTTTCGGCAAGTCCTTCCATTTCAAGTTCAAACATCACTATTGACAAAGAGGGAACCGATTCTCCCAACTTTTCGGCTATTTCATCAATGTGAAGCGGCTGCTGCCGGATTAGGGAAAGCAGATTTTTCCGGTCTTCGGGCAATTTCGCGAGTTTGTCCGTAATCGCTTTTCGCTCGTCTTTCCCGCCTGTGTTTCGCAGACTTTTCATCGCAGGAATCTCTTCGGCTATGTCGTCCGCGCTTTCGGTGAGTTTCGCCCTTCCGCGTTTGATAAGGTAGTTTGTTCCCGCGCTTGAGTTCTCTCCTATTCTTCCCGGTACGGCAAAAACCTTCCTGTTCTGTTCAAGGGCAAGAGATGCGGTTATGAGCGCGCCGCTTTTTCTTGCCGCCTGCACAACCACGGTGCCGAGAGAAAGCCCGCTTATGACTGAATTGCGCTCGGGAAAGTTGTTTTTGTCGGGTTTTGTGCCAAGCGCAAAGGCGGAGACAACAGCGCCGTTGTCCGCGATATTTTTATAGAGCTCATGATTCTCAGGCGGATATATCACATCGAGTCCGGTTCCAAGAACCGCGACCGTGCGTCCGTCCGCGGAAATCGCCGCCTTGTGCGCGGCGGAGTCAATTCCCCTCGCCATTCCGCTTACAACGCAGACGCCTTTCTCCGCGAGTTTACGGGAGAGAGATTGCGCCGTATCGGTTCCATATTTACTCGAGTAACGAGAGCCAACCACCGCGACGGAAAGGCTATCCCGCTCCTTTATTTCGCCGAACACATAAAGAACGGGCGGGGCGGAGTGTATTTCCTTTAGGTTCGCGGGATAGTCCTTGTCTGTGAGGGTTAAAATTCCAAAGCCGAGTTCGTGCGCTCTGGAAACCTCTTTCTCCGCATTTTTCCAGCCGGAAAAGTTTTTGACAAGGTTTTCCGTCTCCGCGCCTATTCCGTCAATTTGCGCGAGGGCGCCAGCGGTTTTCGCTGCCTCAAACACCTTCTCCGCCGAACCGCAGTCGTCAACCAGACGGCGTATGAGAACATTGCCGAGCCCTTTCACGAGTGTGAGGGCGATGAAACAGGTTTTTTCGTCCATTGTGATGAAGCCGATATAATAACCGAAAAGATAAGGAGCGAAGAATGGACGTAATTACCATAGTTACCTTGATTATCGCGGCGGTTGCCGGATTTGCGGCATACAGAAAAAACGCCGAGAGGTCAGCGGTTGCCGAAAAGAATCAGATTCTTGAGAGTGAACTTGAGAGGCGGGACGAACGGATAGGTGAGCTTGAAAGAGTGGAGAAGCAGGCAGAGGCGGACAGAATTAAAATTGTCGAACTTGAAACTGAAATCAGAATGGAACGCGAAAGTCATGATAGGGAAACCAAAACCCTCAAAGACTCCGAACAGAGGCTCGTAAGAGATTTTGAGAATATCAGCAACAGGATATTTGATGACAAAAGCGAGAAGTTTGAGAAACGAAACAAAGAAGGTCTTGAAAACATTCTGAGTCCTCTGAAGGAAGACATAAAAGAGTTCAAGGATAAATTTGCCAAGACTGACATAGGGTTTGCGGGGAAATTCGGGGAATTGAAAAATCAGATTGAGCAGTTCAGCAAACTGAATGAGACGATTGGAACCGAAGCGCAGAATCTGACAAAAGCCCTGAAGGGCGATTCCAAACAGCAGGGTAACTGGGGCGAGTTTGTGCTTGAAAAAACGCTTGAAATGTCAGGACTGCGCAAGGGGCGGGAGTATGAAGTGCAGCAGTCGATTTTCAAAGAAGACGGCGGAAGGAGTATTCTTGATGTGATTGTTCACCTGCCGGACGGCAAAGATATTGTGATTGATTCAAAGGTTTCCCTTGATGCCTACACTGACTATTGTTCGTCTGAAAACGAAGAGAAGAGGGCGGTTTCCCTGAAAAAACACAAAGACTCCGTTGAAAGTCACATAAAGGAACTGAGCGGAAAAAACTACCAGAACCTGCCGGGTGTTAGCACTCTCAATTTTGTTCTGTTGTTTGTTCCCGTTGAGCCGGCTTATATTCTCACGGTCAACGAGGCGGAAAACATATTCAAGAAGGCGCTTGATAAGAATGTTGTGCTTGTCTGTCCGTCAACTTTATTTGCGGTTTTGCGAACCGTTCACAGTTTGTGGCAGATGGAAGACCGGAACCTGAACGCGCAGGAAATTGCCGAAGGAGCCGGAAAGCTTTACGATAAATTTGCGGGTTTTGTGGATCAAATGGAAAAAATAGACAAACAACTGGGAACTGTCAGAGGCAGTTTTGACGCCGCCTATAACTCGCTTTCAAAGGGCAAAGGAAACGTTGTCGGCAGAGCTGAGAAAATGAAACAACTCGGCGCCAAAACATCAAAAGCGCTTCCCGCTTCGCTTGTTAAGAAATCCGATGGCGATAACGGAGACGGGCAAGACGGGCAAAAGGAAAAGGAGGTTTTACAAGTCTCAAATGAACAATAAAAACGAAAGGTTCTCGTTTCTGTTTTATCTTGCCGACCGTGTCGCAGGTCCGCTTATGACTGCCACCCTTGTCGGCTGTCTGATCGCGGGAAGATTGGAGACAAGCCATATGGTTCTTTTTTCAATTGGGTTTGGCCTTTTTGTCTTCTCATATTTTCACGCTATTAAAAGCCGCTAAAATATCCCGAACCGTTTTGTTCTAAGTTTGTTTTGACAACGGCTTAACTGTCGCCCGTAGGATTTATTGGCTTCCTCAACTTTCCGGGCGACTTTAAGCAGCCATTGTTTTTCCCGATACCTGCCTTTGCGGTATCCCGCCCATCCCTCATGGTAGGCGAGATAAAGGTTGTAGGAGTCATTCTTTTTTATTCCGAAAAGCCGCATGCTTTTGTTGTTATACCAGCCGATGAAATCGGTCGCATCCTTGAAGTCCGACCGCCGCGTTAAAAACGAGCCTTTTCCGTTCTCTTTCAGATATTGATTCCATGTTTTGTTGACTGCCTGAGCGTATCCCGAAGCCGATGAAACACGTTTCCATGGAATTATCCACAGGATTTTTTTTCTCGGATGTTTTGCCCCTTTTCTGAATGAGGATTCCTGCCTGATAAACGCGAGCATTACCGGTATTGGAACTCCCCATTTTTTCTCCGCCCGGAGCAAATCGCCATACCAACCGCGTTTTTTGATGAGAATGGAGCAGGAGTCATTCATATCAGACGGAGTATACGCGCCGACACATCCGGTCAGAAGAAGCGTGGCGATTAAAAAAATGCGCGTTATTTTCCCCATCCGCCACCTCCCGGAGTCTCTATTCTGAGAATGTCCCCTTCCTCTGCTTCAAAACTCTGTTTTCCCGAGAGTTCCGTTTTCTCTCCGTTCCGTATAAGGAAATTTTTTCCGCTTTTTCCGTCTTTTCCTCCATGGGCTCCCCACGGGCGGTATTTTCTCCTTTCCGTAATAACGGACACGGTTGCCGGCTCTATGAACCTGTATTCCCTCACAATGCCGTCCCCGCCTTTGAATTTTCCTTTTCCTCCGGATTCTTTACGGATGGAGTAGGACTCAATACGCACCGGAAACTCCCTTTCAGTCGCTTCTATCGGGGTGTTGAGAGTGTTTGTCATATGCGTCTGTACAGCGGAGACGCCTCCGGCTCCGTTTCTTCCTCCCATTCCTCCGCCTATCGTTTCGTAGGATACAAACTCCCGCCCATCGCTTCTTGTGGCGCCGAAGGTTATATTGTTCATGGTTCCCGAACTTGCCGCCTGTATCTTTTCCGGAACCGCTTTTGAGAGCGCGCCAAAAACCGCATCCACAACGCGTTGAGAGGTTTCCACATTGCCTCCGGCTACCGCGCTCGGATACCGCGCGTTCAGTATGGAATTTTCATCCGTAACAATCTCAATGGCGCGTAGCGGTCCCGAATTGAGAGGAATATCTTCCGGGGCAAGACATTGGAAGACATACAAAACGGCTGACACTGTCACGCTGAAAGGCGCGTTGAGGCATCCTTTGACCGGGGGCGAACTTCCTGAAAAATCCGCGTAGACAGAGCCGCCGGATATCCTCAAAAGAACCTTTATCGGTATCTCGGTTGTTCCCGCTCCGTCATCGTCGAGAAAATCGGTAAAGCCATATTCGCCGTCCGGAATTTCCCTTATGACCTCCCGCATCATTTTTTCGCCGTAGTCAAGAAGCCGCCCGGATGCGTCGCTGATTTTTTCAACCGAGTATTTTTCAACCGTCTCAAGAAGTCTTTTCTTTCCGGTCTCAAGGGCGGCAATCTGCGCTCTGAGGTCTCCGAGCCGCTCTTCGGGGTTTCTCATTCCCGCTGTGATTTTCCGCATAAGCGGTTCGTCCGCCTTTCCGTTTTTCGCAATCAAAGTTGGTGGGATGATAATTCCCTCTTCATCTATGGAGGTAGAAAGAGGCATTGAGCCGGGCGTTTTTCCTCCGACATCGGCGTGGTGCGCGCGTGCGGCGATATAAAAAATCAGTCGCCCGTTTGAAAAAACCGGAATGATGCAAGTTATGTCCGGCAGGTGTGTTCCTCCCTTGAACGGGTCGTTCAGTATATAAGCGTCTCCGTCTGAAACCTCGTGTCCCTCAATAACTGCGGCAACTGAAAATGACATTGAGCCGAGATGAACGGGAATGTGCGCTGCCTGCGCTATCATTTCTCCGTTTGGGTTGAAAATCGCGCATGAGTGGTCGCGTCTTTCCTTGATGTTTGGTGAGAGGGACGAGCGTGTCAGGCACTCTCCCATCTCTTCGGCAATTCCGGCGAGGATGTTGTTGAAAATGTCCAGTTCAAACTGATTGAAGGACGGCATTGGGCTTATTCTAACGCAAAGTTGCGCAATTTTTCTATTGTGTATCAAAAATGGTTAAAATCAAATTGTGTTGTCAACCGGCTTGCAAAAACAGACGATAGACCAATATAAAAAAGCACTTGAAATTCTGCGCGAAACTTTCGGTTTTACCGACTTCCGCTCGCATCAGGGAGAGGTTGTAAGGACGCTTCTTGAAGGCGGGGACGCTATTGTCGTAATGCCCACGGGCGCGGGAAAGTCTCTTTGCTATCAGATTCCGTCTGTCGTGTGTGAGGGAACCGGGGTTGTTGTCTCACCGCTTATTGCCCTTATGAAAGATCAGGTTGACGCCCTGCGCCAATACGGGGTTCGGGCCGCGTTTCTCAATTCAAGCATGTCTTACCGTCAACTTTGCGACACCGAAGACGCTTTACTCGGAGGAAATCTTGATTTGCTTTATGTCGCGCCCGAAGGGCTGATTTCCGGAGGGATACTTGGGATGCTTGAGAAAATCAATGTCGCGCTGTTCGCTATTGACGAGGCGCACTGCGTATCGCGCTGGGGCCATGATTTTCGTCCCGAATATCTGGAACTCTCCGTTCTTGCCGACCGTTTCCCGGACACACCGCGTATTGCTCTGACCGCCACTGCGGACGATGCAACCCAGCGGGAGATTGCGGAGCGGTTGATTCTGCAATCCGCCGAAAGGTATATCGCCGGTTACGACCGTCCGAACATTCTCTACATGATAAGCGAGGCGGTTGAAGCGAGGGCGGCTCTGCTTGATTTCATCAATACCAAACACAAGGGCGACAGCGGGATTGTTTACTGTATGTCGCGCAAGAGTGTGGAGAAAACCTCCGAGTGGCTCTCGTCAAAGGGTCTTGATGCAATTCCCTATCACGCCGGAATGGCGAAAAGTGAGAGGGAGGAAAACCACAACCGGTTTTTGCACCGGGAGGGGGTTGTTGTTGTGGCGACCATCGCTTTTGGGATGGGTATTGACAAGCCCGATGTCCGCTTTGTGGCACACTTGAACCTGCCGAAGACCATTGAGTCCTACTATCAGGAAACCGGACGCGCCGGACGCGATGGGCTGCCCGCAAGCGCGTGGATGAGTTACGGCTTGCAGGATTTGATGATGCTGATTCAGATGGTTGACAACTCCGAAGCCGATGAAGCGTTCAAGAGAGTGGAGCGGTCAAAGATCAACTCTTTGCTGGGGCTTTGCGAAACCGCCGGATGCAGAAGGCAGTCGCTTCTCGGGTATTTTGGCGAACAGTATGAAGCCCCGTGCGGTAACTGCGACAACTGCCTCACTCCGCCCGAAACATGGGACGGGACGGTCGCCGCACAAAAGGCGCTTTCGTGTGTTTACCGCACGGGTGAAATGTTTGGAGTGGGTTATTTGATAGATGTGTTGCTCGGTAAAGACACCGAGAGGATAAGGAATTTCCGGCACGATAAATTAAAGGTTTACGGAGTGGGAACGGAGCTTGACGCCATGGATTGGCGTTCGGTCGTCCGGCAGCTTGTCACCGCCGGAGCGCTCGCTCCCAAGTCAGACGGCTACGGAGGGCTCCGTCTGACGGAGAAAGGGGACGCTTTAATGCGCGGGAAAGAAAATATGTTTTTCCGCAAACTTACGAAGAGGGAGAAACCGAAGAAAGAGAGAAAGGCGAGACCGCCCCGTGTTTCAAAAGATGTGAGCGAAGCGGATATGCCGATTTTTGAAAAACTGCGCGAGTTGCGGGCAAGATTTGCCCGTGAGCAGAATGTGCCGCCGTATGTGATTTTTCACGATGCGACTCTTGCCGAGATGGCGAAGGAAAAGCCGTTTGATTTGTTGCAGATGGGTTTTATTTCTGGCGTGGGACAGAGGAAACTTGATAAGTATGGGGAAGAGTTTTTGAAGGTTTTGAAAGGGTTTCAAAACGCGGATTGAAGTTGTCATAAAATACTTTTCCAATTCCTGCAAAAGTGGGAATCTACAATTTCTACAAAAATATATTTGATAAAAAGAAGATTTTCCGTATAAAATTTTTCCCGCTTACTGTTTGAAAAGAGACCCCGTGCTGTCGGGTCTCTGTGAATATAAGACCCTTGCGGGAAATTAACAGAACTTTCAAAACTCTTTTTGAACAGTAAGCAAGACCCGGCTCCTTGTGTGTCCGGTTTTGCAAAAAGGAGGTTTGAAATGTTAAGTTGCAAAAGATCTTTTCATTTTTACTCTACAAGAAACGTGGGATTGCTGATTTTGGCAATCTTACTTCTAGCTGGTTTGTCTTCTTGTGGTGGTATGCCAGAACCAACCATGGGTCCCGATGGAAGGCTCGGATATACAGTTGATTGTGGCGGAAGAAACGTGGATGGTTGCTACAGGCACGCCGCCAAAATCTGTGGGGGTAAGTATGAAATAGGTAAGACGTTTTCTTCACAGTCTCAATATAAAGGTTCTGGTAGCACCACATTTTCAATGAGAATCTATTGCAAATAGTTGGAGGAGGGTAGAAGTGCATGGAGAAATACGTATGGGAAAAGAAATGAGTATCAGACAAGGAAGACCCAAATGAACAGTTATAGAAAAAGCAACAGTCTCAAAATATACGCAAACAAAAAGACCTTTTCGTTTTTATTTCACAAGAGACTGGGATTGCTGGTTTTGGCAATCTCATTTCTAATGGCGGGTTGCGGACCTAAGTTTGAGTTGTCCGAAGCGGCTTACAGAAAACAGACATCAACGGGCGTAAAGGTTCGTCCTGAAGTCGGGATACCGAAAACACCTTCCGTTGAATACATCCGTATCCGAATGACGGACAGCGTTTTTCTTGACCCGCCGGAAGTTGACAATCCTTCCATTTATGTGCGCGTCCGCAACACTTCCGGCAGAGACATAGACCTTCAAGCGGCTGTGGCTCAAAAGTTACGCTCGCTTGGATACAAAATTACAAGAAACGCTTCCACGGCAACATATGTTCTGCAAGCAAACCTTTTGTTTGCGGATGAAGTTTCAGTTGCGGAACTCGCCAAGATAGATGAAACCAAATACGGATTCAGCATAGGTAGAACCGCCGCCGGTCTTTTGGTTGGCGCAGGGTTGGGAGCCGGAGCGGGCGCGCTTCTCGGCGATGGCGATGTTACCGGAGAAGCCATAGTCGGCGGAGTTGTCGGCGGAGCAGTCGGCGCAATAGGAGATGCTCTCAGCCAACGCTCGCGCAATCAGCGTATGGCAGCCAAGCAGTGGATTAGATACTTCTCGCTTGTTGTTGATATTCAGTTGCGCGAACGCATAAAGGGTGAAAAAAACCAAGTTTTTATAGAGGGTTCCAGTGGTTCATCCGCTCAAGGAGATGACCAAGCAGGATCGAGAGAACAAGGTTTCGCCAGCGGTCAGGATTCACAAAGCTCCTATTCTCGGCGGGAATCTCAAACCTATTCTGAAACCAGCGATTGGAAACGTTATCAAACCCGCATATTGGGGAAAGCCAAGGGGAAGCTTGTTGTGTTTGAGGATGTTCAGCAGGACTTTGCTGTTAAAGTGGCGAGCTCCATTGCGGGGTTGTTTTGATGAAGGGAAAAAATGCGTAATTTTTTAATGGTTTTTGTCAGTGTTGTTTTTCTTACTGGATGTGGCGGCGCGGTTTATAAACACAAGTCGTGGTTGCCTCCTGAGGAGGTTGACAAAGTAACTTCCGATTGGGATGTGGCGTCAACCATCTGTGACGCGAGAGCTGGAAACAGAGAACTAACTCCTGAAGAACAGCAACAAATTGCAGAGAAAAGAGAAGCGCTAAATTATACCGGAACCGTTACAAAGGACATTATGGGTCAGGCAGGTATTGCTGGCGGTGAGTATGTGGCTGCCGCCGCAGGTTTTATAAGTGGACTCTTGGGACGCAAAAGCTCGGTAGAGAAAGAAGAGTTTGCCGTATGTATGGAGGAATACGGATGGGAAAAGAAATGAGTATCGGACAAGGAGGACTCAAATGAACAGTTATAAAAGGAAATCTTTGAAAGAAAGGTCCACATTCTTTACACGCTTTTTGAGGAAGCATATAATACCTATCGTGGTAATGACTGGTAGTTTGTTTGGTGCTTACGAATACTTGGCTAAGTTTCTTACTTCCAAAAATTGCCTGGTTCCGAACAACGTATAACAGCTAACCAATCAGGCACAATTCACGCGGAGTTCACAAAAAACTCCAAACAGTATGGATATAATGGGGAGTTGTGGGGAAACTGGGCAAAAATGGATGAGTGTCCGTCCGAGAGTTTTGCCTATGCATTCAGGGTTAAAATTGAGAAAAAACAAGGTCGGGGCGATGATACTGCAGCAAATGGAATTCAATTGAAATGTAGGAAAAATAGTAGCAATCAAGAACAAAATAATAAAATTATTTCTTCTGCTGAAGGACCTTGGGGAACTTGGAGAGATTGGCACGAATGTGGAGACAACCAATTTCTATATGCATATCAGTCGCGTATAGAAAAATACCAAGGCAGAGGTGATGATTCTGCTCTTAACGGATTTCGTTTTGCGTGCAAGAAATTCGGTGAGACAGAAGCAGAAGGAGAGAAAATGGTAAAAGGAGAGATGGAAGAAAGTGGATACTGGGGAGAGTGGACGGATAAAGCGGTTTGCCAAGGCAAAGCATTCATTGCCGGAATAAGGACAAAGGTCGAGCCGTATCAGGGGAAGTTTAGACGGGATGATACCGCTTTGAATGACGCAGAGTTCTTTTGTAAAAATATTAAAGTATCACCCACCAGTTAAAGCCCGATGTGTTTTCCAAATCCCCGCTTTCGTGGGATATGACGGTTGGGGTCTTTTCGTTTGGCAATCTGAGCGGAATTTAGGGGAACACAATATCTAATTCATCCCAACCCAAAGAAGAGTGCTGTTTGTTTCCACAATTTACTGCTTCCAAGATGTCAGCATCGGCACAAATCGCTTTTCCCCATTTCTGTAGTAAAAGCGGGAATACAGAGTAAGATTGTCAGGCTAAGGGGTTAACCCACCGCAGTCCGGGAAACCTGCCGAAATCCGAATCATTGGAATGAACCTCCGCTTGATATTCTATCGCAATGGCGGCAATGTGGGCATCGGACACGAGATTTCCGCCAACTCCCGCGGCATCCAGATTTTGCCGGAAGTATGTCAGGTGTTCAGTGCCCGGATTTACCGGAATTACACTGTCATATTGAAACCATGACTCCACTTTGCTGACCGCTTTTAACGGCGTAACGGGATTTTGCAGCACACGGGGGTGAGTTATCAACCTTACAAATCCGGAGGACACCAACCAGGGTACGCCGATTCTTTTGTCGCCATTGACGGTTTCCTCCCACCAATGTTTGGCTTTTTTGTGATACGGTGACTCGCTGTTGTAGGCATAGACCAGCAGGTTGATATCCGGCACTATCATTTTGTGGATTTTTTCACAAATTCGGCGGCTTCCAGTTCATCGTTCAACTGGTTGAGCCTTTGCCGGTCAACTCCGGAAACGAATTTGCTACGGATTGGAACAACCTTGAATTTGCGCGGACGCGGACTCTTGGCGCCGGGCTTCATTCCTTTGCGCACCGCCTCATTTAACACTTCCTTGAAAGTCTTGTTGCGAAGACGGCTTTCCTTCTTCAAGTATTCCGCAACATCTTCGTCTAATGTCAGTGTTGTTCTCATGTGAGCATCTTGATGTATTGATGATATGATGTCAAGATTCTTTTTCTCCGTCATCCCGTGTCCGATACGGAGTTCTGAGTTTAAACCCACAAAAAAAAGACGCCGCTTTTACACGGCGTCTTTTTTTCACAGTTCGACATTTCAATCAAACATCATAGTAAAGAATAAACTCATGCGGAACCGGTCTCAGCCTTATGGGGTTGACCTCATTTTCCATCTTGTAGTCTACCCATGTCTGAAGCAGGTCTTCATCAAAAACTCCGCCTTTGAGGAGGAAATCGTGGTCTTTTTCAAGCGCCTTGAGAGCCTCTTCAAGAGAAGCGGGAACCGAAGGAATGCCCTGCAACTCTTCCGGTCCGAGAGCGTATATGTCTTTGTCCATAGGGTCTCCGGGCTTGATTTTGTTCTCAATTCCGTCGAGTCCGGCCATAAGCATCGCGGAGAATGTCAGATAACCGTTGCACGAAGGGTCAGGGAATCTGCACTCAAGTCGTTTTGCTTTCGGGCTTGGAGAATACATCGGTATTCTGACAGCCGCACTCCTGTTTCTTGCCGAGTAGGCAAGATTGACCGGAGCTTCAAAGCCCGGCACAAGGCGCCTGTACGAGTTGGTTGTTGAGTTGCTGAAAGCACATATTGCCCTTGCGTGTTTGAGTATGCCACCTATGTAGTGCATCGCGGTCTCGCTCATTCCCGCGTATCCGTTGCCGGCAAAAAGCGGCTTGCTTTTTTTCCAAAGGGACTGGTGAACATGCATTCCCGAACCGTTGTCGTCAAACAGGGGTTTGGGCATAAAAGTTACGGATTTGCCGTGCATACGCGCCACATTGCGACAGATGTATTTATACCACATCATCTGATCGCCCATTGTGAGCAGCGGGGCGAACTTCATATCAATCTCCGCCTGACCACCGGTCGAAACCTCATGGTGGTGCGCCTCAACAACAATCCCAAGTTCCTGCATAACGGAAACCATTTCCGACCTGAGGTCGTGGTGGCTGTCCGCCGGAGGAGTCGGGAAGTATCCCTCTTTGTGTCTCAGTTTGTACCCGAGGTTCGGGAAGTCATCGCTTCCGGAATTCCAGATTCCCTCATCGGAATCCACAAAGTAATAACCGGAGTTTGCCGTCTGGTCATAGCGAACATCTTCAAGGATAAAAAATTCAAGTTCGGGGCCGAAGTAAGCCGTGTCCGCCACGCCCGTGCTTTTCATATACGCTTCCGCTTTTGAGGCGATTGTTCTCGGGTCGCGGGAGTAGGGTTCTTTTGTAATCGGATCCACTATATTGCAGAGAACCGCAACCGTGGGTTTTTTCATGAACGGGTCAAGCTTTACCGTGGCCGGGTCGGGAACAGTGAGCATATCGCTTGAGTTGATGGTTTTCCATCCCCTTATGCTTGAGCCATCAAATCCCATTCCTTCTTCAAAAGCCGACATTTCAAATTCTGTCACCGGAATTGTGAAATGCTGCCACATTCCCACAAAGTCAAGAAAGCGCAGGTCAACAAACTCCGCCTTGCTGCCCTTTATGAATTTGACCGCTTTTGCGATCTCCGTTCTATTCGGTTTTATCTGTTTTACAGATGTTGTTTTTTTCGAATTTGCCAACTGGGTTTCCTCCTGATAGTTAAGCTAATTGTGAGACTTTACAGCAAGAATTTTTATCAGTCAATTGTGCAGAGGGGTTTGTCGCGGTTGTATAATAATTGTTATGAAAGACATAAACCTCGGCTATAAATTCCGCAATCCCGTTCTTCTTAAAACAGCTTTGACGCACCCGTCCCACAGGCACGAAAAAGGCGGTGTTGACAACCAACGGCTTGAATTTCTCGGAGATTCGGTTGTCGGATGTGTTACCGCAGAGGTTCTTTATGAGACTTTTCCCGATTCGGACGAGGGCGAGCTGACGGCGAAAAAAAACGCCATAGTGAGCGGCGCAAACCTTGCCGAATATGCCGCAGCTCTCTCGCTCGGCAAATGCCTGTTGCTCGGCAAAGGGGAGGAAAAGGAAGGCAGAAGCAGGGAGTCAACCCTTGCGGACGCTTTTGAGGCGGTTATCGGAGCGGTTTTTCTTGACGGAGGTTACTCTGCGGCACGCGATATTGTTTCCTCTCTCATAACGGACAGCGCGGAGAAATGGAGCGTGCGGTATGACTACAAATCTGAGCTGCAAAAGGTTTTTCATAAAAAGATGGGCTCTCTTCCCGTTTATGCGACGGAGGAGACCGGTCTTGAGCATAAGAGATATTTCTTCAGCGAAGTTGGAGACGGGTCTGAAACCTTTGGAAGAGGCCAAGGAAAAAGCAAAAAAGAGGCGGAGCAACGCGCCGCACAAGAGGCGCTTGAAGCGCTGTCCCTGTAGATTGCCGCCTACAGGTCTCTGATTCTCAAAACAACGGTTGGCGTTTTTGTTATCCGTTTTTCAATTTCCGCGACCGCTTTTTTCATATTTTTTTCCGCGACTTTGCGGGTCATTATCACAACGGGAACCTTCTTTACCGACCCGTGTGGTTTCTGGATTACGGATTCTATGCTTATGCCCGATTTTCCGAGTATGGCGGAGATTTTTCCGAGAGTGCCGGGAGTATCCTCGGCTTGGAATCTGGCGTAAAATTTGCCGGAGATATTCTGTCTTGGCACAAGAGAGAGAGTTTTTCCGCTTTGCGTAAACAGCTCCGCTATCCGCCCGCCGTCCGTCCGCCTCGCTATTCTCACAATGTCGCTCACAACCGCGCTTGCGGTTGGCATCATTCCCGCTCCCATTCCGTAGAACATCAACGGCCCCACGGCGTCTCCCTCTATGCGCACGGCGTTGAAAACTCCCTCCACGGACGCAATCTGCGCGCCGGTTTTTACAAGAGCCGGGTAAACGCCCGCTTCTATGCCGCCACTTGAAACCTTTGCCGAAGCGAGGGGTTTGATTACATATCCGAGCTCTTTCGCGTATGATATGTCCGCTGGAGTGATGTTTTTTATTCCCTCAACCGTGAGGTCTTTGAGGTTAAACCTACTTCCCCACGCGAGCGTTATCATTATCAGCAATTTATGCGCGGAGTCCGTTCCGTTTATGTCAAATGACGGGTCTGCTTCGGCATATCCGTTTCTTTGCGCATCCGAAAGAATTTCTTTGAAAGGTTTTCCCTCCGCCGACATTCTGTGCAGTATGTAGTTTGAGGTTCCGTTCATTATGCCGTGGACCGACAGTATTGTGTTTGCGCAAAGCCCTTCGCAAAGTCCTTGTATAAGCGGTATGCCGCCCGCCACACTTGCCTCAAATCCGACTTCTGCGTTGTTTGCGGCAGCGGCGGTGAAAATCTCTTTTCCTCTGTGAGCCAGAAGCGCTTTGTTCGCGGTGACGAGTTGTTTGCCGTTTTTCAGCGTGGCGAGCGCAAACTCTCCTGCGGTTGTTGTGCCGCCGATGAGTTCAACAATGATGTCAATTTCCGGATCGTTGATGAGTTCATACGCGTCTTTTGTGAATAGAGTTTTGGGTATTTTTACGGGTCTTTTTCTCTTTGGCTCCAGGTCTGCGATTTTTTTTATAACAAGGTCGGTTCCGGTTCTTTCTTTTATGATTTTCCGGTTGCGCCGTATGACTTCATACACTCCGCACCCGACCGTGCCGGCGCCGATGAGTCCGATGTTGGTTTTGTTTTTCATTCAGTTCTCCTTCAATCCGCAATCCGCAAGTGGGGATGAGAGATTTTCCCGTTCAGTTTATAGGCGATTTTGTCCCGTTCCAACTCAAAAACGCGTTCGGTATCTTTTTTTTTTGCTCTGTGGTTTTGATACACGGGGCAACATCACCCGAAAGTAAAATCCTTCTTATCCGTTCCAACTTTTATTTTCTTATCCTTTCCGATTTTCCCCTCAAGCAGCAATTTCGCAATCGGGTCTTCCAACTCTCTGCGGATAACCCTTTTTAGCGGCCTTGCCCCGTATTCGGGGTCATAACCTTTGTCCGCGAGTCTTTCCTTTGCTTTGCCGGTTATCTCAAGACCGATTTCCTTTTCCTCAAGACGCGACCGCAGTATCGTTATTTGAATATCAACAATTCCCTTGATTTCTTTTTTGGAAAGCGGTTTGAAAATTATCGTCTCGTCAATTCTGTTCAAAAATTCAGGCCTGAATCTCTCCCGTAACGCCTGCGTAACGCTCGCGCGCATTTTCTCTTCGTCATCAAGCATCTCCCGAATCAGACGGCTTCCGAGGTTTGAAGTCATTATTATTACGCAGTTGCGGAAATTAACCGTTCTTCCCTGCCCGTCGGTCAACCTGCCGTCTTCCAGAATTTGAAGCAGAATGTTGAAAACATCCTCGTGCGCTTTCTCAACCTCATCAAGAAGAACAACCGAGTAGGGGCGTCTTCTTACCGCTTCGGTAAGTTGCCCGCCTTCGTCGTAGCCAACATATCCCGGAGGGGCTCCGATAAGCCGTGAGACGGAATGTTTTTCCATATACTCGCTCATGTCTATGCGCACAATGTTGCTTTCATCGTCAAAAATAAACTCAGCTAGGGCGCGCGCGAGTTCGGTTTTGCCGACTCCCGTGGGACCGAGAAAAAGAAGCGAACCTATCGGCCTCGACGGATCGGAAAGCCCCGTTCTTGACCTTCTGATTGTGTTTGAAACCGTTTCAATTGCTTCGCTTTGTCCCACAACCCTGCGGGAAAGGTTTTTTTCCATTCCCAGCAGTTTTTCCGTTTCGCCCTCAATCACTTTTGCAACGGGAACGCCCGTCCACTTGGATACAACCTGTGCTATGTCCGCAGGGCCGACCTCTTCGGTGAGCATGGTTTTCGTTCCGCCGTCTCCGGCTTTGGTTTCAAGTTCTTTCTCAAGTTCGGGCAGTCTGCCGTAAAGTATTTCCGAAGCGGCGGAAAGATTTCCCTCCCTCTGCGCTTTTTCCGCTTCGGTGCGCGCAGCGTCTATCTCACGCTTGATTTTCTTTATTTCCGATACGCGTCCTTTCTCTCTTTCCCATTGGGCTGTCAGCCCGCCCAGATTCTCTTTTAAGTCCGAGATTTTTCTCTCTATCTCCCTAATTTTTTCGCATTTTCCGTCCGATTCTTTTTTCAAACTCTCGTGCTCCATCTCAAGTTGTATGACGCGGCGCCTTGCCTCGTCCACTTCGGCGGGCATTGAGTCAATCTCCATTTTAATTTTTGCCGCCGCCTCATCTATGAGGTCAACGGCTTTATCTGGCAAAAACCTTCCGGTTATGTAACGGTGCGAAAGTTTCGCCGCCGCGGTGAGCGCATCGTCCCTGATTCTGACGCCGTGGTGCGCCTCGTATTTTTCTTTGAGTCCGCGAAGGATTGAAACAGTGTCTTCAACGGACGGTTCGTCAACATACACTTGCTGAAACCTTCTCTCAAAAGCCGCGTCTTTTTCAATGTTTGAGCGGAATTCGTCGAGCGTTGTGGTTCCTATGCAATGCAGTTCACCTCTTGCAAGCGCGGGTTTGAGCATATTTGAAGCGTCCATCGCCCCGTCCGCTCCTCCGGCGCCAACAACAGTATGCACTTCGTCTATGAACAGAATAATTTCCTTTTCCGCTTCGGCGACTTCAGAGAGAACCGCCTTTAACCTTTCTTCAAACTGCCCTCTGTATTTTGCCCCGGCAACCAGCGCCCCCATATCCAAAGCGATGAGGTTTTTGTTCTCAAGCCCTTCGGGAACATCCCCGTCAACAATCCTCTGCGCGAGCCCTTCAACAATGGCGGTTTTGCCGACACCCGGCTCGCCTATAAGCACGGGGTTGTTTTTTGTGCGGCGGAGGAGAACCTGCACCACACGCCTGATTTCCTCGTCTCTTCCGATTACGGGGTCTACCCTGCCGTCCCTTGCCCTTGCCGTAAGGTCGCTGCCGTATTTGGACAACGCTTGAAAGGTGTCTTCAGGGGATTCTCCCGTAACTTTGCGGTTTCCCCTTAAATCTTCAATCGCTTTTTCAACCGTCTCTTTGTTGACTCCGGCTTGCGAAAGCGCGTTTTTTAAATCCCCCGATGCCGCGGAGGCTATTCCAACCAGAAGATGCTCGGTGCTGATGTATTCATCCCCGCGGGACTTTGCCGACTCTTCCGCCGTCCTGAATGCGGTGTTGAATTCTCTACTTGCGTATTCCTCGTAATTGCCCTCAACGGCGGGAAGTTTTTCCATGTCTTTTTGCGCCGCATTCTTGATTTTGTCCGTATCCGCTCCGAGTTTGCGCAGAATTTCCGAGGGGATTCCCTGCTCCACAAGCGCAAGTGCCAAATGAGACAGGTCTATCGCCTGATTATTTTTCTGCCGCGCTATGTCCCGTGCTTTGGACAGAGTTTCGCGCGCTTTGATTGTAACTTTGTCGCTGTTCATGTTTGTCTCCTCTTATAAAGTATGAACCCGCGTGCGCAATTCAATGAAGTTTTTTCAGAAAAAAATTGATTTTATATCCTTATGACTAATACAATGGACTCTTATGTACAAAAAAAGATTGCACTTTTTCTTTTTGGCAATTGTTTTTGCTTTTCCGGTTCTTACCTTCGGGGAAGATTCATCTTCTCCGTTTGACGGAGCTTACTTCGGAATTGACAGCGCTTTTGTGTCAAGCAGGTCCGAAGGGCAGGTGGGACCGCTTAACGCTGCCACCAGCGTTCCTGTTCCGGCGGGAATGCTATCGGGAAGAATACCGGCGCCGGAATTGGAAGCACTAATAACGGGACTGCAAATGCAGGGACTTGTGCCACCGGCAGTAGACCCGGCAAATCCGGCGCCGAACCTGATTCTTCCTCTTCCGGTTTCGGCTTCATTCGGGCCGTTTCCGTTTGCAGGCACGGATAATCTTCCCGGAGGCTCGCTTTTTGCGGGTTATGGAAAAACTTTCGGCAAATTTTTCGTCGCGGGAGAATTTGTCGGAAGTTACGGAAGTTACGACAATACGAATGCGTTTGGCAGCCCCAATTTTACTTCCGACATAGATATTACTCAGGGGCATTTTGGCATAATCTCACGTCTGGGTTTTCTGATTAGCAGAAACCTGCTCGCATACTCAACCCTCGGTTGGGGGCGCAGTTGGATTGAAGCGGAGGGAACGGTTCATACAATTTCCTTTTCCGGGCAGATACCAAATCCTACAGACCCTACGGGGCAAACTTTGATTCCGGTGAGCGCTAATGAACCTCTTAACCAGTCCATAAAAAGCGATCTTGTTTATGACGGTATTCAGTTTGGTATCGGGCTTGAATACGCTCTTGCCGACCTTGTTGAACGGCTGGACAACTTTTCCGTCCGTTTGGGGTATTCAAGAATAGAGTATAGAAGGGAAAACTTTTCCTACAATGTTGGCGGTAACGGACCCCTGATGCTTACGGTCAACGCTCCTCTTGACCCCACTCCCGGGGCTGCCCCTGTGCCGTTAGATGTTACCGTTGAAGACAATAGCATACCAGCGCAAGTCAATCCCGGTGTGCATGTTGTTTCTCTGGGGGTTTCATACAGAATTGGAAGTTTCTAACCACAAGCTGAATGTAAAACCTCTGTTTTCGAGGGTTCGCACGTTGTTTGCCGCGGCTGCGTTTTCTCTGACAGCCGCTTTTGTGTCCGCATCCGGCGGTGCGCCCGAAGTTACCCTCGCAAGTATTTACAAAGGCGGCACTGATGTTTCCTCTTACCTTGTGAGCGAAAAACTGGACGGGGTTCGCGCCTACTGGGACGGGGAAAAACTTGTTTCGCGCCGGGGGAATGTTTTTTTCCCTCCCGATTGGTTCACAAAGGGTTTTCCGTCCGAGCCGATGGACGGGGAGTTGTGGGTTGCCAGAAACAGTTTTGAGCGGACGGTTTCAATCGTCCGCCGCGGTGCTCCTCATAACGGGTGGAAAGATGTCAAATACATGGTTTTTGACCTTCCGGGACGCAAAGGCGGATTCCAAAAGCGGTTCAAGGTTTTGGAAAGGGTTATTGGCGCGGCGGGCAATTCGCGCCTGCGGGCTACCCGTCAGTTCAGAGTTTCCGGTGAAGCGGAGTTAATGCGCGAACTTGAGCGCGTAACCGCGTCTGGCGGGGAAGGGTTGATGCTTCATAAATCGGACGCTCCTCACAGAAGCGGCAGAAGCGGAGACTTACTGAAGCTCAAGAAATTTTACGATGCCGAGGCGGTTGTTGTGGCTCATAATCCGGGAAAGGGAAAATTTCACGCAATGATGGGAAGCGTAACGGTTGAGACGCCCGAAGGCGTCCGTTTCAGAATCGGCACAGGGTTTACCGATAAACAAAGAGCAAATCCTCCCGCAATTGGAAGCGTGATTACTTACAAATACAGAGGATTTACACGGAAAGGAAAGCCGAAGTTCGCGTCTTTCTGGCGTGTCAGGAATTAACGGGTAAACGCGCTTCCTTATTTCCCAAGCAAAGCGACAACGCAAGTGATTCCGTCCATCGCCGGTTGGGCTCCGCCCATTGTTTCTATCATTCCAACTTTCGCGTCCTTGACCTGCCTTTTGCCGGTTTCTCCTCTCAGCTGGCGGACAATTTCCGCGATTTGAAGAAGACCCGTTGCTCCGACCGGATGACCGCGGGAAAGCAATCCGCCTCCGGGATTAACGGCAACCTTGTCTCCGCCGACCCATGTGCTTTGTTCGTCAATCAAACGCGCGCCTTCGCCTTCCTTGCAGAAACCCAGAGCTTCGGTAACCATCATTTCGGCGATTGAAAAAGCGTCGTGGATTTCACACACATCCACATCATCGGGTCCCAGTCCCGACATTTCGTAGGCAAGGTTTGCGCTCCTTGTAACATTTTCCGAAGGCGCGCAGGTAAGACCCTTGGGACTTGAGTATTTGCCCGACTGCGACACGCAACCGAGAACTTTTATCGGGGCTTTGTTTTTCGCGAGTTTTTTCACCTGATCTCCGGAGCAAAGAACCGCTGCCGCCGCCGCATCTCCAACGGGGCAACACTGGTTGCGCGTGAGCGGGTCGGCTATAAGCGGAGAGTCCAGAACGCTCTCAACCGTTTCTTCCTTACAAAACTGAGCGTCCGGATTCATTGTCGCGTGATGTCTGCTTTTTACCACAACTTTGGCAAGCTGCTCTTTTGTAACACCGTATTCGTCCATATATTTGCTTGCCCGCATCGCGTAAAGCGCGGGCATTCCCATTCCCATCGCGACCTCAATGTCATCTTCCTCAAGAGGGAGAGGGCCGCCCGAGAGAACCTTGCTCAGATTCTCAACTCCGAGAGCGAGCGCTATATCCTGTTGTCCGTAGGCGATTGTTCTCCATGCTTCCCAGAATGAAAGGGTTCCGCTTCCGCACGCACCCTCAACATTAATTGTCGGCTGTCCGACAAGTCCGATTTCTTTCATCGTTCTCTGCCCGACACCCATTCCCTGGTAGACATGTCCGCAAAAAACTATTTCAATCAAACGCGGGTGTATTTCCGCTTCCTGTATCGCTTTCCACGCGGCTTCTCTTCCGAGAATATGCGCCGCTTTGTCGGGAAATTTTCCGCAAGGCGTATTTCCGACTCCCAAAATATAGACATCTCTCAAAGACATAATCCACTCCCGTTCAGCGCTTGAATTGACGATTTTCGAACCGTCCGGCTGAGAGAACTAATATATGGAAACCGTATATGGGTGTCAATTCTTGACAACTCCTTAAGTTGCCAAGTAATATGATTTCTGGCTGGCTTTTATTTTTGAAGCCGGCGAGAATTTCCAATAAGGGGGAAAATAAATTATGGCCAGCAAACTAATACTGGACGATGTACCTGCGGCAAGCTCGGTACAAAATGTGAGCGCGCTTGATGCCATTGGCACAAGACGTTCAATAAGGTGGTATGAGCCCAATGAGCCTGTTGAAAGATGGAAGATACAGGCGATGCTTGAGGCGGCAAGAGTCGCACCTTCGGCCGGAAACTTCAACGGACAAAGGGCGATTGTTGTTTACAGGGATGAAGACCCTGAGATTTGGGAGTTTATCTCGGACTGGAGCCAGATAACAACACAGATGGCTCCCGTTCTTATCTTCTGGTGTTATGACCTTGCGAACTACGATGTTCAGGGTCAGTCAATACACGACCTTATGAGGACGGGCGCTCTTGACAAGGCGCACGGATGGGAATACGACAGAGTTTCCAATCTCTTTCCTCTTCCGGGTCTGCTTCCTGATGCGGTTCTGCACAGGTTGGCCGCGATAGACCTTGGAAACTCGCTACAGAACGCTATGATTGCGGCGACCGCTCTTGGTCTTGGCACCTGCCTTAACGGAGCGAGCGGCGGAGCGAGGAGAAACACCAAGCTAAAATTCGGCTTGCCGGACACTTATGTGTTCAGTTGGCTTATGACTGTCGGTGTTCCGGCTGAAAGCATGGACGGCGGCGGCGCGAGGTCAAGGCCTCCGTTTGAGAATATGTTTTTTGAGAAGAAGGTTGGACAGGGCTTCAAGAGAGACCCGAAAGCCACAAGTCTTCTTGAGGAGCTTAAACTGCTTCAGGATTACGGACCGCTTCCCGGAAGACTTGAGGAGCTCAACCGTCTTACCAAACGTTTCGGTCTTGGGGACGAAGCTCTTACGGACTGGAAGTTTGAGCCTTCACAGATGGACGACCCCAAAGTGCTGAAGGACACAAGACTCATGTCTCTGAGCGCAGACGAGGTCATGGCATCCTCTCCGGGTGATATTCCCGTGGAATTTGAATTGAAGCCCACGGTGAAGAGAGAGGTTCTTGACCAATACCGCAAGGATAAAGGAATCGGCGCCGCCGACTGACTTTTTTCTTAAAAATAACTTCATGGAGGAATGAAAAAATGGCTGAAATAACAATTAACATCCCTGACCCTATCTATAAGGTAATAGAGAAAAGGGCGAAGGATACAAACAATCCGAACGGTCCTCAGGGTGTGATTATCGCTAACCTAGCTTTGCTTTTCGGCGCTTCTCAGTATCAGTCTGAGAAGTGGCTGAAAAACCAGACCGACGGCGACGATATGTCGCAGCCTTGGTAAAATTCGGGCGAAGACAAATTAAAAAAGGGGGAAGGTTGGTTCCTTCCCCCTTTTTTTGCTTTTTTTAACGGAGGGATTTTAGGACAATGGAACTTAACAGAGATTTTATCGGCAGAGATTTGGGAGTCCGTTCTCATATCGTAACTCAGGATGAGATAGACAAATATGCGGCAGCAATCGGCGGCGGCGGAAACTCCGCTTATAAGCAAGGTGTTGCTCCGCCGTCTTTTCCGGTTATTTATGAACTGCCTTTTCTTGAGGAAATCTGGAGTGACCCCGAACTGAACGGCGGAGAGGAGCAGGCGAAAAAGAATGTTCTTATGCTGGTTCACGGCGACCAGAAAATGGTTTTTCATAAACCGCTCAAAGTCGGAAGCGAAGTTTCTTTTTCCGCCCGTGTGGTGGGAATTGAAGACAAAGGTTCGGGAGAGGTTCTCGCGCTCAAAACCGAAAGCAGGGCGGACGGAGATTTGATTTGCAAATCTGACTGGGGGCTTTTTGTTCGTGGAATCGGGAGCGGCAAAAGGCCTTCGCATCCCGCGGGCGCGAAAAAGCCGGCGGAAGCGGCTCCGCCACAACCCGTATTCAAAAGCGTTGTGGAAATTCCGGCGGACATAACGCCCCGTTATGCGAAAGCGTCAAACGACCACAACCCCATTCATCTTGACGGGGAAGTTGCGAAAAAAGCGGGGTTAAACGGCATAGTTGTTCACGGGCTTTGCACGATGTCAACGGTTATGCAGAGCATCATAGACGGACACCTCGGCGGAGAGCCGGAAAGGTTGAAACAACTCGCCGTGCGTTTTTCCGCGCCGGTCTATCCCGGAGACACTCTTTGGGTTGAAGCGTTTGAAGCGGGGAGTTCCGCCGTGAAATTTGAAGTAACGCAAGAGGGCGGGGTGAAGGTGATTAAAGGCGGTTATGCGGAGTTTACTTGAGGGTTAATTAAAGAAATTTCTGATTTTTTTCCGTCAAACTTTTAGGGTTCTGTTGATACACTTGGGGTTTCTACTGATACATAAGATCATTCAGTTTCCAGTATGCATCTGAGTTTTTTAAGTTCACATTTTCTTTAAAGTAGTCAAGCGCATTTTTACCTTCTTTAGAAACACGCCGTGGATTTGCGCCGTTTTGAATGAGAGCTATGATAACTTCAGGGTTATTGTTGAAATATGCCGCAATCATCAGAGCCGTCAAGCCGTTTTCCTTCCTTGTACTCACACTTGCCTTCACATTTGCGCCTTTTTGAATGAGAGCTGTGATAACTTCAGGGTTGTTGTTTCCATATGCCGCAATCATCAGAGCCGTCCAGTCGTTTTCCTCCCTTGTATTCACATTTGCGCCGTTTTGAATGAGAGTTGTGATAACTTCAGGGTTGTTGTTGTTAGATGCCGCAATCATCAGAGCCGTCCAGTCGTTTTCATTCCTTGCGTTCACATTTGCGCCGTTTTGAATGAGAGTTGTGATAACTTCAGGGTTGTTGTTGTTAGATGCCGCAATCATCAGAGCCGTCCAGCCGTCTTTATCCCTTGAATTCACATCTGCGCCTTTTTGAATGAGAGTTGTGATAACTTCAGGGTTATTGTTGTTAGATGCCGCAAACATCAGAGCCGTCCAGCCGTTTTCCTCTCTTGCGTTCACATCTGCGCCGTTTTGAACTTCTCTCTCAATATCCGAGACTGTCGCAGTTTTCATAAATTCATGGTCAAGAAATCTGTTTTCGGCATGCGCAATAGAGGAAAGCGCGCAGAAGGTAATTAAAATTACAGGCAAAAATATTTTTTTCATTTTTTATTCTCCGTTATTCCCTTCGGTGGCAAAGAATTATAAGGCAAACGCCAAATCTATTCCACAACCGCTGCCTTATAATCCTCAATATACATCTCCGCCATTTTTTTGATTCCCCTGACCCGTTCAGACCTTAGCTCACGGCGTTTTTCCGCATCCTGCCAGAGGCGTTTTTCATAAGGCGTTTCAGGTGTTATTTGAGGAATTCCACAAGGTTTTCCTTTTTCATCCACTCTTACAAAAGACAGAAACGCCGTGCAAGTGTGATTGCTCTCTCCGGTTCGCGGGTTTTCGGAACTGATCTTTACGGCAGTCTCAAGCGAGGTTCTGCCCGTGTGAGTGATTCCCGCTTTCAAGGTGATGAACTCTCCCAGCCGTATCGGCGAAAAAAAGAACAGATTGTCCAGCGAGCCCGTTACAAGAGTGCCTTTTGAATGCCTCATTCCCACAAGCGCGGATGTCTCATCGGTGTATTTGAGCAGTTTTCCGGCGGACATAAAATCGCTGAAAAATATGTCTTCCGGCATAACGGCTCTTGAGGTCTCAAGTAGCAACCGCGTAACTTCGGTTTCATCCGCAATGTTGTCAATCTGCTGTTTTCTGATTTTGAGATCGACAAGACGCTTCTCTTTTCGCTCCGCCGCTTTGTCGGAAACGGTTTTTTCCCTTATGTCCGCGGGAACAATTTTTTCCCCGACCGATCTCGGTTCTCCGGCTTTGTCAATCGCGACAAAAGCGAGGTGGGAAAGCGTTATGAACTTTTTCTCCCCGGTTTCGGGGCTTTCCGAATAAACCCTGACCGCCAACTCAAGAGAAGAAGTTCCTATAAATTCAACCCAGCTGTCCAGCGCGACAACGTCTCCCACCTTGACCGGATTCATAAAATCTATGTTGTCCGTTGCGGCGAGCACCGTAAGCCCCTTTGCGAGGCGCGTGGAGGTTATGTTCGCGGTTAACATTATCCAGTCCATCAACCTTCCTCCGTGCAAGGTGTTGTGCGAATTGGCATCTTGCTGAGAGACATAGCGGATGGCGCTGTTGAGAGTGTCTTTTATAGTGGGCATTTCGGTTCTCCTTTTGCTTGCAGTTTGCGCAATCTATTTATAACATAATGTCTTAAAGTCCCATTATTACCAGCCAGATGGATTTGTAACATTGAATGCGTCAGTCGTAGCAGTTCTTGCCATTGTTCTCTTTTTACTCGGCTACCGTTTCTACTCGTCATTTCTCGCCCGTAAGGTTTTCAACATCTCCGATGAGGAGATAACCCCCGCCCATGAATTGGAAGACGGCATTGACTATGTTCCGGCTCCCAAAATGGTTCTGTTCGGACACCATTTCGCCTCAATCGCCGGAGCCGCGCCCATCATAGGACCAGCGATTGCGGTTTTCTGGGGCTGGGTTCCGGCCGTTCTGTGGGTTGTGTTTGGCACAATTTTCATGGGAGCCGTTCACGATTTCAGCGCTCTTGTGATATCCGCGAGGAACAAGGGCAAGTCTGTCGGGAATATTGCCGGAGATTTGATTACGCCGCGGGTGCGGACGCTTTTTCTTGTGATTGTCTATTTCCTTATCTTTTTTATAATGGCGGTTTTCGCATACGCGATAGCGGTTCTGTTTGTGAACTTCCCGTCAAGCGTTCTTCCCGTGAACTTCCAGATTGCAGTCGCGCTTGTTCTCGGATTTATGTTCTACCGCAAAAAAATGCCGATAACCGTCCCGACACTTGTCGCTTTGGGGCTACTTGCCGCCGCCGTCTGGGCGGGAACCAAATTCGGTATAACGGTGCCGCCGGTCATGGGCTCTGAGGCGGCGACATGGGTTGTCATCCTTTTCATATATTCCTTTGTGGCTTCGGTGTTGCCGGTCTGGACTTTGTTGCAGCCCAGAGATTATATCAACAGTTATATGCTTATTATCGGGCTCGGTCTTCTTGTTGTCGGGCTTTTTGTTTCAAATCTTGAAATTTCCGCACCGGCTTTCAACATGAATTTGGATTCGGATGGAGTGCCGTTGTTGCCGTTTCTGTTTGTTACAATCGCCTGCGGAGCGGTAAGCGGATTTCACGCGCTTGTTTCAAGCGGAACAACGTCCAAGCAGATTGACAAAATGACTCACTGCCGCCCGATTGGTTACGGCTGTATGCTCGGTGAGGGAACGCTTGCGATTATCGCCGTGCTTGCCGTAACCGCAGGTGTGGGGGGATATACCGAATGGGCTGAGAGATACGCCACATGGGAAGGCGCGAACAACGGAGGGATTTCAAACTTTGTTTTCGGCGCCTCCGCGTTGCTGGGCGGAATACGCGTGCCTCAAGAACTCGCGGCGACAGTAATTAGCGTTATGGTTATCAGTTTCGCCTCCACTTCCCTTGATACCGGCACCCGGATACAGCGTCTTATAGTCAGCGAGCTTGCATCCGCCTACAAGGTTGATTTTCTCAAAAACAGATACGTGGCCACGGCGTTTGCGGTTGTTCCCGCGCTTTTTCTGGCACTGGCCGCCGAAGCGCCCGGCAAGGGGCCGGGGTCGGGCGGTTTTATTCTCTGGCCGCTTTTCGGCGCGACAAATCAGTTGATTGCCGGCTTTACTCTTCTTGTCGCGACCGTGTATCTGTGGAAAACAAAAAGATCCTATGTCTACACGCTTGTTCCGATGGCGGTGGTTATTGTTGTTTCTGTTTTATCGGTTTTTCTGAATATTTTTTACCAGCATCAGGGCAACCTTCTGCTGCAGGGGCTTTCAACCTGCATATTGTTCCTTGCTATGTGGTTGATTTTTGAGGCAGTTTCTTTCGTGAGGAGAGGTTAAATTTCTTTTTTCTCCACAATTGCGTTTCTTATCGTTGTCTGGTCCAAGTGCTCAATGTCGCTTCCGGCGGGAACTCCCTGGGAAAGCCGGTAGATTTTTATTCCGAATTTGTCCGCGCGTTTTTTCAGTATATCAGCTATAAAATTGCATGTCGCAACACTTTCAACGCGGGAGCTTGTCGCCAGTATTACCTCTTTTACTCTCTTGTCCGTTTGCAGGCGTTTTATGAACTCGCGCAGTTTTAAATCCCCGGGTCCGATACCGTCAATCGGCGATATGAATCCGTGCAAAACATGGTAGACGCCTTTGTATCCGCCGCTTTTTTCTATCGCGATAAGATCAAGGGGTTGTTCAACAACGCAAACGGTTGAAAAATCTCTTCTCGCGTCGTGGCATATCGCGCATTTGCCTCCCGATGAAAAATGAAAACAGACTTCACAGGCGGAAATTCCTTTCCGCGCGAGCGCGATGGACTCCGAAAGCCGGGACGCCTTTTCCCTTGAAGCCTTAAAAACTATGTGAAAAGCGAGTCGTGTGGCGTTTTTTTCGCCGATTCCCGGCAGTGAAGCGAGTTCACTGACGAGGTTTTTCATCTCTGCGGGCAGTCCGGAACCGTTCATTTTATATCAGAGAAGACCCGGTGGAATGCCGAGGTCTCCGGCAACTTTTGAGATTTCATCCTTCATTGTTTTACGACCTCTGGAAAGTGCTTCGTTAACGGCGGCGCTGACAAGATCCTGCAACATCTCAATGTCGTTTCCGTCAACTATTTCGGGGTCTATGCTTATTGACTGAATTTCTCCCTTTGCTTTTGCCGCTACGGTTACCATTCCGCCCCCTGATGATGCTTCCACAACTGTCTCCCCGGCTTCGTTCTGCGTTTTCTCCATATCCGCCTTGAGTTTCTCCGCCTGCTTCATAAGGTTTTTCAATCCGCCGTCAAATTTCATTTTGTCCTCCTTTTCCCAATGTTGTGATTTTGCCGTCAAACATTTCAAGTGCCTGTTTGACAAGAGGTTTGTCCTGTATTTTCTCAATACCGTTTCCCTCTTCTCCGGTGTCAAAAAACTCAATTTTCGCGCCGCATTCAAAAAACTTCTCCGCCTTGCGTAGAAAACTCTCCCGTTCATCTTTTTTGTTTTTCAAAAAGCGCGTGTGCATAACGCTTGGTTTTGGCACTTTTATTACGGCGACCGAGTTTTCAATCCTGATTTCGCATTTGGCGACCATGTTGGCTATGAAACCGAACTCCTCTTCGCCCGACTTGAGAAAATCGGCAAAACTCCCGGCGTTTTCCTTTCCCTTTGCCGAAGAGTCACGTTCTTTGTCCGTTCCGTTTTCCCGCGTGGTTTGTACGGCGGATTTCTCTTCTGTTTTTTCCATTTTCTCCGTGGCGTTTCGTTTCGGGGTTTCCTGCATCCTCGCTTTTTTATCCGTCCCCGCCGGATTTGAATACGGGGTTTCCTCGCCCGTGAGTTTGTTCAGTTTGCGCATAATGTCGTCCAGAGGGACGGGCTTATCCGCAGAGCAGAGCCTTATTACCATGGCGTCAACCGTCATTTCCTGATAGAAAGACCTGCTTACTCTGTCGCACATCTCCATTGCCATGTCAAAAAGCATCTCAAGGGTTTGAGCAGACCGGTCTTTTGCGGACTCAAGCAGGAGCGCCGCTCTTTCGTTCGAAATATCGGGAACCGAATTTTCCCCGCTCACTTTTAGAATAAGGGCGGTTCTGACAAGGGAGGTTATCCCTTCGGCGAATTTCGCGGGGCTGATGCCCTTATCGAGGATTTTCACAAGCGTTTCAATTCCCTTGGCGGGGTTTTTCTCCATTATCGCCTCAAACATCTCGTTCATCAGGTTTGTGTCAGCAAATCCGAGCAGTGAAAGCGCTTCGGTGTGATCTATGTTGTTTCCAAAAGTCGCAATTAACTGGTCCAGAAGACTGAGGGCGTCTCTCATACTTCCGTCCGCTTCAAGAGCGATGGTGGAAATTGTTTCCGACGCTATTTTTATATTCTCGTTTTGCGCCGCGTCTTTGAGAGAGGAGCTGATTTCCGTGACCGATACTTTTCTGAAATCGTAACGCTGGCAGCGCGAGAGAATTGTCGCCGGTATTTTGTGCGGCTCCGTTGTGGCGAGGATAAAAAGCACGTGAGCCGGCGGTTCCTCAAGCGTTTTGAGCAGGGCGTTAAAAGCTGCCTGAGAAAGCATATGTGCTTCGTCTATGATGTATACCTTTGTTTTTCCTGATGCGGGAAGGTAGCGGGATTTTTCTATTATGTCCCGCACATCGTTTACGCTTGTGTGAGAGGCGGCGTCCATTTCCTGAACTTCCACCGCGCGCCCGTCCGATATAAGAGAGCAGGATTCGCACGAGTCTTTGGAGCAGGGGCGTTTTTCGGAGGGTTTTTCACAATTGACGGTTTTCGCCACTATCCTCGCCGTGGAGGTTTTTCCGACCCCGCGAGGCCCCGTAAGCAGAAGCGCATGGGCAAGTTTGCCCGACCTTGCCGCGTTGCAAAGCGCTTTGACTATGTAATCCTGACCCACAACCTCGTCAAAGGTTTGCGGTCTCAACTTTCTTGCAAGAACTATGTAGGAAGACATTTTATGAAATACAAACCCGGCTCGCCGAGTTCCCGCAAGCGCCTGGGAAGATGTGCTACCGTTGCTTCCTTCCGGACCTGGCGGAGTTCGCAACCCTCCCACCGCACGGTCCGGCTTACCGGGGTTTGATTGCCGGAAGTGATTGTATCGGTTTGAGGTTTGACTGACAAGTGGTAAAAGGCCGACAGTGAACGCGCTCTCCGCGAAATTTTGAAATTGTAATTGGCGGAGAGGATGGGATTCGAACCCATGAGGGAGCGTGAACCCCCTACACGCTTTCCAGGCGTGCACCTTCGGCCGCTCGGTCACCTCTCCGCTTGTTGTCTCGGTTTGCCCGCTCTACTTCCCGGTGAATTCGCACTTGCATATCTCTTTTCTTATATACGCGACAACCTGCCAGGTTCCTTCCTCTCCGAGAACACCGCCCCACGCCGGCATCATGACTGACTTTCCGACTGCCGGGCCTCCCATGTTGATAACGTTGAACATATATTCATCGGTCAGTTTTGACATATAGTTGGAATTACTCAAATCTCTCGGTTTCGGCTCAAGAGCCGCAGACGCGATTCCATCTCCCATACCGGTTTGTCCGTGGCATGAAGCACAGACTGCTGCAAATGACCGGCTTCCCGCTCCGGTATCGTATTCTTTTGACATGACGTCAGTGGCAAAAAACGCCGCAACGCATAGAAAAAAAAAGACCGTTGCAACACAATAGTAGATCATTGATTAACCTCAGGATAACAGGATAATGAACACCGCCGGCAATTACAATTCGGGTTGATATCGCGCGGGCAGGTGGCGAAACGGCAGACGCGGCGGCCTCAAAAGCCGTTGGGCTAACACCCGTGAGGGTTCGAATCCCTCCCTGCCCATAAAATCAATATCGCGGCATTGAGGGCTCAAATTTATCCGCCCATTCGTCTATGCCGCCTTTAAGACTCTTTACCTTTGAAAATCCGTTCTCAAGCAGGTATTCGGCGGCTTTCAAACTTCTCCCGCCGTGGTGGCAGTGAACAACAATCTCACTGTCCGGGTCCAGCTCTTCGGTTCTGTCGCGTACCTCTCCGAGAGGAATCAGAGAAGACCCTTCAATTTTGCAAATTTCGTATTCGTGCGGCTCCCTGACGTCCACAAGCGTCGGGCTCTTGTCGTTGCCGTTTTTCCATATTTTTCTGAAATCCTCAACGCTTATTTCATTGGGCCCCACGGCGCTCTGCTCAGCGCTTTCTTCTCCCAGGGGAATGCCGCAAAACTGCTCATAATCAATCAGTTCCGTAATTGTCGGCACGTCTCCGCAAATCGGGCATTCTTTGTCTTTCCTGAGTTTCAACTCTCTCGGACTCATCTCAAGCACATCCACAAAAAGCAGCCTTCCCACAAGCGGTTTTCCCGTGCCGAGAATGATCTTGACCGTCTCCGCGGCCTGCATTGTGCCAACTATACCGGGCAGAATTCCGAGCACTCCGCCTTCTGCGCAACTTGGAACAAGCCCCGGAGGGGGCGGTTCGGGATAGACGCATCTGTAGCAAGGTCCGCGTTTTGCGTCAAAAACGCTCACCTGTCCCTCAAAGCGAAATATGCTTCCGTAGACATTGGGTTTGCCAAGCAGAACGCACGCGTCGTTCACGAGGTAGCGTGTCGGGAAATTGTCCGTTCCGTCCACAACCACATCGTAGTTTCTGATTATTTCAAGCGCGTTGGCGGATGTGAGCCTCTCGTTGTGAATTGTAACCTTCACATCCGAGTTCAAGTCCGCGATTCTCTTTTTCGCGCTCTCGGCTTTGAGTTCACCGAGGGTGCTTTCGCCGTGAATTATCTGCCTTTGGAGGTTGCTGAAATCAACAACATCAAAATCAACTATGCCTATATGCCCGATTCCCGCGGCGGCAAGATAGAGCGCCAGCGGCGAGCCGAGCCCTCCGGCTCCTATGCACAGCACTCGCGCGTCGAGAAGTTTTTTCTGACCCTCAACCCCCACTTCGGGAAGTATCAGATGCCTGCCGTATCTGCTTGCTTGCTCTTTTGTGAGTTCCATTTCCGTTTCCTCGAAAAGCCCGTTCAATATCTCACGGCTTGCCCGCTTTGTCAAAGCGCCGCGTAGCTTGTAAGCGCGGGTGATAGCGGGAAATATATCAATCGTTTCAATGTCTTCTCTCTACATAGTCTCCACCCCGGTAGGAAATCTTGAGGATATGACCCTACGCGCCATAAGGGTTCTCAAAGAGGTGGAAGCAGTGGCATGCGAAGACACACGCGTAACGGGGAAATTGCTTGCGCGGCACGGAATCAAAGCCCGTCTTATTCAATGCCATGAGCATAATGAGGCGAGGCAGGCGGGAGTGATAAAGCGGATACTCAAAAACGGCGGAGATGTCGCCCTTGTAACGGATGCGGGAACGCCTCTTCTTTCGGACCCCGGACACAGGGTTGTCTCAACAATCGCGCGGGAGGGTTTTGATGTTGTGCCGATACCGGGCGCGTCCGCACTGCTTTGCGCTCTTGCCATGTCTGCGATTGATTTTACCGAGTTTACCTTTCTGGGTTTTCTTCCCCGAAAGCGCGGGCAAGCCGTGAAGACTCTTTCCGAGTTCTCTTCTTCGCAACGCCCGCTTGTTATTTACGAATCGCCCAGAAGGATTGCTGCGACTCTTCGTCTTATTCTTGAAATCCTCGGAGACCGCGAGGCGGCGGTGTGCCGCGAGATGACAAAACTTCACGAAGAGGTTGTTCGCGCCCCGGTTTCTTCCCTTGCCGAAGAATTTGGCGGCAGAGAAAACGTAAAGGGCGAGGCGGCGATAGTTGTCTCCGGCGCCCGAGGGAAAGGCGACCCCGATGAAAAAGAGCTGAAAAACCGTCTGCTTGAACTTAAAAAAGAGGGGATGAGCTTCAAAGACGCGCTTAAAACCGTTTCGGTCGAATCGGGCGCGGGGAAAAATACGCTTTACAATTTTGCTCTGAGGGTCTGGGACAAAAAAACGGAGATTAGGAGCTGAACGGAAATCCCGCGCCGAACCGTCCGAGTTTTTCAAAAGCGCGCGCCGCGGTCAGAATGGCAGTCTCTTCAAACGGTCTTCCGATGAATTGAACCCCGATTGGCAAACCGGATTTTGTGAGTCCGCACGGAACGGAAACGGCCGGAACTCCTGCTATGTTTGCGGGTATGGTCAAAGCGTCCGAAAGATACATCTTTATCGGGTCGTCCGTTTTCTCTCCGAGTTTGAAAGCCGCTTCGGGCGTGGTCGGCGTCATTATCAAGTCCGCCTTTTCAAACGCCGATTTGAACTCCCCGCTTATGAGCGCGCGAACCTTCTGCGCTTTGAGGTAGTAGGCGTCGTAGTATCCCGATGAAAGCGCGTGAGTGCCGAGCATAATCCTTCTTTTCACCTCGTCGCCAAAACCCTCGCTGCGGCTTTTGATTATCATCTCTTTAAGAGAACCGGCGTTTTGCGTCCGCCGTCCGTATCTTACGCCGTCATACCTTGAAAGGTTTGAACTCGCCTCGCACGGGGCGATTATGTAATAAGCGGAAACCGCATATTCGGTGAGCGGCATGGATATTGCGGTTATTTCCGCTCCGAGCGATTCCATATCTTTTATTGCGGCGCGGACGCTTTTCTCCACCTCGCCGTCCATCGCGCCGATGCCAAAATACTCTTCCGGCACGGCGATTTTCATGTTTTTCACTCCGCCTTCAATTTTCCCCGCGCACCCCGGAGCGGGGATGTCAAATGAAGTTGAGTCTTTTTCATCAAACCCCGCCATAACATCAAGCAGAACAGCCGCATCCTCAACCGTTTTTGCGAGCGGTCCCGCTTGATCAAGTGAAGACGCGAATGCCGTCATTCCGAATCTGCTCACCCTGCCGTAGGTGGGTTTCATTCCCACAACTCCGCAAAAGGACGCCGGTTGCCTGATTGAGCCACCAGTGTCCGTTCCCACCGCGGCGGAACAAAACCCCGCCGCGACCGCCGCCGCGCATCCTCCGCTTGAGCCGCCCGGAACTCTTTCAGCATCCCACGGGTTGCGCACGGGGCCGAAGTGAGAAGTCTCGTTTGAAGAACCCATCGCGAATTCATCCATGTTGTTTTTGCCGATAATTACGGCTCCCGAATGCTTGAGCCTCGCCGCCACCGTTGAGTCGTATGAAGGCGTAAAGTTCTCAAGGATTTTGGACCCGCAGGTCATCGTTATTCCCTTGAGTGCGAAAATATCCTTGAGCGCGACCGGAATTCCGTGAAGCGGGCTTTTAATTTCTCCCGCGTTTATCTCCTTTTCCGCCTTTTTCGCAGCGGCTGTCGCGGCGTCCGGGTCAACCTTGATAAAAGAGTTTATGCCTCCGTCCAGAGACGATATTCTTTCAAGTGCCGCTTGCGTGAGCTCCACGGGCGAGATTTCCTTTGCCTTTATAAGCCGCGCCGCTTCCGCTATGCCGGGAAAACCGTTTTTCATTACACCCGTCCCCGGCTATGAGCCGTCAATCACCTTCGGAACCGAGAAAAAACCGTCCGCCGTTTCGGGCGCTCCCTCAAGGGCTTTTTCGCCCGCGTCCGTGGCTCGCGCGGTATCTTCTCTCATACGCGCGTTTATATCAACTGCATGGGAGGCAGGTTTTACATTATCGGTGTCAAGTTCGTTCAGGTTTTCCATGTATAGGAGGATCTTCGCAAGATAGCCGCCGAATTTTTCAATCTCCTCGGGGCTGAATTCAAGCATGGCGAGTTTTGCGGCATCGTGCGCACGCTCTTCTGGAATTCTCTTCTCACTCACGGGTTTTTCCTTTTTCCGAAAGCGCTTCGGCAAAGTCCATTATATCGGACTCAAGTCTGACATTCTCAAGTCTGTTGATTTCCCTTACGCAAGTGGGACTTGTGCAGTTTATTTCCGTGAGCATTCCACCCACTATGTCTATTCCGGCAAAGTATATTCCCGTTTCCGCAAGATATGGACCGAGTGCGGCGCATATCTCTGTGTCTCTTTTGTTGAGTTCGGTTTTTTGCGGTTTTCCGCCGGAATGGAAATTACAGATAAACCCGCCTTCGGGGGGCATTCTGAGAACCGCTCCCAGCGGTTTGCCGTCAAGCATTATCACGCGCTTGTCTCCTTCGGTTACTCCGTCTATAAATTCCTGAGCCATAGCGAAAACCTTTCCGTCTTCGGTTGTCTTGGCGACTGTTGCGGCAGTTTCGCCGTCTCTTTCCTCCAGAAGCGATATTCCCTCGCCACCGAATCCGTCAAGTGGTTTGAGAACAATTTTTGTTTTTTCCGCGAGAAAATCCAAGATTTCCCCCGTGTTTTTTGACACAAATGTATCGGGCATAAATTTCGTAAACTCAAGCGCGCTCAATTTTTCATTTGAGTTTCTTATCGCGCGCGGGCGGTTTATCACAGCCGTACCGTCATTTTCCGCGAGTTCCAGAATATGCGTCAGGTAGATGTAGTCCATATTGAAAGGCGGGTCTTTGCGCATCCACACAACATCCATAACGCAAAGAGTGCGGTCTTCCGCATCGCCGAGGTCGTAATCAAAATCTTTTTTATCCGGCGAGCCAAGTCGCAGACGCGCGGCTTGGCACCATGCCTTATTTCCGCGTGCCGCGAGGGTTTCGGGCGCCACATAAAAAACCTCATGCCCGCGTGACTGTGCTTCAAACATAAGGACGAGCGTTGTGTCCGTTTCGGTATTTACGGACTCAAGCGGGTCCATTACAAAGGCCATTTTCATTGCGGACATTGCGGTCTAATCCACCTTCATCATCTGGAGAAAGCCGTCAAAAAGATAGGACGAATCATGAGGGCCCGGAGAGGATTCGGGATGATACTGAACCGCCGAGACCAGTTTGCCACGGTTTTCTATTCCCTCAACAGTGCCGTCGTTCAGGTTGATATGGGTTATTTCGGTTCCGCTGGCGAGAGAGTCGGGTTCAACGGCAAATCCGTGATTTTGCGAAGTGATCTCAACCTTTCCATCATTCAACCGTTTAACCGGATGGTTTGCTCCGCGGTGTCCAAATTTCATTTTGAATGTTTTGCCGCCGAGTGCGAGGCTTATTATCTGGTGTCCGAGGCATATCCCGAAAACCGGAACTTTACCGATAATGTCTGCCATACTTTTTGCCGCGTATTCGATTCCTTCGGGGTCGCCGGGCCCGTTGGAAAGAAACACTCCGTCGGGTTTGAGGGCGAGCACATCCTCCGGCGCGGTCTGCGCGGGAACCACGGTTACGCGGCATCCCATATCGATGAGATTTTTTAGTATGCTGCGTTTTATTCCGAAATCATAAACCACAACGCGCGGCGGTTGCCCCGGGGCGGTTTTTGCGCCCGTGGCTTTCCAGCCCGCGTTCCCCTCCGTCCATTGGTAGGGTTTTTCGCAACTTACCTGTGTTACAAGATCCAGCCCCACAATGCCCGGGGAATTTCTCACTTTTTTGAGCAAACTTTTCGGGTCTGTGTCTTCGGTTGAAATCACGCATTTCTGCGCGCCGCCCGCTCTGATTTTTCTTGTTATCTTTCTTGTATCCACTTCCTGTATGCCGATTACCGAATGTTTCTCCATATATTTATGAAGAGGCATTGTCGAGCGCCAGTTGCTTGGGGTCTCCCAGTATTCCCTCACAACAAGCCCCTTTGCGAGAGGCAAGGCGGATTCGGAGTCTTCCTCATTTACGCCGTAGTTGCCGATTTCCGGACTTGTCATCGTAATGATTTGACCGTTGTATGAAGGGTCTGTGAGAATTTCCTGATAACCGGTCATGGAGGTGTTAAAAACCGCTTCGCCGAATCTCTCTCCGCGCGCGCCGAAGTGTTCTCCCTCAAAAACGCTTCCGTCCTCAAACACGAGAAGGCATTTGCCGTTCATTTGTCCAATCCTTCCGCGAGTATTTTTTTAATCTCTTCGTTCACCGTTTTCGGGTTCGCCTTGCCTTTTGTCATTTTCATCACTCCGCCGACAAAAAATCCCATGAGTTTTTCCTCTCCCCCCCGAAACCTTTTCGCCTCTGCGGGGTGAAGGGAGACAAACTCTCTTGCTATTTTACCGATTTCTCCGCTGTCTGACAGTTGCGAAAGCCCGGACGCCTCAACAATCTCAGCCGCCGTTTTCCCAGTTTCCGCCATTTGCGGAAATATCTCCTTGGCAATTTTTCCGCTTATTTTTCCGTTTTTTATCATCTCAATCATCCCGCCGAGGTTTTTTGCGGAGACCGGAAAATCTCCCGCGTTTCCTTCGGTGTGTCCGAGGACGTTTGTCAGTATCCAGTTCGCGGTTTCTCCGGGCATGCCGCTGTGTTTTGCCGCCGCTTCAAAGTAGTCCGCCAGTTTGCGCTCCGCCGTTAGTCTTTTGGCGTCTTCGGGTTTTATTCCGTAATCGTTTTCAAACCTTTTTATTTTCTCCCCGTGTAGCTCGGGGAGGGAGTTCTTTAACTTTTCAACCCAGCCATTTTCAACCACAAGCGGTGGCAGGTCGGGGTCGGGGAAATATCTGTAATCTTCGGCTTCCTCTTTTGAGCGCATAAGAAATGTTTTTCCGCTGTCGGGGTTGAACAGGCGGGTTTGCTGAGAAAGTTTTTCGCCGTTTTGCAAAGCCGCAATTTGCCTTGCCGTTTCATACTCAAGGGCTTTTTTGATGAATCTGAAAGAGTTGAGGTTTTTAATTTCTATTTTAACTCCGAGTTTGCCGCATCCCGCGGGGCGCACGGAAATATTGGCGTCGCACCTGAGGTTTCCGCTCTCCATGTTGCCGTCGCAAGAGCCCGTGTAGCGTAGAATTTGGCGCAGAGTCCGCACATATTCCACGGCTTCATCGGGCTGGCGCAAGTCCGGTTCGCTCACAATTTCAATCAGCGCCACCCCGGCGCGGTTGAGGTCAACCAGACTCAAGTTTCCAGAATACACGAGTTTTCCCGCGTCTTCCTCCATGTGTATCCGGGTTATGCGGATTTTTTTCACTTCTCCGCCGGATTCAATTACAATCCATCCGCCCACCGCGAGAGGCTTTTCGTATTGTGAGATTTGATAACCTTTCGGCAGGTCTGGGTAGAAGTAGTTTTTCCGTTCAAAACGTGAAACGCGGTTAATTTCGCAGTTTGTCGCAACCCCCGCTTTTACGGCGAGCTCAACCGCTTTTTTGTTCAAAACCGGCAGAACTCCGGGCATTCCGAGGCAAACCGGAGAGACATTGGTATTCGGCTCCGCATCCGAACCAACGGGAGCGTCTGAAAAGATTTTTGATTCTGTGAGAAGTTGGGCGTGGACTTCAAGCCCTATTACGGTTTCGTAATCAGCCATGACGGGAGTTTTTCAGAAATCGGTTCGGTAAAGGGTGAAGGATAGGGCGGGTTTGTCAAGCATAAACGTTACGGCGATGTCCCACTTTCACAACGGTTACTGTTATAACGCTGTCGTCAATTTTATAGATAACTCTGTAATCTCTGTGCCTGATTTTGTATTCATTTTTCCTACCCTTTAATTTTTTGTCCAAACGCAGTGTATAGTAGTTTTCCTTATGACCCAATCAAATCCCAATCTTCCCGAACAGAGCGGAAACTGTAAGGAAATCTTCGAACTTACGGCTCTTATCTCCGCAATGGGGGCGGGGCTACTTTCCAATGAAATTGAAGATTTAAAAATAGAGATGGGTCTTTTTCTCGGAGAATACAATTCAAAGGTCGGCGATCTCTATGTGGAACTTGACAGGGTTAAACTGCAAATTCTTGAATACGAGTTGAGAAAAAAGATTGCGGAAAGCGCGGAATTGGATGAGTCAGGCAAAGATATTGAGGAAGAAGTAAGCGAAGCGTTTGCCAATGAGCGTGAAAAGATTGAGCAAATGGAAAATGAAGCGTCTGAGTCTTCCAAAAAGCGTGAGGAAAATATTGAGCGTGAAAAACACCGTTCCGGCCTTGACGAAAATATAGCAGGGGAAATTAAAAAGATATACCGCGAACTCGCGTCCAAATTTCACCCCGGCAGGGCGAAAGATGAGGAATCAAAGTTAAAAAATCAGGAAGTCATGAAAAAAATCAATGTCGCTTACGAAGAGGGTGATTTGGAAACTCTTAAAAAATACCGCCGTCAGGCTGACGAAGAGGAAAAGGTTGAAAGAGAAACTCCCGAAGAAAATTTTGAGCGTTTGAAAAGTGAATATAAAGATGTTTTGAAACTTGTTGAAAAGCTTCAACCGGAGCTTCAAAATCTGAAAGAGAGCGACACATATAAGCTGAAAGAAAGAGTTAAAGAAGCCAAAGAACTTGGCAAAGATGTTCTTGCGGAATTGGTTGAGAAATTAAAAGGCGAAATAGAAGAAAATCAGGCAATTCTTCAAGGCCGGATTGCGGAATATGAGGAAGCGCTTCCATGAGTGAGAGAAATAAATCCGTTGTTCCAAAAGGTTCTTCCTCTGTTGTGGAGTTTGACCCTCAAGGGCATAAAGAACTTGTTTTAAGAGGGCTTTCAGATATTGAGGCGGTTGAGGGTGTTTCCTTTCCACTTACTAAAGAGTTTTGGAAAAAAGCGACATTGGAAGAAGTAGAGGGTTTGATAAATAGAGGCGGCAGATGTGAACGCAAGGAATAAATACGGCTGGACGGCTCTGATGGATGCGGCATCTAACAACAATAACGCTGAAGTTACCACAGTTCTCATTCAAAACGGCGCAGATGTGAACGCAAGGGATAAAAAAGGCAACACGGCTCTGAGGATTGCGGCATTGGACAACAATAACGCTGAAGTTACCACAGCTCTCATTCAAAACGGCGCAGATGTGAACGCAAGGGATAAAAAAGGCAACACGGCTCTGAGGATTGCGGCATCTAAGAATAACCCTGAAGTTATAACAGCTCTTATTAAAAGAGGCGCAGATGTGAACGCAAGGAATGAAGGCGGCAAGACGGCTCTGAGGATTGCGGCATCTAAGAATAACCCTGAAGTTATAACAGCTCTTATTAAAAGCGGCGCAGATGTGAACGCAAGGGATGAAGACGGCAAGACGGCTCTGATGGATGCGGCATCTAACAATAACCCTGAAATTGCACAAATTCTCAAAGAGTCTGGGGCTAAGTGAAAGTGTTTTTTGTTAAACAATAAGGAGTAAGTTTATAAGAAAAAATTGTAATGCCATTGAACTCATAAAAAGCAGGGTAGGTTCTAAAATAACTAACATTCTTCATTTTTCTCTGCTTTGGGCTTTATTTGAAGATAATGCCTGTAAGACAGATGCTCAAAAAACAAAATAGGCGAATTTGTGTATTGCAAACTCAATGATTCCCGAAAACAATTGAAGAAAAGGATTTTGATGCTTTTTACCAACGTTATGGTTTTGCTAAAGTAGATAAATTTCTTTCCTTACTTCAAGACCACTCCCGTTTTCTCACTCCAAAGCAACAAATCAATCTCATCAATATCAAACCCGTTCCGTTTCGCGTAGCGTTTTAATTTCCCTTCAATCTCAACATACCGCTTCCCATTTGTCGGCGGTTTCGGGTCGTCAACAACCTTTAACTCAAACAGACAGTTCATTATGTGCTTGTCCAAAATCGCGTAGCCGGAAAAACCTATGTTTCGCAGGAAGTGACTCGCCTCTTTGAAGCCAATGCCCTTTATGTCTCTGTTTGCCGCGAAAAACTCCCGCCTTTCGTTCGGGGTTTTGAAGGAAAGAATCAGGTCTTTCATTTTCAACCCGTGAGTTTCGGAAAGGTAGTCTCTTGTGTGTAGAAGATAACGCGCTCTCTCATTGGGAAATCTGTGTGCTCCGTTTTTAATGAGCAACTTTGAAAACTGTTTGTCCGATTTCGCGGAAAACATAACGGGACGCACGGCTTCAATGGATTTTATTCCCATCTTCGCGCTCGCTCCGGCGGTGAATATGCAAAACGCGAGCTCCTCAAATAATTTCCTGTCATCCGCCCGTTTAATTATTTTGCGAAACTCAGAGAGTTTTGCGCGTATCTCTTTCCGCTTCTCGGGCAGAGATTTTTTCAGTATTTTTGTTGTCGTCATTAAAAACGGGCAAAAAAAAAACCGGCGGGTTTTACGCCGCCGGTTTTTTGTTTTATGACTTTCTCGGTCTTCCGGGCCCGCGACGCTTCGCGCCCGATACCTTCGGTCTTCCGGGTCCGCGTTTTGCCTTCATACCCGAACCTTTGGGTCTTCCGGGCCCGCGTTTTGCTCCGGGCTTTGGTCCCGGTTTCGCTTTCACGCCCGAACCTTTGGGTCTTCCGCGTCCGCGTCTTCCCGAAGAGGAGGGAGCCGAAACCGAAGAACCACCCAGTTTCTCAACTATCATTGCTATTCCCATTCCGCCGCCAATGCACAGAGCGGCAAGCCCACGTTTTGCAGAACTTCTTTTTCTCATCTCATGCAGAAGTTTTACAAGAACAACCGTTCCCGACGCTCCGATCGGATGGCCAAGCGCAATGGCACCTCCGTTCACGTTGGTTTTGCTTTCAGGAATCGGCAGGTCGCTCAAAACCGCGAGAGACTGAGCCGCAAACGCCTCGTTAAGCTCAAACAGGTCTATATCGTCAAGAGACATGTTCGCCTTGTCCAGCGCTTTGCGGATTGCCGGCACGGGTCCGACTCCCATTATTGAAGGGTCAACCGCCGCGACCGCGTAAGACACAATTGCCGCAAAAGGGGCAAGCCCCAACTGCTTTGCTTTTGTTTCGGAAGTTACAAGCGCCGCCGCCGCTCCATCGTTAATTCCCGAAGCGTTGCCCGCCGTTACGGTTCCGCCGACTTTGAACACCGGACGCATTCCCGCAAGAGCTTGCTGAGTAACCTCAGGGCGCGGATGCTCGTCAACCTTGAAGTCAATCGGGTCCTGCCGTCTCCGAGGAACCGACACGGGAACAATTTCATTTGTGAACCTTCCGGACTCCAGAGCGGCTTTTGTTTTCATCTGGCTTTTATACGCAAATTCGTCCTGCTCCTCTTTTGACAGATTATAGGATTCCGCGAGGTTTTCCGCCGTAACTCCCATGTGGTAGTCATTGAAAACGTCCCACAGTCCGTCATTTACCATTCCGTCTATCAGCTCGTCCTTCGGCATAGCCATTCTGTAGCCGTATCTGGCTTTGGTCAGATAAAACGGCGTCTGGCTCATATTCTCTATTCCGCCCGCCACTATCGTGTCCGCGTCTCCGGCTTTTATCGCCTGCGCCGCAAACGCGACACTCTGAAGCCCCGAACCGCACACCCTGTTGAGAGTTATGCCGGGAATGTCCGTTCCAAGACCGGACTTGACCGCGACCTGTCTTGAAGGGTTTTGCCCGAGACCGGCGCCGAGAACATTTCCCATTATGCAATCATCAACCTCTTTGGGGTCAATTCCCGTTCCGGCGATAACGTCATTGACAACTTTTACTCCCAGTTCAACTGCGGGAATGTCTTTCAAGGTTCCCCCGAATCCGCCGATTGCCGTTCTGACGGGGTGGGAAATTACAACTTTTTCCATTAAATAATCCTCCTTCTATATTGTTCAAATTATCGGTAATTTGATACGCAAAATTTACACAAATTAATTTAATAACACAAAAACAAAATTATAAATAAATCGATTTGCTGTTAGTTTAACGGCGGAGATTTATTCCGTGGCAGTCAAAAACACATCCGCAGGTAAAACCGCGAAACGGAAAACCATTGCGGTTTTTTTCGGCGGGCGTTCCGCCGAACATGAAGTTTCGCTACTGTCCGCACGTTCGGTGATTGACAACATTGACCGCTCGCGCTTTTCGGTGCTCGCGGTTTTTGTCGACAGAAACGGAAGGTGGAGGAAAGCCGATGCGGACAGTTTTGCAATCCGGGGAGTTCTGCCGCCCGAAGCCTCCGCGATTCTTGCTCCCGTTCCCGGAGGGGGCCCTCTTTATGAGATTGAAAACGGAAATGTTTCGCTAACCCGCGCCGTTGACGCTGTCTTTTCCTTGGTTCACGGAACAGACGGAGAAGACGGGGTGATACAGGGGGTTTTTGAATCATGGGACATCCCGTACGTCGGCGCGCGCGTGACCGGCTCCGCGATCGCGGCGGATAAACTTACGGCAAAACGGCTTTTACAAAACGCCGGTCTTCCGGTTGTCCGTTTCGCAGCGGTTGAAAAAAGCGACTGGCACGCGAATGGAGACTCCGTAATTACGCAAGCCGCAGACCAGGTCGGGGTTCCGTGTTTTGTCAAACCTTCCAACCTCGGCTCAAGCATAGGCATCTACAAAATTGAAAATCCGGATGACATCGCGCCCTTTGCCGTGAAAAGTTTTGAGTTTTCCGACACCGTTATTTTTGAAAGCGCGGTGCCGGACGCGAGGGAAATAGAAGTGAGCGTCCTTGGTCTGGACAAACCCGAAATATCCGTTCCGGGCGAGATAGTTCCCGCCGGGGATTTCTATGATTACAACTCAAAATACCGTGATACGGGAAGTAAACTTCTCATTCCCGCTTTCCTGCCGCCGGATATCAGAGAAAACGTCCGCACCGCCGCGGGAGAAACCTTTGCCGCTCTTCGCTGCACGGGGATGGCGAGGGTTGATTTTCTTTTGGACTCCAAAACCGGAGAGTTTTTTGTGAGCGAATTGAACTCAATTCCGGGATTCACCTCAATAAGTATGTATCCCAAACTTTGGGAGGCGAGCGGGGTGCCGTATCCCGATTTGATAAGCCGTCTTATTGATATCGCGTTTGAGTGTGCGTTGCGGAAAAAAAACCTGAATATTGAATACAAGGGCACGTGAATGCTTTGGAGAAATCTATTTTCCCATAATTTTCCCTATGATCAGCGCCTCCGTTTTCTCGTCTCTGAACATTACGAGGAAAACCACTCCGATGATGATGCACGCTCCACCGAGCAGTTTGGCGGTTGACGGAATGGTGTCAAAAAAGACTAGCGAGAGAAGCACAACAAACAGGGATTCAAGCGGCATAACCGCCGTGCTCCGGGAAAGACCGAGAAGTCTTATGGAATAAAACTGCAGCGACTTCGCTATGTAGGCGCCGCAAGTGCCGCCCGCCGCCATGAGAAGCAGCTCTCTGGTTCCGGGAATCTGAAGAGTTCCCGATGCCATCAGATAAACAAGCAAAATCACCGAAACTCCCATTGTTCTCATTGTTGACACGGTCAGCATATTAAGTCCCCTGCGCACCGCGAGCGTTCTTACCCAGAACGAAACCATTGAATAGCAAAGCGCGGAAACAAGCACCGCCGCCACGCCGAGCAGCAGATATTGGTCTTTATGGTAAGTAACTACTATTCCGCCGGCGACCGTTAGCCCTATTCCGACCGCTTCTCCCCTGCCTATAGTTTCACGCAGAAACACCACTCCGAGTAGCAATGAGAAAAGAGTTTGAGCTTTCATAAGAAAGGAGGTCAGCGCGGGCCCTATTATCCAGAGCGCTTTGACCCAAAGCACGCCTCCGACTGAGGTAAAAAGCGAAGTCAGAATCAGTATGGTTCCGTATTTCCGCAAATTCTTTAATTCATGTTTCTGGGAAGGAATAATGACGGATACCGAAAAAGCGGTGATTGCCGCGCCGAAAAACCAGAAAAAAGTTGTTGACGCCGTGCCGATGTTGTCGCTTGAGATGCCCAGATGTTTGCCTATCAGATATGAAAGGGCGGTAAAAAGAGCCGTTCCCACTATGAATATGTAACCCTTGAGCGGAAATTCTTCGTCACGATTCGCAGAATCTGTGACTGAAGCGCTCAATTTCTACTTAATACCCCGCGCGCCGAGCGCGAGTTTTGTGTAACCCGCCGCCTTTACCGAAGCCATGATGTCGACAATGGTTCCGTGCGAGACGTTTTCTTCCGCCTTGATAACGGCGGTCGCGGATTTGTCGGGAGATTGTCTGAGCGATTCACCGAGCCCCTTGAGAGAAACCAGTCTTTCATTCAGAAAAATTCTTCCGTCTTCATAAACCGAGACTATTACTTTTTCCTCTTTTACGTTTTCCACCGGAGAGCCCACTTCGGGGACTTTTATCTGAATTCCCCTGACCGCGGGCGTGAAGTTGAGAGAAAGCGCGAAAAATATAAGCAGGTTGAAAACAACATCCACAATCGGGGTGAGGTCAAGGTGGTTTGAAAAACCGCGTTTTTTTGAGAGCCGCGCGCCGCGTTTTTTCATTTTCCGTTCCCCGGCACTTCAATCGCCTTAAGCGCTTCGCCCGATGATTGTTCAAGATGGAATATGACGGCTTCGTATTTTCCCGATAGGTATTTGTATGCGATAAAAACCGGTATCGCCACTCCGAGCCCCAGGGCGGTTGTGTAAAGCGCCTCGGATATTCCGCCCGCGAGCAAAGCGGGATTGACTTCAATGTCAAGCGAAATAACGCCGAATATTTTTATCATTCCCGATATGGTTCCGAGCAGACCGAGCAATGTGCTTATGCTGCTTATCGCTCCGAGCATTTCAATATGGGAATACAGATCAAGCGCCTCATTTTCGAGAGACTGCTCCGTAAGTTCCCCCGCCTCTCTTTTTTCCCCGCCCGCCTCAATGGCCACAAGACACACGCGCGCTATCGGGGAGTTGTTTTCTTCGCACAAGGCTTTTGCCCCGTCCAATTCGCCTTTTTCCGCGAGGCGTACAATCGCCCGCACAAAATTCCCCGGGGCGACTTTTGATTCCCTGAGAAAATAAATTTTTTCAATAAACAGCGCCGTTCCAATAACCGAGCACAGGGCTATCGGGTAGAAAAACAGACCGGACTTGCCCACTATTTCAAAAACCGCTTCCGCTCCGCTCATCCGTTTTCTCCCTCTGCGGAGCGTGCGATTTTTTCGCCTCGTATCATGTCCTCAAAGTTTTCCCTCTCTCTTACGATTTGAAAATCGTTTTCTCTTACAAGCGTCTCCGCCGCGCGCGGTCTTGTGTTGTAGTTTGAAGACATTGTGAAACAGTATGCGCCCGCGCTCATAACCGCAATTAACTCGTCCCGTTCCACAAGCGGAAAATCTCTGTCAGTCGCAAAAAAATCACCCGATTCGCACACGGGGCCCACGATGTCGGTTTTTTCCGTTTTCTCTCCGCTTCTGTCCTTCAAAGGAACTATTTCATGATGCGAGCCGTAGAAAGCCGGACGCAAAAGGTCGTTCATGGCGGCGTCCACGACTATGAATTTTTTTTCGCTTCCGCGTTTTATGTAACGAGCGCACGAGATCAGCAAACCGGCGTTTGCCACAAGCGACCTTCCGGGCTCGAGAACAAGTTTGCACTTTGCGCCCTTCATAAGTTTTTCCACGGCTTGTGCAAAACCGCCAAGCGGGGGAGGAGAATCATCCTCCCCGTAGCGCACGCCGAACCCGCCGCCGATATCCATATAGCCGACTTCAATTCCGTGTTTTTTAAGTTTGAAAAGTAGCCCGAGCAGTTTTTCAACCGAATCCTCAAACGAGGAAATCTCCAATATCTGCGACCCTATGTGCGCGTCAATTCCCCTGATTTCAATTCCCTCCATTGACTCCGCGCGCAGATAGGTTTCCTCCGCCTCGCGCATGTCTATTCCAAATTTGCTTTTTTTGAAACCCGTTGAGATATAGGGGTGGGTTTTCGGGTCTATGTCCGGATTAACGCGCAGTGAAACCGGAGCTTTGGCTCCCATTTCCATCGCCGTCTCATTGATGGTCTCAAGTTCCTGACCGGACTCAACATTAAAAAACAGTATCTTTTTTTCAATCGCGAGTTTTATCTCGTCTTTACTTTTGCCGACTCCGGAGAAAACGGTTTTTTTTAAGTCTCCGCCCGCTTTTTCAACCCTAAGTATTTCCCCGCCGGATACAACATCAAAGCCGGCTCCGAGTCCCGCAAAAAGCGAGAGTACCGACAGGTTTGAGTTCGCTTTGACCGAATAGCATATCAGGGGCGAGAGGGAGCGGAAAGCGGTTTCATACGCGCGGTATGAATCTTCAAAAGCCCGCGAGCTGTAGACATAACAAGGCGTTCCGACCGCCTCAGCTATGCGCGAAAGAGGCGTGTCTTCAATAAACAGTTCGCCTTCCCTGTAGGAGGCGCAATGAGTTGGAATAAAGGGTTTGCTCATTTTTCGGAGTAAGACCGTATCCTACATTACATTGGTGGCGCAAGCGAATTGAAAAACAACCGCCGGAAAAAGCGCGTTCCGGCATTTATTTTTTACCCTTCACCCTTCATAATAGAAGCTCCAATGCCCGGCAATTTTAACGGTTTGAGAGTGGCGGCTTTTGAGAGCAGGCGTTCGGGCGACATAGCGGATTTAATTCTCTCAAAAGGAGGCAAACCGTTTGTCGCGCCGGCGATGCGCGAGGCTCCAATCAAACAGCCCAAATCCGTTTGGGATTTTGCCGACCGTCTTTTTTCGGACAAGACCGATGTTTTAATCCTTCTCACCCACACGGGCGTGAGGGCGATGTCGGAACTGATAATCTCAAAATACGGCGCGCTTGAGTATAAAAGGGCGTTCAAAAAAATAAAGACAATCTGCCGCGGCCCCAAAACCGCCGCCGCGCTGTCGGAATCTGGAGTTGAGCCTGATATCAAAGTCTCCGAACCGGCAACATGGAGGGAGATTGTCACCCGCGCGCAAGAGGCCGGTCTGCTTCGCGGCAAAAGGGTTGAAGTGCAGCAGTCTGGCGCCGTGAATACCGGACTCTCCCGCGCGTTAAAAAACCACGGCGCGAAAACGCGCTCTTTTTCCGTTTACAAATGGGCGCTTCCCGAAGACACCGCCCCGCTTGAGAAAACCGTCCGTTCGGTCGCCACCGGGTCTCTGGATATTCTTCTATTTACAAGCTCTCGTCAGGTTGTCAACATAATTGAGACCGCACGGCGTGCGAAGGTTTTGACTCTTTTCAAAAAAGGCGTTTCCCGCGCGGCAGTCGGCTCAATCGGACCCTCTACGACCGGGACCCTTGAGCAGTTCGGCATATCCGCTGATTATGAGCCGGACACGGCGAAGATGGAAAACCTTGTCGTGGAACTTGCCGCGAGAGGGAAGCATCTTCTTGAGAAGAAAAGACGCGCCCGCAAAAACGGCGTTGACACTTTGAAATGGAAAAAAATCGATATGGTCTGGTCGCGTAGAACCGTATCTGTCTCCTCGTGCGATTCGCTTTTTATGAAAGCATGCAGGCTTGAGCGCACCGAGCGCACGCCGGTCTGGATGATGAGGCAGGCGGGAAGGTATCTCGGTGAATACAGGCGGATAAGGGCGAGGGTTCCGTTTCTTGACCTGTGTAAGACCCCGGAGCTGGCGGCGGAGGTTACCCTGATGCCGGTTGACAGGTTCGGTTTTGACGCAGCGATAATTTTTGCCGACATACTCCTTATCCTTGAGCCGCTCGGCATTGAAATAGAGTTTTCAAAAGGGGACGGGCCCAGAATCAAAAACATCGCCCGTTCCGCCGCCGCAGTGGACACAATAAGGGAGTTTGATCCCGAACGGATGTCGTATGTTTACAAAACCGTTGAAATCACGCGAAGAGCGCTGGATCCCGCTGTCGCGCTTCTGGGGTTTGCCGGCGCGCCTTTCACGGTTGCCTCATATCTTATCGAAGGAGGGGGCTCTTCCACTTACGCGAATACAAAACACCTTATGCGCTCCGACCCCGGACTTTGGAACGCGCTTATGGAAAAAATTGCCGCCGCGACTGCATCGTATTTGAACGCGCAGATAAAAGCCGGAGCGGATGCGGTTCAGATTTTTGACAGTTGGGCGGGCTGTCTTTCGCCCGATGATTACAAACGTTTTGTGATGCCGTACACAAGGGCGGTTTTCAGAGCTTTGCCGCGTGATGTTCCGGCGATACATTTTGGAGTTGGCACGGGCTCGCTTCTGGGCTGTATGAAGAAAGCCGGCGGGGACGTAATCGGTGCTGACTGGACTGTTGACCTTTCGGACGCATGGAAAACTATCGGATACAAAACGGCAATTCAGGGAAATCTTGACCCTGCGGTTCTTCTCTCAAGCCGTTCGGTTGTGGAGGAGAATGTTGCCGCGATACTGAACAAGGCAGCGGGACGGCCGGGGCATATTTTTAATCTGGGACACGGCGTAATGCCCGCGACTTGCGCGGACAATGTTCTTGCACTTGTTGAAAAGGTCGGTGAATATTCATCGCTGATCATGTCTGGAAAGGCGCGAAAGTGAACGGTTTTGACTCCATTGTTCTCATTGGCTACGGCGCGCCCGAAAGGGCGGAGGATGTTCCGGAATTTTTGCGCAATGTTGCAAAGGGATTTTCCATACCCGAACGCAGAATGAAAGAGGTTGAAAGCCACTACAAACAGGTTGGAGGCGGCTCTCCACTGAATGAGCTTACGCGCAGGCAGGGCGAGGGGTTGCGTGCGTTTCTTGAAGGTGAGGGCGTGAAACTTCCAGTCTATATGGCAATGAGAAACTGGGACCCTTTCACGGATGACACAGTTAAGGAGATGAAGAGGCGCGGACATAAAAAATGCGCCGCCCTGATAATGGCTCTTCACCAGTGCGACACAAGTTGGGATAGATACGAGCGTGAGGTGGCGGAGGCAAATTTAAAAACGGGCGCGGAAATTGATTTCGTCTATTCTCCTCCGCTTTTTGACAACCCTCTTTTCATAGAAAACTGCGCGGACAGGGTTGCGGAGCAGATAGAGAAACTTCCCGGCGGCCGTCTGTCCGATACGGCACGGCTGATTTTCACCGCTCACAGTATACCGCTTGATATGCCCGGAGCGGATACTTATCAAAGGCAGTTTCGCAAGACCTGCGAACTCACGGCGGAAAAACTCGGCGCGGACGAATTTCTTACCGCTTGGCAGAGCAGGAGCGGAAGCCCCGAACAGGAGTGGTTTGAGCCGGATATCTGTGACGTTATCACGGGGCTCAGGGGGAAAGTCAGCCATGTTGTTGTTCAGCCCGTCGGGTTTTTGTGCGACCATGTCGAGGTTCTCTATGACATTGGAATTGAAGCCGCGCAAGCGGCCGGTAGCGCGGCAATAGAGATTCTCTCCGCGAAAACCGTGAATGACGACCCCAAGTTTGTAAAAGCCCTCGGAGAGACTGTTCTGAGCATTGTTCGCGCTCGGCGCGGTAGCTGATGGTTATATTTTGCGCAAATAATGAAATGGCAAAACAAAATCGCCGTCATAGGCGGTGGAATAGCGGGCTTGAGTGCCGCGCTTGAGATTTCCGACCGCTTCGGTAAACAGGTTGAAATTCTGGAGGCTTCGTCCTCCGTTGGAGGAACAGTCTCAACCATCTGCAAGGACGGGTTTGTGCTGGAGAGGGGGCCCGATTCCTTTTTGGCGGATAAAGAGACCCTTGATTTCTGTTCGCGCATAGGTATCCGCTCCCGTCTTGCGCCGACCTCCGGGCAAGGGCGCAAGGTTTTTATAATGGAGAAGGGCGCGCCGGTTGCGTTGCCGGACGGTTTTTTTATGATAGCGCCGCGCAGTGTTATCCCTTTTCTCACGAGCCCTCTTTTTTCCGTTTCCGGCAAGTTGAGAGCGCTCGCGGAAATTTTTATCCCGGCGCGTTCAGCTTCGCTGGGGGACGAGAGCGTTGCCTCTTTTGTCCGCAGACGGTTCGGCGATGAGATTTTGAGCAAAGCCGCCGCGCCCCTTGTAGGTGGCATATATTGCGCTCCACCGGAAACCCTTGGGGCGGAGTCCGTTTTGCGCGAGTTTGTCAAAATGGAGAGAGAGCACGGAAGCGTTTTGCGCGCGTTGCGCGGGAAAAATGAAGACAAAAGCGGCGGGGCAAGATTCGGCGGGTTCTTCTCGCCTCTGGGGGGAATGTCTGAGATGGTTGACGCAACGGTGAAAACCCTTCCGGGCGGTTGCATAAAAACGGGTTTCAGGGTTTCCGGAATTTTCAAAAAAACGCAAGGATGGGAGATTGTTTCCGATTGCGGGCGTTCGACTCGTGCCGCTGCCGTTGTCGTTGCCGTTCCGTGCGGAGCCGCCGCTTCAATGCTTTCCGGGATGGATGTCGGATTGTCGCACCTTCTCGGGTCAGTGGAGCATTCTTCATGTGCGGTCGCGGCTCTTGTTTATGAGACTGCGACGGTTCCCCGCATTCCCCACGGATTCGGGCTTCTCATTCCCTATGCGCGCGAGGGGGAGGTTTTTGCTTGCTCGTTCCTGAGCCGAAAATTCCCGCAAAGAGCGCCGGAGGGTTTCAGTATTATCAGGTTTTTTATTGCCGGTGGCATCTGTGCCGCGAGCGATGGCGAGATAATTTCGCGCGCGCAAGAGGCCGCCGGAAGGCTGTTTGGAGCGGCGGTCGCGCCCTGTGCCGCGGCGGTCGGCAAATACGGCGGACAGATGCCTGTTTGCGCCGTGGGGCACAAAGACCTTGTTGGAAGAATAACAGCCGCCGCAGATGAGCTCGGAGGGTTGTTTTTTGCCGGCGCGGGATACGGCGGCGTGGGAATACCGGACTGCATACGCGGCGGAAAAAGAGCGGGAGCCGAAGCCGCCGCTTTTGTGTCCTGAATTTGAAAAATATGAACGGCAATGTATAGAATAAACCGATTGGATTCCGAAAAAGGAGGTGATTTATTATGAAACTTAAGGGAAAGGTTGCTTTAATAACGGGTGGAAGTCTTGGGCTTGGGAAAGCCACCGCTTTTCTTTTCGCCAAAGAAGGCGCGACCGTGGTGATTACCGGAAGAACTGAACAGACGCTCAAAGAGGCGGTCTCGGAAGCCGAAGACAAAGGGCTCTCAATTGACTATATGGTAAGTGATGTGGCGAAGGAGGAGGATTGTAAAAACGTGGTTGAATACACGGTGGAAAAATACGGCGCAGTGGACATTCTTTTCAACAACGCAGGCATTCTTGCCGCCGCTCCGACTCATGAGACGGCGGTTGAACAGTGGGACAAAATTTTCTCAATAAACGTGCGGGGAACTTTTATGATGTCCAAGTTTGCGATTCCCCACATGCTCAAAAAAGGCGGCGGCTGCATAGTGAACAACTCATCGGTGCTCGGCCTCAAGGCGGTTGCCGGTTTTACATCTTATGTTTCTTCAAAGGGAGCGGTTACGCAGCTTACCCGTGCGATGGCGCTCGACTACGCTTCGCAGGGAATAAGGGTGAACGCTATATGCCCGGGCTCGATTGTAACTCCGATGGTAACCAACATGATCGGCGCCACCGAAGACGAGATAGCAACCGAGGAGATGATAGTCTCTTTCCATCCCGTAGGACGGCTCGGCCAACCCGATGAAATAGCGAACGCGGTGCTTTTTCTCTGTCAGGACGGGGTTGATTTTATGACCGGCTCCATGCTTTCGGTGGACGGGGGTTGGATAGCAAAATAGTTTCGTGCTATTTTCGTTGCCGATGTAGCTCAGTGGCAGAGCAGCTCACTCGTAATGAGCAGGCCAGGAGTTCGATTCTCCTCATCGGCTTTTGAACAGATATGAGGGATTTTACCGTCCAGAGAAGCGACATAAGACGCGCGTTCGCAAGCGCGAGGGTTTTCGCAGTGAGTAGAAAAATTGCCGGAGTGTCGGACGGCGTGGCGCACGATATGGTATGCAATCTTTCGGAAATGGGAGTTAAAACGGTTTTTTTTGACAGCGCGGATGAAGTTGAGCCTCGTGGTGCGGTCTTTCTGGCTTTCGGAGAGACAGACATCTCGGCGGCGGACACTGCGGCTTTTCTCGCGGCTCCCGCTTCCGCTCCTCTTGAGGTAAAGATGTGTTGTGCGTATGTCTCAAGTTTTGACGGTGAAAGCGCGGTGCTTGAAATGGCGGATTTGATAATAGAGGCGAAGAAGTCATAATTTTCCTCCGGACGGGGTGAAATCGACAGTATGAGTGAAAAGAGCATTAAGGAAGTTGAAAAGGCGCACGAGAATTTCTATGAGGCACTTAACAAAGCGGACATCCGTTTAATGGAGAGCATCTGGCTTGGCGACCGTAAAACTAAGTGCATTCATCCGGGTTGGCCCGCCATTAAGGGATGGGAGGCGATCAAGGCGAGTTGGATGAGCATATTTGAGTCTGGCGAGCTTGCGAGCGTGGAAACTTCGGATGTTCTCATTGATGTTGGGGAAAAAGCGGCGTGGGTTAACTGCATTGAAAGACTCAATCATTTTGTTGATGGAAGAATAGTCGTAACGCTTGCTCAGGCGACAAATATTTTTGAAAAAACCGACGAGGGCTGGCGCATGGCGCTTCACCATGCCTCGCCCGTTCCCGTAAGCACACTTTCGGAAGGGGATTTGCAGTAGTGGCGGCTGAGAGTTTGCCTACTTGCTGTTAATAAAAACCGCCTGTTTCTTAAACCTTCCGTCAATCGCCAAATCTACAAGCGCTTTCGCAAGTTCTGTCACGCGGACTTTACTTCCCGCAAGAGTGAAGGGGGTTATATTTGCGTCCTGTTTGTAGTCGCCAGGAAGGATGTATGGCGGACGCACAATTGTCCAGTCAAGGGAGCTTTCGCTCAGAATTTCATACTCTCCGCGTTTATCTGCAAGCAGCTTGTTTAGTTGCCCGCTTATTTTTGTGAGGACAAAAGCCGCCCCGCTGAAAAACTTTCCACGAACGCTGAATTTGTCAGTCGACACGGTCAAACTCGCGCCGGAAACCGATACATAACGCGAAATCCCCGCTTCGGGCATCAGGCGCGAAAGGTGGAGCGCGGCACTTGAATGAACCTTGAATCCCGTGTGAAAATCACTCGGCCCCAGCGCGCTTATCACGGCGTCTGTGCCTGTAATTAACTCCGCGATTGACAGCGGGTTTGTAACATCGCCTTTTATGATTTCAAGACTGCCGCCTTTTGCGGTTTCAGGCAGGGCGGGCATTTTCAGAGGGTTTCTCACAAGGGCACGAACGCGGTGTCCGCAGCGCAGGCAATAGCGCGTCGCCATTATTCCCGTGTTTCCGGTCGCTCCGAGAATGGCGAAAGTCATTTGGTTTCGCCTCCGCGAATCTCTTCAAGCATCACTCCGGCTTTTTGGATAAGGCCTTTGACATTTGCCCCGGTAACGGCGGAGATTTCCACCGTGTCAATTCCTATTTTTGCGAAATGCCCGGCGAGTTCACGGGTTTTTTCCTCCGCTTCGGGAATGTCCGTTTTGTTGAGTGCGACTATCTGGGGTTTTTCCGCAAGGCGCGGGTCGTAGGAGCGCAGTTCGGTGTTGACTTTTTCGTAATCTTCAAGCGGTTCCCTCCCCGTGAACGGAGACATATCTATCAAATGAATAAGCAGTTTTGTGCGCTCAATGTGGCGGAGAAAACGGATTCCAAGACCGCTTCCGGTGTGCGCTCCCTCTATGAGCCCCGGTATATCCGCCATTGTGAAGGTTTTGTAATCGCCCCATCTTACGACACCGAGGTTCGGGACAAGCGTTGTGAATTCGTAGTCTGCTATTCTGGGCCTCGCGGCGGACGCTTTTGAAATTAAGGTTGATTTTCCCGCGTTCGGAAATCCGGTTATACCGACATCGGCGAGAAGTTTAAGCTCAAGGAACAGTTCAATTTTTTCTCCGGGGCGCCCGTCTTCCGTTCTGCGCGGCGCCTGATTTGTTGAGGTCGTAAACCTCGCATTTCCTCGTCCGCCCCGTCCGCCCTTCGCGGCGACTACGGTATCGGAAGGACTGCCAAGATCGGCGAGTGTTTCTCCGGTTTCAGAATTGCGGATAACCGTTCCCACCGGAACGGATATGACATGGCTTTCCCCATTTGCGCCGTGTTTTCGCGCTCCTTTGCCGTGCGTTCCGCGTCTCGCGCGGTAATGTCGCCTGTATCTGCAATCAAGTAGCGAACTAACTTCGGGGTTTGCGAAGATAATCACGTCCCCGCCGTCCCCGCCGTCCCCGCCGTCGGGACCACCTCTCGGAACGTGTTTTTCCCGCCGGAAACTCATGCATCCGTTCCCGCCCGCACCGGACTGCACATATATTTTCGCTTCGTCTATGAACTTAAGCATGAGAGAGCAGTATTATACTCGCTCACGCATATATGGGAGTTTGAAAGCCGCAAACACTGTGAGGTTGAAAAATTTACGGATGCGAAAGTGAATTATGAAACGGTTCGGGTGATTTTATTTTCCTTTTTTAACCATCACGGCCTTTATGCCGGTTTTCTTTACAACGGCTTCTATTATGCCGTTCCAGTACAACCACCAGTGTGAATCCTCTTTGTGGTTGCCAAGTTGCTGCTGGGCATAGAGGAGGGCGTGTTCGGGTTTATTCTGGAAAAGCAGAAGTTTTTCCGCCGCAGTTTTGACTTCCTTTTTATCAACGGGAATTGCGTCAAGCTGGGTTTGAAGCGTTTCCCTTATAGCCGAAATCTCGCCGGAAACAATTTCCATGCTGTCCGATATGCGTTCGCACTGCGTTGTTACATCGCCTTCAATGCTCGCGTTCTGTTTTTTCATCAGGTCGGCGAAGTCGCGCAACTTGTCCGCGGTGTCGCGCGCCTTGTTTGTTTCTATTATGATTTTTGTTATTGCTTTTGCGCTAATGGCCATTGTTTTTCTCCTTCAAGTAATATTTCAATATATTACGCAATTTAGGGGTTTTTCAAGAATGCGGCTAACTTCTGAAGAAAAAGAAAACCGCCGCGATTGCTATGAACGGGGCGAAGGGAAAAACTTGAGAGAGTTTTTCCCCGCTAATTTTCAAATACACAAAGCCTCCGATTGCTCCAATCAGCGACGAGACAAAAATTGCCGCCACCGCGTCGGTAAAACCGATAAAAGCGCCGACTCCGGTCATAAGTTTTACATCGCCCATTCCCAACCCGTCTTTTTTCCGCACGCCTTTGTAAGCGAGAGAGACGGCAAGCAGCAGGCCCCCTCCTGCGGCGCTTCCCGTAACGGAGTCGGTAAAAGAACCGGCGGGAATTGAAAGCAGTATTCCCGCCGCTGCGAAGGGCAGGGTTATAAAGTCCGGAACCGTCATTGTTTGCAGGTCAAAAACGGACGCGGCAACAAGGGCGTATAAAAAAACAAAGCACCCGGCACCGTCAACCGAAAGCCCGAACATTTGGACGGAGACAACGGCGCTTGCCGCGCAAAGCAACTCAACGGCGGGATAAAACGGAGAGATTTTCGCGTTGCACCGCAGGCATTTACCCGCGCAAATGAAGAAACTGAAAACCGGCACGGAAGCCCGGACGGCGATTGTATTTCCGCAAGTTTCGCAAAATGAACGGGGTCTTATTATCGAAAGACCGCGCGGAATCCGCCGGACGCAAACGCACAGAAAACTTCCAAATGCGCCTCCAGATAAGAGCAGTATCGTCCAGAAAACAAAAGAGTAGGGCGGAGCAATATCAGGCATTATCAGGGGGAGAACGTGTTTTTTTCCTTGACTTCCTTGTACGCCTTGCGGAAATGAGACGCCGTTATTCTGAAAGCGCTTTTTCTGTTCTTTATCTGCTCGTTGAGGGCAAAAATGGACGCTTTTTGACAGACAAGTTTTATGTCCGCTCCCGACATTCCTTTCATCTTTGCCGCCAGAGTTTTAAGGTTCAGATTCTTTGCGACAGGTTTCTCGCCGTTGTGAATACCGAGGATTTCCTCAATGCCCGAAGAGTCCGGAAGCGGTATGTCAAGAACCAGATCAAACCTTCCCGACCTCATTAGCGCAGGGTCCACAATGTCTCTACGGTTTGTCGCGGCAAGCACCTGAACGTCGGATAATTCCTCTATGCCGTCCATCTCGGCAAGCATCTGGCTTACGACTTGTTCCGACACTCTGTTGCCATCGGAATCCCTTCTTGCCGGCGCGAGTGCGTCTATTTCATCAAAGAAAATTATCGCCGGAGCCACCTGTCTTGCCTTTGAAAAAACATTTCTTATCGCCCGCTCGGATTCGCCGACATATTTTGAAAGAAGCTCTGCCCCTTTGACCGATATAAAGTTGACCCCGCATTCGTTTGCAAGGGCTCTGGCAATAAGGGTTTTTCCGGTTCCCGGAGTTCCGCATAACATTATGCCTTTTGGCGGGCTCACCTCTGCCGCTTTGAAAAGCTCCTTGTGTTTTAAAGGCATAATCACCGATTCGTAAAGGGTGTTTTTAATCTCTTTCAACCCGCCTATGCTCTCAAGCCCCGCTTCGGGTATGTCAACTGATATTTCTCTAATTGCGGAAGGCTCCACCTCTTTCAGGGCGGTGGTAAAGTTCTCCATTGAAACGACAACCGCGCTGTTATCTTTCTTCGCTTTCCGCGCGGTGGTGGTTGCGGCATCGTCATACTCCTGCGCGCCGCTGTCAAGCAGGCCGCTGAGTGCTTTGAGAGCGGATTCCTTGCACAACATCTCAAGGTCGGCTCCCGTGAAGCCACTTGTCATTTCCGCGATACGTTGAAAGTCAACATCCTTTGCAAGCGGCATATCTTTACAGTGAATTTTGAGAATTTCGGCTCTGGAAAGAGTGTCGGGAACATCAAGCGTTATCTCTCTGTCAAATCTTCCCGCCCGCCGGAGCGCGGGGTCTATTGAGTCCGGAAGGTTGGTCGCACCTATGACAGTCACATTCCCTTTTTTCTTCAGTCCGTCCATCATTGTGAGCAACTGGGCGACCACTCTTTTTTCCACCTCGCCGGAGACTTTGTCTCTGCGCGGGGCTATGGCGTCCAACTCATCAAGGAATATGATGGATGGCTGTTTTTCTTCGGCGAGTTCAAAGATTTCCCTTATTCGCGCTTCGCTTTCCCCGTAATGTTTGTTGATTACTTCGGGACCGTTCACAATCTGGAAATTAACTTTTGCCTCATAAATCGCAGACTTGGCAAGCATGGTTTTGCCGCTTCCGGGAGGCCCGATGAGGAGAATTCCCCTTGGTGGTTCTATTCCCAGATTGGCAAAAACTTCGGGAAAACGGATTGGAATCTCAACTATTTCGCGGATTTTGCTTATCTGCTTTTTCAGTCCGCCGATTTGCCCGTAGCCGACTCTGCCGTCCGGTTGGCTGTCTGCATTTTTCAGAACCCGTGCGATATTTATTCCGGTTGTTTTTTCAACAAAAACCGGTTTGGGGGAGGTTGGCACTGTGCTTATCACATAGATTTCCTCAGGGTTTTTGCCGTTTTTTCCCATGCCGACTTTGTCTCCGACCGTCAGGGGAAGTCCCAAGAGGATTGAATGAATGGCTTTTTTGCCGCCTCTTTCGTAGAGAACGGTTTTGTCCGATACGGCAACGGTAATCTGCTTTGCGGCTTTAAGGGATGATTTTCTGATTATTACAAAGTCGTTTATTCCCGACCGCGCGTTGTGGCGCGTGAACGAATCAATCTCAACGATGCCTTCATTTGAGCCGCCTTCCTCCTCAAGAGGCACGGCTCTTGCTGCGGTCTTTCTTTTTCCACCAATCTCTATGGCGTCAAAAGGTTCAACGCCCAACTCATGCATATTGTTGCGGCTGAGTCTGGCAAACCCTTTGCCGTGGTCTTCGCAATCTATTTCTGAAATTTTCAGTGAAATCATCTTTCCGAAAAGGATACATCATCACAAACGTAAAGTGTGAAACTCGCAAGTTGTTGAGCGCGCGAAAGATGTGTTGATTTTTCGCCTTTATCACTTCACACTTCTAACCTTGATAATCAAATCCGTATCTCTTCGCAACATCAGGTCTTACGCCTCCGAAACCCTGACTTTTCATCCCGCTTTCAACCTTATATGCGGGGAAAACGGACAGGGGAAAACAAACCTTCTTGAGGCCGCCTATATGCTTTGCAGGTTCAAGCCTCTGAGAGGGTCTTCTTCGTCGGAGATTGTGCGTTTCGGAGAACAGTCCGCATTGCTCAAGGGAGTAATTGAAAAGTATTCTCCGGCTTCGGTAACAGAGGTAAGTATTTCTTTTTCGCGCACATCGGGCGGCAAAAGGGTTGAAGTTAACGGCAAAATGCCCGCGAATTTGTCAAAAAAAGCGCTTGATTTTGAGGTTGTTCACTTCACTCCGTCTGAAGTGGATATTGTCAAGGGAACACCGTCTTTGAGGAGGCGGTACTTTGATTCAATAATATGTGGGCTTGTCCCGTCCCACTTTCAGGACATTGTGGATTTTCAACGGGTTCTTAAACAACGCAATTCCCTTCTTGCCTCCGGCCGTACTACGGCATCGGGAATTGAGTTGTGGAACGGACAAATGGCTGAAACAGGTGGGAGAATTGTTCAAAAGCGCGTTCGCCTTGTTGAAAGGATAAACCGTGAAATGAAGTCTATATACAGGCATATAAGCGGCACAAACGTAAACGTTTCAGCGGCTTACGAGCCGTCTTTTGAAGTTTCCGGTGCGGATAGTAGCTCCGATATGTCCGATTCCATCGGAAAAGCCCTTCAAAATGCCTTTTTGCACGATAAAAAGACAAGACACACATCAATAGGTCCCCACAGAGACAGAATCTCGCTTCAGATAGACGGAAAAGACAGTTCCCTGTTCGCATCTCAGGGAGAAGCAAGAAGTATCGTTTTAGCCCTTAAGGTAGCCGAAATCGGTCTTTGCAGAGCGATTAAGAAGGAAAGTCCCATATTCCTGCTTGATGACATATCAAGCGAACTTGATGCGAGAAGAAGAAAATTTCTTTTTGATATGCTTCTGGACTATTCTGGACAGGTCTTTGTAACTTCCACATCCACCTCCGATATTCTCTATCGGGGAAAACGGAAAGTTTTTGATATCAAAGCCGGAAGAGTGGCGTAGGGTACGTTCTGGCTGATGAAAATTTCTCCAAAACTACGATTGATAAATTATAAGTTAACATAATATAACTTACCGGACTTTGTCAATCCCTTTTTTTTCCATTCTCTTTTTCACTCTCTTTTTTCCATTCTCTGGCGAGTGCTCTAATGATCGCTTTGATGACCGCTTTCGTAATTCTGAAAATGCCCCATCCTACGAGGATTATTATGCCTACGTATAATACGAGTGTAATTATCTCAATAGGGTTTTGGTTGTTCTCCATTTAATTTTTTTTATTAAAACCTTTCCAAAACTTTTTTTGTTTCTTTAGTTGATTTGTATTGTGGTTCTTTATTTTTTTTGTACCCATACTGATTAGGTCTACCCATGTTAGAGGATCATGAAGGGCTCCCCTGAGTTGTTTATGGGACGTCATTTTATCCAACCCCTTGATGTTTATACCTAAGCTGTCTGCTATTGCTTGAGCTGCTCCTGGATTTCCGCTGTTAAATGTGTCTGTTACTATTTTGGTTAGTTGAGCTTCTTTGTTTAGCTCTGCTTGATACCGTTGTGTTTTTGCTTGCATGGCAGTGTTAGCGATTTGGCTCATATTCTGCAATTTTTGCATTTTGAATTGATTTCTGATTTCTGCTCCCGATGTATTTGCCTGTGTTTGTCCTGCGATTGACTGCCCGCTTGCTCCTGTTCCTGCCCAGTCCCAAGGTGATAATCCTGTTTGTTTAGGACCTTCCTCGTAGAATTTTTTCCATTCTCCTCCTGTTGGAGCTTTTGGACGTTTAGGTTTTGACAGGATATTTCCTATGATTCCGCCTCCGGCGCTTACAAGCGCTGCTGTTAATGGGTCAGCCATTACATATATGTCCTATATTCATGTGAGTTATTTTGCTTCATCCAATCCTCCGGCGGCGGTATTGCTATTTCGCTGGCATATCTGTCTCCGAGTTTTTTCACAGTATTAAAGTACCTCTCCCTTTGTTGGCTGTTTTCTGATAAGTATCGTTGTACCGTTATTGAGTCTTTCTTTAAGGTCCTGCAATTTTTGCATCTTTTCAATTCGTTCCGTTTCTGCATTCTCTCCGCTCTTCTCATTATCCAGTCGTCCGACATCCCAACCATATTCTGTTTGAATTTCATTTGCAAATTCATTAAGTTCAGCGTTTTTCTGCTGGGTAGCGATACGCTCCAGTTCTTCGCGCTCCATTCTCTCCCATTCGCTGGCAAATTCGCCAGTTTCTCCAGCAGGTTCTTTCCCAGTCCCTGGCTTGTTATTGTTCGGGTTAATTTTTTCGTTTTCCTTTTGTTTTTCCATTCTGATGCCTCCTCTTTGGTGCTGTATTTTAATAGGTATCTCGTACATTTTTCAAGTGTTTTGAGCGGTTCTCTTTCTCGTCCGTAATACATTACTGCTCTTCCTTCCGGCGTTTTCTTTTCTTTCTTTTTCACTTCAGTGGGGAATACCCACTGACACTTATTTTTCCAGACGTCTCCCATGAACCTTATAGGCTGGCATGAAGTCCATCCCCATTTCCATAAGTTTCCCACGGCGGCGATTTCTCTTTTGTTTCCGGGTCTGCCTCGGTTTGGATCCCGCTTCCATTTTTCCGGAATCTCTTCCGCGATGATAATAGCGTGTATGTGTCCGTGGTCGTTTTTCTTTCCGTGTTCCGTTGTTTTGATATATGTCACTCCCTTCCAAGCATCTCTGTTTTTCCTTTCTACGCCTGCCGCGCTTGCGCACTCTCTTTTGAAGGCTTTGATAAATTTGCTCCATTCCTTTGAGCCTGCTCCAAAAGCCTTTTCATTATGATATGGAGTTGAGGTTAGTGTAAGAAACATCATATAAGCCTGCGTGTTATCATTCATAGCCTTTTGCGTCTGTAAGTAGTGTTTTCTTTTTCTTGCTTCTCTGTTGTGTTGATTCAGCAGTTCCCAATGTGGATTTATAGGTTGGTTTTCTCTTTTTTCCAGTTCAAGTCCTATCATTTCAAGTGCTTTATTTAGAGTTGGTATTCCGACTTGTTTAATAGTAAAGTTAGTTTCCCCCTTTAAGGCATATTTTTTTAGATCTTGTATCAGGTTCGTGTTTTCCGCTGTTTGGTATTCATCGTTCACGATTTCATTTAGATGTCCCGCATAGCGGTGGTATTCTATTTTTTCTACAAGTTTTTTTGCTTGCCACCGTTTAAGTGCGGGTCCTCCGGCGGCAAGCATTATCTCTCTGGCTGTGAACTGCCCGATTGAGTCTATTTCTGCCGTTTTAATCCTACTTACCCCCTTGGTCGTTTTGTTTTCGTGTCTTAGGAGCCACTTTTTTTACCACTTTTGCTTGGGAAAGCTGTTTCTATTATGTTTTTTCGGAACTCGTCAACCTCTAGTGTTTGCGTTCCCGTGGCGTAGAGCCACATAAGCGAGTGTATTTGAGTTGCGGTCATTCCTGCGGCAAAGTTTCCGGCTTCGTCATTTGCCAGTGTTTCCGCTCGTCTTGCACTCTCATACATCATTGCCACCTTGAGCCAGTTTGTTGGGCTCACAAAGATTACACAGTAGGCTGCGATTACATTTGCGCTAATGTCTACCATTTCGATACCCATTAGATCTGAGCTTTGTCTTATGAGTTGGTCAACCGCGGCTCTGTTTTCTGCTCGTTCTGATTTTAACCAGGGTTTTGGTCCAACTACCGTTTCCCATCTTGCCCGCGGTATTCCGCTTTCCCGGATTAGGTCCGGGAAGTATATTTCCTTTGCGTGACGGATTGCCGTCATTACCCACTCGTTTGCTTCAATCATTGTATAAGTACCCCCTTTGTTTTTGATTGATTATTTTGTTGGCTATTTCTGTGGCACATTCTTCTATGCCTCTTTTGATTTTCACGATTGCTTCTCTGTCTCTGTTTATCCATTCCTGTATTTTTTTCTGGTCTTTTGTTTGTTCAAGGAAAGCGAATTGTTTTTGGAGTGCCTCTGTTAGAGTTTCCAATTCCTGTGCTTTTTCGTTTATGAGATTGACTGTTTCTAAGTTCATTTTTTTATGCCTTTGGATTGTATATATCCGTTGATATTTGCTCCCGCATTTGCATTTGTAAGCTAATAGTAGTGTCACCGGTTCCTTGATCTGCTTCTGTTTTTGCGATTGCGATGCCGAAACCAAACAGTATGTAATTTATTCCTATTCTTCTAAGTTCCGTGAAGTTGGCACTGGTTATTGTTAGACCACTTGTGAGGTTGTTCCAGTTCAGCACATGTAATGGCTGTGTTATGTAAGTTTGGGTGTTTGAGAGTTGTTGCGAGGTTGAACTTATGAACGGTGTTATTCTCTTTTCTTCCTCTTTATTTGTATTTCTTGCGCTCATTATCAGGTTAATAGTCCTTTCCAGGTTATCGTTAGGTATCTCTGAGATAAGCGATACTAGTATGTTGTTTTCCGTTATTGTGTGGTTGTTATCATAATTCCACAAATTTTCCCAATTTATATGTATGCTTGCGTGCGTTATTCCCTTTGTTTGTTGCCCTGTAAGTATGTAAGACCTCTTAAAGTTGTTGGTACTTCCTATTGCCGGTGCTATTTCTGTTAAGTCTGTTGACTCACTTATTCTTTTTTGCGGCACATTGTAAGTTGTGTTTTGTTCCAGCCATAACTCTTTAGCGTCAAGTGTATTCCATCCATTTGCCATTAGAATTTCTCCCCGATTTTACTGAACTCTGAGCTAGGTTCAGGTTGTTCTATTGTTGTTTGAATATCTGCATAGCCGTAGAACGTCCATTCTCTTTGCGGTGTACTGCTGAATATTTTTCCTTTGGTGTTTGCGCTATCTTGTATTGTCTCATCCGCTGGTACTATGCCTCTTTTTAATTCTGTAAAGCTTTGTGGTGCACTACCTTCCGGGATGTGTGCTGTTTGTCTTGATATGAATTCATCGTTGATAAAGTTAGAGCCTTTGGTGTGCATAAAGTCCGGCTCTGTCATAAATCTCCCGTTTCCTGTTTTCAAGAATTCGTTAATCCCCCATTGTGTCAATGGCAATTTTTCTATTTTTTCTCCAGTCAGTTGGATGTAAAATTCCTCTTTTGATGTTGAGGGTAGGGCGAAGTTAATATAATTGTCCGGGATGTATTGTTCTCCGGTCCATAATGTTGGTGTTCTGAGTCCTATGTATATGAGTATTTCTCCATGTTCCGGTGCCATAAATCCGTTTATTTTCAGGTCCCTAAATCCGATAGCCTTTCCTGCGCTATGTCCGAGGTTTTGCTCTCCTGTTCCATTTATGTCAATTCCGTTTATCCACCCGTCGCTTTTTCCGATTATAGGCGGTTTGAATGTACTTTCTTCTTGAGGCATTACTCTCCAGAAGTTCTTGATTATTTCGTCATATCTTCTATCTTTTTTAGCTCTGTCTAGTTCGCTGTTGTAATTTGCTAGGGCTAGGGATAGCTCTTCAACGTTTATTTCTACGCCCGTCCCCGTTGTTGCTGTGCTTCCGCTTGTTTGGCTTGCCGGCAGATTTGTTACTTCATATTGTCGGTTGAAGTGGTCTTTTACCGCCATCATTTGCAATCCGTTAGTTATTCCTATGAGTCCGCGTCTGGTCCCGGGCGTGTTTATTATTTGGTCTATATTGTCTTGATTGTTACTTAGGCTTGCCCATTGGCTCTCTGTTAGATCCAGGGCATTTTTTCCCGTTGGATAGTCTTCGCTTGGATAGTCTGCTAGGTGGTGGTATGATATCAGATATGGTATCAATGCTTCGTGTAGTCCGATTTGTTTTGCTTGTTGTTTAGTTCCCACCCCTCTAAATGCTGTTAACTCTGCCAATTCGTTGACTATCTCTGTTCTTACCTGTGTGTATGTTGTTTTTAGTCTGTATTTGAATCTACCGTCTGGTTGAGACGGCCAGAACGTTGGTTGTAGATTCGCTGATAATGATGTGATTGTTCCTCTGTCTATTGTTCTTGTTGACCCTGCCCCTGGGTATAGTTGGCCTCTGTTAGTATTTGGATTTAGTTCCTCTGTTGTTATGGCTCTATAGGTGAATTGATTTCCTGCCGATGTGTACCCTTTTTCACTGCTTACTAATGATGTAACGTCATTAGTTGGTCCCTTTTTTATGTACTCTTCCCACTTTTTCATTCTCCATCTGTGAGGTATGAAGAATGCCACCATTGTTTGATTTATATCTGTTGATAATGGTCTTACTAGGTCCGCAAGTCTGGTTATGCCTCTTACCATTCCGCTGACCTTTTCCCCTGGTCTTACCCGTAGTCTGTGTATACACGTGAGTCTTCCAAGGAACCCGTTTTGTATAACGTGTCCACCTCTATCGTGTGTTATTTTCACAGTCTGCGTCCTCCACTTTTTTTACTGTGTCTCTTTCTCTTCATTTGGATCCACTCCTTTTTTTATTTTGACTTCTCCGAGTTTGATAGTTCCGAGCTCGGTTTCAGTCTCTAATTTTGCGGCGCTCACATAGCACCCAGCTAGGTTGATGCCCAAAAGCCCGGCTAGGGCTCCAATGAACGCCTTTTGTATGTATTTGTTGCCTATGATTTTTTTAAATTTCATTTTGCCTCCTTGTAGAACGTAATGTTTTGCCGATGTAGAAGTTTTTCGATTTGCTTTTTGACCAGTCGAGGAAGCCTCCAGAGTCTCAAGCCTACATAGCGACTACTGCCTGATATTTTGACATTCCAGCCGTGATACATAACGTCTTCTTTTTTGTTAAGTCCATAATCATAAGCATCCTGTATGGTAAAGTCGTTGTAGTATTCTTTGTTGTGCATAATTTTAGTAACTTTATTACCTTCCATCTCAACACCAGTGATTGGGTAGTATAGTTTTCTTTGCTCAACCGTTCCGAGAGGGTACTGGAACTCAAAATTTGTTTGTATTTCTTCCATCATCCTTTCCTCCGTTTGTAAAGTTAACATAATATAACTTATCGGACATTACGTTTGGAAGTGAAGGTTAGGAATTATAATATTCAATGATATAAGTAAAATATATTGTATATCTAATACGGACTTAAAGTTAAAATAGAACCGTTTTAACAAGGATTATCTGCTATTGTCTGCTAAAGCGCGGAAATCTTGACAGTTTACTTTTGCTTGTTCACACTCTCTTTTGACAGATGAGATAAAGGGGGAAACAAGTTTGATGTCTCAAACCATATTTTCAAAGATAATCAACCGCGAGATTCCAGCAAATATCTTCTATGAGGACGATATTTGCATTGCTTTCAAGGATGTCAGCCCTCAGGCGCCGGTTCATATACTTTTGATACCAAAGAAAGAAATCTCTTCCCTTAATGACTTGCAACTCGAAGATAAGGGTCTTATGGGGCATTTGATGCTGAAAGTGCCGGAAATCGCCGCAAAAGCGGGAATTTCAGATGACGGATACAGAATAGTGGCAAATACGGGGAAAAACGGCGGACAGTCCGTTTTTCACATACACATACATATTCTTGGCGGCAGAAAACTCAACTGGCCGCCGGGTTGAGGTAAAATCAGACACCAACCGCATCCGCGCAGCGGTCGCATAGAGACCCGCCGTCTTGCCGTTTTGATACAGTTTCAACTCTTTTCCAGCAACGGTCGCATTTTGGCTCGTTTGTGAGGTCGTTTACTCTAATGTTGACTCCGCCTTCTTGCCTACCATCCATTATCTGAAGTCGGCTTACGCCAACTAAATCGGCAATTTCATCTAGTTTGAATCGGGTTATGGATTTGTATGTATTTGTATCCAGCGACAGGTCGGTAACTTCTATTCCTATTGCGGCATCCAGAGGGTTTGAAGGTTTTTTTGCCGTTTTTGCCGTTTCAAGCCTAACCAGACACTTGTCTTTCAGAAAAAGAACGTGAACCCAATCGCCATATACTTTTGTTTCTTTTCTTGAGAGAAATTTTAATTTTGTGAGGTCGAAGTCGGAAGAAATAAGACAGGTGTCTATAATTTCTTTCTCTTTTTTGAAAAGAATAAATTTCTTCACTTCTTCTTTTTTGGGCAGAAAGCCCGTCAGGTGGACGCTTTCCGCTGTATCTTTTTCTTTCTCGTGCAGGAAACCGTATGCCTCCTCCGCCGTATGAACAAGAATCGGGGCGCAGAGTTTTATTAAAACGTCCGCTATTTTATGTATGACAGTTTGGGTTTTACGTCTTTTTTTGCTGTTTGCCTTGTTGCAGTAAAGTCTGTCCCGAACGGCTACTATGTACTGCATACTCAAAAAGTCGCAGAGCTTGATTATTGCCCGGCTTGCTTTCCTGTATTCAAATTCGGAGTAGGCGGTAACGGTTTGGGCGAGTGTTACTTTGCAATATATAAGAGCGACATTGTCAATTGAATAGTCGTCTTCTTCGGCAAGCTCAACAGAATCTTTTTCAGGATCAAAATCGTTCAGATTGCTCAACAGAAAACGTATTGTATTGCGTATGGTTCTGTATTCATCTGCGGCGGATTCTATGATTTTAATATCGGCTTTTATATCGTTTGAATAGTTAAGTGAGCTTACCCACCACCTGCACACATCGGCGCCGTATTTTTTCAAAACTTCCTCAACCTCAAGCGCGTTGCCGCCCGATTTGCTCATTTTTTTCCCTTGAGCATCAACTATGAAACCGTGCGTCAGAAGGTCTTTGAAAGGCGGCTTTCCGGTTGCGGCGAGTGAAAGAAGAAGCGAAGACTGAAACCACCCTCTGTGCTGGTCCGAACCCTCAAGATACAAATCCGCCCTTCCTTGCTCTCCTTTTTCAATAACCGAATGCCATGACGAACCGGACTCAAACCACACATCAAAAATGTCTGTGCCTTTTTTCAGTCCGGACGGATTCCAACTGTTTTTCGCCCACTCCGGAGCGTTTGCATCATTTTCAGGATTGTAACCTTCAAGCAGTTCCGGCGGTTCGGATTCAAACCAGAAATTGCCGCCCTTCGCGCGTATTTTTTCCGCCACTATGAGAACGGTTTTTTTAGTCAGAAGTATGTTGCCGTCCTTGTCCGTAAAAGCCGGAATCGGAAGCCCCCATGAGCGCTGCCGGGATATGCACCAGTCTGGCCTTGATTCAAGCATTCCGCCGAGGCGCTTGCTTCCCCATTCGGGATGAAAATTTATTTTCTCTTTTACATTTTCAAGCGCCATTTCGCGCAGTGTTTTCCCGTGTTCTCCAAACGGCTTGTCCATTTTGATAAACCACTGCGAGGTCGCGCGGAATATTGTGGGCGTTTTCCCGCGCCAGTCATGCGGATAGCTGTGAACAATTTTTCCGACATAAAAAAGCAGGTTCAGCTCCCTGAGCTTTTCCGCCACAATTCCATTTCCCTCCCAAATACTTTTCCCTTGCAGCCATTGCGGAGCTGAAGAGTCAAAAGTTCCGTCTTCGCCAACGGGGCAGTAGATATCCAGCCCTTCCCTTACGCCGGTTTCGTAGTCTTCCGCGCCGTGACCGGGAGCGGTGTGGACAAGCCCGGTTCCTTCATCGGTTCCCACATACGGAGCGCCGACAACCCTTCCCTCGCGTTCAATGAAAGGGTGTGTGTAGGTTGTTTGCGCCGACAGAAAATCCTTTCCCGCGCATGAGCCGGTTTTTTCCGGGCTTTTGGAATCCAAACTGTGAGAAAATACGGTTTCGGCAAGATTTTCGGCGACAACGCAGAATTTCCCGTCCGTTTCATAGAGCCCGTATCCGGCGTCCGGCGAGACGGCAACGGCAAGGTTTGCGGGCAAAGTCCACGGAGTTGTCGTCCATACCATCAGAAAAACCGCGCCGGTTTGCGGAACGTTCAGAGACTTGGGCAGACGCTCCGGGTCTTTTACGGGAAGCAGGACGTATATGCTAGGGTCTGTTTTTTCGTGATACTCAAGTTCCGCTTCGGCAAGAGCCGTTCTGTTTTCAACAGACCAGTGAACGGGTTTTTTATCGCGGCTGACTATTCCTTTCCCGACAAGTCCGGCAAACACCTCAAGCACGCCCGCCTCGTATTGCGGATTCATTGTGAGATACGGTTTTTCGTAATCGGCCATGGTTCCGAGCCGTTTCATCTCTTTTGTCTGCTTGCGAACGAATTTATCAGCGTAGTTGCGGCATTTTTTTCTTATTGGCATCGGGCTTGAGGCTGCCTCTCTCTCTTCGGATTCTTTCAGCATTTTGTGCTCAATCGGGAGGCCGTGACAGTCCCAACCCGGTTTCAGAAAAGAGTCAAAACCCAGCATGGTTTGCGACCGCACAACCATGTCTTTCAGGATTTTGTTGAGCAGATGCCCTATGTGTATTGAGCCGTTCGCGTATGGAGGCCCGTCGTGCAAAACAAATTTTTCCGCACCTTCGGATTTTTTCCTTACCGCGGAAAACAGGTTTGTTTTCTCCCATTTTTTCTGAATCACAGGTTCTTTTTGCAAAAGTCCGGCTTTCATTGGAAAACCCTCCGCTTTCGGAAGGTTCAAAGAGTCTCTGTAGTTTTTTTCTTTTTTGCCGGACATTGTGATTGCGGGATTGTAACTGTTTGGGGATTGTCAGTTTTTTGGGCGGATTTTTTCCCAGTAAACAAACTTCTCAAGCCTGTCATGCATTTTTTTGGCGAAATCAGACCATTTGCGCCATTCTTTTTTGTAGGGTTTTGTCTCATCCACTTTGTTTTTGATTTTAAATCCGGTTTTGGAAAGTTCTATTATGTATTCCTCGGAGTCCTTGAATGCTTCCTGCAATTTTTCCGCGTATTCATGCAGATACTTGATTGTTATTTTGTTCATATCCCTTATTTCCAATATAAAATACCCGTTCTTCTGGTCCGAAGGCATATCCATCATCGTAACCTTGTGGAACACCGTGGTGTTAACATCTTCCGCCTTCATTGAGATTAAAAATTCCATCGCGCTCTTCCGTCCGCCGCTTTGTGAAAAGTTATTTCAACTATCCCTACCCCTCAAATACAAGTTTGAACGGCTCTTCCACGGCCTCCGCCACCCATCTGGAAAATGTCGCCGCCTCCGCGCCGTCTATCACCCTGTGGTCATAAGACAAAGACAGCGGAAGAATTGTTTTCGGTTTGAACTGCCCGGAGCCCGGTTCGTAGACCGGCTCAACCTTTGAACGCGAAAGACCGAGTATTGCCACTTCCGGGTAGTTAACAATCGGCGTGAAAGAACTGCCGCCAATGCCTCCGAGATTGCTTACGGTGAAGCTTGAGCCCTGAAGCTCATCGGGTTTGATGTTCTTTTCTCTAGCTCTTTTCGCGAGGTCCGACAGCTCAATTGATATTTCAATTATATTCTTTTTCCCCACATCCTTTATCACCGGAACGACAAGGCCTCTTTCGGTATTAACCGCGACTCCGATGTTTATGTATTTCTTAAGGATTATTTCGTTGTTTTGTCCGTCAAAACTTGAGTTGAATTTCGGGAACACTCCGAGCGCCGATGCCACGACTTTTACGATAATTCCCGTTACCGTGAGTTTTCCTCCGGCCTTTTCCGCCTTTGCACTGAAATTCTTTCGAAGATCTTCAAGTTCCGTGATGTCCGCGTTGTCATGATGTGTAACATGGGGAACTTTTTCCCAAGCACGAACGAGAGATTGTGCCGATATTCTTCTGACGGTTGAAACGGAAACCTTTTCCGTTTCCCCCCAGGGGCTGAAATCCGGAAGCTCCGGGGCGTGGTTCCACGCGGAGTTTATTACGTCTTTCGCGTGCGTTTTTACATCTTCGGAGGAAACTCTTCCCCGCGCGCCAGTGCCTTTGATTTCCGTGATCTCTATCCCCATTTCTCTCGCAAGAGATTTCGCGGACGGCGATGAAGGGGGACGCTTCGCAACAGGCGTTGTTTGCTGTTTGCCGGCGTGCTTTTCAATCTCGGCGGGCGGCTCGACCGTAACCTCCGGAGCGACAGGCTCTTTTTCACGCGGACTGGCCGGTTGCTCGGTTTTCGGTTCGGCTTTTTTCTCCGGGGTTTTCTTTCCCGATGTTGCGGATTTCTCTTTGCTGTTTGTGTTTATTACGGCGATAAGTTGACCCACTTTCACTTTGTCTCCCGCGGAAACCGCGATGCTTTCCACCTTTCCTTCAAACGGACACGGAAGGTCAAACGCCGCTTTGTCGGTCTCAAGTTCAACAACCGGCTCGTCTTTTACTATAAAATTTCCCTCTTCGGTAAAGACGGCTATAACAACGGCTTCCTCAATATTTTCACCGATTTCTGGCAGATTAAATTCTTTCATCTTGGTTTTTCTCCTGTTTTTTATTTTTTTCCTTATGTGAACATCGGGTCTTTTTTCCTTGGATTTATTCCAAGGTCTTTAATCGCTATTTTAAGCGTTGTGTCTTTTATTTGCCCTTCTTCTCTGAGCGCCCAAAGCGCGGCGTAGGCAATGTGGTTTGAATTTACTTCAAAAAATTCCCGCAGGCTTTCTCTTGTGTCGCTTCTGCCAAACCCGTCCGTTCCAAGCTCAACAGTTCGTCCCGGAAGCCAACGTGATATTGAGCAGGGGAGGGATTTCAGATAGTCCGAAGACGCGATAAAAACTCCGCTTTTGCCTTTCATACATTTTTCAATATGTGATTTTTCCGGTTTTGTGAACGGGCGGATTCTGTTCAACCTCTCGGTTGTCTGTGCTTCTCTGTAAAGTTCCTTGTAACTTGTAACACTCCACACATCCGCTGAGACTCCGTATTCTTTCTCCAGAATTTCCGCGGCTTTTATCGTCTCGTTCATTATAGCTCCGCTGCCGAGCAGGTGTGCTTTTGGAGTTTCCTTTTTTGTGAGTTTTGATTTTGAAAAACAATACATTCCTTTGATTATATTTTCGGGAATATCTTTGCCTTTCGGCATGGGCGGTTGCTCGTACGGCTCATTTGTAACGGTTATGTAATAGAAAATATCCTCTTCGTTACAATACATTTTTTTCATTCCCTCGCATATTATCACCGCGAGTTCATACGCAAAAGCGGGGTCGTAAGACGGCATTGTCGGAAAAGCGTATGAAAAATGGTGGCTGTTTCCGTCCTGATGCTGAAGTCCTTCTCCAGCAAGTGTTGTTCTGCCTGCGGTTCCGCCGATAAGGAAACCCTTGCACCGCATATCGCCCGCCGCCCAGGCAAGGTCTCCTATCCTTTGCAAACCGAACATGGAGTAGAAGATAAAAAACGGAATCGCGTTTATCCCGTGAGTAGCGCTTGCCGTTCCGGCCGCTATGAAGGAAGACATTGCCCCCGCTTCGGTAATTCCCTCTTCAAGTATCTGACCGTCTTTACTTTCCCTGTAATACAAAAGTGTGTCGGAGTCCACGGGGTCGTATTTTTGCCCCTCGCTTGCGTATATGCCGACTTTGCGAAATAGCGGCTCCATTCCGAATGTTCGCGCCTCATCCGGAACTATCGGCACGATAAGGCGGCCGATTTCGGGGTCTTTCAGCAGTTCTGAAAGCATTTTCACAAAAGCCATTGTTGTTGCAACGGGGCGGCCGTTAGACCCTTTGTAAAATTCGGAAAAGGTTTTTTCGGGAATCCGTTCGAGGGGTTTTGACCTGTTTTTTCTCGAAGGCGAACTGCCGCCCAGGGATTTTCTCCTTTCAAGCATATAGAGAATTTCCCTGCTGTCTTCGGGTGGTTTGTAAAAGGGGACATTGAGAATTTCTTCATTTGATATCGGTATGTGCAAACGGTCTCTGAAATCTTTTAATTCCCGTTCGTTCAACTTTTTCTGTTGATGAGTTATGTTGCGTCCCTCGCCGCTTTCGCCAAGTCCGTAGCCTTTTACGGTTTTCGCAAGAACCACAGACGGCTTTCCGTTCCGCTCCAGCGCCGCCTTGTAGGCCGCGTAAACCTTCGCCGGGTCATGCCCTCCGCGCGCGAGCTTTTCCAGCTGTTTGTCGGTGTGATTTTTCGTCATGTCCAGCAGAATGGGATGTGTTCCAAAGAAGTTTGTCCGTATGTAATTCCCTTTCTCAACAACATATTTCTGATATTCGCCGTCAACCGTCTCTTCCATTCTTTCCATAAGAAGGCCCGAAGCGTCTTTTTCAAGCAACACGTCCCAGTCCGTTCCCCATATCACCTTTATTGCGTTCCATCCCGCTCCGCGAAAAATCGCCTCAAGCTCCTGGATAATTTTGCCGTTGCCCCTTACGGGCCCGTCAAGCCGCTGGAGGTTGCAGTTGATTACAAATATAAGGTTGTCAAGTTTTTCCCTTGCCGCGAGGGTTATTGCTCCGAGAGTTTCCGGCTCATCCGCTTCGCCGTCACCGAGAAAGACCCAGACATTGGAATCGGATTTTTCAATTAATCCTCTGTTTTCCAGATACCTGTTGAAACGCGCCTGATAGATTCCCATTATCGGAGAAAGTCCCATTGAAACGGTCGGGAATTCCCAGAAATCCGGCATCAGCCACGGATGAGGATATGATGAAAGTCCTCTGCCGCCACTGATTTCTCTTCTAAAGTTTTTTAACTGCTCAAGGGATACGGTTCCTTCAAGGAAAGCTCTCGCGTATATTCCCGGAGATGAGTGCCCCTGAAAAAAAACCATATCAGCGTTTTTGCCCACTTTTATACAATGATTGAACGCGACCTCAAGCAGTGTGGCCGCGGATGCGTAGGTGGATATGTGACCTCCTATTCCGTCATTGAGGCGGTTTGCTCTTACGACCATGGCCATTGCATTCCAGCGGATAATGTTTTTGAGCCGTCGCTCAACTTCGCGGTCTCCGGGAAATTCCGGCTGCATGTCCGTCGAAATTGTGTTTATGTAAGGAGTGTTTGCGGCATAGGGAATGCTGACACCGTTTTTAGCCGCATGTTTTTGAATATGTCCTAGAAGCTGCGAAGCCCTTTCTTCTCCGCCGCCAGAGATGATCTCGTCAAAAGAGTCCGTCCACTCGCGGTCTTCAATATGCTCTTCTGTCTTTCTGTCGGGCATTGAAAACAGTATATATGAAGTTGAACAAGACAAAACGAAAGGAGCGCGGACAAACAAACGCCATGAGGTTTTCAAAAGGTTCCTATTCTTGTGTTTAACTTCACACTTCTTTTTTCTTAATGTAGAATATGTCTCCAATATGAGTTCCAAATACGATCTTGTTATAATCGGTTCCGGTCCAGGTGGTTATATTTCGGCAATCAGAGCCGCACAGCTGGGCATGAAAACGGCCGTTGTTGAACGTGACAACCCCGGAGGCGTGTGCCTGAACTGGGGGTGCATTCCCTCAAAAGCCATTATCAAATGTGCCGAGGTTTACAACTATTTCCGCGATGCGGAAAACTACGGCATATCGCACAAAGGGCTTTCATTTGACTACTCAAAGGTGATAGACAAAAGCAGGGGAGCGTCCTCCTCTCTTAACAAGGGAGTGGAGTTCCTTTTGAAAAAAAACAAGGTGGACCTTATAAAAGGTGCGGCAAAATTGCTTCGTCCGGATTCGGTGGGAATTGTCGGAGATGAGGATTCCGAGATTCAAGCGCAAAAAATCATGCTCGCTACCGGTTCGGTTCCGCGCACAATTCCCGGTCTTGATATAGACGGCAAAATCGTTATGACAAGCGATGAAGCCATCATGAACCGCCGGATTCCCAAAACCATTGCAATTATCGGCGGCGGATACATAGGCGTTGAGTTTGCTTATGTTTATAACGCTTTCGGTAGCAAGGTTACAATTGTTGAAATGGCTCCGAACATTATTCCCGGAGCGGATGAAGATATTTCAAAGGAGCTTGAAAAGAGTTTCAAAAAAAGCGGAATTGAGGTTTTGACCTCAACCGCGTACAAGTCAATCAAAAAAACAAAAAAGGAAGCGAAAGTAACGGTTGCGGACGCGGGTTCGGGCAAGGAGAAAACCCTGAACGCCGAAATGGTTCTGGTTGCGATTGGAAGAAAAGCCGTTGCCAACTCCGCTCCCACCTCTTTCAGTTTCTACGGTTCGGGAGACAGTCTGGGACTTGCTGAGCTTGGAATAGATATCAATGAGCAGGGTTTTATTAAGACCGATGAATCTTACTCAACAACCTGTTCGGGCGTTTACGCGATTGGAGATGTTATCGGGCCGCCGTTGCTGGCTCACAAGGCGTCCGATGAGGGCGTTGTCGCCGTTGAACGAATGAACGGACTGGACACGCGGGTTCATTACAACAACATTCCGGGTTGTGTCTATTGCCAGCCAGAAATCGCCTCGGTCGGTCTTACGGAAAAACAGGCGAATGACGACGGATACAATATCTCTGTCGGCTCTTTTCCTTTCAAAGCGGTCGGCAAGGCGGTTGCAGTCGGCGAAACGGAGGGTTTTGTCAAAATTATTTCCAACAAGGATAACGGCGAGATTCTGGGCGCCCATATCATAGGTCATGGCGCGACTGAGCTTATAGCGGAAATAGGAACTGCCAAGACGCTTGAATCAACTCCTTACGAAATAGCCACGACCTCTCACGCCCACCCCACTCTTTCGGAAGCGGTTATGGAAGCGGCACTTTCCGTAATGGGAAGGCAGAGAAATTTCTAACCGCTTTCAAATGGCAAAAAAATTCGTTCTCCAAAATCCCGGTGTTCTTCCCTACTCTCGCGCACTTGAAATTCAGTCTGAAATTCTCAACAGGCGAATAGAGGGCACGGCCGAAGACACTCTTATTCTTCTTGAACACCCGCCGACCATAACGACCGGCAGAAGGGGAAATCTTTCAAATCTGACCGCGAACGCGGAGGTTTTAAAAAAGCGCGGAGTTCACATTGAAACCTCCACCACAAGGGGTGGAGACATAACTTTCCACGGACTCGGGCAGATTGTCGGTTATCCGATTATAGGTATAAGAGACCACAAAGGCGGAGTCCCCGGATATGTGCGCGATTTGGAGGAAGTGATAATCCGCTCGCTTTCTGATTTCTGTATTTCCGCACACCGCATAGAAAAACTGACCGGAGTCTGGGTAAAACGCGACAAAATAGCATCCATAGGAGTGGGGGTAAGAAGATGGACAACATGGCACGGCTTTGCGCTTAATGTAAACACTGACCTTTCATGGTTTGACACGATGGTTCCTTGTGGAATTCCGCAGGCGCGCATGACTTCAATAAAAGAGTGGACTCACAGCGCAAGCGATGTGGATACCGATGCGGTTTGTGATTCTCTTGTAAAACATTTCACCGATGTTTTCGGTTACGACCGACACACAACCGCGGCGTCCGAATAAAGAATTTACATATCGGTGTTTCTCGTCCAATACACAATGACGGCACCGGCCACTATAAAGGAGATTCCCGCAAGGCGCATGGGGGTTATTTTTTCCTCCAGAAGAATCCACGCGTAGATGGTTGAGAAAAGCGGAGCGGTCGCCGCAATCGGTATGACATAAGATGCCTCGCCGTGCTTGAGGGCTGAGAAGAAAAGAAAAAGCCCGATGATACCTCCGAGAAGTCCGGCGGCGAGAATCAGCGCTAGGGTCTTGCCGCTTATTTCAAAAATCTCCTGGACCCTTCCGGTGGCGATTGCGAATGTTGTCGCGCAGGCGGAGATAAAAAGAAATCTTATCGTCATCACAACAACGGGCGAAGCATCGCGCAAGCTCATCTTTTCAAAAATCGGGCTGAGCCCCCATATCGCGGCTGTAGCGAGAGCGAGAATTGTCGCTCTCATTGGCTCGTTTCCCTTTGCGTGTCCGCAAGCGGAGGGATTATTTCCTCAAGAGTTCTTATTGACGCGACATTATCAGTATTGCCGTTTTCTCTGTCAAGAAGAACAGAGTTGATTCCGGCGTTTTTCGCGCCGATGTAGTCTTTTTCCATATCGTCTCCTATGTGCAGGCACTCGCCGGGATTCACTCCCTGTTTTTTCAGCGCGATTTGAAAGATTTCTGGCGACGGTTTGGAAAATCCCGCTTCGCTTGAAATGGTAAAAGACGAGAAAAATTTCCCCAATTCAAGATATTCCAGCACGTCGTAGACACGGGAATCAAAATTTGAAATTAGAATAATTTCGTATCCCATACGTTTGAGTTTTCCAAGAACGGACGCGGAGTCCGGAAAGGCCTTCCAGGCTTTTTTTCTGAAATGTTCAAAAAGATCCTCAAAATAGCGGTCAAAATCCGTCAACATACCGGTTTCATTGAATACATTGCTTACCACACAATGCCACCATTGTTTTTCACGTCGCTTCCTTTCCGCCTCCGTCATATCGCCGAAGGCAAGAGGAGGAGCCGACGCAAAGACGCGCGAAAAAACGCGCTTTATTTTGTCTGGCTTTGTATTGAATCCGTATTTCGCCGCCTTCTCGGCATATGTAGCTCCCAGGCCGTTTTTAATAAAAAAAAGTGTGTCTGCTGCGTCAAAGGAAATAAATTTTATATTCTCAAACTCAATTTTCTGCAATTGATGTGAAGTATTATGCCCGGTTTTTCGGGCAAACTCGGAAACGGCGGACAATTCCCGGCATTTGTCGGAGACTGAGTTTTTCATCCCATTTTTTTCTCGGTTGCTTTTAAGACTTGTCTTGCTGTTTCCGAAAGTTCGGAATCCGGATCTCTTTCTATCACGGCTTCAAAATCCGCTTTTGCCTTCGCGAATTCGCCGAGTTTTTGAAACTCGGTCGCGCGCGCGAAAAGCGCTTTTATAAAATCCGGATTTATTTCGAATGCTTTGCCAAAATCATCCACCGCCTTTACGTTGTTGCCGAGACTGTCATACACATGCCCTCTGCTGTAAAGACTTTCAAAGTCATTCGGGTTTATCTCAATGGCTTTGTCATAGTCCTTTAGCGCGTTTTTATAATCTCTCAAAAGATTGTGGTATGTGGTGGCGCGATTGTAAAACGCTTCACCGTTTTTTGGGTCCATCTCAATGGCTTTGTCATAGTCGGCAATCGCGAGTTTGTATTTGCCAAGCCGTCCGTAAGCTGTTCCCCTGCCTATATACGCGCCGGAAAAACCGGGCATGAGTTCCATGACTTTGTTGAAGTCCTCTATTGCCGGGCTGTGGTCTCCGATGTCCACAAGCAGGAAGCCGCGGTTATACAATGCCTTAGCGTAGTCAGGTTTAAGGTCAACGGCTTTTGAGTAACTGTCGGTAGCATCGCGCAGTTTGCCTTTCATTGACAGAGCTACTCCGAGATTGTAATACGCATCGGGATGGTTCTGTTTGAGTTCAATCGCCCTGCTGTAATTCTCAACGGCTCCGTCCCAGTTCGCCGACACCGCGCATGAGTTTCCTTTTTTAAACAAACTGTCAAAATCTTCCGGCATTCTTGTCTCCTTGTGTGGCATTGTTTTACGCCAAATTGGGCGTGAGCCATTTCTTTACTTCTTTCAATGATACCTTTTTTCTTTTCGCATAGTCGCTTGTCTGGTCGTCGAGTATTTTTCCCACATTGAAGTATTTTGCTTGTGGATGAGAAAAATAAAATCCCGAGACCGAACTTGCGGGAACCATCGCGAGGGTTTCGGTAAGACAAACTCCCGTGTGTTTTTCGGCGTCAAGAAGCTTCCAGATTGTCAGCTTCCCCGTGTGGTCCGGGCATGACGGATACCCCGGCGCGGGGCGAATGCCTCTGTATTTCTCCTTGATGAGCTCTTCCCTGGAAAGATTCTCATCTTTTCCATAACCCCATATTTCACGGGCTTTTTTATGCATCATCTCGGCCAGAGATTCGGCGATTCTGTCCGCGAGGGCTTTCACAATTATTGATGTGTAGTCATCTCCGGCACGGCTGAAAGTTTCGGCATATTTGTCCGTATTGTCTCCCGCCGTTACGGCAAAAGCCCCTATGTAATCTCTTTTTCCGGACTCAAAAGGCATGATGAAATCGGAGTTGCAGTAATAGATGTCATCCTCTCTTTTAACGCGCCCTGTCCGTTTTGTCTGCTGGCGCAGAAAATGCGCCGTTGCGATGGCGCGCCCGGAGTTTGCCCGTGATTTCGGCGAATATATTTTCACATCATCGCCGTTGCTGCTTGCGGGCCAAAATCCAATCACCGCGGAGGGATTGAAGACTCGGGTTTTTATTATTTCATCCAGAACTCTCCTCGCGTCATTGTAGAGCTCTGTTGCCTGCCCTCCCCATTTCGGGTTCTTCAGTATTGACGGAAAAGAGCCTTTGAGTTCCCATGTCCAGAAAAAAGGAGACCAGTCTATGTATTGCGCTATCTCGGCGGTATCAAGTTCCGGAAACGGAATCACTCCAGTTTCTTGCGGCTCTATGACCGTATATTTTTCCCATTCGGCTTTGAATTTTTTGCTTCTCGCTTCCTCGATGGGTGCATACTCTATTTTTTGGGAGCCGAGAAGATGTCTTTCTCTCTGTTTTTCCTGTTCTCTGTCAAGATTTTTCGCGTATTGAGCCGCTGCTTTTCCGGGTTTCAGTATCTGATTGCAGGCGCCGACCACAAGAGACGCGTCTTTTATATGCTCTACAACTCCTCTGTAGACGGGAGCTATTTTGACCGCCGTGTGGGTTTTGCTTGTGGTTGCTCCTCCTATCAGAACTGGAATATTCAAATCCCGTCTCTCCATCTCCGCGATGTTATATATCATCTCGTCAAGCGAAGGGGTTATCAGCCCGCTCATCCCTATTACATCCGCTTTTTCCTTTTGTGCGGTGCTAATAATCTTTTCGCACGGAACCATCACTCCAAGGTCTATTACTTCATAGTTGTTGCACGCGAGCACCACCGATACTATATTTTTTCCTATGTCATGCACGTCTCCCTTTACCGTGGCGATGACAAATTTTCTCGCTCCCGACTTGTTTCCCAGTTTTTCCTTTTCTTTTTCCATCAAAGGCGTCAGAAATGAGACCGCTTTTTTCATTACCCGCGCGCTTTTGACCACCTGAGGAAGAAACATTTTTCCCTCGCCGAAAAGCTGTCCGACAACTTTCATTCCCTCCATTAGCGGCCCTTCTATTACTTTGAGCGGTTTTTTATATTTTTTGAGAGCCTCTTGCGTATCCGCTTCCGTAAAATCAACAATTCCATGGACGAGTGAGTGCTTTATGCGCTCTTCCAGTTTCTTTTTTCTCCACTCAATCCCGTCTTTGGCGTTTTTGGCTTTTTTCCCCCGCTCAAACCCCTGAGCGATTTCAAGCAGTTCCTCCGCTGCCGCAGGGTGTTTGTTTAGAACCGCGTTTTCAACCTTTTCAAGAAGATTTTTTTCAATATCTTCATAAACCGCTAGCATGCCTGCGTTGACTATTGCCATATCAAGACCGTTTTTAACCGCATGGTGAAGAAAAACGCTGTGCATTGCTTCGCGCACCCTGTTATTTCCTCTGAACGAGAAGGAGAGGTTGCTTATGCCGCCGCTTACGAGCGCTCCGGGGCAGTATTTTTTAATTTCTTTTACCGACTCTATGAACTCAACGGCGTATGAATTGTGTTCCTCAATCCCCGTCGCAATCGCAAGAATATTCGGGTCAAAGATTATGTCGCTGGGCTCCATCCCGACTTTTTCAGTAAGAAGTTTGTATGCCCTGCGGCATATTCTAACTTTGTCTTTTTTTGATGCCGCCTGCCCTTTCTCATCAAACGCCATAACAACCGCCGCCGCTCCGGAGCGCATTATTCTTTCCGCCTGCTCAAGAAAAACCCTCTCTCCCTCTTTCAGGCTTATGGAGTTCACGACGCATTTGCCTTGCACACACTTGAGTCCGGCTTCAATCACTTCCCATCTGGAGCTGTCTATCATTATCGGAACACGGGATATTTCCGGTTCCGATGATAGAAAGTTTAAAAAGCGGGTCATGTACTCTTTGCCGTCAATCATCGCTTCGTCAAAGTTCACATCTATAAGGTTCGCGCCGTTCTCAACCTGCTGGCGCGCGACCTGCAATGCGCCTTCAAAGTTGTCTTCCTTGACAAGACGCGCAAACACCGGCGACCCCGTAATGTTTGTTCTCTCTCCGACGATGACAAAGTTGCCCGTATCGTAGTCTTTGTCTCCTTTTGCCGGTTTCAGAGTCAGGGATTCCAGTCCGCTCAGGCGCGTGGCGGCGGCAATCTTCGGAGGTTTGCGCGGCGGAATCTTTTTCAACTTTTCGACAGTGGCTGATATGTGTTCGGGTGTTGTTCCGCAACAGCCGCCGACTATGTTTAAGAATGATGATTTGGCAAATTCTTCAAGCAGGGACGATGTGTCTTCCGGTAGTTCGTTGTATCCCGTCTCGCTCATGGGATCTGGCAGTCCCGCATTTGGATAGCAACTTATAGAACAGTCCACGATGCGGGAAAGTTCCTCAATATACGGTCTCATTTCAGACGCTCCGAGGGCGCAGTTAATACCAACGCTTAAAGGTTTCGAGTGTCTGACGGAATTCCAGAAAGCTTCAATGGTTTGTCCCGAAAGTGTTCTGCCCGACATATCCGTTATCGTCATGGAGAGCATGACCGGAATTTTATACCCCGCACGCTCAAAAAGTTCCTCCATGGCGTAGATGGCGGCTTTTAAGTTGAGTGTGTCAAAACTCGTTTCCGCTATGAGGATATCCGCTCCGCCTTCTATCAGGCCTTCCGCTTGTTCAAAATAAGACGTCGCAAGTTCGTCAAATGTGACCGCTCTGTAGGATGAGTCTTCAACATTTGGAGACATTGATGTGGTTTTGTTTGTGGGTCCCAATGCTCCCGCGACAAATCCCCGCCCTCCGGTTTCTTTTACCGCCTGTGCGGCAATTTCGGCCGCCCTGCGGTTTATTTCAAATACATGGTCTTCAAGACCGTAATCCGCTTGAGATATGGAATTTGCGTTAAAAGTGTTTGTTTCAATGATGTCGCAACCGGCTTTCAGATATGCCTTGTGTATGTCCAGAATCGCTTCCGGCTGCGTCAGCACAAGAATGTCGTTGTTACCCTTGAGAGCGTCGGTTTCGGATTCTTTAAAAACTTTTCCCCGGAAATCTTTTTCATCAAAGTTGAGACGCTGAATCATTGTTCCCATTGCTCCGTCAAGGAACACGATTCTTTTTTTCAGAAGTTTTCCAAGGGCGTCAAAAGTCTGCCGTGCAGACTGTTTTGATTTCTTCATATTATTTTTCCATACAACCGTGACTTACCAGTTGTTCCTAAGCTCTCTTAATCCCGCAAAAATATCTGCATTACCGCTTAATTCGGGAAAAACTCTACGTACGTATTTTGCGGTTTCGGGATTGTCATATCTCATAAACGGGTTGTAAAGCTTCTCTTCCCCGACGGTGGAAACTGGATTTGCGGAGTTTTTCACTTCGTTCAGCTTGTTTCCGGCGTCTATGTTATCAGGTTCAATACTGAGGGCGAACTCAAGGTTTGTCTCCGCGTAATTGTGTCCGCAGAAAATCCGCGTTTTTTCGTCCAGGTTCCTCAACCGTTCAACGGATTTGAAAAGGTCGCCCACATTTCCCCCGAAGTGCGTGTTCCCGCATCCAGCAAGAAACAGAGTGTCCGCGACAAAAGCGTTGCCGTCTATAAGAAGGGAAATGTGGTCGGGGCAGTGTCCGGGAGTGTAAATAACGGAAAGCACCAGATTTCCGCAAGGGATTGAATCTCCCTCATCCACGGTCCTGCGCGCCCCGGTTTTCTCCGCGCCCAGAGGATGGGAAATAATTTCCGCTCCGGTCTCTTTTGCCGTCTGTCTGTTTCCGAGTATGTGGTCCGGATGGGAATGCGTGTTGACTATGCTGTCCACAGACATCTTCTCTTCGGTGACATAGTTGAGAACCTCCGAAGACCCCGGCGGGTCTATGATGATGCAACGGCCTGTTTCAGAGCATGAGACGACATAGCTGTAGTTCGCGTTGCTTTTCGGGACGTCAAACCTCACAATAAAAAACTTCCTGCAGTTGAAAATTTCCATAAGCCGGAAATAGAATCTACACTATGCCGAAATTCAATCAAAAGCCTTTGTCTCCGTGCCGCCCAATCACTTTGACAATCTGGCCGGATACTGTTGTATAATAAAAGTCAACTTTACTTGCCTGAAAACAGAATATGTTGACGGGTTGATAAGGGTTTTACAGGCAAACAGGTTACGGATTATGTCTTTTGTGGAAAAACTTTCTTGCAAAGAATGTGGGTGTTCTTATCCGAAAAAAGCTCTTCATGTTTGCTCAGAATGCTTCGGGCCACTTGAAGTTTCCTACGACTATGCGGCTATAAAAAAAGCGGTTTCCCGTGGAAAAATAGAGTCACGTCCAGCCAATATATGGAGATACAGGGAACTTCTTCCCGTGGACGAGGAGCCTCAGGCCGGCAGAGATGTGGGTTTCACTCCCCTTCTCAGGGCGGACAAACTCGGACGCTCTCTCGGTCACAGTGAGGTTTATGTTAAAAACGACGCCGTTTCCTTTCCGACCCTTTCTTTCAAGGACAGGGTTGTTTCCGTTGCTCTTTCCAAAGCGCTTGAGTTCAAATACAAAACGGTTTCCTGTGCTTCCACCGGTAATCTTGCAAACGCGGTAGCTTCAATAGCGGCCGAGAGAGGTCTTGAAGCCGTCATTTTTATTCCTTACGATCTTGAGAAATCAAAGATAATCAACACCGTCGTCTACGGGGCAAAGCTTGTGGGCGTAAAAGGCACGTATGATGATGTGAACAGGCTCTGCAGTGAGATAGCGGACAGGCGCGATTGGGCTTTTGTTAACGTAAACATGAGACCTTACTACTCCGAGGGGTCAAAAAGTCTCGGATATGAAATAGCCGAACAGTTAGGATGGAAAACCCCGCGTCATATTGTTGTTCCGATGGCGAGCGGTTCGTTGCTTACAAAAATTCACAAGGCGTTTGGCGAACTGAGGAATGTCGGATTGATTGACGGAGATATGGAACCGGTTGTTATGCACGGGGCTCAGGCGGTGGGTTGCTCACCGATATCAACAGCCGTTAAGGACGGAAGGGATTTTTTCAAACCTGTTATACCGGACACAATAGCGAAATCGCTCTCAATAGGAAATCCCGCTGACGGTTACTATGCCATACAGGTTATCAGAGAAAGCGGGGGATGGAGCGAAGATGCGTCTGATGATGAAATAGTGAGCGGCATATCTCTCCTCGCCGAGACCGAGGGCATATACACCGAAACTGCGGGTGGTGTTACCGTCGCGGTTGCAAAAAAGTTGATTGAGCAAGGCCGCATTCCGAGCGGAGAGCCGGTTGTTTTATGCATTACGGGAAACGGGTTGAAAACACAGGACGCAATTGAAAACAGCCTTTCAACCCCTTATCTTATAGAACCGAACATTGAAGACTTTGAAGAGATGTTCGCAAAATAAACAGCGAATAAGGAGCAGACAATGCCGCTTGTAAGAATACCGACACCGCTTAGAAATCTTTCGGGAGGCAGAGATGAAATAAACATTGCCGCATCGGATATCGGAGATCTGATTGAAAAACTTGAAGCCGAATGTCCCGGGATGAAAGACCGCTTGTGCGATGAAAGCGGCGAAATAAGAAGATTCATCAACATCTATGTCAACAACGAGGACATCAGGTTTCTTGATGGAAAAAATACGGGACTTTCCGATGGCGACAACATTTCAATAATTCCCGCCATCGCGGGCGGCCGAGGGTCGTTCAATCTTCAAACTGAACGGGATTACGAAGGTTGCTGATTTCTAAAACTCTTTCGCCAGTTCTTCCACGAGTTTCTTCTGTTGTGACGAAAGTTTTTTCGGTATTTCCACTTTGACCGTTACAAACAAATCTCCGGTGCCGCCGTTCATTCTTTTTATTCCCTTTTCCTTGAGTCTTAAAACCGTTCCCGGCTGAGTACCGTTTGGAATTTTAAATCTGATATTTTCCCCTTTCAGGGACGGAATTGATATTTCATCGCCTTTGATTGCCTGTATGAAACTTATGTTTGTGTTGCAAAGCAGGTCCGCTCCTTCTCTTTGGAAAAGTTTGTGTCTTGAAACAATACACCTGATGTAGAGATCTCCGTTGGTTCCTCTTCCGTCCTGCGGAGCCTGCCCTTCGCCTCTGATTCTAAGCCGGGTTCCGTTGTCAACCCCCTGAGGTATTGACACCGTTACGTTGTTTCTTTCCCTCACAACTCCAGCGCCGCGGCATTGTTTGCACGGGTCTGTTATTAACTCTCCCTTGCCCTGGCAGCCCCTGCACGTCTGTTGAATTGAGAAAAACCCCTGAGAGTATCCCTGTTTGCCACTTCCCCCGCACTGGTCACACCTGACGGATTTATCGCCGCCCTTACCCCCGCACTCTTTGCACACGACGGTCCGAGGAAGTTGCACCTCTTTTTTGCACCCAAAAGCCGCTTCTTCAAAAGTGATACTGAGGTCAAGTATGATGTCTTGCCCTCTTGCTCCTTCTCTTCTTCCGCCTCCGGTGAAAACATCATCAAAAAGGTCGCCGAAAATTCCGCCCAAATGCCCAAACCCTTCTCCCGCGTGGAAACCTTCCTCGGAATCAAAAGAAAATCCCGTTCCTCCGGTATGTCCGAATCTGTCATACTGAGCTTTTTTGTTCTTGTCCGACAGAACTTGATACGCTTCGTTTATTTCTTTGAACTTTCCCTCGGCTTCTTTCTTGTCTTTGTTTCTGTCGGGGTGGTATTTAAGAGCGAGTTTTCTGTAAGCTTTTCTTATCTCGTCTTCACTGGCGCTACGCGGAACGCCAATTATCTCGTAGTAGTCTTTTTGTGACATTTTCTATTGTTCCTGTTTTTCATTTCCGGAAGATTGTTTTTCCGCGCCGGATGACACAACCACGCGAGCGGGGCGAATAAGTGTCTCTCCGGCACTGTAACCCTTTTCTGTTTCCCGTATTATGAGGCCTTCTTCCATTTTTTCAGATGGTCTTTTCTCTATCGCCTCATGCAGCGCTGGGTTGAATTTATCTCCGGCTTCCGCTGACAGCTGGCTTATCCCCAGATTTTTCAGTTGTGAGACCGATTGATTGTAAGTTAGCTGGACTCCCTCAATAAGTCCTTTCCCGTCCTCATCGGATTGCTTTCCATGTCGAAGAGCAAGTTCCAGACTGTCCAAAATTCCAAGGATTGATGTCACCAGTTCTTTTATAACCGCAATTCGGGTTTGCGCTCTCTCTTTCTCGGCGCGTTTTTTGTAGTTTTCAAAATCAGCCGCCAAACGGAGGAATTTGTCATTCAATTCATCGTATTTTTTTTGAAAATCTTCATAGTCATTAAGGTCCTTTTTCCCCGTATTGTTATTTTGCCCGCCGGTGCTGTCTTTCTCCGGCTTTTCGTACGACTCAGGTTTTCCGGCTTCCTGACCATCTGTGTGCTCTCCGTTTTTCACTTCGTCTTTTTTGTCGGAAGTCATTGCATTGATTCCTTTATTTGCCTGCGGTTTTTTGAGAACTGTCTTCTCCGATTTCGATATAAAGCCTTGAGTTCTTTATATAGTTTTCCGCTGATACCCGTATGTTTTCCCTTTCATCGTCAGTGAGGTTTCTTACCGCCTTTGCCGGTACTCCGACCGCGAGTCTGCCCGAAGGCAAAACAAATCCGGGAGGCACCAAAGCTCCCGCGCCTACGATTGACTCTTCGTGTATCTCAGCTCCGTCAAGAACAATTGCTCCCATTCCTATTAACACTTTGCTTGCAACCATGCATCCGTGAACAACTGCGTTGTGTCCTATTGTTACGCAGTCTCCTATCTCAAGCGGATGGCTGTCCGTTGTTACATGAAGCGTTGAATTGTCCTGTACATTGGTGCCTTTGCCAATTTTGATGTAATTAACATCGCCTCTGGCGACAACATTAAACCAGATACTTGACCGCTCCCCGATTGTAACATCCCCTCCTATAAACGCCTGGGTCGCTATAAATGCGGTCGGATGTATTGACGGAGATTTTCCTTTTATATCCGTTATCAATTTATTTGTCTGTTATCTCAGCGTCTATGACTTCGCCGGAATCGTCTCCGGATTTTTTCTCGCTTTTTCCCCCCGTTTGTTCTTCTACGTTTTCGTCCGTAGTTTCCGCGCCATTTGCTTGTTGTTTATACATAATCTCGGCAAGTTTATGAGAAGCTTGTGTTATGGCGACATCCGCCTTTTCTATCTCCTTGGAATCATTGGACTTGATTGCTTGTTTTCCTGATTCAAGGGCTTGCTCAAGGCTTTTTCTTTCATCTTCGGAAAGTTTTTCCTTGTGCTCTTCGAAGGTTTTTTCCGTTGAATAGATTAGCTGGTCCAACTTGTTTTTTGTTTGGACAACCTTGTGTTTTTCCTCATCCTCTTCGCTTTTCTCCTTCGCATCTTTTATCATGGAATCGATCTCTTCCTGAGACAACCCGCTTGACGCCTCCACTTTGACTTTTTGCTCTTTGTTGGTTGCTTTGTCTTTTGCCGCAACATTAAGAATACCGTCCGCATCTATGTCAAAGGACACTTCAACCTGAGGCAACCCTCTGGGTGCGGGAGGTATTTTGTCAAGAATGAATTTGGCAAGCGTTCTGTTGTCCGAAGACATTTTTCTTTCTCCTTGAAGGACATGAATTTCAACTTGTGTCTGATTGTCTTCGGCGGTTGTGAATATCTGGCTTTTCTTTGTCGGTATTGTTGTATTTGACTCAATTACCGGTGTCATTACCCCGCCGAGGGTTTCAATACCCAGAGAAAGCGGAGTAACGTCCAGAAGCAGAACATCCTTAACGTCTCCGCTGAGCACCGCTCCCTGAATGGCAGCCCCCATTGCCACAACTTCGTCCGGATTGATTCCCTTGTGAGGCTCTTTGCCGAAGAATTCGGTAACGGTTTTCTGGACTATGGGTATTCGGGTGGAACCTCCCACAAGCAGAATTTCCGATATATCAGAGGCTTTGAATCCGGAGCTCTCAAGAGCCTCTTTACACGGTCCGAGAGTTCCCTTGACCAGAGGTTCTATCAACTGCTCCAATTTTGACCTTGTTATCTTCATAACAAGATGTTTTGCTCCCGAAGAGTCTGCTGTGATAAAAGGAAGGTTGATTTCTGTTTCAAGTTTGCTTGAAAGCTCAACCTTTGCTTTCTCCGCCGCCTCCCTGAGTCTCTGGATTGCCATTTTGTCGCCGGAAAGGTCTATACCGCTGTCTTTTTTGAACTCTTCAACAACGTAGGTGATTATGTGCCGATCAAAGTCATCGCCTCCAAGCTCGGTGTCGCCGTTGGTTGATTTTACCTCTATTACGCCGTCGCTTATCTCAAGCACTGATATGTCAAAAGTTCCTCCGCCAAGGTCATAGACGACTATATTTCTGTCTTTCTGGTTGTTGAAACCGTAGGCCAGAGCCGCCGCGGTCGGCTCATTGATAATTCTGTCAACCTTAAGCCCCGCAATTTCCCCCGAGTCTTTGGTCGCCTGTCTCTGGCTGTCGTTAAAGTATGCGGGAACGGTTATCACAGCTTCTTTGACTTCCGCCCCTATGTAATTCTCCGCGGCCTTTTTAAGTTTCATCAAAATATGGGAGGCTATCTGCGGCGGGGAGTGTTTCTCTCCGTCTATTTCAATCCATGCGTCTTTTCCCTTGGGTGATGAAACAACATTGTATGGAAGATTGCCCACAAGGTCTTTTACTTCGTCCAGCCTTCTTCCCATGAGTCGTTTTGCCGAGTAAACGGTCTTGTCGGGATTGACAACCGCCTGCCTTTTTGCCGGTGCTCCCACAAGCACCCCGTCTTCATTTGTAAATGCCAATATTGAAGGAGTTGTACGCTCCCCCTCTTCGTTTACTATTATTTTTGCCTCTCCGCCTTCAACTATTGAGACAACAGAGTTTGTTGTGCCAAGATCTATTCCAATTATTTTAGACATTCCTGATTTCTATCCTCCGTTTTTAGATGAGAATTTTGCTATTACGCTTCACCCTCAACAGTCAAAATAAACACCAAAGGTACGGTGTCAAGAAAACAAAACGGTACTCTTGCAAAGAAATTATTGTATATATAGATGATACAATTGGTTTATTGCAAGGGTTTTAACACTCAAATATAAATTGAATGTTTAATGTTGTGCGAAAAATTATCCTGATATTGCACTGACCGCTCGTTCCGCGGCTTCTTTCATGTTCCCTGCGGTTGTTATGTCCAGTCCAGATTTTGCAAGCATTTCTCTGCCGAGTTCAACGTTTGTTCCCTCAAGGCGAACAACGAGAGGAACTTTTATTCCAACTTCTTTTGCGGCGGTGAGTATACCCTCGGCTATGACATCGCATTTCATTATTCCGCCGAAAATATTAACCAGAATAGATTTCACATTCTTATCCTTCAGTATCATCTTAAAAGCTTTTGTTACTTGTTCTGTTGTCGCTCCCCCGCCGACATCAAGGAAGTTTGCGGGTTCTCCGCCATAGTATTTTATTATATCCATTGTCGCCATTGCGAGACCCGCTCCGTTGACAAGACATCCTATGTTTCCCTCCATTTTGACAAAGCTAATCCCCACTTCTCTGGCTTCAACATCAAGAGGGTTTTCGTCGCTTGTGTCGCGCATCTTTTCAAGACTTTTGTGTCTGTAAAGAGCGTTGTCATCAAGGTTGATCTTACAGTCAAGCGCGGTGAGTTCGCCTTCGCCAGTCAGGACAAGAGGGTTGATTTCCGTAATTGAACAGTCATTTTCCTTGTAAAGTTTGTAAAGGTTTGAAATAAATCCGACAGATTTGTTCACCGCTTTGCCGGTAATTCCCAGTCCGTAGGCAATCCGCCTGCACTGGAACGGCTGAATACCAATTTTCGGGTTGACAAATTCTTTGATAATCTTCTCCGGGTTTTCTTTTGCCACTTCTTCGATCTCAACTCCGCCCTCGGAACTTGCCATTACAACATCGCGTTCGCTTGAGCGGTCTGAAATAATTGCGAGATAGAACTCATACGCTATCTCGGAAGGCTCTTCAACGAGAATTTTGTGAACTATTTTCCCCTCAGGTCCGGTCTGATGAGTTACAAGCTTCATTCCCAGCATCTTTTTGCTGATTTTCTCCACTTCTTCCGGAGTCTCGGCTATTTTAATCCCGCCGGCTTTTCCCCTGCCTCCGGCAAGCACCTGCGCCTTAACAACGAATCTACCGAAATTCAGGCTTTTGGCATGCTCATAGGCTTCTTTCGAGGTTGTTGCCATTTTTCCAGAGGGGGTTGGCACACCGTATTGTGAAAGCAATTTTTTTGACTGATATTCGTGAAGGTTCAATTTGTTTTCTCCCTTGAAAAGTTATTTGATTGAGGACATTATCCAGTCTCTTTTCATTTTTGCTATGTTGGTGATTGAAATTTCTTTTGGGCATACCGCTTCACATTCGGCATGATTTGAGCAGTTACCAAAACCTTCGGTATCCATACGGTCCACCATTTTTTTAACTCGCTCAGCTGATTCGGTTGCGCCTTGGGGCAGAATGCCCAGGTGGTATATCTTTGCCGATGTAAAAAGCGAGGCTGAAGCGTTAGGGCAAGCCGCCACGCACGCTCCGCAACCGATACATTCGGCGGCATCCATTGCATCGTCTGCTATGTGTTTTGGAACCGGAATGTTATTCGCATTTGGCGCGCTTCCCGTATTCACGGAAATATACCCGCCAGCGCGTATAATTCTGTCAAACGCACTCCTGTCAACAATAAGGTCTTTTTGTACCGGAAAGGAAGTTGCCCTGAAAGGTTCTATGAATATGGTTTGTCCGTCTCTAAAATGCCTCATATGCAGTTGACAGACAGTTGTCGCCGATTCTGGTCCGTGCGCTTCTCCGTTGATGGTAATTCCGCAAGTCCCGCAGATTCCCTCACGGCAGTCGCTGTCAAAAGCGATTGGGTCTTCGCCGTTTTTAATCAAATTTTCGTTTACAACATCCAGCATTTCAAGAAAGGACGTATCGGGTGATATGTCCTTCGCATCGTATTTTTTAATTGCTCCGGCGGATTCGGAGTTTTTCTGTCGCCAAACCATAAGAGTCAAGTTCATTGTTCTGTTGTTCTCAGGCATTGAAGTATGGACAGGTACGGACACGGAAAACTATACCATAAAAAGGGATTTGTAAATCAGAGCTGCCCTTGAAGAGAAAGGTAGAAAGATACTGTTGAAGAGAAGTGACAGGAAAAACACAAACCTGCGTAATTTGCCGGACAGTTTTTTACTTGTAGCTCCTTGTGGTCGGTTTCACGAACTCAAAATTCAGGTTTTCCTTTATAAGTTCAGCGCGTTCCCCGGGGTTGTGTTTCCATGCCGATATATATGAGTAATTTTCATCATTGCGGAACGCTTCACCTTCTTCGGTCTGAAACTCTTCCCTGAAATGCCCTCCGCAGGATTCTTCCCTTTGGAGGGCGTCGCTTGCCATCAGCTCTCCGAGCTCAAGAAAATCCGCCACCCTGCCCGCCATTTCAAGGTTTTTGTTGATTGTGTCTGCGCCTTCGGGGATTGTGACATTGTTGTGAAATTCCTCTCTGAGTTTGGGAATTTCAGCAAGCGCATGCTTCAGTCCCTCTTTGCTTCTGGACATTCCAACATAGTCCCACATAACTTTTCCGAGTTCGCGGTGGAACTCAAGAACCGTTTTGTCTCCTTTGGCTGAGAGGAGCTTTTCGGTTTTCTTCCCGGTTTCTTCCGAACTCTGTCTAAATTCTGGTGCGTCTGTACCGACCTTTGGCAGTTCGGCTCCGGCAAAATACTCGCCGATTGTGTAAGGAATCACAAAATAGCCGTCCGCGAGTCCCTGCATAAGCGCGCTTGCGCCGAGCCGATTTGCTCCATGGTCGGAGAAATTCGCTTCTCCCAGAACAAAAAGACCGGGGATTGTGCTCATCAATCCGTAGTCAACCCATAGCCCGCCCATACAGTAATGAACCGCAGGATATATTCTCATTGGAACCTTGTAGGGATTCTCATCGGTAATTTTCTGATAGATATCAAAAAGGTTTCCATATTTTTCCTTTACTGAGCGCTCTCCGAGCCGCTCTATTGCAGATGCAAAGTCCAGATAGACAGAAAGTCCGGTCTCTCCTACTCCGCTACCCTCGTCGCATATGGCTTTTGCCGCCCTTGAGGCCACGTCCCGTGGCACAAGGTTTCCATATGCCGGATACTTTCTCTCAAGATAGTAATCTCTTTCATCTTCGGGTATTTCGTCGGGTCTTCTCTTGTCGCCCTTAGTTTTCGGAACCCACACTCTTCCGTCATTTCTGAGGCTTTCGCTCATAAGAGTCAGTTTTGATTGATGGTCTCCCGATACCGGAATGCAAGTTGGGTGTATCTGCGTAAAACATGGATTTGCGAAAAGCGCGCCTTTTTTATGGCAGCGCCAAGCCGCCGTTACATTGGAATTTCTTCCGTTTGTGGACAGATAGTAGATGTTGCCGTATCCGCCGGTTGCGAGAACGACCGCATCCGCGGCGTAGGTTTCAATATTGCCATTTATCAGATTCCTGCACACCACTCCGCGCGCTTTTCCGTCAACAACAACAAGGTCAAGCATTTCCCTCATCGGGAAAATGTCTACTCCGCCCTTGTCCGCCTGACGCATAAGGGCGCTGTATGCTCCGATAAGAAGTTGTTGCCCGGTTTGACCGCGCGCATAAAAAGTTCTTGAAACCTGTGCTCCTCCAAAAGAGCGGTTTTCAAGCATCCCTCCGTAGTCTCTGGCAAAAGGCACCCCTTGAGCTACGCACTGATCTATAATTCCAGCACTTATTTCGGCCAGCCTATAAACATTTGCCTCTCTGGACCTGTAGTCTCCACCTTTGATGGTGTCATAGAAAAGACGCCAAACGCTATCTCCGTCATTCTGGTAGTTTTTCGCCGCGTTGATTCCTCCCTGAGCTGCGACGCTGTGAGCTCTTCGTGGGGAATCTTGTATGCAGATGTTTTTTACTTTATATCCCAGCTCAGCAAGTGATGCGGAAGCTGATGCTCCGGCAAGGCCGCTACCTACCACGATAACCTTAAAACCGCGTTTGTTCGCAGGGTTAACAAGCGGAACACCGGACTTGTATTTTGTCCATTTCTCCTCAATATTGCCTTCGGGAATTTTCGCGTTAAGAGACAACAGCCACCTACCCTCCCCACCCCGCAATATATATCCATAACGGTATCAGCAAGAAACCCGCGGACAATATGACAGCCATAAAATAGCCCGTCACGGCCAGGACTGGCATATATTTTTTATTTATGGCTCCAATTGATTGAAATGCGCTCCAGTAACCGTGACGTAGGTGAAAACCGAGAAAAACCATCACCGCCATGTAGAGAACAACGTTGAGTGGGCTGCGAAAAAATTCATATACCAATCTGTAAAGGTCTCTTGAGATCTCACCGTTAATTTCAGTTACGTAGCCCTCCGCTATTCCGGGCCCGAATCTGAATGATATGACGTGCCAAACTGCAAAGACTCCAAGCACAACGCCGGTGTAAATCATGTTCCTTGAAAAAGCGGGTTTTGTTACCGATGCTTTTCCTCCGGAGTTTGCCACATACTTTTCATTGCGGGCTTTTCTGTTGTTTATTGTAACCGCGACTGAGCTGATTATGTGCGCCGCGAACAGAACAAGCAATCCTATTTCAATTGCCGTGAGAACCCATCCCAGGTTAAAAAGGAAATGAGCGTAGGAATTAAAATGAATAGGGTCTTTGCTGAAAAGAGTAAGGTTGCCCAGCAGATGAAATGTTATGAAAGATATAAGGCCTATGCCGGTGAGTCCGTTGAGGATTTTTTTTGCAACCGATGACATTCTGTTTTCAATCCGCAACGGCATCTATTTTATCGCATAACTCTTTTACCCGTGAGGAAGAAAGACGTAACTCTTCGGATTCTTTTTCTGTGAGTTCTATTTGAACTATCTCTTCCGCCCCTCCCGCGCCGAGTTTAACCGGAAGACCGGCAAAAATTCCGTTAATTCCATACTCTCCCTCTGCAAGCACGCAACACGGAAGTATCTGTTTTTTGTCTTTGATTATTGCTTCGGCCATCAGAGCTGCGGAGGCTCCGGGGGCGTAGAAAGCACTTCCCGTTTTTAACAGCGCAACAATTTCGGCTCCTCCCTTGCGGGTTCTCTCTATGAGCGAGTCTATATTATCCTGCGGAAGAATATCCGTAAGAGGAATACCGGAGACTGTTGTGTAGCGCGCGAGAGGCACCATATCATCTCCGTGCCCTCCGAGAACAAATGCGTCTATATTTTCAACGGAAACATTAAGCTCGGAAGCTATGAAAGTTTTGAAGCGTGCGGAATCAAGAACACCCGCCATGCCAATGACGCGCTGTTTGGAGAATCCGCTTGTTTGATAAGCCGTATAGACCATCGCATCAAGTGGGTTTGTTACGAGAATAAGAATGGCATCGGGAGATTTTTCTGCCACTTGTCTGACGACATTACGAACGATTTTTGTATTTGTGGCAAGAAGGTCATCTCTGCTCATGCCGGGCTTTCTGGCAATGCCGGAGGTAATTATTACAATGTCCGACCTCGCGGTTTCTTCGTATCCGTTACTTCCGCAAACCTTTATATTGACTCCCAACACGGCGCACATCTGCATAATATCGAGTGCCTTGCCCTGTGGCATATCATCAATGATGTCAACTATTACCACATCACCAATCTCAAGCTCCGCCACCCTGAGGGCGCAGGTTGCCCCGACATTGCCACCGCCAATTACGGAAATTTTTGGTCTTGCCATACCAGTAGCCTCTCTTACGGTTTGATCAGTCCATGTTGTCAACTATGGACTTTCCGAACTCACTGCATTTCAGAAGGGTCGCGCCATCCATCAGACGCTCAAAGTCATAAGTTACAGTTTTCTTTTCAATTGATTTTGATATGCCTTTTTCAATAAGAACCGCGGCTTCATACCAGCCCATGTGCTTGAGCATCATAACTCCCGAAAGGATTACAGAACTCGGGTTCACTTTATCCTGACCGGCATACTTGGGCGCCGTTCCATGAGTTGCCTCAAAGATTCCGTGACCGGTTTCGTAGTTTATGTTTGCCCCCGGAGCTATGCCAATTCCTCCGACTTGAGCCGCGAGAGCGTCTGACAGGTAGTCTCCGTTAAGGTTCATCGTTGCTATTACATCAAACTCTTTGGCTCTTGTGAGAACTTGTTGAAGCACTATGTCGGAAATGGCGTCTCTGACCATCAGTTTGTTTTTGTATTTCCCGTCTCCGTGGGAAGGGTAGATTGAGTTTACAACACCTTCGACTTCGGCACAGAGTTCGTCTTTTTGCGCCGCAGTCATCATGTCATATCCCGGCTCTATCTTTTTCGCGTTATTCTCAATACTGATTTCCGCACTTCTGTCTTTGTTGTCCAGTATCCAGCTTTCTCTCTCAGTTATCGTTTCACCGCGAAACTCCGAGGTTGCCACCTCAAAGCCCCAATCTTTAAAAGCGCCCTCGGTGAACTTCATGATATTCCCCTTGTGAACAAAGCAGACGTTTTTGCGCCCTTCATCCAGAGCATAGCGAATTGCCGCGCGCACAAGGCGAGAGGTTCCCTCTTTTGAAACGGGTTTGATTCCTATCCCGGAAGTTTTTGGGAAGCGGATTTTGTCCACTCCCATTTCTTTACACATAAATTCTATAATTTTTTTCACTTCTGGAGTTTCCGCTCTCCATTCAATTCCCGCATAGATGTCTTCCGAGTTTTCTCGGAAAATCACCATGTCAACATCTTGAGGCCTCTTAACCGGGCTAGGGACTCCTTCATACCACTTAACCGGTCGCAGGCAAACGTAGAGATCGAGTATTTGCCTGAGAGCGACATTCAGACTTCTTATGCCGCCGCCGATTGGTGTTGTCAGGGGACCCTTGATTCCCACAAAGTATTTTTTAAAACTTTCCACTGTTTCTTCGGGAAGCCAGTTTCCAGTTTCGTTGAAGGCTTTTTCTCCGGCGAGTACCTCGGTCCATACAATTTTTTTCTTACCGCCATAGGCTTTTTCAATAGCCGCGTCAAACACATATTGAGAGGACTTCCAAATGTCGGGACCCGTACCGTCTCCTTCAATAAAAGGAATTATGGGGTTGTCGGGAACTTCAAGATGTCCACCCTTTTTTATTTTTATTTGTTGTCCTTCAGACATTATGTTTTGCTCCTTGCTGTTTCGAAAAGGTTTGAGAAAGATGAATTTCAGTTGATGGAATAATAATTACGCATTTTCTTTTGTCAAACAACCCGCAGGTTCAAACCGTAATATCGGAGATTGGAATCGGTGTCTCAATTCTCCCGACTATCGTCCTCGGTTTATATCATCTGTCTCAAGACAGTCTGAAGTATGCCTCCGTCATTGTAGTATTCCACTTCAATCGGGCTGTCTAGGCGGCAGATTGCGGTAAAGGTTTTCTCGTCCGTTCCGTTGTGATATCCAACCTGAACTTCGGCACCGGGTGAGATTTCATTCGATAATCTGGTTATAGAAAAAGTTTCAAATCCGGTAAGGGAAAGTGTTTTGGCATTTTCTCCCGACTTGAACTGCAGAGGTAGAACTCCCATCCCAACCAGATTGCTACGATGGATTCTTTCATAGCTTTCTGCGATTACGCATTCGACCCCCAAAAGAGATGTTCCCTTTGCGGCCCAGTCGCGTGAACTTCCGGTTCCGTATTCTTTTCCCGCGATTATTACAAGCGGAGTGGACTCCTTCATATATTGTTCTGCGGCATCGTATATTGCCATCCGTTGCCCCGAAGGTATGTGAATTGTCCACCCTCCTTCAGTGTCTGGAACCATAAGGTTTCTGATTCTTATATTGGCAAATGTTCCCCTCATCATAACTTCGTGATTTCCACGCCGTGCGCCGAAACTGTTGAAGTCTTCCCGCCGAACTCCCTTGGATATGAGATGTTTTCCCGCGGGCCCGTCGGGCTGTATAACGCCGGCGGGTGAAATATGGTCTGTTGTTACCGAGTCTCCAAGAACGGCAAGGGCTCTTGCCCCTTCTATTTTTTCGGCACGGTTGCCGCCTCCCGCTCCGTTGGGCGAAAAATCTTTAAAGAAAGGCGGATTCTGTATGTATGTGGAATTTTCGTTCCAATCGAAAAGAGGTTTTTGCGGCGCGGAAAGTTCCGACCACATCTCGTCTCCATCAAAAACTTTGGAGTATTGCCGTCTGAACATTTCCGGACTCACGGCTTGCAGGATAGTTGAGTTTATCTCGTCCTGGCAGGGCCAGACATCTTTCAGATAAACATCATTGCCGTTTTTGTCTTTTCCGAGCGGCGAGGAGAGGATGTCTTTGTTTATGTTTCCCGCAAGAGCAAAAGCGACCACAAGCGGCGGGGACGCAAGATATGAGAATTTAACAAGGGGGTGAATCCTGCCCTGAAAGTTTCTGTTTCCGCTCAGAACGGCCGCGCAGGTGAGGTTTCCCTTTTTAATTCCTTCCCCAACAGTTTCGGGAAGCGGTCCGCTGTTTCCGATGCAGGTTGTGCAACCGTATCCGACAAGATTGAAGCCCAACGTTTCAAGGGGGTCGAGAAGTCCTGCGGCAGAAAGGTAATCCGTAACAACTCTGGAGCCGGGAGCGAGGCTTGTTTTTACATAAGGTTTTACGCAAAGACCCTTTTCAACGGCTTTACGGGCAAGAAGTCCCGCGGCTAGCATAACGGACGGATTGGAGGTGTTTGTGCAGCTTGTAATGGCCGCGATAACAACCGACCCGTCCCCTATTTCATGACTCTCCTGTTCCATTTCAATCCGGACTTTGCCAGTGCTTGAGCCGTCGGTTTTTTCTTTCAGGCTTTTCTCATAAGAAAGCTTTAGATTTGTAAGCGGAACCCTGTCCTGAGGCCTGTCTGGCCCGGCAACCGAGGGCACAACCGTTGAAATGTCAAGTTCAATTATGTCGGTGTATTTGGGGGATTCTTCTCCCGGTTTTCTGAAAAGAGCCTGCTCAATAGCGTATTTTTCAACCAGCTTGCACCTGTCGCCCCTTCCGGTTGAGTCCATATAACGCAAAGTTTCCGAATCGGTTGGAAAAAATCCCATGGTTGCTCCGTATTCGGGAGCCATGTTTGCTATGGTTGCCCTGTCGGAAAGTGACAGTGTTGAGAGTCCGTCTCCGTAAAATTCCACGAATTTTCCGACAACTCCTTTTTCTCTTAACATTTCCGTTACCGTAAGAACCACATCGGTTGCGGTGATGCCATCGGAAGGCTGTCCGGTAACCTTGAATCCTATTACTTCTGGTACCAGCATATACAGGGGTTGTCCGAGCATGCAGGCTTCCGCTTCTATTCCTCCTACTCCCCAACCGACTACACTCAGTCCGTTTATCATTGTCGTGTGAGAATCGGTTCCTACAAGGGTGTCGGGATACGCGACCGTCTTTCCGTCATTTTCCGATGAAGCGACAACGCTTGCCAGGCACTCAAGGTTGACCTGATGTACTATTCCGGTGCCAGGGGGAACGACTCTGAAATTGTTAAAAGAGTTCTGAGCCCATTTTAGAAACTGATAACGTTCCCTGTTTCTTTTGTATTCCAATTCAACATTTTTTGAAAAAGACTTTTTCGTCGAGAAAAAATCAACCTGTATGGAATGGTCGATTACCAAATCAACCGGAATCACGGGGTTGATGCGCAAATAGTCTGCCCCTTCAATCCCGCCGACGGCGGAGCGCATAGAGGCAAGGTCGGCAACGCACGGGACGCCGGTAAAATCCTGAAGAATGACCCTTGCCGGTTTATAGGGTATCTCCTGTGTTGACTTTCCGCCTTTCCAGTTTGCAAGAGCGCACACATGTTCCTCCGTAACCGTTTTTCCGTCGTAGTTTCTGAGAGCATTTTCCAAAAGGATTTTTATGGAAAAAGGGAGTTTGGAAATATCTGTTTTTAGATTTTTTTCAAGATTAGCAAGGGAGTATATGGAGTAATTTTCCCCTCCCACCTTTATTTCTTTCAGAGTGGTGAATTTGTCTTGCATTTTTATTTTTCCTTTTTTACTTGGATTATCCCTTACTGGCGGTTCCGGCCCTAATCAACTCGCCTAAGAACAATTGAGGAGTTTGTGCCGCCGAATCCGTACGAATTTGTAATAATAGTTTTCAATTTCGCTTCACGCGCCTCACCCGGCACGTAATCAAGGTCGCATTCGGGGTCTTTATTTAAAAGATTAATGGTTGGCGGTATCACCGAGTGTTTAATTGCCAGAGAGCAAAGTGAAGCTTCTACCGTTCCGGTCGCTCCAAGCATATGTCCGGTCATTGATTTTGTTGAGCTTACAGGAATGTCATACGCACCGTTTCCGAAAACATTTTTTATCGCGGCGGTTTCATTTGAGTCATTAAGCTTTGTGGAGGTGCCGTGCGCGTTGATATAGTCAATATCTTCGGGATTGACGCCAGAATTTCGAAGTGCCATTTCCATGCATCTCACAGGCCCTTCAAGTGACGGAGCCGTTATGTGGTATGCGTCCGCGCTCATTCCAGACCCCAGCACTTCCGCATATATGTTTGCTCCGCGCGCCTTTGCGAATTCAAACTCCTCCATAATTACTATTCCGGCGCCTTCGGCGAGAATAAAACCGTCTCTGTCTCTGTCGAAAGGTCTTGATGCGGCCTCGGGATCGTCATTTCGGGTTGAGAGCGCTTTTATAACATTGAATCCGGCAATGGTAAGAGGAACAAGCGGGGCTTCGCTTCCACCCGCTATCATGGCGTCTGCGTCTCCGTTCTTAATCAGCATTGCCGCAAGAGACAGAGAATGACTGCTTGCCGCGCATGCCGTTGTGGTGCTACAGTTGGGTCCGCGTGCGTTGAATCTTATTGAGACATATCCGGCCGCCATGTTTGTTACCACATTGGGAATGAAAAACGGTGAAACCCTTTTGGGACCTTTATCGTCAAGAATCCGAACCATATCGCAGTACGTTTCCGTTCCGCCAATTCCCGATGCGATTATGACACCGACTCTTGGTGACAGATCGTCATTGATTTTAAGACCTGAATCTTCAATGGCCAAATGGGTTGCCGCAACCGCGTAGTGGATGAATGCATCATCCCTGCGCGCTTCGCGTTCGGTCATAAAATCTTCGGGACGGAAGTTTTTTACCTCTCCCGCTATCCGGGTTTTATGGTTTGAAGTGTCAAACCTGCTTATTTCACCAACGCCGCTTTTACCGGTGCAGATACCTTCCCAGGTTTCCTTGTGACCGATGCCGAGAGGAGTTAGAAGACCGATTCCGGTAATGACGACTCTACGCGTCATCTCCTTGCTTCTCCTTTATAAAACCAACTGCGTCTTGAACGGTAATGATTTTTTCGACATCTTCGTCCAGAACTTCAATTCCGAACTCGTCTTCTATCGACATTATCAGTTCAACCAGATCAAGAGAATCAGCTCCCAAATCGTCAATGAAAGACAACTCGGGTTCTATTTCTTCGACAGGTTTGCCAAATTGCTGGGCTATCATCCCTTTAACTTTGCCAACAATTTCCGTTTCTTTTTGCTGAGACATTGAATGTCCTCCTTATGTTTTTTATTTTTTATATCTTTTACAGGTTAAATGTAAAGACCGCCGTTTACTTTTATAACCTCTCCCGTTATGTAAGAAGCTTTTTCCGATGCCAGGAAAGCAACAACGCCGGAAATATCTTCAACCTTGCCATACCTGCCAAGCGGTATTGATCCAAGATATATGCGTTTCATATCTTCTGGGATATGAGCCGTGATGTCGGTTTCCACAAATCCCGGGCTTATTGCGTTCACTGTTACTCCACGGGATGCAAACTCCTTTGCCGCCGATTTTGTGAAGCCAATTATACCCGCCTTTGCGGAAGAATAGTTTATTTGACCGGGATTTCCCATATCGCCCACCACAGATGTTATGTTGATTATCCTTCCGTATTTTTCTTTCAGCATATTTCTTGCCACTGCTTTTGTACAGTTAAAAACCCCTTTCAGGTTTATATTGACAACGTTGTCCCAGTCCTTTTCGGTCATTCTGACAAACAGTTTGTCTTCTGTGATTCCGGCATTGTTGACAAGTATTTGAATCCCGTTTTTTTCAACAAAGGGTTTGAGGTTTTTGTTAACCTCTTTGTAATCGGAAACATCAAAACGAACGGTTTTACCGTTGCCTCCGTTCTGTTTTATATGCTCAAGTGTTTCCTGGGCGCACTCGGAGTTTGAAGTGTAGTTCACTATTACGTAGCAACCTTGCGATGCAAGATCCATTGCGGTCTGCCTGCCTATTCCTCTTGACGCTCCGGTAACAAGGGCGGTTTTGCCCTTGAGTTTTTCTTCAAAACTCATCTTATTAAATCTTATGCAAATGCTCAGTCATTTCAAGACTTGTGGTTTCCACATCTTTGACGGTTCTCCTTATGAGTCCGCAGAGCACTTTTCCGGGACCTATTTCAATAAATCTACCGACTCCCATGTTCTTCATATATTCCACTGACTCACACCATTTGACCGGATTTGTTATTTGCTCCAGCAATAATTTTTTCACTCTTTCCGGCTCTGTGTTACGAGTTGCCTCAAGGTTGGTGACAACAGGCACGTTGATGGGGGATATTTCTATATTCTCAAGAATTTCGGTGAGTTTTTCAGCCGCTGGGCGCATCAGGGAGCAATGGAAGGGAGCGCTCACTTTTAACGCTATGGCTTTCTTTGCTCCGCTCTCAAGCGCGGATTGCGAAGCGTTTTTCACGGCATGGGCGTGTCCTGATATGACCGTCTGTTCGGGTGAATTATAGTTTGCGGGTGAAACATGCCCCCCGTTAACGGAGCAATTTACGCATATGTTTCCAACTTCTTCTTTTCCCAGACCTATTATTGCCGCCATTGCTCCTCCGCCGGAGGGAGCTGCTTTCTGCATTAGCTCCCCTCTTTTTCTGACAGTTCTCAACGCATCCGCAAATTCAATCGCCCCCGTCGCGACAAGGGCTGAGTATTCCCCAAGACTGTGCCCCGCGACAAATTCTGGCGCAATGCCAGTTTCCTTTCTCATGACATATAGGGCCGCGATACTGGCTGTCAGAATGGCGGGCTGCGCATTGGCGGTCAGACTCAGGGTTTCTTCATCGGAGTTAAAGCAAAGGTCTGCCATGTCTTCGCCCAAAGTATCGCTTGCCTGTTCAAAAACCGAGCGTGCTTCGGGAAAGTTATCGTGGAAATCCTTTCCCATTCCGACATTTTGCGACCCTTGACCGGGAAAAACGAACGCTATCATTTTAATTTGATTCACTCCGAAACGGATGACTATTCATCCGCTTCTCCGGATTCATTTCCTCTTAAAAAGTTTCTTCCTTTGTAATGACCGCAGTGCGGACATGCCCTGTGAGGATGCATTTTTTCATTGCATTCGGGGCACTTTGAAGACGCGGGATTTGCCGCTTTGTAATGGGTTCTTCTTTTCCTGGATTTGGAAGTTGAAGTTTTTCTTTTTGGAACTGCCATCGTTTTCTCCTTTTTCTTGCCGACTTTTAAGACAAATTAAGTTGTTTCAATACCTCAAACTTGGAGTCCATTTTTTGTTTTGGACACGCACAAGGTTTTTCGTTCAAATCCGCTCCGCAATCGGAACAAAGCCCTTTGCAATTGCCTTTGCAAATAAGCCTTTCCGGCATTGCTATTGCGACCTGCTCTTTCATATCATCGGAAACATCTATGATGTTTTCTTTTTCGGGCAGAGGGATAAAAGCGTCAATATTGTGTTTGATTTTGCTTTGCGCGGGTTTCAGGCATCTTGAACACGGTTCAAGAAGCTCGAAAGACAATTTGCCCACAATCCATAGTTGCTCGTCTACCTTTTTGACGCCAACGCTGAAAAAAACCGGCGATACGAGTTTTACTTTGCCTTTGTCATCGGTTATTTCACTTATGTTGGTCAACCATGGAGAGTTTTTTGAGACTTCAAAAAACAGGCGCTCATCTCCGATTTCTTCTTTTCTGAAAATCATCCGTTTGTCACGAGGGTTTTAAGGATAGAGTCAAATATAAATACTGGCGTGTCTTTTGCAAATCCGCCTTTGTTTTCTTTTAAGACGCTTTGAACGGGTCTTTTTTCTCCGTTATGGAAGAAGCACTGGCCTTATTGTCGCCTCTGTTTTCCAGAAACGGCTTCAAAAGCTCAAGTGGCAAAGGCAGGATTATCGTTGAATTTCTCTCGGAGGGGAGGTCTGAAAGAGCTTGAAGGAACCTCAGTTGAAGAGATGCCGGGTTTCTTGAGAGGATGTCCGATGCTTCGGATATTTTCTGAGATGCTTGAAATTCTCCTTCTGCATTGATTACCCGCGCCCTTCTTTCTCTTTCAGCTTCGGCTTGCTTGGCCATTGCTCTCTGCATTTCCTGAGGCAGGTCAACATGCTTAACCTCAACAAGAGTAACTTTTATTCCCCACTCGTCGGTCTGAGCGTCAAGAACTTCCTGGAGTTTCAAGTTGAGCTCTTCTCTTTCAGTTAACAAATCATCCAATTCAACTTGTCCGAGGACGCTTCTGAGAGTTGTCTGCGCAAGCTGCGAGGTAGCGTAATAATAGTTTTCCACTTTGACAATTGTGTTAACGGGATTAACCACCCTGAAATATAAAACCGCGTTCACCTTGACAGACACGTTGTCTTTTGTGATTACGTCTTGCGGCGGAACGTCCATCGCTATTGTGCGAAGACTAATCCTCGTTAGTTTGTCAACAAAAGGAATTATCCATACAAACCCGGGGCCTTTGGTTCCAATAACACGTCCAAGACGCATGACAACGCCTCTTTCGTATTCCTTGAGTATCTTCGCTCCGGACATTATGAGCAGAAAAGCAATTATTATAAGAATGGTTATTGAAGACATTAGGTTTATTTTTCTCCTTTTTTTGGCAATGCGGCGGAGTCAGGTGAAATTCCGCCCGTTTTAACTTTGACCTTGATTTTCAGCCCTTTCTCTTTTCCCACAACAACAACCTCTTTTCCCTTTGCAAGAGAGTCGCCGCTTTCGGCTTTCCAATACTCACCGCCGACAAATACTATACCCTTGCTTCCATGCCAGTCAACAACTCTGCCTTCTCTGCCTTCGGTTGGTCCTTCTCCTCCCAGATAGGAAATTTTTGAGGAACGCACAATTGAGTAAACCACAAACGCGAAAAACATCCCGAAAGTGGCTCCCACTGTCGCAAGGATCTCGTAGCTTACCCTCAGCCCTCCGGTTTGTCCCGTATCAAAAAGCAGAATTCCTCCCGCAAGAAGCGATATGATTCCGGCAATCGCCAACAGACCGTAACTTGTCATGAAAATTTCAAGAACCATAAGCGCCGACCCTGTTGCTATAAGCCCAAGTCCGGCGTAATTAAACGGAAGCATTTGAAGCGAAGTGAAGGCGATTATCAATGATATTACCCCGACAACACCGGGGAACACGCTTCCCGGATTGTAGATTTCCATCAAGATCCCTATGGAGCCTAGCGATAAAAGCAGGTAGGCGATGTTGGGCGAACCGAGAATGTTTCCCAACTTCTGGCGGGTCGTCATCCTGTGCGTGAAGATTTTTGCTCCCGATGTTGAAAGTTTTTTTGTTCCGTCGCGGACTTTGACCGAGAGTCCGTCAACTTTTTCCAGCAGCTCGCCGATATTCGGCGCCGTGAGGTCGGCTATGTTGTTTCTGACCGCATATTCCCATGTTACGGACGAGCTCTCTGTTACCGCTTTAACAGCCCATTTTTCGTTGCGGTTTCTCTGTCGCGCAATGCTTTTAATATAGGATGAAGCGAAATTTTCTATTTTTTCTCCCGCCTTCCCTTCCCGTACTTTGCCTTTTGCCGTAACGGGATGAGCGGCTCCTATGCTTGTTCCGGGAGCCATTGCCGCCACATGGGACGCAAGAACTATAAAAGCGCCCGCCGATGTTGCGCTTGCTCCAGACGGTGCTACGTAAGAGATAACGGGAACTTCAGAGTTTAGAATGTTTTTGACTATTTCCTTTGTGGAAACCAGCAATCCGCCGGGAGTGTCAATAATTATTACAACGGCTTCGGCTTTCTTCTTATCGGCTTTGTCTATTGCCGTTTTGATAAAATCTTCGGAAAAGGGGTTGATGGTTCCGTTGATAGTTGCGACAACCACTGTTTTTTGCGGGATTTCAATTTTGTCTTCGGAGGCGGTGCACTCCCCCGCCCCGACAAGTAATACGAACAGCACGGTAGAGTATAAGAGAGTTAAAATCTTTGATGTCTTGCCACGCATTGCTTAAGGAAATATAATAACCGTCCGCCAATGAACAACAATGACCAACCTTCCGGTTCTCCTGACTCGGCTTCCCAAAGCGGAAAACTTTCAGCCGTGATTTCCATCGCGGAGAAAATTTATGACCGTATCCTGTCAATGGGTGGCCTTGCCGCCGTTGCGGTTTTTCTTGTTCCGGTTGCGGGTGTTTTGCTGTATGCGGTTTTCGTTGATTCGCGGGAGAAAGTTCTTCTTGAAGGAAATAGAAAAATGGGTGCCGCCATTGTCGCATATGAAGAAGGCAAAGTGGATGAATCTCTTCGGATTCTAGAAGAGATCAGAAGTGATTTTCCTAAACTCGAAATCGCGGAAGTCGCGGAGTATTACGAGGGGGCAGTTCTGTTCGGATTGGAAGAGGACTCGGAGTCTCTTGAGCGCATGGAGAGTTTCCTTTTGGGCTCTTCCGACACGATTCTCAATTCCGAAGCAGTTTTCATGGCTGGGGTTTCAAGTTTTCGTCTTCAAAAATGGGAAAAGGCCGCAACGTATTTTGAAAGGCTGGCCGCGCTTAGGGGAACTCCTTATGAAGCGAGGGTTCTCCCTTTTCTCGTAACCGTTTATACTAAAACCGGAAATACGGAAAAGGCGGAATCGGTTTACGCCCGTTTTATCAATTCTCTTCCCGAAGCCGATACGGAAACTTCAAAATAATTCCCCGGAATAATTTCTTGGGTTTCCTCAAGTCCGGCTCAAGACATGTGATTTTTTATAATGAAGTCCACTCTGGTTTCATGATATAACAGGACATCAGTCAGGATGGATTTGACAAGTTTCTCCGTTTTTACAACGGAGCGTTTCCTCATCTCTTTTGTTATTAACTCTATGAGCCTGTTAAAATCTTCTTTTCTTGAGGGGGGTATTATTTCATTGTCGGCGATGTCAAAGGCTTTTGACACTATCTCTCCAAGTGCGATGAGTTTGTCTATGTCTTTTTCGTTTCCGGAAAATTTTTTCATAAGGTAAATCTGCCGAAGGGGGGACTCGAACCCCCACGCCACAAGGGCACTACCCCCTCAAGATAGCGCGTCTGCCAATTCCGCCACTTCGGCTTACAGTTCGGGATTGTATCACAAAGATATTAAGCTCCAAATTTTGCAAGCCGCCCGGCATGAGCGAGGGCGAGTGGCATTATCTCAACGGACCTTATTGTTCCAAGCTCTCCCGTGCGGCAATCCTTTTCGTTGAAGCCGCCTGCGCCTCCGATGCTGTGGCGTGATTTTATCAAAAGCGGAACCGGATGCCAGCTGTGGGACGACATCAGCGCCGGAGTTGAGTGGTCGCCGGTTATTATCAGAACATCGGGTTTCAGCCCGACAAGCCGCGGGAGCAGTTTGTCAAACTCACTTATGGCTTTTGCTTTTTCTCTGAAATTGCCGTCTTCTCCATACCTGTCAGTGGATTTGACATGCATATACACAAAATCAAAATCCGGGAAAATCTTTTCCACTCCGCCGACAATTTGCTTCACTTCTCCTCTTTCGGGACCGCACATTTCCATTCCTATAATTCCCGCAATGCCGCGGTACATCGGATATGCAGCGACGCACGCCGCCCGTAAACGGTATGTCTCACCGAATGGCTTGATTTTCGGCAATGTGGAAAATCCCCTGAGCAGTATGAAGTTCGCGTTTTTTCTGTTTTTAAGAATCTCACGCGTTTTTTCTGTGAATTGCTGGACAGTGCGCGCCGCAGAGACGGTTTTTTTGTCCCTGCGATCAGTTCTTGCGACAAGAGGAGAACCTCCTTCTTTCTGTGGGTCTGTGTCGCAAATATGTTCTCCGCCCGGCACCGGATGAGGAAATGTGAACACAACGACAAATCTGTGTTCCAATCCGGGGTATATTCGTATTTTGACTTTTCCTATTTTTTTAATTGAATCTGATATTTTCTTAACCAGCGCGGCGCTTTGTTTTGTTGATATTCTTCCGGCTCTCCTGTCCGTAAGGATGGGGTTGTTATCTTTGATTTCAATATTTGCGAAGTTGCCCCTTGCTACCAAATCGTTTTTGCCCGGTTTTATGTCCAGACCCGTGGCTTCCAAAATTCCCCTGCCAACTTTGACTGACAATGGGTCGTATCCGAAAAGCCCCAGATGCGCGGCTCCGCTACCCGGAGTGATCCCCTGAGCGACAGGTATGTGGAAGCCGCACGAAGATGCGCGGGCGATTTTATCAAGGTTGGGAGTTTTTGCGCTTTCCAGTTCGGTTTTTCCTTTTTGCGGTAGCCCGCCAAGCCCGTCAAGCACACACATTATAATTTTGGAATTCGACTCTAAAGAAAGTTTCTCAACAACCGTGCGTATATCAGACAACTGTTTTATCTCCCGTTTTCCTTAATTCAAAACTTACTCCGTCTTTGGCGGGTTCCACGTTTTCGGGAAGACTTTTCTTTAATTCACAATAGTCCATGTCGCAACTCATGTGTGTCAGAAAAACTTTTTTGGGAAGAATGATCCCTATCTGTTCCAGGGTTTGGTTAAGGTTGAAGTGCGACTGATGAGGTCTGTATCTAAGTGCGCCGATTATCAGAACCTCAAGATTGAAAAGTTTTTCCATTGTTTCCTCGGGAATTCCGTTGCAGTCTGTCAGATAAGCAAAATTTCCAATTCTATAACCCAGAATCTTCCATGAACCGTGCATAATTTCCAGAGGAATAATTCGAGTTTGCCCTATGGAAAACTCTCCGTCTATTTCATTCAGATGAAGGTTCGGTTTCAGTTGTCCTGGGCTTTTGCCGCCAAATATATAACCAAAGTTTTCTCTCAAGTTTGCTGCGGTTGCGGAGTTCGCATAGCATTCTATTGTCTGTCTTCCAAAGCGTGTGAACGGTTTCAAATCATCTATACCGTTTGTATGGTCGGCGTGTGAATGCGTGTATAAAACTGCGTCTATTTGAGAAAAGCCTTCGCGCAAAGCCTGCAACCTCAAATCTGGAGATGTGTCTATAAGAATGTTAATCCCTCCGGTTTCCACAAACACCGAACTGCGTGTGCGGAAGTTTTCCTCCTTTCCGGAGACGCAGGTCTGGCAGTCACATCCTATGATTGGAACTCCGGTTGATGCCGCGCACCCGAGAACAGTTACTTTTAAAGAACAGTCCAACTGGCTTTTCCACCGTCTTGCGGATAAATCCGCTTGCAAATAAAATATATACTGAAAACAAAGGTCTTTACATATGGGCACGAACTGCCAAATAGCGCGTTTATTTTCGGAAATAGCCTTAATGCTTGAAATCTGCGACTCAAATCCCTTCAAGATAAGAGCGTATAAAAACGTTGCCGATTCGATAAGCGGAATGGAAACAGACCTGTCAGATATGTCCGAGGCCGGTCGGAATTTTACTGAAATCAAGGGGATAGGAAAAGACATTTCATTAAAAATAAAGGAGTTTTTTGATACGGGAAGCATTGAATACCACGCGCAACTGCGCTCCGAAGTTGGGGACGACGTGCTTGAATTGCTGAAAATCAGAGGTGTCGGCGTTAAAATGGCGCGTCTTTTTTCCGATTCGGGCATAAGCTGTGTTGATGAACTTGAGCGCCGCCTGAAAAGCGGCTCTCTCAATAAAATTCAGGGAATCGGAGGTAAAAAAGCACAGGCGATACTGGAAGCAGTTGATTTTTACAAGAGCAATCTTTCGGTTTACGGTCTTGGCAGGGCTCTTTCAGTCGCCCGTACTTTATGCGAAGAGATTTCCCTGATTGACGGAGTTTGTGATGTTCGCCCCATCGGGGGCCTGAGGAGAATGCGAGAAACTGTTGCAGAAATAGAACTGCTTGTGTCACTTGCAAGCGACAAGAATGCTTCCTACTTGTCTTTGTTTTTCAACAGCCTCTCAACCCTTTCGCATATAAAAAGCGTTGAGCGGGATGCGGAGGAACCGAAGGCAGTTCTTAGCACTAAATTTGAGATAAGAACGGTTGTTTATGCAACGCCGCACCGGGATTTTATTTTCAATCTTGTGAAACTCACGGGTTCGAAATCCCACTGGGAAAAACTTCTCTCCGTAAAAAAAGACGAATTTCCACTCTCTTCAGGTGGCGAAAAGGATTTTTATCGCGCCTTGGGGCTTTCGTTTATTCCTCCCGAACTCAGGGAAGACAGAGGAGAAATTGAAGCCGCAAAGAGGGGCGCCCTTCCTGAGCTTGTTGAGTTGACGGATATAAGGGGCGACCTCCACACCCATACAAGCTGGAGTGACGGCAAGAATTCTGTTGAGCAAATGGCGGTCAGAGCCAGAGAAATGGGATATGAATACATCGCGTTGACGGACCATTCCCCCTCTTCGGCCGTGGCGAACGGTCTGAGCGCCGAAAGACTTGCCCGGAAGATTGAGGAAGTTAGGAAGGTCAATTTCTGTCTGGATAAAATAGAGGTTCTGACAGGCGCGGAGGTTGATATAAAACCGGACGGCTCTCTGGACTATCCGGACGAAGTTCTTTCCGAGTTGGATTTTGTTGTGGTATCAGTTCACAGTTCCTTTTCCATGGAGCCGGATTTGATGGCAAAACGGATTACCCGAGCCCTTGAGAACCCTTTTGTTCATGCTCTGGGACACCCGACCGCGAGAATTATAGGCAAACGCGCGCCGTGCCGGATGGATATGGAGAAAGTTATGGATGCCGCCGCCCAAAACGGCAAATGCCTTGAAATAAACTCCTCGTGTCAAAGACTTGACCTTAAGGACGAGCACGTGAGCCTTGCCCTTGAAAAAGGGGTCGATCTTATAATCTCAACCGATGCCCATTCGGTTAAACAGCTTGGCACAATGGTGTGTGGGGTTGCCGTTGCAAGGCGCGGCTGGGCGCAGCGGACGGATTTTCTCAACACTTTGCCACTGAAGGATTTGCTTGCACGTTTGAAGGATGACAGATGAAAATGACCTATTCTTTTTCAAAAAGCCGTGCGCGCGGAGACATTGCCAAACTGAGAAAAGAAATAGAGAGGCACAACCGTCTCTACTATGAAGAAAACAGTCCGGAGATATCGGATTTTGAGTATGACAGACTTCTCAAATCTCTTGTGGAGATAGAAGAAAAATATCCCGATCTGGCTTTGCCAGACTCTCCCTCCCGCAAAGTCGGAGGAAAGGTTTCCGCAGGGTTCAAACCGTTGTCCCATATGAAGAAAATGTTGAGCATAAGCAACATATCCGCCGACAGGGAGGAAGACAACCGCCTCGAGAAGGCACGCGTTTTTAACAAAAGGGTCTCCAAAGAGTCACAAATCCCAGTTTTTTACACCACACAAATAAAATTTGATGGTGTTTCCGCCTCAATTATTTATGAAAATGGCATATTTGCCCGTGCGGCGACAAGGGGCGACGGCGCTGTCGGAGAGGAAATTACGGAGAATGTCCGGACAATAGATTCCGTTCCAAAATCTTTCGCGGACAGGAAGTCGGTGCCCGATATTGTTGAGGTTCGCGGTGAGGTGATAATCCTGCTTGATAATTTCAAAAAATTGAATGAAAAAGTGGAAAAATCCGAAGGCATCGTTTTTGCAAATCCGAGAAATGCGGCAGCGGGTTCGCTGAGGCAGATTGACCCGACTGTCACTTCTTCCCGTCCTCTAAATTTTTTCGCATGGGGAATCGGCCATATATCAGGTCTTGGCTTGCCTGATGAAACCACGGTTTTCAAAACACTTGAGAGTTGGGGATTTCAAACCGGAGGTGAGACGCATCTGTGTAGCGATATTGACGCCGCGGTTGAATTTTGTTGTGAGATTGAAAAAAAGAGAGAAAAGCTCGGTTACGATGCGGACGGGGTTGTAATAAAGGTGAATGATATAAGTCTTCAGCGCCGGCTTGGAGAGACTGCGAGATATCCGCGCTGGTGTATCGCATACAAGTTCAAGCCCCGACACCGTGAGACAATCCTGAAGGAAATAACCGTTCAAGTGGGCAGAACCGGGGTTTTAACTCCGGTTGCGGAGCTTGAACCGATCAATATAGGCGGAGTAACTGTTAGCAGGGCATCGCTTCATAACGCGGATTTGGTAGCTAAAAAAGACATACGTGTCGGCGACACCGTGGTTGTCCAAAGAGCCGGAGATGTTATACCCGAGGTTGTTCAAGTTGTGAAAAAAAACCGTTTAAGCACCGGTTCCAAACCTTTTCAATGGCCTGTTGACTGTCCATCTTGCGGAACCCGGTTGCCGGGCGACGGTGCAATCTGCCGGGGAGCTTCCTGCCCGCGACAGCTGGAACAGAGCGTCGCTCACCTCGCCTCGCGCGGGGCCTTTAATATCAAGGGGCTTGGAGGTAGAACAATCTCAGCCCTTGTTGAGAAAGGGATGGTGAAAGACATAGCAGATGTATTTTCTCTTACAAAGGAGAATTTTACGCTTCTGGACGGATTTGCCAAAAAGTCATCTCTGGAACTTGAGACCGAAATAAACAAGAAGAAGAAAATTGACCTTGGCATTTTTATCTACGCACTTGGCATAAATAATGTCGGTCGACAGATTGCTGAAATTCTTGCCGCCAATTTTCCATCCGTTGAGAAGTTTTTTGCCGCCACAAATGATGAGTTGTTTTCAATCAGAGGATTGGGGGAAAAAACTGCACAATACATTACGGAATTTACCCATGGGAAAACGGGTGTTGAACTCAAAGATAAAATGCTGAATCTTGGAGTGGAGATAAAACGCAGGGAACCGCCACGGAATCAAAAAGGCGCCGCTGCGGGTAAAAGTTTTGCAATTACCGGAAAGCTTCAAACAAGACGCTCGGACGTGCGGGAAGCCATATTTCGCGCTGGCGGAATTGCTGTCTCATCGGTATCCTCAAAAACGGACTATCTTGTCGTGGGGGCAGCGCAGGATTCGGGGAAAGGGAAAAAATTGAGGGATGGAAAACGCAATAATGTTAAAGTGATAGACGAAAAAACTTTGAGAAAGATGCTTGGTCTCTCAGGATGATTATTCTTTCCTCTTTATTGCCTCTTCAATATTTTGCGTGATACGTGTTTTTACCCAGAAAGGGTCCCACCACTCAATTGGCAAGACCGGATTCCCGCCCACATAGATTCCAAAGTGCAGATGGTCTCCAAACGCGAGTCCGGTTGCTCCGGTATTGCCTATTCTGTCTCCTTTGGAGACCGTATCGCCTCTTTTCACGGCCATAGAACTCAGGTGTGAGTACAATGTCGCGACTCCCATTCCGTGGTCCACTATCAGAGTGTTCCCGTATATTCCCAGGTCATCGGCAAATATAACAATGCCATTGTTTGAGGCGCGAACCGGATTCTTTTTTCGAGAGGCTATGTCGTAGCCGAGATGGAACTGTTTGTCTATCAACTCGCCTTTAAACAGATAGTCCCTTTCTTCAAACCCGGACTGCAATGACCCTACGGGTCTGATAAACTGCCCTTCCCACATTATTTTATTTGCCGTCTCGGAAAGGACTTTGGTGATTTTTGTTTTATTTACGGAGCGGATTTGACTGTTGACCAGAAGAAAAGCGTCTTTGAAAGAAGTTTTTTCAAGTGAGCTTAAAAGGGGGAGTATCTTCATTTTGATAAATTTTTCGGTTATTTCAATATTCTGTTTCTGAAAATTTCTTCCCCTGATGGAATAGTCTAGGGGAAGATTCCTTGTGTTACCTATTTCATCTTTTGCCGTGACAAGAACCGTTTCGCCTTCGGGCAGGTCATACGGGTAGGAAAAGAAGGATATATGGATGTTTTCATCGGTCTGTCCGCTGTTGAAAGCCGCTTTGTGTCCCTTGAAGAATCGGTCTCCGATTTTTATGCCGCTTTTCAGGGTATCACTTGAGACTTTGTAAACGGCAATCCCCGAACCTGCGTGCGATATATTGTCAGTTGACGATATAACCGTTATTTTCGGAGGAGACAGGTCTGCTACAATGTCTTTTGTTTTGTTTACGGATGTTTCGCTGAATTTTAGACTTTTAAGACCCCTGTATGATGTTGCCGTCGCCTTGATTTGCGCGGGGCCGTCTTCAATCCCAGCAAACGGACTCAACGAAACATTGACGATATCATCTTTGATTCCTTCGGGATATTGTTTGTTTTTCAGCAAAAGGGTTTTGCCTTGCGCGGAGTAAGAAATCTGGATGTTTTTGAGTCCCTTGCCGACCCCGGAAAATTTTATCTCAAACGGTTTTGTTCCAACGGTAGTGGATTGCTGCATGAACTTAATTGAGGTTTTTGTGAAGCAAGAGCGTAAGGTGAACCCCATTGCCAGAAGCACAAAGATTATTAGCAAAAAACCCTTTTTTGTCATTTGGAAGTTTATGGTGTTTCTTTTTAAGCTGTTATTCAGGCACTATAGTACATCCGTGATTGGTCGTTGTAAAGTTTTCAGGACAGTTTCCACGGATATTGGCATATGAGTTGTTTCAAATTTCCTCCGTTGGTTGTCCGGACCGCTGTTTTCTTTGCGTTGTGCGCAGCGTTTTTCGTGTCGATTTCCGCCTCATTTGTCCATGCGGCGGATTTTAATTTTTTCAAATCTGGCATTGAAGAACGCATTGAAAAAGCCCTTCCCGGTTCCCGTGTTTCTATCGCACGGATAAATATGATGAGCGGCAAAGGGATTGCGATTGAAGGCTTTACCCTTTCCGTGGAGGAAAAAGAGATTGTCAGGGCAAAGAAGATTTTGTTCGGCTACGGTTTTTTTGTCTCATCGATGCTTTCCTGGAATTTTTTATCAGCCTCCGAGGTTGAGATTGAGGGGCTTGAGGTGGCTTCATCCAATCTGAGGGAAGTTTTCCGCCCTTCCCATCCGTACGGTTCCGATAAAGAAAATAATTCCGTGGACAGGGAAGAGATTATCAAACCAGGGAGCAAAACTCCGAAAATTAGAATAAGGAATTCGGTTTTCAACTTTCAAGGCGAGCGGATAGAGGTACGAGAGTCCGATATTTCTTTTGCGCACGCGGAGAATGCAGGTGAATTTCTGATAACTTTGAAAAACGGTCATATCTCTGTTACGAGCTGGGATGCGTCAATAAAAGACCTGTCCTTGAATTTACAACTTCTTACTATCGGAGGGTTCAGGGTCGGGTCAGTAAGCGGAAAAGGAGCCGTTAAGACCCCCGGGAAGGAAACGCGAGCGGAATTTGAAGTTACCATACCCGAAGAAGACCCGGGCGCCGTTTGGAAGGCACGTCTGTTTTTTCAGGAAATAAATTTCCTGAATAGAAAAGGCGTTTTTTCTTTTGATTCCATTGTTTTCTCAAAAGACGGCACTTTTTCAGTTGCCGGCAACTTGTCTCTCGGGAGTTTAAGCTCACGAGTCAGAGCTAAATTCAATACGGTTGGCGGGCAGTGGATTCCCAATCTGGGGGAAGGAACGGATTTTGAGATTGAAAGCGAAGTGTTCAAAGAAGAGTATTCTCTAGGGGTGTTGAAGGTTGGCGGGTTCATAGAAAAGAAAGACGGACAGGTTGTTGTTTCTGGAGGTCTTTCCAAGGATTATCTGAGCAAATCGGATTTGTTCCAATATTACGGCCGTCCGGAAAAGTTTGACTTTCAGTTTTCCCTCAATGGGTACAGAGTCAGTTCGGGAAACTTGTCGGTCCGGTCTCCGCAGTTTTCAATAAAAGCGGATATTCAAACATTGAATGGCGGACGATCGGAAATTAATTACGGGATTGAAACAGAAGACATTTTTTATTTTTCCAACTTAGCGCGCGCTTTAAGGGATTACGGAATGTCAGGATTCTTCAAGTCTTCCGGCAGGATACAAAGCCGTGGCGACGGGAAGACTTTTCTGTCAGGTAAAGCTGAAGTGGAGGATTTTGCCGCCACATTTAGGAAGAGAGTGCATATGGGTAAAGGGGAAATGAATTTTAATATCCCTATCGCAAAATTTCCTCTTGGAGAAATTTTTGTCAAATTTTCGGCAAAGGATTTTTCTTATGGGGAAATTCTGGCCAAAAAGTTGAATTTCAAACTTGAGAATCAGAACACCCATGCGGAATTTCAATTTGCTAACAACAGGTCTCTTGAGTTTGTCGCCCGAATTCGCCGTGAAAACGGCAATATCTACGCGGATATAAAGGAAGCAGCTCTAAAGGCGAACAGTCTGGATATGTTTCTTGCCAATGAGTTTGTTATGTCAGCTTCAAAGGAAAGGGTTGAGATTGGAGATGTTGCCCTATATGGCAAAAAGTCTTCTTTCGGTTTTACGGGTTTCTACAATATTGGGAAACAACAATCCAAGGTGAATTTGGTCGCCGATTTTTCAAATCTAAGCACTGAACTATTCGAGTATTTTCATCCGCCCCTTGAAAAACACAGGGGGGTGTTATCTGGTCAAGTCATCCTGGATGGCCGGGCGGTTCATCCAGTCGTGAATGCCAAAATTGAATACCGTAGTGCGACCGATGCCACGCGAGCGGATTTCTCCGTTGTTCGCGCTGATATTTTCAAGCGTTTCGTGGTTGGATTGTCGGTTGACAACACAGAGTCCGGAAGCTTTCTTAAACTTGACGGTGAATTCTCTTTGAGAGATAAACAATCTTTTGAAATACAGCACTTTACAGATAATATCTTAAGTTATTCATTAATCATGAAAGCGAATAGATTCAGCATACAGCCTATTGGTTTTTTGTCGCAAAAAATACAAAACCTTGACGGTATTTTCAGCGGTGAACTGGCCGTTGACAGTCAAAACGGAGACATAGATACCAACGGCCATATTGATATTGATAGCGCCAGAGTGAAAATCGGAGAATGGACTGAATTGATTGCAATCAACTCCGCGCAAATGGAGTTTAAGAAGGATAAAATATTCTCCTCTCTAAGTTTGAGCGATTTTGCCGGCACAGGGGAAGTGGAGGGAACTTTCAATCTTTCAGACCTTTCATATCGGTGTGAAGCGGAACTTCAAGGGATCCGCCTTCATATAAAACACTTGCATTCGGACTTTTACGGGATGCTTTTTATTGACGGTTCTGGAAGGAACATAAGAATCAGAGGCAAAGAACTGAAGACAAAAAACGCCAATATCTGGATAAGAAAAAAATACAATATAGCGGTGAGTGGTCTGGTTTTTGTTGATTCTGTTAATGGTAGGAATTTTGCGGAAGGAAAAGAGCTGGGTTTTTTTTCTCAGACATCGGATTTGGACCTCAATCTTCTCATTTCCGAGGATACCAAGATTAATCTCGACAAAGTCAACTCTTTTTTAAAGGGAGGCCTTTCCATATTGAGAAAACCGGGAGACAACTTCAGTATAGTCAATGGCAAATTGAATCTTCTCAGAGGCTCATACAGCATATTGGGAAAACAGTTCGCAATAGACAAGGGCTCCATTTCGGTTTCCACCAGAGAACATTTAAGCCCAAGGGTTAACGTTAACGCCCTTTATGAAAAAGCGGGATTCTCCGTCAAAGCCAACCTTTACGGAGAAACAGACAACCTTCGCCTTCGCCTTTCAAGCGTTCCCGCCATGAAGGAGGATGAAATAATTCTCGCCCTTCTGGCTCATAACAGAGAAGAAGACGACCGCGCCATTGACGCTATTAAAAAAGTGAGAGACAAGCAGGCCGGAGGATACTTGGCTTTTGATTACGCAGCCGATGAGCTTTTTTCTTCCATTCTTGATGGTAACAGCCTGTTTAACTTTGTGGATGTTCTCAGTATTACCAGAGAAAACAGCGGCATACTTGAGTCGGAAGTTGAAGTTGGGACATATATTACAAACAGACTTTACTTCGCATATGAACGCGACAATGAAACCCTTCCACTTAGCACTTCCTACAAAAGCAAGTTTACCGCTCAATACAGTTTGAGCGACCGCTTTATATTTGAAGGTGTGGCAGGAGGGATTACTCCGGGAGGGAACCTTCTTTTTAACTATGATTTCCGATAAAAATCTCCAGATTCAGAGAAGTATTGCGAATATATAGAAAACCGGAAATACAAATATCATTCCGTCAAAACGGTCAAAAAAGCCGCCGTGTCCCGGTAGCAGATTACCCGAATCCTTTACATCGCAATCTCTTTTCACGGCGGACTCAATGAGGTCTCCCGTTACCGAAGACAGCCCGGCGAGCAAGCCAAGAGCATAGGCGGGCAAGATTGGTAGCGGAGAGCCGAAAGCCGAGTTTGTCAGAGCTCCGGCGATAGTAGCGGCGACAACTCCAGCGATTCCTCCTTCAATAGTTTTGCCCGGGCTTATGTTGGGAACAATTTTTTTTGTGCCTTTCCATTTTCCTATAAAAAAAGCCACAGAATCGTTTACCGCTCCGCATATAAAAGCCGTGGCGACAAAGAAAAAACCCGCGTCATTTGTCAAAAAAGACACTATTGTCCAATCAGCCGGCATTGCAGAGTCAATGTTTCTCAAAAGAACCGCGGAGCCGGTCATTGTCCCGAGAAGCGTTATAAAGGCAAGAGATATCCCGACTTCTCTCATATATCCCGATATGTTTTTCCTTTTCTTTAATGCGTGCCCTATAAAAATTCCCATTGCTGAGACGTAGAGAGCGATTAAAAAGTATTCAATTCCCGCATATGCTCCCGCCAACATAAGCAAGACTGAGGCCATCAACAACTCTTTTCTCGCGCTTAGTCCGTTGGACGCGAGAATACCGTGAAGCTCAACGGCGGCGGCAATTGATATACAACCCATCAGAAATAGAAAATACATACCGCCCAAATAGGAAAGAACCCCTATAAGAACTATCAATACTGACGCGGTTAAAATTCTTTTTCCAGAGTCGCCTTTCATCTGGCGGTTATTGTACATCACAAATCGTTTCTTTTTGATGAAAAGCTATGTCCACCCGCAATCGTGCCTGATTTTCTTAAGCGCTTTTACATCCATCGCGCATTGAGGCGGGGGCGTTTCCACGATAATATCCGCATGTCCGAAACAGTTGCGTAAAAGGTTCGAAAACAAAACTTTAAATCCCTTTTTCCCTATCTTACCCAGTCCTATGTGTTCATGACGATCTTTACGTGAACCCAAATCAACCTTTGAGTCATTGCAGTGTAAAAGTCTTATTCGTTCCGAAGAAAAGGTCTTATTGATATTTCTCAGGGTTTCTTCAAATCCTTCGTGCGACCTTATGTCATATCCTGCGCCAAAAAGGTGTGCAGTATCAAGGCAAACTTCCAGACAGTCGTGGTTTGCTTTATCCAGAATTTCCGCGATTTCCTCAAATTGATCGCAGAGAGAGCCTCCCTGTCCCGCGGAATTCTCAATTAGAAGTCTTGTTCCCAGTCCGCCGGTTCTGTCCAGAATTTCTCTCAGTGACAGCGCGGCTTTTGTGATTGCTTCTTTTCTTTTCATCCCCGAGGAACTTCCGATATGGGTTACTGCGCAAGCCGCGCCGAGAGAGTCCGAACGTTCGAGGTCTTCAACTATTATATTGACCGATTTTTTTCTGATTCCGGTGTCCGCGGATGCAAGGTTGATAATGTAAGGCGTGTGAACATAGAAATTTGAAATGCCAACCTCACCGCAATCGGACACAAATTTTTCCACAGTTGACTTGTGGAGCTTAGGCGCCTCTCCTCCTCTGGGCGAACGGGTGAATATCTGAAAGCATTCGCATCCCGCCTCCGCAGCGCGGCGGGGAGATTTTTCAATTCCACCGCTAATTGATATATGGCATCCTATTTTCATTGTTCCGATGTTCGCAATACTCAACTGTATATATATAATAACGTCTCCATACCAGGCGAGGTGTAGAATTAATGGTTCCGGCCACAGCTTTTGTTACGAGAGGGATGGGAAAAAGCAAGGAAAAACTTGCCAGTTTTGAGATGGCTCTCCGCGATGCCAGAATAGCCCAATTCAATCTCGTCAGAGTCTCCAGCATTTTTCCTCCTTATTGCCATCTCATACCGCGTTCGAAAGGTGTTTCCCTTCTTTCTCCGGGGCAAGTGCTTCATGTGGTAATGAGTGAAAACGCAACAAATGAGCCAAACAGGCTTCTTGCCGCATCCGCAGGGATTGCCATACCAAATGAACAAGGCAGATTCGGTTATATCTCAGAGCATCACAGCTTCGGACAGAATAAATCTCAGGCCGGAGAATACGCGGAAGACCTTGCGGCATATATGCTTGCAACCACTTTGGGAGCACCTTTCAATCTTGATAAAAGTTACGACGAACAGAAAGATATATGGAAGATAAGCGGACACGATGTCAAAACGCAAAACATAACACAGTGCGCGTTTGGAGATAAGAAGGGACTCTGGACAACCGTAGTGGCGGCAGTGGTTTTTTCTTCATATGTCTCATCGGACAATTGATTTTGCCCCGGTTGATTTTATTCTCTTGTCTGCCCGTTTCCTTTTATCAAAAACTTTTCCGATGTGAGTTCTTTCAACCCCATGGGCCCAAAGGCGTGAATCTTTGTGGTGCTTATTCCAATCTCAGCTCCCATTCCAAGTTGAAAACCGTCGTTGAATCGTGTTGAGGCGTTGTGCATTACGGCTGAAGACTCCACATTGCGCAGAAACAGACGCGCATTTTCATCATCTTCGGTAATAATGGAATCCGTATGCATTGACCCGTATTTGCTTATGTGCCGCATGGCATCGTCAATATTTTTTACAACACGGACGTTGAGAACAAGTCCCAGATGCTCCGTTTCCCAGTCCTGTTCGGAAGCCGGCGCGGCTTGAGGTGCCAACGAAAGCGTTTGAGGACAACCTTTCAAAATGACTCCGTTTTTTCTCATTTGTCCGGCGACTTCTGGCACAAACCTTCCGGCGGCTTTCTCATGCACAAGCATTGTTTCCATCGCGTTGCAAACCCCGGGACGCTGAATTTTTGAGTTAACGCAAATATCAACCGCCATTGCTGTTTCTGCGGATTCGTCCACAAATATATGACAGACTCCCTTGTAGTGTTTCAGGACCGGTATTGACGAGTTTTCCGTAACAAATCTGATAAGTTGTTCTCCACCTCTTGGGATTATAAGGTCTATCATTCCGTCCATTTTCAGCATTTCCAAGATTATTTTTCTGTCCGGGTCGGAAACCACATTGACCGCGCCGGGGTGAATTCCCGTATCAGAGAAGCAACCGCGTATAACACCGCCGATGGCGATATTTGAGTACAATGCTTCGGATCCTCCTCTCAAAATTACACAATTTCCGGATTTCAGGCATAAAGCCGCCGCGTCCGCGGTAACATTGGGTCTCGATTCATAAACTATTCCAATTACACCGAGAGGGATTCTCATTTTTTCAACAATAAGACCATTGGGTCTTTTTGAGAAAGGAGAAATTTGTCCCACAGGGTCTTCAAGTTCCGCGACTTGCTCTATCCCTTCGGATATCGCTCCAAGGACTTTGTCATCAAGTATGAGCCTGTCTATCAGAGCAGACTGCATTCCTTTTTTTTCCGCTTCGGCTATATCCTTGGCGTTTTCCGTAAATATCTGTTCACGGTTTCTCACAAGTTCGCGGGCAATTGCTCTCAACGCTTTGTTCTTTGTTGATGAATCACAGGTGCTCAGAGTCTGCGAGGCGTCTTTGGCTTCGGAGGCAATTTTAGCCATCAAAGAAGTGTTTGTGGGATTGTTTTTTGGCATTTCCGGAACCGCTGTGCAAGTAGGATAATACGGAGAGCTTTTTATCGCAAGGCGGGCCGGACGTAGTCCGTTCCATTGCTTATCGTGGAGCTTGGGAAATTAAATGAAGCGACAAGAGTTTAAATTGTACTAACGAGCTCGGTGTGTCCGGTTGTGAGAATCTCTTTTTTGTTTATGATTTCAACCTGAATCGTGGACTCGGAAAGAGTTTTTCCCTCAATCCTTGTGACGAAAGTTACAACTTCTTTCACATCGGCAAATTCTTTTGAATACCGTTCTGTCTCAAGCTTGTGCGGGCAAGGGGAAAGCCATAGAAAGCGTCAAAGTCCAAACCAGCTTGGATGACTGTTTTTCCATAAACAATTCCCAATGTTATGATAGTTAAAAAAGATTATTTCGTCAGACTATTTTTTTGTTTCTTAAATGTTCAAGTATCTTCTCGGCGCTTTGCTTCACATCTTCTTCGTCGGTGTTAACAACTATCTCAGGATTTGAAGGTTCTTCATAAGGGTCGTCAATACCAGTAAACCCTTTTATTTCCCCTGCCCTGGCTTTTTTATAGAGCCCTTTAACATCTCTTTTTTCGCATTCTTCAACCGGGCAGCGCACAAAAACTTCAACAAACTCACCGTCTTCAAGCAGGTTTCGCACCGCGTCCCTATCTCTTCTGTAGGGAGAAACAAACGCGGAAAGGGTTATAATTCCGGCGTCAACAAAAAGTTTAGAAACTTCCCCTATCCTTCTTATATTTTCCGCCCTGTCCTCTTCCGAGAAACCAAGCCCTTTACATAAACCGGTCCTGATGTTGTCCCCGTCCAGTATGTAGGTTTTGAGGCCTTTACCCGCAAGTTTCTTCTCAACTTCACCTGCAATCGTTGATTTTCCCGATGACGGCAACCCCGTGAACCAGACAACAACGGAACCGTGACCGTTTGCCTTTCTTCTGTCGTCTTTGGTTATTGAATGTTCGTGAGGGATGATGAATTTCTGTTCCAAATGAGAAAATACTCCTGTCAATAATCAATTTCCGGTAAACAAACACCAGTAGCGGGAACCACATGCTACTGTATAAGCGCTTGACAGTCAAGAAAGAGAAATAAAACGCGGCGAGTTGACAGTTTATCTTCAAGTTACGATAATATGCGCAGTTTTTGTCTTCTGGAGGAACATATGCAAGAAACACTGTTAATAATCAAACCTGATGCTGTGTCAAAAAATCTTGTGGGAAAAATCGTGGGAATATTTGAGGAGAAAGGTAGTTCGGTTGCCGCGTTGAAAATGATGCGGATGACCAAAAAGCAGGCGGAAGAATTTTACGCGGAGCACAGTGAAAGACCGTTCTTCTCAAGTTTGACCGATTTTATGTCATCAGGCCCTTGTGTTGTTATGGTTCTTGGAGGCGGTGGGGTAATAGAGAAAGTGAGAAAAATTATGGGCGCAACTAATCCGGCCGAAGCGGAAGAAGGAACCATAAGGAAACTTTACGCAGAAAGCATTGAAAAAAATGCCGTCCACGGTTCGGATAGCCCCGAATCGGCGGTGCGGGAGATTGGATACTTTTTCAGTTCAGTTGATATCCTCTGACTAATTCGGCGGCGCATTACGGAAAAATTTTGAAACCGGAAAACAAATCAGAAAATTTCCCTTTCAAGCCAGTTTGCCTTGTCAGAGGCAACCAGACTTTCCTTGCCGACAGATTTGTTGAAGAGACTTCAAATCAATTTCTCAAAGATACGAATTCAACTGATATATCGGTAATGTATGCCGATGAAACTCCCGTTTCAGAAGTTTTGTCTGCGGCATCCAACCTTTCTATCTTTTCGCTGAAAAAGGTGATTGTACTAAAACGTGCGGAAACCCTTGGCAATAAATCACTCTCGCTTGTCGTAGAATATTCGGATTCACCCGCGCCTCACACATATATCATTCTTGTTTCAGGCGATTCTTCAAAACCGGACTTCAAGTCCGCAAAAGGGATTTTTGTTAAAAACATTGACCGGGATTCAAAAAAAATTCACGAAGAAGCAATTGAAGAAGCGAACAGAATGGGTTTACAGCTAAGGGCTTCCGCTTCTGTTTACCTGTGCGAACTTGTCGGCGACGATTTGAACATTATCAAGAGCGAACTTGTTAAAATTGCCGAGACATACCGCCCCGGAGCGTACATAGGCAGAGAGGAGATTGACAATATCCTTGAGCGTCGCGAATCAAGAGGTGTATTTGACTTGACAAATGCCGTCGCGGACGGAAAAAGAAAAGAGTCTCTCTCCATTCTCGCAGAGGTTGCGTCTCAGAATCAGATTGAGCCGCTGCTGATTTTCTCCGCTGTTTCTTCAAGAATACGGAACATTCTCAGAGCCACCGCTATCAGGTCAAATTCTCCCGGAAAGTCTCCGGAAGAGCAGAAGAAATTTATAGCGAAAAAATTAAAAATTAAACCCGGAGCCGCCCATTTTCTCTGGAAACAGTCGCGCAATTTCACGATATCTGATATTCCCCAAATTATGGAGAATCTTTCTGATACGGATAAGGCTCTTAAAAGCTCGCGCCGTTCCTCAAGCTATGAAGCGCTTGTAAGGATGATTCTTAATCTGTTTGCGAAGTAACGGCAACGCCGCCACTTTCCTGCGATGAGGGAGTGGATGCCGAAGAAATAATATGAAGTTTTCGCGACATTTTTGCCACATTCTTTGAGGCGTTTTTCTTATGTATAACACCCTTTGAAGCGGCTTTGTCAAATGCGGAAATAAGACCTCGAAAAATGGAGTCTGCAGTTGAAAAGTCTTTTGCTTCAACGGCCGCGAGAAAGCTCTTTGTTTTTGTTCTAAGGGAAGATTTGATAAATCTGTTTCTCGCCCGCTTCTTAACGCTCTGTCTGTGTTTTTTCTTTGCAGATTTAATACGTAAAGCCATTGCCGTTTCCGTCTCTCCATTCCGTAGAGTTCGCACAGTATGCGCTCGGAAGCGCGTTTTGTCAAGAAAAGCAACACCAGTTTGCAAGTCCGTGCCATTGTATGATAGCTTTTGTCAGAAGAGAGAACACGATGAAAATTTTTCTTGATTCCGCAAACCTAAAAGACATCAGACACGCTGTTTCTCTTGGAGTTGTAGATGGTGTTACGACAAATCCGAGCCTTGTTTCAAATGAAGGCGGGCAGAAATCATTCGCCGATTTGATTAAGCAGATATGCAAAACGGTCAAAGGACCCGTAAGCGCGGAGGTTATATCAACCAAATATTCGGAAATGGTTGTCGAAGCCCGCTCTCTGGCTGAAATAGACGAGTTTGTTGTTGTGAAAATTCCGCTTACCGAAGACGGTATAAAAGCCACGAAAACAATAGCATCCGACGGAATCAAAGTAAATGTAACCCTTATTTTTACTCCGCTTCAGGCGTTGCTTGCGGCAAAAGCCGGAGCGGCTTATGTGAGCCCTTTTATAGGCAGGCTGGACGATGTTGCCACCTCAGGCATGGATTTGGTTGAAGATATTTCACAAATATTTGCAAACTACGATTTCAGCACCGAAGTGCTTGTTGCGAGTGTGCGCCACCCAATTCATATTGTCGAGTCTGCCCTTGCAGCCGCGGATGTTGTCACAATTCCCCACAAGGTTTTGATGCAGATGTTCAAACACCCGCTTTCCGATGCAGGACTTGAGAGATTTCTCACAGACTGGAAAAAGAAGAAATAAGCCTGTTTAAATCGTGCGTTCGCAGAGTCTGATTGCGAGATTTGAAAGCATGGTTTTGTCTCCGTCAAAACCTTCCAGTTCTTTCAAGGCTTGTTGCGTAAGACTGCGCGCTTTTTCTTTTGTTTCCATCTGTGGGTCGGATTCGCATGAGTCAATGATGTCATCCATGGCTTGAAATGCGAGACCTGTTGCTCTTGCATATTTAACAAGTGGTTCAATCCTGCGATTGTCCGCTTCTCCTGCGATTGCTCCGCATTTAACCGAGGCCTCAATCAGAGAGCCGGTTTTAAGGGAATGGATTTTTGAAACCAGTCCTTTTTTTGCCGGTTCTTTATTTTCCAAATCCATCATTTGCCCGACCGCCATGCCAGATTTCCCAGCGGAAGCGGAGAGAACCTCAACCGTTTCAGTTAGTACGGCATCCGGAAGATTGGCCGCTCTGCCTTCTTGTATGAAAAAGCCAAATGAGTCTGTAAGCAAAAGGTCTCCGGCAAGTATTGCAGTTGCTTCACCAAACAATTTGTGAACGGAGGGTAACCCTCTTCTTGTGTCATCATTATCCATTGAAGGAAGGTCGTCATGTATCAGGGAATAGGCGTGAATCATTTCTATTGCGCATGCGGCCGGTATTGAAGCCTTGGGGTTTGCACCGACTGATTCACATGTTGCGATACAAAGCACGGGCCTGATTTTTTTCCCATTTCTCAGCGTATGCGCAACCGCATCCGCAAGTTTGGAATGTTTGTTTTTGACTGATGAAATATAGCCTTCAAGGCATTTGCTTATTAGATTTTTCTTACCTTTGATGTACAGGTCGGTCTCTGAGAAGTTATGTTTCATGGAAGCCGGAGTTGCTTTTATTCGGGGGCTTTTTTTTCAAGTATCTTAATTTTTTTTTCAGTTTCCTCAAGGATAAGACGGCATTCTTTTATGATTTTCACCCCGTTTTCAAATTCCTGTATCATTTTTTCCAGGGGGATATCTTTTGCCTCAAGAGAGTCCGAGATTTCCTTTATTTTTTGCATTTTTTTCTCAAATGACATATTTTCGTGTTTGTGGTTGCGGGGGAAGGATTTGAACCTCCGACCTTCGGGTTATGAGCCCGACGAGCTACCAGACTGCTCCACCCCGCGATAGATTGATTGTTTTTATCCTACACGGTTTTCCGCTACGGTCAATGTTTTCCTTGCGCCGCGGACATTATCTTTTCGGCTATCTTATCTCCTGTTTTCGGGCCTTCTTTTTCATTTGCTTCAATGTTCTCTCTATGGATTTTTTCACTGTCCGGCGATATCATAAAAGCGGAGACTTGTATTATATTTCTGTTTTTTCTGGCGTAACACCCTGCGGGAATTGAGCAGTCTCCGCCCAATTTGTGAAGAAATGACCTTTCAACTTCCACACACAATCGCGACTGTCCACACTCAATCATTTTTATCAAACCGATGGTTTTTAAATCTTTTTCCCTACACTCAACCGCAAGAGCTCCCTGCCCAGGAGACGGAACAAAGTCTTCAGGGTTCAGGATTTGGACGGTGCGGTTTTTAATTTGAAGCCTTTTAAGCGCGGCAGTGGCAAGTACAAGTGCGTCAACCTTTCCGGAGTCCATCTTTGCTATTCTTGTTCCTATATTGCCGCTTATCGGTTCAACCGAAATATCGGAACGCATATCAAGGATCTGAAATTTTCTTCTAAAACTGCCGGTTCCGATTTTTGCTCCTTTGTTCAAGCGTTCAAAACTGATGCCGCTGTCTTTTCCTTTTGGAAACAAAATACAGTCAGATGGGTCTTCCCTTTTCGGAACCGAGCCGATTGTCAGTCCGTCCGGAAGAATGGATGGCAGGTCTTTCATACTGTGAACCGCTATGTGAATTGAGCCGTCAAGGAGCGCTTGCTCAATCTCTCTGACAAAAGCTCCCTTGCCTCCCGGTTCTGAAAATGGCCTCTCCCGATTGTCTCCAGAAGTTTTAATAAAGACAAATTCCATTTCCAGTTCGGGGAATTTCTCTTTCAAAAGATTGGCTATTTCCGCAGACTGAATTCTGGCAAGCGGGCTACTTCTGCTTCCAATTTTCATTTTCATACGAGTACTCGGAATCTTCCCCAGATAGTTCAAAAAGATTTCTTGCCATCTCAACATAGACGCCCGGTTCCCTGGAGTTTGAGGCTTCTTTTTTCAGTTTTGTAACCGGTTTGTGCAGAAATTTTTCCTTTATTCTCCGCACTAAAGACCATAGGATTTCATCCCTTTTTTTCTTGTCACAGTCGCCGGTTTTCTCAAGTGAGTTAATTTTAGAAATGGCTTTCAAAGTCTCTTCTTTGACCATTTCTTCAGTCTGTTTTCTGAACTCCACTATGAGGGGAAAAGCTTTGAGCCCTTTCTGCCATAATACAAATTTGTCGGCGGCAATTTTTATCATTTCCTCCGCTTCATCAAGGCTTTTACGTAAACTGTCGAGGTTCTTGTCCACAATGTTCTGAAGGTCATCCATGTCGTAGAGAAAAACACCCTCAATGTCCTTTATTTTCGGGTCAATGTCGCGCGGAAATGCTATGTCAATCAAAGAAATGGGCTCATTTTTTCTTAGTTTCATAATATCGGTAATGTCTTCCGTCTTCAGTATGTAATCCGATGAGCTGGTCGCGGATATGACTATGTCAGTCTTTCTCATCCACTTGTTTATCTCTCCAAGGCTCAGCGTGGTTCCTCCAAGCGATGAGGCAAGTTTTGTCGCTTCTTGAATATTTCTGCCAGCAATTCTCATCTCCATTACTCCTCTTTTCACGAGTTGAGTCGCCGCTTCCGCGGCTGCCTCACCCGTTCCCACAACCATTACGGAACATTTTTCAATTTCACCAAAAATGTTTCTTGCCAATTTGACGGCTACGGAGCTGACCGAAACCATATGGGAACCGACTCCGGTTTGATTCTTAATTTTCTTTACGGTGAAAAAAGCACTCTGGAAAAGTTTGTTCAATTTGAGTCCCGCTGTGCCGGCTTTATGGGCAGTTTCATACGCGCGTTTTAATTGACCGAGTATTTGAGGCTCTCCAATTACCATTGAGTCCATTCCCGCCGCAACTCTATGGAGATGTCTTATCGCGTCAATCCCCTCAAGAAAATAGAAGTTTTTTTCAAGGAAGTCGCTTCGAACCCGCTCATTGAGTTCACAGAGGAAGTCTGATATTTCGTCAAGCCCTCTCTCGCAATCTCCGCAAGCCGCGTAGATTTCAACTCTGTTGCATGTGGAAACTATCACACACTCGTTTATGGACGGCTTTAATACTAGCAAATTTAAAGACTGCTCAACCTTCAGGGATGTGGAGCCAAAAGAAACCCTTTCTCGTTCTTCAATCGGAGAGGTTTTGTGGCTAATTCCAAAAACAACTATTGTATCCATAACACGATTATTCCTTGTTCTAAAGAGAGTTCTCTCTTATAAGGCTTAGAAACTCCGTGCGCGACCGCTCATCGTCTCTAAACAGCCCGTTCATTGAACTTGTTATCATATTTGCTCTTGATTTTTCAACTCCCCGCATTGCCATGCATAGATGGTATCCTTTTACGACCACCGCCACACCTTTGGGTGAAAGCGCTTCTTTTAGCAAGTTGGCAATCTGAACGGTCATTCTCTCTTGAACCTGAAGTCGCCTTGAAAATACTTCAACGATACGTGGTATTTTACTCAAACCAATAATTTTTCCATTCGGAATATAAGCGACATGACACCTTCCGAAGAACGGCAGCATATGGTGTTCGCAGAGGCTGTAAAATTCTATGTCCTTCACAAGAACCATCTCATCATACTTTATGTTATAAATTGCCTCACGGGCTATTTTAAAAGGGTCCTTTCCATATCCAGACGTTACTTCTTCGAGCATTTTTTCAATTCGTTCTGGAGTGCCCTGAAGTCCTTCTCTTGAAGGGTCTTCACCTATCTCTTTCAGAATTTTGATTATAGGGTCTTGAATTTCCATTGAGTTACTTTCCTCTTGTTATGTTGTAATTTTGACCGTTCATCTGAGAAATGAAGTGCTTTGCTCCGGGCTCAATTCGTGATAGAAACGGTTTTGGGTACACTCCCATAAATATTATCACCGCAATCAGTGGCAGCATTACTGTCAACTCCCTGATATTGATATCGGTAATCCGCTTGTTTTCTTCCCTATTCAACGGACCGAAAAATACATTCTGAACGGCTTTCAGCATATAGACTGCGCCAAGAACTATTCCAGATGTCCCAAGCGCGCCGTATACATAGTTTTCTTTGAATGCTCCGAGAAGAATTAGAAATTCTCCCACAAACCCATTGAGCAGAGGAAGCCCGATTGACGCGAGTGAACAAAGGATAAAAAATGCCGCGAACAAAGGCATTGACGATGCTACTCCGCCGAACTCGTTTATTTTTTTTGTATGCCTTCTCTCGTAAACCATACCTACCAGAATAAACAAGGAACCCGTCGAAATTCCATGTGACAGCATATGGAAGATACCGCCCTGAAGCCCTTGAATGTTCAAAAGGGTTATGCCAAGAACTATGATTCCCATGTGGCTGATGCTTGAGTAGGCGACGAGTTTTTTGATGTCTTTTTGAGAGAAAGCCACAAGTGCTCCGTAGATAATGCCCGCTATGCCCGCGATTGAAAGAACCGGCATAAATGCTTGTGCAGCTTCGGGGAAAAAAGGAAACAGGAATCTTAAAATTCCGTAAATTCCTAGCTTTAGAAGTATACCCGCAAGTATGACACTACCTGCGGTTGGGGCCTCAACATGGGCGTCGGGCAACCATGTGTGGAAAGGTACGACCGGAACCTTTATTGCAAAAGCGAGCAGAAAGGCACTGAACAAAAGCCCTTGAGGGCTGAAGAAGCCGTAAAAAACCGTTGAAACCTTTTGTAAATCGGCTATCGCCATTGAAGCGTATCCAAACTGGTGTATGTGCTCGCTATAAAGATAGAAAATTGCTCCCAGCATCAGGGTGCTTCCAAATGCCGTATAGATGAAAAACTTTACGGCGGCATAAATCCTTCTTTCCGTTCCCCAGACGCCTATAAGGAAATACATCGGTATAAGAGCGGCTTCCCAGAAAAGGAAAAACAGAATCATATCCGCTGAGACCAGAGTTCCGATAATCGCTGTCTCTATTACAAGCAGAAGGGAGAAAAACCCCTTTGTTTTTCTTTTGGTTGTGTTCCAAGAGCTGAGAACCGCCAGAGGAGAGAGAAAAGTTGTCAGAAGCACAAGCATAACGCTGAGCCAGTCAACGCCCGCTTCATAGCGGATTCCCAATCCGGGTATCCAGTCAGCGCTTTGGCGGAATTGCATACCTTCAGCGTCGGGTGAAAAATTTACAAATAACGGTATCGAAAGTAGAAAAGTAACCGCGCTCAAAACAAGAATAGCACGTTTGAAAATTTCGTCCGAGATATTAAGAAAAAAGCCGTATAGAAGAAGAAAGCACGTCCCCACAAGCGGCAGGAAAGTTATAACAACCAGGTTGCCTTCAAAAACCGTATTGAGATATGACAAGAGAGTCAGCTCCGAAAAGCCGCCGATTAGGCGCGCTTGCAGGATACTAATCTATAGTGTTGATACAGGCAACTCAAGCTCCGTTTCTATGTTATGGCACACAATTCATAATATAATTCAAGGCTCGGTAACATTCTGTGCCTTTTGACTATAAAACACTGTGTGATTCGTGGAAATGGGAAATCCCGCGCAAGTTTAATCTTGGAGTGGACTGTTCAGACATGTATGCCGCAAACCCTGACTTTGCGGACAAACCTGCGTTGATATGGGAAAGCGGAGAAGGATTTACAAAGATTTACACTTTCTCGGACCTCAGAGCCGTTACAAACAAGATTGCAAACGTTTTTCTTGCCTCCGGCGTTTCCGTCAAAGACAGAGTTTTAATAATGCTTGACAATGTCGCTGAGTTTCCTTTTTCGTTCCTAGGGGCTTTGAAAATCGGCGCCGTTCCCGTTCCGGCAAGTACGATGCTTACTGAAGATGAAGTTGCTTATATCCTTCAGGACAGCGGCGCCAAAGCCGCGGTAACCTCTCCGGAACTATACGGGCGGATTGAACCCGCACGGACATCAAGCCCGGATTTACAGACCGTTTTCATTACGGGAGGAAGTCCGCCTTCTCATTGCCTAAGCCTTGATAATCTCCAACGCAAATTCCCTTCGGACATTAAGTCCCCAAACACTTCCTCCGAAGATATTGCTTATATATGCTACACATCGGGTACCACCGGAGAACCAAAAGGAGTTGCCCACGCTCACAGATGTATCATTGGTCGTGACCCGGCGGCAATTTTCTGGCAGGGAGTGAAGTCTCAGCCCACGGTTTTTCACGCCGGAAAACTCAACTGGACTTACACTCTTGGCGCAGGATGTCTTGACCCCTGGAGGCATGGTTGCACATCTGTAATCTACGGAGGTGACTATGATCCATTGAAGATGTTTGATGTTATGGCAAAGCATCAAGTGAATGTCTTTATGGCCGTTCCAACCGTTTACAGACAGATGCACAGAGCGGCGAAAGGTGTTTCCGTGGAACTTTCAAGCGTCCGACACTGTCTGAGCGCCGGGGAGAGCCTCAGCGCCGAGCTTTTTTCCGCATGGAAGAATGACTTTGGGGTTTCTCTTTATGACGGACTCGGGATGAGTGAGTTCAGTTACTATGTGTCAAATATGGTGGGTATGGAAATAAAGCCCGGGTCTCCGGGAAGACCACAGCCGGGGAGAAACTGTTTCCTGGCAGATTTGGAAACCGGTGAACGGACCGACCCCGGCGAACCGGGTGTTCTGGCTTCCTCTCCAAATGACCCGGGGATAATGCTTGGTTATTGGAACCGCCCCGAAGAGATGCGGAAAGTGTTTTCACAAACGGGAGATTTTATAAGCGGGGATTGGTTTACGGCCGATGATGACGGTTATCTCTGGCCTCTTGGCAGAAAAGATGACATGATAAACAGCTTCGGCTACAGAATATCCCCATTTGAGATTGAAGCTGCTCTTTCAAAACACAACAAGGTTGGTGATTGCGCCGCGGCGGGAATTGATGCGAGAGGAGGAAAAACTATTGTCGCGGCATTTGTTGTTGTCAAAGAAGGCGTCGAACAGTCCCATGACTCTCTGAAAAAGGAATTTGGGAATTTTCTGAAAAACCGTCTTGCCAGGTATAAAATTCCCAAAGAGATATATTTTACCGACTCAATACCGCTTACAAAAAATGGAAAAAAACAGCGCGGGCAACTGCGCGAACAGTTTGGCAAAGCGGGATGAGCATTAACCCGCATATGCGGAGCAGGTGATTTTCATTACCTCAATGCTGCTCTGTTTTCCTACCGCTCCGGGCACAATAATCGGAAGGTCCACCCCGGCCTGCCTGTATGCATCAAGTTTTTCCATACACCGGGAAGCGGGGCCCACAAGCGCGACCGCGTCAACAAGTTCGTTCGTGAACGCTTCATGAGGTTTCTTTCCGGCTTTTATCTCTTCAATCACTTTGCCGTGGCCTATGTTTTTTATAAGGCGCTGGTAGAAAGGAAAACGAGCGTAGGGAGAAAGCCCGTGTTTTGCGGCTTTGACAGCGTCTTGCAGGTTGTCCGAAATAAATGATGGGATTCCGTTTGTAATTTCAATCTCGGATATGTCTCTGCCAGCCTCTTTCGCGCCTTCGGCAACATGCTTTTTGAGTTCTTTTATATAATCGGGCGGCGACATATATGGCATAAGCCCGTCCGCCAAAGTTCCCGCGAGATGCGCAGAGGAACTCGTCAGCCCGGCCATGTAAAGGGGAAACGGTTCGACATTGCGTTTGATGGTAAGCAGGTCGGAACTGCCGTCCGTAAAAGGCCTGATTTCCGTAATGTAGTTTTTCATAGCTTCAATAGGGTCGCCCATGTCTATCCCAAATTTGGCGTTGACGGGTTTGTGGCTTACTCCAAGACCGAGAATCATTCTTCCGCCCGACAGTTCCTGAACCGTAAGCGCCTCGGCGGCGCAAATCACGGGCCTGCGCATGAATATGTTGGTTATCCATGTTCCGACTTTAATTTCGGATGTCGCTTCGGCAAATACTTGCGCATTGGAAATTGCACTGTAAGGAGGAACTTCGGGAGAGAAAATTGCTTCAAAACCGGAATTCTCGGCTTCCCTTGCAAGTTCTTTCATCTCTTCAACTTTGCATCCCCAAACTGGTGAAACAGTTGCTATGTGTGCCATTTCTCTCCTCCTTGTTGTTTACTAACGAATATTTAACTTCCTATAACCTAACTTAGGAACACTGGAAATTGCAACCGGTTAGGGTTTTGACACTTTCCTGCTCCAGCATTATAATATACAGTATGAAACATAGAACTGGCGGGGAAATATATATAGTTGGGATATTTGTTCTGGTTGGCTCAATCATTCTGATTGCCTCCCTTACGCACGTTTTCCTAAATCCTTGATATGAGAAAGAGGAAATCTCAATAGCAACAACTCCTGTTTACGGAAAGAAATCTGGCCTTACTAGCAGAGAAATCAAGCTGCTTCTCAAAGTTTATTCAAAACGTATTGATCCAAACAGACTTATGACTCCCGAATTTGGGACCGTGCTCTGCTCCACTTTCACGGCCGTCAAAAAACCCGTTTCGGTTCTTGTTGACAAAAGAGGAAGAGTCTCCGCGGTGTTTGTGGGGGATGCCAATAATGACACAGATATTTCCTCTTTTTTTAAACGGCGACATGAAACCAGGCGTGGAATTAGAAACTACAGACTTGTTCATATTCGTGCGTGCAAACACGGACTTACCGAGAATGACAAATTTACTCTGATAAACGAGCGTCTTGAAATGGTTGGAGTTCTGAAAATGCCTGCAAACGGCTCGGATGCCGCCGCGGGATTTGAGGTTGTCTATCCCGTTTCTTTCGATAATTCTTCAAACGATTCGAAGAAATGGGAAACTGTTAAATTCAAAGACTACAGAAATGTAAAATCTGACGTTGACAGCGCTCTTGTCTCCTCCGCGGTGAGGCGGTCATTTAATCCCTCACTACTTAGTATTATTGATGAAAAATGTGTGTTTCTTGTGGGAATTGGACAAGGTTCGCAATTTGAAGCCGAAAAGTCTCTTGAAGAATTTACAAATCTTGCGGTTTCCGCCGACAAAAAAATTATGGGTTCCCGCATTTACATGTCTAAACGTTCAAGGTCTGCGAATAACACCGTTGTCGGAGAGAAAAAACTGAATGATGTTCTTTTGCTTGCAAGGCATAAGGGTGCGGGAACTGTGATTTTTGATGCGGAGCTTGCACCGTCCGAAATTTCCGAGATCCAAAGTCGCACCGACATGAAAATTATTGACAGGACCCAGCTGATACTTGAGATATTCTCACTGCGCGCATCCTCAAAGGAGGGGAAAATTCAGGTTAGACTCGCCGAGTTAAAATACGCCCTTCCCCGTCTTTCGGGAAAAGGAATTCAGATGTCTCAACCGGGCGCGGGGATAGGAACAAAGGGGCCGGGAGAAAAATCTCTTGAAAAAGAAAGAAGGAGACTGAGAAGCCATATCAGATATCTGGAACGGCAGACATGCAAAATATCAGAGAGGAGAGAGCGGACAAGGGTGAACCGCAAAAAACAGCATGCCAAAATAGTTTCGCTGGTTGGCTATACAAATGCGGGAAAATCAACGCTGTTTTCCGCTCTCACAAAGGAGCACACCGAGATTGCCGACAGAATGTTCTCCACTCTCGGAACAAAAACCCGCAGGATTTATTCCCCGGAAAACACCGATATTCTTCTGACCGATACCGTGGGTTTCATCAAAGACCTTCCCGAAGACTTAACCGCGGCTTTCAGGGCGACGCTTGAAGAGATTGGCGAAGCGAGATTGCTTCTACACGTGGCGGATACAAGCGATCAGCTTGTCGAAAATCAAATAAATACAGTTGAGCGCATAGTTGACTCAATGGGTTTCGGTTCGGTACAAAGACTTCTGGTTTTTAATAAAATAGACAAGGCTTCGAACCGAAGATTGGAAAACCTCTCCTTTATCTACCCGGACGCCGTGTTTGTTTCCGCCCTCTCGCGAAAAAACCTTGAATATGTTGCCAACCGTATTAGCTTTCTCGTAAAAGACAGAAGACGGGACGGTTTTGCAATCCCGCCGTATAAGGAGGTTGGAGAATATGATCTCATATAAACGGATGTCCGACCATTTGATGCGGATAATACGCATAGACAGCGAGTCTCGTTTTGAGAGGGATGTCGCGCTTTTTCTTGAAAAGGAAATGAAAGAGGCCGGGGGCGAATGTTTCTACGATGACTGCGGAGAAAAAGTCGGTGGCAACACAGGAAATCTTATTGTGAAAATCAAAGGAAACACCGCCGCGCCGCCGCTGTTTCTTTGTTCCCATATGGACACGGTCCCTCCCGGCAAGGGAATTAAGCCATTTATCAAAGACGGAATTATGAGAAGCGATGGAACAACAATTTTGGGAAGTGATGACAAAAGTGGAGTTTCAATAATAGTTGAAGTCATACGCTCCCTGAAAGAGCGGGATTTGCCGCACGGTGATATTGAAATCGCTTTTACGATATGCGAAGAGATTGGTCTTCTGGGCGTAAAACATATTGACCGCTCTTTGTTCAAGGCTTCGGATGGGATTGTTCTTGACAGCTCAACTCCCGACCGGTTGGTTATTAAATGCCCTGCTTCAGATATGTTGGAAGTTCAAATTAAAGGCATTGAAGCGCACGCCGGGTTGTGTCCAGAAAAGGGGATAAGCGCCATACAGATAGCGTCTGAGGCAATTGCGCAAATGAGTCTCGGGAGAATAGATTCCGAAACAACCTCAAACATAGGGAAAATATCGGGAGGAAACGCAATAAATATTATTCCGGGCTCGGTGAGTCTTCTTTGCGAGGCGAGAAGCCACAGCGAGGAGAAGCTCAAAAAACAAATAAAACATATGAGGGATTGCTTTGAGCAATCGTCTGCGAAGGCATATAGTGGCAATCCTGCGGTGGAAATTCGGCAGACGGCTCTCTATCCGGCCATGGATGTTTCCCCTTCGTCACGAATAGCAAAAATGGTTGAGGAAAATGCCCGCCGGTTTAAGCATCCGTTGGTTTTTCATACAAGCGGGGCGGGTTGCGATGCAAACTATATCAATGACAAGGGAATAGAATGCGTGAATCTTGGAACGGGAATGTATGACCTTCACACGATCAATGAGCATCTTGTTATTAAAGAGTTCAACAGGTCAGCCGACATTGTGCTTGGGACAATTGTACAAAATGCCGAAACCGCGAGTTAAAAAAGCCCTTGTAATCGTTGACCACGGAAGTGCCGTTGCCGAAGCGAACCTCATTCTTATTCAAGTTGCGCGGAAACTCAGAGAAAAAGCCGCGGGTTTTGATATTGTTGAACACTGCCATATGGAAATCGTTTCTCCGACAATGGAAGATGCGTTTGAAAAGTGTGTAAATATGGGGGCCACGGAGGTGGTGGTTCACCCGTATTTTCTAGTTCCGGGCAAACATTCCGGTTTTGACATACCTGCGATGGCCGGAGTTGCCGCGGGAAAATTCCCCGGTGTGAAATACACGGTCACCGAGCCGCTGGGTCTTCACGAAAGAATTGTGGATGTTGTTCTGGAGCGTGTTTGCGAATCCGAGAACAAATCCGCCGTTTGACGTTTTTTTTGAGGGACACTCTATTGTTTTTGATAATTCGAAATGTTTCGTATGTCTGTTTTGCCATTTTCCCTTCTTATGGTTTCTTGAAAAAAGAGACGCCTTGCTTGTTCCGCAGTAAAAAGCTATAAAACGGGATTCCGAATGTTTCAATCCGTTAACTTCGGGTCGAATTGACGATACATGAACAAACATTGCTCCGTTCAGGTTTTTTCTGTGCATAATGGTTCGTGGAAAAAAATGAGGCAAATGCAAATGTCCTGATATCCAAAGGTCAATCTTTTCTTTTTTCAAGACTTCAACAAAACGTTCCGAGCGCAAAATCTTCCTGTCTTTCAATCTTGAAAAAATTATGGAGCTTCCCTCAAGCGGCGCGTGTGTCACAACTATAATTATCTTGTCCCGGTTGCTTTCAACCAGATTCTTCCACCAAAGAAAAGTTTTGTCTGTTATTGTTGTTGACTTCCCCCGTGCTTCATCGGACATGAGAATAAAAAGTATGTTTCCATATCGGAAGAAGTTATGAAATCTGCCGATTTTTCTGCCATAAAGTTTTCCGAGGTCGGGTTTTATATCATGATTGCCCGCTATCTCGTGCCAAATCGGGATATACGATTTCTCCCGTTCCGCTATATACCAGTCAAAAACCTTCTCTTCGGCAGAGTTGACAATATCTCCGGCAACAAGCGCCATGTCTATTCCCTTTGTTTTTGAGTTCATATCGGCAACGGCTTTCTCAAAAGCGTGTCTGTGTTTTCTGTTCGTGGGTTGAATATCGGAGAGAAGCCACACTTTGAACACATTTTTTTTGCCAAATATATGTTCGGGAAACGGATTGCCCGCACATGATGAAAACAAAAAGGGAACGGAGACAATTATTAGGAAAAAGAGGTTACGCATCCGCTTGCTTTCTCTTCTGAGACAGAATCTATTTTTACCTTAAGGTTTATTCCCGGAGGCAGTTTTGTTCCCTCAACGGAAACCGGAATGTAATTGTCCGTCATGCAGACGGACCTTGTTTCCGATATGGCGTGAAGAGTTCTACCGATGAATCTTTTATAGAATTTTTGCTTTTTCCACGTTCCAAGCTTACGTAGCTCAAGACTTCTATGCTTTTTCACCTCACCCGCAACCGGAGTTCCGACTGCGTATGCCGAGGTGTTCTTTCTGTGCGAATATGGAAAAACATGAAAATATGTGAGTGCCGAGTATCTGGCTACGGCAAGCGTATTATTAAATTGCGTGTTGGTTTCTCCGGGAAATCCCACCATTATATCCGTTCCGATTGAGGCGTCAGGCATCATCTTTCTTATTGAAGAGACGCAATTCTCAAATTGCCCCGGAGAATACCTGCGCCTCATCTTCTTCAGAATCTCTTCATCACCGCTTTGAAGTGGTATGTGAAAGCTTTTGCATATGGCCTTTGATTCGGAGCAGAAACTTATCATCTCTTCGCTTATGTCCGCAGGGTCAAGGGAGCTTAGCCTGATTTTGGGCAACGGGGCGGTGCTGTTTTCAATCTGTTTCAATACTGACAGAAGAGATGTTCCGATGTCTCTTCCGTAGCTTGCAAGATGTATTCCGGTTAAAACCGCTTCTTTGTAGCCGTTTTCATAAAGATCGGAAAGCCTTTTCACAACCTCAGAAACTTCAAGGCTTCTGGACCTTCCCCGCGCCTTTGGGATTATGCAGAAACTGCATGCATAGTTACAACCATCCTGAATTTTTAGAAAAGCTCTTGTCCTTTCATGAAAGCCGTTTATCGGAGGTGATTCAAATTTTCTTTTTTTCTCGAAAAACAGGTCCGAAACAAAAACCCGGGCGCGTCTTTGCGGATGCCCTTTTCTTACTATTTCTACAAGGGACGGGAATTTGTGGGAGTTTCCAACCACATAGTCCACTTCTTTGAGGGAAGAAATCTCATTGGCTGATATTTGAGCGTAGCACCCGGTTACAACAACGATTCCTTCGGGGTTGGATTTTTTTGCGCGTCTTATATAGTTTCGGGCTTCAGAGTCCGCTTTGTGTGTTACCGTGCAGGTATCAATCAAATAGACATCGGCTTTGTCTGAAAATTTTTTGTTTATTTCGTATTTGCTCGCGGGAAGCCGGTCGAGCATGGCGGCGGTATCGTATTGGTTCGCTTTGCATCCGAGAGTTACAACAGAAACTCTGCGCTTGCTTCCGTTTGTATTTGTGTTCGCGGTCGTCATTGTGAAGTTCTCCTTATGTGGAAAGCGTCTGTTTTATCCACCCGCCTCCAAGCACTTCGCTGTTATTGTAAAAAACAACCGCCTGTCCCGGAGTAACAGCTCTTTGAGGTTGCTTAAATCTGACAACCGCATTGCCGTCCGGTGTGATCTCAACAACGGCTTTCTGCTCCGGATGCCTGTGTCTTATCTTGGCTCCGACTTCTATTTTACCTTCCGGTGTTTCTCCAACCCATGAAAGCCTCTCCGCGACAAGAGCCCGGTTGTAAAGGTGGTTTTCCTTTCCGACCACAACTTTGTTACGGGATGCGTCAATTTTGACCACGTAAGATGGGTCGCTTTCGGGTTGTGATGTTTTGATGCCGAGCCCTCTTCTCTGTCCGATTGTATAAGAGTGAATTCCATCATGTTTGCCGATGGTTACGCCGCTTGTGTCAACCATTTCCCCTTTGCTTGAGGCTGTGTCGTTGATTTTTCCGGAAAGAAAGTTCCTGTAATTGCCGCCCGTTAGAAAGCAAACTCCCATGCTTTCGGGTTTCTCCGCCACTTCAAGACCAAACTCCCGCGCCTTTTCCCTAACTTCGGTTTTTGTGCTACTCCCTATCGGAAACATCAGATTCGCGAGCTCTTTCTGCTTGAGAGTAAAAAGAAAATAAGTCTGGTCTTTGTGGTTGTCAACACCTTTGAATAAAGATTTGCCACCCCGAACATCCCTCACTTGCGCGTAATGACCAGTTGCCAGAGCAAATGCCCCGAGATTCTGGGCGCGTTGCAACAACAGGTCAAACTTCATGAACTGATTGCAAAGAGTGCACGGAACGGGAGTCTCTCCGGACTCATATTTTTTGACGAAATCACGGACGACTGTTTTTTTGAATGGCTCCATGTAGTTGGCTACATAGTGCGGTATGCCTATCTGGCGAGCCACGTTTCTCGCGTCTCTGACCTCATCCGCCGAACAGCACCCACCCGAAGACTCGCCGTAGTCCCAGAGCTGCATGGTTATTCCTATGACTTCATGCCCTTGGTTTTTCAGAATTGCAGCAACGGTGGATGAGTCCACTCCCCCACTCATGGCAACAACTATTCTTTTTTTCATTTTCTTCAATCCGGCTTTTTCGGGGTGACTGGACTTGAACCAGCGACCTCTGCGTCCCGAACGCAACGCTCTGCCAATCTGAGCTACACCCCGTTTTGTTTTCAGAAAAGATAATAATAACGAATATACAGTTTTTTCACACTCCATAATATGTGCGGCGTGAGTTGAAAAACAATTTCGCACGGGATACTTTCCACAAAGTATGCCTTCTTCCCAAGCAATTGGAATTTTCGATTCAGGTATCGGCGGGCTAACTGTTGTTCGCGAAGTAATGAGATTTCTGCCTCTTGAAAGCATCGTCTATCTGGGAGATACCGCCCGCCTTCCCTACGGAACGAAGTCTCGGGAAACGGTAACGGGATATTCTCGTAAAAATTCACAGTTTCTTGCCTCAAAAGACGTGAAGATTATAATAGCCGCTTGTAACACGGCATCGGCTCACTCTGTTTCGATTCTTTCGGATGAGGTTGAGGTTCCGATTCTCGGCGTTATTGAGCCCGGAGTAAAAAAAGCTTGCAGGATTACTCGAAACGGAAAAATAGGCGTTATAGCGACTCCATCTACTATAAGAAGCGGAGAATACGCCCGTGTCCTTGGCAGGGAAAATCCTCTGTTAAAAACGGTTTCCATCTCTTGTCCGCTTTTTGTTTCTCTTGTTGAAGAGGGATGGGTTGAAGGTGAAATAGCAGTCAAAACTGCACGGAAGTATCTTGCTCCGCTGAAGGATGAAGACATTGACACCCTTATACTTGGCTGTACCCACTACCCTCTTATGAAAAAAACCATTTCAGAAGTAATGGGGAAAAAGGTGACGCTTGTTGACTCAGCCGAAGAAACTGCAGCGGAAGTTGCGGATTTTATGAAAATAAACGGACTGTTGAGTAAAAACGGCGAAAGCTCTTCGGAATTCTACCTTACCGACGGCTCGGAGAACTTTCTCGGTATTGCCAGAAGATTTCTTGGAAGTGAGATTAAAGAGGTTCAAGTTGTAGATTTCTCCTGATTTTCTTTGTTTTTATTCAGCCAGCGCTTTTTTCAATTCTTCGGAAAGTCGGGGAAGAACTTCAAAAAGATCTCCGCAAATTCCATAGTCCGATTTCGCAAATATGGGCGCTTCGGGGTCTTTGTTGATTGAAACGATCACTTTTGATGATCCCATTCCCGAGAAGTGCTGAACCGAACCGGAAATCGCTATTGCCATATAGAGATTGGGCGAAACGGCCTTTCCTGTCTGTCCAACCTGCATATCGTAGGGACAATAACCCGCGTCAACAGCCGCTCTCGTCGCCCCCGCAGCGGCACCAAGCATATCGGCAAGGTCGTATATGTGCTTGAAGTTTTCTTCATTGCCAAGTCCCCTGCCTCCCGAAACCACTCTTTCTGCTTCGGTAAGCTCAGGTCTGTCAGATTTTTTGGTTTGCATCTCCATAAGTTTTATTTTTAAGTCCTCCGGAGATATGTCCACGTTTTCTTCCACTATTTCACTTGAAACGGGGGCTTCCTCCTCTTTGAACGAATTCGGTCGCACGGTCGAAATCATTGTGTTGATTGCGTGAAACTGCTGAGTGGATATCGCACGGCTCGAGTGGGAATAACGTTGTATGACAAGGGAGGCGTCTGCAAAGTCAATATCTATGACTTCCATGGCAAGACCCGAGCCCGTAGCCGCAGCAACCCGCGGAATATAGTCCTCGGAGAAGGAACTGTGCCCTATAAGCACAACTGCAGGAGAGTGTTTTTTGATAAGTTCACAAAGAACTTTCCGGTAACTTTCGGGGTTGAACTCCTTAAGGTGTTCGTTCTGAACTGTGTAAATTTTCTGAACTCCAAACTTGCTCATTTGCTCCGCTTGCGAAGATAAAGAGTCCGCCATGACAACTCCGCACAGCATGGCCCCCTCAATCTTTGGCGCAAGCGCGCGACGGGCCTGAGAGATTATCTCAAAGGTTACTTTTCTTATTGACCCGTCCAGTTTGGGGTCGGCTACAATCCAGATTTCACTCATCGATTTGAATCCTCCAATTATCTTTTGATATTTTCTGAAGTCAGATAACTCTGGCTTCTTCCCTGAGAAGTTTGACTATTTCCTGAGCGGAGCTGGCAATTTCATCATTTTTGACCGTTGTGCCATCCGAACCTTTGATTATCTTCAGTCTTCTCTCAACCTGTGGAACTTCAACTTTTATGGTTTTCACTTTTGAGCCGTTTTTACCGACATTTTCACGGGAAATTCCCAGCGCGCTAAAATCTATGTCATCAAGTGAAATTTCCTGAACGGGCTTTTTCTTCGCTTTCATTATGCCGGGAAGAGATGCGTAACGCGGCTCATTCATCGCATCCGGGCAAGTTATGAGAGCGGGAAGAGGAACCTCAATGGTTGCAGTTCCGCCGTCAACTTCTTTGTGACATACCATTTTCTTTTCATCGGGTTTTACCTCAACAACTTTGCTGACAAGCGCGGCATGGGGAATGGAAAGCTCTTCGGCGATTTGTATTCCAATCTGAGCGGACTCTTCGTCAATCACTTTCATTCCGGTAAATATCAAATCAAAATCACCGATTTTTTTAATCTCACCCGCAACAATTTTTGAGATTGTGTAAGGGTCGGTTTCGGCAAATCCTTCATCCTTTATGTGAACTGCGGAAGCTGCCCCCATGGCAAGCCCCTGACGGATGGCATCGATTGTTCTTGACGGCCCCGCTGATACGATTACGACTTCTCCCCCGAATGCTTCGGCTGTTTGAATTGCCTCCTCAACGGCAAACTCATCATATGGGTTCATTATCCATTTGATTCCTTCCGAATCAATTGAATCACCCGAAGCGCTTACCTTTATCTTTGCTTCGGTGTCTTGTGTCTGAGTTATAAAAACCACAATTTTCATTTCTTAATCCTCTCTTTGGCAGCCTTTAATTCTGGCTGAGAACTTGTTTGATAGAGATAAGGCAATGGTTATTATAGAGAATGGCTTTTTACTGTCAAGGAATCTTTCCAAGCTATGAAAGAGGCGGTTTATGAACATAGCGGTTGGAAGCGATGAAAAGACACACCTTACCGATTTTGTTGTACACTACCTTGAAAAACAAGGGGCACGTGTAAAACTTTTCGGGCCCCTTGTTGGCGAAGGAATTCAGTGGACCGATGTTGCCGAAGCGGTGGCACTTGAGGTTGCAAACGGCAGTTGTGACCAGGGAGTAGTTTTCTGCTGGACGGGAACGGGGGTTTCAATTGCGGCGAATAAAATCCCCGGTGTGCGCGCCGCTCTTTGCAATGATTCTGAGACCGCCTCTGGCGCCAGAAAGTGGAACGATGCGAATGTTCTCGCAATGAGTTTAAGACAGACTTCAACTCAGGTTGCAAGAGAGATACTTGATGGCTGGTTTGGCTCAGATCCTGAAAAAAACGAAAAGGTCAACATAGACAAAATTGCGCACCTGGAAAGGAAGTATTTACTGAAATGAAAGCAAATGATTTGACAATCGCCATAGCCGGAGCCACGGGAGCCGTAGGACGGGAAGTTTTGACCATTCTTGAACAGAGGGATTTTCCGGTTGGGGACATCAGGCTTTTTTCGTCTGAAAATTCCGAGGGAAAAGAGATTGAATTTCGCCATTCCGCTTTTCACGCGCGGACTATTTCTCCCGGATGCTTTTCTGGAGTTGACATCGCAATTTTTTCAATGGGAGCTGCAAACAGTCTCGCTTACGCCCCGCAAGCGGCAGATGAGGGCGCGGTGGTTGTGGACAACAGTTCCGCATTTAGAATGGATGAGGATGTTCCTTTGGTTATACCGGAAATTAACGGACACAAATTGGATGAAATTCCGCGCAAACGCATTTTTGCGAACCCGAATTGCACAACAGCCATTGCCGCAATGGCGCTCAAACCCATTCACGACATGGCAACGGTTAAAAACGTAATAGCAACCAGTTTTCAGTCTGTTTCAGGAGCGGGATACGGGGGAATTCAGGAATTGGAAAACCAGATGCGCAAGTGGCCTGCAAAGGTAGGATCCAAGGTTTTCCCCGCACAGATAGCACTTAACATCATACCTAAAATTGATATTTTTCTTGACAATCAATACACAAAAGAGGAAATGAAAATCCACAATGAGACCCGGAAAATCTTTGAATCCGACATCAAAATCAGCATGACTGCCGTAAGGGTTCCCGTTATGAGAGCGCATTGCATCTCGTTGAATGTGGAAACGCAATTGCCGATTTCCCCGGATGAGATAAAAAGAGCGATTGACAACTTTCCCGGAGTTCAAGTTGCCGAAGACCTTTCATACCCGATGCCGATTAACTGTTCGGGCGGGGATGACTGCTTTGTCGGGAGGATAAGGCGCGATATAATCGGTGAGAATCGTGTCTCTCTGTGGGTTGTCGGCGACCAATTGAGAAAAGGCGCGGCTCTGAACTCCGTCCAAATAACCGAGCAGATAGCAGGTCGCCATGGCTCCTGATTTTTTCTTTTTAATTAAGAGCAGAATTGCCTCCCTGTTTGCTTCCGAATCGATTGCGAAAATTTCCCCGAAATTGCGCGCAAGTCTGGAGGCAAAGACCGAAGGCGGGAAAGTCCTGTATTGCCTGAAGGCGGAGAAGGTTTTTCACAAGCGCGTTTCCTCCTTTATGGGAGAAACCTTCTTCAGAACAGTTGCGGCTGTTACGGACAGCAAGCTGCTTGTGCTTAAAGAATCCTCCGAATATCATGAGATTGTATCTTTTCCCCTCAAAAATATTTCAAACCACAGCATTCAGTCTGACGGCGGAAAACCGTCTTTATTTGTAAACTTGAACGACGGTTCCGAAACTCACCTTGTTTTTTCATCAAATGATCCGGAAATAGATGCGTTTATCCGTTGTCTCAGCACGGCAGACCCGGCCGTGTCGGTGGAATTATCCGGCAAAGCATCATTTTGCGGACAATGCGGCAGAAGGTCTCAACCGGAAAACAAATTCTGTGTCGGCTGCGGCACGCCTCTTGATTTTAAGTTGCCGGAAACTACAATGGTTGGATAAGCGTTTTTACGGAGATTACATCTATGCTTCATGGTTCACTCGTAGCTCTCATAACACCTTTCAAAAAAGATTTTTCCGTGGATGAATTGGCTCTTGAAAAACTTATTGAGTTTCACATCAAAAGCGGTACCAACGCGATTGTTTCTTGCGGGACGACCGGAGAATCCGCTACCCTTTTGCATGACGAGCACAAAAAGGTTATGGAATTGACCGTAAAACTGTGCGCGGGTAGATTGCCCGTGGTTGCCGGGACCGGTTCCAACAGTACGGAGGAGGCTGTTGATCTCACCCGTTTTGCGGAAAAAGCCGGAGCGGTTTCAGCCCTTGTGGTAGTTCCGTATTACAACAAACCGTCGCAGCGGGGTTTGTTAGAGCATTTCGGAAAGGTCGCTTCAAGCGTTGGCATTCCCATCATTCTTTACAATGTTCCGGGACGGTCGGCGACAAATTTGCTTCCTGAAACCGTTGCCCGGCTTCAGGAAAAATATAAAAATATCAAGGGAATCAAAGAGGCGTCTTCCGTGGAACAGGCTTCAAAAGTTATAAGCTTGTGCAAAGGTGACTTCTCTCTTTTTTCCGGAGATGACTCCGTAAATTTCCCCCTTCTGTGCCTCGGAAGCAAAGGTTCCATTACCGTTACGGCAAACATAGCGCCGAAAGATGTGGCAAAAATGCATTCCTTTTACGAGAAAGGGGAAATCCGGAAAGCGAGAAAGATTCACTACAAATTGCTACCTCTGAACGAAGCGATGTTTTTTGAATCAAATCCCGTTCCGGTGAAAACCGCTCTCTCTTTGATGAAAATGGATTCCGGAATATTTAGACCACCTCTGTGCGCTATGTCTCCGGGCGGCAAGAAGGGGCTTGTGCGGGTTCTCAAACAATACGGTTTGATTGACAGAGCAAGTTAAATTGCCAATAAGCTCACTGAAGTATGAAACGGAGATTTGGGCGGCGGGGCTTGTTCCCGCGGGAATAGATGAAGCGGGGAGAGGTCCCATAGCGGGGCCTGTTGTTGCCGCGGCGGCAATTCTGCCCGAGAACTTCAATCTCACCGGAGTTGATGATTCAAAGAAAGTTTCACCCGTGAGAAGAGAGAAACTTTTTGAAAGTTTTTCCCGAAACGGAGTTGAATATGCTGTTGGAATGGCGGACGCACGGGAAATAGATGAAATCAACATACTGTGTGCGACAATAAAAGCAATGGAACGGGCGGTTGCCGCTTTGCGGACTTCTCCCGGCTTTCTTTTGATAGACGGAAACAAGGAAACTCATCTTTCCATAAAACAACGCCCCATAATCGGGGGTGACAGTAAATGCATGTCAATCGCGGTCGCATCCATTGTGGCAAAGGTTACCCGTGACAGAATGATGAAAGAACTGCACAAAAATTACCCAGCATATAACTTTTCCAAACATAAGGGCTATCCCACTGCGGAGCACAGAAACCTTATTGAGCGATACGGCCTGTGTCCCGAACATAGAAAAAGCTTCAGACTAACTACATAACATCTTGAAACCACAACAATTCGTAATATCCTATTACTCGATGAATATGAGTAACTTGCAGGATTCAAAAAAACTCGCCGACAAGCTCTATTTCAAAATTGGGGAAGTGAGCGAGTACACGGGACTGAAAAACCATACTATCCGTTACTGGGAAAAAGAGTTTAAGCAAATCAAACCAATCAGAAGACGCAACCAGCGACTCTATGACAGAGAGACAGTTTATCTGATACTCAGAATCAAGCGAATGCTTTATAAAGAAAACTACACAATTGCCGGAGCTATCAAAAAACTCAAAGAGGGTTTGCCAGATTCGGACGGAAGAAAAAAGGATACGGAAATTTTTTCAGCGATTTTGGAAGAATTGAAGGGAATAGCAGACCTTCTGCATGATAATAAACAGTTATAATATCATTCCAAATTAAATCGGGGCGTAGCGCAGCCTGGTAGCGCACCGGTCTGGGGGACCGGTGGTCATCGGTTCAAATCCGGTCGCCCCGACCACATTACCATGCCGACCAAGACAAGAATACTTGTATCGAATGATGACGGGATAACGTCTCCCGGAATCATTGCTCTTGAAAAATCTCTTGCGAGTATAGTGAAAGAGGTGATTGTGGTAGCCCCCGACAGAGACCAAAGCGCGGTTAGCCATGCCTTGAATCTTCACAGACCTCTTCGCGTTGAGAAGGTATTGCACAATAGATACAGCGTTGATGGCACTCCGACAGATTGTATAAACCTCGCCGTAAACGGTTTAATCAAAGGTAAAAAGCCTGACATGATCCTTTCCGGCATTAACAAAGGGGCTAACCTTGGTGAAGACATAACATATTCCGGTACGGTTAGCGCGGCTATGGAGGGAACTCTTTTGGGAATCCCCTCCGTTGCCATATCCGTTTTGGGAAGAGATGATTTTATTTTTGGACCTGCGGCGGAATACGCAAAGACAGTGGTGGTTTTTCTTCTGAAAAACCGCCTTCCAAAAAACACTCTTCTTAATGTAAATGTTCCGAATATGCCGCTTGAAAGAATTAAGGGCGTGAAAATTACAAAACAGGGCAAGAGGTTCTTTTACAATAACAAGGTAATTAAAAACAAAGATCCAAGAGGCAAAGATTATTACTGGATAGGCGGCGACGAGACCGGTTTCGTTAAGACCCCCAATTCTGACATTGCTTCGGTTATGAGAGGGTATATATCCATAACACCCATCAAACTTGATTTTACAGATCATGCATACCTTGAGACTCTGAGTAAAAAACACATTACAGCTCTGAAAAAATGAAGTTCAAAAAATGAAGTTCATCAGATATCTTTATAACAGATTTACCGGACTCGCGGACAAGACGTATGCACTTTGGGTTCTGGGGGCGACGGCCTTTTTTGAGTCGTTTGTATTTCCCCTTCCGCCAGAAACTCTGCTTATGCCAATGTGTCTGGGTAATCCCGGAAAAGCGTTCAGATTTGCTCTTATTTGTTCGATATTTTCAGTGCTTGGAGCTTGTGCCGGATTTTTTCTCGGCAAATTTCTCTGGGGATTCATCCATGAATGGTTTTTCGCGTATGTCTTTAGTGAAGTAAATTTCAATGCGGTCGGCGGGCAGTTTAACAAAAACACTTTTACGGCAATTTTGGTGTCTGCCTTTACTCCGATTCCTTTTAAGGTTTTTACGGTTGCGGCCGGTGTATTCAATGTGAGCTTCGCCGCTCTTGTCGCTGGCTCCGCCATTGGCAGAGGCATAAGGTTCTTTCTTCTGGCGGGGCTTTTATGGAAGTTCGGGAAAACAGTCAAGCCTTTTATTGACAGGCATTTGAATACTTTGACTGTTGTTACCACGGTTCTTGTGGTGGCTGTTGTCATGTTTTTGAAATAGAACCACAATGACTCCCTCACTTTTCTGTTATTCTTTTCTTTGAGAGAAGAAGGACATGGTTTCAACAAGAAACGCAAAAAACGCATTTAATCATTACATTTGGGTTGTGTCATATTGAAAACGTTACGGAAAAACAAAGAGAGCAGAAACCTGTCGAAAAGAAAGCATCTGACCGTATCTCTCGTTATTGCGTTGCTTCTTCATTTTTTCCTGGTTTTGTTCGTGGGTCTCAGGGAGTACTTCTTTGCGTATCCGGTTGCTGATATTGAAAAAGAGCAGTTTTTTGAGATTACGGAGCTAGTAGTACCGGAAGAAGAATCCACCGACACTGCGGTAGAAAACCCGAAGAAACTTTCGGACAGGTCTTACAATTCACGAAAAAACAAAACAAAATTCGGCATTTCCGGTTCTCGTGCCTTCTCATTCCCTCCCGATTCTCCGGAAGTCAACAATGAGAGTGACGGTAAGGACAAAAGTGAGCTTTCGGTTAACGGCAATTTCGTCAAACGGTTAATTGAAGGAACGGACAAGTCTTATTTGAAACAGATTCCTTCCGAGTCCAGCGAGCAGATTGGAAACAACGGCGAGTACGAAGGAGAGGACAACGAAACAGATGTCAGTTTGGAAAAATTCAGACAGTATTCCTACTGGATTAAAGCAAAGAAAAAGATAGGGAACGCATGGAGTCCTCATAGTGGAAGACTTTCTTCTCAAAGAAACACCGATATTAAGGCAAGTATCCATATAGTGATAGCGAAAAACGGAAATCTTGAACTGGCAAGAGTTGTTCATTCTTCGGGACTTCCCGAATTTGACAGAGAAGCAATTAGGGCGATAAGAGTCGCCGCACCTTACAATTCTTTCCCGGAGAGTTGGAGAGAAGAACGAGTGAGCGCCATGATACGTTTTGTTATGTTGGGCGGTTTAAGTTGGGAAAAAATCTTCATGTGATAAGCACACTGGCGCCGTTTTTCTTTTTCTTTTCAACTTTTCCGATAATACGCGCGTCTTTGCAACCCACTTCGTCCAGTTTGCTCACTATTGCGCTTGAGTCTGAGGGGTCAACGATAAGCGTCATTCCAATCCCACAGTTAAAAGTTCCATACATATCGGAGTCATCTAAATTCGCGGAGTCTTGAATTAACTTGAATATTGACGGAATTTTCCAACAAGATTTTTCAAGAACCGCCGAGTAAGAGTCCGGTAACGAGCGAGGTATATTTTCAAGCAATCCACCGCCTGTTATGTGGGCGATTGAATTAATGTCAAAACTTTCCGACAGTGCTTTGATGGGACGCGAGTAGATTGTTGTTGGTTCAAGAAGCTCATCAACAAGTGCACGCGAAAGTCCCTCAGGTGTGGAATTCAAGGGAATTTCCCGATTTTCAAGAAGGGACTTTCTTACAAGAGAATAACCGTTGGAATGTATTCCACTTGACGGAAGAGAAATTATCTCATTGCCGGAGCTGACTCTCTCTCCGCTTATATATTTGTTTCTGTGGACAATCCCGACTGCAAATCCAGCAAGGTCAAATTCTTCATTTTTATAGAAACCGGGCATTTCTGCGGTTTCTCCGCCCAGAAGTGCGCAACCCGCTTCGGCGCATCCACTTGCTATTCCCCGGACGACTTCAGCCATTTTCTCTGCATCCAGTCGCGAGGCGGCGATGTAGTCCAGAAAAAAAAGAGGCATCGCTCCGCAAGTGATGATGTCATTAACGCACATTGCCACGAGATCAATCCCTATTGTATTAAACCTGCCAGAAGCAAATGCTATTTTCAGTTTTGTCCCGACGCCATCGGTCGTTCCGACAATATACGAGTCAGTGTCGGGAAGCATATACGCTCCCGCAAAACCGCCGTATGATTCCAAAACACTTTTGCCGTGAGTGGCTTGAACAAAAGGCTTTATGAGGCTGACAAATCTGCTCCCTTCTTTTGTGCTTACGCCCGAACCAGAATATGTTAGTTTCTTTTTAGCCACAAAAGACCGCCGTTACCACGGTAGTTTATTCATAAGGGGAGCAATTACGGGACCAAAAAAGGCAACTGTCACGATTAGTATTATAAAGCCCGTGATAAGAAGAACAATCTTTGCGACGAGAAGTTTTGTCAGAGTATCAAGAAATCTGTCCATGCTTCAGTGACCTCCGTGATGTGAATTCGGACCGTCAAAAAATGGGTCTCCAAAAGGTATTGCCGGGAATTTGTTTAGAAAAAACAGAACCGTACATAAAAATGCCCCGGCAAATCCAAGCGTTATCAGAATCTCATGCGGTGAAATTTCCAATGAAGAAAAGAGTGACGGAGTAACAAACAGGAATTTATCCATCCACAAGCCGCAGAGAAATACCACCGATATGAACACCGCAATGGGTGTTACAATTTTATGTGTCCTTGGCATAAATGAGACGAAAGGAAAGATAAAACAGCACGTAAAAACCGCCCATGCAAATGTTCTGAAAGGCTCTTCCGATATCCTTTTAATAACAAAAGCGGTTTCTTCCGGCATATTTGCATACCATATCGGCAGAAGTTGAGAGAACATCAGATAAGCCCACAAAAGAGCAAACCCATTGAGCATTTTTCCAATGTCCCAGTAGTGATAGTCGCTAAGGTAGTCTTTCAGGTTCAGATAACGGGAAAGGCCGGTTGAGACTATCAGGGTCATGGCCACTGCCGATATAAGACCGCCCATGAAGTAATAAGGTCCAAGTAATGTACTGAACCAGTGAGGGTCGAGAGACATCATAAAGTCCCACGCGAAAAGGCTGAAAACCACCGAATAGGTTGCCACAATAAAAGTGGCGAGTCTTTTAATATCAGAGAAAGCCGGCGCCGCCTCGGGTTTTATGTCCATAAGCAGGGACCCCCGGACATATCTGTATGTCAGAAACAGAAGAACTGCGAATCCCAGAAAATTTCTTAGAAAAACAAACGGCATACTGAGCCAAACATCTTTTGGGGGATGGTAGTGATGAGTGGAGTAAGGAAGAATTTTGTCAGCGCCAATGAATATTAAAAGCAGAAGTAGGATTGAGACGGGCAAAAAAGAAGCGAAAGACTCGCTGATTCTGAGAAAAGACCTGCCCCATCTGGCATTTGTAATCCTTAGTACACATGAAAATATCACCCCTCCCTGAGCAACTGCAGTCCAGAAAAGAAAGTTAATCAAAAGCACTCGCCAAGCGCCGTCCGCACGTTCCGGGGAGGCAATGGCAATAATAAAAGCAAGAGTGCCAACCGTGGCAATACTCGCCAGGAAAAGCAAAATCCATTTTGGAATCTTTCCGGTTTTGCCGAGCACCGTTTCACGGGTTATGTCAATTTTGATCATCTTTTGTTTCCTGTGCGTCTTTTTTTACCACGGCGACTTTTTTCTGTAAATCTCTCATATAGTTGACAATATGCCATGCGTCATTGAGAGAAGGCATATTTTCCGCATATGCGGGCATCATAACTTTTCCTCCGTACATTATATAGGCGTAGATATATCCGTCAGTTCTTGCCGTTGCCGCTGCGGAAGTAAGGTTCACCGGATAAAACCCGTGCCCTTTTGTAATAATAAGACCGTCTCCAAGCCCTTTCTTACCATGGCATGAGACACAGTTGTAAGAAAAAAGCTCCTTCCCTCTCTCAATTGATTCGGAAGTCGGTTCAATCGGCGATTTCTCCATTGCCTCAACCTCTTCTCTGGGCAATATGAGTTCGGAGTTTCTGCTCAAAGATTTTTGAGGGTAAAGCACCGGTTCTTCATAGGGGTCGAAAGATGGTTGCACCCACATGTCAAAAGACCACGGAAAGGACAAGGCATCTTTTGCAACAGCCAGAGTCCCAAGGAAAACTAGTGTGGCAAATATAAATTTTAATGTTTTATGCGGAGTCAAACTTTACCTCTTCGGCTCCGCCTGAAAGCATAATGTCCCGCACAGTCTCGCCCTTTTTATCATCAGAACAAACAACCATCAGTCCAAATTTGTCATCAGACAGCCTTGGGTCATACATGGTTACCGGGGATCTTTTGCGTAAAAGAGAGTTGACAAGCAATCCCATAAGCGTGGAGAGGGCTCCAATGAGTATGGTAAGCTCAAATATAATAATCGTGAAAGGCATTATGGATACGACAGGCTTGGCACTTACCTGTATGGGCCAGTCGCTTGCCGTAAAGACCGTGAGAGCCACGCCTGAAGCGCCTCCGAGCAAAGCACCACAAAGGGTGAAAAACCTTACCGGGCTTTCCGGTTCTCCTATTATCTCCTCTATTTCATGGCTGGGAACGGGGGAAAACACTCTTATGTTGGCAAACCCTTCGCTTTTCAGAGCCTTCAGGGAATCAATAAGAGTGTCAATATGACTGTAGATTCCAAGCACGCCGTCTTTCGAAGATTTTCTACTTGTCATTGTGGTTCTCTCCATAAGCTTTTTTCCTGGGGACCGGAAGTATTTCTTTAATTTCAGCTATCGCTATTGGTGGCAGAGTTTTCAGGAAAATCAGGAAAAACATGAAAAACCACCCGAAACTGCCGGCCGTCAGACCCACTTCCACCCATGATATTTTGTAAACTCCCCAGACTGCGGGGTCATAGTCACGCGAAAGGGATATCACGATTATGTTGAACCTTTCAAACCACATTCCTATGTTTATCAGTATTGAAACTATGAACAGCAACTTCAGGTTGTGGCGGAGCCGTTTGAACCACAGAAGAACGGGGACGAAAACATTGCAAATAACCATAGTCCAGTAAAACGGAGCGTATTCTCCAAATGCTCTGTATAAAAACTGTTCCCATTCGGCGGGAACTCCGCTATACCAAGCGAACAGAAACTCTACTCCGTATGCGTATCCGATAATCAGAGAGGTGAAGATTATCAACTTTGCCATTCCGTCAAAGTTGTCCATTGTTATGTAGTCTTCAAGATGGAAAATTTTCCTTATAGGTATTGCCAGAGTTATTACCATTGCAAGACCGGAGAAAATTGCTCCCGCGACAAAATACGGGGCGAAGATAGTAGTGTGCCATCCGGGAAGACTTGCCATGGCAAAGTCCCATGATACGACACTGTGTACGGAAAGAACAAGCGGTGTCGCGAATGCGGCTAAATAAAGATAAGCCCTTGTGTAATGGAGCCATTCCCAGTTAGAACCCTTCCACCCAAGTGACAGCAGAGAGTAGATAATTTTTCGCGGCTTATCCTTAACCTTGTCTCTTATTGCCGCGAGGTCTGGAATCATTCCGACAAAGAAGAAGATTGAGCTGACCGTCAGGTATGTGCTGACGGCAAAAACGTCCCACATAAGGGGAGACTTAAAGTTGACCCAAAGCTCTCTCTGGTTTGGATACGGAAAAAGCCAGTAGAAATTCCAAGGCCTTCCAAGGTGCAGTATGGGAAACAAACCGGCTGTCAGGACGGCGAAAACTGTCATAGCCTCCGCGAGCCTGTAGATTGACATTCTGAACTTTGCCCTAAAAAGAAACAAAACCGCGGAAATCAGCGTTCCAGAATGGGCGATTCCAACCCAGAAAACGAAATCCGTTATGTATATTCCCCAGAAAACGGGATGACGGAAACCCGCCACGCCAAGCCCCGTATAGGCCTGGTAGATAAAGCACGAAACGCCTATCCCGACAAAGAACAGAGCAGTCCCAAAAAGCATTGCCCATTCTTTTGACGGCTTCTCAAGAATCCTTACCACATCGGCGGTAACTCTTGAATATGTCAGTTTGTTTGATTTGCTTTCCACTTTGTTAGCGCTCATCTAATCCGGCCTATGATTGCGTCACTCTTTTAAGATATGTAACAGCTGGTTTGGTGTTTACTTCTTCGAACAGCTTATATCCTCTCTCGTCATTGGAAGACACCGAAACCTTGCTGTTCGGGTCCAGAAGGTTGCCGAACTCTATTGCGTCCGCCGCACAGGTTTGCTGGCATGCAGTTACCATTTCTCCGTCCGCAATGTCTCTTCCGTCATCTTTTGCAACCTGGTGAGAATCTCTTATTCTCTGAACACAAAAACTGCATTTCTCCATAACTCCCTTGGTTCTTACCGTAACATCGGGATTGAATTGCCAGTTGAGAGGCTCCGGCACTTTGTAGGAATACCAGTTGAACTTTCTTACCTTATAAGTGCAGTTATTGGCGCAGTATCTCGTGCCGACGCAACGGTTGTAAACCATTCCATTAAGCCCTTCGTGGTTGTGATAGGTTGCGTACACGGGGCATACGGGTTCGCATGGAGCGTTTCCGCAATGCTGGCACGGAACCGGAACAAAATGCGCCGTAATCTCTCCGTCGTCGTTTTTTTCAAAAAATCTGTCAATTCTAAGCCATGCCATATCTCTGCGCCGCGCGGCCTGCTCCTTGCCGACAACCGGTATGTTGTTCTCTGCATAACAGGCCGTTACACATGCTCCGCAACCCGTGCATTTGGAAAGGTCAACCGACATACCCCATCTGTATTTTTCATACTCAAGGTCAGGGTAAAAGTCGGGGTGGTGCTCCTTTTTCGCAGAGCCTTTATTTTTCAGTCCGAGGCTGTTAACGTCAACCGTCCGTGCCACTTCCCTTCCCTCCTGGGACTGGGTGTACTGCCTTCTTACAAGCGAGCCCTCTTTGCCGGTCGGGGTTATTGTAACTTTCGTGGAAAACCACGCGTAACCGCCCGACAGACTGTCGCTTACCGGAGACATTATCTCCATTGGGTTCACCCCCATGTCTTTTGCGTATCTGCCGTAGCTTTTATGTCCAAGGCCTATTGGAACGGCAATCGTGTCGGGCATAATTCCTTCGCGGACAAAAGCCTGAGTCTCAAAAGAACCAAAAGACGATTCAACTTTTATGTGAGAACCATCCTTAATGCCCATTGATTTTGCCGTGTGAGGGTTAACCTCCACCCATGAATCCCACATAATTGAAGTGAGAGAATCGGGCAGCTCCTGTAGCCATGGCTTATTGGCTCCTCTGCCATCGTAGTATTTCGCCGATGGAAAAGATACAAGATACATATTTCCGCCACCTTGAAAATAGGCGCCCCGGCCGGAAAATGAAAACAGCTTCATTTTTTCGGAAACTGAAACATTTTTGGGATGCAACGGAATTGAAACACCGCCTTTTTTCAGAGCATCGCTCCAGAACCGGTTGAACGGTTTGTCCGGAAAAAGCTCGTTGCCCATGCGTTTCCAGTAATCTTTCACAAATGAGTGGTAGTCTGAAACCGCGAACAGGTTTTTTGTCGCACCTATGCGACTGCTAACTGAAATAATCACATCTCCCGACTGTTTGGTGTTGAAAACTCTTGACACTGCGGGTTGCACTATTGAATGAAAACCTTTCCTTGTCCTGAAATCTCCCCAACTTTCAAGCGTGTGGCTGTCGGGCATAATCAGTGAGCATTGCTCTGCGGTTTCATCGATAAAAGATGAAAAACTGACTTTGAACGGGACCTTTTTCATCGCTTCCTTGAAACCTGCAGAATCTGGAATAACAAAAGCGGGATTAGTTCCCCTTACAATCAGAATCTCCACTTTTCCGTCTTCCATGTCCCGTATAAGAGAAAGCATCTCTTTGTATGAGTTGGATTCCGAAATCGCGAGAGTATCAGCAAAATCTGTTGTTTCATTCAGGTTGCCTCCAAGATAGTTCAACAGATTGATTACCACAAGCAGCTCGGTTGCATTTGAGGCCGTGGTTGCGGTGCCTCCGCCTATTGCCAAGCTCTTTTTTGAAAGAAATTCTTCCGCTATTTCGTATATGGTCTCCACGGGGACGGATGTTTTTTTAGAGACAGTTTCGGGAGTATAGTCCCTGACGAGGGGGCGCAGATAATCTTCGGTGTTTTTCACTTTCCGCATCAAAGCGTTAGCTATTCCAAGAGCAAGGTAAATCTCAGTTCCCGGATTGATTTGAACCATACGGTCGGCATTTGCCGCTGTCATCGACATTCGCGGTTCAACTTGAACTACTTTTCCTATCTTTCCTTTTTTCAGAGAACGCATCTCGCCGAATGCTTTCCCGTTAGACACGGGAGAAAGCCATGTTTCAAGAAAGTCTGCGCCGAAAGAGAGCAGGTATTCGGCGTTTTCTATTTTGTATGAGGGTATTGATTTTACGCCGAAAAATATCTCATTCGCTTTCTTGAGGGGTTCATTTGAAAAAGTCTCATAAGAGTAGCGTTTTGCTCCGATGGCATCGCTCCAGATTTTAACAAGATTGTCGTATGAGCCCGTTGAGACTCCGTCCAAATACACAATTTTCCCGCCCTCGCCTCTGACGATAATGTCCTGAATTTTTGCGGCGAGACTCTTTTCCGACTCTTCCCATGTTGTAACCCGGAATTTTCCCGATTCATCTTTTACGAGAGGAGATTTAATCCTGTCCGGATTGTAAAGCCCTTGAAGCGAAGATTGACCCAGAGCGCACAGAGCGCCCCGGTTTATCGGGCTGTCGGGATTGCCTTCCATTTTGATGGCTCGCCCTTCTCTTGTTTTTACGACAACACCGCAACCGGCCGGACACTCGCGGCAGGTGCTTGAGTAGTAGTCCGGCACTCCCGGAACGGAGTTCTCCGGTGGAATTACGTATGGGATAATTTGCTCAAGCGGTTCAGAGGAGCAGGCGCCCGATACGGCGGTCACGCCACCGGTTACTCCCATGACTTTAAGAAAATCGCGTCTGCTTATGCCTTCTTTGCTGTGTTTGTCTTTCAACTCAGTCCTCCAATCTAATTTGCCCTCAATAGTGGCAAGTCAGGCAGTCTTTCAATTCCTTTTTATGATATTCATTTGAGGCGTTTTCCTCATGACACGCTATGCAGAAACCCATGTTCAGTTTCTCCGCTTTTCCGACCACATCCATTTTTTCAACTTCGCCGTGGCAGGTTTTACACTCAATGCCCTTTTTGATATGGCGTTTGTGGCTGAACTGGACAAATTCCGCCATTGAAGAGACTTTTATCCATGGTATCGGTTCTTTCCTATCCCAGTAGTCGCGCACCTTGGCTATTTCTTTGCGCAAGTTGATAACCTTGCCTTCATCGGTTTTGTACTCCATATCCCTGCCTTGAATATGCGTATGGCACCCCATGCACTTTTGAACGGAAGGAATTCCGGGATGGGTTGAAACATCAACATAGCTATGACAGGTCCGGCACTCTATTTTATTGTCTCCCGCATGTATTTTATGGCTGAAAAGTATCGGCTGCTCGGGGCCCTTTTCATGCGCCGGTATTTCCTGCAAAAATAACAAAAAAAAGAACCCGAAAATTACAAGGGAAAACACAACCGTCTTTGCCAGATTTAGTTTCATCTACGGGTATATGTCTGGTGTTATAGCTTCACGCTCCATACATAATATGCAGGATGCGCGAGCGTAAAATAACATAACTGAACGGAGTGTCAAATATCTGCTTCTTCATCAAGCAGACCGCATAAATCGGATGTGAAAAACTCGCGGCAGGGTTTCTCCTCCAGAGCCGCCACGACTCCTCCTTCAACATCCAAAACCGCAAAAAAAGGAATGACTCCGACAATCTTTTCCGCCGCTTTATTTTCTCTTAAAAATAGAAGATTTGTTTTCTCGCACAGCTTTGCTTCGGTCGGATATCCGCATATCACCACTCCCGTGATTTGAAGGTTTCTCGCTCTTGCCACTTCAACGGTCAGGAGCGTATGGTTGATGGTTCCAAGCCCCGGTTTTGCGGCAATAATGGTTTGAAAACCCAAATCCATGGCGAAATCTGCCATATAGTAGTTTTTTTTTATCGGAACAAGCAACCCGCCTGCTCCTTCAACAATTACCGCGTCATGTTTCTCTGCTTCCGTTTCAATGATCTTCGCAATCAACGGCATATCAAATTCCACATTCTCAATCTGCGCCGCAACCATAGGGGCGAGAGCTTCCTTCAGCCTGTAGGGGCTTGACACATCAGGATTGAAACGCTTTTTCATTGAGAGGTGGACAAAATCCGCGTCAGCAACCACATCTTCGGAGCAACCGGTTTGAAACGGTTTTATCATTGATACTGTTTTTCCACTCTCCATAAGACAACGGGCGAGAGCGGCGCAAACAACGGTTTTACCCGCTCCGGTATCGGTTCCGGTAACAAAGAAACGCAGTTTTGCTTTTTCTGGTCTTTTTCCCCGCAAAGAGCTAAAAAGAAATCTCCTCTATTTTCTTCAAGATTTCGTCACCGTGAGAATGAGTGTCAACTTTCTTCCAGATATGCCTGATTTTCCCTTTGTTATCGACAAGAAAAGTAACCCGCCGTGCCGTATTTGAGGGGCTTACAACACCGTATAAATTGATGATTGTCCTTTCCCTATCGCTGACAAGTGTATAGTTCAATTCGTTTTTGTCTCTGAAGCCTTCGTGAGATTTTATGCTGTCGGTGCTGACTCCCAGCAGTGTGAATCCCTTGTTTGTTATATCTTTTTCCTTGTCTCTGAGGGAGCACGCCTCACGTGTGCAACCGGGAGTGTTATCTCTTGGATAGAAACATATTACCGCGCCACCGTCTTTGATGATATTTGAAAGACTGACTTTTTCATTGCCGTAAGTCTCGGCTTTGAAAACCGGCGCTTTGTCTCCAATTTTGAGGTTTGCAGGCATTATTTTCCTATATATTGAAGCTTTCCCTTGCGGCTTCACTCATCATTTCCGGTGTCCACGGGGGGTCCCAGACAACCTCAATATCGGTTTCTTCCACGCCTTCTATTTCATTTGTGAGCATCTTTACTTCGGCGACTATCTGCCCCGCCGCAGGACATCCCGGAGAAGTCATTGTCATACGGATTTTGACTTTTTTCCCGTCAATATCAACTTTGTAAACAAGCCCGAGGTTCACTATATCAACGGGAATTTCAGGATCGTAAATGCCTCCGAGAATCTCAAAAACCTTTGCTTCGGTAACTTTTACTCCGGGATTGCTGTTCTGGTTGTTATCCATTCTACTGCTTTGGGTTTTTTATAATAATGATTTTACGGCTTTGAAAGCCGCTTCGTAGTCCGGCTCATCTGCAACTTCTTTTACATATTCCACATGCCGGACAATATCCTTTTCATCAATAACGAATACAGCTCTCGCGAGCAGGCGGTTTTCGTTTATTAAAACTCCGTAGGATTCTCCGAAAGACGCTTTTTCATGGTCGCTAAGGCAGGAAATTGCATCAATGCAAGCGTCTTTTAAATAGCGCGACTGGGTAAACGGAAGATCCATACTAACCGTAAGAACTTCAACGCTGTCCGGCAGAGATTGAACTTCTTTGGCGAAACGTTTTGTTTGAGCGTCACATACGGGGGTGTCAACCGAAACAACCACATTGAATATTTTTATATTTCCTTTTAAGTCCGAAAGGGAAACTTTGTTTCCGGGACCCAGCAAAGAGACAAAATCAGGTGCCTTGTCTCCCTCTTTAACTTCCATCCCGGCAAGTGTGAGAGGGTTTCCCTTCATTGTTACTATTCTTTTATGCATTCTTTCTCCTTTAGTGGAAATTCTCCAAAACTTTATAGAATTTATCCCTGTTATTCAATTTTCTTCATCATTATATAAAGGCATTTGCGGTTTTCTGTTCCTCAAGTCTTGTTTTGTTGGTCAAGTTTTCCGTTTTCACAATTGTGGAATTTTTCCGAAATGCTGTTCGTCCTGCTGTTTCTTTCTTCGTTTGTAAAGGTGTTTTGTGACAAAAAACCCGCAACGGAGGGATGAGTTGTCTTTCCGTCTTAAGAGTCGTCATTGCCATGTTTTCTGTTGAGTGCATCCGTTCCTACCTTGGCGTCAATCATTGCAAACACAGTCAGCAGAAAACTGGCAATCATATAAGCGAAAAAGGTGCCTTTTTCCTCTTCGGCAATAATTCTTTCCATCCACTTGTAAACCAAGTCCTTGTTCAGATAGGCAATGAGGAAATTCAAGCTCAGAAGCAAGAGTCCTTTTTGAAAGAATCCGCTGTAAAAATGTCCCAATCCCGGAAGCAATGCGGAAAGTGTAACGGCTAACCACGGTCTTTTTCTCCGGAAATTCATTTTGCCCATCCTTGAATTATAGCGGAAAGCGCCTTTCCCGGATTTGAAGACATCATCAAGCCTTCTCCGACAAGAAAGGCATTTATGCCATATTCTGATAAAACAACCATTTCACTTGAGGATGTTATACCGCTTTCTGAAACTATTACTTTATCTTTGTTAATTAGGGGAGCAAGCCTTTTTGATACGGACAGGTCCACTTCAAAACTTTCCAAGTCCCTGTTGTTTATTCCTATAACCAAGCTTTGGGCGTCAAGAGCCATTTCCACTTCGGATTCCTTGTGAACCTCAACAAGAGGCTCCATTCCAAGAGAGCGCGAGACACTTAGCAATTCCGACAACCGGCTTGTGCTTTCCATTGCCGCTACTATCAGAAGAACTGCGTCCGCTCCGTGTGCCCTTGATTCGTATATCTGGTGTGGGTCAACCAAGAAATCTTTTCTAAGAACCGGAACGGAGACTTCCCGCTTTGCCTTTTGCATATTGGAAAGGCTTCCCTGAAAAAAATTTTCATCTGTCAGCACAGAAAGCGCCGCCGCGCCATTTTGCTGATACTGCTTCGCGGTCAAAACAGGGTCGAAATTTTCGGCGATAACACCTTTGGAAGGCGATGCCTTTTTTATCTCCGCTATTATTCTGGGCTGCACGCCGCGCAGAAGAGATGAAGAAAAATCGCGCGGCGGGGAAGCTTCCGCCGCCAGGGTTTCCAATTCACTTCGGGAAAACCGTTTTTTCAGTTCGGCAATTTCCAGTTTTTTGTAATCAAGAACCTTTGAGAGTATGGAGCTTGACACAAAACTAAACCTTCCCCAAATTTGTTGAGAGCCTCGTCAGATCTTTCAATTTGGAAACAGCCGCACCGCTTTCAAGGGATTGTTTTGCCAGTTTGAAAGCCGAATACATATCGTCTGTCCGTCCGGAAACGTATATTGCGGCTGCGGCATTTAAAAGGGCCGCATCCGTTTTCGCGCCTTTTGAAGTGTTGTCAAGTACCGCCGTCATAATGGCGGCGTTTTCGGCCGCATTTAAGCCGCCTTTGAGCTCACCGGGTTTTGCGCTCTTAATCCCGAATTCTTTCGGGTCAATCAAATACCGCCTGACCGAACCGTCCGCCGCCAGTTCCGAAACTTCAGTCTTATCGGAAACCGTTATTTCGTCCATTCCATCTTTTCCGCATACAACCATACACCTGTGCAGACCGAGAATCTTTGCGGTGTTTGCCATTGTCGTCATTATTCCGGTTGAAGGGACGCCTACAACCTGTTTTTTCACCATACCCGGGTTGACCAGGGGCCCGAGAATGTTAAATGAAGTTCTGATTCCCATTTCTCTTCTGATTTGAGAAACATTTTTCATTGAAGGATGGAAAACGGGGGCAAAAAGAAAGGTTATACCGGAACTTTCAAGGCAACGCTCGGCGGTTTTTAAATCCATGTCGATTTTCACTCCGGCGGCCTCAAGCACATCAGCGCTGCCGACAAGACTTGAAACAGAGCGGTTGCCGTGTTTTGCAACACAAACCCCAGCTCCCGCGGCTATGAAAGATGCGGTGGTGGAGATGTTGAATGTCCCTTTTGAATCGCCTCCCGTGCCGCAAAGGTCAACGGTATCTTCTTGACACCCTATCGTATGCGCACGCGCAATCATCGCTTTGACAGCTCCCGTCAGCTCTTCGGGAGTTTCCCCTTTTATCCTCAAAGCGGTAAGGAAAGAGGCAGTCTGCGCTGGAGTTAATCCCCCTTCCAATACGCTGTGAAAGACGCTTTCAACGGTTTCCTTTTTAAGGTTTTTACCTTGGACAAGGCTTTCAATTAAAAACGCGATTTCAGGCATTGGGGATTGTTTTCTCCACCGGGATTCTGTCAAGAACGCCATTTACAAACGCTCTCGACTTTTCCGTCCCGTATTTTGAGGCAATCTCCACTGCCTCGTTGATGCTGACCGCTTTGTCTATGTCGTTTATATAGAGAAGTTCATAGACCGCCACTCTCATTATGTTGATATCCACGGGAGACATACGTGAAATTTTCCAGTGTTCGGAGAAGGTTTCTATTTTGGAATCTATCTCTTCAATGTTTTTACAAACACCCTCGCTGAGGTTCCGGGCAAACTCTCTGTCCGGCAACACTTTTTCGCCGGTTGTTTTTGTGAAGTTCTCAAAATCTTTTTCTGTAAACTCTCCCGTGAAACCGGAAGTGAAAAGTCCGTTTGCATGGCATTGGTAGAGAAATTGAAAAGCAAATTCTCTGGAAAGCCGTCTTTTTTTCATGATTTTTTGTTCCGGAAAGAAAACTACAGAGATTTTACCAGAGAAGCCATTTCAATCGCAGAAAGAGCCGCTTCGGCGCCTCTGTTTCCAGATTTCCCCCCCGCTCTTTCAATCGCCTGTTCAAGGGTGTCTGTGGTTACAACTCCGTTGGCAACCGGAATGCCCGATTCAATTCCCACAGAGGAAAGCCCGCTTGAAACTTCCGAGGCAAGGAGGTCAAAGTGCGAAGTCTCACCTCGTATTATTGACCCTATTGCTATTACTGCAGAGTATTTTTTTGACTGAGCCGCCTTTTTTACCACGAAGGGAATCTCAAAAGAGCCGGGAACCTTGATGACCGTAATGTTTGAGTCGGCGACTCCGTGCCTGACAAGAGCATCAACGGCTCCTTCAAGCAAAGGCGTGGTCGCGATTGAGTTGACCCTGCTTGAGACTATGGCGAATTTCAATTGCTTTGCATCCATTTTTCCTTCTTTATATCGGGGCATGGTTTTTCCTCCGTGTTCAGTCAACCATTGAAAGCAGATGACCCAGTTTTCTCTTCTTTACAAGAAGATAATCTTTGTTGTTGTTGTTGGGAAGTATTTCAATCGGAACTCTTTCTCCTATGGTCAGACCGAATCCGTCGAGACCTCTTACTTTTCTCGGGTTGTTTGTCATAAGTTTCATTTTGCTTACGCCAAGGTCACGTAAAATCTGAGCGCCAATTCCGTAGTCTCTGAGGTCTTTTTTGAATCCGAGAGCCTCATTGGCTTCCACCGTATCCATTCCCTTATCCTGAAGGTTGTAGGCTTTTATCTTGTTAAGCAAACCAATCCCGCGTCCTTCCTGTCTGAGATAAAGTATTACACCCTCGCCTTTTTCTGCCACCATCTTCATTGCCTGTCTCAACTGAGGCCCGCAATCACAGCGCAGAGAATGAAAAACATCGCTTGTAAGACATTCCGAATGGACACGGACAAGAGTCTCTTTTGAGTTTTTAATATCTCCCATTGTCAGTGCAAAATGCTGGGAGCCGTCCAGTTCGTTACTGTAGACAAAGGCGTCAAAAACACCGTATTCGGTTGGAATCTGGGTGAACGCTTCTTGAGTTACGAATGACTCTTTTTGCAGTCTGTAGCTTATAAGGTCGGCGATTGCCGCCATCCTTATGTTATGTTTACGCGAAAACTCGACAAGTTCGTTCATCCTTGCCATGTGCCCGTCGCTTTTCATTATCTCACATATGACAGCCGAGGATTTAAGTCCCGCGAGACGCGCGAGGTCAACAGAGGCTTCGGTATGTCCGGCGCGAACAAGCACGCCCCCTTTTCTTGCAATAAGGGGAAACATATGTCCGGGGCGGACAAAATCCGACGGTTTGGAATCTTTCTCCACTACGCGCCGTATTGTTTTTGCTCTGTCATAAGCGGAAATCCCCGTTGTAATGCCTTCTTTGACGTCTATTGAGACCGCGAAGGCGGTGTGCTGCGAGCCGCCGTGGGTGTTTTCCGGCTCCATCAGCTTCAATCCTATTCTTTTCGCGTTTCCACCTGTGAGAGCGAGGCATATAAGCCCCTTGCCATGAGTCGCCATAAAGTTTATGGATTCCGGGGTCGCAAATTCCGCGGCAATGACAAGGTCTCCCTCGTTTTCCCTGTCTTTATCGTCAACAAGAATTAAAAATTTCCCGCTCTTTATGGTCTCAATGGCGGTTTGTATATCCATTAAATCAGACATATTGCTTCCTTTGCTTCCGCTTTGCTTATATTCGCTTATGCGGAGCGTTTGTCAATACGTTGTTAGGTTTGTCCCAGCGGTTTGACTTTGCGTCCGCTATGTGTAATTTTTCAACCAAACCACGGGGATTGCGGAAGCGGAGGAAAGATGTCCTTGTTTTTCAATTTGCTAAGAATCCTTTCTCAAGAAAACCTCGAAGATTTTGACGAAGAAGAAATCCTTGAATTACTTGAAAATGAAGATTGGGAAGAGATAGAAGAGTTTATTGAGAGGGAAGCGGAAGTTTCCAGCAGAATTCTTCACTGACTTCCATATTTTGTTATTGAATTTTTGCTTACAAACACGGAAGGCGTGTTCAATGCCCGGGGCCGGATTTGAACCGGCATGGGTTTTATCCCGAGGGATTTTAAGTCCCTTGCGTCTACCAGTTTCGCCACCCGGGCGGGTTCGGATTAAAAAATAAGGCGGCGCCCGGAATCGAACCGGGGTATAACGGTTTTGCAGACCGTTGCCTTACCTCTTGGCTACGCCGCCGTTTGTCAGAATTCATTAGTATCGCTCAAATGTCCCGTATTGTAAAAGATACTTATACTGTCAATGTGCGGTCCAAAACGGCTTTTCCCCCTATTCTGACTCTTTCCCCTTCAACTTCAGTGCGGACAACCCCTCCTCTTTGCGAAACTTGCAATCCTTTCAGTTTCCTTCTTCCGGTTTTTTCAGCCCAGTAAGGAGCAAGGCAACAGTGAGAGGAGCCGGTAACGGGGTCTTCATCTATGCCGATTCGCGGAGCAAAAAACCTTGAAATGAAGTCGTATCCGCTTCTGTCCGATGCGCTGGTTACGATTATGCCGCGACACTCCAGGCCGCGCAGATTGTCCAAATCGGGACGGATCTGCGCAACATCACCGGGGTTTTTCAACTCTATCAGATAGTCGAACCGGTTTTTTGCCGTATAAACAACTTCCGCTCCGAGAATGCCGAAAATCCCAGCAGGAGCGGCGCATGGTTTTTCTCTTTCCGCGGGAAAATCCATTTCTATAATTCCTGATTTTATTTCCGCGCCGAGATTATAATCAGACGACACAAAGGAAATTGTTCCTTTGTGTTTGTTTCGCAAAATTATGTATGCGGCGGCGAGTGTCGCGTGTCCGCACAGAGAGATTTCGGTTTCGGGAGTCCACCATCGTATAAAAAAACAACCATTGTCTTTCCTGATAAAAGCCGTCTCGGAAAGCCCAATTTTTGAGGCGATTTTTTTCATTTCCGAATCAGGTGGAAAAGAGTCAACCGGACAAACGCCCGCCGGATTGCCGAGAAATCCGTCTTCCACAAATGAGTTGACAATAAAAACTTCCATATCAGTTACGTTGGTCAGTTGGATGAGAAAGTTGCCTTGCTGTCCTGAAGGGCTTTGACGGCGCGGGTTATTCCGTTGATTGTAAGAGGAAACATTCTGTCTTTCGTGAATTTTTGAACCATCCCTATTGTCTGTGTTTCGCGCCATTCGCTTTGAGGAACGGGATTGAGCCATACCATCATTGGATATTTGTTTTGTATCCGTTCAAGCCATGTAAACCCCGGTTCGCTGTTGTTATGCTCAACGCTTCCGTTGACATACAGAAGTTCATACGGAGACATTGAGGCGTCTCCTACCATAATCACCCTGTAGTCGCTGTTGTATTTGTTGAGAATATCAAAAGTCGGTAACGCTTCCTGCCAGCGGCGTTCGTTGTTTTTCCAGACCGCCTCATATACGCAGTTATGGAAATAGTAGTATTCAAGATGTTTGAATTCGTAACGCGCTGCGGAAAAAAGTTTTGAGCAAAGTTCAATGTGGTCGTCCATTGAACCGCCGATGTCAAAAAATATCAGCACCTTCACATTGTTTTTTCTCTGCGCGACCATCTCAATATCAAGAAACCCCGCGTTTTTGGAAGTCTTTTTAATTGTTTGGTCCAGATCAATCTCTTCAATGCTTCCCTCGCGTGTGAGAACGCGAAGTTTGCGAAGCGCCATTTTCATATTGCGGGTTTGCAGTTCCGCCGAATCATCAAGGTCTTTAAATTCCCTTTTATCCCAAACCTTGACCGCCCTTCTGTGTATGCTTTCGTGTTGCCCGATTCTTATTCCTTCGGGGTTATAGCCGTATGCGCCAAACGGTGAAGTTCCGCCCGTGCCAATCCATTTTCCGCCGCCTTGATGACGTTTTTTCTGCTCTTTCATAAGCTCTTTGAGCCGTTCAATAAGTTTGTCCAGCCCGCCCATCGCTTTTATTTGAGCCTTTTCTTTTTCCGTAAGCGAGCCCTCCATAGTTCTGCGCAGCCACTCATCGGGAATGCTCATAAACTCTTTGTCGTCTGTGTATTCAATTCCCTTGAAATACTGCCCGAACAGCTGGTCAAACCTGTCAAGGTTCTGCTCATGCTTAACCAGCGCGCTACGGGTTATATAATAAAAATCGTCCACTCCGCGCTCAACCATTCCGCTGTCCAAAGCGTCAAGAAGGGTCAGGTATTCCTTTATGGAAACGGGAAGTCCGGAGTTTCGGAGGTATAGAAAGAAGTCCAGAAACATTTGTTGCAATTATAACTGAACGACAGGTGAGGTTTTATCTTCTTTTTTTAATCCTGACACGACATTGAATTTGCATTGGTTTGCAGCAACAGACACTAGATTTCTAACAAAAATTTCAACATCGTAGTCAAATCCTTCATTTAGTAAAACATCCGTTATCTTGATTTTTCCTTAAAAAACTCACTAATGGAAACCCATTTTGGATTTTGTTGAATTCATTTGTTTTTGATAACAAAAGCCATTTGTTGAGCAAATCATTCTCAGGTGTTTCTAAATCTTCTTCCTCTCCGTTTTCGTCATTATCTTCCTCTAATTCTCCATCTATTTCAGTTGCTCTTGTTAATTTTTCAGGGTGTTCAAGATTGAAAAGTATTTCAATCGGTGATTTGCGCCCTCTTACTTCTACAGGTTCTCCTTTGATAATTGAAAAAAGAAATGTAAGACGCTGTTGTCCATCAAGAAGCAATTCGTACTGCGTGGAGGTATTTTGTTGCTGAGGAACAGAGAAATCACGAGTCTCTATCTCTTCCTGAGTTTCCCATGTAAGAATACTTCCTGACGGGTATTTTCCATAAAGAGAATCTAAAAGATTTCTGACTTGTTCTTTTTTTTAAACATATCTGCGTTGTATTTCTGGCAATTTGATTTTGCCCTTCTCAATATCGCTACACAGCTCAGCAGCTGTTTTTGTTTTTTGAGCCATTCCCCTACCTCCTCATCCTATACCGCAAAACGTTCAACATCTCATAATCCTGTTCATTCTTAATCAACGCACCCGCATACGGCGGGTCTTCTTCGGCTATATCAAACTTTTCCAGCTCTTTTGAGGCAATCTTTCCGGCGGTCAAGAGTTTTATCCAGTCAATCAACTCGCTTGTTGAGGGCTTTTTCTTCAGCCCTTCTATATCGCGCAATGAGTAGAAAATATCAAGCGCGCTGTCAAGCAGTTTCTTCTCAAGTCCTGGATGGTGAACCTCAACAATCGCCCGGAGAGTCTCAATTTCGGGAAAGGTTATGTAATGGAAAAAACAACGCCGCAGAAATGCGTCCGGCAACTCTTTTTCATTGTTGGAAGTGATTATAAGAATCGGCCGCTTTTTCGCCTTGATCGTTTTTCTGAGCTCGTAGCAATAGAACTCCATCTTATCCAACTCAAGCAACAAGTCATTTGGAAACTCAATGTCCGCCTTGTCTATCTCATCTATCAAAAGAACGGACTGCTCCTCAGATTCAAACGCCTCCCATAATTTACCTTTGTTTATGTAGTTGGAAATGTCTTTGACTTTCTCATCTCCAAGCTGAGAATCGCGCAAACGCGCAACGGCATCATATTCGTAAAGCCCCTGCTGAGCCGTGGTTGTGGATTTTATATGCCATGTAATAAGGTCTTTCCCAAGCGCTTCGGCAACTTCAAACGCGAGCATAGTTTTCCCCGTGCCCGGCTCGCCTTTGATTATCAACGGACGCTCAAGCGTTATGGAGGCGTTGACGGCAAGAATAAGGTCTCTTGTCGCCACATATTTTTCCGTTCCTTGAAATTGTTTTCTACTTTGTGCCATTGGCGTGTTCTCCCTCCCTGAGAACAGGGAATTGATATCGTTACAGATAGTAAAATTACTTGTCGCAAAGCAAGTAATCAAATCGCGTGGACTATGACCACGGCTCTTTGTAGTAATAGACAAAGTTGGCGACCTTGGGACGCTCCGTCCAACCCATCTTTTTGTAAAATCCGCGTTTATATGAAGGTTTCTCCTTTCCGTTTGTTATCATAAGGCGGAAACAATCTCTTTTTTTACCCTCTTCCATCACAGCTTCCAGAAGGAGACTTCCCGCTCCCATACCGGATGCGGATGGGTTGACAAACATATCGGAGACATAACCCTCCGTGCCGGCAAGCATTATGAACGGAACCCAGTGGACATTTACAAATCCGGTAACCTTGCCGTTTTCACTATTTTCGGCAACCAGAACCGTATGTCCTTGCGGGTTTTCAAGAGATGTCTCTATCAGTTTTTCCACGGGCGTGGCAATCTGCTCCGTTGTCATGGCGTTTCTTTTCTCCGACCACCCTATTTCCTTGAGGATTGACGCCATTGCTTCTGAATCTTTTGTTCCCGCCTTGCGGATGACAAGAGAGCTCTCCGGCATTATTTTTTCTCCCGTTTCAAAATTTCAAGAAGACCTTCAAGTTTTTCAAGCGTTTTTGAGGATGACAGTTTTCCCGCGAGCTCTTTTGAATCAACCTCGTCAAGCGTTTTTTCAACCCTGTTGGAAATCTGTTCGCGTCGAATATTTTTCTTTTGCATAAAAACATCCATATCTATTTTTTCCATTTCCTCTATGGCTGATGAAACAACCCTTTCCGGAGCGGCGAGCCTGTTGATAATTCCATTTTCCAATGCCTGTTCCACACTGTAAAGTTTTCCCTTTTCAATCACCCGTTTTGCCGTTTTTTCGCCTATGACCGCGCTTACAAGCTCGGAGAGCGACTCCGGCATAGGAAACCCGATTGAGGTTTCATTTAAACCGACAAGAGATTTTGCCCTTTTTTCCGCAATTCTGAGATCGCAACAAAGCGCCAGTATGCACCCTCCAGCAATCGCGTGTCCCTCAATCGCGGCGGCAACCGGCGCCGGGTGGCGGAAAACCACCAAGACCGATTTCAGAAACCCCCGGAACCAGGAATTGATCTTTGCTTTGTTGCCTTGTTTGAAGAGTGCAACGCAATGTTCAAGGTCAAGACCCGGAGAAAACATCTTTCCGCCCGATGAAAGCACAACGGGTTTTAACGGGCGCTGTTGTATAAGCTTTGCAAACGCAGAATTGAGATCAGAGAAAAACCCTTCATCCATTACACAAACGGGATTGGAATTCATTGTTACAACCATAGCGTTTCCCTTGTCTTCAATATTCCATGACATTCTTTGGAAACTAACAGAAAGGCATAACCTCCGCAAGGATATAATGACAGAAAGAAGGCTGATGGGTATGATAGGTTATCTTTTACTCCTCAGATGCCTGACACCCCAAGCAAAGACAAATACGGCAACGGACTTGAAGCCGCCCGCGAACACGGTCTTAGCGAAGAGCAATACTCTTTTATCAAAAAGACGCTTGGCAGGGAGCCCAACATTGTCGAAATCGGAATACTCGGCGCCATGTGGTCCGAACACTGCTCTTATAAAAGCTCAAAGGTTCATCTTCGCAAATTTCCGACAAAAGGCAAAGCGGTGATTCAAGGCCCGGGCGAAAACGCCGGAGTCATGGACATAGGAGACGGATACTGCGCGGTTTTTAAGATGGAAAGCCACAACCACCCTTCTTTTATTGAGCCGTATCAGGGAGCCGCGACCGGAGTCGGAGGAATTCTGCGGGATATTTTCACAATGGGAGCAAGACCCGTCGCAATACTCAATTCCCTCAGATTCGGCAATCCGAAACTGGAAAAAACAAGGTTTCTTGTGAACGGCGTTGTGTCCGGAATAGCGGGATACGGAAACTGTGTCGGCGTGCCGACCGTTGGCGGCGAGATTGATTTTGACGATTGCTACAACGGAAACCCTCTTGTCAATGTTTTTGCGTTGGGCATAACACGCACAAACAGAGTTTTTACCGGACACGCGGCGGGGGTTGGAAATCCGGTTGTCTATGTTGGCTCCAAAACCGGCAGGGATGGGATAAAGGGCGCGGTTATGGCATCGGATGTTTTTGACAATGAATCGGCCGCGGACCGACCGACCGTTCAAATAGGCGACCCTTTTACCGAAAAACTGCTTATTGAGGCGTGTATGGAGCTTTTTGAGATGGGCGCGGTGGTTGGCATACAAGACATGGGCGCGGCGGGGCTGACCTCATCATCCGCGGAAATGGCGAGCCGCAGCAGAAACGGCATAACCCTTGAATGTGAAAAAATTCCCCAACGAGAAAAGGAAATGACGCCCTATGAAACGATGCTTTCCGAATCTCAGGAAAGGATGCTTATTGTCGTTAAAAAAGGAATGGAAGAGCAAGTCCGAACGGTTTTTGAAAAATGGCTTCTTGATTTTTCCGTTATTGGTGAAGTTTGCGCGGAGAGAAATCTCACGCTTGTTGAAAACGGCAAAGTTGCCGCACAACTTCCGGTTGACCTGATTGTTGACGGTGCGCCGGAATATGACAGACCCGTGGAGGCACCCGCGTCGGCTTCTGTACCCGCTTCTTTTCCCTGCGGAGGAAAACTTGAAGAAAACTTTGTAAAAATCCTTTCCTCTCCTTTTTCCGCGAGCAAGCATTGGATTTACGAACAGTTTGACCACATGGTAGGCACCGGCACGGTGGTGCCTCCGGGGTCGGACTGCGCGGTTGTTTCCGTGGAGGAAACCTCAAAAGCCCTTGCTCTGACCTCAAACTGCAATTCCCGCTACTGCCTGCTAAATCCCAGGGAGGGGGCAAAGGCGGCGGTTGCCGAAAGTGCGAGAAACATAGCGTGTTGCGGAGCGAGACCCCTTGGAATTACGGACTGCCTGAACTTCGGTAACCCCGAAAACCCCAACATTATGTGGCAGTTGAAAGAGGCGGTTGAGGGAATTTCGGAAGCCGCTAAATATTTTTCAACCCCGGTGGTGAGCGGAAATGTCAGTCTGTATAACGAAACGGACGGTGTTTCAATCAACCCAACCCCGGTTATAGGAATGGTCGGTCTGCTGGATAATATCTCAAATCTGGTGCCTCAGTATTTTCAGAGTGAAGGAGACACTGTTTTTATCGCGGGCGAAACCTTTGAAGAAATGGGAGGAAGCCTCTACGGCGCTTTTCTTTTCAACAAAGTGGCCGGAGAACCGCCTTTGGTCAGCCTGAAAAAAGAAACTCGGCTTGTTTTTTCTTTGATTGAAGCAGCGGACAAGAGTATAATTAAGTCTGCTCATGATGTTTCAGAGGGAGGATTAGCCGTGGCGCTTGCGGAGTGTTGTTTTGCTCTGCAAGGAGTCCCTATGGGGTTTTCCGTGTCTCTCAAAAACATCAACCCCGATATCCGAAACGACAATGTAATTCTTTTTTCCGAAACCCAGGCGCGCGCGATTGTTTCCGCAAGCCCGAAAGACGAAGATGCCGTCAGGGAGTTTTTTCTCTTGCGTCAGGTTCCGATTCAAAAGGTGGGGAAAGTGACGGCAAAGGGCATCATGGAGTTCGGGGAGATGTTTGAAATCCAAGTTGAGGAAGCGGCACGCCTCTGGTCTGAGGGCTTTGAAAAAAACTTGTTTATATAGGGCGATATGTTGTCTCAACTAAAAGAAGAATGCGGGGTTTTTGGAATCTTCAACAACACGGAAGCCGCAAACCTTGCGTATCTCGGCCTCCATTCCCTTCAGCACAGAGGGCAGGAAAGCGCGGGGATTGTAACCTCAGACGGAAAAAACCTGCATAGAAAACGATCAATGGGTCTTGTCGCAGATATATTTGACGAGGAATCTCTCAAAAATCTTCCCGGAAGAAACGCCATAGGACATGTGCGCTATTCCACATCCGGAGCGAGCAACGCCAACAACATACAGCCGATTGTCATAACGCGCTCCGGCTCCGAAATGGCAATCGCCCATAACGGCAACATCACAAATTCCCTGACGCTCAGGCATCAACTTGAAGAGGACGGGGCAATTTTTCAATCAACAACCGACACCGAGGTGGTTGTTCACCTTATGGCAAGGTCAAAGAAACAAAACTTATCCGACAGAATTATCCATGCTCTTTCGGCATGTAAAGGCGCTTATTCAATGGTCTTTCTGGATTCGGAAAAACTCATTGCCGCAAGAGACCCCTACGGTTTCCGTCCGCTTGTACTGGGCAAAATGGGAGATTCCTATGTTGTGGCATCGGAAACATGCTCGTTTGAGTTAATAGGAGCCCAGTATATAAGAGAGGTTGAACCGGGCGAAGTGGTGGTAATTGATGACAAGAATATTGAGTCCATCAAACCGTTTCCTGACAAACCTAAGGCAACTTGCATCTTTGAGTACATCTACTTTTCGCGTCCGGACAGTTTTATTAACGGGCAGAGTATGTATATGGTGCGAAAGCGGCTCGGTAGAGAACTCGCCATTGAGCAACCCGTGGATGCCGATATTGTCATTGCCGTTCCCGATTCGGGAGTTCCCGCGGCAATGGGTTATGCCGAGCAGCTTGGAATCCCTCTTGAAATGGGGTTTTTAAGAAGCCACTATGTGGGAAGAACTTTTATTGAACCGGAGCAGTCAATCAGAAATTTCGGCGTCAAACTAAAGCTCAGCGCCGTGAGAGACGTTATAATAAATAAAAAAATCGTTGTCGTGGATGATTCAATTGTAAGAGGAACAACAAGTAGAAAAATAGTCAAAATGCTCAGAGATTCCGGGGCAATCGAGGTTCATGTTAGGATATGTTCGCCTCCGATGAAGTTTTCCTGCTACTACGGAATAGACACCCCAAATAAGGGTGAACTTATAGCAAACTCCCTGAACGTGGAGGAAATCACAAAATATTTAACCGCGGATTCATTGGGATATTTAAGTAAAGAAGGGATAGATACCGCCGTTGAAAATTGCTCTTCTTCCTCCGGAAACCCAAAGGGAGAAGGTTACTGTTACGCATGTTTTACCGGAGATTACAAGGTTGAAATAGACGACCTGAAGTTACATCCGATACAGATGAATCTGTTTTCCGATTAAACTTTTTCAGGCATTTCGATAACGTTTCATCTCTGACTCAAGAAAGTTTTTACGATTCCGGAACTCTTCAAGTTTGCCCTTCTCTTTCTCTATGATTTTATCCGGAGCTTTCTTTAAAAAATTTGAATCGGCAAGTTTGCTCTCACTCTGGCGGAGTTTGTTCATAATCTCTTCAATTTCCTTTTCCATAGATTCAATATCTTGCTGAGTGTCTGCTTTTTCCGCCTCTTTCCGCTCAACTTTGAGATTTATATTAAGCCTTTTTTCCGTTGGGTTTCCTGCAGTGTCAAGAGCAATAACAGAAACGGTCGCAGGCAATCCCTCAACCGAAGAAAATTCATTTTCATCCGAAAAAAACCGATGAGAGGAAACTCTGGCAAGTTTTTTTAAAACCCCAATCTCGGATTCAATCAGCCCTTTTGTAAACTGTCCGTTTTCTCCCGATTCAACAAGAAAGGAAATGTTGACCTTCTCTGACATTTGAATTCTGGAAGCGCCTCTTTTCATAAGAATTTGATCAATCACTCCCTCAAAGAAAAACCTCATTCCATTGTAGTCTTCGTTGAATTCCTCCGTAAAGTTTTTATAAAATTCCGGATAGTCGGAATCAAGCAGACTTTTTTGCTCAAGACCGGAAGCCCTTCTTGTTCTGTCGTTAATCTCCTCCGTAATGTGCGGGCAGAAAGGGTGCAGAACCTTCATTGAGGCGCCGAGAATTTGCAGGAGAACTGCGGATGTGGTTTTTTGTGTTTCCGTGTCTCCTTCATATATTGAAATTTTCGCGGCTTCAATATAGCGGTCGCAAAAATCTCTCCAAAAGAAACGGTAGATTTCTTGCGCAGCCTTTCCAAATTCGTATTGCTCCATATATCCGTCAATCTTTTTTAACGAAAGATTCATGCTTGCAAGTATCCATTTTTCACATTTGCCAATCTTTGTTGATATCTCTCCTGCGGGTTCGGTGTTTTGCTCGACGGTTTCCAGAATAAAACGGGATGCATTCCATATCTTGTTCATAAAATTTCTGTAACCCTTTATTGTCGAAACGGAAAGCTCAATATCTTTTCCGCCAGAGGCAAGTGCAGAGAGACAAAAGCGCAGAGAATCGGCTCCAAACTCATCGGCGACCGCAAGTGGATCTATGACATTGCCCTTGGTTTTGCTCATCTTCTGGCCGTTTTCATCCCTTACCAGACCATGGATATAAATGTCTTTGAAAGGCGGTTTGCCGGTAAATTGAATACCCATCATAGCCATGCGAGCAACCCAGAAAAATATGATGTCAAAACCTGTTACTATAACTGTCGTGGGATAGTATTTTTTAAGAGATTCTTCTTTCTCCCAGGGCCAGTTAAGGGTTGCAAACGGCCATAGAGCAGAGGAAAACCATGTATCCAGAACATTGGTATCTTTTGTGAGTTCAACTTCTTTCCCATAATGCTTCAAAGCACTTGTGGCGGCGGCATCTTCGTTGTTTTCAACAAACACCTCACCGTCCGGGCCATGCCATGCTGGTATCCGGTGCCCCCACCAGAGCTGTCTTGATATGCACCACGGCTCTATATTGTTCAACCATTGAAAATAAGTGCGTTCCCAGAATTTCGGAAAAAAATTCATCTCGCCCCTTTCAACTGACTCCACCGCTGTTTTCGCAAACAGCTTCACATCCATATACCACTGTTCCATAAGACGAGGTTCTATAACTGTTCCGGACCTGTCACCATACGGAACTGTGTGTGAGATATCTTCGGTTTTTTCAAGGAATCCTCCCGACTTAAGCTCCTTGAGAAGTTTCTTTCTCGCCTGAAATCTTTCGAGTTTTCTGTAACTTTCGGGAACTTTTTCATTCAAACAGGCTTTTTCGTCAAAAACATCTACAAGTGGCAAATTGTGCCTTCTGGCGACTTCAAAATCGTTAAAATCATGGGCAGGCGTTATCTTTACCGCCCCGCTTCCTTTTTCGGGGTCGGAGTATTTATCGGTAATAACGGGAATAAATCTTCCCGTAAGCGGGAGTTCAACATATTTTCCCGCAAGGTATTTATATCTTTCGTCATTGGGATGAACTGCGACCGCGACATCTCCAAACATTGTTTCAGGCCTTGTTGTCGCAACGGTTATGTGGCCGTCAGACCCTTTCAGGGGGTATTTAATATGCCAGTAATGGCCGGAGACTTCCCTTTGTTCCACTTCCAGATCTGAAACGGCAGTCTGCAAAACCGTATCGTAGTTGACAAGCTTTTTTTCGCGCCGGATAAGCCCCTGTTTGTAAAGTTCAACAAAAATGTTCCTGACGGTTTCAGAAAACCCGTAATCCATTGTAAATCGTTGTGTGCTCCAGTCTGGGATAAAGCCCAGTCTGCGGATTTGGTTAATAATTCTATCGGTTGAGTCCTCTTTAAATTCTCTGATCTTTTCAATAAAACTACTTTTGCCAAGGTCTTCTTTGGAAATTCCCTTTTTTGCAAGTTCACGCTCAACGACCATCTGAGTTGCAATTCCCGCATGGTCGGTTCCCGGAACCCATAGAACATCAAAACCTTTCATTCTTTTGTAACGGACAAGAACGTCCTGAAGCGTGTTGTTGAGGGCATGACCTACGTGCAGAGAGCCCGTAACATTGGGTGGCGGCATGACAATGGAAAACGTGGGTTTTCCATTTTTCCCCGTGTTGCCGGATTTAAATTTTTCTTTTTCAAACCAGAACACCCGCCACTTTTCTTCAACCAGAGTCGGACTGTAGGAAGTTTTCATACGGAAGTTTACACTCTCGACTTTTCAGCAAGAGTCGCGGATTCTGTTTCTTCAACCAAAGGCATGGGAACGGTATCGTCTTCCACCTCAACTTTGATATTCTTGTACACATCAAGCCCGGTGCCGGCGGGTATGATTTTCCCAATAATGACATTCTCTTTGAGTCCCTTGAGTTTGTCTTCTTTGCTTTCGCATGCGGCTTCGGTAAGGATTTTCGTTGTTTCCTGAAATGATGCCGCGGAAAGCCAGCTTTCGGTGCTCAAAGACGAGCGGGTTATTCCGAGAAGCAATGGCTCCGCAGTGGCGGGGGTTCCATCTTGTTCCTCAACTTCCGCATTTTCTGTGTGGAAAAGGGTTTTTGTTACGGCTTCTCCCGGAAGCATCGTTGTGTCTCCGGGGTCTTTGACTTTGACCCTTTTAAGCATCTGCCTCACAATTACTTCTATGTGCTTGTCGTTTATCCTGACGCCTTGAAGCTCATACACTTCTTGTATCTCATTCACAAGAAACTCGCTCAGCGCTTTTTCCCCTTTGATTTTGAGAATGTCATGAGGGTTTTCATCGCCATCCACAAGTTTTTCTCCGGATATTACAAAGTCTCCCTCTCTGACGAGGATATGCTCTCCTCTTGGAACTATGTATTCCTTTTCTTCTCCAATTGTGGGACGGACAATGACCCGTCTTTTGCCCTTCACATCCTCACCGAATGACACAGTACCGTCAATTTCACTGACTATTGCAAGATCTTTGGGAATTCGGGCTTCAAACAGTTCCGCAACTCTTGGCAATCCGCCGGTTATGTCTTTGGTCTTTGCCGTTTCTTTGGGAATTTTGGCAATAATATCTCCGGGCTCCACGGAGTCTCCTTCGTTTTTCTCAATAAAAGCACCTGTCGGAAGATCTTCGGATTGAAGCGGTTTTTGTTCGGTCTGCTTCTTTGAAATTCCCTCAACGACTATTGCCGGTTTCAGTTTTGTGTTTTTGGAGTCGGTTACAACTTTCTCAAGCATTCCAGTAACCTCGTCCGCTTGCTCCTTGAAACTTAGCCCGGCTTCAAGATCTCTCCATTTTACGGTTCCGGTAACCTCCGCAATAATAGGGGTTGTGTAGGGGTCCCATTCCGCAAGAAGGGTTTTCTCCTTAACTCTATCCCCATCTTTAACTTTCAGTCGGGCACCCAACTCAAGTTTGTGTTTTTCCCTCTCGTATCCCTTTTCATCAACAATCGCAACGCGCCCATTTCTGTTTGTAACAATAAGCACCCCGCCGCCTGTTTTCACGGTTTCCAGATTGGACATTTTTATTATTCCGGCATAGTTGTTTTCAAGGGTGTTTTCGGTTGCACTCTGACTCGCCGCGCCTCCTATGTGGAAGGTCCTCATGGTAAGCTGAGTTCCGGGTTCTCCGATTGATTGCGCTGCCGTTATTCCGACAGCTTCGCCTATATCCACAATTTTGCCGGTGGAAAGATTTCTTCCGTAGCAAAGTCTGCATATTCCTTCTTCGGTGTCACAAGTCAGGACGGAGCGGATTTTAACTTCACTTATGGAACTTTCATTAATTTTTTCAGCGGCTTCATTGTCTATTTCTTGTCCCGCTTTGACAATGAGTTCACCCGTGTCTGGATCCTTCAGACTGTCAAGCACAACTCTCCCAAGAACCCTGTCGCCGACATACTTCCTTATCTTGCCCCCTTCCACCTTATTTGTGTAAAGCAAGCCCTCAATGGTTCCGCAGTTTTCATCTCTGACTATTATGTCATGAGCCACATCTATCAGTTTTCTTGTAAGATGGCCTGCATTGGCTGTTTTAAGAGCAGTATCGGCAAGACCCTTTCTTGCTCCGTGAGTTGAGATAAAATAGTCCATCACTTTCATTCCTTCCCTGAAGTTTGATGTAATGGGTTTTTCAATAATAGTGCCGTCCGGTTTTGCCATAAGCCCCCTCATTCCCGCAAGCTGTCTTACCTGCGTTTTGCTACCTCGGGCGCCGGAATCAATCATCATATAGATGGGGTTGGAGCTGGTTCCTTGTTTTTGGTTTCCTTTTTCATTTTTAACTGTTTCAAATTTTATGTTTTCCATCATCTCATCGGCAACTTCATCGCTTGTTTTAGACCAGATGTCCACAATTTTATTGTAGCGCTCGCCGTCTGTTATAAGACCCTGAGAAAACTGTTCCTGAACTTTCATCTCTTCCGCACGGGCAGCTGCCACAAGCCCTTCCTTGTTGTCGGGAATCTCCATGTCGTTAATTGAAATTGAAATTCCGGATTTTGTCGCGTAATAAAACCCGAGAGTTCTTATACGGTCTGCCATAACAACGGTTTGTTTACTACCGTTTTCTCTAAAGCATTTATCCACAAGAGTCTCGAACTCGCTTTTGCTCATGGGTTTGTTAACAAACTCAAACGGGATGTTTTGAGGGATTGCCTCGTTGTAGAAAATCACCCTTCCAACGGTTGTTTCAACAACCTCTTCGTTGATTTTTATCTTTACCTGAGAGTGAATCCCGACATAGTCGGAACTGTAAGCCATAATCACTTCCTCCGGAGAGGAAAAATATTTGAACTCTTTGCTGTAAGCGGAATCTTTTGTCATATAGTAGATCCCAAGCACAATATCCTGAGTGGGAAGAATAACCGGCTTGCCGTGCGCGGGAGAAAGTATGTTGTTGGTTGACATAATCAACGCACGGCATTCCGCCTGAGCTTCAATTGAAAGTGGGACATGCACCGCCATCTGGTCACCGTCAAAATCTGCGTTATACGCTGGACAAACAAGCGGATGAACTCTGATTGACCTGTCTTCCACAAGCACGGGCTCAAACGCCTGTATACTTAATTTATGGAGAGTGGGAGCGCGGTTGAGCATAACCATATGCTCCTTGATAACATCGTCAAGAGCGTCCCATACCACGGGGTTTTCAGTTTCAACAAATCTTTTTGCTATTTTAATCGTTGGAGCGATGGGACTTCCGTCCTTGTTTTTCCACTCCTGGAGTTTCTGGTAAATAAACGGCTTGAAAAGTTCAAGAGCCATCTGTTTTGGAAGCCCGCACTGGTGTAGTTTCAGGTCTGGTCCAACCGTGATCACTGAACGTCCCGAATAGTCAACCCTTTTTCCGAGAAGATTCTGGCGGAATCTTCCGCTTTTGCCCTTGATAATATCGGTAAGGCTTTTGAGTGGGCGGTGATTATGTCCGACAACGGGTCTTCCTCTTCTCCCGTTCTCAAACAGAGCATCAACGGATTCCTGAAGCATTCTTTTTTCATTTCTGACAATAATATCGGGCGCATCAAGTTCCAGTAGTCTTTTCAGTCGGTTGTTTCTGTTTATTACCCTTCTGTAAAGCACATTCAAATCGGAAGTGGCAAAACGTCCGTCGTGAGGAACAAGTGGCCGCAAGTCCGGTGGCAAAACAGGAATTGTAGTAAGAACCATCCATTCGGGACGGTTGGTTGATTTGCGGAAGGTCTCACATATCTTGCGTCGTTTTGCTATTTTCGCTTTCTTTAAAAGAGAACTTGACTCCTGCATTTCAATTTTCAATTCTTCGGATAGCGTTTTCAAGTCAATGCTTTTCAACATTTGATAGACGGCTTCGGCTCCCATTCCATAGCTGTAATCAGTCTCAAAGTTCTCATCCGCTTCAGCAAGAATCTGAATTTCTTCTTCTTTGAAAACCGCGCTTTTTATAAGCTTGTTAAAATTGTCACGGGATTTTTTTAACTCTGTTTGCGCGTCCGTCAGCTGTTCATGTTCCTTTTTGAGATGCGGAGGTACGTCCGCATCTCCTTTCTGTTCCAATGTTTTGAGGTTTTTCTCCGCTTTTTTGTAGGCATTTCGCATGGCGGCGTGGTCTTTGCCCTTACTACCTTTCAGAAGGTTGTCACGGGCTTCCTGGATTGCCTCTTCGGAAGATTCACCGGCATCCGCGGTATTTTCAAGCAAATTTTTGAAAGCGGTCTGTATCTTCTTGTTGCTTGAAGGAACATCTTCCAATCCAAGGGTTTTGTAATTTTCCGCGAATTTTTCCTCAAATTCTCTTTTGACGGACTTAAATGCGTCCTGAGCTTCTTTTATTTTTCCACCGGATTCCATTCCGGTTGACTCGGACACTTTTGCATCATAAGCGGCACGCTCTTTTTCAAAACTTGCCTTGGCATTCAAAAACGAGGATAGGATCATCTTCGCTTCATTGAGGGAAACGCCATTTTTACCCGTCATTAAAGTCTGCAATGAAAACTTTGTGGCAATTTCCCCGGGCACTAGATATTTATACCAATAGTTTTTTACCAGAGACGCTTCTTCCTCATCCATCAGCAGTGAAGCCAGACGCTCGGCATCTTCTTCTGTGTTTAACTCGGTTAAGAACTCTTCAGGACAAGGCTTAAGAGACGAAATCACATATTCGGCCTCTCTTAGTTTTGACAACTCTTCCTCTGTTAAAGTCTGCCCCATTGTAAGGGAAGAAGTTCCCGGGTTGTTTACAACATGGGATTCATAATAGAGAACTCTATCAAGGTCCCTGAGACTCATGTCAAGAATCATTCCTATACGACTGGGAGTGCTACGGAGAAACCATATATGGACGACGGGAGAGGCAAGCTCTATGTGCCCCATTCTTTCACGCCTCAACTTGGAAGTTGTAACCTCCACGCCACATTTTTCACAAACAATCCCTCTGTGTTTCAGTCTTTTGTATTTACCGCAGGCGCATTCAAAATCTTTGACGGGGCCAAAAATTTTGGGACAGAAAAGACCGTTTTTCTCTGGCTTGAAAGTTCGATAGTTTATGGTCTCGGGTTTCTTAACTTCTCCGTGAGACCATGAGACCATATCTTCGGGAGATGCTATCGATATTTGAACTCCCGAGTAAGAGTCCGGTTTGTTTGTTGTAATGTCTTCAAAATCCACTTTGGTTGGCCTCCTGTGCCTATGTTTTCACCGCACGCAAATCTAATTCTTCATCGTTGCTGGAAAGCAAGTCTATTTTCAGTCCGAGTGACTGCAACTCCTTTCTGAGAACATTGAAGGATTCTGGGATTCCCGGGTCAAGAGACATTCTGCCTTCAACTATTGAAGTGAACATTCTTGTCCTGCCCGCCACATCATCCGATTTAACAGTCAAAAATTCCTGAAGCGTGTGTGCGGCGCCGTAAGCTTCAAGCGCCCAGACTTCCATCTCCCCGAGTCTTTGCCCGCCGTAGTGCGCCTTCCCTCCCAACGGTTGCTGGGTAACAAGCGAGTAAGGGCCTATTGAGCGCGCGTGTATTTTTTCTTCAACCAAATGGTGGAGTTTCAGCATATACATAATGCCCACCGTTACTTTCTGGTCAAAAGGCTCACCGGTACGTCCGTCATACAGAATCATTTTGCCGTCATCGGACAAGCCAGCAATTTTCATAAAACCTTTTATCTCTTTTTCGGTTGCCCCGTCAAAAATGGGAGAAGCGACAGGAACCCCGTCTTTGAGGGATTTAACAAAATCACGTGTCTCTTCATCGGTCATCTTGTCTATAAAAGAAACATTCCCGGAATTTCCATAAACCTCTTTCAGTTTATTTTTTATCGCATCAGTGCCATAGTTTGTTTCTATGTATTCGTTGAGTTGTTTTCCGATTTCCTTACTTGCCCCGCCCAAATGGGTTTCCAAAATCTGCCCGACATTCATTCGAGAAGGCACACCGAGAGGATTCAGCACCATATCAACCGGCGTGCCATCTTCCATATAAGGCATGTCCTCTTGGGGAAGAATTCTTGATATAACACCTTTGTTTCCATGGCGTCCAGCCATTTTATCGCCTACCTGCAGATTCATTTTAACCGCGACATAGACCTTGACGGTTTTCAAAACGCCCGGAGAAAGATCATCTTTTTGCTCAAGCTTCTTTTTTTTGTCTTCATATCTGAGTTGAAGGGCGTTTATCTCTCCAATGATTGAATCCACAACAGTCTTGATGCGCTCGGTTAATTTTTTCGACTCAATCTTTATATTTTTTATCTCCTCAAGAGAAAGTGATTTTAGAATTTCAGAGGTAAAAGAGTCGCCCTTTGAAACAAGTTTGTTATTTTTTACGGTAACACTCGCAGCCGCTTTTACGCCTTTAAGCAAAGACTCAACCGTCTCACGCGCGCTCTGTTGAAGAATGTTTTTCTCATAATCCATTTCCTGTTTGATTTTTTCAACTTCTTGGATTTCAATCTCTTTAGCTCTGGAGTCCTTGTCGGCGACGGCGCGCGAAGTCAGAACCTTCACATCTATGACAGTGCCGATAATTGTTGAACGGCTTTTGAGAGAAGTGTCTTTTACGTCTCTGGCTTTGTCTCCAAAGATTGCGCGAAGAAGTTTTTCCTCCTGAGACAACTGCATTTCGCCCTTGGGAGATATCTTGCCCACAAGTATGTCTCCCATGTGGACTGTGGCGCCAACCCGGATTATCCCGCTCTCATCAAGATTTTTGAGAGCCTCATCGCTTATATTTGGAATATCACGCGTTATTTCCTCACGACCGAGTTTTGTCTCCCTCGCCTGACATTCAAACTCCTCAACATGAACCGATGTAAAAATATTATCTTTTACAATTCTTTCGCTTATAAGTATCGCATCCTCGAAGTTGTATCCACCCCAAGGCATAAAAGCCACCATGGTATTTTGACCCAGCGCAAGCTCACCGTTTTTAGTGGAAGGCCCGTCCGCGATAACTTGTCCTTTTTTAATTTTCTGTCCTCTTAAAACAATAGGAGTCTGATTCCAGCAAGTGCCCTGATTGGACTTCCGGAATTTGATCATCTTGTATATTTCTACTCCCGAACCCGATGAAGGTATGGATCTCTGCGATGCTTTGCTGTTTTTAACCACTATAATTTTTGAATCGGAGTGAATCACTTCGCCGTCCGCTCTCGCTATAACGGCAACACCCGAATCTCTGGAAACTGATGCTTCAAGTCCCGTCCCGACAAGCGGAGCGACCGCCCTTATAAGCGGAGCCGCTTGACGTTGCATATTTGAACCCATAAGAGCCCTGTTCGCGTCATCATGTTCAAGAAAAGGTATCAGAGAAGCCGAGATTGAAACCAGCTGAGAAGGTGAAACATCCATATGGGTAACCTTGTCTTTTTCCACCATTTTTATCTCACCCTCGGAACGAGACGAAACAAAATCCAGTTGAAACCGTCCATCACCATCAAGGGGAGCGTTTGCCTGAGCAATAACTATATTTTTTTCCTCTTCTTCAAGGGCACTCATTTTAACTATTTCATCTGTTACTTTGCCGTTGCGGACAATTCTGTAAGGAGCCCTGATGAAACCGTAGACATCAATCTCCGCATATGTGCTCATGCTTGATATAAGACCGATATTGGGGCCTTCGGGCGTTTCAACGGGGCATATCCGTCCGTAGTGGGAAGAATGGACATCGCGGACGGCAAAACCCGCTCTTTCTCTAGTAAGTCCCTTGGGACCCAGAGCGCTGAGCCGCCTTTTGTGAGTTATTTCCGAGAGAGGATTTGTCTGGTCCATAAATTGCGAAAGCTGGCCTGTTTTGAAAAAGTCTTTGACTATGGTGTCTACTACTTTGGGCACAACTATTTCTCTCGGCATCTTGTTCTCAATACTCTGATAACCTATTCTTTCCTTTACAGATCTGGCGAATCTCTCGAGACCACTGTAAAAAGTGGCTTCTATCAACTCTCCGACAGTTTTAACTCTGCGGTTTCCCAGATGGTCTATGTCGTCTCCAGATCTGCGTCCGCCCTTAAGCTCAAGCAGATATTGCAATGTTTTTACTATGTCTTCTCTTGTTAATGTAAGGATTGCCTCATCTACATTGTGTTTAAGCCTGTAGTTGAGTTTTTTCCTTCCGACTTTTGACAGCCTGTATTTGGAAGGATTGAAAAACATGTCCGAAAAAAAAGTTCTCGCGGACTCTTTGCTCGGCGGATCGGTCGGCCGGAATTTTCTGTATATCTCCGCTATTGCCCCATCGCAGAAAACCTCGATTTCTGCGCCGATTTTACGAAAGCCGTTTCTAATATCATCTGCGGCTTCGGATGTCAGGTTTTCAAAGCATATTTTCTCTTCGGCCTTTGTTTTTCCCTTTGTTACGGAAGGGTAAGTTTTTGACATGGTTTTCAGGATTTTAAAAAACGCGGATTTATCAGCCTTGCCCTGCTGAACATTTACGGCGAAGGTATGGTTGATTGAATCACCATAAATCCTTTTTTCTTCAAGCAGGGTATCCGCCACCGCAGAAGGAATTGAAATATCGTCAATATAGTAAAAGGAAAATTTATCCACTGAATTTTGCCTGATGGCATTGATGGTCTCAGACGTTATCTTCTCTCCAAAGCGCGCAATTATCTCACCGCTTTTTTTGTTGACAATATTTTCGGCGCATATCTTTTCATAGAGTTCAGATTCGTTTTCAAGTAGCACCGTGTCTATTTTTAAGTTTCTCAGTCTCTCAAGAATACTCGGCGTAAACTTTCTTCTCTTTTTTAGAACAACCTCATTTCCTCTCTTTATATCAAAGGAGCTTTTCTGATAAAGAATCGTCTCAGGATTTATCTCTTTTGACAGCCCGCCGTTTTTTTCAAACCTGACCGTTTCAATACTGTAGAAATGATCCAGTATCTCCCTCTCGGTATATCCTAGGGCTTTAAGAAAAAGAGAGATATGGAATTTTTTTCTACGATCAATCCGCACATTGAGAAAGTTTTTTGAATCAAAATCAAAATCAAGCCATTTGCCATCTTGAGGAATAACCCTTGCAACAGAGGACGATTTGACGGAGGACTGAGGCTGGTCGCCAAGTTTTGGACTATCAAACAATACACCGGGGGAACGATGTATCTGATTTACAATTACCCTTTCGGCGCCGCTTATTATGAAGGAGCCATTTTCGGTCATCTTGGGAATTTCACCGAAATAGACATCCTGTTCAATTACATCCCGGATATTCTCTCCATCTTCTTCCCGCACTATCAGACGCAACGTAACATAGAGCGAAACCGTATAGTCGTAGCCCTTAAGTCTGCATTCAGTCTCGTCAAGCCTGGGTTGTAAATCATAAATTTCGTGTCCGTTTTTGTCTTTGACGGCATTTCCATCTTCATCAACAACTCTTTGTCCTAGACTGTAGTGCACAAAATCAAGCGATGTTTTTTCACCATAATTCTCTATGGGAAAGATTGCCTTAAACACAGATTGCAATCCGTAATCTCCCCTTTGGGAACGTTTTTCAGACTCCACTTTTTCCTGAAGAAATCTCTTATAGGACTCAGTTTGGACATTCAAAAGATTCGGAATATCCAGAATTGCCGGTATTTTTGAAAAAGTCTTTCTCAATTTAGAACTATGCGTTGTTTGCAAACTCAATATATCAACCCCTCCGAAGCCCGAAACGGGCAAACGAGATACAATAAAAACAAAGCGACCGGAGCAAAGAGCAACTCTTAACTCAGTTCCACAGTGGCGCCGGCTTCTTCAAATTTCTTTTTTAACTCTTCCGCCTCTTCTTTTTTTAGCCCATTTTTAATAAGTTTCGGGGCACTTTCAACGAGCTCTTTTGATTCCTTAAGGCCAAGAGAAGACACTTCTCTGACAACCTTAATAACCTGAATTTTGTTTGACCCGATATCTTTAAGAGTAAGGTCAAACTCCGTTTTCTCACCCCCCTCTGCGGCTTCTTCACCTTGCGCGCCGGCGGCTGGTGCCGCGGCAACCGCAAACTGAGGAGCGGCCTTGATATCAAACTTTTCCTCTATCTCTTTAATGAGATCTGATATCTCCATCATGCTTGCTTTCTCAAGGTAGTTGATTACCTCTTCTTTTGTTAAATCAGCCATCGCTGTTTTCCTCCTTTTTATTTTGATTGTCTGAAGATTGTTCAGTTTCGTTTTCCATCGGTACTTTACTCTGTTCATTTTCATCTACTTTCATTTCGGTCTTTCCGTTTTTCGCGGCCGCCCCGCTTCTGCCTTCCTCAGGGTTATCCGAAATTTCCCCGGATTCTTTTGCCCGCCTCAGCGCCTCAAGAGAATGAACAAACCCAGAACGCATCTGGTCCATAACAGACACAAAGTTTGAAAGCGGAGTCAGAAGAGTTGAAGCAAACATTGATATGAGAACCTTTCTTGAAGGCAGTTTTGATATTTGCTCAATATCAGCGGCTTCGCACACCTTGCCATCCATGAGTCCGCCTTTAAGAACAAAATCTTCAAATTCTTTGTGCGCTTGAATAAAAACCTTTGCTGTAGCCGGAAATTCTTGACCGCATATTGCAATCGCTGTCGGCCCTTCAAAAAGGTTTTTGATTTTTTCCACATCAGTGCCTTCACAAGCCTTGTGAAGAAGCTTGTTCTTAACAACACGCAACTCTGCATCAGTCTCCTTCACTTGCCTTCTGACCGACTGCATACTCTTAACTCCAAGCCCTCTGTATTCAATTACAAGAACTGAAGCCGGACCTTTGAAAATAACCGCAAGTTCGTCGATGGTTTTCTTTTTTTCTTGTTTTGTTTGCACCTTATGCACCATCCTCAAAACTTTTTATTTCCTCTTTGACGTTCATCAAGTCAATGTTGATGTTCGGTCCCATTGTGTTTGATATGCTGACTCTCTTAAAAAATTCACCTTTTGAAGATGCAGGCTTCATTTTTTGAAGCGAAGAAAGAAGAAAAAGCATATTCTCTTTTAAATTGCGAGATTCAAATGAACTTTTCCCCAACAAGGTGTGAACAACCCCGCTCTTATCATTCTTTATCTCTATTCTTCCACTTTTTGACTGTTTTACAATTTTTGCGACATCATTTGTAACTGTTCCCATTTTTGGAGACGGCATCAAACCTCTCGGCCCAAGAAACTTTCCAAGTTTCCCCACCTTCGCCATTACATCCGGGGTTGCTATGGCAACATCAAAATCAAGCCAGTTCTCATTCTCTATTTTTTTTACCATATCTTTTAGTCCGGCATAATCTGCACCGGCTTCTATTGCTTCATCAGCCTTTTCCTCTTTGGTAAAAACAAGCACTTTGAGGTTTTTCCCCGTGCCATGAGGCAGAACAATGGAGGTTCTTATCTGCTGGTCGGCGTGCTTCGGATCAATTCCAAGCTGCACTGCTACATCCACGGATTCATCAAACTTCGCCGAATGTGTTTGAGAAATCAGTCCGACTGCTTCCCCAACGCTGAGTGCGGATTCTCTGTCAAATTTCCCGCATAATTCCTTGTATCTTTTGCCTCTTTTTATCATAACAAGCTATACCACATCAATTCCCATACTTTTTGCGCTTCCGATAATGATATTTCTTGCCGCTTCCATATCATTCGCGTTCAAATCCTGCATTTTTGTCTCCGCTATCTCGTCAACCTGCTTAACGGTCACCTTTCCAACTTTTACCCTCGGAACATCCGACGACCCTTTTTCTATCTTTGCCGCTTTTTTGAGAAGATAAGAAATCGGCGGAGCTTTGATTTCAAGAGAAAAAGTTTTGTCCTTGTAAACAGTGATGACAACCGGAAGCAAACCTTCTTTGCCCGAGGTTTTCTCATTAAACGCCTTGCAAAACTCCATTATGTTAATTCCCTTCTGCCCCAACGCCGGGCTGATTTGAGGAGAGGGAGATGCCTTTCCGGCCAGAACAAGCAATTTTAAATAACCATCTATCTCAGACATTCTACATCTGCTCCAATTGATTGAAGTCCAACTCTATCGGGGTTGACCTTCCAAATATATTTACCGAAACAAGAACTTTTCCCCTTTCCAGATTAATTTCCAGAATCACACCGGAAAGGTTGGAAAAAGGCCCTTCGACAACTTTCACGGTTTCACCCTGCTCAAAAGATATATTGAGTTTAGGCTTAAGCGTCCCTTTCTGAATTTGAGTTTTCAGTTCCTCTATCTCTCTTTCATCAACGGACGAAACAGATGCCGGGTCTATTCTACCCGCTCTCATTTCTTCGCCGACAAAGCCGTTAACTTTCGGCACATCCTTGATAAAATGCCAAGTCTGCTCTTTCATCTCCATATTTACAAATACATAACCGGGGAAAAACATCTTCTCAGAAGTTTTCTTTTTCCCGTCTTTTTTTGACTCAACCAAGGTCTCAACGGGAAGCAAAACTTCGTCTATCGAAACATTTTCCTGAGAAGCACGCACTTTTTCTTCTATAAATGATTTCACCTTTTTCTCATATCCTGTGCTAACTTGCACCACATACCATTTTTTTTTGCCGTTAGATACCATTTTTCCATCCTACAAAGAAACCGGAAATATTATACCAGCACCAAACCTATCAGCGTTGAGAACAAATAATCGGCAATCGCAAGGATGACTGTAAACAACACTGATACAGCAAGAACAACGGCAGTGGACTTTATGGTGCTTTCTCGTCCGGGCCATGATATCTTCCAGAACTCAACTTCAACGTCCTTAATATATTGAGCTATTCTTCTTATATACATTTCCTAACCTTTCACCTGACAACCAAGCAGTCAAAACAGGGCAGGAGGGAATCGAACCCCCAACCTGCGGTTTTGGAGACCGCTGCTCTGCCAATTGAGCTACTGCCCTTAAAATGTTCTTCGCAGTTACTCACTAATTCCGGTAACGACGCCCGCTCCTACGGTTTTGCCTCCTTCTCTTATTGCGAAGCGGAGTTGTTCTTCCATTGCCACCGGCGCTATTAACTCCACTTCCACGTTTATGCTGTCTCCCGGCATTACCATCTCAACCCCATCGGGCAACTTCACAGAACCCGTAACATCCGTCGTACGTAAATAAAACTGAGGCCTATATCCAGGAAAAAACGGCGTGTGCCTACCCCCTTCCTCTTTCTTCAACACATACACTTCCGCTGAAAACTTCTTGTGCGGCTTTATACTCCCCACCGCAGACAATACCTGACCACGCTCCACACTCTCCTTCTCTATACCCCTCAACAATACTCCCACATTGTCACCCGCCACCGCGTCATCCAGTATCTTGCGAAACATCTCAAGACTCGTCGCCACTGTCTTCACCGTCTCCTTAAATCCCACTATCTCAACCTCGTCCCCGGCATTTATCTTCCCGCACTCCACTCTACCCGTTACCACCGTCCCTCGTCCCGATATCGTGAACACATCCTCTACCGCCATTATAAACGGCTTGTCCACTTCCCTCACAGGCTCGGGTACATAACTGTCCACCGCACTCATCAATCCCTTTACCTGACCCACAGCCTCAACATCATCACTCAACGCCTTCAACGCGCTTACCTTCACTATCGGTATCTCCTCTCCCGGAAACTTGTACTCCGTCAACAACTCCCGTATCTCCAACTCCACCAAATCCAAAAGCTCAGGGTCATCCAGCATATCCACCTTGTTCAATGCCACCACTATCGACGGCACTCCCACCTGACGCGCAAGCAATATGTGCTCCCGCGTCTGCGGCATCGGCCCGTCCGGTGCGCTCACTACCAATATCGCCCCGTCCATCTGTGCCGCTCCCGTTATCATGTTCTTTACATAATCCGCATGACCGGGACAGTCCACATGAGCGTAATGACGACTCTCTGTCTCATACTCAACATGCGATATGTTTATCGTTATCCCCCTGTCCTTCTCCTCCGGAGACTTGTCTATATCTCCAAACTCCACATAATCAGCCTTGTCCAATACCTTCGTTATCGCCGCCGTAAGCGTCGTCTTGCCATGATCCACATGACCTATCGTACCTATGTTTAAATGCGGCTTCCCTCTCTCAAATTTTACCTTGGACATCTGTCTCTACCTCCTGAGGCTTTCTAAACGAAAAATGTCATAGTTTGTACAGCCCACGAGCGGACTTGAACCGCCGACCTCATCCTTACCAAGGATGTGCTCTACCGTCTGAGCTACATGGGCAGCATTTTTGATGAGCGGGAGACGGGGCTCGAACCCGCGACCCTCAGCTTGGAAGGCTGATGCTCTGGCCAACTGAGCTACTCCCGCAGGCCACCCGTGTTTATGGGGAGGGTAGGATTCGAACCCACGTAGGCTTGCGCCGGCAGATTTACAGTCTGCTGCTTTTGGCCACTCAGCCACCTCCCCTGTTTTACGAAAAACAACAGACATTAAAAAACTCGCACCGCAGGTTTCCCAGCTGGCGAAGGGAATTGAACCCCCGACCTGCTGATTACAAATCAGCTGCTCTGCCAACTGAGCTACGCCAGCGGTTAAAACTTAAGTGTTTGCTCACTACTAACTAAGAGCGTTAAGCATATATGTAAAAAAAACTATGTCAAACGAAATTATTAAACAAAAGAGGCAGTTATTGAGACATTCGCGACCTTATCCCCTTGAGGAACTGTCGCCAAAGCGCTAAAAACCATCACTCTGGTGCGTTTGCGCACAAGAGTGACAGAAAGGATCAATTCTTCTTCCGGACCCACGGGCCTTCTAAAACGGCAATTGTCAAGTCCCATCAGATAAGCGTTGGAAAATTCCTGTTCTTTTATTTCATCCGCAAAAGAAGCTCCAACAAGAACACCGCCCGCCTGTGCAAGGGCCTCGGCAATAACAACGCCTGGAACAATAGGATTTCCGGGAAAATGACCACGGAAAAAAAACTCTCCGGCATCAAAGGTTTTCAGGGCCTTGATACTCGACCCCTTTTCAAACTCCGTCACACAATCCAAAAAAAGAAAAGGCTCCCTGTGGGGGATAAACTCTTTTATCCTTTTTTTGTCAAAGACCACAGCTAGTACTTCCGGTCGTACAAGTTAATAACCTGCTCGGTTACATCAACACCGCCTGACATAAAAATTACTCCGGCATCGCGCGTAAGAATGATTGAATAGCCATTGGATTCTCCAAATTTGCTTACAACATCTTGTATCTCAGTGAAAATTCTCCTTTTTATCTCATTGTCCCTTCTTCTCAACTCATCGGAAAAATCTTCCTTATCACGTACGAGTTCTTTCTTTTTCTTCTCAAGGGTCTCACTTTTCTCTTTGAGCGTTTTGTCATTCATAATGGAGAAGTTTTTTGTAAGTTCTTTTTCCATTTTTTCATACTGGATGCCCTTTTCATCAAGAATTCCCTGCTTGACTTTGAATTCCTTCTGAAAAGACTCGCGAGCTCTTTTGCCAGCTTTTGACTGAACAAGAACGCGCTGAATATCAACAACGGCAATACGAGACTCTTCCGCGCCTGATGTCGAGCAAAAAGGCACCGCAGAAGCCAGCAAGACCGTGAGTAAAACAAAACTGAAAAAACGTGAATTGAAAATTATCTGAATCATTACCAAACCTCCTTTAAATCATTGACTACAAAGAAGCACCTATTGAGAAGTGAAGTTGCATTTTTTCCTCGAAAGGCTCTCTGTCAATCGGATATCCGAACTCAATTTTAATCAGTCCCAAAGGTGAACGCCACCAGAAACCATAACCATAGTCCTGACGCAAATCAGAAGGGTTGGTTGAGAACTGGGATCCCCTGTCGGAGTCAAAAACATTTCCTATATCATAAAACAAAACTCCAAATAAACCAAGAGGCTCAAAAAGTGGAATAACCAGATCGGTTTTTCCATATATTCTTTCTGTTCCTCCAAGAGAGGAATTGCCGACGGACAGGTCCCTGTAGTCAAAACCCCGTAGGTTGGAAGGGCCTCCGAGAAAAAGCCTTTCATCAATTGCGTGGGAGTTACTCTCTCCCCGAATAAAGACTCTGCTGTATCCGATTTTCACCGAGAGAAAGGAACCTCTTAAAAGCGGAATCCATGCATGGTTCTCAAATGCCAGTTTGCTTAAATCCGTATCTCCTCCAAAAGGGCCGGAGTGCTCATATAAAAGACTTGTCCTGTATCCGCTTCTGGGAAACTGGTAGTTGTCCCTTTTGTCCCAATTGATGTCCGCGCCCACAGCGCTTAGTATTCCCCTTGAATCCATAATGTTGGCTTCAACAGCACGTGGCGAAGGGTTTGTTATCTCAAGATTTTCCCACCTGTAGTAGACTCGCCCCCAGAGATTTTGGTAAAGAGACCTGCCGATTCCAATCGTGGAACCCGTGGATTTGGTGTCATAATCCACATAGTCTCTTTCTATTCGGGAGAGAGAAATATCAAAACTCCAATTTGTGTCAAGGAAGTTTCTGTCAGCATACCGGAAGCTGTAACTATCCGTTATGCCGCCGAAACTGGCGCTCGCCGAAACTGTCTTGCCATAACCGAAGAGGTTTGCCTCTTGGACTGAGCCGAAAAATATGAAGTCTTCAATTGAGCTTACGCCAGCGCCGAGATTAAACTGAGCTGTTGAAGACTCTCTTATTGAAATATTCACATCCAGTTCGTCCGGATTTTGTTTTGACACCTCGGTTGAAACCTGAGTTGCTTCGGAGTCAAAAAATCCAATGCGTCCCACCAGAGGTTTTATTAAAGAAAGGTCGCCGGACCTGTAAATATCCCCTTCCGCAAATGGGAGCTGCCTTCTTATAACCTTGTCCACAGTCTTGTCATTGCCATCAATATTTAACCTGCCAAAGTAAAAAATCTTTCCTTTTTCAACGGTAAAAGTTATAAAAACGCCCGGTTTGCCGTCACCTGTTAACTGCTTTTTCAGCGAGGGTTCAACATTGACGTTCGCGTATCCCTGATTTGAATAAACCGAAGTGAGAATACTTATATCGGAAGTGAGCTTGCCGTTTCCATACGGCTTGCCTTCTTTCAGATTAAGAGTGTAGAAAATTTTGTCTTTATTTACTTCAGGCGGCGCTTCCATTCCCTCAAGAGAAACTCCCGCCACAAAATACTGCTGTCCTTCGGAGACTTTGAATGACACTTCATAGGAATTTTCTTCCAGATTGCGCTTCAATTTGGGAGCCGAAACCTGAACGTCAAGATAACCCTCGTTCAAATATATGAACTTTATACGCTCCAAATCCCGCTGAACTTCCTCTTTTACAAAAAGTCCTTTTTGTCCCAAACTGTAAAAACGGCGCGGCGAACTGAAAATACTTTTCTTTATCTTCTTTGTCTTGATTTTATTGTTGCCCTCAATTTTCACCGAAGAGATGGTTTCTCTTTGGCCCTCTTCTATATTGTATGAAACACTTATTCCGCCACCCGCTTCGGGCTCTATATCGTAGGAAGCTTGTGCATTGCTGTAACCTTTTGTGGTATAGAGACGGGCAATATTATCCAGTTGGTCGTGAAGTTTTCCCGTTCCGGTTATCTGGTTTCCCTCAATTTCCAGAACTTCTTTAATCTCTTCGTCTTTAATCTTCTTGTTGCCGTTAATGGAGAAATCAACAAGAACCGGGTTCTCTTTGACAATATAAATCAGCTCCACTCCTGATGCGGAAACTACTTTCTCAACGGTGACATCGTAAAAATTCCCCGTTGAGTATATTTTTTTTATATCTTCGGCAGTTTTAGATTCATCGTATGTCGCTCCGACTTTCTGAGAGGCAAGAAGTTCCACGGATTCCTTTGAAACCCTCCTGTTACCTTCAATTCTGATCTTTGATACTTCGGCGGCCTCGGCAAAAGAGGAGATTCCCACGGCGAAAAATACTGAAAGTAAAACAAAAAAAGGAAACAGTTTTCCCCTTCCGTTACCGTTAAGCATTCGCCAGCCTCCCTTCGCGAATAACTACAGTTCTATCAAACCTTTTAGAAATCTCCCTGCTGTGGGTGGCCACAACAAAGGTTGTGTTGAGATTCTCTTTCATTTGTAGCATCACATCAGCGACAAGCATTGAAGTTTTCGGGTCCAGATTTCCCGTTGGCTCATCGGCGAGAACAATCTCCGGCTCCATGACAAGGGCACGGGCAATGGCAACCCTTTGCTGCTGCCCCGAGGAAAGTTCATCGGGAAATCTTTGGAGATAGTCCCGGAGCCCCATCTGGCAAAGCAACTTTTCCGACCTTGAATAAGCCTCCGATTTTTTCATTCCGGAAATCAAACAAGGAAGGCTCGCATTCTCAAGAGATGTAAATCCGCTGAGTAAATTATGAGATTGAAAAACAAACCCCATTTTACGCCTTACTTTTGTATTGAGATGTTTATTCGAAGCGGAGTTATATTTTTCGCCTTTAAAAAAAACTTCCCCATCGGTTGGACATTCCAACGCGCCCAGCATATTAAGAAAGGTGGTTTTTCCCGAACCGGATTTGCCGTTTATTGAAACACTCTCTCCGTTCTTAACCGTAAGGCTGATTCCATCAACGGCTTTAACGCCACTTCCGTCCCACTGAGTATACTCTTTTTCCAATTTTTTTGCTTCAATCAGTATGTTCATTGGGCTTTCAACTTTGCGGCAATATTGTCTCCGCTTGCGCAATAGGCCGGATATACGGCGGCAAGCACACAAAACAGCTGGCTTGCCGTGCCAACAAGCAAAAAGTAGAAAGGTTCTATAATAACAGGAAATTTTGATATTCCATAGACTTCCGGGTCAAACGGAATCAAACTCGTCACGGTCGCGCTGGTTGCAAGCAGATAACAGACGGCAAAAGACCCTACCGTTCCCAGCAAAGTGCCTGTAAATCCTAGGGAAGCACCGATTAGAAGAAAGATGTTTCCGACTTGTTTCCCCGATGCTCCAGCGGCTCGTAGTATGGCTATTTCTCTACTTTTTTCAACCATCATCATCAATAGAACGCTCATAATGCTGAGAGAGGCTACGACGACAATGAAACTCAGAAAAATCGTAAGCCCGAGCTTTTCCAGGCGGAGCGCGGAAAACAGCTTGCGGTTGGCCTCCTGCCAGCTTTGAGCGACAAAGGGAAATCCGAGCGTTTCCTCGAGTTCCCGCGCCACCAATTCTGATTGTAGCGGGTCTTCTATTTCCACTTCAAAAGACTCCGGCCCCGATTTTTGGAAAAGCTCAATTGCATCCGGAAGATTCATATAGGAAACCACCGAATCATAGTGCGCCATTCCGTAACTGAAAATTGCCGCTACTTCAAAGGGTTGTGTTTTGGGTCTTTTTTGTAAAGTCTTCTTTTTGTCGGGAGCAAATAGGAGAGTAACCATATCGCCCCGGGAAACACCAAGCGACTCCGCCAGGCCGCGCCCGATAACTATCGGGGCGCGCGAAGAACGGGAAGATTGAGCGAGAATGGAAAAAACATCCGTATCGCCGTCAGGACTCTCTTCGGTTTCCGGGGAAATGGAGGAAAAAGTTTTCTTATATGAAGCCGCATTCACTCCGCTTACGGTTGTTCCTTGAGAGCTATATTCCGATACAAGCAACCCTGTTCCGTAAATAACAGGAGAGACTTTTTTGACTCCGGGAAAAAAAGTTATTTTTTTCTCAATGCGAGCGTAATCCTCAATGCTTCCTTCATAACTTGAAACAAGAACATGGGCGGAAGCGCCAAGAATGGTTTTCCGGAGTTCGGTCTGAAACCCGGACATCACAGCAAGAACAACGTTCAAAGAGAAAACTCCAGCGCTGATTCCGAGAACGGAAATCAGAGATGTAGAAAATATGGCGCGGGTTTTTCTTTGCAACCACAGATATCTAAACGCAACAAGAAACTCAAACATCTAATCTTTCATATGAGGGAAAAATAGCACTTCCCTTATGGACTGAGAATTAGAAAGAAGCATAACAAGCCGGTCTATGCCTATCCCGGCTCCAGCAGTCGGAGGCATACCGTGTTCAAGTGCAACAACAAAGTCTTGATCAATACCGTGAGATTCGTCGTCTCCTCTTTCTTTCATCTCCGCCTGAGACGAAAACCTTTTCCTCTGTTCTTCTGGATCATTCAACTCTGAAAAGGCATTTGCTATCTCCCAGCCGTTCACATAAAGCTCAAACCTGTCCGTCATTTCCGAATCAGAATCAGAAGCTCTCGCAAGAGGGGATACGTCAAGCGGAAAACCGAAAACAAACGCAGGGTCTTTGATTTTGGAGGCAAAGGATTGCTCAAAAATTCCAGTCAGCGCTTTCCCTTTTATTTTCCCATGCCCAACCCCCAGAGCGTCCGCTTCCTTGAAAAGAAAAGAGCTGTCCGAAAAAATCCTTTCACCGTATTTCTCTTTCAGGGAATCATAGATGCTAATTCTTTTCCAGGGAGTTGAAAAATCTATCTTGCCGTCATCGAAATCCACCTTCGCGCAACCCTTGGCGTCAATCACAAAAGAAAACACCATTGCTTCTATCAAATCCATCATATCTTTGTAGTCAGCGTATGCCTGATAAAACTCAATCATTGTAAATTCGGGATTGTGGCGCGTGGAAACACCTTCATTTCTGAAAACTCTTCCTATTTCATAAACCTTTTCCAGCCCGCCGACTACAAGTCTTTTCAAGTAAAGTTCCGGCGCTATTCTGAGAAAAAGGTCAATATCAAGTGCGTTATGATGAGTGGTAAACGGACGTGCCGCCGCACCGCCGGCAATGTGATGAAGTATTGGGGTTTCAACCTCAAGAAACCCTTTTGCGTCAAGGAAACGCCTTATGAAGCTTATACACGAGGAACGCAGACGAAAGATGTCTCTGACTTTTGGATTTGCTATCATGTCCAGATAACGTTTTCTGAAACGCGTTTCAACCTGCTGAAGACCGTGCCATTTTTCAGGAAGCGGGCGGAGTGTTTTTGTAAGCATCACAACATTTTCCGCCTTTACGGTTAATTCGCCGGTTTTTGTTTTAAAAAGACTTCCCTCAATCCCGACAAAGTCACCCGAATCCAAGTACTTACCAACAATGTTAAAGCTGTCTTGGCCGGTTTCTTTTTTGTTCGCGTAGCATTGGATTTTCGCGTCGGAGTCTGAGATATCAAAGAACACGGCCCTGCCGAAGCTTCTCTTTGACATAACTCTTCCCGCAATTGAAAAAGCCGGAACAGATACAAGCTCATCATCTGTTTTTTCACGCACCTGCGACAGAATTTCGGAGATCGCAACCGAAGGTTTGAAGCTGTTTGAATAAGGGTTTAAACCACTGGCGCGAAGTTGTGAGGTTTTCTCTTTTCTAAGAGTGTATTCGTCATTTTCGCTACTGACACCCGGCGGTTTTGTGCTCATTTGTTATCTCCGGAAAGAATTAAAGCAAGAGTCAGGACAGTATACTTTTACAAATCTGCTTTAACAAGACGGAAGCGACCAAACCCATACGCATAAAGAAAAACTAACAAACCGACCAGAGAAACAGCGGCAAGAGCCATGTACATACTAAAATAACCAAATTCCTGAGAGAGAATCCCCGATGCGAAAGTTCCCAACATCCCGCCGCAAGTAAAAGAAACGCTGCACAAAGCAAAAACTTTTGCCCTTGCCTCTTTTCCAGACTTTTCCATCGCGAGCAGATACAGAGACGGATAAGTAAAGCCGTGTGATACTCCAAAAAAGGCTCCCGCCGCCGCAACAAGGAGAGAAGACTGTGAAAACCCGAGAAGCAGAACAGACAAAAATGACAAAAACAAAAACGGCGGGCAGACGTATTTTATTCCATACTTATCCGGTATCCATCCCAGAAAAATTCTGACAGTCAAAACTGCGGCGGTAAAACAGACAAAAAACAGATAAAATTCCTCAACTCCAACCGAACGCGCAGAAAGAGAAACAAATGAAAATTGTGAAAGAAAAACCCATCCTGATATGAAAAGCGTTACGGCTGCCACCGCAAGAGACTTTGGCAACAAAGGGAACAGCCCCGAACCGTTGTTGTGTGTGTCAGAGATTTTGGAATTCTCCGGTAGATTTTTTGACTCTCTTACAAACAGAGACAGAAAAGTCCCGATAAAAGACACGGCGGCGACAAAAATAAAAAGCGCTGAAAACCCGTCCGAATCAACAATGATTTTGCCGGCATATGGCGCAACGGCGTAGCCGAGAATTGTGAACATACCGTATATTCCCATCGCCTGAACCTTTTTACCCTCCGGAGTTATCTCCGTAATAAGAGTGCCTGCAGATGTAAAAAAAAGGGAAAAAGCCGCTCCTTGCAAGATTCTGAGCGCATAGATTTTCCAGCCAAGAGATTGAAGAAAAACAAATCCCGTACAAGCAAGAAAAAGAGCGGCAAAACCTATAATAATAAAGATTTTCCTCCGGTATTTGTCCGCCAGAATTCCGGACAGCGGAGTTAAAAAAAGTATGCCAACCCCGGAAAACCCCATTATAAAACCGACATCGGAATAGCTTCCCCCAAGTTCCTCTATTCGTAAAGGAAGGAGCAAAAAGGAATGAAAAACAAAAAAGAAAAGAGCACTCAAAAGGGTTGGAACAACAAAGTCAAATGTGAAAAAAAACGAATGTGAAAGGGTTTTGAGACTCATTGAAAGAAAGATTCCCCCATGCTCATAAAGCCGAGAATTTTATTCGGCCCGCAACCACTGTGTGCTTTACCGCACCTTTCATATTCCATCCTCCAAACGGGGAGTTTTTCCCTTTTGAGTGAAAAGAACCGGTATCCAAAACGTATTCTTTCTTGGGGTCAAATATAACAATATCCGCAGGCGTGCCGGGCCGGAGCGTTCCTCCTCCGGTGTTTAGTATGGAAGCCGGAACGGTCGCCATTTTTGATATCATTTCGGAAAGACTTAAAACCCCTTCCCCCACAAGACGCAGGCAAAGAGGAAGAGCGGTTTCAAGACCGACTATTCCGAACGGAGCTCTGTCAAACTCAACATTTTTTTCATCATATGAATGAGGCGCATGGTCGGTTGCAATAGCGTCTATTGTTCCGTCCGCGAGCCCTTCTTTAATTGCCTCAATATCTTTTTCGGTCGATAGCGGAGGGTTCATTTTGGCATTTGTATTGTAGCCCTCCACCGCCTTATCCGACAGCGTAAAGTGGTGCGGCGTAGCTTCCGCCGTTACCTTGACGCCGTTTTTCTTCGCCTGCCTTATGGCCGAGACCGAACCTGAGGTTGAAACATGGGCTATATGGAGCGGCGTGCCCGTCATAGCACACAAAATTATGTCCCGTGAGACGCATATTTCCTCCGAGGCGGAGGGAATTCCCTTGAGTCCCATCATGTTTGACACATACCCTTCATTCATAACGCCGCCGTCGGAGAGAGAAATCTCTTCACAGTGGGATATGACCGGTATGCCAAACGGTTTCGCGTATTCCATGGCGCGTCTCATAACCCCGGAATCCGAAACGGGCATTCCGTCATCGGAAATTGCCACACAACCGGACTCGCACATTTCCCCTATGTTTGCTATTGACTCCCCTTTTTCACCCTTCGTAATCGCGCCAATTGGAAATACCCGCGCCATACCCTCGGTTCGAGCTTTCATAAGTATGTATTCGGTAACGGTCGCGTTATCGTTTACAGGTTCGGTATTCGGCATACACGCGACGGAGGTAAACCCTCCAGCAACAGCACTTTTTGTGCCGGTTTTTATGGTTTCTTTGTGCTCAAAGCCGGGTTCGCGCAAGTGAACGTGCATATCAACAAAACCCGGAGCCACAACCAGCCCGCACGCGTCTATCACCTTAACGCCGGGAATTTTATCCGCAGATGGAGGAGGTTTTGATATTTTGCCCTTTTCAACAAAGAGACTCCCTTTTTTGTCGGTTCCAACCGAAGGGTCAACTATTCTGCCGCCTTTGATGAGGAACTTCATTTTTGTGTTTTTCCCGCCTTCTTTCTTGAACATAAAAGATACAAAATTGCCATCCTGACCGATATGCCGTTAGCAACCTGATTGAGTATCATTGAACCCGGTCCGTAGGCAATTTCCGAAGTCATCTCAATTGTCCTGTTCAGGGGCCCCGGATGCATAACCGTCAACCCCGAAGACGCAAGTTTTACACGCTCTTCGGTAAGTCCGAAAAATTTAAAATACTCTCTGAGCGACGGGAAGTAGCGTTTGCTGTTTCTTTCCGTCTGAACCCTGAGCATTATCACCACATCCACACCGGGCAAGGCGTCTTCCATTGAATGGTAAATCTGAACCCCAAGTTTGGAGAAATGCTCAGGCACCAGGGAGCATGGACCCACAATTCCAACGTGCGCGCCCAGTTTCAAAAGAGCGCGCATATCCGACCGCGCGACCCTGCTGTTTAAAATATCACCCGCTATAAGAACTTTAAGGCCCTCTATGCGCCCTTTCGCCTGTTTTATTGTCAGAAGGTCAAGAAGAGCCTGACTCGGATGCTCGTTTGAACCGTCTCCGGCGTTGACTATTGATATGTCCGTTTGTTTCGCAAGCAGACTCGGAGCTCCGGACATTGGATGCCTGATTATTATCGCCTCGGCTCCCATTGCTTCAAGATTTTTTACGGTGTCCAGAAGGTTTTCACCTTTTGCAATACTGCTCTGCGAGACGCTGAAGTTGAGAATATCGGCACTAAGCCTTTTTTCAGCGATTTCAAAAGACGCTTTTGTGCGGGTGCTGGGTTCAAAAAAAAGGTTTGCGATTGTAATGCCCTTGAGAGCCGGAACCTTTTTGATTTTTCTGTCAGTAGCTTCCTTCATTGAAGAAGCCGTTTCAAGAATCAGATTTATATCTTCCTTTGTAAGATCCGAGATTCCTATCAAATCTTTTTTTTCAAACTCTTTCATGCCATTTTTCACAAGCGCCCTTTTCCCCGTAGAAAAACCCCTTCCTCCGCTTCATTCCTCCCGCCGTTCATAACAAGAACAACTCTGCGGTTTTTCCCCGCTTTGACCTTGAGGGCACAATAGTCCGGATGTATGGGAAATTCCCTGTTCCCTATGTCCGCAATAACGGCAAGCGCAATACGGTCGGGCCTTCCGTAGTCTGTTACAGCTTCAATAGCCGCGCGTGCCGTTCTTCCCGTAAAAATAACATCATCCACGACCAGAACATTCATCCCTTCAACACTGAAAGGCATCTCGGTCTCTTTCACTTCAGGCCATTTCCGCCCACCGTGTCCGAGGTCGTCTCTGTAGAGCGTTATATCAAGAAAACCCAGAGGCACGGGCTTTCCCGTTATTTTAGACAAAAAAACCGCCATCCGCCGCGCGATAGCCTCTCCCATTGTTTTGATACCGACAATGCAAATTCCATTTGCGGTCTTCCAATCCATATCGCTTGCCACACGGCGCGATATATCCATTATTGAATCATTCAGGGCACGCGCGTCCATAAGTGTTTCTACGGTTTTGCCTGCTTGTCTGCCCATTATCTGATCTCCGAAAAAATCCTCTTCCACCTGACTTGAGGAATCAGGGAGTCTTTGAATTGCCATGACCAGTGTATCATCACAGCTTTGCCGACAACATTCTTTCCGGCAATTACTCCCCACACACGGCTGTCATGGCTGTTGTCGCGGTTGTCTCCCATAAGAAAAATGTGTCCTTCGGGCACCTTTAAAGGATATGAAATATCCCCTTTGTATGTTGAGTAACGACCTTTTTTGTACAGTATGTTGACGTTGTTATTTCCAAATCTCTGCACATATCTTTCCATCAGAGTGTCTTTATCTCCCGGATAGGGTCCTGCGTAAGTTTGCAAAACTTCATTTCCGTTAATAAGAATACTCCTTCCGCGTATCTGAACCGTGTCCCCGCCAACAGCAACCACTCTTTTTATAAAATAATTTTTTCCTGCGTTGTCCGAAGTCCCCAGTTTTCTTTTAAAGACCACAACATCTCCCCTGTCAATCGCCGTTGTGCCGAAAAGAAACGTATCGGAGAAAGGAATCCTGACCCCGTAGGAGAATTTTTTCACAATTATGTAATCACCGATAAGAAGAGTCGGCTTCATTGAAGATGAGGGAATTTTAAAGGGTTGAACAATAAAAGCGCGGACGAAAAAAGCAAGAAAAAGAGCCAGAAGAACGGATTCCAGATTTTGTCTTAACGGTATCTTGGAAGATCCGCTCCTTTTGCCGAGAAAAAAGTTAAACATTGAAAACGGTTGCGTCAAACCTGAGTCCTATTATAGACACGTGAGCAAAACTATTCAAATACCCTGCCGCACCTTTCCACAAGCACAACCCCTTCAAGTACAGACAGGGAATCCATAATTTTTTCAAGATGTGCAATGTTCCTAAGTTTCAAAAGGAAACTGTATTTTTTGCCTTCCTCAAATTTTTCGGTCTTGTTTTTCACAATGTCGGCTTTGAGAGAGCCAATTGTTTTAACAATTGAAGAGAGCACTTCCTCACTGTCATTGCAAAGCACGTAGATTCCCGTGGATGACTTTCCCCTCAACCCTTTGCGCCACTCAACCGGCACAATTGTCTCGCTGTTTATCTCATCGCTCATATAGCAGGTTTCCGAGTGAACAACCACTCCGCTGCCGCGTGTTGCATACCCCACTATCGGTTCTCCGGGAACGGGAAGACAGCAATTGGAAAAACGTGCTATCACGGTTTTATTTCCGGCAATTATCTTTTTCCTGCTCTCAGGGTCCGTCACCTTATCAAGTATCTTCTCTATTCTCCCCATTTTTTCGGCCCCGATTCCGGAAGCCGGGTCAATAAGTTTCTGCAAAGCCGTTACCGATACGCGGCCGAAACCAACCATTCGGAAAAAATCCTCCGGATCCGGAAAGCCGAGTTTTAAAAGCGGTTTCTTGAGTTGTCCGGAGTCCAAAATTGATTTCAGGTTTTTTCCCTCAGAAGAAAAGCGCCTCTCGCATATCGCACGCCCTATTTCCAGAGATTTTTCCCTGCGTATTCTGGATAGGGATTTCCTTATCTTGCTTTTCGCTTCGGTGGTAACAACGGTGGTAAGCCATTTCTCAGAAGGAAAAGAGTCTTTGGAGACTTTTATTTCAACCACATCTCCGGTTTTGAGCGGATTGTCCAGGGGAACAGACTTTCTGTTAACAACCGCTTCGCAACATTTGTCACCGATTTCCGTGTGAATTCGGTAGGCAAAATCCACCGGCGTTGAGCCGACCGGAAGCTCAACAAGCTCGGCTTTGGGCGTGTAAACATAGATAACGCTCGGATTAAGCTCGGTTTTAAGCGATTCCATAAAACCCGCGGGAAAAACCGAGTATTCCTCTTCGGCAATCTCACCTATTCTCGTGAACCTGCGGAGTATCTCGGTTTCCGCCGTACGGGTGTCGTTGGCATGCTTGTAATACCAATGAGCCGCCATTCCGTTTTGCGCGAACTCATGCATCCGCAACGTTCTTATCTGGAATTCCATCTGGTCTCCGTCCGGCGACATGACGGTTGTGTGAATGGACTTATAGCCGTTGCTCTTCGGAAGCGCTATGTAGTCCTTTATTCTTCCGGGAACCGGATTCCACAAGACATGAATTTTCCCCAGAACCAGATAACAGTCACTTTCCGATTTCGTTATGACGCGAAGCGCGATTATGTCGTGCAGTTCATCAAGGTCCAGATTCTGCCATTTCATTTTTCCGTATATGCTGTAAAAACTCTTCACTCTACCGAAAACCTCACACCGGAGCCCGGCTTCATCAAGCAGGAAATTTTCCAGTTTTGTCTTTGCCTCATCTATCTTTTTTTCGTACTTGCCTCTTCCTTTTTTCAATTTCTGTTTGATTTTTCTGTATTCACGCGGGTTCAGAAATTTGAAGGCAAGGTCTTCAAGTTCGGAGGCGAGCCATCCTATCCCAAGCCTGTGAGCAACCGGGGCATAGATGTGCAAGGTCTCTTTTGATATTTTTCTGCGCCTGTCCTCATCTAAAAACTCAAGGGTTCTCATATTGTGAAGCCGGTCCGCGAGTTTGATGAAAACAACCCTCACATCCTTGGCGGTCGCAAGTATCAGTTTCTTAAAATTCTCGTCCCGCCGTGCCGAAGGATTCAGGTTTGAGAGTTTGCCAACCTTTGTAGCTCCGTCCACAAGAAAAGAGATTTCCTTGCCGAACACACTTTCTATGTCATTCAAAGTCGCAAGCGTGTCTTCAACGGTATCATGAAGAAGCCCGGTCGCTATTGTGCTTGGGTCAAGCCCAAGTTCCGCAAGTATGAGCGAGACCTCAAGCGGGTGGCTTAAATACGGTTCGCCCGAAGACCTTCTCTGTCCGGCATGAACCTTGGCGGAATAAACATAGGCCTTGTTTATAAGGTTGGTGTCAAAATCAGAAAGCGGGGCAAACTCTCTGGCTTTATCAAGAATATCGTTAAGTCTTATCATAAGGTCTTGCGGCGTCTGGCAACATCTTTCCAATTACCTGAATACGCGGCTTTTATATTTTCTATCCTTTGCTTTCGGGTTCTGAACATCTTTATCACGGACTCAATTTCTGCCAGCGAGTCTCCAAGCTTGCCGTTGACAATCACATAGTCGTATCTGTCAATTACCGAAATCTCCTCTTTCAGCGAAAGAAGCCTCCGCTGGATGCTTTTGTTGTTCTCGGTATTCCTTCTTCTGAGTCTTTCGTGAAGGTCGTCAATTGTCGGCGGAGTAACAAATATGAGAATGGCGTCCGGGAACTGCTTTTTGATGTTGTCCGCTCCTTCAACATTAACATCCAGCACTATGTCGGCGGAGTTACTGTCTTTGGACAATGCCTTCTCTATCTGACACCGCGGAGTTCCATAGCGGTTTCCGTGAACCACGGCCCATTCGGCAAAGTAGTCCTGTTTCACGCGACGGGTGAACTCTTCATCTTCAACAAATTCATAGTCAGACAAGTCGCCCTTGTCTTCCGGCCGCCTAGGACGGGTCGTGCAGGAAATTGAAAACTCCATATTCGGCATCACCTTGCACACATGCTTGACAAGTGTTGTCTTGCCGCTCGCCGAAGGTCCGGAAATTACAAATACCATGACGGTGGATTATACAGAAAACGGGAAAAAACTTAAAAAGAAACCAAGGTCTCCGCATCAATCTCAAGAGCGGATTCCACTATAAGGTCAGCCTGGGACAAAGAGCCACGCGGGTACGAGTTTGTAACGGCAATACATTTCATTCCCGCCGCCTTTGCCGCTGCTATTCCGGGCGGGGAGTCCTCTATTGCGACGCACTGCCCCGCTTGTATGTGCAGATGAGTTCGCTCTTCATTTACTCCCTGTAAGGCGCGAAGAAATATCTCTGGGTTGGGTTTGCATTTTGAGCAATCTTCGGCGGCCGCCACAAAGGAAAAGAAATCAAGAAGCCCATCGCGGGAAAGAACGGACTCTATCTCTTCCCTCAGTGCCCCAGATGCGATGGCAAGAGAAAAATCTCCCGCGAGACCGCGTATTAGATTCTCAATGCCTGCAAAAAAAGCGCATTTCCGTATGGCGGAGGAAACGGCAAGCGATTTTTCGCGCACGAGTTCTGCAACGGCTTCCTCGGAGGAATCCAGATTGTTTTCCCGAAGCAGAACCGTAAAAAGAGTTTTATCATCAAACGCGAGGTATTTTGAGTAGTAATCCTGTTCGGAAATCTCAATTCTCACTGGGGCGAGAACTTGCCTGAAAGCCCTCAAATGAACGGTTTCAGTGTCGGCGATAACGCCGTCAAAATCAAATATCACAACTTTTATCGCCATTGTCCTACCAGAGCAAGGTGTGATATTATAAAGGATATTTTAAAACAGAGGTTGACCGGATGAGTTATTACAAGCCCGAAGATTTAAAAAAATTTGCCGAAGTCGGAAATTTTGCAAAGGATTTGATGGATAAATTCTTTGACTACTACAACGCCGCCGTATCGGAGGAAGGATCTCTGACAAAGCGCGAGAAATCCCTGATTGCCCTTGCCGTAGCGCACTCAAAACAGTGCCCTTACTGCATAGACGCTTATACGAGCAAATGCATTGAGGCCGGAGCGGATCCGGAAGAAATGACCGAAGCCGTTCATATAGCCGCGTCAATAGAAGCCGGAATAAAACTTATTTACGCCGTACAGATGAGAAACGCTATGAAAAAAAACGGCGCCATTTAAGCCGCTGTGCGCGAGCAACCTGTCTTATGGAAAAAAAAATAGATTTCAGCAGCTTCATCAAAGAACGGGGAGTCAACATAACCCCTCTTTCACTCAAAACTCTTCAGGTCAATATAACAAGACTGTGCAATCAGACTTGTGTTCATTGCCATGTTGACGCTTCCCCGAAAAGAACTGAGCAGATGAGCATGGAGACCGTCAATCGCTGTCTGGAAATCCTTGAGCAATGCGATGAAATTGAAACACTTGACATTACGGGCGGAGCTCCCGAACTCAATCCGCATTTTGACTATTTTGTGGAGAATGCCTCCAAGCTTAAGAAGCGTTTAATAGTCCGGCACAACCTCACTGTTACAATTGACGGAAATCCGGTTACCGGAGAGAGCAAAGAGTATCTTCCGGAGTTTTTTGCGAAACACCGCGTGGAGGTTGTCTCGTCTCTTCCCCATTACTCGGAGTATTTTACTGACAGACAGAGAGGCAAGGGAGTTTTTGAAAAAAGCATCCGCGCCGCTCTTTTGTTGAACAGGCAGGGATACGGCATGGAAGAAAGCGGGCTTGTTCTCAACTTTGTTTACAATCCGCCCGGAGAATACTTCGCTTCCGACCAGAAAAGTCTTGAAAAAATTTTCAAAGAGAAGTTGAGAACGAAATACGGCATTGAGTTCAACAACCTTCATTCCATCATAAACATGCCGATTAACAGGTTCCGCAGGCAGCTGATAAGAGAGAGAAAATATGCGGATTATATGGACAAACTTGTCTCAGCTTTCAATCCCGCCGCCGCGGAAGGAGTAATGTGCAGAAATATGATAAGCGTTGACTATAACGGGGCGCTTTATGATTGCGACTTCAACCAGATGTTGAACATGTCCGTCCGTCTTACAAGCACAGACAAACCGACAATTTTCAACTCTTCTCCCGACCGGATAATGAAACGCAACATCAGTTTTGCAAACCACTGTTTCGGTTGCACCGCTGGAGGGGGAAGCAGTTGCGGAGGGGAGACCGCCTCCGAAGAAAGGACGCCGCAAACAAAATGAACACGGTCGCGGTTTTCCTCAAATATCCCTCTCCGGGAAATGTAAAAACCCGAATGGCAAAAGACCTTGGCCAAGAGCGCGCCGCACAGATATATTCGGCGATGGCCAAAATGGTCCTTTCCACGGCCGGAGGCGTCGGGCATTCACTTTGCGTATTTTACGACCCGCCGCAAATGGAAAAGGAAACCAGAGAATGGCTCGGTCGTGATTTCAAGGGACGGCTTCTGCCTCAGAGGGGGCAATCTCTCGGAGAAAAAATACCTCACGCAATTGAAGACTGCATATGTTTCGGAAGCGGAAAAGTGGTGGTCATCGGAACCGATTGCGTGGAAATAACCCCGGAAATATTAAAAGATTCTTTCAAACGCCTTGATGAAACAGACACCGTAATAGGCCCGTGCGAGGACGGCGGCTACTATTTGATAGGACTGAAACGCAACCACAAGGAAATTTTCCGGGGAGTAGACTGGAGCACAAACAAGGTAACGGCTCAGACACTTGAAAAAATACTAAAATTGCCACTCAAAGTGAGCATACTCGACACACTGCGCGATATTGACTTCGCAGAAGACCTGGATGGAAAAACCTTGAACAGAATTGAAAGCGCAAATTTCAAAACCTGAAAAGAAGATGACTGAAACAACCGTTTTTGAACCGGCTTTCACCCTCGCGTTTCTTGCCGGAATGGCATCCTTCCTCTCGCCTTGCATTTTTCCGCTTGTTCCAGGGTATCTGTCGGCAATGGCCGCCGGAAGAGGAACGGCGGATGTCCGTGTAAGAGGCTTTTTTTCGTTGCTTCCCGTCATTGTTTTTGTTCTGGGGTTTTCTTTTGTTTTTTCACTAATGGGAACATCAGCTTCGTTTCTGGGCTCCTTTATCATGAAAAACAGGGGAGTTCTCTCAACGGTTTCCGGTTCCCTGATAATGGTATTCGGGCTTTTCACAATGGATGTCATAAAGATCCCTTTTCTACAAAGGCAGAAACCTTTGAACCTTCAGACAAAGGACAGGGGGGTTGCGTATGTATTTCTTCTGGGTTGCGCTTTTGCTCTCGGTTGGACGCCGTGCATAGGCCCCATGCTTGCCTCAATTCTCGCGTATGCGGCTTCGTCCGGACAAACGACAAAAGGAATTTCCCTTTTGCTTGTTTATTCCGCCGGGCTTGGAATTCCCTTTATTGCCGTTGGAATTTTCTTTGCAAAATGGAGACCGCTATCTTCTGTGGCGCGGAAATTCCATCCGTTCTATAAACACATAGTAGGGGGAATGATGGTGATTGCGGGCTTTCTCATATCGTTTGACCTTCTGTTTTATCTGAACATCTACGGACAGAGAATATTTGATTTCTTCGGCATTGACTTCTGGAGGCAAATCTGATTTTTGGCATGTTGACTAATTATCCGCGGTTCCATATAGTTAGTTGATTACTTCCGCTCCGGAGATAGTTGCCAGATGCCTTTTTATGAATATCAGTGTGTGAAATGCGGAGACAAATTTGAGTTTTTTCATCTCGACAAGGACGATGTGGCAAAATGCGCCAATTGCGGAACAAAAAAAGTTAAAAAAATTCCATCTTCTTTCGGTTTCGGCTTCAAGGGATTCGGAACCACTTCCACTCCGGCTCCCGAAGCTTTGCCCGCAGACGGCAGTGCAGATGAAACCCCTTCCTCCAACGATTGCAGTTGCTCTTCCGAAAGTTGCTCTGTGGGTGAAAGTTAATGCCGCCAAAAAAAGACTTGAAAAAAGCCGCGCTTGAATATCACAAAAAAGGCAGAAAAGGGAAACTCGGAGTCATTGCGATAAAACCGTGCGCGACTCAGTGGGATTTGTCCCTTGCCTATTCGCCCGGGGTGGCGGAACCATGCAGAGAGATACATAAAAGTCCGGATACTGCGTATGAATACACAAACAAGGGAAATCTTATCGGCGTTGTTTCAAACGGGACGGCGGTTCTGGGTCTTGGCAACATTGGCGCTCTTGCCGGCAAGCCGGTTATGGAAGGAAAAGGCATACTCTTCAAAAGGTTTGCCGATATTGATGCATATGACATCAACATAAACTGTTCCGATCCGGACGAGCTTATTTCAATAGTCAAAAGTCTTGAGCCAACCTTTGGAGGAATCAACCTTGAAGACATCAAGGCGCCGGAATGTTTTCAGGTTGAAACTGAATTGAAAGAAAAAATGGACATTCCCGTTTTCCACGACGACCAGCACGGGACAGCCATAATATCGGCCGCGGGTCTTCTTAATGCGTGCGAAATCGCCGGTAAAAAGTTTGAAGACCTCACAATCGTTTTCAACGGAGCCGGAGCGTCCGCGATAGCTTGCGCCAATCTCTTTATATCAATGGGAGTAAAAAGAGAAAACATAACAATGTGCGACAGCCGCGGAGTTATTTACAAGGGTCGAGGTGAGGGAATGAACCCTCAGAAAGAGATGTTTGCGATTAAAACAAAACACAGAACGGTTGAGGATGCGATGAAAGGAGCGCAGTGTTTTGTGGGGCTTTCAAGCGGCGGCGCCGTAAGTAAAAAAATGGTAAGAAGCATGGATAGCAACCCGATAATTTTTGCCATGGCAAATCCCGACCCTGAAATTTCATATGAAGATGCCGTAAGCGCAAGAAAAGACCATGTTATTATGGCAACGGGAAGGTCCGACTATCCGAACCAGATAAACAACGTGCTTGGTTTTCCGTTCATCTTCCGCGGTGCTCTTGATGTGCGGGCAAAGTCAATCAACGAAGAGATGAAAATCGCCGCTGTGCGCGCTCTTGCCGATTTGGCAAAAAAACCGGTTCCCAAAAGTGTAATCAAAGCATATGGCGGAAAGCCGATTGAGTTTTCCCCCGATTACATAGTTCCGAAGCCTTTTGACCCGCGCGTGCTTCCGTGGGAGTCCGCTGCGGTTGCGGAAGCCGCAATCAAAAGTGGTGTGGCAAGGACAAAAATCAACATATCCGCATACAAGCGGTCACTTGAAAAAAAGATACAAGACCAGCTCTGACTCCGTGTGATGGCAGAGAATCTTGCGTTATTGAAGGAGAGTCCTTTGCCGCTCAAAGCCGTCATATTTGACATGGACGGGGTGCTTATAGAAAGCGAGCCCCTGTGGGAAGCGGCGGAAATCACCCTTCTCAAATCAAGAGGCATAGAATACGACCCTCTTTTCAGAGAAAAAGTTATCGGGCTCAATCAGATTGACTCATCAAAACTCATCATTCGGGAATTTGGCGTGAAAAACTGTTCGCCCGAAGAGATGATAAGACAGCGTATAGAAATTCTTCTTGGGATTTACGATAAAAAACTCACAATGTTTGAAGGCTCTAAAGCGCTTGTTGAAAAGATACGGGAAAGCGGATTTAAGACCGCCCTGGCGTCCAGCTCACCCATGGAAGTGATAACGTATGTGCTTGAAAGGTTTTCACTTACGAAACTTTTTGACGCGGTGGTTTCAGGTAGCTGCATTCAAAACGGCAAGCCCGCTCCCGATATCTACTTGCTCGCGGCGGAGCAGCTCGGGGTTCAACCGCCTGAATGCGCCGCGGTTGAAGACTCGCCCATAGGAGTAAAATCCGCCGTTTCCGCCGGAATGTTCTGCATCGGCGTTCCCGACAAGCGGCTCAAAGCCGAAGAGTTTGAAATCTGTGATGTGATTTGTGAAAACATCGGGCAAGTGGAAAAAATAATCGCTTAAATTTTCTTTAATCGCATGGCGACATAAAGCAGTTGGAATCATGCACATTACCCGGGCTGTAATCAGTTGACTTAATGAACCCATCTTCATCCACATTAATGTGCGCCTTGTAACCATAGGTACTTTTGCGCTTTCCATCCGACCCGGCTTTTACATTCCAGCCGACCTCGGGGTCTTGGGTCGAATGACCTTCCTGGTTCTTGTGGGGACGGCATTGCTTCGCTTCAATCACACTGGCATCAACAATACTGACCCCTCCCGATTGGATGTAAAGCCCTTGTTCGCTCAATTGAGTGTTGATCTCACGGAGGCACTCATCCATTAAGGACAAGCTCTCCAGCGTTTGTCTAAACCGCCAAAACGTCGCGTGATTCGGCACAGATTCTGAAATGTCCAGACCGGTGAAGCGACGAAACAGCAGATCCCGTGCCAACTGCTTTTCCAGTGCCGGGTCACTGAGTCCGTACCAGCTTCGCAGCAATAAAGCTTTAAACATCATCAATGGTGGCCAGGCCTTCTCGCCCCGAGGGTTTGAATGAATACCTGAAAGCTGTTGCTCCAGGCGCGACCAATCGATTAATTCGTGCACGGCATCCAGTTCTTTGAGCGCATCATGCTCGAGCAACAGGCCATCCGCCAAACTGCGTTGCCTGAGGTTTTTCCAGGCCATTTCTTCTTCTCCAGGGGGTATAGTGGTGGGGTATAGTGCTTGAGCCTATTATCGCAAATTCTCAACGCAGATTCTTCTGGTTTTATGCAAAGGTCTCTAATAAGTAGAACTGTCCGATCACAGACCTCCAGAAAACGCCGCGATGCCTCATTCTGGGTGGGACGGCTTTCCGTCCACCCTCCGATAGCTGATAAGCTCGCTGATCAAGTACATCGAACAACATCGCTGTTAACTGTTTCGTTTCCAGGAAATGATGAAACTGCAAAATCACACTCTCATCGGGAAGACGATCATCGTCCAAATCCTAATGCGCAAAACGACGCATCGATTCGACCTTTGGCATACTGTCTTCCGTTAGTGGGTCGGACAGGTACTGTTTTCCATCGGGTTTCGCGGCACTGTAAGCGAGGCAGGTGGCCTTCGTCACAAGCGTTGGCAACGAGCTACTATCTCAATCTTTATTTTCCGCCTTAAAATGCTTCGCCTCGCCAATGAGCGCCTCTATTTCCTCTCTTTTGCTTGTCGTAAGCCTTCTCAAGCCAACGCGATTGACGATGTAATCCAGAGGGGAGTGCCGGTTACGGTCAGCGGAAATAGCATCTAGTGCCAGGCCGAGCTTTTCTGGATAGGGAACCTGTTCCCAAGAGCGTTCTTCACCGCCAAATTCAAGGCCGCGAAACTTGAGTACTTTTTCAGGTGGCTGATGATGCGGCCAGAAAATGTTTTCCCCCGACGGGCCTTTTTGAATTCGGCGCTTTTTGTGAACTGCTGCCCTGACCGTTTTTTTGATTCGAGAACCGCTTCTCCGGAACCCATGCAATCGTGCCATCTTCTGGCAAAGATGTTCGTGGGTGATCGGCCCGAACCGGTCAATGATGTCAGTGCCCAAGTCCATCAGGGTAGAGCGATATTCGTCATCGTAGAAGGAATCCGAATCGAGTCTTCGATTTCCCTGTGTAGAACTCCTGCCATCAAGCCGATCAGCTGCGGGTAGTGAGCTCCGTGGTTGCTCAATTGAGTTTTCCCTATCTTGCCCGGTTTGCTGAATTTCCCTATCGTGCGGCGAATTATGGGGCCGCGTGCGCGCAGCTTTGGGTGCCCGCTCCACTTTTTCCACGACAGCTGTTCGGAGATGGTTGCCGATCAGGACGTCAATTTCGTCGCCTTCTTCAGTTCCCAGGAGTGCTTCGCCCAACGGCGTAAAAGTGCCGACAATGCTGTTCGACGGATCGTTGTTTCGATCGTCCAGTGTCACTTTCAGAAATTCATCAGGGTCGTCCAGGTATCGAACCTGGACGGTGTCTCCAGGGCCGACGCCTACGCCGAAACCGTATTTTTCTTCTTCGGTGGCTTTTTGGTCATCGTCGGATACCTCGCTGAGCTCATCATCTTCGATGGGCTGAACAATGGCAGTCGATTGCGTTTCCAGTGAAGTTTCGGTGAATTTATCAGCATTTCTTTTCAGATCTTCCATGCGTTGAGTAATAACGCCCCGCAGTATCTCGGCTTCGCGAGGAGGGTCATTGAACCAATCCGTCGACCAAATCCGGTGGAAATGCCACCCGAGGCCCTCGAGCACCTCCTGGCGAAGTCTGTCGCGGTCTCTGGCGGATTTCGAGGAATGATAACTGGCACCGTCGCATTCGACCCCAAGAATGTAACCGTGGGGCCAATTCGGATGTTTGACGCCGATATCGATAAAGTAGCCAGCAACGCCGACCTGTGGTACGGCCCCGCATCCCATCGCTTTAATCTGGTCGATTACGAAAACCTCGAACTCCGAGCCAGGCTCCCCGGGGGCATGTGTCCCGCCTTCGAGTACCCCGGTTTCCGAGTAGTCGAGCCACCGCTTGAGCATGTAGGTTCCTGGGTTGCCGTTTTCATCCGCACGAATATCTGCAGCGGTCATTGATGAGAAAGTGATAATCTGCTCTTTGGCGCGTGAAAAGAGCACGTTCAAACGGCGCTTACCTGCAAGTCCGTTGATGGGGCCAAAACGCTGCATGACCGGCCCGCCAGTGTTTTCGGATCCATAGACGGTTCCAATAAAAATTACGTCCCTTTCGTCGCCCTGAACATTTTCGAGATTCTTAATAAAGAAACTCTCAAGCCCATCGTTCTTCTCGTTCCAATAATTAACATAGTCTGCAGCCTTCTTCCTTGTCCTTAAAGCATCTTCCATCTCCTCGATCATCAGGTCTCGCTGTTTCTGATTCAGCGTGACGATACCGAGAGAGCGATCCGGGCTCCGTTCCATGAAATCCAGCGCCGCATCGACCATCACCCGGGATTCCGGCCCGTTTATTCCCGATTGGTAAATACCGTCGACAGAGACGCGAGACACGCCCATGTCCTTGCGGCCCTCATGGGCGGAGGGAAAAACGATCAGCTTATCGTCATAAACGAGTTTGTTGGAAAACTTGATCAAGTCCGAATGGCGTGATCGATAATGCCAGCGGAGCTGCCTTTTTGGTCTGAACGCAGCGTTTGCCAGTTCGAGGATCGACTCATCCAGCACGGTCTCGTCCTCGTCCTCCTCGTCGATCATCCTGCGAAAGAAGGTGGTAGGGGGCAGTTGATTGGTGTCCCCAACGATCATCGTCTGTTTCGAGCGGATCAGCGCACCGAAGGCATCTTCGGGTGGCATTTGTGACGCTTCGTCGATGATGCAAAGATCGAACTCGACCGTGCCTCGGGGAAGGTATTGTGCAACGGCCAGCGGCGACATCATCCAACAGGGCTTCAACTCCTGAAGGGCTTTACCTGATCTCTCAGCAAGGGCGCGCATGGGGACAAACCTTTTTTTCTTGCTTATTTCGTTTTCGATGAGCGCCCACTCAGTCAATTCAGATTTTTTGCCCACTCGTATGCCTGGCGGCGGATTCGCAGATTGTTGAATGCGCTGTCTGATCATCTGTCTTGTAGATTGGATGATCTGCTTGTCCGCATTTGCGAGCTTTTCGCGTAGATCATCCAGTTTTGACCCATGAAAACGCCCTAAAACGGAATTAAAATCGTGATCGCGATAAACGCGCTTTGCCAGGCTCCTTGCAACCAGGGCATTGGCGATTTTCGGGAGATCAGAAAGCGGGATGCAATTTTCCTGACAGATGTTCGCGAGTTTGGGGTGTCCGAATTTCGCAAAAGAATCCAGAGCAACTGCGTATTCGGAGCGCTTGTACATCTCTTCAGAATTATGGACGGCCTGTTTCAGGAAGTCGGCTATTTGAGCATTCGTCCGACCTGTACGGAAGTGGGCGTCATTCTGGCCTGTCAGGCCGGACAACGCGTTGAGCCGATTCGCCGCCATGCTTGATAAATTTAGATACTTTTCCAGTTGAGAACGGAAATCTGCAACTTTGTTATCGCGGATCAACTTGACGATGAGTTCTCGCCATTCTTCCACCGCTGGCAACACGGTTTTCGCAATGGAAAGTTCCGGTTCCGCGTCATTTGCGACGGTATCATGCCCACTAAACTGATCTTGGAGCAATGCTCGCACCGGCTCCTTATCCGTTAATTCCGCATGAATTTCGTGCAACCTGACAACATCACTCCGGAGCACCTGCAATCCGACGATGTCAAGCCGGTCCGCTGCGGGAATGTCCGACAGAAGTGTAGACAGCTCTTGGATTCCCGACTCGAAAGATTCTTTGCGCCGGGTTAACTCGTCAATTCGTTCCAGCAGGCTCTCGTAGTCTCCCTCCCATTCGGGAAGGGAAATCTTCGGGATAGACACGAGCAGATCCAGAGCGCCATGCTTCAGAACGTCACGGATCGCCAGCTTTTCTACACCGGGGAGCCTTTGCTCAACGACTTCGAAGAATTTCAGAAGGTTCCCGAAGGAAACGAAGTCGGTATCAAGGCCCAGGTTGTGGAGTCCAAGGACACTGTCCAGGGCAGGCAGCTTGAAAAACCGGTCTTTTTCGTCAAGCCAATCAGACAACGCTTTGAGATCCGATGCCGCAGAGACCCTGTCAAAGCGGGCCGCATAGGCAAGTTCCATATATGCTTGCTTGGCAGACCGATAGGACGGCGAGAGAAAACCAAACATCCCGGCCTCAGCGATCTGGCAAGCATGTTGCCGCAGGTGCTGAGGGTCAGTTTCCGTCTTTAGAGAAACCCGCGTACCCAAGTCGACCGCTGACCTTTTTAATTTCTCGCCGAGTTCGCAGACTTGCCGGATGACGATGGCAGCCTCAGGCGACGCGGTTGTTTCGTTCCTAAGTGCAAGAGCGGCACGGTCGGTCTTTTCGATGATGCCAGCCGCACATTGGAGATCACATATCAAGAAGTCTCGGCACTCAGGAAATGCTTCAAGAAATGGCCTTAGTTTCGTGGAGAGAGCCTGGAGATCTTCGAGCTTGCTATTGTCTGCACCTTGCCTGCTTTCAAGCTCCTTGAGGCTGAGGGTTTCGAAGTCGTGCGCCTGACAGACACGTTCAATTTCGGTAAGCCGTTCATTCCAGACCGCGTCCATTGGCTCTCGGACGCTTCTTCCGATTTCATCAATGCGGTCGCGCAACGCATTGCAATCGGAAATGAACTGCTCGATATGATCGACCGAATCTTGGTCTAACAGCCGATCCACCAGATCTGCATCCGGGCGAGCTCCGGTAAGCTCCACACCATTAAGGCAGGATTTCAGAAGATCCAGATCCTGTTCGTATTGAGAACTCTCCATTCCCATATCGTTCAACGCTTGTTCCAGAACACTCAAGGAATGGAAAGATTTCTCCGCCGCGTTGGCAGTTTCACCAATTTTCTCGACATCAAACTTACTGATATTCTCGACGCTCAAGCCTCGCCAGTAATCGCCGACGTCCTTCAGTTTTCCCCATGCACGCCCGAGGGATTCTGCGGCGCTGATAATGTTCTCAACCTGAGACGAAGACATGTCCTCGATTTGGTCGAAGTCGATGTCTCGAATTTCTTTGGGCAAGTTGTCTAGAATCTCGTGGGTGGCGATATTCTTTCCCAATATCTCATGGACGGAGAGCTCCGAATTTCCGAACTTCCTACCGATAACGGAAACGTATTCGGCGAGCTCTGCCCGATACTTGTTGAAATTCTCTCGAATACTTTCGAGATCGTGGTAATTACTCACAGTCTCCATCTCAACCCGGCCCCGAATCGACTGGATCACCTTTTCCTTTGTCGAACGTTCGGCTTGAAGCGGTAGGACGAATTCGCCAAGGCCCACGGATTCGAGGCGCGATTTTACAATCTCAAGAGCGGCCATCTTTTCGGCCACGAAGAGCACTTTCTTGCCAGAGCCCAACGCACACGCAATCGCATTCACGATCGTCTGGGATTTCCCTGTCCCCGGCGGCCCTTCGACTGCGAGGTTCCTTCCTTCGGCCAGGTCGACAAGTGTGCTGAACTGCGAGGAGTCCGCGTCCATAACAACGTATGGCACTTTTTCTTCGATTTCGGGGGCATCCATTTCATATTCCTCCTCGAACGGGGTCGCGGAGGAAGCTTCTGTACCGATAAGCATCGTCTCGATAATGTCGCTCTGTTCAAAAGTCGCACTGGATGTATCAAGATCGTGATACATTGCCATTCGAGAAGACGGGAAAACACCAAAGACAACTTGCCGGCGCACGCGGATATTGAGGTTACTGGGCAGCGCATCAGCGACGCGTTTCAAATAGTCCTCGACGGAACCGCCTTCGTAGCCTGGAAGTTCAATACCGAAATCTTGCTTAAGCTTCTCCGCAAGCACCAGATTCGTCTCGGCCTCATCGCCGCGGCCGTTAACCCGGAACTCCAGACCTTTGCGCGTTTTTTTCTTTTCCAGTTCGACCGGGAGAAGGACTATCGGAGAGAAGTAAACCCTGTCTTCCTTCGGTTCCTTCCATTCGAGAAAGCCGAAAGCTGCATGCAACACATTGATGCCGGATTCCTGAATCCATGTCCGGGATTTCGCCAAAATTCCATTCAGTTTCCGTTCGAACTCGCCGGGAAGAAGGAGAGTCTGGATATCCTCGTCAGTATGACGCCCGTCTTCATGTTCTTCCTCTGGCAGAGGAAGGTCGTAAGACGGGGAGATGTGATTGTTCTTTGCGTGCTGGGATAGTGACGTATCCCCCTGCTCTGCTCGGGGCAACATCCCCAGCTGCTCTCTTACGCGATCCTTCAGGTCACGGTCTATTTGCTCTTCGCGGTCGAGCGCCTCCGCCGCATCCGGATCGAGGTTTTGCAACTGCTCGAGATAGGCTTCGCCGACGGCACGGGCTTGGCTAAGCGCATTTCGGAACTCTCGCGTCTGCTCGTCTTTTGGATCGTCTTCGAGGGACGGCAGGGGCACAAAGCGCATCGGTTTTTGGAGCGAGAGGTTCGCCATAAGCACGTCCGGCAATTCATCAACGATTCGTGCAAACGGTCCTCGCCGACCCAAATTCGCCGATATCAGAGGGTTGCGGCGCGTAAGATCAAGCAGTTTTCGGCGTAGATTCTCTACCTTGTCTTTCAGTATCTGGACAAACCCCTCTTGATCTGTGCTGTTTTCGACTCGATCCATTTTTGTCTCTTTACTCAGTTGTTTGACTGTAACATCAGCCTATGGGATTAGTTTGACATAGAGTGATTCATCGTCAAAATATCCTATAGCCACTGCCTATTAGCGACGATTATGCGATTTTTTGAGATGCTAGTTAAGGGGAATCTAATGAAATTCATAGCCACGCTGGCGACTCTGCCCAGAACTGCCGACCTGCTGACTCTATCAAACATCGATCCTTATTTTACAACATGTCATATGACTAACAGAACTTGGACCTCGGCTCACACAGATCTAAATTTCTTGTTCCCAAATAACATCAATCTAGATCCTATATAATCAAGCACATCAACACTATATCGCTTGTGGTGGCGACTGGAATACTGAGATTAGAGACCTTTGCACGGACACATTGTAGAGTTTATCAGTTCTTCAAACGGGCTTTTTTTTGAGAAAAATGCCCAAAAAGCACTCAATCAGCCGTATTGGTTGGCCGATTAGCCCATCTTTCCACCCCTTTTTCATTTTTTAGGCGCAACTTGCCTGCTGAAGCGATAAACCCCGCTTGATATTGTCGGCGACGCACATCAACTCAAAGCGCGTGCGGTTACGGCCAAGACCCAGGTAGCGGGCTTTGCCCATCCCGTAGTGTAGCTTTAACACCCCAAAGACACGTTCCACCGTACAGCGTACCCCCGAATGAAGCCGGTTAAACTTCCTCCCCTGTGCATCCAACGGCTGGTTGCGATAAGCCACGTTTGATGATCCGATTATCTATCTGTCGCTCCGCCAGCCACGGGTCGTGAGCCTGACTACGATAAGCATTATCCGCATAAACCGCCGTCTCATCGCCGCTTAATAAATCCGTAAAGCAGTTGGAATCATGCACATGACCCGGGCTGTAGTCGGTTGACTTAATGAACCCATCTTCATCCACATTAATGTGCGCCTTGTAACCATAGGTACTTTTGCGCTTTCCATCCGACCCGGCTTTCACATTCCAGCCGACCTCGGGGTCTTGGGTCGAATGACCTTCCTGGTTCTTGTGGGGACGGCATTGCTTCGCTTCAATCACACTGGCATCAACAATACTGACCCCTCCCGATTGGATGTAAAGCCCTTGTTCGCTCAATTGAGTGTTGATCTCACCCAGGCACGCATCCATCAAGGATAAGCGCTCCAGCGTTTGTCTAAACCGCCACAACGTCGCGTGATCCGGCACCGATTCTGAAATGTCCAGACCGGTGAAGCGACGAAACAGCAGATCCCGTGCCAATTGCTTTTCCAGTGCCGGGTCACTGAGTCCGTACCAGCTTCGCAGCAACAAAGCTTTAAACATCATCAATGGTGGCCAGGCCTTCTCGCCCCGAGGGTTTGAATGAATACCTGAAAGCTGTTGCTCCAGGCGCGACCAATCGATTAATTCGTGCACAGCATCCAGTTCTTTGAGCGCATCATGATCGATCAACAGGCCATCCGTCAAACTGCGTTGCCTGAGGTTTTTCCAGGCCATTTCTTCTCCAGTGGAGGGGTATAGTGCTTGGGCGGCCTATTATCTCAAATCCTCAACGTAGGTTCTTCTGGTTTTATGCAAAGGTCTCAATTTAAGAAATAAGAATAGTAATGGGGTCAGAGTAATATTTATCCCCCATGGTTTCTTAATTCGACTCTGACCCTTATTGTTTCCTTTCGTTATTTTTCACTAATGATATATGGGAACTGTATTTTATAACGCATTGCATTGTTTGCGTTATCGTCAATTGCTACACCGGTCATTAGCTGTAATACCGTATTCATCGCATCGTCGTGCAAGGCACGTCCGTTAAGGCCGTTCACCGTATAATTCGCCTTTGTACCGATTTTGTAATTCATAATATCCGGCATCACCATATCAGCCACCTTGTATGCATGTTTTTTTGCTACGGCAGGCTTTGCGCCAGCCACTGATGTCGCCCAAAAAACATTGTGAATAATCGTCTGGCGTCTTTCCGCAACATCTAAATCGGGACGATGTTGCCCATGATCTTCATGCACAGCGGGTGTATCAGAAAGAAAGACATAAGGGAAAAGTACATTCGCGTGGCGATCAACCTGACACCACTCATCTTTGTAAAAAACTGATGTTGTTGTAAAAAACTTAACTTCACTCCCTAACATTTTATTAGGAACATCCACCACAATAAAACTCGCCGTTGCACCTATAAATAAATCTCCATCTTCTTTAAAAATCTCCGGCGCAAAAGTGCCTTTTTGTTTAGCTGCATTAAATTTAGCTAATCCCACACCATTTCCAAAAAAAGGATCATTGCCTCTACCCACCCAAACACGCATGCCGTTTGATAGGTTTATTTTTTTACCCACCTGCCCATTACCTGTCGGCTTTCCTTTTTCTCCCACTTTCGCATTGGGAGTATCTATTTTTGAGATAGAAACGTTTCCTTTTTGAAAAGAGAACACCAGTGTCATACCTTTTTTAAAAGCCATATCTTGCGCAAAATGAAGATTATAAAGCCCACCTTGAGCAAACACTACACCAGCAGGTGACGTGCCTGTTCCTGGCTGACTCGGATTAGATGAAGAGATAAAAGAGGTATACCCCTTATTGCTAGACTGGAACACATAAGTGTCATTAAGATCATAAGCAGGATACTTGCCCTGCAAACCCGATATAAAGTGCCCAGAAGCATGCACAGTACCCACCGCATAAGCTAAACCTAATAATGCGGTTACAAATATAAATCCACTTTTTATAATACTATTTTTCATATTACATACCCTCTTTGATTATTAATTTTGATTATTAATATAGGGGAATTATATACGATGTTAGCCATATTTAATAACATTCCTGACCAAAGTATCTGGACTGCCTACCAGCATTACATCAAACTTCAGGGATGGTTCAACCCGAGCGGACTGGAACTCATGGCGCCTAAGCACAATGGGACTTATGCATGTAGGCACTGGCGAGGGACCCCAGATTATTCAGATGCAAATGACAACTACTTTCCACATTACAAACTATCCGTGGATGCAACGGAAGAGACTCTAATAAAAGATATTGAAAACTTAAAAAAAAATCTCAAAGAGGGTCTGCATGCAAATCTACAACTGAATGTTTTGCTATATTCGCTTCACGCCTACAAACCGCTCCTGCAAGCAAGGCAAAACTGCCCCGTGCGCATAAGCCCTGTTGCCTTAAACAAAGACGAAGCGGACTTTGTTGAATTTCTGGTTCAAGTTGTAAGAAGCGAAGATATTGACAAGGAGATTTATCTGATGCGCAACCTGACCAAAGGGAAAGGCATTTCCTTCTTTGACACCCACTCTTTTTATCCTGACTTCATACTTTGGATGAAAGACGGTAAAAGACAGGACATTCTCTTTATAGACCCAAAAGGTCTTCAAAAGTTTGACAGAAAAACCAAATCCAAAACGGGTTTGCACAAGCAGATAAAAGAAACAGAAAAGAAGATTCAAAAGAAAAATCCCAAACTTTTTCTTCACTCCTATATCTGGTCAACAACCCATCCTCAGGACATTGGTTCCGATAAGAATCTCACGGAAGAAGAACTCAAGAAGTCGGGAGTCTTCTTTGCTTCAAATAGAAAGTCTGAACTTAAAGAACTTTTGAACCATGCTCTCAAGAACTGACCGCTACCGGTTCTTCGGAAAGTCAAAATCAACCATTTCCGATTTCGCGGTTGAGATATTCGCCCACAGTTCCGCATCAGTTTCAATATGAACAACCCCGCAGGTCGGAACATTCCCTATTGTCTTGCCCGTAAGAGAGTTGGCCAAATCGGTTATGGCAAAATTATGGCAGAAAACGGCGACTGTGGAAAAACTCTCGTCGATTGACTCAACAGCCCGAAGAAGAGAAGTTTCGTCAAAAGTGTAAAACGCCTCGTCGCTTATTATGTTTTCGGGTGCGAACCCGGCGCTCTGCGCGAGAAGTTTTGCCGTGTCAAGTCCCCTTCTCGCCGAACTTGAATAGAAAGCATCAAACTGCACCGGTGTTTTTTTCAAGCGAAGACCCATGTGCGAAGCGTCTGCAATACCCCTCCCGGAAAGCGGCCGGTCAAAATCCACGACCCGTTCTTTTCGGGAAGATTTCGCGTGGCGGATTAAAAAAAGCGTTTTCATTTTACTCGCGCGAGTTTTCGGACAAACTGCCTGGACACCTCCACCGAAGAAGCGTAGAAATTCGCCTTGCTCGGCCCGTAACCTATTTTGATTGAATACGCCCGTTCGGGAAGCTCTCCGAACATATCTTCATCCGTCATATCGTCCCCCATTGCTATAACGCAATCCCAATCGCCCGGAAGCCAACGGCGGGTTGAAGCCCCTTTGCTAACTGAAAAATGCCTCACTTCTATGACTTTGTTTCCATGCATAATATTGAGCCCGAGATTTTGTACGATGCCGGCAAGAGTCTCATTCAACTCCCCCACCCTGACAACGGCAAGAGACGGATCGACCCCCCTGTAGTGCCACGCGAGAGAGTAATCTTTTTTTTCCACAAAAGAGCCCGGTGTTCTGTCGGTAAAAATTTCAAGAATTAGTGAAACATCTTTTTTCCAATCAGTGGCGGGAGAAACCGCACGCTCCCATTTTGCGCCGTCCTTTATCCACGCTCCGTGCTCCGCGACAATGCAATCGCTCACGTTTCCCAGCCATTTTGAAAGGGTTTTTCTGTCCCTGCCGCTTACAATAACAAGTTTCGCGCGGGGATTTGAATTAATCGCGCGCAGGCACTTTTTAATTTCTTCATCGGGTTTCGCGTCATGGGGATTTTTTCTGAACGGAACAAGAGTGCCATCATAGTCAAGAAAAACAATAGATTTACGGCTTGCCCGGAATCTTTGGATAATTTCTCCTGATACTCTTGTTGAAAGGAATTTTGAAGACATCTCCCCCTGCCGTTTTTTCATACTGCGCAGTTTGTCCATAAAATCATTTTTCCAGCGCATAAGGTCATACCTTATAAGCCTGTCTCTCATTGCCTTCATTTTCCGTTTGCGCTCCGCTGCTGGCATTTCAAGAGCTGACAGCAAAGCGGCCGAAGTCATTGATATATCATTGGGATTTACAATCAAAGCCTCGCCAAGCTCTCTTGAAGTCCCGGCTGTTTCGCTGAGTATCAACATACCAAGCCCTTCCGGTCGGGAAGCGACATACTCCTTCGCAATAAGGTTCATTCCGTCACGCGACGGGGTAATAAACAAAACATCCGCAAGAGAGTAAAGAGAAACCATCCCCTGAAAATTAAAAGATCTGTAAAGATATTTAATCGGCTCCCAGTTGAGAGTTCCCCATTTGCCATTTATTTCACTAACCATCCGTTCAATGTTTGAGCGCAAAGCCCTGTAGCGGCCCACTTCGGTTCGTGAAGGAACAGCGACAAGCAAAAGTATGACTTTGCCCTTCCAACCGGGGTTTTCTTTTAGAAACAAGTTGTAGGCTTCAAGGCGTTTTTCTATGCCCTTTGTGTAGTCCAGCCTATCTATTGAGAGGATGACGCGGCAGTGGTCCGAAAAAAGCCTCTTCTTTTTTTTCCTGTATTTTTTGACCGCGGGGGATTTAAGAGCAGATGCAAACTTCTCCACATCCACTCCCATAGGAAACATATCCGCCTTTACAAGACGCTCTCCGACCGAAAGAACACCGAGAGAGTTTTCAATCTGTTTAACCCTTCTGACACTTTCAGCAAAATGCCTCACATAATCAAAGGTGTGAAACCCGATTAAGTCCGCGCCGAGCAGGCCGTCTATTATCTCGGAACAAGCGGGAATAGACCTGAATATCTCAGAAGACGGAAACGGCGTGTGCAGAAAAAACCCTATTTCGGCATCCGGAAGCTTGTCTCTGAGAAGTGAGGGAAGCAACATCAGGTGATAGTCGTGTATCCAGATGGTATCGTCCTCTTTCGCGATTTTCAGAACGGCACGGGCAAATTTCTCATTAACATTCCGGTAATCCCTGTAGTAATCATCTTTGTATTCGGCAAACTGCGGAAAATAATGAAAAAGCGGCCAGATGGTTGAATTGCAAAAACCGTTGTAATATCCGTCGGTTTCCTTGTCGTCGAGAAAAACCGGCGACAGATGTTTGTCCGCAAGAGCGCGTTCAAGTTTGCGGCGCTCTTCGCCGTTTAATGAAGAGAATGAAACTCCGGGCCATCCGACCCAGACTTGCCGCTTTCCGAATTGCAAGCCACCAACCCCGGTCGCAAGTCCTCCGACATTGCGGTTGAGAACAAATCTCCCCTGTTTCCTCAATCCGGCGGAAAACGGAAGACGGTTTGAAACTGTTATTATCTTTGGCATAAAACAGCAAACAACACCCCGGTAACTCGGGCGGTTTTGAGTATACTACATTTGCGGCACAGCCATGAGGATAACAAAAATAATAACGGGAATAATCAGCGCGGCGCTTGTCGCCGCCGTCGCCGTATTGATTTTATATTCTTTCGGCAACCGTTTTTCTCCGGAAAGCGGAAAATGGCCGGAATCACCGCTTATAGGCAAACCCGCGCCCGATTTTTCTCTTAAACTTTTCAACGGAAAGCCACTTAATATGAAAGAATTAAATGGCAAAGTTGTAGTGCTTAACTTCTGGGCTTCCTGGTGCCTTCCGTGCGCGTATGAGGCGGAAGAAATAAACCGGGCGGAAAAAACGTACGGCGAGCGTAATGTCGTTTTTTTGGGCGTTAATGTAATGGACAATACCGAAGACGCCATACGGTTCACGGCAAAGCATAAAATCAATTATCCGAACGGCTACGATCCTGAAAAAACAATCCATATAAACTACGGAGTCGCGGGCGTGCCGGAAACTTTTTTCATTGACGAAAACTCCAAAGTTCTGGGTAAAATATCGGGCCCCGTCACCTTCGCAGAGATATCCGATATCCTCTCTTCAGTCCGTGTGCGGGAAAATTGACATTGCGGATTTTTCCGTAAAGATTATCGCGGTTTCTTTATTGTACTAATGAGTTTCAATCAACTACTTGCCAGCGCATCACTTATAAGTCCCGAACTCCTGCTTTCTCTCTCCGGGCTTGTTCTGATTGTGCTTGCTCCACTACTGAGAAAAATTTCCCAAAAACATCGTTCGTTGCTTTTTTCCGCGCTTGCGCTCACGGGGTTTGTCACGGCTTTCTTGCTCAACACGAACAGGTTTGGCATTTCTCAAAACGCGTTTTCAAACTCTCTTTTGCTTGATTCTTTTGCGGTTTTTTTTAACTCAATTTTCCTTGCAAACGGCATTGTCGTAATCTTTTTTGCGAAATCATATATGCGGGAATCCGAAAAACTGGGGGAGTTTTTTGCTCTTATAATTTTCTGCACCGTTGGGATGATGCTGATGGTGGAGTCGGTGGAATTCATATCCCTTTTTATAGCGTTTGAAACAATGTCCATATGCGTTTACGCGCTTTCGGGATTTTCCGACAACCGTTCCTCTTCAGCGGAAGCGGGAATCAAGTACCTTATTGCGGGAGGTTTTTCATCCGCTTTGATGCTGCTTGGAATAGCCCTTCTTTACGGTGCGACAGGCAGCCTCTTTTTTGAAGAAATAGGCGTGCGTTTCTCCGAGTTTCCCTCAAACCCGATGCTTATTACCGGAGCCGCGCTTGTCCTTGCGGGGTTTATCTTCAAAATAGGAGCCGCACCTCTTCACCAGTGGGTTCCGGATGTATATGGCGGTGCTCCCCTGCCCGCGACCGCTTTTATGTCGGTCGGTGTCAAAGTGGCGGCATTCGCGATACTTGCAAGGTTCATAGTTGAAATAGGAACCGCTGGCAACTGGGCTTTAACCGCAATCCTGGCAACAGTGGCGGTTGCGACAATGACTGTCGGGAATATTTCGGCAATAGCTCAGAGCAACATCAAAAGAATGCTTGCTTATTCAAGCATCGCTCATGCGGGCTATGCAATTGTGGGATTGGTCGCTTATCTATCTTCGGAAGGAAACATCGCCGGGCTTTCGGGACTTTTCTACTACCTTTACGCATACTCAATAATGAGTCTCGGGGCGTTTGGCATAATATCTTTACTTGGAAAAGACGGAAATGAGTATCAGACTTTCAGTGATTTGGCCGGTCTCTGGAGAGAAAAACCGGGGCTTTCCTTCGCGCTCGCAGTTTTTATGTTTTCCCTTGCGGGAGTGCCTCCCACAATCGGTTTTTTCGCGAAATATAGGGTTTTCCTTCCCGCCGCGGAGGCGGGAATGTATTGGCTTGTCATATTTGCACTTGTTAACAGCATTGTTTCCGCTTATTACTACCTGAAGGTGCTTGTGTTTGTTTTTATGAGACCGGTCTCAAAACAAAAAACACAAGCATGGGAAGCAGACTTCGGAGCGCAAGCGGTAATAGTCCTTCTTTGCGCGGGAACTCTGTTGCTCGGCATATTTCCCATGTATACGGCTGAGATAATAAACTCCGCCACACAGGCGTTGACCGTGAAATGAGCAAAAAAGACAGCGGATTTCAAAAAGAGACACTCGCGATAGTAATTTTTCTTCTGGGAACAATAGCCGCTGCGAGTCTTGTAATGGGCGGTTCTTTGTCGCCCTTCGGCGGCGGTGCAGTCGGGTGGGTCGGCAAGATTTTGTCAAGAAGCCTCGGATATGGTCTGGGGGTTTCATCCTATCTGATTCCGGTCTGTTGCGTTTATTTATTCGTCCGCATTTTGTTTGCGAAAATTAGCGCAAAAGACACGGCAAAAGACGCCGTGGCGGCAGCAGGGCTTATAATCTCATTCAGTCTGTTGTTTACGGCACCGGCTTTTGAGGGAGTTTTTACCAGCCATCTCACGCAAAACGGCACGGGAGGAAAACTCGGAGAGCTGATTTTTGCTTTGACATTGGACAGTGTTGGAATCTTTGGTTCATATGTAATAGCCCTTTCGATTATTTCCGCGTGTCTCATATTTCTTGCCAAAACCAGTTTGCGTTCAGTGTTATTAAAGGTTGCCAGCGGAGCAATCAAATTTCTTGTCGTGACGTCGGCAGCTCTTTTGAAGGCCGGGAGAGTTCTGTATTCTCTGTCTTCCCGTCTCGGAAAAACCGTCTTTCTTTCAACCGCGAGATTGCTGAAAAAATACCACGACAGAGCGAAATCCGCCCCTCTGCGAGAAAAACCCGTCAAAAAAACCGAACCCACAGTTGTTGTTCCGGAGATAAAAACCGCAAATAACACTCCCAAAATCGTGGTCAAAAATAAAAAGGAAACTCCTCTGAAAATAGTTAAAACAGAAAAAGACACGGAAAAACAGACGGACAAACAATTCAAATTGCCTCCGGTTGACCTTCTCGAAAAACCGGACGGAGAGAAGACCGGAGTGGACAGGGAAGCGGCATACGCAAATGCCCGTCTCATTGAAGACAAACTTAAAGACTTCGGCGTTTCGGGAGAAATCACCGAAATAAAACCGGGGCCTGTTATCACCATGTTTGAGTACAAGCCCGCCGCCGGTGTGCGCGTAAGCAAAATCGCCTCGCTTGAAAACGACCTCGCAATGAGCTTAAGCGCACGGAGCATAAGAATCATATCCCCGATACCGGGCAAAGATGTTGTCGGCATTGAAGTGCCCAACGGCGAAAGTGAAAAAGTCTGTCTGGGGGAACTTCTTGAAAATCCGACTTTCTCTCAAAGCGGGTCGCTTCTGACAATAGCGGTGGGAAAAGACATATCGGGAACGCCGTACTACACCAATCTCGCTACCGCGCCGCATTTGATGGTGGCGGGAACCACGGGTTCGGGCAAGAGCGTGCTTCTGAATTCACTGCTCGCAAGCCTTTTTTACAAAGCCGGACCCAACCGTCTGCGGCTTCTTATGATAGACCCGAAAATGCTTGAATTTGCCATATATGAAGGTATTCCACACCTTCTCCATCCGATTGTGACAGAGCCGAAAAAAGCAATCGCGGCTCTCAAATGGGCGGTCGCCGAAATGGAAAACAGATATAAACTTTTATCAGAAAAAAGCGTAAGAAACATAGATTCTTATAACGCCAAAATAGAAAGAGAAGAAGGAAAAAACTCTGCCGCAATCCTTCCCTACATAGTGATTCTCATAGACGAGCTCGCGGATTTAATAATGTCCGCGGCATCCGAAACACGGGACGCGATAATAAGAATAGCCCAGAAGGCTCGTGCGGCGGGCATACATCTTGTTGTTGCGACCCAGCGCCCTTCGGCGGATGTTGTTTCGGGGTTGCTCAAAGCCAACATCCCGGCAAGGATATCTTTTCTTGTTTCCTCAAAAGTGGACTCAAGGATAGTGCTTGACTCGCAAGGAGCCGAAAGGTTGCTAGGCAAGGGAGACATGCTCTTTCTGAAACCCGGAACCAATGCTCTTGAAAGAATTCAGGGAGCGCTCATAACCGACGAAGAAAGAGAGAAAATTGTTGAATTTCTCAAATCCCAAGGAAACCCCGTGTTTGACCGGCAAATATCCGAAGCCATTAACAAACCCGAACAACCCGAAGACATCGGAGAAGATGAAACGGATGATATGTATGAAGAAGCCCTTCAAATTGTCAGAGAAGCGGGACAAGTGTCAATCTCAATGCTTCAGCGCCGCATGAAAATCGGTTACAACCGTGCCGCGACAATAGTTGAAATAATGGAAAAACGGGGAATTATCGGCGAGCATCAGGGAGCGGGCAAAGCAAGAGAAGTTATTTTACCGGAGGGAGAGTAAGAATTCAGCCGCCTTTTCTCACCTGTCCACCTCTCCGAGCACAATATCGATGCTTCCGAGCGCTGCGACAACATCGCCGACAAACGCGCCCTCAAGCATCGGAGGCAACGACTGGAGATTCACAAAAGACGGGCCTCTCACGCGCATGCGGAAAGGCTTTTTCGTGCCGTCGCTGACAAGGTAGTAGCCAAGTTCGCCTTTGGGGTTTTCAACGGCGTGATATGTCTCTCCGGCGGGGGGAGAAAAACCGTCATACACAAGAACAAAATGGCGTATAAGTGATTCCATTTGCGTGTAAACCTTTTCTTTTTCGGGGAGAACAATATCCGGCAGGTCTGCGACAAACGGGCCGTCTGGCAGGTTGTCTATCGCTTGTTGGATAATTCGCACACTCTGCCTGCACTCCTCCATTCTACAAAGATATCGGGAATACACATCCCCGTCTTCGCCTATCGGGATGTCAAAATCGTAGTTTTCATAATCCAGATACGGTTTTGATTTTCGCAAATCAAACGGAACGCCGCTTCCTCTCAAAGTGGCTCCGGAAAGTCCGAGATCAAGCGCGTCTTTGGCGCTGATGAAAGAAACTCCCTTTGTTCTTTGAAGCCAGATGGTGTTTTTTGTGAGAAGCTTGTCAACATCGTCCAGTGTCGCGGGAAACTCCTTGAGAAAATTTCTGACCGCTTCTTCAAAATTTTCAGGCAAATCCGCAGGAAGCCCCCCGACTCGGGGATACGAAGTGGTCATTCTCGCGCCGCAAACTATCTCCAGAATGTCGTAGATTCTTTCACGCTCCTTAAAGCAGTACATAAACGGCGTAAAAGCTCCAAGGTCAAGCGCGCCCGTGCCTATGCCAACCATGTGGGACTCTATCCTGCCAAGCTCAAAAAGAATAACCTCCGAGACTTTCGCCCTTTCGGGAATCTCATCCTGAATTCCAAGCAGTTTCTCAACGGCGAGCACAAAACCTATGTTGTTGCAAATGGCGGCAAGGTAGTCCATTCTGTCGGTATAGGGAAGGCATTGCTGATAGGTGATATTTTCACAAAGTTTCTCTATCCCCCTGTGTAAATACCCGATGTGTGGAACCGCCTTGCGAATAACTTCTCCGTCGAGGCTGAGAACTATGCGCAATACCCCGTGCGTGGCCGGGTGCTGCGGACCCATATTCAAAATCATCTCTTTGCTGTCCGGACTTGCGTCCGAAACAAACTGAACCCGCTCCATCAGAAGTTGCCTTCTTTGAGTGCTTTGTTGAAAGAGCGTTTTGCCGGCTCTCGGTCCCGCACATCAAAATCTTTGCGGAGAGGAAAACCCTCATAGTCTTCGGGGAGAAGTATTCTTCTCATATCCGGATGTCCGTTGAATCTGATTCCAAACATGTCAAACACCTCTCTTTCAAGCCAGTTCGCCCCTTTCCATACCGAAGTAACAGACTCAACGGACGGGGATTTTTCGTCAATAGGAGCTTTGAGAAAAACCCTTAATTCCTCATTGTATTCAAAGTCAAAACGAACTGTGTTATATACAACCTCAAAACGCGCGTCCCGCCCTTCGTCGAGAAGGTCAACGGCGGTTATGTCAGACAGATAAACAAACCCGAACTCAGATTTCAGTTTCAAGCAGGCTTCTTTTACGCACAGGGGCATAACGGTAAAGACCGGTTCCCCTCCTTTCATCTTACCGGCGGACAGAGTGAATTCCGAAAGCCCTTGTTGAATTGAATTAACAAGGCTCATATCAATGGCGCGCCTTCATTTTCAATCTTTTTCTGTATTTTAATAATAGCGTCTATAAGCGCTTCAGGGCGCGGCGGACAACCGCCGACATAAACATCAACAGGTAGAAATTCGTCTATGCCCTGAACAACGGCGTAGCTGTCAAAAGGACCGCCGCCGCAGGTACATGAGCCCATCGCTATAACCCATTTTGGCTCCGGCATCTGGTCGTAAATTTTCCGGCAAACAGACGCCATTTTATAGGTTATCGTCCCCGAAACTATCATAAGGTCGGCCTGACGCGGAGAAAATCTGGCCACTTCCGCCCCAAAGCGCGACATATCGTAGCGGGACGCGAAAGCTCCCATCATTTCAATCGCGCAACACGCAGTCCCCAGAGGCATGGGCCAGAGACTGTTTTTTCTCGACCAGTCCACCAGAGCGGAAACCTTTGTTGAGATGAAGCCGTCTCCGCCGAGAAGACCGCCGCTGTTCATTGCCAATCCAGCACCCCTTTGAACAGAACATACAAATACCCGGCAGCTATTACCGCAAGAAATGCTCCGAGCTCAAAGGTTGCCACAATTCCCAGTTCCCGCGAAGCAACAGCCCATGCTATAAGGAAAACGGCCTCTATGTCAAAAAGGATAAAAAGCGCGCCGATAAGATAGTATTTTACGGGAAATTTGCCGCTTGCCTCGCCAACGGGAGTTACTCCCGACTCATAAGGAGAATATTTTGCCTCGCTCGGTTTTTTTCGTCCCAGAAATACGGAAAGGAAAAGCAATACAACGGCAAGCCCCATTGTCAAAATCCAGACAATCACTATCGGAGCGTAGCTGTAGCCCATATCAGTGGAAAGGTTAAGGGACAGAAAATGATTGTCAAGAAGTCAGCGGACAAAGAACTATCCGTATATAGTTGTTTTCAAGAAAGCACAAAAATGCCCTCCGAACTCGATGTCTTTATAACCTGTATGCGCGAAGAAGAGAATCTTAAAATCCTTCTTCCGCGTCTTGACGCCGTTCTTAAAAATTACGGCATTACATACAAAATTCTGGTTGTGGATACAGTCAGCCCGATGGATGCGACACTTGAGGTGTGCAAAAACTTTGAGAATGCCATCTATGTTCCGACAGAAGGCGGAAAAGACGGATACGGAAGAGCCGTGCGGACGGGAATCAACAACGCAAACGGAAAATACTCGGTACTTATGGACGGAGACCTTTCGCATCCGCCCGAGGTTATTCCCGCCATGCTGGATTTGCGCGAAAAAAACGACATGGTAATCGCCTCGCGCTACATTGAAGGCGGACATTCGGATGACAACATTGTCAACCGGCTTATGTCGCGCTCTCTGAACATATTCTGCTCATCCATTATAGGAATTGACTGCAAAGACTGGTCAACAAGTTTCAAGCTTTACAAAACCCCGCAAATCCAGGCGTTATCTCTCACTTGCGAGCATTTTGACATACATCAGGAGATAATCTGTAAACTTCACAGAAACCATCCTGACTTTGTGTTTTCTGAAGTTCCAATGTTTTTTTCCAGACGCGTCCACGGCTCTTCAACACGAAGGGTTGTTTATGCGTACTCGCTTATAAAAACAATTATAAGACTGCGGTTCGGTCTTCTCTAACAGCAAGGCGAACCGCGCTTTTTACCGCCTCCTGCATACTGCGCGGGTCGGCCATTCCCTGCCACGCTATATCAAATGCCGTCCCGTGGTCGGGAGAGGTTCTGACAATCGGAAGCCCGAGCGTTATGTTCACTCCGCTGTAAAAAGCGAGCATTTTGAACGGAACAAGCCCCTGGTCGTGATACATCGCTATTACCGCGTCCCACTGTCCACCAACGGCATTATAAAAAACCGCGTCTGCGGAAACGGGCCCCGCGACATTAATACCCTTTGCGGACGCCCTTATAACCGCCGGGGCAATTTCCTCCATATCTTCACTGCCGAACTCGCCGCCGTCTCCGGCATGAGGGTTAAGCCCGCAAACGGCAATCCGGGGAGAATCTATGGCAAATTTGTCCGAAAGTTCGGACGCACATATCCGTATGGTGTTGAAGACCCTTTCCCCGGTTACAAGTGCCGGAACTTCGGCAAGCGCGCAGTGAACCGTAACCAATGCGACCCTGAAATCGCCGCTTTCAAACATCATCACCACTTCGTCCGCTCCCGTCATATCCTTTAACATCTCGGTATGTCCAGAATACGGCGAGCCGGCAAGGGTTATCGCTTTTTTGTTAATCGGAGCGGTAACAACCGCGTCCGCAAAGCCAGAGGAGACATGCTCAACCGCTCTTTCTATTGAGGCAAGCGATTCGTGGCCGCAAATTTCGCTCACATCTCCGGGACTTAAATCATCAAACTTCAGACCACCGCAATCCACAAATTCAACATCGCTTTTGTTCGCACCGACAAGTTCGCATGCCTTTGAAAAAATCTCGCGGCCGCCGAAAACAACCGGTTCGCACAACCGCCTGGTTTGTTCGGATGAAACAACCTTCGCCACAATTTCAGGGCCTATCCCCGCAGGGTCTCCAAGCGTCAGTGCTATTTTCGGTTTTTTAGCCATAAATTACAGCCGCGATTCTTCAGTTCATCCTTTCAAAAAGATCCATACTGTTGAGAAAAAGACGTTCCTCCATTTCTTCGGGCGGTGTTTTTCTTATTTCAGTGAGCAGTTCAAAAACATGACGGACAAATCCCGGTTCATTTTCTTTGCCTCTTTGCGGAACGGGAGCAAGGTAAGGGGAATCGGTCTCAATAAGAATTCTCTCGGACGGAATTTTCCGCGCGGCATCGCGAACTTCCGGCGCGTTTTTGAAGGTCATAATTCCCGAAAAAGAGATAAAAAAATCCATATCAATAAACTTTTTCGCCATTTCATAATTTCCCGAAAAACAATGGATAACCCCCGGCTTGTCGCGCTTTGTTGCGGCTTTGATAATTGCCTCAACATCGTCCCCGGAATCCCTGAGATGAACAATAAACGGCAGTCCAAGCCGTCCCGCAATCTCTATGTGCGCCTCAAAGGACTTAATCTGAATATCGCGCGGAGATTTCATATAGTGGTAGTCAAGCCCTGTCTCCCCTATCGCGACAACCTTTTCCCGGGACGCGGCCGCAGAGATAAAATTGACCGATTCATCCTGAAACGTTGACGCCAAATGGGGATGTATTCCCACCGCGGCATAGACCGAATCAAACTGCCCGGCAAGCTCAAGGGTATCAAGGGAATTTTCATATCGCGTTGAAACGGAAACTATCCTTCCAATCCCCGCCTCCGTGGCCCTTTCCACCGCTCTGAAAACTTTGTCTCCGAGCATTTCCAAATGGGCGTGAGTGTCAACAAGCAAAGGTCAGCGTTCTCCTTCGGGGGTTTTGTCGGGGTATTGTGCAACGTCCTCTACCTCTTTAAGAAACTGGCTCACATCGTCAAACGATTTGTAGACGGAAGCGAAACGCAGATACGCAACCTTGTCAAAAGAGCGTAGTTTTTCCATAATGTGTTCCCCGACCTCGTGCGCGGGTATTTCGCGCTCGCCTTTGCTTGCGAGTTCACCCTCTATTTTGAGCACGAAATTCTCAATTGCTTCGGCGGTTATTCCGCGTTTTTCACAGGCTTTTTTAACGCCGTCAAGGATTTTTTCCCTTCTAAAACTCTCTTTGCGCCCATCTTTTTTCAGAATGGAAATCCTAACCTCGGGACGCTCGTATGTAGTAAACCGCTTCTTGCACGCAGTGCACTCCCTCCTACGGCGTATGGAAGGTGTCTCATCGTTGCTACGAGAGTCTAAAACACTTGTGTCTCCCATGCAGAAAACGCACTTCAAATTTTCATACCCTCATAGACGGGAAATTTCAGGCACAAATCTTTAACCTCGGCGTTTATGGTGGCAAGTTTTTTTTCATCGCCGGGGTTTTCAATCGCCCTGCAAATAAAATCCGCGATTATATCCATTTCCGCCTCTTTCATCCCCCGCGTTGTAACTGCCGGCGTGCCGACCCTTATGCCGCTTGAAACCGCTGGTGGCAACTTGTCAAACGGAATGGAGTTTTTATTGACCGTAACTCCAGATTTTTCAAGGGTTTCTTCCGCTTCTTTGCCGGTTATCCCCTTGCTTTCAAGGTTAACAAGAATCAGATGATTGTCTGTTCCGCCGGATAGCAGATTGAAACCGCGCCCGGAAAGCGCTTTCGCCATGGCGCGGGCATTTTTCAAAGTCTGCTTCTGGTAATCCGCAAAACCGGGAGCGAGAGCTTCGGCAAACGCCACCGCTTTCGCGGCTATGACATGCATCAGAGGCCCTCCCTGAGTTCCGGGGAAAACTCTGCCGTTTAGCTTTTTTTCATGCTCGCTTTTCATTATCACCGCGCCGCCTCTGGGTCCGCGAAGAGTTTTGTGCGTTGTGGTGGTAACAAAGTCGCAATGAGGAACGGGATCGGGGTAGATTCCCGCCGCCACAAGCCCGGCGGGATGCGCTATGTCCGCCATAAGGACGGAGCCGGATTCATCTGCTATTTCCCTGAAAATACCGAAGTCAATTGCTCGCGGATACGCGCTAAAACCGGCGATAATCAGTTTCGGTTTGTATTTGAGGGCGATGTCTCTCACTTCATCGTAGTCTATGAGAAAGGTGTCGGGATCTACGCCGTATGGAACTGCATTATAGTAGCGCCCGGAAAAATTGACCGCACTGCCGTGCGTGAGGTGACCGCCGTGCGACAAATCCATTCCGAGAAAGGTGTCTCCGGGTTGAAGGCATGAAAAGAAAACCGCCATATTCGCCTGAGCACCGGAATGAGGCTGAACATTCGCGGCGTCTGCCCCAAAAAGGCGTTTCAGTCTGTCGCGCGCGATGTTTTCTGCCACGTCAACAAACTCGCACCCGCCGTAGTATCTCTTTCCCGGAAGCCCTTCCGCATATTTGTTTGTCATAACGCTTCCAAGCGCCTCAAGCACTGCCGGGCTGACATAGTTTTCAGACGCTATCAGCTCAATTTTAAGTTCCTGCCTCTCAAGTTCGCGCCGTATGGAATCTGCTATTTCAGGGTCTGTTTGTTGAAGAATTGACAATTTTCATCCTGCGGTTTTTGACAACGCTAACAAAGTTAAAAGGCTTTGGCAAACCCGCTTTTTGCAACACGGCAAATTGAAATCTATAGTTGTTAAATATGGAACAAGCCTCAAAACGACCAATACAGATAAAAGGCGCGCGGGAAAACAATCTCAAAAATATAAATGTTGAAATTCCCGCAAACAGTTTCACAGTCGTAACCGGTCTCAGCGGTTCGGGGAAATCATCCTTCGCGGTGGACACCGTTCACGCCGAAAGCATGAGAAAATACATCCAGTGCCTATCCACATACACAAGGCAGTTTCTTGACAGGTTCCGGCGTCCCGATGTTGATTCTATCGAGAATCTGCCGCCGTCAATATCAATAGAGAACAGAAACCGGGTTCAAAACAACCGCTCCACGCTCGGCACAACAACCGAGATTGACAGCTACTTGCGCCTTTTGTTCGCAAATGCCGGGAAAATTTTCTGCCCTCGATGCAAATTCCAAGTCGCCGACCATAACCCACAGTCAATCGCGCAAACCCTTGTCAGTTCGGGAGACGGAGAAAATGTTTTAATACTTTTTCCGGCGGCTGAAGATGAAACCGCGCAAAGGCTTTTGAAAAAAGGATATTCAAGGGTCTTTGCCGAAAAAGACGGAGTAAGGGGAATTGACGAAAACGCCGGACTGTCTTCCGGTTGTGAGGTTGTTGTTGACAGAATCAGAATCGGAAGAAAATCGCTTCCGCGAACGGTTGAGTCTCTCGAGACCGCTTTCAGTGAAAACGAGACCATCACCGTTCGTTTTGAAAAAAGAAAACCTCTGTTTTTCAAAAAAGGGCTTGTATGCCACAAATGCGGCGATATTTTTTCAAAGCCGTATCCGGCAATGTTTTCATTCAACAGTCCTCACGGAGCGTGCGAAAAATGCAACGGGTTTGGAAACAAACTTGAGATAGACCGCTCTCTTGTCATTCCGGACGATTCAAAAAGCATTCGCGGCGGAGCGGTTGAGCCGTTCTCCCGCCCGTCCTTCAGGTTCGCGCAGAGAAAACTTGTTGAACTCGCGGAAAAAAACTCAATAGATCCCGACGCCCCTTTTTCCAACCTCATGCGGAAAGAGCGGGATTTTATATTTTCCGGAGACGGCTCGGTTGGTATTGCGTCGGGCGGAATTATGGGTTTTTTTAAAAAAATTGAGAAAAAAATCTACAAGGTGCAGGTAAGGGTTTTTCTCTCACGTTACCGCTCGGCCGTGAAATGCGGGGCGTGCGGCGGAAGCAGAATCCGCCCCGAGGCGCTCGCGGTAAAAATAGACGGCCACGACATAAACCAAGTGTCGGAAATGACGGTCGGAGACATTGCGGATTTTTTCTCCGAAAAATCGCTCGAAAAAACCCTGTCCAAAAACGAAACCCTCCTCGCGAAAGATATTTTGAAGGAAATTCGGGAGCGTATTCTGTTTCTCAACGACGTGGGTCTTGAATACCTGACCCTTTCCCGTCTTACACGCACGCTTTCGGGCGGAGAGGCACAAAGGGCAAGCCTTGCCTGCCAACTTGGCTCCGGACTGACGGAAACCCTCTATATTCTTGATGAACCGTCGGTGGGTCTCCATCCTCAGGACACACACAACATGGTCTCCACAATCAAACACATACGGGAAAAGGGAAACACCATTGTGGTTGTGGAGCACGACCTGGACATAGTAAAAGAGTCCGACTACATAGTTGAACTGGGCAGAGAGACGGGAGAAAACGGCGGAGAAGTTGTCTATCAGGGGCCTGCAGGAAACCTTGCTTCGTCCGCCCCGGAGTCTTACACGGGTCTTTACTTATCCGGAGAAAAATCCGTTTGCGTTCCCAACCGTGGCGTGGAAAAATCCAAAGGCGCGTTAACCGTGCTTGGAGCGGCCGAGAACAATCTCAGAAACATTGATGCTTCAATACCTCTTGGAACACTTGTCTGCGTAACCGGGGTTTCGGGTTCGGGCAAAAGCTCTCTCATTAAAAATGTTTTGTACAACCGCCTCGCAAACAAACTCTGCGGACAGTCTTACGCCGAGGGCAAATGCCGCTCAATCAGGGGAACGGAAAACATAAGCGATATTGTGATGCTTGACCAGTCGCCAATCGGAAAAAATTCGCGTTCAAATCCCGCGACTTATGTAAAGGCGTATGACGCCATACGCAAAATCATGGCTTCTTCCGAAGAAGCGAAGCGGGCCGGTATCACCGCGTCTCATTTTTCTTTCAACACCTCAAAGGGCAGATGCGAAGTTTGCGAAGGCGAGGGAACTCAGAAAATAGAAATGCTTTTTCTCGCCGATGTTTCGGTTGTATGCCCCGAATGTGAAGGAAAAAGATTCAAAAAAACCATTCTGGAAACACGATTGAAGAACAAAAGCATAGACGACATTTTAAATATGACTGCAAGGGAAGCGGCGGAATTTTTCCCCGAATCTCAGGCTCTTTTTAAAAAACTTAAAAGCCTGATTGATGTGGGTCTGGGTTATTTAAGGCTTGGACAGCCCGCGACAACACTTTCAGGCGGAGAGGCACAAAGAATGAAAATAGTCCGTGAACTTTCAAGAAAAGACGGACGGAATATTCTCTATATCCTTGACGAGCCATCCATCGGATTGCATATGGAGGATGTGAGAAAATTACTCGCTATGCTTGAAAAATTGGTTGCCGGCGGAAACTCGGTTCTTGTAATTGAACACAATCCCGAAATTATCAAAACAGCCGCGCACATAATAGACCTCGGACCCGGAGGAGGAAAGCGCGGAGGAAAAATCGTAGCGGAGGGAACTCCCGAAGAGATAGTTAAAAACCGGAAATCCGCGACCGGCAGGTTTCTGAAGCCGCTTTTGAAAAAGAAAAAATGAGAAAATACCTTTCGTTCGTCAAATTTGAGCACACGCTTTTTTCTCTTCCAATCGTAATTGCGGGGGCTATGCTTGCCTCCGGCGGCATTCCCGACGGGCGGACGATTTTGCTTATTCTCTGCGCCACGATGGGAGCAAGAACCGCGGCGATGGCTTTTAACAGAATTATTGACGCTGAAATTGACGCCGCGAACCCGCGAACAAAAAACAGAGAGATTCCGTCCGGAATTATAAGCCGCTTTGAAGCTCGTTTGGTTCTTGTTTCCGGCCTTGCGGTTTATTTTGTTTCCGCATGGCTGATATGCCCTCTTGTGTTTTACCTGTCGCCGTTTCCGGCGGTCGTTTTTGCACTCTATCCTTATATGAAAAGGCGGACGTCTCTCTGTCACTTCGGGGTCGGACTCGTGCTCTCTTTCGCCCCTGCGGGCGGGTGGCTTGCCGTGAGGTGCTCGTTGAACGATTTTTTTATCCCCCTGATGCTGAGCATATTCACATTTTTCTGGGTCACGGGATTTGACATTATCTACTCGGTTGAGGATAAAGATTTTGACAGAGAAAACGGCTTGCATTCCCTTCCCGCTCTGCTTGGCGCGAAAACGGCGCTTTTGGTTTCGGCGGTGTCCCATACCGTCTGTGTTGTTCCTCTGATTGTTCTTCAATTCGTAGAATTCGACGGAAAGGTTTTTTCACTCACCGCGCTTGCGGTTCTTTACGCCATTTTCCTGTTCGTGCAAGTTAAATCTTCCGAAACCGAACTAGCTTTTTTCAAACTGAACACGGTCGCAGGAGCCTTTGTTTTAGTTTTCATTCTTTGCGGGATATACTTGCCATGAGGGACTGAAAGTTGAGAACAATAGTGGGAATAACGGGCGCGTCCGGTGCGGTTTACGGAGTTGATTTCCTCAGACGCTGCGAAGGCGACAGATACCTTGTCGCAAGTAAATGGGGAAGAGCGGTTTTGAATGAAGAAATGGGAGTCAATGTCGAGGAGCTTGGCCAGTGGGCGAAAAAAACCTTCAGTGACTCCGACCTCGCATCACCATTTTCTTCGGGGAGCAACCATTTTGACTCAATGGTGATTGTCCCGTGTTCGGTTTCCACGCTCGCGAAAATAGCTAACGGCATTGCCGACACACTTATAACAAGAATCGCCCAGGTCGCACTCAAGGAAAAAAGAAAACTTGTAGTCGCCATCAGAGAAACGCCGCTCAGCACAGTCGCGCTTGAAAACGCCGCCAAACTTTCGGGATACGGGGCGATAATCATGCCCATAAGCCCTCCGCACTACTCCGGCGCACGTACCGCCTCCGAACTTGTAGGCGGGTTTGTGGATAAACTTCTCTCCGTCTCATCGGGAACAGAAATTGACGGCTGGCGGAGCGGAGACCTCGGTTGAGCGGAACCTTTCGCAACTTGCGCGAATACATCACTCATCTTGAGAAAAAAGGCGACCTCCGACGTGTAAAAACTCCGGTCAATCCGGAACTTGAAATTACCGAAATCGCCTCGCGTGAGATGAAACTCGGCGGGCCCGCGCTTCTGTTTGAAAATGTTGAAGGTTGTGCGTTTCCTCTTGCGATAAACCTGTTCGCTTCCGAAGAAAGAATCAAAACCGCGCTCGGAGGCAACCCGCGCGATGTGGGCGAGGAGCTTGTGGAAATTTTTGAAAAAGTTAACCCGCCAACTGTGCGCGGGGTGGCATCCGCGCTGCCCGCAATGACTCGTATGCTCTCAATGAGAACGACCAACTCATGGACGGGCGCACGCGCACAGAAAAATGAAACCACGCCCAACCTTGAAACACTTCCCGCAATCAAATGCTGGCCAAAAGACGGTGGAAGGTTCATAACCTTCGGTCTTGTTATAACCCACAGCCCGATTTCTAATTCAAGAAACATGGGGCTTTACCGTCTTCAAATCTACGATTCCAAAACCACCGGAATGCACTGGCATCCGCACAAGGGCGGCGCGGCGCATTACAACGAGGCGGAAAAACTCGGGTGCGACCTTGAAGCGGCGGTTGTTATCGGCGGCGACCCCGCCCTGATATTCAGCGCCATCGCACCTTTGCCGGATGGAGTTGATGAGGTTGCTTTTTCGGGATACCTGCGCCGCCGTGCGGTCTCAATGGCGAAGGGGAAAACCATCTCCGCAAAAGTTCCCGCGGAGGCGGAAATAATTATTGAGGGAATTGTCCCGAAAAACATACGGCGGACAGAGGGGCCGTTTGGAGACCATTTCGGGCATTATTCAATGCAGGCGGATTTTCCCGTTTTTCAGGCAAAACATATGACCTTTGCGGACGATGCAATTTTCCCCGCGACTGTTGTGGGGAAACCCCCACAGGAGGATATGTATCTCGGAGTCGCCGCGGGCGAGATGTTTTCACCGCTTATCAGAATTATCCACCCGGAGATCAAGGATATGTGGGCTTGTCCGGAAGCCGGATTTCACAACCTTCTTTTTGTTTCCGTAGACGAGAGGTATCCGAAAAACGCCGTTAAATCCATGCTTGCCCTCTGGGGCACGGGACAGCTTGTGCTGACAAAATGCATTGTAACGGTATCGGGCAAGGTTAATTTACGGGATTTCTCCGCCATCCTTGGAGAAATCGGAAAAAATTTCAATCCGAAAGATGATTTTCTGCTGATTCCGTCCGCCCCGCTTGATACTCTTGATTTCACAAGTGGAAATTTCCATGTGGGAAGCAAAATGGGAATCAACGCCGTGAAAAAACCCGGCAGACCGCAGATAAAATACTGCTCTTCGGTTCCCGACCCAAGAGGAAAGCATCCGGAAATAAAAGATTACCGTCTGCTCGCGGGAGGTTTCTTTGTCGCAAGCGTTGACGGAAACCCGAAAGGGTTAATAAGGCGCGTATTTGAAACGCCGGGTTTTGAGGAAATCAGAATAGCCGTTCTTGTGAGCCCCGACATAGACATACACGATGACACCGAACTGATATGGGGAATTTTCACGCGCTTTGACCCGCGCCTTGACATTGAGTTCGAACGGATGAGTAATCTCGGTTCCGACACCGTGCGCGAGGGGCGCATGGGAATAGACGCCACAAAAAAGGAGTGGTATCCTGAAGTTACCGAAATGTCACCCGAAATTAAGGCGGAAGTATCTGAAAAGTGGAACAGTTACCGGAGCTAATAGAAAAACTTTGCGTTGACAAGTCCCTGCTTCCCATACTCAACAAAGTGGAAAACGGAGAGCGTCTTTCCTTTGACGACGGAATACGCCTTCTTGAAACAGATGACTTGCACACCGTAGGTATGATGGCGGATTTTGAAAAGCGTAGAAGAAGCGGCGACAAGGTGTATTTTGTTGTCAACCGACACATAAACCCGTCAAATATCTGCGCCATTTCCTGCAAGTTCTGCGCTTTTGGAAAAACAAAAAAATCGGCAGACGCGTATGAAATGTCCATATCGCAAATCCTGGACGTAATGAATGAAGACCTGCGCGAGGTTCATATTGTGGGCGGGCTCCATCCCGATTGGGAATTCGGTCATTATCTTGACATAGTGAAAGCGGTAAAAGACGCTCAACCGGCCTGTCATATCAAAGCATTCACAGCGGTTGAGATTGACTGGTTTGCCGAAATCAGCGGCAAATCGCTTGAGCGTGTACTTGAAGATTTAACGGACGCGGGAGTAAACGCGCTAACGGGAGGAGGAGCGGAAATTCTTCATCCTGAAATCAGAAAAAAAATATGCGCCCCGAAAACAGTTGCGACACGCTGGGAGGAGATTCATAAACTCGCCCACAATATGAACATTCCGACAAACGCCACGATTCTCTACGGTCATCTGGAAAAGCCGTTTCATGTGATAGATCATTTTGAGCGTTTGAGAAACCTTGAAGACGAAGCGCCGGGATTTTTTGCGTTCATTCCCGTTCTGTTTCAGACGGAAAACACGGGGTTGAGCAATATTGAGCCCTTCCCCGCTTCATACGATATGAAAATACACGCCGCCGCTCGCCTTTTTCTTGACAACATTCCGCACATAAAAGCGTATTGGATAACGCTCGGCGAGAAAGCCGCGCAAGTGGCGCTTCACTACGGCGCAAGTGATGCGGACGGAACGATAATGCGGGAAAGAATTATTCACGACGCGGGCGCGCCCTCGGAACGCGGACACAGCAGGGATTTTATGGTGAATATGATTAAGGGTGCAGGCTATGTGCCGGTTGAAAGGGATGCACTTTATAATGAGTTGAGGGTATGGAAATAAGGAGGAAAAATTGGAAACATTCCTCTCGTGGAACAAAGATTGTTAAAGCACTTGATTATAAAGATAACAAAAACTGTTACATCAGTATGTGTCAGAAGACCATTGGGTAAAGGCAACTAAACAGCTTTAAAAAGCAGGAGAACAATGGGATTGGCAATTGTTCAGTGAAGAAATTTCAAAACTCTTTTTAGACTTGTTGGCAGTTGGAGCTACTATCACATTCTTTATTTGGGCTAAAACTCGTTCCAACTTATCGTTTTGGGAATATGGCAGGTGGGTAAATACAGTCACAAGTTATATTGGTCAAAGTCTAATTTTCAGACTTATTCAATCACTGGTTTTTAAAGTTGCTGTAAGATTTGACTTATATGCAGTAACCTTGAGTAAACTTCAGGACGGAGAATATTCTTTCACAACTCTCTCATTAGAAGATTAAAAAAAACAACATGACTAACAAAAAACTTATTAACATCAATGACTTCCACCTCGAAGCAAAAGAAAAACTTCCACAGATGTTCTATGACTACTACGCCTCCGGAGCACACGATGAAATCACCCTTTCGGAGAATAACGAAGCGTATAACCGCATAAAGTTGAGATACAGGGTTATGGTGGATGTCTCAAAGCGGAATATGTCCGTTGACATTTTCGGAGAGAAATTCTCAATGCCGATTTTTGTGGCTCCGACTGCTTTTCACGGGCTTGCATCACCCGAAGCGGAGATTGCAACTGTAAAAGCCGCAAAAAAGGCACAAACGCTTATGATTCTCAGCACTCTTTCAAACACAACCCTTGAGAATGTGAAAAAAGAGACGTCCGTTCCGCTTTTGTTTCAGCTGTATGTCTACAGAGACAGAAGTGCCACGGCGGAGCTTGTGAAAAGAGCCGAACAAGCGGGATACAAAGCAATTGTTGTTACGGTGGACGCGCCCATTCTCGGAACGCGCGAACGCGATGTGCGCAACGACTTCAAACTTCCCGAAGGACTGACCATAAGAAACATGACTCCGATGCAACTTGAGAAAATGAGCAAGGAATCCGGCTCCGGTCTCGGCAACTACTTTGCCTCGTCAATAGACCCTTCCCTTTCGTGGAAAGACATTGAATGGCTCAAAAGCATAACAAAACTTCCCGTTCTCGTGAAGGGAGTTGTTCATCCCGAAGACGCGAAGATTGCGCTTAAAAGCGGAGCGGACGGAATTGTGGTTTCAAATCATGGCGGAAGACAGTTGGATACAAGCCCGGCGACAATAGACGCGCTCCCCGATGTCGCAAAGGCTATGGACGGAAAGGGATTGCTGTTTGTGGACGGCGGGGTACGGCGCGGAACCGATGTTTTCAAGGCGCTTGCACTTGGAGCGGACGCCGTTCTTGTGGGAAGGCCTGTCCTGTGGGGACTTGCCGCAAGAGGCGAAGAAGGAGCTTCTGCGGTGCTTGAAATCCTCAGAGCCGAGTTTGACAAAACGATGATGCTCTGCGGATTCTGCTCCGTGGATGAGATAAAACGAAAGGGAAAAGAGATTCTGTTTTAGTTTCCTCAGATTAAAGCAAATTATAAATCAACATAAATACATAGCGCATATTCGGGCTTGTTTTCTGCATGTTAAGTTTTGGCTGAAGGTTGTTTATGCCCCCGAAAAGAGCGGCGTTGTAGGCTCCCGCTACAATTTTGAACTCTTCAAAATCAACCACCGGCTCATCAGGCACCGAAAGCGGGCGCACATTCCTTTCCGCTCCGGTGATTTTAATGCCACCCCCCTCAACCCTGGCAAGAAACCATCTCTGAGAATCCGGCAACATATACTCTATGCCGTCTCCGACTTTTTTCTTCAATAGTTCCCACTCTTTTTCGGGCGAATCGCCGAAATCCAATTTTCTGTCTTTAAGCATTTTACACTTCCCTTTTTCAGTTGTTTGGCTTTAATATAACTGACCTATACAATTAGCCGAGTATGGAAAATCAAGAACTGACAGAATCCGTAAAAAAACACATTAAAAACGGAAACAGGGCGGGAATTTTCCACGCGCTCTCTGAAATTCATCCTTCTGAAATAGCAAAGATTATAGACCCTCTGGAGACCGAAGAGCAGTCTTTTGTGCTTTCCTCCCTCGGAGTTCAAATATCTTCGGAAGTCATACCAGAGATGGACGAGAATGTCCGCGAAGAACTGCTTTCCAGACTTGATGAACAGCAGATAGCCGATATTGCCGGGAATATGGATTCGGACGACGCGGCGGATCTCATACAGGAACTGCCTGAAGAAAAAGCCGAAGAGGTTCTTTCCAAAATAGACCCCGAAGAGCTCAGGGAAGTTGAGCCTCTGCTCAAATACCCCGATGACTCCGCGGGCGGAATCATGCAAACAGAAGTTCTCACTGGAGGCACGGAGTCACCGGTCAGGGAAACCGTTGAGCGGATTAGAGAACTCTCCCGTTCAAGAGAGATTGAGGAATACCAGAGAGTCTATGTGGTTGACGACCTGGACAAACTGGTTGGAATGGTCTCCCTTGGAAAACTCGCGATTTCGGACTCGGCGGCACCTCTGCGCGACATTATGGAGTCGGCAGAGATCACCCTGTCTCCGCTTACGGATCAGGAGGAAACCGCCGTTTTGTTCCGGAAATACAATCTGCTTTCCGCTCCCGTAATAGACGAAGACGGAAAACTTCTCGGCAGAATAACCGGCGACGACATTATGGATGTCATATCCGAGGAAGCCGAGGAAGACATATACCAGTTGGTCGGACTGGGAGACCATTTACACCCGATACATACTCCCACCGCGGAAAGAATTAAAGTCAGAATACCCTGGATTATTCTTACGCTTCTGGGAGAGCTTCTCATAGCGTTTGTGGTTCTGCACAACTTCCAGGTTACGCTTGAGCAGTTTGCCATCCTTGCCGCTTTTATGCCGGCGATTATGGCGGCGGGCGGAAACGTCGGGGTTCAGACAAACACGGTTATCATAAGGTCGCTGGGAATGGAAACCATCAGAGGTAGCGGGCAGATATTGTCCATCCTCCTCGCTGAAATAAAAGTCGGGTTCATCCTGGGAGTGATATGCGGAGTTATAGGGGCCATTACAGTGGAGCTTATAAATACCAAACCGGAACAGATAGACAACCTCGCGGTTGGCGCCACGGTTTTTATAGCCATGATTTCGGCAACAGTCGCCACATCTTCAATAGGGGTTTTTCTCCCGATAGTTTTGAAAAAACTTAACATAGACCCCGCGGCTTCATCCGGGCCCTTCCTGATGATGTTCAATGACATACTTGGTTCGGTTTTCTACCTCTTTTTGGGAACATTGTTGCTGTTTTGACAAACCGCAATATAAAAAGCTGCGAGGCTTTGGTTATAAAAAAAACTCCGCTCGGCGAATCCGATATCGCGGTTGTGTTTTTCACAAAAGAGTTCGGCAAGCTCAGAGCGACGGCAAAGAATGCGGTTTCGAGCAGAAAAAGATTCGGCGGTCGGCTTGAACTTTTCACCCGTCTGAAAATTGAACTGAGAAAGACCCTCGCGGGTACGACAACGCTGGAAAGCGCGGAATTGATAAAGAGTTTTGAAGATGTGGTAAAAGACATGAGAATCTTTCTCAAGGCAAACTGCATTGTTGAGTTTATAGACGCGGCACTACCGGAAAACGAAGAGCCGTGTGAAATAATGTTCACTGAAGCGCTGAAAGCCTTTTCATCAATGGAAAAAGGAGACGGGATTGCGGCGATGATAAAATTCCAAATGGTCTCTCTTGAAACCCTCGGATACGGAGCGGATTTGTCGCGTTGTGGCGAGTGCGAAAGAAATGATTTCGCACGTGGGTCGCTGGTTTTTTCGACCGGTCTTTTCCTGTGCGACGAGTGCGGACGCAAAGAGGTAGCAAAGCCCGCGAAGAAAATCATGCGCGCAAACGCCCTCGTAGAAGACGAAGACGCGTTTGAAACCATCAACTGCCTGAACGCTTTCTTTCAATATCAGACGGGAAAAATATTGAAATCCGCGAAAGTTCTGGAGAGTATGTTGCTGATATGAGCGCTGCAAAGTTAAAAAAAAATTCTCCCGTTTCGGTTCCAGGGTTTCTGTTCAGTTCGCTTTCGTGCGGAATAAAAAAAGGCGGAAAGCCCGATCTCGCGCTTATCTATGCGGAGAAACCCGCGGTCACGGCGGCGATATTCACAAAAAACAGACTCAAGGCCGCTCCGGTTCTTCTGGGAATGAAGCGCGTAAAACAGGGAAAATGCCAAGCGCTTTTGATAAACAGCGGACATGCGAACGCGATAACCGGAAAGGAAGGCGGCAAAGCGGCGGAATTGACCACACGTGCTCTCGCGGGCAAATTAAAAATTCCCCCCGGCCTTGTCATACCTTCGTCAACGGGACTGATTGGCGGAAGGTTTCCTTCCGGAAAAATTGTAAAAGCGGTTCCGCGCCTGATTTCACAACTTTCCGCAAGCGGAGCAGACAAAACGGCGCGCGCGATAATGACAACCGACCGGTTTTCAAAAATCTCTTCAAGAAAAATTAAAATCGGCGGACTTGCGGGAACCGTCTGCGCAATTGGAAAAGGCGCGGGGATGATTGCGCCTGACATGGCGACAATGCTTTGTTTTGTTCTGACCGACATAAATATTTCAAAAACTTTCTCCGGAAAAATATTGCGAAAAGCCGCCGATGGCTCATTCAACCGCATAATTGTGGACGGCGATATGTCAACAAACGATTCGGTGTTTCTTCTTTCAAGCGGAGAGCTGGGAAACAAAACCCTCGCGCCCGAAAGCACGGACAGCAAACGTTTTGACAAAGCCGTTTGCGAGGTGTGTTTTGACATCGCGCAAATGATAGTCAGGGACGGCGAAGGGGCGACAAAGACCGCGCGTATTGAAGTTGAAGGAGCAAAAAATGACCGTGATGCGGATAAAGTCGCGAGGGCTGTGGGTGGGTCTGTCCTTGTAAAATGCGCGCTTTTCGGAGAAGACCCTAATTTTGGCAGATTTGCTGCGGCTGCGGGGAGGTCCGGAGCGAATTTCAATCCCGCAAAAATGGATATTTTTATCGGCGCACTGAGGGTTGTAAGCGGCGGAAAAGAAATGACAAATGCTGAAAAAAAAGCCGCGGAAATAATGAAAAAGGATGATTTGATAATAAAAATCCGCCTTTTCGAAGGAAAAGGAAAAGCGTTTACGCTTGTGTCAGACCTATCACTTGACTATGTGAAACTGAACTCGGAATATAGGAGTTAAGTGCCGCCTGAAAATCAGGCAATTATTCCGTCCCCACAATTTCCGCAACAGAGTCAACCCCCTCCCTTTCCATAAAACGCGCGATGCCCCTGTTGATTTGAGACGCGACACCGGAGCCCTCTCCCCTTATTGCCGTAAATACCTGAACGGCATTCGCTCCGGCTTTGATTTTCTCAAGAGCGGTTTTCGTATCCTTTACCCCGCCAGAGCCGATAATTGTCATTTTCCCTCCGGTCTGCGAGCGGATGTATCTAATCCGGTTTGTTGAGAGTTTTCTGTAACCCTCATCATCACCGCTTATTCCGCCGCTTTCGTCCTTCCATCTTGCGCCGTATTTTGATTTTATCCCGGAAGAACTGGTTGTGTTCGTGGCAATAATGCCCGATGCGCCAGTTGTTTCAACCGCTTCAATCACCTCGTCTGTTTCAGAATGTGAAATCTCAGGAGATATTTTCACATAAACAGGAATTTTTTTGTCTTGTGAGGCAATTGTAACGACACTTTGAAGTATTTGATAAAGTGCATCTCTGCGCTGTAAATCCCTTAATCCCGGCGTATTCGGGGAGCTGACATTAACGGCGAAATATGACGCGAACGGAAGCAGTTTCCGAGCAACCGCCGCATGGTCTTTCGGAGCGTTTTCCGATGGAACTCCTCTGTTGAAACCGATGCTTATTCCTATGGGAATTGGGAACGGAGCAGTGTTTTGAAGGTTTTGGGCAACCCCCCCTGCGCCCGGGCTGTTAAAACCGAGCCGATTCAGGAACACTCCGGGGGCCAGAGAGAAAAGGCGCGGTTTCGGATTTCCGGGTTGGGGATGAAGGGTTACCGAACCAATTTCCACGCAAGAAAAACCGAGAGCGTAGATACCGGAAATTGCCCTTCCCTTTTTGTCCCAACCCGCCCCGACAATAAGCGGGTTTTCAAGGCGCAGACCGTCAATCTCAACCTCAAGCCGCTTATCTTTGAACCTTCTCCCGCTGTTTGCGGCAAGCTCGGCAAGCAAAAGCGTAATTCGCGTTTTAGCGGCAAAATGCAACCCTTCAACTGCAAGAAAATGAAGGGTTTCGGAATCTAATCTGTCAAGAAACGGGCTTACAAAATTTTTATAGATTGACATTTCAACCCTCTACACATTGAAACGAAAAAGCATAATATCCCCGTCACAAACTTCATAGCCTTTTCCCTCGGCTCTCATTTTTCCGGCTTCCTTCGCCGCCGATTCGGAACCGGCGACGATGAAATCTTCATATTTTATTGTTTCCGCCCTTATAAAACCTTTTTCAAAATCGGAATGAATAACTCCCGCCGCCGCAGGCGCCTTTGTTCCCAGTTTTATAGTCCACGCCTTCACCTCCTTGGGTCCGGCGGTGAAATAGGTTATAAGTCCCAAGCCTTTGTAAGCCGCTTGCACAAGTTTTTCAAGTCCTGTTCTGTCAATGCCCATTTCATTGAAGAACTCTTCCCTTTCTTCAAGGTCAAGCCCTGATATTTCTTCTTCTATTTTCGCGCAGATGTTCACTACGGGGCTTGAGGTTTTCTGTGCGTGAAGTTCCACCTGTTTTGAAAATTCGGACTCCCGCGCCACATCATCAATATTGCACACATACAAAACCGGCTTCGCGGTCAGCAAAAAAAGTTGCTGTTCTTTCTCAATCTCAAGCCAATCACAATGGCCGCGGACGGAATTGCCGTCTTCAATAAACTCTCTCAGTTTTCTAACATCAGACAGCTGTTTTTTTATGTCTTTGTCGCCGCTTTTGGCTTGCGTAGCAAGTTTCTGTTCTTTTTTTTCCAGAGTTTCAAGATCTTTCAATATCAGTTCGGTCTCAATTGTCTCAATGTCACGCCCGGGATTCAAAACGCCGTCAACATGCGTAACATCACCGTCCTCAAAACATCGGACGACATGAACTATTAAATCCATCTCGCGTATATGAGAAAGAAAAGCGTTGCCCTTGCCCTTGCCCTCGGACGCGCCCTTCACAATTCCCGCGATGTCAACAAACTCGATAAAAGCCGGAACCATTTTTTCGGGTTTCACAAATGACTGTATTTTTTCAAGCCGCTCGTCAGGAACCGCAGCAACACCGATGTTCGGCTCTATTGTGCAGAAAGGGAAGTTTGCTGCTTCCGCGTTTCCGTTAGAAAGAGAGTTGAAAAGTGTTGATTTGCCCACATTGGGAAGCCCTACCACGCCGCATTTGAGTCCCATAATTTTTTCTTTCCTGGTATTTCCCTTTAAAAGTGGGGTGAATGACCGGATTTGAACCGGCGACCTCCGAGGCCACAACTCGGCGCTCTAACCATGCTGAGCTACATCCACCATATTTTCGCGCCCGAGAGGATTTGAACCTCTGACCTACGGATTAGAAGTCCGTTGCTCTATCCGGGCTGAGCTACGGGCGCAATATCGTATCAAATTCCGCAAGTGGTCGGGGCGAGAGGGCTCGAACCTCCGACCCCGGCGCCCCAAACGCCGTGCGCTACCAAACTGCGCCACGCCCCGAATCCGATGCGGTTTTTCCTATTATACATTGAGAAAAAGACGGGACAATGAAAAAAAACAACTGCGGAATGCGCATTTCAGTTTTCCATTCTGAATTTTTTCCAATATCTGACAAGCCCGCCGGTGTTCATCCCCACAGTGTCGGTCTTTCTGTATGTTTCGAGAAGGTCTTTGCCGTTTGTACTTTCAGTCACGCGCTTGTCAAGAATGTCCTGAAACTCACGGGTGATTTCGTCTTCGGACGTGCCACTTTCCACTTTTTCACCGATCCAGGATGAAAATTCCTCAAGATTTGCGGATAATTCGTCCAGATGCGCTACAACATCGGTCGCGGGTCCAAAATGTGTCGGACAAAGGGTTTCGGGCGCGATGCCGCGAATGGTTTTTATGGTTTCCTGCCAGAGTTCTATGTTGATTTCGGGCGGCGGAGTCGGAGGAATCACCGCGCCGCCTTCTATTCTGACACCCGTGGCGTCTCCCGTGAAAAGAGTTCCGTCTTCTTCGCAAAGGTAGCAGTGGTGGTGCCCCGCATGACCGGGAGTGTCAAAAGCCCGTATTTTTAAATTGCCTACCGAGACCGTGTCGCCGCCGTTGACAACACGAACTTTGTCCTCCGGCACGGGAAGTACTTCGCCCCAAAGCGTTTTCATTTTGTCTCCGAAAACTCTAGTGGCAGAGGATACAAGACGTTCGGGCGCGGTTAAATGCACCGCTCCGTTGGGATGAACATACACCCGCGCCCCGTTTTGAGCGTACTTCCACGCGCCGCCACTGTGATCAAGATGTATGTGAGTTACAAAAACGTGTTTTATATCCCCAAGCGACAAGCCAAGCCGCTCAAGATTTTTTTCAACATTCTGAGATGTGGATTCCGGACCGCTCTCTATCAGAACAATGCCATCCGAGCTTTCAAACAAGTATGAGGCGATAACCCGCGGAGAAAGAAAATTGTGGTCTATTATCTTTGCTCTCATAAATTACAATCTACTATCAGAAGTTTTTTTTACAAGGCGCAAAAACCATGACCCCGATACTCAAATTGAAAACTACGAAAAAATCCGCCGATATATGGATAAAACTTGAGAATATAAGCAACTCGGGAAGCTCCAAGGAAAGAATCTGCTCCGCGATAATTTCTGATGCGGAAAACAGAGGGAAACTCCATCCCGGCAAAACAACCGTGGTTGAGGCGACAAGCGGCAACACGGGCATCGCGCTCTCGCTTGTGTGCGTCGAAAAAGGATACCGCACGACTCTTTTCATGCCCGAAAACACCGCCGCCGAAAAAAAATCCCTTGCCAGGCTGTTCGGCGCGGAAATTGTTGAAACCCCCTCGGATGAGTCCTTGCGGGGGGCGATAAGAAGAGCCGGAAAGTTTGCCGCTGAAATGCCGGATGAGCGTTTCTTTGCCAATCAGTTCTCAAACCCGTTGAACCCCGCAACGCACAGGACACAAACCGCGCGTGAAATAATCGCTCAGGCAAAACAAAAGGACACCGGTGCAATAGACGCTTTTATAATGGGGGTCGGCACCGGCGGAACAATTACGGGCGTGGGGCTTGAGATTAAAAATGTATTCCCGAACGCCGAAGTCGTCGCCGTTGAGCCTGAATCTTCGGCGGTTCTCTCCGGCGGAAAGCCCGGGAAACACTCAATTTCTGGCATAGGAACGGGTTTTATTCCGGATATTCTGGACACCGGAGCATATAACCGGGTGGTTACCGTAACGGATGGTGAAGCATTGAAGGGAGTCTCCGAACTTGCCCTTAACAACGGGATCTTCGCGGGAATTTCATCCGGCGCGAACTATGTCGCCGCATTGAAAATGGCGGAAGAACTGGGTCCGGAAAAACAGGTTTTCACCATCGCGTGCGATTCGGGAAACCGTTATATTTCAATGAAATAAAACACGTCCCCACCATAAAGGTTGAAACACATTGTCGCGTATGATATTTTCACAAAATACCCAATGAAAAGTAGCATATTCAAGAATATATTCATCTGGTTGCTGATTTTTGTCGGTCTCGTAGCGTTCTATCAGTTCAGGGGAATGCCGCAAGACAAGCCGCTGGAAATATCCTACAGCGATTTTCTCGCCCATGTTGAAAACGGGAAAATCAGCAGTGTGGAAATAACCCTTGAAGATAGCTTAATTCAGGGCTCATTTACAAAAGGATTTATCCCGCTGCAAGAGGCATTGCCTGAAAACGCCGCGTCTGTACAAGGCGCTGAAGCGAACAAAACCGACCGGTCTGTTACTTTCAAAACATTCGGTCCCGTGGAAGAGAACTACCTGCTTCAAACTCTCAGAGAAAACGGAGTAAAGTTCAGTTACGCGAAAAATTCGGGTAGAAGCTTCGGGCAGATTTTAATAAGCTGGGGACCGTTTCTGCTCCTTATAATACTTATGGTTTTCTTTCTGCGCCAGATTCAGGCAGGCGGCTCAAAAGCGATGTCCTTCGGCAAGAACAAGGCTAAAAAACTGGACACTGAAAACAACAAAATAACATTTGACGATGTGGCGGGAATCGAAGAAGCAAAAGAGGAAGTCGGAGAGATAGTAGACTTTCTGCAAAACCCGGCAAGGTTCACTTCAATAGGAGGCAAAATTCCGAAAGGGGTGTTGCTTGTTGGGCCCCCCGGAACGGGAAAAACCCTTCTCGCCCGCGCGATTGCGGGAGAAGCCAACGTTCCATTTTTTCTGATAAGCGGAAGTGATTTTGTTGAAATGTTTGTTGGCGTCGGCGCTTCAAGGGTCAGAGACCTTTTCGCTCAGGCGAAAAAGAGTGCTCCATGCATAATATTTGTGGATGAACTTGACGCGGTCGGCAGGCACAGAGGAGCTGGTCTTGGAGGAGGCCATGATGAAAGGGAGCAAACCCTCAACCAGCTTCTTGTGGAAATGGACGGCTTTGAAAACAACAGGGGAACAATAGTTATGGCGGCAACAAACCGTCCCGATGTTCTTGACCCTGCGCTTCTGCGTCCGGGGAGGTTTGATAGACAGATAGTTGTTTCCAGACCCGACTTCAAAGGACGCAAAGCCATACTTCAGGTTCACTCAAGAAAAACCCCTCTGCAAACAAATGTGGACCTTGAGGTAATAGCACTGTCAACTCCGGGGTTTTCCGGCGCGGATCTTGAAAACCTTGTGAATGAGTCGGTTCTTCACGCTGCGCGCAATGGAAACAAGATGGTCTCAATGGAAGACTTTGAATACGCCAAGGACAAAATAATGATGGGTTCGGAAAGAAAAAGTCTTGTCATAAATGAGAAAGAGCGGAATATCACTGCTTACCACGAAGCCGGACACGCCGTGGTCGCAAAACTCACTCCGGGCGCGGACCCAGTGCACAAGGTAACAATTATTCCGCGTGGAATGGCTCTCGGCCTCACGCAGCAGATACCCAAAGAAGACACATACACACAGTCGCGCTCTTATCTGAACACTTTGATAATGGTGCTGCTCGGCGGGCGCGCAGCGGAAGAAATCATCTTCGGAGAACGCACAAGCGGAGCCGGAAACGATTTGAAAAGAGTTACCGAAATAGCCAGAAAGATGGTCTGCGAGTGGGGAATGAGCGAAAAAATAGGCCCCATATCACTCGCGAAAACCGAAGAGCAAGTTTTCCTCGGAAAAGAGTTTGCGAAAGCATTCGACCACAGTCAGCGGACCGCCGAAAAAATAGACATGGAAATCAAAGCGATTGTGGAAATGAACTATGGGAAAAGCAAAAGGGTTTTGAACAACAACATAGAACTGCTCAAATCGGTTGCCAAGAGGCTTTTAAAAAAAGAAAGCATCACCGGCAGGGAAATAGACGAAATAATGGAAGCCTCAAACCTTTTCGTCAAACATTTTAAAGACAGAAAATCCTCAGAAATGGAATCGGGGCCGCAACAAGCCCGCGCATGATAAAACACATGATATCAACAGTCCGGAACATCAAACCGACGCCTGCCGTTTTAAAAACAAAGAGCGGGGATATTCCAATGTCCAAACCCCTTGTGATGGGAGTGCTGAATCTGACCCCCGATTCTTTTTACGCGGAAAGCAGATGCGCATCCGTTGACGAATCGCTTTTCAGAGTTGAAAACATGCTTGATGAGGGAGCGGACATTGTGGATATGGGAGCCGAATCCACACGCCCCGGTTCAATTCCCGTTTCCGAGAAAGAGGAAACCAAACGGCTGATACCGGTTCTTGAACAGTGCGTGAAAAAATTCGGAGATTCAATTTTTTCCGTGGATACAACCAAAGCCGCCGTCGCACAGCGCGCTCTTGAAAGCGGCGCTTCAATAATAAATGACATAAGCGGTCTTGCGTTTGAGCCTTCCATAGCAAAATGCGTAGCAGAGGCGGACGCAGCCATTGTTGTTTCCCACACACCTGAACGCCCGGGCAAAATGCAGTCCCGAACGGACTACACTTGCGTCGTACGCGATGTCATAAAATCCCTGAAACAATCCGTCGAAAAAGCCGTCAATGCCGGAGTGCGGATTGAGTCCATTGTGATTGACCCGGGAATAGGCTTCGGGAAAACGCAAAATCAGAACCTTGAAATACTCAACAGACTTGATGAATTCTTTGAAATTGGCCGCCCCGTCCTCGTCGGGACATCCCGCAAGTCTTTTATAGGCGGAGTTCTCGGAGGACTTCCGGCTGAGGAAAGGATTGAAGGAACCGCCGCGACCGTGACGGTAGCGGTGACGAAAGGCGCTCAAATAGTGCGCGTTCATGACGTAAAAGAAATGGCGCGCGTGGCTACAATGTCATACGCGATAAAAAGCGGGATGGCGGCATGAGTCAAATTATCGAAATTCTATCGCTGAGTTTTCTCGCCGGCTTTAACATAAAAGATGCCATAGACTTGCTGCTAGTTACGGTGATTCTCTACAAACTGATATCACTGCTTGAAGGCAAGCGCGCGATACAGATGATAGTCGGACTGTGTTTGATCTTCGTTCTCTATCTGGTGTCCGGCGAACTCGGTATGTTCACAATAAACTGGATTTTGAGGGAGTTTCTGAGTGCCATAATAATAATAATCGTGGTGTTGTTCCAAAATGACATAAGAAAGGCTTTGTCGAGCATCGGAGGTAGCTCACCGCTGCGGAAATTTCTCAAGAAGTCCGATTATAACGAAAAAACGGTTGATGAGATAGTCAAGGCGGCAAACTATCTGGCAAACAACAAAATAGGAGCCATTATCGCGATTGAAAGAACAAACAGTCTTATGGATTACTCGGAAGGAGGAATAGAAGTCAACACATCGGTTTCATCCGAAATTCTGATAAGCATATTCAATCCGGATTCTCCTCTTCACGACGGCGGTGTACTTATTCAAGAAAACAAAATCACTTCGGCAGGCTGCTTCTTCCCCATAGACACAAATCCGGACATCCCCAATCACCTTGGAACCCGTCACCGCGCCGCTTTCGGCCTGTCCAATGAGACGGACGCAGTCGTTGTTGTTATTTCGGAAGAAAGAGGGGAAATCTCCGTAATGATTCAAGACAAGAGAAGATTCAGAATAGATGTAACCGCCTTGAGAAGCACCCTCAATTTGTTGCTTCAATTAAACTCGGAAAGCACGGGGGCAAAGGAAAGCAAACCATGACCCCAACAAGTGAAAAAGAAAACAAGCGCGGAGAGAAAATGATAAAAAATCGCGCCGTGTCGCGGTTTTTTTCAAAAAATATGCCTTCTCTGAGTTTGGGACGTCTTGCTCTGGCATTTGCTGTCGCGAGCATTATGTGGTTCACCGCAAACTATAAATCCGATTTAGAAAAAGAGCTTGAAATACCGATTAACTACCTGAATTTGTCCGACAACCTTGTTATAAGCAACAAGCCGAATCTGCCAAGATACGCAAAACTGAGAATCAAGGGAACGCGTAGCCAGGTTTCTGGGGTCGCAAAAACCAATGCGGCAATCAACATAGATATGGAAAACGAAGGGACGGGAGTTTTTCGCCGTCAGGTAAGTCCCGAATCTATCAGTCTTCCACGAAACGTGAAGATAATCAGAATAAGTCCGCGTGAGATTATTTTTGACATCGACACGATTCTTGAAAAATTTGTTTCGGTCAAACCCGTCATAGGCCGACCTGGCAGCGGATACAGAATTGACAACAAACCGCAAGTCAAACCCTCCGCGGCAAAAATAAAGGGACCGAAAAAAATTATTCAGGATATCAAAGAGATTCTTACGAGCCCAATCTCCATTGACAAAGAAAAATCGGGTTTTTCAATAGATGTCGGACTTGTTTCCCCCGATTCGCGTGTTGAACTGAGCAATATAAAAACTGTCAAGGTAACGGTGAACATATCCGAATTAAATATTGAAAAATCCTTCCGGGATCTGAAAGTGGAAGTTCACAACGCTCCGAAGACCGGAACATTCAGGGTAAAGCCCGACAAAGCGAAGATAAAATTTGACGGGCCCGAGTCTATTATCAACAGCCTTCACAGCGAAGACATAATCATATTTCTGGATGCCTCCAACGCCGGAAAACTCCCCGCTGGCGGAGAGGCGGTCTACCGCCTGCGTTCCACATATCCGTACGACGACAAAATTCAAGTAATAGAAATCACTCCTAAAAACGCAAAGATAATAAGAGAGGAGACGGAAAAGTAGAGTGCCGCCGGAAAAACTGTTTGGAACCGACGGAATAAGAGGAATCTCCGGGGAATTCCCCGTGAACGAATCCGGTTCCCGCGCTATAGGATTCGCGGTAACGAAGGTGTTGAAAAAACAAGCCAATGTTCCTCGAATCGCGGTCGGAAGAGACACAAGAAAGCGCGGTGATTTGCTTCAACGGAAGATTTGCACGGGAATTGCCTCATGCGGAGGAAAAATCATTCGCGCGGATATCTGCCCCACTCCGGCGATTGTGGCTCTCGTTCTTGAGAGCCGCGCGGATGCGGGAGTTATGATTTCCGCCTCTCACAACCCGCCCGAATACAACGGCTTCAAAATATTCAACTCCAAAGGCTTAAAGATTGGCTTGAGCGAGGAAAGTGAAATCCAAAAAAAGTTTGAGAAATTGAAATACGACACCCCAACTGACGGTTTGAAAACAATACCGGAAGAAAAACCTGACTGGGAAAAAACATACTCTTCCTCTCTTGATACGTCAGCGCGGGAAGGACGCGACTTTTCGGGAATGACAATCTGCCTTGACTGCGCCAACGGCGCAATGTTTAAAATAGCACCGAAGGTTTTTGAAAAAACCGGAGCAAAAATGTTTCTGACAGGTACAGAACCTGATGGCAAAAACATAAACAAAGACTGCGGAAGCCTTGAAACCTCACTGCTCGGCAAGATGGTCAGGGAAAGCGGAGCCGCTTTCGGAGCGGCCCTTGACGGAGATGGAGATAGGGTCGCTTTTTGTGATGAGAATGGAAACGAGGTAGACGGAGACATAATCATAGCCCTTTTTGCGCGAGAAATGCTGGAAAATGGCGCGTTGAAAAAACCGCTTGTGGCAACGACGGTTATGAGCAACAAGGGGCTTGAAATATTCCTGCAAAAAACGGGAATAGAAATAGTCAGAACGGATGTGGGAGATAGAAATGTGTCTGATATTATGAGGAAAGAACTCATAAACTTTGGAGGTGAAAAATCCGGTCATCTGATATTTTCAGACTATTCAACCAATGGAGACGGATTGCTCGCCGCCCTGCTGATCGCGGATATTGTAAAGAAAAAAAACAAACCTTTTTCGCAAATACTTCCCCAATTTGAACTTTTCCCTCATATTCTTGCCAATTTGCGAGTTGCTCAAAGAGAGCCCTTCGACCAAATGCCCGGACTCACCGAAGAGATTCCGAAGCTTGAACAATACCTCGGCAACGGGGGAAGAATCCATATGCGCTATTCCGGAACGGAACCTCTCGCGAGAATCCTTGTGGAGGGAAAAAACCACCGGGCTGTTAGGGAAGCCGCGGACAAAATCGTCGATATTGTGGAGCGAAGAGTCGGAGCGGGGCGGAGAAACTAAAGTTGGTCGGGTTGAATATCAATATAGACCATATTGCCACTCTCAGACGGGCACGAGGCGGAGAGGAACCGAGTCCAATCAGAGCCGCTCGCGTAGCGGAGAAAGCCGGAGCGGCAGGCATTGTAGCTCATCTCAGAGAAGACAGAAGGCACATAACGGACAATGACCTTTACGGGTTGAAAAAATCCGTAAAAACAAAGCTCAACATGGAAATGGCGGCTACCGATGAAATGCTTGCAATAGCCCTGTCCGTGCTTCCTGATATGGCAACCATTGTGCCGGAAAAAAGAGAGGAACTAACAACGGAGGAAGGTCTTGATGTCGCGGGAAATCGGTTGAAAATCAGGCGCGTTGTCTCAGCCCTTTCGGAAAGCGGAATAACGGTCAGTTTGTTTATAGATCCGGTTTTTGAACAAATAGAGGCGGCGGCGGATGCGGGAGCGAGAATGGTCGAAATACACACGGGCGCGTTTGCTAATCAGTGTTTGGAAAAAGAGAAAGAAAAAGAATTTCAAATGATAGAAAAATCAGTTCCATACGCGCTTGACATGGGTTTACAGGTTTCAGCCGGGCACGGACTTGACTATGAAAACACCAAAGCAATAGCATCATTGGAAGGAATTAAAGAACTGAACATCGGATACGGAGTAGTATCAAGAGCGGTTTTTTACGGTATGAAACGCGCGGTTGAAGATATGGTTGCCATAATCGCGAAAGCCTCGGAGAGGAAATGATACTCGGAATCGGAACCGACATTGTGGACAACAAAAGAATTGCCTCTGTGGTTTCAAAACATGGAGACAGATTTATAAAAAAACTTTTCTCCGCGCGTGAGAGAAAAATTTTTCAAAAATTCAAGGGTGACGAACAAAAACTGGGAACGTCTTTTGCCGCAAAGGAATCTCTTGTAAAAGCCATGGGAACCGGCTTCAGGTACGGAATATCTTTTTTAAACATTGAAGTGCTGAGAGGCAGACACGGGAAACCTCTTATCAAACTGTCCGGCAAGGCGGAAGAAGTTGCCCGGGCGATGGGAGTGAAACGTATACACCTGTCCATGTCAAACGAAAAATCACACAGTCTGGCGGTTGTCATTCTTGAAAGTTAAAAAAGACCCCTTTAAATACCTGGATTCGCTTGAACAACACACCGTAAAGCCCGGGCTTGAAAGAATCTCAAACGTTCTGAAAGCGGAAGGAAACCCGCATCTTGCCCTGAATACGGTTCTCATAGCCGGGACAAATGGAAAAACCTCCACCGCATCAATACTGGCGGAAATTCTTACGGCGGGCGGTTTTTCAATTGGGCTTTACACTTCCCCGCATCTCATACGGCTCGGGGAAAGAATAAAAATATCCGGACGGGAAATTCCGATTTCCGTTCTTGGAGAATTGCTTTGCCGGGCACGCCGCCTTTCGGAAAACCTGAACCTTCAGATGAGTTATTTTGAAACACTTACCGCCGCCGCTTTTATTTATTTTAAGGAAAAAAGAGTTGATGCCGCGGTTTTTGAAGTTGGAATGGGAGGAAGGTGGGACGCGGTAAATGTCGCGCAACCTGTGGTGTCGGCAATTACCAATATCTCAATGGACCATATGCGGTATCTGGGAAGTACATTGGAAGAGATTGCTCTGGAAAAGGCGGGAATAATAAAACGGGAAACTCCTCTTGTTACCGCTGCCGGAGAAGTGGCCCTTGGCGTGATTGAAAAAAAATGTGAAGAAAAACGCGCTCCGATTTTCAGAAACGAAAAAGAGTTTTTCTGCAGTGAAACTGAAAATGGAGCTTTTAATTACGCCGGACCACGGTGGACGGTGAATAACATCCGACCGGAAATAAAGGGAAGTTTTCAGCGGGCAAACGCCTGCGTCGCGCTTGCCTGTGCAGAGGTAATAGACCGTCTCAAAGGTTTTAACATTCCACCGGAGCGGGTGAGAAAAGCTGTCGGACAAACCCGTGTCGTTGGGAGAATGGAGTATGCGCGGACAAATCCTCCCTTCATTATAGACGGCGCTCACAATCCCGCATCGGCGCGGCACCTTGTGGAATCTCTCGGGGAACTTCACCGGGGGCTGCGGTTTGTTTTTGTCATAGCAATGTCCGGAGACAAAGACCACGCGGAATTTATAAAACAGATAGCACCGGTCTGCTTGCGTCTGATACTCACCCGAAGTCCGGACGGGAAAAGCGCGCAACCGGAAACTTTGAGAAAATTCGCGCCGACAAACACTGAAACAGAAATAGCGGCAACACCCGAACGCGCGCTTGAAAAAGCCCGTCAAACCGCCCTGCCCTGTTGCGTAACCGGCTCTTTGTACTTTGCCGGAGAGGTGAAAAAACTAATTTCACGACCCGATTTTTCAATCGAGGTTTAGAAATTGACACATCTTGGAAACCCTGTTGAACGTCAGGTCTCCCAGCTCGTGTTCAAGTTCGTTTTTTCCGTATTTTGTTGTGAGAATTATTTTCCCCACCGCGCTGTGTCTTGCCAAAATCAATCTTTCAAGAATACCCTTTTCCCAGTCGGTAAGACCGCGCCCTCCGAACCCAACGCCATCAACCACAAGCAACTCGACATTGAGAAACCGGCGGAGAAAGGCACGTTCCGAAACCCCTTCACCTCTGTCCTTTATTTGAAGTATAAAATCACCGAAATCTTGAAACAGACAGTCTATGCCCTGTTTGAGTGTCTGATCGGCGACCGTGGCGGCGGCAAGATAGGTTTTTCCGCGTCCCGGGGGGCCTGTGAGTACAAAACCCTTTGCCACCGGATAGGAGTCTATAAAACCACGAATGTAGCTGCAGGCCAAAGCTGACTCCTTTGTGCCCAAATCTTCTACTTTGGCAGACACCATAGCAGACGGTATGCGCGCTTTGTTGTATTTTTTAATATTGCCGTAAAGCGCCGAGCATTGATCACAGGGAACAACGCACCTGTAGTTATCTTTGTCTCTTTGAACCATAACGCCCCGTCCTTCGCATTGTTCGCAATTTTTTTTGCATTCACAAACACTTGCGTGCGCGAAAGGTTTTTCCTCGCCCAGGATAAAACCTCCCCCGCCGCATCTATCGCACGTCTTCACTTTCCATCCCGTTTGCCGAAGAAAACAGCCCGTCAAGACCGGATTCCCTCATAATAATTTCATTCAGACAACCCGCCAACGCTTTTTTTCTGTCACCCTTGTTTATAAAGCTCCTTCCAGAAACCGCCTCGCGCGCTTGCTTGTTTACGCGTTCTGTGCGCTCCAGGTCAAAACCCGCAACCAGTTCTCTGCACATCCTGTCGCGTAATGTTTCCAAAAAATCACCCACGCTGTTTGCTTTTACTCCAGCTCTGGAAAGTTGTTTGCTGGCTTTTTCAAGGCACCTCTTCACATTGTCGTCCTTTTCCCTTGCCAGAGCTTTTCGCACATTGCGTGAAACTGCCGCAATCACCGAGTGAACAAACTGTTCCGGCGGCATTTGCCGGGAAGAAACTTTAGAAATGCCGCCGGCAAGAGAACGGGACTTTATGAAAGATTCCTCAACAAAACGGCTGCATCCCGATATCCGTAGCCTCTCCGGTCTGGAGCTGTTTTCAAAAGCCTTTTTTATCCCAAGAAGAACATCGCGCTTCGGAACTCCCTCCCGTTTCCACTGTATCAAAAGATAGTCGTCCTCGGATGAGATTATCGCCCTACCGACAAGGGAGCAGAAATAGTCTTTTATTTCCCTCATATAGCTGCTTTCGGATATCAAATCGGTCATTGGGAAGTCCGCGGAGCAATCTCTTTCATATCCCTTACCGCTTTGGCTATATCGTCCCGCCCGAATATACCGGAACCGCTCACCACCGCATCCGCGCCGGATTCCACAACCGCTTTGGCTTTTTCAAAATGCAATCCGCCGTCCACTTCAATAATTGGAACCCCTTCGGTTGGAGGACCGAGAATACCGCGCACTGCTTCTATTTTTTTCAATGACGACTCCATAAATTTCTGCCCCGAAAATCCCGGCTCAACGGACATGATAAGAACAATGTCCGCCACCGACAAAGCGCCTTCAATTGAAGAAACCGGAGTTGAAGGATTAAGAGCGACTCCCGCCATAACGCCAAGCGAACGGATATCCGAAAGCACGGACGAAACATCATCGCATGTTTCAACCTGGACCGTAATGTTGTTCAGTCTGTCTCCTCCGGCCTTGACAAACGCGCGGATTATCTTCTCGGGATTGTTAATCATCAAATGAACATCCATCGGCGGACACTCAATATTTGAAAGAGATTTAACCACAGGAAGGCCTATGCTTATGTTTGGAACAAAGCAACCGTCCATAACATCAACATGTATCCAATCTGCGCCGGCATCGGCGACGGCAAGAACCTGTTCGCCAAGTTTTGTAAAATCGGCAGCGAGTATTGAAGGAGCAACAATGGCCATTGCACGATAGATTATATCATAAACCGCCCCGCCCCACCGTACCACAACCGGAGTGGTGGGGCGAAAACCCGCGCGCGAATGCCATCTCCGCACCGACACCGGTTTTGCTTGTCCATCTGGTTTCGGCACGGGTTGTGTGATAGATTTTATTTTAAAGGCGGGAGGCACATGCAATGAGTGAAAAAACGACAATACAGATTCTCAAAGACGGTCCGCTGATTGTGTCCGGAATGTTTGAGATAACCGGTTCTTCCAACGAAAAAATCGACTGCCGAGACAAAGTTGCCCTTTGCAGATGCGGCGCTTCGGCAACCAAACCGTTTTGTGACGGAACTCATAAAAAAATCGGGTTCCAAGAATCAAGAGACTGACAGAAGACTCAGGAGGTCTATCATGGCACTTACACCATCCAACATGGTTCCGCTCGGGATGAAAGCCCCCGATTTCAATCTTCCCGATGTTATAAGCGGACAGAATAAAACTCTGGGGGACTTTCAATCCAACTTGGCAACCGTTGTGGTGTTTATATGTAACCACTGCCCTTATGTGAAACATATTCAGAGCGGACTCGTCTCTCTTGCCGAAAATTACATTCCGCGCGGCGTGTTGTTTGTCGCAATCAATTCAAATGATGTTGAGAACTATCCCGAGGACTCGCCCGGGAAAATGCTTGAAGAAGCCAAACGGTTCAACTACCCGTTCGCGTATCTATTCGATGAAACACAGGAAGTGGCAAAGTCATATGACGCCGCATGTACGCCTGATTTCTTTGTTTTTGACAAAGATTTTTTCTGTGTTTATAGAGGGCAGATGGACGATTCAAGACCCGAAAACGGAAAGCCTGTCACCGGCAAAGACATAAAAAACGCCCTTGACCGTATTATTAAAGGGAACCCTCCGGTTGAAAATCAGATTCCGAGCATGGGATGCAACATAAAGTGGAAATAGAACCCGCCGAAAAACCCGGTGAGGTGAAAAAAAAAGATTTCATAAGAGAGATTGTTTCAAGCGACTTGGTCTCCGGGAAAAACGGCGGACTGGTTGTAACACGCTTTCCTCCGGAGCCCAACGGGCATTTGCATATAGGGCACGCCAAATCAATATGTCTTAACTTCTCCATCGCCACGGAAAACTCGGGAAAATGCAATCTGCGCTTTGACGATACAAATCCCGGCAAAGAGAAGGGGAAATTTGTCGAGTCAATCAAATCCGATATAAAATGGCTCGGTTTTGACTGGGAAGACCGCATTTTCTTTGCCTCGGATTATTTTGACAAACTGTTTGAATGCGCCGTTCATCTGACAGAAAACTCGCTTGCCTATGTGGATGACCTCAGCGCGGAAGACATTCGCCTGCATCGCGGTACTTTGACCAAACCGGGCAAAAACAGCCCCTTCAGGGAAAGAACAGTTTCCGTAAACCTCGCTCTTCTCCACGAAATGAAAAACGGGAAGTTTTCCGAAGGAGAAAAGGTATTAAGGGCAAAAATAGACATGACTTCTCCAAACATCAATATGCGGGACCCGGTGATATACCGCATACTGGAAACCCCTCATCACAAAACCGGCACAATCTGGAAAATTTATCCGACTTACGATTTTGCCCATCCGCTTTCAGATGCAATTGAGAAAGTAACCCACTCCCTGTGCACTCTTGAGTTTGAAGACCACAGACCGCTCTACGACTGGTTTGTTGAGCGCCTTGGTGACCTGCTGGGGAACCGTCCGCGTCAGATAGAGTTTTCCCGCCTTGAGATGAGCCATACCGTTATGAGCAAAAGACAGTTGTCCGAACTTGTTGAGACCGGGGTTACGGACGGCTGGGACGACCCCAGAATGCCGACAATTTCCGCAATGCGACGGCGCGGATATCCGCCGGAATCCATAAGGCTTTTTTGCGACAAAGTTGGAATCACAAAACAGAAAAGCTTAATAGAGCAGAGTTTGCTTGAGCACACGGTCAGGGAGTGTCTGAATAAAACCGCGCTGAGACGGATGGCGGTTTTGAATCCGCTTAAGGTTGTCATAACAAACTATCCGGAAGATAAAGAGGAGTTTCTGTCTGCGACAAACAATCCCGAAGACGATTCTGCGGGAACAAGACAGCTTCCATTTTCCCGGACAATCTATGTGGAAAGGGACGACTTTATGGAAAAACCCCCGAAGAAATTCCACCGCCTCGCTCCGGGCACGGAGGTACGGCTCCGATACGGATATTTTGTTACTTGTGTTGATGTCATAAAAAACGACAAAGGAGAGGTTGCAGAACTGCATTGCGAATACGATCCCCAGACAAAAGGCGGACACGCGCCCGATGGACGCAAAGTACGGGGAACAATTCACTGGGTCAGCGCGAAACACTCCGAACTCGCGCAAGTAAGAATTTACGACAGACTTTTCACGCCGGAAAACCCGTCCGCCGAAGGAAAGAATTTAAAAGATATTATCAATCCCGCTTCAATTGAAACCCTGAAAGATATTCCCGTTGAGCTGTCATTGAAAAAAGCAAAGCCCGGAGAAGTCTTTCAGTTTGAGAGGAAGGGCTATTTCGTCGTTGATAAAGATTCGAGAAACGATGAGATTGTTTTCAACAGAACTGCAACGCTCAGAGATTCGTGGGAGAAAAAGGGCAAAAACGCAAACAAAGGTTAATCTCCCGAAGAACGTTAATTGCTTTCCGTCTCAAACCATTCTTCATGCTTTCCGTTTTCCGCGCGCGTGATTTCAAAAAACACTTTCTGAAGTTTTTTTGTAACCGGTCCGGGTTTGCCGTTGCCGATTTTTCTTTTGTCCACTTCGCGCACGGGAGTTATTTCCGCCGCCGTGCCGGTCAGAAAAACCTCATCGGCGGTGTAAAGCTCGTCTCTGGTAAAACGCTGTTCACGCACCTCAAGCCCCTCGTCCGCAGCGAGTTGAATAACAGAGTCTCTGGTTATTCCCTCAAGCACGGATGTCAGCGGAGGGGTCTTTATAACATCGCCCCGGACGGCAAATATGTTCTCTCCGCTTCCTTCGGCAACATATCCCTCGGCGTCCAGAAGCAACGCCTCATCAAAACCCATTGATATGGCTTCCTGTTTTGCCAGAACCGAGTTCACATAGTTGCCGCAAACTTTCGCCTTTGTCATAAAAGAGTTGACATTCATCCTTGTGAAAGAGGAAATTTTTGTTCTGATACCGTTATTTATTCCGTCGTCGCCTAGATAGGCACCCCAATTCCACGCGGCAATGGCCGTGGACACGGGATTGTTCTTGGGATACAAACCCATAGAGCCGTAACCGAGAAATGATATCGGGCGTATATAGGCTTCCTGCAGACCGTTTTTCTTGAGAAGTTCAAAAATTGCGCCGCGAATTTCGTCTTTTGTATGAGGAATTTTCATACCCACTATGTGAGCGGACATAAAAAATCTGTCTATGTGCTTGCCGAGCTTCAACACGGCGGGTTTGTCCGGCTTCTTGGGGTTTCTGTACGCCCTTATGCCCTCAAAAACCCCCATTCCGTAGTGCAAAGTGTGGGTCAATATGTGAACATTCGCGCTTTCCCATGGAACGAGCGAACCGTTGAGCCATATAAGCTCAGGCATATCAATGGTATTTGAAGGTTCTGGCATTGGGAAGTTCCGCTTGCTTACAAACGGGCTATTCTAACGACCACCGTCGAAAGTGCAATATGCCTTTTTCTCTTCGTGTGGTAGATTTCGATTTTTATGGCTCAGAAAAACGGCGAAAAAAGAGTTCTTTTTATCAATCATTCGGTTCGTGACGGGGGTCCGGGAAGGAGTCTTTTCTACATACTGAAACATATTGACCGGAAAGTTATCCGTCCGGTTGTGCTTATACCCCGTGACGACATATTCAGCGAAAGGCTGAAGGAAACGGGAATATACCGTGATGTGATTGTTGATTCCCGTTTTCCGGACGGGCTTTTCCGCCCTTACCTGCAGAAATTTCTCTCTAACTTCAGGTTTTCCTCTCCAGTGTTCACAACGTTTCTGAAGTTCATATACGCCACGGTCAACATATTGCGGATAGCAGCTCTTGTTTTCACTTTCGGAAATGTAATACGGGAGAGGCGCGTAGATTTGATACACTGCAACGGGACAATAGCAAAAATCACGGGCGCGTTTATGGGCACTATTTACAAACGACCGGTTGTTTGGCATGTAAGAAACATACAGCAAACCCGTTTTTTGAAGTTTCTGATAACAAGTCTCGCCTCTTTTTCATCGGTTAAAAAGATAATATGCGTTTCACGCGCCACCGCTCTTCAGTTTGGGAACAACCCGAAAGTATGCGTAATACATAACGGCGTGGATATTGAAGATTTTGACTCCAAAGAAATGCGCCGGGGTGGGTTGAGAAAGGAGTTTTCAATCAAGCCGGACACAATTGTGATAGGAAACGCGGGCAGAGTGGTTCCGCGAAAAGGATATGAGCACATTCTGGAAGTCGCGTCCTCGCTTTTGAAAAGGGAGGGTTTGAAAGAGAAAATCAAATTCGTGATTGTTGGTGATACGCCCGGTTTTTTCGGGGAAAATCATCTTTCCAAACTCAAGGACGCAATCGTAAAAATGGGAATGTCGGACAGCTTTGTCTTTACGGGATTTAGAAAAAATGTCGCTACGTGCCTCGCGGACTTTGACATATTCATTATGCCTTCCAACTACCCCGATCCGTTTCCCCGATCCGTCATAGAGGCGATGTCTTGCGGTATACCGGTTGTGGGTTTCAAGGTGGGAGGAATAGAAGAATCGGTTGAGAACGGAGTAACGGGGATTTTAAGCCCTCCTGGAGACATAAGCCATATGACCGCGAGCGTAAGCAATCTTATGGAAAATGAGAACTTAAGAAAATCCATGGGAATAGCAGCCAAACAGCGCGCGGAAAATTTTTACTCGGCGCGGAGCAAAACGATGGAAATTCAGTCCGTTCTTGTTGAAGCGTCCGAAAAGTAGAGGTTTCAGACAGTCTTTCTTGCTTCCCTTTTACGGAAGAACAGCCTTATCGGAGTGCCCTCAAAACCGAACTCCTCTCTGAGCCGCCGCTCAATATATTTTGAATAATGAGAGGGAACCCCAGCTCCCGTGGAGTTTGTAAACACAACAAAACTCGGCGGCTGTGAGCGAACCTGACTCATGTAGTATGCCTTGAACTCCCGACCCCGAAAAACCGACGGGCCGCTGCGCACGGCTTTTTTCAGAAAGTCGTTCAGTTTTCTCGTGGAAATTTTTTTCCGGTGCCACAAGTGCGCCTGACAAACCTCCTCAAACAATTTGTGAACGTTCTTCCCTTTCAAAGCGGATGCTTTCATCACCGACGAAAAAGAAAGAACGCCTCCAAGCCGCTCAACTGTTTTTTCGCGGATATCCTTCACTTCCCTTACGTTTTCGGGCGCGAGGTCCCATTTATTCAAAACAACCACCGCCGGTTTTCCCCTGTCCTCTACGAGAGATGCAAGACGTATGTCCTGCCGTGAGGGGCCTTTACCAGCGTCTATCATTAGCACCGCAACATCACACGCTGCTATGCTTCTTATCGCTTTCAAGGTTCCAAGACGCTCAACCGAATCTCCTATTCTCGCCCTTTTACGCACGCCCGCGGTGTCCGTCATCACATATTTTCGCCCTCCGTATTCAAGCGGGACATCAACGGCATCGCGTGTGGTTCCGGGTTCGGAACTTGTTATCATCCTATCGCTTTTCAGTATTGTGTTGACGAGTGTGGATTTTCCCACATTGGGTTTGCCGAGAACCGCGACCCGTATCGGCGGCTCGCTATCGTCTTTGGTCTGCGCACGTTTCAGGGGCGATAGCGCCGAGGTTATGCTGTCAAGAAGCTCGTAGGTGTTACGTCCGTGAAGAGCGGAAATCCCGGCGGTTTCCAACTCCCCCATAAAATGAAAATTATTAACAAGTTTCTCGTGCTTTGTATGGTCTATCTTGTTCACAAAGCAAAAAACCTTTTTTCTGCTTTTTCTTAGCATCCTCATAATCTCCACGTCCTGAGGAACTGGGCTCTCCATTCCGTTGAGAAGCATCACAATCAAATCTGCCTCCGCAATGGCGATTTTCACCTGCTCTTTTGCCCCCGACTCCGAGGTATCCCCACCCAGAGACTCAAGCCCAGCCGTGTCAACAACAGAAAAATCCAACCCGTTCCATCTTACGTCCGCATATATTCTGTCCCTTGTTACACCCGGCACACTCTCCACGATTGCCTTGTCTGTTCCCGTAATCCTGTTGAACAAAGTTGATTTACCCACATTGGGCCTTCCAACAATTGCAACAAGGGGAACCGGTTGTCTGGCGGATTGAGAAAACATAACGCTGGCACATTATATATTATTGTCCGTTATGCAAAGGAAAAGAGTTTTAAAAACAGGAGCCGAAGCAGGCGCGCCAGTATTAGTTGTCAACAGAAGCCTCAAGGCGGAGCCCCGGCACCTCCGCCTCATCAAAAAGTGCGCGCGCAAAGCACTTGAGATTCTTTCCCTCAAAGGCGAATTGAGCATAGCAGTTGTTGACGACCCGGAGATGCGGGAGATTAACCGGACTTACAAAAAAGCGTCAAAAACAACCGACGTACTCTCTTTTGAGCAAGGTGAAAACGGTTTGATAGGCGACGTTATAATATCTTTTGAAACCGCCCGCCGCCGTGCCGGTCTTTACGGCATCACGATTGAAGAGGAAATAAAGCGCCTCGTTGTCCACGGGACCGCCCACCTTGCCGGACACACTCATAAGAGGAGAAAGGACGGCGCAGAAATGCGCGCCGAAGAATCAAAAATTCTCTCCGCCGTCTCAAAACTATGAAACGTCCGGCACGGGCTCCGGTTTTTGGGGTTTGGCCTCCGACTGTTGCGCTCCGAGGTCTCTCTCTATTTCTTCAATCTCTTTGAGCGTGGGAAGGTCGGAAAGTCTTTCTATGCCGAAAGTCTCAAAAAACTCCCCGGTTGTTTTATAGAGAAACGGCCTGCCGGGAACGTCCTTTCTTCCGCATATTTCAAGCAGTCGCCTTTCCATAAGAAGGTTGACGACTGCGGATGAATCCACACCGCGTATTTCCTCCACATCGGCTTTTGTCAGAGGCTGCTGATACGCCGATATGGCAAGTACTTCAAGCGCTGCCTTGCTGAGGCGTAGTTTCTTTATTTTTTTGTTGAATTTGATTATCTCGCCCGCGTGCTCTTTTTTTGTGCGGAACTGATAACCGCCCGCGACTTTTACAAGCTCAAAACCCCTGTCCAACTCGTTCCACTCATTGGCAAGCTCCCTGAAAATTGCGCCGATGTCTTCACCGGCGAGTTCGGGCAGATTGTTTTTTACCTCCCCCGGGCTCACGGGTGACTGTGATGTAAAAACAACCGCCTCAACCGTTTTCTTTATCAGTTTTTTCTCCATCCTTTTTTTCCTCCGAATATAAAAGTCGTATTGAAGAGAAAGGTTTTTTTTGAAACAACTCCACAATTTCTTTTTTCGCAAGTTCAAGAATCGCCATAAAAGAAATAACAATATGTCTCTTTGATGGCGCGCCGTCCTCAAAAAGCATATTGAAATCTTCTATAACTTTCTTCTCTTTTATCTTTTCATGTATCTCGGCAATTCGCCGCTCCACCGACACGGGGTCTATGACAAAGGTTATGTCTTCGGTGTCATTTTCGTTGATTCTCGCTCTCATCTCACACAGGGAAGCGATAAGTTTCCACACACCGGACGTTGCCGTTTCGGTTTCAATTTCCGGATCGCCGAATTCCTCCGCATATCCGTATCCTTTTACAAACACATCCCTGCCCAGTAAATTCATATCAGCCATTTTCATCGCGACATCACGAAACCTCTCATATACAACCAGCCGCCTCGCAAGTTCCATGCGAGGGTCGAGCTGCGAAACTTCATCCTCTTCTTCGGTACGGGGTAAAAGCATTTTGGATTTTATAAAACCCAGCTCCGCAAGGAGGGGAAGATAAGCCCCAATGGCGTCAAGGTCGCACTCTTCAATCATTGTCAAATGGCGGTTGTACTGGTCGGAAATTTCCGAAATTGGAATGTCATAAATATTTATTTCGCTTTTTTTAACGAGAGAAAGCAGAAGGTCCAACGGGCCTTCAAATTCTTCAATATCAACCGTATAAAAGTCTGTATGCGTATCGTCGGTCAATTTTTGCTGTTTTTCCGTCATTGCAACACGGATTTAAAGAATGCCCTGCACTCCCGATAACAAAACGGTCATCTCCTTTACAGGCGTCCATAAAACTTTCATAAACCCTTCCCTTGCAAATATAAAAATTCCAAACAGCAGAAGCATCCCGATTTTTTCAAAACGTATGTAAAAATCCGCCAACCTTCCCGGAAGAATCCCGTAAAGAATCCTTGAGCCGTCAAGCGGAGGAATCGGAATAAGATTGAACAGCGCAAGGGCGATGCTGTAGAAAACGGTTAGAATCAGTACATTCCTCATAAATATCTCCGCACCGGGAGAAAGCAAATTCCCCGTTCCAAAGTCCGCAAGAGCCCTGATTACCCATCCGGCGACAAATGCGGTCAGAAGGTTTGACAGAGGCCCGGCCGCCGCTATGTATATCATTTCTGTTTTCGGGTTTTTCAGTTTGGAGAGATCCACAGGCACCGGCTTCGCCCATCCGAACCCCACTATGAACATGAGCACGGTTCCGAGAATATCAAGGTGTGCTATCGGGTTGAGGGTCAGTCTCCCGAGCCTTCTTGCCGTATCGTCTCCAAGCGCGTCTGCCACAAAGGCGTGGCTGAACTCATGTACGGTCAGCACAAACAGTATGACGACCGACAGAACCACAATTTGCAAAGGGTCGAAAAACACCGCGCTACGCCCTCGGATGAAATTTACTGTGAAATTTCCTCAATTCCCCGCTTCCAACCGAAGTGTATATCTGTGTGATTGAAATATCCGAATGACCGAGCAACATCTGTATTGTTCTCAAATCGGCGCCGTTATTGAGCAGATGTGTTGCAAATGAGTGTCTCATCGTATGCGGGCTGATGTTTTGCGTTACACCGGAGGAAATCGCGTAAGATTTTACCATTTTCCACAGTGTCTGTCTTGTAAGGCTCGTTCCCCTGCGTGAAACAAAAAGGAAAGGAGACTCCCTTCCCTTCAAAAGCGAAACACGCGCGCCGGAGATATACGAATCAAGTTTGTCAATGGCCTTCTTCCCTATGGGTATCAACCGCTCCTTGTCCCCTTTGCCGCGAACCAGAATGTATCCGGGTTCAAGTTGAACTCCGTTGAGCGTCAGAGATGCAAGCTCTGACACCCTCACCCCGGTTGAGTAGAACATCTCAAGAATCGCCAAATCCCTTACGGTTTCCGGCTTTCCATCGCCCTTGCGCGCCGGAGCGTCAAGTATCTTCTCCACATTCTCGATTGAAAGAACTTTGGGCAGAAGCACGCCCGTTTTCTGATTAAATATATTTTCAGTCGGGTCAGAGGAAGAAATATTTTCGCTTTGCATAAATTTGTAGAATGTTCTTATCGAGGAGAGACGCCGGTTCACCGAACGCGCGCTTTCCCCTCTGTCTCTAAGAGAGGCGATAAAATCTTTGACCGCTCCGGGACCCAGAGCGGAAAAATCGGCTTTCGGAGAGTTTGTTTTTACAAATAAGGCAAACTTGTCCATATCCGAACAGTAGGCTTTTGTCGTATTTTCGGAAAGCCCCTGAACCACTGTCAAGTAGCTGGAAAACATCTCCCGGATTTCCGGAAAAATGTCGTTAACAAGTTTTAGGTTCCCACTTCCCATGAACTCAGATATTTGTTCTGCTCCGCGGTGAGTCTGTCTATTTTTATTCCAAGTGATTTCAGTTTTATATCCGCTATTTTCGCGTCCAGAGATTCCGGAACCGAGATAACATCGGCGGCGAGTCTACCCATGTTCTTCACAAGAAACTCACACGAAAGTGCCTGATTTGCAAAACTCATGTCCATAACGCTTGAAGGATGCCCCTCCGCCGCGGCAAGGTTGACCAGCCTTCCCTCGCCGAGAACGTTGATGCGCCTTCCGTTTGTAAGCGTGCATTCTTCCACATACTCCCTTATCATACGCCGGGATTTTGTTATTGAGGCAAGTTTTTTAAGGTCTATTTCGGCGTCAAAATGACCGGAGTTGCAGACAATGGCTCCGTCTTTCATTTTGATAAAATGCTCCTTCCTGATCACATTCAAATTTCCCGTAACCGTACAGAAAAAATCTCCCACGGGAGCCGCTTCTGCCATCGGCATAACCCTGAATCCGTCCATTCTTGCTTCAAGTCCCTTGAGTGGGTCAATCTCCGTTACGATTACATTCGCGCCCAGTCCGCGCGCTCTCATGGCGAGACCCTTGCCACACCACCCGTATCCGGCAACCGTAAAGTTGGTTCCCGAAACAAGCCGGTTTGTAGCGCGTATGATTCCGTCCATGGTGCTCTGCCCCGTTCCATAGCGGTTGTCAAAAAAATGCTTGGTATTCGCGTCGTTCACGGCAACAATCGGATATCTGAGTTTCCCCTGAGCGGCGAGGCTTTTAAGCCGTATAACCCCCGTTGTCGTCTCCTCGGTTCCACCGATAATATCTTTGAAAGTTCCGGTTTTGTCTTTGTGGATTTCAGCCGTTATGTCCGCCCCGTCGTCCATTGTAACGTGCGGTTTCATCGCAAGAACAGCTTTGATGTGTTTGTGAAAAGTGCTTGTGCTCTCCCCTTTAACGGCAAATGTCGGTATGCCTTTTTTTACCAGATACGCGGCGACATCGTCCTGCGTGCTAAGGGGATTGGATGCGCACAAACGCACATCCGCCCCTCCAGATTTGAGCGTGGTCATAAGGTTTCCCGTTTCAGTTGTAACGTGCAGGCAAGCCGCCACTCTCACGCCCTTCAAAGGTTTTCTTTTCGCAAAATCCTTCTCTATTTTTTCAAGAACAGGCATTTGCTGTCCGGCCCATTCCGCCCTCAATCCACCTTTTCGCGCGAGTTTAATATCTTTAATGTCGTACTTCATTTTTTTCTCCTTGTTTTATCCCAGACTGTTTTTCAAACCCTCCGCCCTGTCGGTTCTTTCCCATGTAAATCCTCTCTCCTCGCGGCCGAAATGACCGTACGCAGCGGTCTGTAAATACACGGGTCTGAGAAGTTCGAGATCTTCTATAATACCCGCGGGTCTAAGGTCAAAATTTTCCCTTATTGCGGACGCTATTCTGCTTTCCGGCTCGGTTGACGTCCCGAAGGTATCTACCATTACGGAGACGGGATGTGCTATTCCTATCGCATAGGCGAGTTGAATTTCACACTCCTTCGCGATTCCTGCCGCCACAATGTTTTTTGCTATGTAACGCGCCATATACGCGGCGCTGCGGTCAACCTTTGAAGGGTCTTTTCCGGAAAAGGCTCCCCCGCCGTGGCGTGCCCAGCCGCCGTATGTGTCTATGATGATTTTTCTTCCCGTAAGACCGACATCCCCCATCGGACCGCCTATGACAAATCTTCCGGTCGGGTTTACAAAAATTTTGGTTTCTTTAGTAATAAGAGACTCGTCAATCACGGGCTTCACAACCTCTTCTACAATCCCCTCGTATATGGTCTTGCTGTTCGTATCAGCCGAGTGCTGGGAGGAAACCACCACCGTGTCTATTGCAACAGGTTTGTTGTTTTCGTATCTGACAGTAACCTGGGATTTTCCGTCTGGCCTGAGAAACGGCAGAACGCCCTTTTTCCTTGCCTCGGAAAGATTCTTTGACAGCTGATGCGCGCACATAATTGGAAACGGAAGAAGCTCGGGTGTGTCATCATTCGCATATCCAAACATAAGCCCCTGGTCTCCGGCTCCCTGCTCTTTTCCGGGTCCCGAATCAACCCCCGCTGCTATGTCCTCGGACTGCACATCGGTTGCCACAACAACTGAGCAAGTCCTCGCATCAAAGCCCATTGAACTGTCCGTATATCCTATGTTTTCCACTGTCTGTCTGACCGTTTCGGGAATGTTAACCCGACTTGAGCTTGTTATCTCGCCCGACACAACGACAAGCCCCGTGGTTATCAAAGTCTCGCACGCGACCCTGCTGTTGGGGTCTCCGTCGAGCATTCGGTCAAGAACCGCATCCGATATCTGGTCTGCTATCTTATCGGGATGGCCCTCGGTTACGGACTCTGATGTGAAAATAAAACTCTTGTTGGAGGACATAATCTGAAAAATGACTCAACGAACTGAAAACTCAACATATTGCCTATATACCTTTGTGTCAAGTTTTCCGGAAACGCAAAAGAGCGCGCGGCGGTTTCAGGCGAGAATCTTTGAGACCATGACGTTTTTCTCCCCTTCCGTTCTCTCCTGGGACGGAGGAATTCGGCTTCCCTTGTGAACCGCCGGGCGCGCGGCCACGCACTCAAACCACTTTTTCAGATTCGGCAGACGGGAGATATCAACGCCCGCCCTGTCGCAACTGTCCGCCCAGGGCCAAAGCGCCATATCCGCTATTGTGTAGTCCTGTCCGGCGACAAATGGAACAAGAGAAAGTCTTTTTTCCAGAACTTCATACAACCTGTTTGTCTCTCTTGTGTATCTGTCCCGCGCGTAGTAGGTTTCCTCCTCGGTAACATAGTGGCGGAAAACATGCGCCTGCCCGTGCATGGGACCAACTCCCGACATTTGAAACATAAGCCACTGCATCACAACCGACCTGCCCTCCAAGTCGCCCGGCAGGAATTTACCGGTTTTCTCGGCAAGATAGACAAGAATCGCACCGGATTCAAAAACGGCGAACCCTCCCATGTCTTCATCAACAATCACGGGTATCCGCCCGTTGGGATTCATTGCGAGAAACTCCGGTTTTTTCTGCTCCATCTCATCCAGTTTGACAGTGTGAACCTTGTATGGAACCCCTGTTTCCTCAAGCATTATGGAGATTTTTCTTCCGTTTGGAGTCGCCGCTGTGTAAAGATGAATCATTGGTAAAACTGTCAGCGAACAACTTCTATAACTCTGCTTTCACTGCCGAATCTGCCGGGAACAACATCGCCCGAACTGTCCAGGAGCTCAATCCGAAAAGTGTATACGCCGCTTTTCAGTCCTTCGACAAAAGCCGGACTCCACTTGGCAAACACCTCGGATGCCACAATGGAATCTCGGGACGCGCCCTCTCCTTCATGGACGGTCAGCCTCACCCTGTATCCATCTTTGCGGAGAACCGCATTGTGAATGTAGAAATCAACCATTATTCTCTCCGCGTCTTTACCTTTATAAGAGCCCTTGGGACGACTGTATATAAGCGCGGGACCGGTTGAAAGGTTTTCAAGCGGATAGGGTTTCCCGAAAGATGAGAAAACACTGAAGTTTACAATATCGGACGCGCCTTCTGTTTTAACGCTTTCGTGATAAGAGCGCGACGGGAAAACGACAAGAGTATGGGTCCCCGGGCTCAAACCGTCCAGGCGAACCGGCTTTGAAACATCGTAGATGGCTTTGTATGGCTTGTTGTCAACAATCAAATGTATATGCTGCCCCCGGTCCGAGTTTGCCACAAGAGTTTTTCTTCCGGTTCGGGTCTGAACTCCGAGTTTATAGCCGGCAACTTCCAGTTTGATTTTTGGCGACCGCGAGAAAACGGACTTACCGTGCTTCGGATAAACAACCCTGACCCGCGGGCTGCGGAACTCGGGCGACCTTGTAACCTTGGTAATGCGAACCTGCTCCGCTCCGCGAACATCTGTCGAAAAAACTGCTATAAAAAGCCCCGATACGGCAAAAAAAAGTAAAAACCTCATATTTTAGTTTAACACTACAACGCCGTCCGGCGGAAAGAAATTTGAAAAACGCCACCGCCCGTGTAAGTTCCACGCCATGGGCGGAGACCGGAAAAAAAGTGGGGGAAACTTCGGCGTTCCGGACTCCGACACCACATTGCTTGACATACCGGCGCGTCCGCGCAGGAACAGAAAGACAGAGGCGATACGTTCCCTTGTGAAGGAAACAACTCTGTCTGTGCGGGAACTCATCTATCCTGTCTTTATTCACGCCGGCAAAGCGGATGAAGAAATAGCCTCAATGCCCGGCAGAAAAAGGTTCACGCCGGACGGTCTTCTAAGGGAAACGGAAAACTGCCTCAAGGCGGGAATCACCTCATTTATGCTGTTTCCCGTGATTGACGAAAAACTCAAATCCCCGAACGCGAAAGAGGCGGAAAACCCTCACGGGCTTGTTCCCCGAACCGTGCGCAAATTGAAAAAGGAGTTTCCCGAAACAGTTGTCATAACGGATGTGGCTCTTGACCCGTATTCAAGCGACGGGCATGACGGGATTGTCTCTGCATCGGGTGAAATACTGAACGACGCGACGGTTGAAATCCTCTGCCGGCAGGCTCTCTGTCACGCGGATTGCGGAGCAGATATCGTAGCCCCGAGTGATATGATGGACGGACGGGTCGGCGCGATAAGGGAAACGCTTGATGAAAGCGGCTGTACGGACACTTCAATACTTTCCTACACGGCAAAATACGCTTCGTGTTTCTACGGGCCATTTCGCGGCGCGCTTGTCTCGGTGCCGAAGTCGGGAAACAAACAAACCTATCAGATGGACCCGGCAAACTTGAGAGAAGCCCTCAGGGAGTTGAGCCTTGATGAAGCGGAAGGGGCGGACATAGTAATGGTAAAACCCGCAAGCCATTACCTTGATGTCGTAAGCGCGTTCAAGGAATCAACCGACCTGCCCATTGCCGCGTATCAGGTAAGCGGCGAATATATCATGATAAAAGCGGCCGCCGAAAAAGGGTACCTGAATGAACATAACGCGATTATGGAAAGTCTGACTTCAATCAAAAGAGCGGGAGCGGATATGGTAGCGACATACTTCGCCCCCGAAGCGGCAAAGATAATCCGGCCTTAAACTCCCGTTTCGGTGTCTTACGGGTTTATCACAACCTTTCCGAACTGACTTGAATTCTCAAGCGCCAGATGCGCCTCGGCAAGTTGCGCCAGAGGGAGAGTTCTGTCTATGACGGGAGACAGAATTCCCTCTGCCGCCATGTCAACCGTATCCTGCAAAACGCTTTGCGGAGAGTTAAAAACCGTTACGCCAATAATGGAAATATCCCTCATAATCACGGGGCCGAGGGAAAATTTCTCAACAAGCCCTCCTCCTACAACACCCACAAGAACAAGCCGTCCTCCGGGTTTGAGTATCTTTATGTTTTTCTCCCAGTAAGACGCGCCGACAGAGTCAAAAATCAGGTCAACCCCGCCTTTGATTTCTTTGGAAAAATCGGATTTTTTGTAGTTGAAAACTTCATCCGCGCCGAGGGTTTTTGCTTTTTCAAGTTTCTCATCGCTGCCCGCCGTCGCTATGATTTTCGCGCCGAGATGTTTTGCGAACTGTATCGCAGCAGTTCCCGTTCCGCTGCCTGCGGCGTGCACGACAACCGTTTCGCCCTTTTTCAGCCCGCCCCTGTTTACAAGCCCATAAACGGCTGTCACATAACAGATGGGAAGCGCAGACGCATCATCATGGGAAAGATTGTCCGGAATTTTGCACACATTCACGGCGGGAACTTTCACATACTCCGCAAAACCTCCCTGCCGGTTCGCGCCTATGATGCCCGTTCCTCTCTCCCCCGCGATTGCCGGATTCACAACCACCCGGTCTCCCGTGCCGAGGCTTCCGCCTGCCTTGTTTCCAACCTCTTCTATTACGCCCGAAATATCTATCCCGCCGATATGAGGAAGGTCAACGGGGCGAGGGGATTTGCCAGATCTTAATCTGGTGTCCAGTGAGTTCATTGCGCATGACTTAACCCTGATTAAAACCTCGTCAGAAGAGATGGAAGGAGTTTTAATATCCTCGTATTTTATTACTCCAGCGTTTCCCAATTCGTGATATATACCCGCTTTCATTTTTTTCTCCCATACCGTCAAATTTTCCTGTAACTATATATCCGGTCACGGATTTTGTGCAAAGCGACTGAGAAAATCAACCCTTCGGTTTTCTTCCGAGAGACCAAAGCGTTTCCGCGACACTTGTCTGTAAAGCCCACAAGTCGTAGCCGCCTTCAAGCATAAAAGCCGCTCCGCAACCACACAGTTCACGGGCAAGGGATTGAACCTCGGACGCGATGGCTCCGAAACACTCGCTTGAAACATTCATACCGGCAAGAGGGTCCGCCCTGTGTGCGTCAAAACCAGCCGATACGAGAATGACATCGGGTTTATACGCGCGCGCCGCAGCCGCGAGTTCATTTTGAAATACGCTCATATAAGAATCGTCTGACTGTCCCGCGGCGAGGGGTATGTTCAAAGTGGCTCCCCTGCCATCTCCGCTTCCGGTTTCCTCTGAGCTTCCGGTGCCGGGAAAAGCCGGATGCTGGTGGACTGAAAAATAGAAAACATCGCCTCTGCCGTAAAAACTGTTCTGAGTTCCGTTGCCATGATGAACATCCCAGTCAACTATCATTACGCGGCCCGCGCCACACTCTCTGAGCGCGAACTCCGCCGCGACAGCGATATTATTGAAAAGACAAAACCCCATCGCACGGTCACGCTCGGCATGGTGTCCCGGAGGGCGGCAAAAAGCGAACGCGCTTTCCCTTCCGCCTTTGATAACTGTCTCACACGCGCAAATTGCCGCCCCCGCCGAAAGCGCCGCGGCTCGCCATGTTTCTCCCCCCGCGCCGGTGTCGGGGTCAAGCTGAAAAAAGGGTTTTCCGTCCGTTTTTTCAATCGTTTCCACATACCTTTCATCATGAATCCATGCCAGTTGAGCGGGGGTCGCGGCTCTCAATTGCATACGTTCAACAAAAGGCGACACGCTTGCCAAGTTCAAAAGGGAGTCAATCGCGGTTATTCTGTCAGGGCTTTCGGGATGCGCGGGACCGTTTTGATGCCCTTTACAAATATCAGAATCAATAAAAACAGCAGTTTGTGTCATAGTGCTGAAAAGACTAACATAAGATAACAAAGAGCGCTTCTTTACAAAGAAGCGCTCTTTGTTATAATTAATTCTTCTAAAGCGGGAAAGCGTAAGATGAAAAAAGACATTCACCCAGAATATAAACCGGTGGTTTTCAGGGATCCTTCAACGGATTTTATGATACTTACAAAGTCCACAAAGACCTCGAACGAAACAATAGAGTGGGAAAACGGCGAGACCTATCCGGTTGTGAATGTCGAGATATCAAGTAGCTCCCATCCTTTTTTCTCTGGCAAAGAGCAGCAGTTTTCAAAAGAAAGCCGCGTGGAAAAATTCCGCAAAAAATACGGCTCGGCAGAGTAACCGCGTTATACCGCTTCGGACTCTTTCAGGTATCTGGCGACATCCTCCTGAATTGACTCGTCAACCATTTCACGCCAGTCATTCTCGTTGTTTTTGATTGAATCCCTTATTTTCGTGGCCGATATCCAGCCGATGTTCTCCGGAGGGAAGAACTCATTCATCTCATATCCGACTCCCCTGCCCCAGTTAACCGATTCAATATCGGGAATCTGTATCACTTCAACATCATCGCCTTTGCTCATATGGTATTTGCGTATCATGTCAATGGTCTGCGCCGTTGTAAAAGGATTTGTCGGGTCTGGCGGAATGTCTCTGACCATTATCAGGCACGGAACGCCCTTGTCCAGTTTCTGGCGCACAAGACTTATGTGCCCTTGATGATAGGGCTGATACCTTCCGATGAATATGGCCCTCTTGGACTTTACCGGCTCAATTCCGGTATGCCCGTGATTTGTAAATTTCCATTCAGACATGATCTTCCTTCTTCGCCAGTTTTCGAATTCTGCTGGTGATTCAGACATGATGTTTCTCCTTTGTCAGTTTGTTATTTTGGAAACCCATTCTACTGGTAATTCAGACAAGTTTCAAAAAAGCGCCGAATACGGACTCCGCGAGTTTGTTAATTCCGTCCGGATAAATCTCCGCGCCCCGCTCAATCTCTTCAATATCAAGACCGGAGTTTTCAATCTCCAGCCTGTTATCGTTTCTCTCAAGCCATTGCCGCACAATCTTTTCATCCGTCTCAAGGTGGAACTGAAGCGCATACGCCCTGTCGCCGTATCTGAACGCCTGATTTGGAAAATCATCCGAGAACGCAAGGTTGACCGCTCCAGCGGGCGTTTCAAAACCGTCTCCGTGCCACTGAAAAACCTTTTCGCTTTGCGAGAAAAGTGAAAATACGGGGTCGGATGCGGCAGAGGGTGCCGCGCTGACATCATACCACCCAATCTCTTTCGAACCACCCGCCCTGACCTTCGCGCCGAGCGCGGCCGCCATTATCTGCGCTCCGAGACATATTCCAATCACTGGCCTGCCACTTTTGATAAATTCACGCACAAACCGTATCTCCCGCGCGAGATACGGATACCTGTCGTTTTGATAAACGTTCATCGGTCCGCCCATTATGGCAAGAACGGAAAAGTCGTCCGCATTTGCCGGAGCGGACTCCCCGTCACCGAAGTTCACCGTGACGATATCAAAACCGCGTTTGTCCATCAACTTTCCGAGCAGACCCGGAGATTCGTGGCTTACATGCTGAAAAACAAGCGCTTTCATTTTATTTTTTTGTTAATATGCCCGAGGCTCTTTTCTGGCACGACACGGTCTCTCACAAGAGACTTGAGTTCTGCGGCAGATGGAAAACCGCCCTGTTCCCGCCTTGACCACACAAGATATTTTCCGACAAAGATTCTGAAAACCCCGCCGGAGGAAGGTGCAAGCGCAAAATCGCCTATCTCATCGTCAAAGGTGGAAAACAACTCCTGCGCCATCCAGCCCGCTCTGAGAAGCCAGCCGCACCGGACACAATACTCTATTCTTATCTTTACGGGCACAGCGGGCTTAAGATAACCGCGCGAACTCGTGGCGCAAACGTTTTCGCAATGTGCCTTATCGGGAATGTTCGGGGGAGATGGCTCCGGCGGAGGGATTCGAACCCCCGACCTAGTGGTTAACAGCCACCCGCTCTGCCAGCTGAGCTACACCGGAACTGAAGAAGATGTGTTAAATTATATTGCCTATGAAAGACAGTCAAGAAAAACCCGTGTCCGCAACGGAGCCCGAAGAAAAGCCCAAACCCGCAATCCGGTCTGCGCCGCTTGTTGAAGCCTCGCCTCTGCAGCGCTATGTGTCCGAAATCGCTTCCAACCCCATTTTATCAAATGAGGAAGAGCGCGAACTCGCCGTCCTCTACAGGGAAAAGGGAGACATAGAAGCCGCGCGCAAACTTGTCGCTTCAAACCTGAAGTTTGTCGTCAAAGTCGCCGGAGAATACAAAAACTACAACATCAACATTATGGACATTATTCAGGAGGGGAACCTCGGGCTTATGCACGCGGTCAAAAGATTCGACCCCACAAAGGGTTACAGGCTTATCTCATACGCGGTCTGGTGGATAAAAGCATATATTCAGAAACACATAATGGACACATGGAGTCTTGTCAGAATCGGCACCGGCAGAGAGCAGAGAAAACTTTTCTACAAAGTCCGCTCCGCGAGTAGCGCGGCGGGAAGTGGGGCGGAAAAAAATGACGCCGAAATTGCGAACAGCCTCGGCGTTTCGGAAAAAAGTTTCTCGGAGATGAAGCGGGTTATGGGCACAAGAGATCTATCTCTTCATTCTCCGGTTCAAAATGAAGCCCAGCAGGCACATGTGGATTTTCTGACCGACAGTTCCGAAGGGCCGGAAGCTGGTTTTGAGCGCGAGGAAACAAAGAGAATTATCCATAACCACATAGGGAAAGTTCTCGAAAAACTCAAAGAAAAAGAGAGGCATATAGTTGAAAACAGGCTACTGACGGAAAACCCCGAAACCCTAGACACAATCGGAAGCAGGCTGGGCATCTCGCGCGAAAGAGTAAGGCAGATAGAACAAACCGCTCTGAAGAAACTCAGGCGGGAATTCGAAAAATACGGCATCACCGCCCCACTGGACTGACACCCGCGCACCGGCAGGGACACGCTAAATTGACTCAACAACACCGGCGGACATTTCAATCGCTTCGGCAACCCCTTCGGGACGGTCTCCGCCCGCCTGCGCGAGCACGGGCTTTCCGCCTCCTCTGCCGCCAATCAGCGGGGCAATCTCCTTGATGATTTTCCCCGCGTGAAACCTGTCTGAAATATCCTTTGTAACCCCGACAAGGATAAATGCCTTTCCCTCGCGCACGCCGCCAAGCACCGCGACCCCGCCTTTAATTTTCGCGCGTATCCCGTCCCACAATTCCCTCAACTCTTCGGGGCCGCAGTCCGGAACTTCGCGTGAAAGAAACCGCGCTCCGTTAATTTCCTTCATGCCGGATATCATCTCACCGGCGCCTTTCATAAGAGCGCTTTTTCTGCGCACACCAGACTCCTTTTCGAGCTCCGTGTTACGCTCAAGCAGTTTTCCGATTTTTTCCGCAACCGCTCCCGGAGCAACTCCGAGCATCTTTGCGGCGCGCGCAAGAGTCCTTTCGTTTTCCAGAGCGCGTTTGTACGCCGCCTCATGGCAAACCGCCTCTATTCTTCTCACTCCCGCGCTTGAAGCGGATTGCGAAACTATGCTGAACATTCCCGCCTCCGCGGAGTTGGCAATATGAGTTCCGCCGCACAGCTCAACGCTGTATCCGCCGATTGAAACCACCCTGACCCTGTCGCCGTATTTCTCCTCAAAAATCGCCATTGCCCCCCCTTTCAGCGCCTCTTCGTAAGAAACATCCGCTCTTGTAACAACCTCGTCCGCGCGTCTTATTTTCTCATTCACCATATCTTCAATCCCCTTAATGTCTTCGTGGCTCACGGGCGAGTGGTGTGTGAAGTCAAACCGCAATCTGTCCGGGGCGACAAGCGAGCCCGCCTGTGAAACATGGGTTCCGAGTTTGTCCCTCAAAACGGAGTGCAGTATGTGAGTCGCGGTGTGGTGCGCGCACGCGGCGCGTCTGCAGCTTTTGTCAACTGAAAGGCGCACGGTGTCTCCGGGGCGAACCGCGCCTTTTTCAATCACGGCGCGGTGGCGGATAATACCCGCGATGGGGCGGGTTGTGTCAATCACTTTCGCAAAAAACCCGTCCCCCTCAATGGTTCCCGTGTCTCCCGCCTGTCCTCCGGACTGTGCGTAAAAAGGCGTTGAATCGGTAACAATGTCCGCTGTGATGTCAGAATTTGCGAAAAAAACAACCTTGCCCGTCCCTTCGGTGGCTTCGTAGCCGGTAAAAGCCGATGAGAAACCCGCGGAAACAAGTTCCGACAAACCCCCGCCGCCGTCTTCGGTGCCTTTCCACGACCCTTTTGACTGCTCTTTCTGTTTTGCCATCTCTTTGTCAAAACCTTCCCTGTCAACCCCGATATTTTTTTCCCTGAGCACATCCTCGGTCAATTCAAGCGGAAAACCGTACGTGTCGTAAAGTTTGAAAGCCACATCGCCGGAAAGTTTTTCACCGCTTGAAAGTTTTTTCACTTCGCTCTCAAGAATCTCAAGCCCTCTGTCTGCGGTTTCAAGAAAACCCTCCTCTTCTTTCATCACGATTTGAGCCGCAAACTCGGTTTTTTCCACAAGTTCGGGATAGGTTCCGGCAAGTGTGCCGGAGACCGCGCCGAGGATTTTGAAAAGAAACGGCTCATTTGTGCCGAGGGTTTTCGCATGGCGCGCGGCTCTTCTGATAATTCTTCTAAGAACATAGCCCCTACCTTCGTTTGAGGGAAAAATCCCGTCCGCGATAAGAAACACAGCGGCGCGCGCATGGTCTGCGATAACGCGCATGCCGCTGTCAATCCTGCCTCCCTTTCCATCTGTGTATTTTATTTGCGAAAGTTCTTCAATCCGCCCGATTACGGGGCGAATCAGGTCGGTTTCGTAGTTTCCGGGCGCTCCCTGTATGACCGCCGTTATCCTTTCAAGTCCCATCCCCGTGTCTATGTTCGGAAGAGGAAGGGGTTTTGTCTCGCCGGATTCATTCTGTTCATACTGCATAAAAACAAGGTTCCACAACTCAAGGTAGCGGTCGCAGTCGCAGCCCGGCGCGCACTCCGGTTTACCGCATCCGGTTTTTTCGCCCTGGTCTATGAGAATTTCCGAACACGGCCCGCACGGCCCCACATCTCCCATAGTCCAGAAGTTGCTTTCGTCTCCCATGCGCAGAATGTGGGATTGCTCAAGCCCCGCTTCTTTGCGCCAGATTTCAAACGCTTCGTCATCGTCCTTGTAGACGGTAACCCAGAGTTTATTTTTGGGAAGTCGGAAAACATTTGTCATCAAATCCCATGCGAAATGCACGGCGTCCTGTTTGAAATAGTCGCCGAATGAAAAATTGCCGAGCATTTCAAAAAATGTGTGATGCCGTGCCGTGTATCCGACATTGTCCAGATCGTTATGTTTTCCGCCCGCTCTCAAGCATTTCTGCGACGAGACCGCGCGTTTGCTGGCGGGAGGCTGTTCGAGTCCGAGAAAGATGTTTTTGAACGGAACCATCCCCGAATTGGTAAAAAGAAGAGTCGGGTCTTGCACGGGGATAACGGGTGCGCTTCTTACACGCTTGTGGCCGTTTTTTTCAAAGTAAGAAAGAAAAGTTTCCCTTATTTCGTTTCCGGTCATTTAATTGCCGTCCGTGGCGCGACAGAGTGAAGTGGGAAAAGACGCACGCGGGGAATTGAGAAAATCACTCTGCGGGAGAAACGACCGAGACGGTGTTTCTTTTTCCTTTGCGGAATTTCACAACTCCGTCTGCAAGAGCAAAAAGCGTCCAGTCCCGTCCGGTTCCGACATTGTCTCCGGCGTGAAAAGAAGACCCTCTCTGGCGGATGATGATGTTTCCCGCTTTGACGACTTCTCCGCCGAATTTTTTAACGCCGAGCCGTTTGCCCGCCGAATCTCTTCCGTTTCTTGAACTGCCGCCGCCTTTTTTTGTGGACATTCTCTGTCTCTCCTACCCTTTTATACCGGTTATGCGAACCGATGTGTATCTCTGCCGGTGTCCGGCTTTAAGTCTGTATTTTTTGCGTCTTTTGAATTTAAAAACGGTAATTTTAGGTCCTTTCTTCTGAGAGACGATTTCGCCTTTAACTTCCGCTCCGTCAACAACGGGAGTACCCACGCGCGCCTCACCCTCTCCGTCCGAAACCATAAGCACATCGGGAAATCCGATCGTGTCTCCGGGGCTACCCTCGATTTTTTCTATGTCAAGAACATCTCCGGATTTGACCAAGTACTGTCTGTTTCCTGTTCTTATTACTGCCTGCTGCATAAAGATTGCTCCGCTCTTGGAAGGTCAATTATGCCACAAAAAGGGATGGAGTGTCAAACTATACGGCGACCGCCTGATAGTCGGGGAGTTCACCCATTGTTTTCCCTCAAGAGCGCGTCCCGTCTTCTTTTTGTTCACACCGCCCCATTGTTTGAAGAAAAACGGAACCCCGCTTTCAACGCAGTTGTCCCTGATTTCCGTAACCCATTCCTCTTTCATCGGTCTTGCGCCGGGGCCGGACTCTCCACCGACAATGACCCAGTCTATGCCTGACAAATTGAGGTTTGGAAACGGGGCAAGCAACGGTTCAAGAGAAAGAAACTTCACGCAAGCATCGGTCTGTTTTAAAACTTCTGTACGGGAAAGATATTTCTCGGACTCTACGCTTGTTCCCATCCAGATGTTGGAAGTCCAGTGCAGGTGTTTGTTCGCCTTCACAACCCTTTCCGGTCTTTTTGTGAGAACCTGAAAAGTGTGTTGAGATGCTTCGTTCATAACTTCAAAAACGGACATAATGAATTTTGCGGGAACATCCTTGTGGAACAAATCGCTCATTGAATTGACAAAAACTATTTTCGGTTTTTTCCATTTAAGCGGGTCTTTCAAAGTGTGTTCATGAGTGGTGAGTTTGAAACCGTTTCTGTATTTCTCCATCCCTTGAGCGTGAAGCCGCTTTGCCATCCGCTCGGCGTAGCAGTATTTGCAACCGTGGCTGATTTTTGAACAACCGGTAATGGGGTTCCATGTTGTGTGAGTCCATCCTATTTTGGAGGGTTGGGTCATTACTGTTTGTTGATAACACCGTTTATATCGTCCCGCCAGCTGTCTTCAAACATCATCCTGAAAGTAGCGGGCGTCTTATTGATGGCCATTTCGCCTCTGTCAAGGGCGATCCTGTATGTTTTTTCAAGCGTGTCGAGCAATTTTTTCTTGTAACTCGTATCTTCGCTGCCTTTCAGGTGGATGCCCTTTGTTTCCAGAATTAGCAGTTTTCCGTTATCTTTTCGGCAGGCCACAAAATCGGGATACACGCGCTGGCGTCGCCAGCCTTGCAGATAGTACGCTTGTCTTGCAGCTATTCTGTGCCACCAGTAGATGGCGTTGCTCTTATCCAGATAAAGCGCAAAATCCCGCTCCAGACCGTTAAAACTACTTTCATAAACAGGTTCAAAAAGGTTTTGCTGTATAGGTCTGCCATGTTCGCTCTGTAATGATCTTTCTTGACTGGAAACAAAAACCTCGAACGACTTGCTCAATTCGTAGTCCAGTCGCTGGTCGGTCTCAAGGTGAAACCGAATCACATTCCGCCCAACCTTTTCCCGAAACACCGCTTCGGCCTCGTCGTCTATGGCCTTGTTCACGCGGCGGCTCAATTCTTCGGAAAGGTAAATTCGGTTATTCAACAATTTGCTTTCATCGTGTTTCCTGTTTTTATGTGTTTGAATAAACCCCTCCGCCATGCGCGCCGCCTGCCACGGATTGGGCACCTTGTCCACAAGCCGCCGAACAAAATAATCCACGCTCAGCCGCTTTTCGCTGTCAGGGATTTGTTCCGAAGCCTTAACCTGCCCTTGAATGTCCACCGTGGTTTTGATCTCCTGAGTGATGTCTCTATCATCCAGATTCACCGCTGCGCCCGCGTCAATGGTGTCCCAATCAATCGCGCTTAATATATCGCGGTCGTAATCAATGGGGCGCCAGGTGCGCCCCGCTTTGTGTAACACCTGCGGGAGAAAAATTTTCAATGGCCGGTATTTACCACGACGTTTGACGGTGGTCGGTTTCGGTGCATCGCCCTCGCCATGCCCGTGAACAAAATCGCCAAGCCCGGTCAGCCCTTCATTCTCCAGGCCGGCCTTCACGCCTTTGATCGCCTTGCCTACGACCTGATTATAGCAATAGATATAACACTGGTTCAGCGCATCGCCTTGTGCGATTCTGCGTGCATGGGGTTGCCGCATCACCCGACCGACCATTTGCGTGATGGCGGTGGTTGCGGTGGTGTTATCCAGCAAGGCAAGCAGATATGCAAACGAGCAATCCCAGCCTTCTTTCAGCGCGTCTTTGGTGATAATCCAGCGCACCTCGCTTGTCTCGCTCAACAAATCCTCACCCGCAAGTTCCTTGCGTTCCGATGATTGAATCCTGATGTGATTCTCCGGCACAGCAAGATTTTGTATCAGGTATTCGCGCGCATCCTCCGAATGAATTTTTCCTTGCCCTCTTTGTTTTGCGCCCGTTCTTTCCACCCTGACCAAAGCGATGGGTCGGATATGGCGGTTTTCCTGTTCCTGTAATTTTTGCGCCGCACTTTCAAGCTCATCCAGTTTTTCCTGTGTTTTGGCAAGCGTGTGTTCCCAGTCGGAATTGCTGAAACTGTGAATCTCTATCGGCAGTTTGATCATCTCCTCGTCCTGGAGGTCGCGGCCCGATGTGTTGACCAGGATATTGCTGATGCCGATTTTCGGCGTGGCGGACAGTTCAAGCACAAAACGGGGGTTGAGCCGGTTGACGGATTTGACAAACTCCTGGTTGTTTTGATTATTCGGTCCATATGCTTTATGCGCTTCGTCCAAAATCACCGTGGGACGAATCAGTTTCAGCACATTGATCAGGCTTTGCTTAACCCAGTCGCCGGGTGCATTTTTCTCCAGGTCGGGATGGTGTTCCGAAAGCGTTGCATTGGCCGCCGCGTCATCCTGCTCGGGAAAAAACGACATATACCCGCTGCTGTCGCGGAATATTTTGAGAAACTCCCTGTTCTTTTGCCGGTTGGCGGAGGGTAGCATCAGCAGCATAATGCAAAGATAGTTTTCGGTATCCTGTCGGGTAAAGCGGTCGGTTTTTTGCAACAATTTGACCCTGCCGCCAGACATATGTTCGAGCATCTGCCGGTAGGTATGTTCGCGGGTGTGGAACGCCTGGCGGGTCTGCTCGTAGATCGCCCGGGTCGGCACAATCCACAACACAAAGCCGGTATCCCGCTTGATCCGCTCAAGCGTGGCCACGCCCAACAGCGTCTTGCCGCCGCCGGTCGGCACCTTCAGGCAAACATGCGGGATGGGTTCGCCGGATGCCGCAGTGCGGGAAATGTAGCCGGGAACTGCCATGTCACCGTCTTGGGAAATGCCGGGGAGGATATTTTGATCTTTCAGCGCCTTCCAAGCTAAGAGGGGATAGTTTTGCAGTTCTTCAGGAATATCAATCCCCGACTCTTCAAGAGCTTTGCCCGCCTTTTCACTAGTCAGCCGCGCTTCCTTGAGCGCGTCCAGCCAGCGGTCTAACTGTTCAAGAGCTTGTTGCTGATAGTTTTTCAGGGAGAGCATATCACGGATTTTTTGAGTCAGTACTGTCTGAATTATTTGGCAAATTGATGATTTCAACAGGCACATTCCTTTTACCAACTGCAAGACCGACAGCGTAGTTACGGATAATAGTTTGATCCATTTCCATATCCGCATAGCCTTGTGGATAGTACGAACCCCTTAGAATTTCCATCTGTTCTACCTTAAAATCTAGCACCTTGGCCATTGAGCTAAGCATCTCCGTGAGCAATTCCATTTGCTCCTTGCCGAGTCGTTCATAGTGCGAACGAGAATCATTTTCTTCGTTAGGCCTCTTAGCATGCGTTTCACCATAATGCTTGCGGAGTGCTGCCCATTTTTCTATAACTTCTTTATGCTTAACAAATTCTATCTCAACCAGATTAATGGCTCCGACATAATCAGGTGATAAACGCGCATTTCGTGTACGCATTAACGTCTTGAATATATCCATTTTTCGCGCCTTTTGTTCGCGCCATCTGTCAAGAAGACCGTTAACCCAGACAGCTGCGCAAGGACCGATTAAGATGGCTGCAATGGTGATGATAGAATATGAATTCATGTTTATCTTATACCCTCATATGGTAATTGGGCAAAAGTTATCCCCATCTCGGTTAATGCTTTTTGTCCCATGAATTTGTGAGTGGCGAACACCACCGCGGTTTTCTTTTTTGCCTTGGCCTGTTTGGCGATGCGTTCGGCGCGGGTGCTGTTCAAAGCGGAATCCGCACTGCGCAGAAAATCAAGGTTCGGCTCGTAGATCAGGTAAAACATTTTGTCACCTGCTTCATAAAATAAACCGTCTTTGCCACGCCTTGTTTTCGGGTTGAGTTTATGCGGCGATTGTCCGCTTGCGGTATAGATCAGATGGCGGGCAAAGGTTTCATAGCCCGGCAGGTTCCTGCCGGTGAGCATTTTTTCAATGCTGATTTCATCGCCCAGTGTGCAATAGGCAAAACTGCCGCCCAGTCCGTTTTTTAGGTTCTCATCCTTTGCTTTTGGTATGCCCTTTATCACACGGCGAACGCGCTCGGCGGTGATTTTGTCGGCGTAGTCTTCGCATTCCACCAAGATAAATTTGCGGTTGCCGCCGTCTTCCTTGTTCAGCGCAAGCACGGCGTGGGCAGTGGTGCCGGAACCGGCGAAGGAGTCGAGGATAATGGCGTTTTTTGTCGTTGCCAGTTGTAAAATCTTTTTCACAAGGGAAATTGGTTTGGGGTTTTGGAACTGATTAGAACCAAACACCGTCCTCAACTCGATTGTGCCGTTGGTTGTTGTACCTACATCATCCCACCAAGTGCTAGGCGTTAACCCCCTTCGGCGTGCCTCTGACAAAAAACGTTTGCGCTGAGGTCTGGAACTATTTCTCTTTCCGAATACGATTCTATTGTCTGCAAGAAGCTCCTCAAATTTGTTCAAATCGTTTTTCCAGCAATTACCTTCAGTGGGGTAAAATATTTCTTTTGTTTTAGGGTTTCTTATCGGATACATCTGATTAGGTCGAACCCCACCAGCCTCAAATGGATCCGCCTTCCATGGGCCTCTCGGATCATTATCAGGATTTTTGAATCCTTCTAAAATGGCAGGAAGTTTGAAATCTTTTCTAATGGTTTTTAATACATTCAGTTGTTTAGCATAAGCTATATTATGAGTGTGTGATATTGATACTAATGCAGGATTTGTAATTGATTTTGTGCTATGCCACACAAAATCTGCAACAAAATTCTCCTCCCCAAAAATCTCATCCATGACCATCCGCAGGCGGTGCTGTTCATTGTCGTCGATGGAAATAAAAATTACGCCATCTTCGGCCAGCAATTCTCTTAACAACTGCAATCTTGGCCACATCATGCACAGCCATTTGTCGTGCCGCTCCAGGTCTTCGCCATCCACCGGACTTTTGCCTTTCAGCCACGCCTTCATCATCGGGCTGTTGACATTGTCGTTATAGACCCATTTCTCATTGCCGGTGTTGTAGGGCGGGTCGATGTAAATGCAGTTGACGCGGCTGGCATAGCGCGGCAGCAACGCCTTGAGCGCGTGCAGATTGTCGCCGTGGATAATCAGATTGTCATCAAGGGAAGGGTTACCCCCCCATTTTTCGCTGAAAGAGATTTTTTAGTGTCTATCTCAAGTGTCCTGGACGGAACAGTCAGGTGGTGCGCATAAATGAGTTGCTTCCCTTTGAAATCAATTGTCGGCATTGAAAACCCCGTAAATCAGTTTGATATTGGCTTTGAAGATACCCGATTTACTCCCCCAACCTAAACCCCTCAACCTCCCGATGCACCGCCCCTTCCCGTCTCAATTCACTCTCCATCAAACAAACTCTTTCAGAAGCAAAACCAAGTTCAAACTGCGCCCGCGGTGACATGGAGAACCGGATCAAGGATCAGCAGTTGGATTTGTTTGCGGATCGCACCTCTTGTCACCGCTGGTGGCCCAACCAGTGCCGGCAGTTGCTGTCAGGGTTGGCTTACACGTTGATTGAGGGATTGCGGCGCCTTGCACTACAGGGCACCGAACTGGCCAAAGCCAGTCCTCACAGGATCAGGCTGACACTGCTTAAAATCGGTGCCGTGATCATCCGCAACACGCGCCGCATCCGCCTACTGATGAGCAGTGCTTATCCCCATCAGGCGTTGTTCCGCACGGCAGCCTATCGGCTCAACTCCCCATAAACCCAACCCAGTGCTGCCCCGGCATGTTGATAAACAATGGGGGTAGGGGGAGTTGCGCCCGAAATCTGTGAACAACGAAAGAATTGATCAAAGAACAGGCAACTGCATCATATGATGCATCGACAGGGATGGCGCTACCGAAAAATCGACCACCACCGCTTCACTCATGAAATATCCGGGATAGTCTCGCTTTATTTTCGGATGAGAAACAGAAATTCTTTATTCGGATCGCTGGATTCCCGCAACCACTCATTTGTCCATTTCATGGCGGCCATCACATTTTTTTTATACTCAATTTTTGCGCTATCCACAATTTCTCCGTTACGCGTTATCACCTCGTTTAATTCCTCCGCGGTTGCTCGTCCACCGGAACTGTAAGAGAGCAAGATCCATCGGCAAGGAGTTTCCTTCAGCAAACGCTCTATGGCTTCCACCACAACCAATCGTCCTGATTTGCTTCTACGAAATTCCTCGAACACTGAAGTCGCCACTTTATCGGATGTGTCTTTTCTGCGGAGGGACTTGCCAAATAGCACGGGATGATCATTTTTACATATGGTCGTCCACAAATGATAATATGAAGCGTACCGAACCCTTGAAGGTGGCATTTTTTCATTGTTTGACCCATACGGAGGATCAAAATAAGCAAGATCGGCGTCCGCTTCGGGAAGTACCTTAAAAACATCACCACACAGCACCGTGTTTTCGATTTCATTTTTCCACAACCGTGGCACTTTCAATTGTAAATTTTTGAATGAACGCGGCGACCAATCTTTTAAATAAGAAACAAAATGACCAAGAGTACTGTCTATCTCATTCAACCCTAAAATCAGGCTTGTCAATGCCACACTTTTGGAAACGTCATCCAGCATCAAGGCATCGATCTCTCTCCTGATTGCATCAAGTTTTCTTGTATTTTTTTTCTGCCAAGGCTTTTTGGTTCCATCCTTCTGAATAGCATTATGGCAAGTTCCAGAGCGAACATCACCACCGTAATTCTCAGTAAACCATCCGTCTTCCGGAGGAAGCGAATTTAAATGATCAATAAGAGGTTGGTATATTTTCGGGTTTTTTAAGTTTTTCAAATAGCACGTGGCAAAAATTCTTGACCATTCGGAAATATCATTTGATACCACGCGATATCCTGCTTGTGCAAAAGATTGACTTACTCTGGTGGAGCCTGAAAAACCGTCAAAAATGCTTTTTGCTCCGGTCTGTTTTGACAGATTAAAAATATGTGGAAGCAGTTTCAGTTTTGAGCCTGCGTAATTGATGCCTTCGGTTTTTGGAACATCAATCCAATCACGAAAAATTTGAACTTGCCCTTGCATTATGTAACTTTAAAGCGGGAAGCCTGCTTGAGTCTAACAATATCATCTTTCACTTTTGCAAGAGCCTCATTCTGGCCGAAATCAGAAGAAACAAGCGCGTGAGAAAATAGTTGGACCAAGATAGGATTGTGAGAATAATCAACCCATCCATTGGTTATGCTATCAAAATAGTTTAAACCACTTTTTGTATGAGTCCAAAGCCCTCGCTGGAGGGCATTGGCGGTTGCGCTTCCATAACGCACCTCGCAAATATAAGAATCGCTTGCATCGTAGAAACGATATACTGGGTGCTTTCTACCTTTCTTTTTTGTTTCTTTTACTATTTTCACCGTTTCAGTTTCAGCGCGGTGGTAATCGAAGACAAGAATATTACACTGTCGATTTTTTTCGTCATAAATTAATGGCAAAACATTTACATTGTAAAAATCCGAGAAAGCGGGGTCGGCAAGCACTCGTTGTACATTTTTCTTGCCCACTATTTCATCCCCCTCTTGTGCCAATCTCGGAAACATTTTGAAATTCTTGTCGGTTGAAAGTTGAAGGGGACCATCACCATACGCTTTGATGCTAACAGGAAATTCAGCTTCGGTTACTTCATTTATTATTTTGATGTCTTCTTCCCGAGATTTGGCTCTGTATAAATCTTTGCCAACATGGATCGAGCGAAAATCATACATACTACTGGTTGATAAATTCGGCTATGGCGATTTCTGCCAAATCTCCATGTGTTTTATTTCCAATGAGGCGCATGGTGAAAATGTTGCTCAATGTCAAGATTATTAAATCCGGGCGTTTACTCGCAAGAAGCTTCAATCTCGAGATGAAATCTTTATATGGATCATTTTTCATGTTTTTCGTTTGATGCCTCTGTTTTGGTATTTTTATCAACCTTCATTTTTCAGATCGTCGCATGAGCTTGGGTTGAGATGATTCGGTAGCGTCATCGAGAATTCATGTGTATCAATTGCTGTTCAAGTTTAACCCGTTTTGCCTGTAAATCACCCAATCGGCATTGAAAACCCCGTAAATCAGTTTGATATTGGCTTTGAAGATACCCGATTTACTCCCCCAACCTAAACCCCTCAACCTCCCGATGCACCGCCCCTTCCCGTCTCAATTCACTCTCCATCAAACAAACTCTTTCAGAAGCAAAACCAAGTTCAAACTGCGGCAATTCGGGTAGCTTCATCCTTTTTTTTATCCACCCTATCGTAACGTGCGACATAAAATCCCGTTATTGTAGGCTGCTGTTATGTGTAACGGAGTTTCATATGAAAATTCTCTGCTATGAGCAATTGTGGTCACTGGGATTCTCACAATTGCTGGTTGTGCGAGCCAGCCAGATTTGACAATGACTCAGTATTAGTGCTCGCCCTCTTGATTAATTTGTTTCCACAAACTGCCGATAGCAAGTAGTGCTGGAATAATAAGTAGCACCACTACAATTGGCACACTTGATTTAATTACCTCTACATTTAATGCATATACGGTAATAACATCGGATATGTCCGTCAATAATCTGACAATTAATATCGCTAAAAGTGCTTTATGAGACTTAAGGAATAAAGCAACTATTATCCCTATAACTACCATTACATTTCTTGTAATGTAAAGTTGTGTAACATAATTCAATTCGGAAACCTCTGGTATGAAACCACTTGGGTTCATGGCCGTACCAGCTGAGAAGAAAAGCACTAAAGATATTTGTATTAGAACAATGACCCATACCCAAATAGGTAAGAATCCATTGGTTTGACCATTTTTGTAATTCATATTTGCAACCTCTTATTTTTACCTAATTATCACTTAAACTAAGCAGAGTTTCAAGATATTTTCCGGCATCGGCGGCGTTTTGAGCGCTGCATAAGCAAGTCTCGGTATTAACTCGCACAAATCAAAGCGACGATTGAAACGATACTGAAATTCTGACAAATAACGCTGTGCGTATTTTTCAGTTTGATATTGGCTTTGAAAATACCCGATTTACTCCCCCAACCTAAAACCCTCAACCTCCCGATGCACCGCCCCTTCTCGTCTCAATTCACTCTCCATCAAACAAACCCTGTCAGAAACAAACTCAAGTTTAAACTGCGGCAATTCGGGCAGTTTTATCCTTTTTCTTATCCGCCCTATCGTAATGTGTGGTATAAAATCCCGTTTCTCCGGCTCAAAACCGATTGTCTCAAGTTTTGAGTCAATCTCGTCCTTGAGACTGAAAAACGCGTCCCCGGATTCCGCAATCACCGCAAGCGTCTGCGTATAACGGCGGAGTATAAGCGCCTCAACCCCGTCCGTTGTGATGTCGAGCGGCACAAACCGCTTGCAACAACTTTCAATAACCCCGCACAGTTCGGGAATCAATTCGCGGCGCGTCTCTCCGAGAAACCTTAAAGTAATATGGAATTTTTCAGACAGCTCCCAACGCACATGGCGGAGCGAGCGTATTGCGGCGGAACGGGATTTTATCACCCTTTTTGCTTTTTCGGGAACTTCAAGAGAAATAAAAAGCCGGACGGTAGCGCTGTCAACTCTCAAGCTCAACATTCCAGTATGAGGCATCAACAAAACTTACAAACGGCTCCCATTCTTTGTAGCGGATTGGGTGCGCGTAAATGTTTGCAAACGGTCCCCACTGCGGTTCGGAGGGAATTGTGAGCAATTTCATCCTTGCCTGTTCGGGAGTTCTACCGCCTTTTCTGCGGTTGCACGAGCCGCAGGAGCAGACAACATTGTCCCATCTGCTTTCTCCGCCGTGCGCGCGCGGAATAACATGGTCTATCGTAAGCTCGGTTTTGGAAAAATGCTTTCCGCAGTATTGGCATTTACCGCTGTCTCTGCGGAATATGTTGAAGCGCGTAAATCTCGGACGCTTTCTGTGAAATCCGCTGTAACGGAGCAGGATTATAACCCTCGGCGCTTTGATGATCCTTGTAACGGTTCTCACATAGTCGCCACGCCCTCCGGCGGCAGAGGCGGCGGAAACCTCCGCCCAACTCTCAAAATCAAAAGTCTCGTAGGTTTTTGTTACGGCTTTCGCCTCGCCGCAATAGAGCATCACAAATGCCCGTCGCAAATTGGTAACGGAAACGGGCATATAGTTTTTGTTCAAAACCAGAACCGGCGAACTCAACATATCCCGATATTTTACAGTCGGAAACGGACTATTTCAAAAAAAAACCGGCCGCTGTTGAAAAAAAGTCTGAAAAGATATAAATAGAACAAAGGCGTTTGCCGGTTATGGATATTACAGCAAATATTGTTTTTCTTGTTAACTTTCTGCTCTGCGCGGGCTTTTTCTCCCTGCTGTTTGCGCTTTCGAGAACAAACGCGCGCGCGGAAAAAGCCGCCCAAGAGAAACGGCACGGTTAGATGTATCCGGATCTTTTCAAAGCCGGAGACTTTACGGTCGGCTCATTCGGCGTTCTTGTCGCTCTGGCGTTTCTTGTCGCCTACATCGTTGCGGCGGGAGAGTTGAAAAGAAAAGGCGCGCCGCCCTCCGCCGCTCAGGACATGTTTGTGTGGATTTCTTTGTGCTCAATAGTGGGAGCAAAACTGTTCTTTGTCACGGAAAATTTCACATTTGCAGAAATAATCTCAGACCCCGTTCCGGTTCTTTTTTCGCGCAACGGGCTGACTTTCTACGGCGGTCTGCTCGGCGGGATTGCGGGCGGGATATACGCCGCGCGTAAAAACGGCGTGCAGGTGCGAAAGGCGCTTGACGCTGTGGCTCCCGCGCTTGCAATCGGCTACGCGATTGGAAGAATCGGCTGCCTACTTGTTGGAGACGACTACGGAACGGCGTCCGACCTGCCGTGGGCAATGGCGTTTCCAAACGGATATCCGCCCGTGGATTTTACCGTTCATCCGACCCAGATATACGAATCGGTTTTAATGTTCGCGGTGTTCGCCCTGCTGTGGAGAATCAGGAAAACCGCCATGCCCGACGGACGCCTGTTCGCGCTTTATCTCGCGCTTGCGGGCACAGAGCGGTTTCTCGTTGAGTTTATAAGAACAACCACCCAAAGCGGATTTGCCGGACTTTCAGTCGCGCAAGTCATTGCCCTTGCGTCAGTAACAATCGGATGTGTGTGGCTTGTCGTTTCCCGCCCATCGGGTTCGCGCCACGAACTATAAAACAGCCGGAACAATGTCGCGTAAACAGGCCTCAAACTCACGGTTTTCTTCCGCAAGTCCGACCGTAACCCTGAGACAGTCCTCGACACCGCCACCGGAAAAATTGCGCACAAGAACGCTTTTTTCAACAAGCGCCCGGTAAACCCTGTCCGCCGCCGCCACGTCCGGGAAACGGATAAGAAGAAAATTGGAATCACTCCGATAAACGGTAACGCCTTCAACGGCAGAGAGAGATTTGAATATTTTTGCACGCTCCGCCGCGACGGTTTTCACGTTTTCCTCAAACATCGCGCGGTTTTCAAAAAAGAACATGACCGCCGCCTGCGTGAGCGAGTTTATGTTATACGGAAGCCTGACTTTTGACAGTTGCGCGGAAAGTTCGGGACGCATAAACAAAACTCCAAGCCGGAGAGCGGCGAATCCGATTTTGGAGAATGTGCGCATAACGGCAAGGTTCTCGTATTTTTCCATAAGCGGTGTGTTGTCCGCGCCGCAGAACGCGCCGTATGCCTCATCCACAACAACAACCCCCGGAGCGTTTTTTATGACCGATTCCACCCTTCGGGGCGACAGCAAATTTCCGGTCGGGCTGTTGGGTGAGGCGAGAAACACAATGTCGGGGTCGCATTTCTCAATAGCGTGTTGCATAGCAGCTTCTTCAAGGTCAAACTCCGGGTCAAGGTTTTCAGAAACAACCTTTCTGCCAAGAGCCGCCGCCGTGAGCGCATACATTGAAAATGTCGGAGACGGAACAAGCACGGTTTGAGAACCACCGCAAAAAGCCTCCACGGCCATCTGTATCAACTCATCCGAGCCATTGCCGAAAACAATGCCGTCCGGACAAACTCCGCTCCATTGCGACACCGCCTCTCTGAGACGCGAGCAGTCCGGGTCGGGATAACGGTTGAGCGGAACGCTCGAAAGGTTTTTCAGAATCTCGCCGCGCTCTCCCACGGAAAGCGGAAAAGGGCTTTCGTTGCCATCAAGCCGTATCCGGCACTGCGGTCTTGAGGAGTCGTAAGCCGAAAGGTCGCGCACGGAGCCGCGAACCCTGTGCAGAAGTTGTTCAACGCCCGCCATTTGAGAAGTTTTTCTTCCTTGTGGTTACGGAAAGAGCGTGAGCGGAAAGCCCTTCGGCGAGGGCGAGGTTGACCACTGTGTCCGAGAGGTTTTCAAACCCTTTTTCCGTAAGTTCGGCGACACTCGGTGTTTTCACAAAATCCGCGGCGGAAAGAGGCGAAGAGAACCGCGCCGCGCCGCCCGTAGGTAGCACGTGGCTTGAGCCGCAAACATAGTCGCCAAACGCCTCGGTGGTGTTTTTCCCCATAAAAATGGCGCCGGCGTGCCGTATCAGAGGCAGAACCGAACGCGGAGATTTAACGCAAAGCTCAAGATGTTCGGGAGCGACCGCGTTTGCGATACGTGCGGCCAGATTGATGTTTCTCACAACAAAGATTCTTCCGTTGTTTCGTATCGCCGCAAGAGCGATGGCGCTTCTTTCAATCCCGTGCGCCATTTCGTAAAGCGCGGATTTAACCTTGGCGGCGTGGGACGCAGAGGTTGTAACAAGGGTCGGGGTCGCCATTTCATCATGCTCGGCTTGGGCGAGCAAATCCGCGGCAATCCACCGCGCGGGACATGAACCGTCTGAGATAACAAGCACCTCGCTGGGCCCGGCCATCATGTCTATGTCTGTTTCGCCGTAGACGAGTTTCTTCGCAATCGTAACATAGATGTTTCCTGGACCGACAATCTTGTCCGCACGGGGAACCAAGCGTGTTCCAAAAGCGAGCGCGGAGATTGCCTGAGCGCCTCCGATTTTGAAAATACGGTCAACACCCGCAATACCTGCCGCGGCAATCGTTTCGGGATTTAACTCCCCCCCGCGGCACGGTGTCGCCATGACTATTTCACGAACTCCGGCGACCTTTGCCGGAACAGCCGTCATGAGAACGGTTGAGGGATACGCCGCTTTTCCTCCGGGAATATATATCCCGACTCTGTCAAGCGGCCGGACAACCCAGCCCAGTTTGTTCCCGTATTTGTCCCTGTGCTCATGAGAGCGCGGCAGTTTTTTTTTCTGGTATTCCGCTATGCGGCGGCGCGCGGTTTTCAAATCCCTTATGACGGATTTTGCAACCTTTGCAGTCGCCATCTTCGCTTCGTCCGGCGAGACCTCAACCGTCCGGGAGTTTACGACCGTGCCGTCAAATTTTTTTGTAAGCGAAAAAAGAGCCCGGTCGCCTCCGGTTCTTACGAGTTCAACAATCTTCGCAACAGAGGCAACCTCCCGCGTACTGAACGGAGAAGCCGTCTTGCGTATCCGGGCAATCTGTTTCTCAATGTTGGAGAAATCTATTTTGACAGTTTTCATATCCGCGCCGCATCATTCTCCGGTGTGAGCACCCTCCCCGAATCCGCTCTCCACAAAGCCGGATATCTGCTCGGAGGCTTCCTGAGCATCGCCGCCCGAAACCCTGATATCAATCTCCGTGCCTCTTGTGGCGCCGAGGGAAAGAATTCCGAGAATGCTTTTGCCGTCCACTTCGTATCCGTTTTTAATTATCTTCACATCCGATGAAAATCTGCTTGAAAGTTTGACAAAACCCGCCGCCGCTCGCGCGTGCAAACCGAGGGTGTTGACAATTGTGAGGGTTTTGTTTATTGAATCCACTACTGTTGCCTCTGTAAAAATACGATGACGGATTATACACAATTATACGGCAAGCATTAAAAACCGTGGCACGGCAAGTTACAATGTGAGCAGTATGAGCATCAAAGAAATATGTGGCAAGGTAATGGACTGCGAAAGACTGCGCGGCGATGACGGACTTGAACTCCTGCGCGGTGCGACCCTGACGCAACTCGGTGGCCTTGCGTCTTTTTGCAGACAGAGGTGCAACCCCGGCAAAACCGTAACCTTCATCTGCGACACAAACCCGAACTATACAAATGTGTGCGACACAGAATGCCTTTTCTGCGCCTTCTGGAGACCCGCGGATGCGTCGGACGCCTACACTCTTTCAGTGGACAGGCTCATTGAGATGATGAAAACATCTTATCACAACGGAGCCACAACGGTTTTGCTTCAGGGCGGTCACAATCCCGATATCGGAATTGAGTATTACGAGAAAATTGTGAGGCGCGCGAGAGAGGAAATTCCCGGTCTTCATCTTCACGCCTTTTCCGCGCCGGAAATAGCGGCAATCGCGAAATACGAGGGCATCAATACGCGGGATGTGCTGTGGAGACTCTGGAATGCCGGACTCAGAACAATCCCCGGCGGTGGCGCGGAGATACTTTCCAACAGAGTGAGAAAAAAAATCAGCCCGCTCAAGATAGATGCGGACAAGTGGATTGGAATTACAAAAGAGGCACATGAAACCGGATTCAAAACCACCGCGACAATGATGTTCGGTCATTTAGAGCGGGACGAAGACATTGTGGAGCATCTCACGAGGGTGCGCGATTTGCAGGATGAAACGGGCGGTTTTCTCGCTTTTATACCCTGGATATTCAAGCCTTCCAACACCTTCCTTGAGCGCAAAATTTCCGCCGAAATAGGCGGGGAACGCTATTTACGTGTGCTTGCGGTGTGCCGAATCTTCCTTGACAACTTCAGATTTATTCAGGGCTCGTGGTTCACTCAGGGGTTTAAAATCGGGTCTGCGTCAATGAATTTCGGCGCGGACGACCTTGGGGGAACATTGTATGAGGAAAACGTGCTCAGATGCGCGGAGAACAGAATAAAGGCGAGTGCCGGAGAGATTTCCGGAATGATAGAGCGCGCGGGCTTCAAGCCGGCGCGGAGAAACACTTTTTATGAAATCATACCCAAACCCTGATGGCTGAGCGTATACAGAAACTGCTCGCGGGCGCCGGAGCGGGCTCGCGGAGACAGGCGGAAAAGTTGATAAAATCCGGCGCGGTTTTTGTCAACGGAAAGATTTGCAAACTCGGAGACAAAGCGGAGCCGCATGACGCCATTACAATAGACGGAAGGGAAATTGATTGTAAAACAGACCCGTCCGAAAAACTCGTAATCGCATACAACAAGCCCGCCGGAAAAATCGTGAGCAGAAGCGACCCTCAAAACCGCCCCGTTGTTTTTGATGATTTGCCCCCGTTAAAGAAAGCCCGCTGGGTTTGTGCGGGGCGGCTGGACGTGAATACATCGGGGTTGCTGCTCTTCTGTTCGGACGGACTGCTTGCGCACAGGCTTGCTCATCCCTCAAGCGGAATTGAGCGCGAATATATGGCGCGTGTGCGCGGAAACACGGGTCCGGAAACGATTAATAAACTGCTCGCGGGCGTTGTTCTTGACGGCAAAAAGGGGCAGTTTGAAAAAATTACAGCAGTTGCCTCAAAGAACAAAAGCAACAAATGGTTCAAGATAATTGTACAAGAGGGAAGAAACAGGTTTGTCAGAAGAATGTGGGAAAGTTGCGGGTGTTCGGTCAGTCGCTTGATAAGGGTCAGGTTCGCAACGGTGAGGCTTCCGAAAAAATTGCCCACGGGAGCGTCGGTATTTCTTGATGGGAAGGAAATCCGGAAGATTTATAAAGCCACGGGGGTTAATACGGGTTAGGCAATTTGCGTGCCGTCGCGGGTGGAATCACTTCACCCTTTCAACATAACTTCCGTCCCTTGTATCAACCCTTATGATATCCCCAGGGTTGACAAAAAGCGGGACGTTAACCTTCGCTCCGGTCTCAAGAGTCGCGGGCTTTGTCGCGGACGCGGCGGTGTCTCCCTTCACTCCCGGTTCCGCCTCGGTAACTTTCAATTCCACAACCGCCTTGGGAAACTCAACTCCACGCGGCTCCCCGTTGATGAAGTTGACCTGGACCTCCTGGTGCTCGCTGATAAAATCCGCCATGCTCCCAACCTGAGCGGCCGAAAGCTCCCATTGGTCAAACTTCTCGCTGTCCATAAAATGGTAGGAAGAACCGTCCGAATACAGAAACTGCATTGCCGTTTTTTTTATGTCAGGAGTATCAAATTTGTCTCCCGAACGGAATTTTTTTTCCTGTACCGCTCCCGTAACTATGTTGCGCACCTTTACCGTTACGATGGGACTACGTTGAGCCATCTTTGAGTGCTGATACTCAATGATCTCCCAAATCCCGTCATCGGTCTGTATTTTCATTCCTCTGTGAAAATCGTTTGTTTCAACAACCATTTTATTCTCCGGACAAGTGAGATTACTTTCTCTTGAACATCTTCTCAAGACTGCCGTAAGTAATTCTTACCGCGACCGGCCTGCCGTGCGGACAGAAATGGGGAGACTCGCATTTGTCCATATCGGAGAAAAAAGTATTTAACTCCTCCTCCGCCGTTATGTATCCGGCACGGATGGACCGGTGACACGCCATTGTGGCGAGAATGTGCTCGGTTTTTTCGTCAAGCTTGTTGGAAAGTTCCGGACAGTCGGCCTCTTTCAGTTCGGTAAAAATATCGATAAATAGGTTTCTACCACTTACGCACGGCAAAATGGCGGGAAGCGCACCAAGTCTGATGGCATCTTCTCCAAACGCTTCTGCGCCAAACCCTATTCTGCTCATTTTCGGTTCAATCTCCGCAAACAGGATGATATCTTCGGGACGCATCTCTATAATCTCCGGTATGAGAAGCCTCTGAGCCTTCAAGCCGCCGTCGTTGAGGTAACTGTTTTTAAGCCGCTCAAAATTGACTCTCTCGTGCGCTGCATGTTGGTCAATCAGCACAAGTCCCTCTTTTGACTCACAGATAATGTAAAGCCCTGCTACCAGCCCGATACGGTTAAGTTGGGAGAAAAAACCCCTCTCCGCAGGGGAAGAGATTCCTTGCGGATTGCCGGTTCGCGGTGGCTCCTCCAAAGCTGTGAAATCCAAATCGGGGGCTTTGTTTACCGGTGGCTTTCCGTAAACCTGAGCACCGATAGACTGCCGTGCCGCGCGGGAGCCGGAACCGTACCGTTCGGATTCGGGGGTCTCTCTCATCGGAGATGTTTGCCGGGGAGCGGACGGTTCCGGATAACCGGTAATCCACGGAGCGGATGAAAGGAAAGCCTCCACCGCCGCGCGAACTGACGCGGCAACCGCGGCGGGAGACTTGAAACGAACCTCGTGTTTTGTGGGATGCACATTGACATCAACCTCCTCCGACGACAGGTTGATAAAAAGCGCCCCTTGCGGATAACGCCCCCTTTCAAATGTGCGCCCGAAGGCGCCTATCACAACCTTGTTGACAAACCTGTCCCGCACATACCTGCCGTTAACATAGCAGTAAAAATGCGTCATTGAGGAAAATCCGTCCAAAGGGGAACAGAGAAATCCCTTTATTTCAACTGCGCCGCCCGTGGCTTCAATCTCATACGGCTTTATCTTTCCGAGCACATCCCCGACTCTGCGCTCAAGGTCGCCCGGAGAAAAACTGAAAATGCTTTTGCCGTTGTGCAGAACCTCAAAGCCAACTTCGGGATTTGCCAGCGCGATGGAACGGATAACTCCGGCGCACCTTGAAAGCTCGGTTTCATTTGTTTTCAGAAATTTGAGACGCGGACGCGTGTTGAAGAAAAGAGAGCGCGCCTCAACGGTTGTTCCTGCGGGACAGCCCGTGTCCTTCACACCGCCTGATCTTCCGCCCTCCACAACTATAAGGGTTCCGGTGTCGCAATCGCGCGGGCGTGTCTCAAGAGAGAATCTGGACACAGCGGCAATGGAGGCAAGCGCCTCTCCCCTGAACCCAAAGGTGGACACAGAGGCAAGCTCCTTTTCGTTCTTTATCTTGCTTGTGGTATGCCGTTCAACGCTCAACACAGCATCTTCGCGCGACATTCCGCAACCGTCATCGGCAACCCTTACAAGGCGTTTTCCACCCGAATCAAGCTCAACCGAAATCCTTTTCGCTCCCGCATCAACGGAGTTCTCAAGAAACTCTTTGAGAACCGACGCGGGTCTTTCAATTACTTCTCCGGCAGATATTTTGGAAATAAGGATATCGTCAAGTTTTTGAATGTGGTTCATAAATTCAGAACGCCCCGGATACCCTCAAAACTGCTATGATCGCAATCACAGCAACGGGAACAACAACGGCGGCAAAAGCGAAAAGTACATAGAAAAAAAGAGCGCGGGAAGCATTTTTGCCGTAAACATCACCGGACTGCTCTTTTAAGGAAGCAAATAGCGACAGAAAAAATCCGCCGTCCGAGCTCATCTTTTTTCGTTTCTCCTCTCGGCTTTGTCTTTGGCAAGAGTATCCACCACCGAGTCAATTGAAATAGCCACAAGAGTAATAATCTCAACGGTTCCCCTTGAGCAAAGCTCAACCGACACCTGACCTATGGTTTCATTGTCCGGGGCTTCGACGATATTGACAAAATCGTAATGACCGAGAGTGGCATACTGCTCAATAACCTGGACACCGAATTTTTCAAGCTCCCTGTCAACTTCTTTGATTCTCTCCGGCCTTTCCTTGACTGTTTTTCTTCCTTCGGGCGTTAACTTGCTGAGTAGAATATAGATTGACAAAACCCTTTCCGTTCCTGTGATATAGTCTTATTTTAATTGTATCGGTTCTTTGCCACATGACAACAAGGAAAATAAATTCACTCACTCTTACTGCGTTCTTTTTTATGGTTTCGGCGTTTTGGATTGCGGATGCGCACGCTTTGTCGCGCATCGGCATTTTCGGCGGGCGGCAAAGCACGGACATCACCGTTGAAAGCTTCAAATGGCAGTCTGGCGGAATCGGCAGAAAAGCGGTTTTTTCGGAAGTAACGCTCCGCAACAACAGCAATCTGGACTATTCCTCGGTCACATTGAGAGCCCGGCTTCTGGTATCGGGAAAGTCAAGAGGCGGCGTTCGGGGCAAACTGAACACCGCTTTGAAAGCCTGGGAGATGAAAACATTCAAAAATGTGCGTCTCGGAAGAATGAACTTCAATGCGGACTCCGTCTCGCTTGAGGTTGTCGGCGCAACTCTCGCGTCAGAGGACGGAAAACGGCGAAACCCTCTCAAAATAACGGATTGGGAATGGAAAAGCGGAGGGCAACAGATGGGAAGCGGAACAATTGAAAAAATTGTCATAAAAAACCCGTCAAATACTCCGTACGGGAAAGTGCGCATTCTCATAGTTCAGAAAAGAGCGGGAAAAAGACTTCAGGCTTATCCGGTAACGATAAATAAAATCGCCCGACCCGGCACGGAGACGGTTTATGAAAACGTGAATCCAGGATTTATCCACCCTTCGGCCGACGAGATTGAAGTCTCCATCGTCTCCGCATATCCGGTCTCGGAAAAACAGATAGCTTTGATGAGCGAAAGAGCCGGAGAGAAAAACACAAAGGCCGTAAAGTTCGGTGGCAAAGCCAAGGCCGTTCCGGGTTACGATATTGTGGTAAGAGAATTCGAATGGGGAAGCGGAGTCGCCGGTTCGCTGGGGGTTGTCAAATCTCTTGTCTTGACAAATAGAAGCGCTGTCCGATATGCGGAAGTTTCCATGGCGGTGGAGTTTCTCTCAAGAAAAGGAACGGTTGTTAACACAAAAGTTTTCAAGATAAAAAAACCACCGACACCCGGAGAAACCGTCACTTTCAAAAACTTGAAATTGGGAATTCTAAATTACTCTCCAGAAAAAAGACTGATGAGAATATATGTTAAAGGTGGCAAGAACACAGACTTGGAACAATAAAAATCAGTCCGTTACAAGAGATGCCTTTTTCATAATATCCGCTAAGCTTTCGCTAAACGATTGAGCCCCGCTGAGAGGAATCACTATGCATGAACGACCGCCGCTCACTTCGGTTATGCGTACATATTTTCCCTTATGGTTTTCTTTCAAGTCAAAAAAGAACTTTTTCTGTTCTATGTTAATCTGTTTACTGATATGGTCTTTTTCAAAATTTCCGCTCATTGTTCACTCCCGCTAATTAAGACACTCTGACAGAAATTCTATACTACAAGCAAGCGGAGAAAAATCAAACCGGCTTGGCAGCCGCGGAAAATGAATTTATATTGCCATATATGGCGAAAATTAAGATAGAAATGCCGGATTTTTTTCTGTTTTCCACCGATATTACCGTAAGAATAAACGACATCAACTATGGAATGCACGTTGGGCATGACTCATTTCTTACAATAACCCATGAAGCACGGGTCAGGTTTCTGAGAAGTCTCGGAGCGACCGAAGGCGATGTGTTTGGAAAAGGAATAGTGTTGTCTCACGCGGCCCTTTCATACACAAACGAGTCTTTCTACGGAGATGTGATAACGGTCAAAATAGGAGCCGGAGAGTTTAGTAAATACGGGCTGGAGCTTTTCTATCTGCTTTCCGAAAATACGCGCGAGACAGAGATAGGCAGAGTGCGAACCGGAATTGTCTTCTTTGACTACAAGAAACGGAAAGTGGCGCGCGTGCCGGCGAAATTCGCGCAAATGATTTCCAGTATCCGCGCGGCCGCGGACATTTGACGCCTATTTGCCATTCGGGTAATCAACCCTGAACGCAATAAACAGGTTGCCACCCCTTCTCCGGACAAGAAACCGCACCGGCTTGTTTTTATCAATGTCTTTTATCTTTGCGTTGTAATGGTCTACGGATTTTATCTCATCACCGTTCACCTTAAGCACAATATCCCCACGACGAACACCGGCATCCCACGCGGGACTGTCTCCGCGCACGTTGACCACAACAACACCGGAGCGCGAATCCAGAGCGTAACGTTCCGCAAGACCCTGAGTAACCTGAGCAACCCGTATTCCGGTTGAGGAAGATGGCTCTTGCTTTTGACGCTGTTGCCCAGTTTGCTTCTCTTCCCCAATCTCCATTCTGGCAATTTGAATTTCCAGAGTATTCTTCGCTCCGTTCCTGAAAACGACAACCTTGACCGGGGTGCCGGGTTTCAAGTCGGCGACTATTCTCGGCAAATCGGAAGATTCTTTCACATTCCGCCCGTTGAACTTGAGTATCACATCTCCCTCTTTTATTCCGGCTTTTTGGGCGGGGCCGTCTTTGAAAACCTCGCTTATAAGAGCGCCCTCGGTCTTTTTGAGGCCAATGCCCAGCGCGAGATCTTCGGTCAATGCCTGTATTGAAACCCCTATCCATCCCCTCACGACCGTTCCGTTTTCTTTCAACTGGCGGACGATTCCGGAAACCATGTCAATGGGAATGGAAAACCCTATTCCCTGCCCGCGCGAGGCGACCGCCGTATTTACCGCGACTACAAGACCGTCCAGATTGAACAGAGGACCGCCGCTGTTGCCCGGATTGAGGGAAGCGTCTGTCTGTATGAAATCGTCATATGCCCCCATGCCGAGCAGTCTTCCCTTCGCGCTGACTATTCCAGCCGTTACCGTGTAACCGAAACCGAGCGGATTGCCTATTGCGATAACCCATTCGCCTATCCTCAGCTTCTCCGAACTTCCGAACCGGACGGGAACTATTTTCTCGCGCGGTTCTATTTTGATAAGGGCAATGTCCGTTTTCGGGTCCGAGCCGACAACGGACGCCTCGTATTTTGAGCCGTTTGAAAGAGTTACCTCTATTGTCTCCGCGCTCTTCACAACATGGTTGTTTGTTACGATATGTCCGGCGGTGTCAATAATGAAACCGGAGCCAAGTCCGCGGTTTTTGAATTCCCTCTCCGGCACCTGTTCGAAGAAACCCTTAAAAAACTGCTCAAATAAATCCCCTCTCCCTCCGAACGGAAATTGACCGAAAGTCCCGACCCGCGAAACGGTTGTTGTGTTTATGTTCACAACGGACGGTTTGTGTTTTTCAACAAGTGCGACAAATGACGGAAAAACTTCTCGTACAACAACCCTCTCCTCCGTTTTGGCTGCGGGCGGAGCGGATATTACGGATTTTTCCGCCACGGCGGGAGGTACAAACACAGACGCGGGCGGCTCGTCGGGTTTTCCAGCAGGCGGTTCAACAACGGCGCCGTCAGGAAAAACCGGCGAGGCAACAAAGGAAAAGCCCCGTGAAACGACAACGCCTACAACAACCAGTGTAAGAGCAATAAGAAGAACATTTGTTTTTTTCATTTTTTACGCTCCGATATTTTTATAACTCCTTTTGCAATAAGAATATCCGCAACTTTATCCGCAACCTCACGGGAAGAAAACCCGTCCGTTTCTATTGTAAAGCCCGCCGTTTTATAAAACCGCTCGCGAGCGGAAAAAAGCTCCGCCGCCTTTGAACACGGGTCTTCAACCTTGAGCAAAGGTCTCGGAGTATCGCCTGATATTCTCCGCATCAGTGTTTCCATTCTGGCCTTCAAGTATATAACAACTCCGCACTGTTCCATAGCCCTGCGGTTTGCGGTGGCGACCACGGCTCCGCCGCCGGTTGAAACAACTGCCGCTCCCGGTAAGGAGCAAATCTCGGCAAGCAATTCGGATTCAAGCCTGCGAAACTCCGGCTCTCCGAACGAGGAAATTATCTCCTCAATCCCGACGGAGTGCCGTTCGGCAAGCATAGAGTCCAAATCGTGGAACCTCATATTTAAAATGCCAGAAAGAGACGAACCGACCGATGTTTTACCGGCTCCCATAAATCCTGTAAAAAAAACCTTCTCAGGAAGTTTTTCCACTGTCAAAATCAATCAACCTCTCAATATATTTTGCGACAATATCGCATTCAAAATTCACTTTGTCTCCCACAGAAAGCGATGAAAAAGTCGTATGCGAGAGAGTGTGAGGTATGATGTTGACAGAGAACCCGTTTTCCCCCGCCTCATTCACGGTCAGGCTGACGCCGTCAAGGGTTATACAACCCTTGGGAGCAACATATTTCATAAATCCGTCCGGCAGTAAAAAATTGAATTCAATCGATTCTCCCTTCGTCACAGTTGACTCAACGGCCCCGACTCCGTCTATGTGTCCGGTGACTATGTGGCCTCCCACAAGTCCGTCCGGGGTTACAGACCTTTCAAGGTTCACAACCTTTCCGGGCTTGGCTTCAAGCATCTTCGTCCTTGAAAAGGTCTCACGGGACACTTGAATGAAAAAAGCATCTTTCCCAACCGAGACGACTGTGAGGCAAACGCCGTCTACGGAGACGCTTTCCCCTGTTTTCATGGACGTGGGATCAATCGCCGAGGGCTTGATTTCCACGGTGGCGTCGCCGCCGGAAATAATGGAGGTTATCACTCCGGTATCTTGAACTATCCCCGTGAACACTTTCCGCTCCGATTGAGAAAATCCACCATAATCCCGGCCGCTCCGACTGTTATAAAGAAATCCGCAATGTTAAATGCGGGCCAATGCAACGACTCATTTCCGAACCAGTGAAAATCAAGAAAATCGGTTACATATCCGAACAAAAATCTGTCAATGGAATTCCCTATTGCCCCTCCGAGAATAAATGAGCCGAAAAGTGCCGCGCCGCCGCCGCGTCTCATAAAGACCGCGGCAAAAACGCAAGCCGCAACAAACGCGCCACTGTAAAGAAAAGTAAGGAAGATGCCATTTAAATCCCCGAGTATCCCAAATGCGATTCCCGTATTTCTGTAATGGACAATGTCAAAAAACGACAACACATTCAGCCCCGTTCCCGGAGCAATTGCCGCGGCAACCAGCATTTTTGAAACCCTATCGCATACAACAATCAAAAAAACAACCAGAAAAAATACCGGAGTTCTGTTAGAAATCATTAAACCCCTTTTCCCGGTCTTTCATGAAAAAGACATACCGAGTTGACACAATAGCGTTTTCCGGCGGGCGGCGGCCCGTCGTCAAAAATATGTCCGAGATGGGCCCCGCACCTGCCGCACAATATCTCGGTTCTTGACATACCGAATGAACCATCGCTCTTGTATGCAACGGCGCCTTTCTTTATGGAACGGGTGAAGCTCGGCCATCCGGTGTGAGAATCGTATTTGTCCTCGGAAGAAAAAAGTTCAAGACCGCAACTTGAGCACTTGTAAACTCCGTTTTTGTAAAAACTGTTGTATTTTCCTGTGTAAGGAAATTCTGTGCCCCCTCGCCTGCATATTCTGAAACGTTTTTTTGACAAAGCATCCCGCCAGTAAACGGTGTCTTTGGCCTTCCAGTCAACACTGTCAACGTCAACTCCGGCAAGATGGGAGGGGAACCCATCGTCCGAGCGCACATCAAAAACCGCCGCGGAAAAAATCGACACAAGCGCGAGTGCAAGAAAAACCACACGCGGAAACGGCTTTGCCGGAGGTGAGGCCGAGGAAACGCCCATCAATCTATTCCCATTACCACAAATTCCCTCACCCCGCCCGGAGCCATAACTTTCACTTCATCGTCAACTTCCTTGCCTACAAGGGCTTTTCCTATTGGGGAAGTTACGGAGATAAGACCTTTGTCCGGATCCGTTTCGTCGGGTCCGACAAGTTGATACTTCTTTGTGTCACCGGTCTCAGTATCCTCAATGGTAATCGTAAGACCGAAAACAACTTTGTCTTTTTTCATTATAAGTTTGGGGTCAATGATCTCCGCGAGTCCGAGTTTTGCTTCAATATCCTTGATTTTCCCCTCAACCATTGACTGTTTGTTTTTTGCGGTTTCATACTCAGCGTTTTCGGATAAATCCCCGAGGGAACGCGCGTATTCAATCTGCTTTATAACATCCGGGCGCTCAACATCCTTAAGGTGTGTCAACTCCCGTTTGAGTTTTTCATATCCTCCTGGTGTTATTGGTATTCTGTCGCTCATTGTTTAATCCTTCCGTAAAACAGTTTATAGAATTGAACTCCAATTCTCAAAATCCTGTAGCGCGTTCACGGCAAGGCTCTCTCCCGATATTTCCTCTATGGCTCCGGCGGCGGCTTTCGCGCCCTCAATGGTCGTAAAATACGGAACCGAACTCACAAGCGAAGTGCGCCTGATGGAAAAAGACTGAAGGACTTGTTCCTTTCCGCTGGTTGTGTTAATAACAAGCTGAACCCCGCCGTTTTTCAAAATGTCAACAATGTTGGGCCTTCCCTCCTTGACTTTTTTGACGGTTTCGCACAAAACCCCGCTTTGGAAGAGAAACCGCGCCGTTCCGGAGGTCGCGGCAATCTGAAACCCGACAGCGCTCAGACGACGGGCTATGTCAACGACGGTGTCGTTTTTATCTTCGTCCCTTACGCTTATAAAAGCGGTTCCCGAAACGGGAAGTGAATTGCCCGCAGCTATCTGGGACTTGGCAAAAGCCCTGTTCATATCGGCATCCATACCCATGACCTCTCCGGTTGATTTCATTTCGGGGCCGAGGATTGTGTCCACTCCGGGAAAACGTAGAAAAGGAAAAACCGACTCCTTCACGCAAAACATCTCTGGTTCAATCTCTTTTGTGAACCCGATTTCCTCAAGATTCATTCCGGACATAATGTAAGTCGCCACCTTTGCAAGAGGCACGCCTATGGCTTTGCTGATAAAAGGAACCGTTCTGCTCGCCCTCGGGTTGACTTCAATGATAAAAACCTCTCCACCGCAAACGGCAAACTGCACATTGAGCAGTCCCAGAACCTTGAGTTCAAGTGCAAGCGCTTTTGTCTGGTCAATAATTTTGTCAACTGTCTCATTCTCTATCGAAACCGGAGGAGTTATCATCGCACTGTCGCCCGAATGGACTCCCGCCTCCTCTATGTGCTCCATTACCGCACCGACCACAACCCTTTTGCCATCACAAACGGCGTCAACATCAACCTCACCGGAGTTCTTCATAAACTCGTCTATAAGTATCGGACGGTTTGGAGATACTGAAACCGCCTCTTTTATGTAGCGGACAAGGTCTTCCTCCTTGTAAACAATTTCCATCGCCCTGCCACCGAGAACATAAGAGGGGCGCACCACAACCGGATACCCTATCTCACTGGCTTTGAGAGTCGCCTCGTCCGCGCTGTGCGCGATAGTGCCTCTGGGTTGCTTCAACCCGAGATTTGACACAAGCTTGTTGAATCTCTCCCTGTCCTCCGCAAGGTCTATGCTGTCAGGGGAAGTCCCCATTATTTTCACCCCGTGCTTTTCAAGCGGAATTGCAAGATTGAGCGGAGTCTGCCCACCGAAATTAACGATTACCCCTTCGGGTTTTTCCCTGTCAACTATTGAGAGCACGTCCTCAAGTGTAAGCGGCTCAAAATAAAGCCTGTCCGAAGTGTCGTAATCCGTGCTGACGGTTTCGGGGTTGCAGTTGACCATAATGGTCTCATACCCGCGCTCTTTGAGCGCGAACGCGGCATGGACGCAACAGTAGTCAAACTCTATGCCCTGCCCTATTCTGTTGGGCCCGCCTCCGAGAATAACAACTTTTTTAGAGTCCGTAACTGGCGCCTCGCTCTCGGTGTCATACGAGGAGTAGAGATAAGGCGTTTGGGACTCAAACTCCGCGGCGCATGTGTCCACCATCTTGTAGGAGGGAACTACTCCAAGCCTTTTGCGCTCTTGTCTTATTTCGTCCTCCGTTTTACCGGTAAAACTGGCTATGGCAAGGTCTGAAAATCCTTTTCTTTTCGCGTCTCTGAGAACTTCTTCGGGTGGAAACGACCCTTTGTGACTCCTGATGGCTTTTTCCTGCTCAACTATCTGAAATATATTGCGCAGAAACCACGGGTCTATGGAAGTGAGACGGTAGACTTCGTCCTCGTCCATGCTGCTTCGAAAAGCGTCCGCAACAAACCAGAGCCTGTCTGGCCCAGGGGTAGCAAGGTTCTGTTTTATACGCTCGGCGTCATCTGTTATATGATCAAAAAAAGGTCTGTCTGTCTCAAGAGACCGGACGGCTTTTTGCAACGATTCCTTGAAAGTTCTACCCATTGCCATTGCCTCGCCGACAGATTTCATCTGTGTGGTCAGGGACGAGACCGTATTGGGAAATTTTTCAAATGCGAACCTCGGTATCTTGACGACAACATAGTCTATCGCAGGCTCAAATGAGGCGGGAGTGTGGCGGGTTATATCATTTGAAATCTCATCAAGCGTGTATCCCACGGCGAGCTTCGCGGCAATTTTGGCAATGGGGAATCCTGTGGCTTTTGAAGCCAGAGCGGAGCTTCGCGAAACTCTGGGATTCATTTCAATCACAACAAAATCGCCGTTTTGCGGATTCACGCCAAACTGTATGTTAGAACCCCCGGTGTCCACCCCTATCTCCCTTATTATTGCGACCGAAGCGTCCCGAAGACGCTGATATTCCTTGTCCGTAAGGGTCTGCGCCGGAGCGACCGTTATGCTGTCACCCGTGTGAACTCCCATAGGGTCAAGGTTCTCAATTGAGCATATGATAACGACGTTGTCTTTTATGTCTCTCATAACCTCAAGTTCAAACTCTTTCCATCCCAGAACCGACTGCTCAACCAGAATCTCTCTTATCGGACTGGAATCCAGCCCTGCCTCCGCGTAAAGAGCAAACTCTTCCTTATTGTAGGCAATGCTCCCACCGCTGCCGCCCAGAGTGAATGAAGACCGTATAATCGCCGGAAAGCCTACTTCCTCAACCACTTTCCAGGCTTCTTCCATATTGTGGGCAAGACCGCTTTGGGGCAGCCTAAGCCCTATTTTCAACATGGCTTCCTTGAACAACTCTCGGCTTTCCGCCTTCTTTATCGCCTCCAAGCTGGCCCCTATCATGCGCACCCCGAATTTTTCAAGCGTCCCGTCCTCCGCGAGGCTGACGGCGGTGTTAAGTGCGGTTTGGCCTCCAAGAGTTGGCAAAAGAGCGTCAGGACGCTCTTTTTCTATAATTTTGGCAACCGTTGCGGGCTCTATGGGTTCAACATAAGTCCGGTCGGCAATCGAAGGGTCGGTCATAATCGTGGCAGGATTGCTATTTACAAGGATTGTCTTGTATCCGTCTTTCCTGAGCGCTTTGCACGCCTGAGTGCCAGAATAATCAAACTCACAAGCCTGCCCTATCACAATGGGGCCTGAGCCTATGATGAGAATGCTTTCAATATCTGTTCGCTTCGGCATGGGAAATTCAGTCCAAGTTATACAACAAAATGCCCGACTGCAACCGCAAAGTCGAGAGACAAACCTGACAACTACACCCGTACCAGGCCTTAAATAATCAACAAAAAAGTTAACTTGGATACTTAACCAACAGAAAGCAATACTGAATATTTACAATGCTTCTCAAACTACTGGTATACTTGTATAATTTTATACTACAAGAAAACTGTCAAATATATTTTGACAGCTTGAAAACCCGTTTGAACACTCATCGACGACAGGGGAAAATCCGTTCAAATACACGGTATGAGAAAACTTCCTGAAACTCCGCCGCATCTACATATGGAGAGACTTCAGCAACATGAACCGCCAAGCTCCCGGTCAGAATCAGAAACGGGATTTCCGCAATCGGAGAAAACTCCCAGGTGTGTGCTCGTATCACCGAAAAAATCAAAATACGGCGCGAACCGGGTTTTTTGAAGCATATGAAATGTGTTTGCGCAGACCAGCACAACCCTTCCTTTTTCAAAACTGTGTCCGGTGTCCAAATCAAAGAAAAAAGGAAAATCCGCGATTCCGCCCCTGTAACGCACGGCTTGCCCGTAGTCTTCACAGCAATCCTCAAGTTCGGGAATTTTGAAAAGACGGTATGTTACAGAATCAAACTTTGCGCTACCGACAAGCAAGGCAATTTCTGTGTTTTGAATTATTATGGGTTCTGACCGCACAACTCTGCAGTCGGAAAAGCCCGTTGCGGCCGCTATTCTGCGAAAATCCCCGCCGTACAGAGCCCCTCCGAGACATTCCCCGTAGAGAAGAGGGTTTTCCGCCACATCTCGGGCAATGCGTCTATCGCAATAGACATCGCTGAAATAGAATTCTCCACCGGGTTTCAAAGCCCTGTAAACCCCCTTGAGAACAGACTTTTTGTCGGGAGAAAGATTTACAACACAGTTTGAAACCACAATGTCAAACTCGCCTTCGGAAATTCCGGCGTCTTCAAGAAGCTCAATATATCCCTTTCTGAAATCTACATTCGGTTTTTTATAGCCAAAAAGAGAGGTGTGATAGTTAATGTGGCGGCTTGCAATTTCAATCTGCTCATCGGTCATGTCAACTCCCACAACACAGCCGCTGTCTCCGACAAGTTTGGAAAGAACAAAAACGTCCCGTCCCGAACCGGAGCCGAGGTCAAGAATTTTCATCCCCTCAAGCAACGGAGGAATAACCGAGCCGCAACCGTAGTATCTGGAGGTTACTTCCTTGTGAAGAAGGGAAACAATATCGGCCACGGAGCCGCTTGGAGGTTCGGCACAACAAGCATTGGTACTCAAATCCGAGGAAGACTTAAGTGTGCGACCGTAGTACTCTTTTACAACTTCGCGAAGGTTGTCCCCGCTTTTAAAAACCGTTTTCATTGTGAGTTGACTCTGGGCAAACCCTAAACTTTCTCTGCTCCGGTATAAATGCTCCCGCCTTTTTCCTTGAACTCCCTGGCTTTTTCCTCAAGTCCCATATTTACGGCTTTGTCTTCGGAAATTCCTTCTCTCGCGGCGTATTCCCTAATCTGCTGCGTTATTTCCATGGAACAGAACTTGGGTCCGCACATTGAGCAGAAATGCGCGCTTTTTGCGTTGTCAGAAGGCAGTGTCTCGTCATGATATTCACGCGCTGTTTCCGGATCAAGAGAGAGGTTGAACTGGTCATTCCAGCGGAAATCAAAACGCGCTTTGCTGAGCGCGTCATCCCTCGCTCCGGCAAAAGGGTGGCCTTTTGCAAGGTCAGCCGCGTGAGCGGCTATTTTGTATGCTATAACTCCGTCCTTGACATCCTTTTTGTTCGGCAACCCCAGATGCTCTTTCGGCGTAACATAGCAGAGCATTGCCGTACCGTGCCGTCCTATCTCCGCCGCGCCGATTGCTGATGTTATATGGTCGTAGGCGGGAGCAATGTCAGTCGTAAGGGGCCCGAGGGTGTAAAACGGCGCCTCGCCGCAAATCTCCATCTCTTTGTCAACATTCTCCTTTATTAAATGCATCGGTATGTGCCCCGGACCCTCTATCATTACTTGCACATCATTTTTCCAAGCCGTTTTTGTAAGTTCTCCGAGGGTTTCAAGTTCCGCGAACTGCGCTCTGTCATTGGCATCCGCGATTGAGCCGGGTCTGAGACCATCTCCAAGCGAGAAAGATATATCGTAAGACCTCATAATTTCACATATCTCGCCGAATTTCTCATAAAGAAAGTTTTCCCTGTGGTGCGCGAGACACCACTTTGCCATTATTGAACCGCCGCGTGAAACAATCCCCGTAAGACGCTCCGCCGTGAGGGGAATGTATCTCAGCAGAACCCCGGCATGAATGGTAAAATAATCAACACCTTGCTCCGCTTGCTCAAGTAAGGTGTCTCTGAAAATCTCCCATGTAAGCTCTTCGGGCTTTCCGGAAACCTTTTCAAGCGCCTGATATATCGGAACGGTTCCGACTGGAACGGGAGAGTTGCGTATTATCCATTCCCTTGTCCGGTGTATTCTTTTCCCCGTGGAAAGGTCCATTATCGTATCCGCTCCCCAGCGGCAGGCCCATACGGCCTTTTCAACCTCTTCCTCTATGTCTGATGCGACCGCCGAATTTCCGATGTTGGCGTTTACTTTGACAAGAAAATTGCGCCCTATAATCATGGGCTCGGATTCCGGATGGTTGATATTGCCGGGAATGATGGCCCTGCCCCTGGCAACCTCGTCGCGGACAAATTCGGGAGCGCTGTGTTCCCTTATCGCCGCATATTCCATTTCGGGAGTGATGATTCCGCGTTTTGCATAACTCATCTGGGTTACGCAGCCGCCGGGTTTTGCTCTAAGGGGTTCGCAAGCATTTTTAAACATGCCGCGCTCACCGGAACCGTTCAAGCTTTTCAGGGATTCAACATCGCCCCTCTTCTTTATCCATTTTTCTTTCAAGGGAGCAAGACCCGCGTGCACATCTATCTCCCTGTCCGGGTCAGTGTAGGAACCGCTTGTATCGTAAAGAACAACCGGCGGATTCGGAAGCCCGTTTGTGGTCTCAAGGTCAATCCGCCTCATGGCAACTTGCACGCCTTCATGCAATTTTCCCGCGACATAGACCTTTGTTGAACCCGGAAAAGGTTTCCTCTCAATTATTTCACGGGACTGTTCACTATCAGACATTGGGTAAAATCGCCTCGCAATCGGAAAATATATCACACAAAGACAATGTTTGAAGATAAAGAGGGTAGAATTCTCCGCCTGATGAGCCGGTCAAAAATTCTTGGAATAGAGTCATCATGCGATGAGACATCCGTTTCCGTAGTCGCCGGCGGCACGGAAGTGTTTTCAAACATAGTGTCGTCCCAGATATCCGATCATATGCCTTTCGGAGGCGTTGTGCCGGAGATAGCTTCCAGAAAACACCTTGAAGCCATAATTCCGGTTATGGAAGACGCCCTCGGTTGCGCCGGCACAAAACTTGAGGAGATAGATGCCATAGCCGCCACTTGCGGGCCGGGACTGCTCGGATGCCTAATAATAGGCCTGTCTTCGGCAAAGGCGCTTTGTATCGCCCTTGAAAAGCCGTTTATTGCCGTTGACCACCTGCACGCTCACGCGACCGCCGTAACAATAGAGCGGGATATGGAGTTCCCGTTTGTAGCCCTTGTGGTATCGGGCGGGCACACAAGTCTCTATCTTGTTAAAAGCCATACGGAGCTTGAAATTCTCGGCGCAACGCGCGATGATGCCGCGGGAGAGGCCTTTGACAAGGCGGCAAAGGCTCTCGGACTCGGCTATCCGGGCGGAGCGGAAATAGACCGTCTGGCAAAGAGCGGCAACCCCTCAAGCATCCGTTTTCCTCGTCCGCTTTCGGGGCGGGACACTTTATGGTTCAGTTTCAGCGGACTCAAAACATCTCTCGTACACAGGGTTGAAAAAAACGGGAAACCCGAAGGCGCGGAACTTGCCGATGTTTGCGCCGGTTATCAGGAGGCGATTGTTGACACGCTTATTGAAAAATCTCTTCTGGCGGCAAAGAAAACCGGAGTGAGAAACTTTGCCATAACCGGCGGAGTCGCCTGCAATTCACGACTCAGGGAAAAATCCGCAAAAGCGTTTGAAAGTGAAAATATCAAACTTGCAATCCCCTCTCCCGCTTTATGCACCGACAATGCGGCAATGATAGCCGCCCTCGGCTTTCACAAACTGGAAAAAAATATAACGGCATCTCTTGAAACACCTCCGTTTTCCACCTCAAGAGTGAAGATAAAACGTGGTGGAGCGCGATTTGAGAACGAAACGAGACTTTAAAATCATTCACTCAAGACCGCCCCTTCGCGCCTCGGGTCAGCACCACCGCGAATGCCCGCGTCCGTGAACTCAATGCCGTGAAGCCCACTTCTCAGTTCAGTTATTTTCACCTCATGACCGAGTTTTCTCAATCCGCTAGCGAGGTTCTCCGCCTGCGTGCCGAGTTCCAGTTCGGTTTTTCCGTTACGGTTTGCGTAATGCGGAAGGCTGACGGCGGACTGAACATCAAGCCCCCAATCCAGAACCGCCACAATCGCGCGGGCAACATAGTTAATTATCCGGCTTCCACCGGGAGACCCTATTATAAGACGCAAATTCCCTTCAAGGTCAAAAACAACCATTGGAGACATCGAACTTCTCGGTCTTTTTCCCGGCTCCACGCGGTTTGGAATCAGACAATCGTTTTTACCAAACGTGGAAAAAGAGAAATCGGTGAGCTGGTTGTTGAGCAGAAAACCTCCCGTCATTAGAGTCGAACCGAAGGCGTTCTCTATGCTCGCGGTCATTGAGACCGCGTTGCCCCGCCGGTCAACGGCCGAAATATGGGTTGTTGAGGGAAATTCAAAAACTCCGCCGTTTTGCGCGTAACAACCTCCTTTGATTCCCGTGGATGCTTTTCCCATGTCCGCTCCCGGGTCTATCAGAGCCGAGCGTTTTTTCAGATACTCCGCGTCTGTCAGTTTTTCCGCCGGAACCGGATAGAAATCAGAGTCCGCCATATGGGAATTCCTGTCGGCGTAGGCGAGTTTTGCCGCCTGTGTAAAAAGGTGCGCCGCTTCAACGGACATGGGACGCAAGGAGGCCACGTCAAATCGCTCAAGAAGTTTCAGTATTTGAATAACGGTCATCCCCCCGGAAGTCGGGGGACCCATACCGCACACAAGATACGAGCGATATAAAGAACATACGGGTTCGCGCGAGACGGCACGGTAGCCGCGAAGGTCCCGTATGGAAAGAATCCCTCCGGCGTTTTCAACCACGCCAACTATCCGGTGCGCCATTGCTCCATCGTAGAAAACGCTCGCACCACCGTTTGCCAGTTCCTCAAAAGTTTTTGCCAGTTGGGGATTTTTCAAAATTGAATTCACTGCGACGGGCTCTCCCGAAGGGGCAAAAAAATACAAACGCGCCTGCGCATATTTTCCAAGTCCGCGGCTTTGAAACTTTCCAATCAACCCGTTCAAAAGTGGGGAGACTCTGAAACCTTCTTTCGAAAGTTTGATTGCGGGTTGAAAAAGCTCCTTCCACTTGAGTTTTCCGTGCTTTTTATGAGCCTTACGGAGCATCGCAATCAAACCCGGGGTTCCCACCGAACGCCCGCCGACAACCGCGTCTTCCCATCGCATCGGCTTTCCGCCCGAAGCGAACAGGTTGCCGTCCGCAAATAGTGAAGCGGTTTCCCTACCATCAAAAGTTGTGAGATTGCGCGCGGGAGCGTCCCAGTGGAGAAGAAAACCCCCTCCTCCTATTCCGGCGGACTGCGGTTCCACAAGATTGAGAACCATCTGCGCCGCTATGACTGCATCCAGAGCGGAACCGCCTTTGCGGAGAATTTCGACCCCCGCGCGCGCGGCGCGTGGGTCCGCTGCACTTACCATGCCTTGATGATCGCCGGAACGCGCGGCAACGGCGTGAGAAAGAAAAAGGGCAAAAACGGAGACCGTTAACAAAAGGCACAAGTCAAACTTCATAATCAACCACATTTCTGTCAGTAGCAATTTTTTTGAGAAAATCCGCCACTTTTACATGGTCGGGATGTTTCTGGTAGGCGGCAAGCGAATCCGTGTCATCAAATACCGAATACAGAACGACATCGGCTGCGGCCGGCGAAGGATTGAAGTTGATTCCGACTTCAATCTCTTTTATTTGCGGTATCTTCCCGGAAAGCCCCTCAAGCATTACCTTCAGCGCCAGAGCGTTGCTTTCCTTGTCTTTCAGCTTCCACATAACAATGTGCTTTATCATTTTTTTCCTCCTATGCTTCTTTGAGTGATTTCACAAAAAACCAAAGCCTCCTTCTTGTGTTCCTTCCCCATGACGGAAGTATAAAAACAAAATTACCTCTAATAAAACGTCCCGAACCTCCGCTGACCGTAAAATCAACTTTGCCTTTGCTCTCTATGTTTATAAGGACATTGCCGCTTTCAACCAAATCCGGAGAGGAGCACAACGGGCGGGTTTTTACATCCGCGTCGGGACAAATTTCCACAGCGAGCCGTTTTTCCCTCGGTTTAAAAGGGTCAAGAAACGGTATTATCCAAGCCCTTTCCCCGACAAAAAGGACAAGATGAGGTTTTTCCGTTTCTTTTTTATAGAGGAAGAATTTCGTCATTTTCACGCAAAATTATCAAAAGCCCTTTCAAAGTGAGCAGACTGTCAACTTGTGAGACAGTTTCACATTCACCTGCAATAACGGACGCGAAACCACCCGTTACGACAACACAAGGAGCTTCGTCTCCCATCTCGAAGGAGAGAGAGCGAACCATTCCGTCAACCATCCGTGCGTAACCGAGCATTGTTCCGGATTTTATGCAGTCTTCAGTGTTTCTTCCGATAACCGAGGGAGGAAATTCAAGAGGCGTTTGCGGAAGTGCGGGAGCACCTCGCGCAAGCGCGTCACGGAACAATTCCAAACCCGCCGTTATTGCGCCGCCGACGTAACAGCCATCGTGAGAAACACAGTCAAAAGTCGTCGCGGTCCCAAGGTCAACCGCGATACAGGACCGTCGGCACAGGGCAAACAGAGCGGCGGCGTTTGCAAGCCGGTCAATTCCAAGCATACGCGGATTTTGGTATGAAACTTCAATTCCCGCTTTCATTCCGCAATCGGCGACAAAAGGCGCGATTCCGAAAGCGTCTTCAACAGCGCACGCGGCGGTTTGCGAAAAACCGCCGGCGACCGACCCTATAACCGCCTTCGCCGGAGCGGAATGAAACTCCCCGGACAGCATACCGGCGAGTTCCGCCGCCGTGCAGGAAAGCGGGCACTCAACATGCCCCTCGGCTTCCCAATGTTCCAACGACACTTCGCAGTTGCGGAAAACCGCCGCGTCAACACTCGTATTACCGATATCAACCGCCAGAAAAGTATGTTTGTTGCTTTTATCCGTGTGCAAAACCGTATATATTTTAACACCATCACAGAATTGGCAAGAGCGGTATCCGCAATTTGTCAAATACCGGGAGACATTTAAATGGTTAACGACAAGGCGATTTTTGATGTGCGGATAGTGAAAAGAAACATTTCTGAGGGCGCTACCTCAGAAAAAAATTATCAAAAAAAACTCAGTGAACTGAAAGACTCAAGCGACAACGCGGAGTTTTTCTCGATTGAAGAAGAATCGGTTGAAGAACCGGAAACACCGGAGAAAGAGACAGAATGAGAAAGTGGCAGTATAAAATTGTGCCTCTAAAGAGTATTTTTGAGAACTCATCCGACCACAACATAGACGTATCGATTGAGGAAGGAAAAACGAAATCGGAAAAGACAAGAAGCGGAATGGAGAAAAAACTGAATGAACTAGGAAACGAGGGCTGGGAACTTACCTGCGCGTTCGGAGAGTTTGTTCTTTTGAAGAAAGAAGAATAGAAACGGAAATAACAGACTTCACGCCAATTCAATCAATTTGAATGGCGGAGTTTTGCCAGCCTGACACGCTTCTCTTCAGCCATAAGAAAAACCTTACTCCCACTCAACTGTCTATCTGGCGTAACACACTGTAAACATTACGCTTTATTTTTACTTGGTAACAAAACAAGCCTTTCTCAATATAATCAATGGACTGCCAGTAAACACCTATTGCTCTATTCCGATGCTTTTGAGTTCCTTCCTCAAACAGTCCCAAACGTGTTGTCTTTTTTGAAATGAAGAACAGTGCCAGACTCGATGCCTAATATCTGGAAGTTGAAACGCTCTTCTCCCCTCTTTGCACTGTCTAATGCTTGGGAGTCTTGAGGTGTTTCTACGATTTCACCTGTCGGAGTAATATTCTTTCCGTCCATTACCTCTGCAATCTCAAGAAGTGATTTTGCTCTTTCTGGGGTGGTGTTGAAAAACTCTCTATTCTGTCTAATGCGGCAGTCGTCCAAACCTTGATGCATTTTTTTCTAAATGACAGATGCGTCTGGAACTTCCACTGCGTAAAAACACTCAAATGGAAGCGCTACGCTAGTGTTGTTCAGTTGTTTGATGCGCTGTTCAAGATTGTCAGTAATTTCAATCTTTATTGTGTCAGGCATACATTCACTAGTGAGTATGCAAACGATTGGCGTCTTCCAACGCCCCGACTGGAAAAAGTTTGTTACCAAGTGCTTAGCAGTATATTTAAAATACTAAAGAACTGATTTAACTACGTTTTTAAGATAATACATCATTCTACAGAGTAGCCTGTCTACTTGGCAAAAAGGTTAACAACTGAGAAAATTAAGTTATTGAATTTATTACATAAAAAATACAGAAAATTAAATCGTCTACCAATTTAACTATTTGTTTTTATTGTATTTTTATGACCGTGGGTCATTCCCACTCAATAGTCCCCGGCGGTTTTGTGGAAATGTCATAAACCACCCTTCCCACTCCTTCAATCTCGTTGATTATGCGCGTTGAGGTTTTTTCAAGAACCCCGGAAGGGATCTTCGCCCAGTCCGCGGTCATTCCATCTGTGCTTGTTACGGCTCTGAGCGCGATAACATTGTCGTAGGTTCGTTTGTCTCCCATAACCCCGACAGTGCGCACCGGAAGAAAAACCGCAAAAGCCTGCCAGATGTCGCCGTATATTCTGGCATTGCGTATCTCTTCAATAAATATGGCGTCCGCGCGTTTGAGCACGTCAAGAGAATCAGGCGTAACCTCTCCGAGAATTCTTATCGCAAGCCCCGGCCCCGGAAACGGATGACGGTCAAGGATGATGGACGGAAGGCCAAGATGCCGTCCCACATCCCTCACTTCGTCCTTGAAAAGCTCGCGCAGTGGCTCAACAAGCCGCAGATTCATCTTTTCCGGCAATCCACCCACGTTGTGATGGCTTTTGATGGTAACGGCGGAACCGTGCGCGCTCGCGCTTTCTATCACATCCGGATAAAGCGTTCCTTGAGCGAGAAAATCGGCGTTTTCTATGTTTTTCGCCTCGCGCTCAAAAACCGATATGAACTCACGCCCGATAATTTTCCTCTTTGCCTCCGGATCTGAGACGCCCTTGAGCTTTTCAAGAAAACGCTCGCGCTCATTGACGCGCACAACTTCAATTCCCGCTTTGTCAAACATCTCAACAACCTCGTCGCCCTCATTAAGACGCAAAAGCCCGGTGTCAACAAAAATACAGACAAGCGATTTACCCACCGCTTTGCGCACAAGCGCCGCTGTTACGGAAGAATCAACCCCGCCCGAAAGCCCACATATCACGCGCGACGGGCTAATTTGCTTGCGAATTGCGGCAACAGACTGCTCAATAAACGCCTCGGATGTCCATAACTTGTCGCAACCGGAGATTTTGAACAGGAAGTTGGAAAGCATCTTCATTCCCTCGCGAGTATGCACCACTTCGGGATGAAATTGAGTTCCAAATATCTTCCTTGCCGGGTATTTGATGGCCGCCGCGGGAGTATTGGAACTTCTTGCGGTAACAACAAAACCTTCAGGCAATTGCGCAACCTTGTCTCCGTGAGACATCCATACATCGGAAGAGCCGGAAAAACCGGAAAACAACCCGTCCGTATCGGTTATGTCTATGGATGCGGGGCCAAACTCTCTTTTGTAAGAACTCTCAATCTCTCCTCCAAACATACGGACGAGAATCTGCATCCCATAGCATATTCCGAGAAACGGAACCGGAATCTCAACAATCCCACCGTCAAGCTCCGCCGCACCCGTATCCCATACGCTTGAGGGGCCGCCCGAAAGAACTATCGCGCGGGGGGATATTTTACGGACTTCATCCGCCGTAATTGTATGAGGTTTTATCTCCGAGAAAACGCCTTGCTCGCGGATGCGGCGGGCTATCAGTTGTGTATATTGAGACCCGAAATCAATTACCAGAACGGTTTGTTTCATATTATTGTCCACCAAACTCCCTTGTCCGGAAAAGATTGGAGATTATAGCAGACTGCCGAGCCATTCTCATTCGATCGGGTTTCACTTGCACATTTTATGGCGAAAACAGTCCGTAATGTGGTCGTTCACAAGACCCGCAGACTGCATATAAGCGTAGATTATTGTAGTTCCGACAAAGGACATTCCGCGTTTTTTCAAATCGCTTGAAAGGGCATCGGACTCTCTTGTGCGCGTGGGAAGTTGAGACTGTGTCTTCCACTTGTTGACTTTGGGTTTTCCGCCCGTAAAACGCCATACATAAGAGTCAAAAGAGCCAAACTCTTTTTGAATCTCAAGAAAAATACGGGCGTTTTTGATTGCGGAGCAAATTTTCAGCCGGTTGCGGACAATGCCCGAATCCGCAAGAAGTTTGTTTATCTCGGCATCTGTGTAGTGGGCTATTTTTTCCGGGTCAAAACCGTCAAAAGCGGCGCGGTAGTTTTCGCGTTTCTTCAAAATAGTCTGCCAGCTCAGCCCCGCCTGTGCGCCGTCAAGAAGAAGAAACTCAAAATGGCGACAGTCATCATGAAGAGGAGTTCCCCATTCGCTGTCATGATAGCGGGCAAGCAAGTCGCTTTTTGACGCCCATGGACACCGTTTTCTTCCGTCCGGGCTTTCCACTCTTTTACTCTATCCTGTAGTTCGGCGCTTCGCGGGTGATTATCACATCATGGACATGTCCTTCTCTCTGCCCCGCACCTGTTACTTGGACAAATTTTGAATGTTTTTTGAGCTTCTCTATATCCGTACAACCGACATATCCCATGCCCGACCTTAATCCGCCGACTATCTGATATACAATCGCTCCGAGACTGCCCCTGTATGGGACTCTGCCCTCTATGCCTTCGGGAACAAGTTTTCCCGTTTCCACCACTTTTTCCTGAGAGTATCTGTCGCGGCTTTGCCCTCCGCGCATTGACTCAATCGAGCCCATTCCCCTGTAAACTTTGTAGGTTCTCCCCTGAAACAGAACCACCTCTCCGGGCGCCTCATCGGTTCCCGCGAAAATATTTCCCATCATCACAGATGACGCACCGAATGCAATTGCCTTTACCACATCCCCGGAAAACTTCACCCCACCGTCCGCTATGACCGGAATCCCACGGCGACGCGCGACTGAATACACATCCGAAACCGCCGTTATTTGAGGCATTCCCACGCCCGCGACAACTCTTGTCGTGCAGATTGAGCCGGGACCGACACCCACCTTCAGAGCGTCCGCGCCGGCTTCCATAAGAACCTTCGCGGCTTCTGCGGTCGCTATATTGCCCGCCACAACCTCAATACCGGAAAAGTTGGATTTAATCTCTCTAACACTTTCAATAACTCTTTGTGAATGCGCGTGCGCCGTATCAACAAAAATCACATCACAACCGGCGGCTTTGACCTTCTCAACCCTTTCATCCCTGTCAGAACTGACTCCGACTGCCGCCGCGCACCTAAGCCTTCCCAAACCGTCCTTTGACGCGGTGGGAAACTTTCTTATCTTCTCTATGTCCTTCATTGTTATCATTCCCTTGAGGCGGAACTTTGAATCTACCACGGGTAGTTTCTCAATGCGGAATTTATGAAGCAAAGCGGTCGCTTTGTCGGTTGTAATCTTCCCCTCTCTTACGGTAACAAGTTTGTCCTTCGGCGTCATTATCTCTTTGACCAAACGGGAGACACGTTTCTCAAACCTTAAATCCCGATTGGTTATGATGCCGACAAGAACTCCGTCATTCTCGGTTACCGGAAGACCGGTTATGGAGTTTGAGTTCATGATTTCCAGAGCGTTCTTAGCCGTATGGGAGGGGCGGACGGTAAGCGGGTTGACTATCATTCCGCTTTCGTATTTTTTTACTTTTTCCACCTCCGCCGCCTGGGAATCCACGGCAAGATTTCTGTGAATTACGCCAATCCCGCCCTCCTGAGCCATAGATATGGCGGTTTTGGATTCGGTAACGGTGTCCATCGCCGCGCTGATAAGCGGAATATTCAGTTTTATTGATTTTGTAAGCGAGGTTGAAACATCAACCTCGTCAGGGAGAACCGCAGAATAAGACGGAACAAGCAGTATGTCGTCAAATGTGAGGGTTTGTTCAACTTTTTTGTCCGGCATCTTCAAACTCCGCATAGGAATATGAACGGCTGTTATTTCTTCCCCGCCGCTTTCCGGTTGGTTTTTCTCGCGGTTGCGGAAGAGGTTTTTGGGGTTACGGATTTCTCGGATGATTTCTTTGCGGCGGGGAGGTTCTTTTTCGCAGATGCAGACTTCACCGGAGTCTTGGTCTTATTTGAAGAGGTTGCTTTTTGAGACAGTTTTTTCGGAGCTGTCTTTTTCGGAGACGGTTTCTTGGAAGGCGATTTTTTCGGCGCCGTAACGGCGAGTTTGGAATTGGTATCGCCAGACGGCTTTTGAGTGAAGATATCCACCACCTTTTCCCGCAACTCCGAATGAGCAACGGTAAGTTCTATCTCAATCTCCTGAGTCTTTTCGCCAACCACTACAAAAACCGGCATTATGCCTATAAAAGTTGTTCTTTTTTTGTCGCTGTCAACCTTCTCAAAATCAAGCGCCGTCATCAGTTTCTTCGGAAGTCCCTGCAATATGGTTTCGCCAAGATGAATGCTCTGTTGAGGAAGGAGCCCGTCCTGACTTATACTGAGTTTTATAACAGTAGGTTTCATAAGCGAAATTAAGAAGATAGAACCTTAACAAAAACCGGATTCCAAATCAAGAAGAAATACGGCGCCTGTTTTAAACGGTTGACAGGAATGTGGTAAGAACTTGCGAAAAAAATACTGACATATAGTATGATGAACGGAAACATCACGGAATGAATAACAAACTGTTTCAAAAAATTCAGAAAGAGCTTGACAAGCACATAATCGGTCACAAGGAAGTAAAAACCGCTTTGTTGCTTGGCATTCTATCAAGAGAGCACATCTATATTGAGGGCCCCCCCGGAACCGCGAAGACTATGCTTTCCGAGATTATAGCGTCCTGCGCTCAACTGAAGTTTTTCTTTTACCAGCTTCACAGAGACACAAGGCTTTCCGAGCTTGTGGGAGACATGGTCATTTCAAAGGAAACAAATGATGACGAGGAGATAATCCGGCAGAAGATAGTCAAAGGGGGAATCCTGACCGCGGAAATATGCCTCCTTGACGACATATCAAGGGCCCCCGGAGAATCCCTGAATGTGCTTCTCCGAATCCTGAATGAGAGGAAATTCTTTGAAGACCCGCTGCCGCTTATGACGGCGATAGCAACAAGCAATCCAACCGCCGATGAATACTACAACGAACCGCTTGACCCGGCCAATCTGGACAGATTTGTGTTGCAGATAAAATCTGTCGGCACATCTTATAAACGCGACTGGAAAACCGCAGACAACATTATTTCCCTCTACTCGGACAAGGATGAGAAGACGGAAGTCGCAAGGATACTAGACAGGCGTATGCTTGACGAACTGCACGACAGGGTCAAAGCGACGCCGATATCCAAAAAGGTACAACAGGGGCTCAGAGAATTCATCCGCATTCTTGTTGAGGAATACGGGCTGAATGAGACTAACTCGCTTATTTCGGACAGAACCTTCCTTGTAAAAGCGCTTAAAATAATAAAGGCGCATGCGGTTTTAAACGGAAGAAAATCATGCGTGATGCAAGACCTTGAAGTATTGAAATACATTACCGTTTTCCGCATTCCACCTGAAGTCTACGAGCAGATTGACGCCATTTTGGAACAGATTAACAGTAAAAAAAAAAGCCAGAAGAACGGCTGAACCAACCTCAGGAACAAGAACCGGAACCACAGTCCGAATTTGACAAAGATATCCAAGACAAGGAAAAAGAGGAAATTCCCGACGAAGACTCCGAGAAGGAGGGGGAAGAACAACATGAAGACGCCCGCGAGACATTTTTTCAGGTTCTGAAAGACCTTAGGGAAGAGAAGATGCAGCCGCCCGAAGGAATGGACATTCCATCCGACCCCAAAGGGCAACCGGACCAAGATGCGGGAGAGGACAAGCAGAAAGAACTGTCAGAAAAAACCACTTCAAGCAAATCCCTCCGTCCCGGAGATACGGACGAGAACGCGGCGGCGGCTTACAGAAACTACGAAACCGCCAAAAATATCAAACTGATAATGAGAGTGCTTGAGGGGAGTTTTCAGCGAAACACCGCCACAAAAAGGAGCCACCCTGGCGGAATGCCGAGGAAGTGGAAAAGGATGAACGCCTTTGATCTTGATGACTCCGACCCTCTGGAGCTTTTCCTCTGGTCAGACCACACATCGCCCTCTCTGCCACGCATTCAATTCAGGGAAAAAGAGACAACCGGTGGCGAGGTTGCAATCTTGCGCGATGTCAGCACTTCAATGATGGGAATTTACAGCGAATGGGCTTCATCGGTTGTCCGGGGCGTGGTGGAACTCGCCCGAACAAAAAACATGAGAGTGGGCTACCTTGAATTCAACCACAAAGCCGACCCTTACGGACGGAAGAAAAACCGGCCAAGTTTTTTCACAAGAGAATACAGATGGCTTATGAACCTTGCCGAGTCAACCGACTGTTCCGGCAATACGAACTATGAGGAAGCCCTCAAAAATGTGGTTATGGAGTTTAAAGGGCGCGGGCTGAGAAACAAACACATCCTTTTTATAACGGACGGCATTCCGACTTCGGGAGACATCTCATTCGGAGACGACGAAATGCCAACCCGTCATTCCCTTCCTCGCAAAAATGAAAAACATTTGCTGGAATACCTAAACGCCGGCGCCCCTCACCGCGCTCAACAGGACTGGACGCAACCCCGCCCCCTGCGGGAGACGGTGCACAAAACGCAACGACTCGGCATTTTCATACACTCCATTTTTATCGGCTCAAAAAACTATCCGAAAATTCTTCAGAAAATCTCCGAGGAAACAGATGGCACACAGTTTGTCGCCTTCAAAAACGATGAGAGCATCATGCAGGTTGAGCGCAGAGACAAGTTCATCAACGACTACAAACTGAGACATCAGGAAATGGACGACAGTTTTGATCCCATCAAAGCCGCTTTTTCCCGACGCAGGATTCACACCGTAACGGGAAAACTTTAGTCCCGTCTATTTAACCAAAACTACAAGGTTGTTACGGTGTATAACCTCATCGCCGTATTTGTAGCCGAGTATTTTTTCAATGCCGGAGCCCTTTGAGCCAGCGATTCGCCTTGTTTCATCGGATGAATAAGAGACAAGACCGTGGGCAATTTCTTTTCCGTTTTCATCAATGCACAGAACCGGTTCTCCTCTGCCGAAATCTCCGCCGACCGCCGTTATCCCCGAAGGAAGCAGGCTTCTGCCGGATTTGCCGACCGCTTCCGCGGCTCCCGTGTCTATTGTTATCTCACCTTTCGGCTTGAGCGTATGCGCTATCCAGTGCTTGCGCGCGCCGAGTTTTTCACCGGTTGAGGGAATAAGCGTCCCGATATTCACGCCAGAAAAGATTCTCATTATGTTTTCGGGATCTCTGCCATCCGCTATAATGGAGCGGATACCGAAGGCGGAAACCTTTTGTGCCGCTTGAAGTTTCGTTTTCATTCCCCCGGTTGTGGTCGCTCCCGAAGTGTCACCGCAGCTTTTCTCAAGCGCGCTATGCGTGTCTTCTATTACGGACAGGAGCTTCGCGTTTTTGTCTTCGCCGGGGTCTGAGTCATAAACACCCGCCGTGTCGGTGAGCATAAGAAGCAAGTCCGCCTCAATAAGGGTCGCGACAATTGCCGCAAGGTTGTCGTTGTCACCGAACATGATTTCCTCAACGGCGACCGTATCATTCTCATTCACAACGGGCACCGCTCCCATCTCCAGAAGCTCGTTTAGAGTGCCGCGCGCGTTTAGGAAGTAACGTCTGTCTGAAACTCCGTCCTGAGTGAGAAGCACCTGCGCGACGGTAAAGCGGCTTTGGGAAAAGGCGTTTTCGTAGTTCTTCATAAGGCGAGTCTGCCCGCAAGCCGCGACCGCCTGTTTCCGCCGTATGGAATCCGGCTTTGTGTCAATGCCGAGGGTTTTCATCCCGGCGGCAATCGCCCCTGAAGACACAAGAACCACTCTAATCCCCTTCTCGCGCAGAATCGACACTTGCCGGGCGAGCGGGGCGAAAAAGGACTCGTCAAAACCGGACTTCGAAACAAGTATGCTGCTTCCCGTCTTGATAACGGCGGTTTTCACACCCGATATAAAATTTCTGTCATTCGTATTCGTTGACATAAAAGGTTCCCGTGGCTCGGCAAGTTGTGATTGACAGCTCGAAACACGGGTGATAGTTTCCACTTTTGCTGTCAAAAGTAAAACTGCGGGAGTAGCTCAGTTGGCCAGAGCATTTGCTTCCCAAGCAAAGGGTCGCGGGTTCGAGCCCCGTCTCCCGCTGGTGCTGTTGACAACGCAAGACGTGAAGGATAGCCTCAGTGTCCTTAAATGCGGGAGTAGCTCAGTTGGCTAGAGCGTTTCCTTGCCAAGGAAAAGGTCGCGGGTTCGAATCCCGTCTCCCGCTCCATTCTGAAAGACCGTCAGATTCTCATTTGTGTAAAACCGGGTTGAGATTCAACCGTTTTTACCCAGTTTGAAACTTCCGGATATTGTGAAATATCAATCTCACCCTCATGGGCGAGCGAGACATAAGGGTAGCAGGCAATATCGGCTATTGTATAAGTGTCTGCGAGAAATTCGCGATTTTTCAAACCCTCGTTCAAAATTTCCAGTGCTACTCTTCCTTCCACACGCTTTTGCGCAACCGCTTTCGCATCAACCTTTTCCGACGGAAGATACTTTGTCCAGAAACGCACGAGTGCGAGTGGCGGATCCAAAGTTGTTTTCCCGAAAATGACCCACTGAGCCATCTTACCAAATGCTTCGGGGTCTTCGGGAAGATAGGGACTCGGAGCAAACTTGCGCGCGATATAAAACAGAAGCGCGTTTGATTCCCAGATAACAAAATCACCGTCAACAAGAACCGGAATTTTGCGGTTGGGATTCAGTTTTGTAAATTCTCCGGTCTGATGCTCACCTTTGAATATGTCAACGTTGACCTTCTCAAACTCCACGCCGAGGTGGGAAAGCAGAAGTTCGGCTTTGTATGCGTTGCCAGAAAGCGGATGGGTGTACAGTTTCATTTTCTGATCTCCTTGTTTTTTGGGGTTTTTATCCATTGTTCTATCTCTTTTTTTCACTCCTCAAGATACCTCTCAAACTTCCCCTTCAGGGTTTCCTCTCCAAGTATAGCGTTCAATGTTTTTCTGTCCGGCAGAGAGTATGTTACGACAGCTTTTGCCGAGTTTTTTCCACCTTCGCCCTTTATCGCGGCTGAAACGCGAACGACCCTGCCCTCATGCTCCAGCACTTTTGCGCGCGCCTCAACCGGCGCATCAAAACCGACAGGCGAAAGATAACGCAAGTCTATGCGCGTTGTAACACCAATCCTGCCCACTTTGTCAAACATCGCCCAGAAGGCGAGCTCATCAATAACCGCGCACTGTATTCCACCGTGAAGAATTCCGGGAAATCCGTTGAAATGTCTTTGCGGGTTGAGAGTTGTAATCACTTCGCCGGTTTCGTCATCGGCAAAAAACCTGAGTTTCAAGCCGAATTCATTGTTCGGATGACAGGCAAAACAGTTGTTACCCGGAAGATTTTTGAAAACATTTTCTATCTCACGGAGCAAGGATGGGTTACTCTTCTCCTGTTCCGCCCTCTGCAGGAGCGTCTTCAGAAATATCTTCATCATCGGTGTCTTCCCTTTCTACAACCCTTGCCGCAGCGGCAATAATTTCACCTTCTTGAAGACGCACTATCCTCACGCCCTGAGCCACGCGTCCGGTGTTTCTGATTTCACTGACATTAACCCTGATTACTTTGCCCGCCGGGGTCGTGATAAGAATAAGTTGAGTCGCGTCTGTAACATGGAAAGAGCCGATAACTTTGCCATTCTTCTCCGTTATGGCCACAGTTTTGACTCCCTTGCCGCCGCGATTTGTCTGGCGGTAATCCGCAATGCGCGTCCTTTTGCCAAAACCTTTCTCGGTAACCGTAAGTATCTGAGCTTCGGAGTCTTCCACCGATTCAAGACTGACAAGACAGTCGTCCGAATCCAGATTCAGACCCTTGACACCGGCGGCTCCCCTCCCCATCGCGCGAACCTTTGTCTCTTCAAAACGAATCGCCTTGCCGTTATGAGAGGACAGGAAAATCTCACTGTTTCCATTGGTTATGCGAGCCGCGACCAGTTCGTCGCCGTTTTTTATGTTCAGGGCGATTATCCCGCCCGAACGCGGACGCGAATACGCCATCAAACTTGTTTTCTTCACAATGCCGTGCCGGGTCGCCATGAGGATAAATTTGCCTTCTTCAAACTTTTTCACCGGAAGCACGGCGGCAACTTTCTCGTCTTCGCCGAGGTTCAGCAAGTTCACCATCGCCCTGCCTTTCGCAGTTCGTCCCGCTTCGGGAATTTCATAAACTTTCAACCAATGACACCTGCCATGGTTTGTAAAGAAAAGAACATGGTTGTGATTTGAAGCCGTAAAAAGATCTTCAACAAAATCGCTCGCACGGGTTGTCATTCCCTTCTTCCCTTTGCCACCGCGCCTCTGGCTTCTATAAATGCTGAGAGGAGTGGTTTTTATATATCCCTCATGTGAGATTGTTACGACCATATCCTCATCCGAGATAAGGTCTTCAATTGAAATTTCCTCAACATTATCAAGTATCTCGGTTCTTCTTTTGTCGGAGTATTTTCCTTTTATCTCAACTAATTCATCACTTACAATTTTGAAAATAAGTTCCTCATTGGCAAGTATTTTTTTGAGTTCTTCCACGGTTTTCAAAATCTCATTTCTTTCCTCAAAAATTTTGTCTCTCTCAAGGGCGGTGAGCCTCTGAAGCCTCATGTCAAGTATTGCCTGCGCCTGAATATCGGAAAGCGAGAGGTTTTTCACAAGACCGTTTTTGGCTTCCATGGGGCTTTTAGACCCTCTTATGAGTTTGATAACCGTATCAAGGTTGTCCAACGCTATCTTGAGCCCTTCAAGAATGTGCAACCGCGCTTGGGCTTTTTCAAGATCAAAGATTGTTCTACGTATAACAACTTCTTTGCGGTGCTCAATAAACTGGCCAAGTGCCTGTTTAAGGCTGAGTATCTGCGGCTGGTTGCCGACAAGCGCGAGCATTATCACACCGAAAGATGTATCCATCTGGCTGTTTTTATAAAGCTGGTTGAGAATCACTTCCGCGTTCTCTCCTCTTTTGAGTTCCACCACAATGCGTATTCCGTCCCTGTCGGATTCATCGCGAATGTCGCTTATTCCCTTGATTCTCTCTTCTTTGACGAGTTCGGCTATGCGTTCTATAAGTTTGACTTTGTTGATCTGATAGGGAATCTCGTTTATCACAACAAGGCTTTTGTCGCCCTTTTTCTGCTTCTCTATGGAGGCTTTCGCCCTGATTTTGATTATCCCTCTTCCCGTTTCGTATATCTGCCTTATGGGAGCGCTTCCGCAGATAAACCCCCCGGTCGGAAAATCCGGCCCCGGAATGTACTTCATCAGTTCGCTGACTTTGATATCAGGGTTTTTAATCTGTGCGACAATCGCGTCAACAAGTTCGCCGAGGTTATGAGGCGGTATGTTTGTGGACATTCCCACCGCTATTCCGGCCGAACCGTTCAGAAGGAGGTTTGGAATTTTCGACGGCAGAACAACGGGCTCATTCTCGCCACCGTCATAGTTCGGAACAAAATCAACGGTGTTTTTGTCAAGGTTATCGAGAAGTTCGCCCGCTATTCTGTCAAGACGGACTTCGGTGTAACGCATTGCCGCCGGGGGGTCTCCGTCCATTGAGCCGAAATTCCCCTGCCCGTCAACAAGCGGGTAGCGCATTGAAAAATCCTGCGCCATTCGCACAAGCGTGTCGTATATCGCCGAGTCGCCGTGGGGGTGGAATTTACCCATGACGTCACCGACAATTCTCGCGGACTTTTTATACGGTCTGTTCCATGCGTTTCCGACTTCATGCATTCCGTAGAGAATGCGCCTGTGAACGGGTTTCATTCCGTCTCTGGCGTCGGGCAGCGCCCTGCCCACAATCACGCTCATTGAGTAGGAAAGATAAGAATCTTTCATCTCATCTTCTATACTTACGGGAAGAAAACGGGTCGGGTTATCTGACATATAAATTAGGTTCCTTGAAACTCAGCCTTGAAGGCTGAAATAAAGACTGAAATTGCCTGCAAGTATATTATGAATGAGGGTGATAATCAATCGGTTTGCGAAGACATAACATGAGCGGAATCAGAAGCTGCAAAATAAGCCGTTTCAGATGCCTTTCCGTCTTGCGGCTACTTCTTCCTTCGGTATGCTTCTCCGGCTATGAAAGTAATAACCGGCTCTGCAAAGGGCAGAAAAATCAAAACCGCGCAAAACGGAGTGCGTCCGATGGCGGCGCGGGTCAAAAAATCCGTGTTTGACACACTTGGCGACATAACCGACGCGCGGGTTCTGGATGTTTTTGCCGGCTCGGGCGCGCTCGGAATAGAATCAATGAGCAGAGGGGCGGTCTCGGTCGTGTTTGTTGAAAAAAGCGCGCATGTGGCTGACATTCTCGCAGGCAATATAAAGGAATGCGGTTTTGAATACGGTTGCGAAGTGATTTGTGCGGACTACGCCAAAGCCGCAAGCCGCCTGCTTGACCGCGGGGAAAAGTTTGACCTCGTATTCATCGCCCCACCCTACAAGTTTTACGAGCGGGTTTCGGGGGAAAAACTGACGTACTGCTTTTCCCCTCTGCTGTCGCAAAACGGCAGAATTGTAATAGAGTATGAGACTGTCGGAGAAACGAAGCATAAAGACTTTGGCGAAAACTGCCGGACAAAAAAATATGGAGGAACAACCGTCAGCATAATCTCCCCGAAAACCGGCTGAAAACGGTAAAATACTGAAATGAAAAGAGCGGCAATATATCCGGGGTCCTTCGATCCCATTACTCTTGGACATATCAATGTGGTGGAGCGCGGGGCGAGGGTTTTTGATGAAATAACAGTCGCGGTGGCGAGAGACATATCAAAAAACGCGACTTTCTCACCCGAAGAAAGAATGGAAATGGTAATGCGAGCGGTTGGAAATAAAAAAAATATCAAAGTGGAATGCTTTAACGGACTGCTTGTGGAATACGTCTCTTCAAAGAAGATAAACACAATACTGAGGGGAATGAGAAGCGTGTCCGATTTTGAGTACGAGCTTCAGATGGCCGGAGCAAACACGGCTCTCAACCCCGATGTGGAAACGGTGTTTATGGTTACGGACTCAAAATATTCACATATCAGCTCGTCTCTCATAAAAGAGATTGTAGCCCTTGGCGGTTCGGCGCGCGGACTTATTCCCAAGTTCATCGAGAAACGCCTGCGGACGAAACTTCTTGAGAAAAAAGCGGCTTCGGAAGGTCAAACCGAATGAGCATAGAAATTTCCCGAAAAGCCTCCGGCATCAAGCAGTCGGCAACTTTAGCCATTACCGGTCGCGTAAAGGAATTAAGGTCCAAAGGAGTGGACATCATAGGATTTGGAGCCGGAGAACCGGATTTTGACACTCCGGAGAATGTAAAAAACTCCGGCATTGAGGCGATAAAAAACGGCTTCAACAAATACACACCCGTCGGCGGAATACCGGAGCTCAAAGAGGCGATAATAGAAAGGATAAAAAATGATTACGGAATTGAGTATTCACAGCAGGAAATCATAGTCTCATGCGGAGCAAAGCACTCGCTCTACAACGTGGCGCACGCAGTGTTAAACCCCGGAGACGAAGTGATTGTTCCGTCTCCGTACTGGGTTTCATATCCCGCGCAGATTGAGCTTGCCGGAGCAATCTCCGTTATTGCCGAGACATCATTTAAAGACGGATTCAAACTGAACCCCGAAATTCTCAAAGAGAAAATCTCCTCAAAAACAAGAGCCCTAATACTCAACTATCCGTCAAACCCTACGGGAGCAACATACGACCGCAAAGAGTTGGAAGCCATTGTGGAAGTTGCCATGGAAGCGGGGATTGTAATAATATCGGATGAAATATACGACAAAATCCTTTACGGTAGCCGCACTCATACGCCCATCGCCGCGCTGGGCGAGGATGTGAAGAAAAACTCCATTCTTGTAAACGGAGTTTCAAAAACCTACTCAATGACAGGGTGGAGAATAGGATATGTCGCGTGCGAGAAAGACGTTGTGTCCGCGATGTCAAGAATACAAGGACAATGCACATCCAATCCGATGTCTATAGCTCAAATCGGAACAATTGAAGCGCTTTCGGGCAATCAGGAGATAGTAACCAAAAGAACCGAAGAATTTGAACGCAGAAAAGACTTTATTATTTCTCGCATTGAAGAGATGGAACTGAGATGTCTCAAACCTCAGGGAGCATTCTACATATTCCCTTCAATAGAAAACCTGATTGGCGCGAAGTTCGGCGACAGAACAATAGAAAACAGTATGGACTTTACGGATTTTCTGCTGAGTCAGGCGAAGGTGGCGGTTGTTCCGGGCGTAGAGTTTGGAAAAGAAAACCACATCAGAATCTCTTATGCGACCTCAATGGAAAACATTGAACAGGGAATGGACAGAATGGAAAAAGTTCTTTCCCTTCTTTCTTGAATGGCTCTTAAAACGGCAATCCCCGTAAGTTTGACCGGCAGATTTTCCCCGCTCGGCAAGAAAGCCGGAAAAGGTGTTGCGCTTTGGAAAAAATACTTTGACTCCGGCTCAAAAGAAGGCGTGGAAATCCTCATTGAGGATGATGAAAGTTCTGAGGAAAGGGCGTCTTCTTTAACAGGGAAGTTCTGCTCGGATAAAACTATTGACGCGGTTTTCGGTCCGTATTCAAGCGGACTTGCGCTTGCGGCGGTAAAATCCGCGGCTGAAAAAGAAAAAACGCTCTGGAATCACGGCGGAGCGTCTGATGAGATTTGTGGATACCCAAACACTGTGAGCGCAATCACGCCCGCGAGCTGTTATTTCCATCCTCTTCTGCCGGCGTTTGGGGGAAAAGAAGTCGTTGTCGCAAGCGTGCGGGACAGCGGCTTTTCATTGGCTGTGGCTCAGGGAGCGGAAAAAGCCGCAGTCGGGTTTGGAGTGAAAATCCGCCGCTTTGAATACAAATCCGGTTCCAGAGATTTTGACCTTCTCCTGAAAATGATGGACGAAAATTCAAGCGGCGCTCTCCTCTCTGTGGGCAGAATGGAGGACGACATGGCGCTTGCGGAAAAGATATTGGAAATTCCCGACAGGCCTGAATTTCTCTGCTTTGTTGCTGCCGGAGTTGAAGAGTTCGGCAAGGTTTTCGGAAAAAAATCCGAAGGTGTCTTCTCGGTAAGCCAGTGGGAAACAAACCCGAAACCGTTTAAACCGGACTTCGGTCCGACATCCCGTGAGTTTTCAGACATGTTCAGAAAAGAATACGGACACAATCCGGACTATGTCGCCGCGCAATCTTTCAACATCGGGCTTGTGCTCCAAAAATGTATTGAACAAACAGGAGCGGCCAATGACAAAGATTTAAGAAAAGCCGCCGCGGAGCTTGATCTCACAACTTTCTACGGAAGATTCAAACTTGATGGAAACGGAAAACAGACCGGACACAAAATGGTTGTTGTAAAGTGGACGGAAGAAAAAAGAGTTGTTGTGGAGCCGATGGGATTCGAACCCACGACCTCAACACTGCCAGTGTTGCGCTCTCCCAACTGAGCTACGGCCCCCGAAACAACAACCGGAATGGAGGTGAGCGGGTTCGAACCGCCGACCTCCGGCTTGCAAAGCCGGCGCTCTCCCAACTGAGCTACACCCCCGTGGTGCCTTCAAAATTCAATGGGCCCAGATGGATTTGAACCATCGACCTCACCCTTATCAGGGGTGCGCTCTAACCGGGCTGAGCTATGGGCCCCGCAAAGGGCAAAGTGTATAAACAATCGGGTGGAGTGTCAAAAGAAAACGGTGTCATGCAAAACTGTTGATTGAGCGTCCCGTGTATTCACACGCTTTCAAAACAACATGAGCGCACGCCTTCGCGTCTTCAAGCGCGTCGTGATGGTTGAATAAAATGCCAAGGTTTGAGCATAAGAATTTAAGAGACGCCCCGCTGTTCAAAATACGGCTTCCCGCAAATGCGCTACGGGCAATCTGAACGCTGTGCATCCATTTGCCGCAGATTGATGCAACCCCATATTTCTGCTTTGCCTGGTTGACTGCTTGGAAGTCAAAAAGTGTATGGCTGATTACAATGCGGTTTTGAAGTTTAGAACGGAGGGCACCGGAAATTTCCGCAAAGGTCGGATAGTCCTCAACATCTTCGGGACAGATGCCATGAATTCCAATATTGCCCTCTTCAAAATGTTCTTCGGGATTTATAAGCGTTGACCATTCGTCCGCAAAAACACCGTTGCGAACCTCAACACCGATTTGGCAAATGCTCCCTCGGCTGTGGTTGGCGGTTTCAACTTCTATGGCGGTGAAATTGCTCACGGAAGAGAATTATACACGACAGCAATTTGACATCATAACGCTATGACACTTTCCGGAGGCATGGAAAATGGAAAAAAGAACTGTCTATTTTGACGCAAAACTTGCGCGTGAGCTTCGCCTGATAGCCGCCGGAAATGACACATCGGTTTCCGTCATTATCAATAATGTCTTAAAAGACAGACTTGCCAAGGATGCGGAGAATTATACGATTGTTGAACAACGCAAGAATGAGCCCACAGTTCCGCTCGAAAAAATTCTGAAAGACTTCAAAAAAAAGTGGCAATTTTTGAAATGACGGGCGGACAAATCCAACAGAAAAGCCTTTGCCAACTGAAAAGCACATACGACAGACGAACCACAAAACCGTTTCATTCAAACGATTGAATTGTCTTACTTGTTTACTCTTTATGAGTAAAAATTTACTCCGTGAGTAAGGAGGTGATCCAGCCGCAGGTTCCCCTACGGCTACCTTGTTACGACTTCACCCCAATTACCGGCCCTACCTTAGGAGCCTGCATCCCGAAGGTTAAGCGCAACTACTTCGGGTAGAACCAACTTTCGTGGTGTGACGGGCGGTGTGTGCAAGGTCCGGGAACGTATTCACCGCAGCATTGCTGATCTGCGATTACTAGCGATTCCAACTTCATACAGGTGAGTTTCAACCTGCAATCCGAACTGAGACCAACTTTGGAGGATTGGCTCCCCCTCGCGGGTTCGCAACCTGTTGTATTGGCCATTGTAGCATGTGTGTAGCCCAGACCGTAAGGGCCATGCTGACTTGACGTCATCCCCGCCTTCCTCCGACTTACCGCCGACAGTCTCTTTAGAGTGCCCGCCCGAAGCGCTGGCAACTAAAGATAGGGGTTGCGCTCGTTACCGGACTTAACCGGACACCTCACGGCACGAGCTGACGACAGCCATGCAGCACCTGTGCTAAATTCATCAGGCAAGCCCGATGTAATTAATGCTTTCACACTAATCTTAGATAGCATGTCAAGATCTGGTAAGGTTCTTCGCTTATCATCGAATTAAACCACATGCTCCACCGCTTGTGCGGACCCCCGCCAATTTCTTTGAGTTTCAGCCTTGCGACCGTACTCCCCAGGCGGGATGCTTAACGCGTTAACTACGACAAAGAAAAAATTTCCCTTCATCTAGCATCCATCGTTTAGGGCGTGGACTACCCGGGTATCTAATCCGGTTCGCTACCCACGCTTTCGTTCCTCAGTGTCAGTACCAAGCCAGTTGGCTGCCTTCGCTCACTGGTGTTCCTCCCGATATCTACGCATTTCACCGCTACACCGAGAATTCCGCCAACCTCTCTTGGACTCAAGTCAAGCAGTTTTGGATGCAATTCCGAGGTTAAGCCTCGGGCTTTCACATCCAACTTACAAGACCACCTACGAACTCTTTACGCCCAGTAATTCCGAGCAACGCTTGCCCCCTCCGTATTACCGCGGCTGCTGGCACGGAGTTAGCCGGGGCTTCCTCTGGAGGTACAGTCAAGCCTGTAAGGTTAATTTACAGACCCTTCTTCCCTCTTGACATAGGTTTACAACCCGAAGGCCTTCTTCCCTCACGCGGCATCGCTGGGTCAGGCTTTCGCCCATTGCCCAATATTCCCCACTGCTGCCTCCCGTAGGAGTCGGGGCCGTGTCTCAGTCCCCGTGTGGCCGATCACCCGCTAAGGCCGGCTACCCGTCTTTGGCTTGGTAGGCTTTTACCCCACCAACTACCTGATAGGCCGTGGACCCCTCAAAAGGTGACAACCGTAAACGGCCATCTTTTACCCCGTTGTCCTCAGACATCGTGGTCATATCCGGCATTAGCCTTGGTTTCCCAAGGTTGTTCCAGTCCTTAAGGCAGGTTATCCACGTTGTACGCACCCGTCCGCCGCTGTACTCGTAACCGAAGTTGCTTTCTCGCTCGACTTGCATGTGTAAAGCGTGCCGCCAGCGTTCGCTCTGAGCCAGAATCAAACTCTTCCTAAAAATTGTAATCGTCTGGAAACGACTCTACATTTGTCCGCTGTCGTATGTGCTATTCAGTTTTCAAAGAACTCGCAACGTTCAAGAACAAGAACCGTTGGGAGCGGTAAAACTAACGAAGACAATTTGCATTGTCAATAGAGTGGAAGGGAAAATAAATAAAAAACGCCGAACACACTCATGTGAGTCCGGCGCTTGTTAAAAACCACAGAGATTGTCAGAACAGAAAAGAGACCCTTGCGGTACCTGAAGCTCCCCACAAACTGTCAATGGGGCCATCCGGATTGTTGAGAACGTAGTGGAATCTTCCCTCAACACCCATTTTCACCTTGGGGCTTTTTATATAGTCAAAAGAAAGCGTGCCTATAACCGGTAGGAATTTTTTATTGTCAATCTGGTCTCCCAAATCATAAATCAGCAATCCGGTTCCCGCGCCCACAGACACTTCCACCGGAGCCGCCGGCATCAACCAACTGGCTTCCACAATAGCCGGCACAAAGAGGTGACTTAAAGAGTTATCTCTGCTACTCGTGACCCCAACCATAATCTCAGGCTCAACCCTGACTCTTGAATTGACCATTACTCCAAAGACGTCGACTTTAAAAAAAGAACGGGTCATTCCGGCACTCATGGTAAAGCCTTGTTCGCTGATGTCTTGTTCGCCGGTCAGAGAGGCCTTTTGGTAGAAGTACCCGCTTTTGAGGGTAATTTCCTTGTTTCTGTCACTGTAAACATTTGCCTCCATACTCTCCATAATGTCACCATCGTCTTCCATAACTCCCGCTCCCGCATTGGAAACAAAGAAAAACGCGACGGCGGCCACAATAATCACAAAAAAGATAGATTTTTGATTACTCACTTGCAAGTCCTCCTGCATATTATAAAACATTAAAGCCACACTTAAGAAATGTTTAGATATTGTATTCCGTGCCATTTTACAACCTTCAACCGGAGTTTGTCAATATGCGATTATAAAAAACAGCGCAATTTGAATTTTTCCGTCATTGCTGTGAATATATGTTTTTGCGGTCTGTTTCCGACCGTAAATTTCACTTGGAAGGTGGGTTTTTATATGAAAGAAAACATGAAAGGCAAATGGGCGGTTGTTCTTGGAGCTTCAAGCGGTTTCGGCGAAGCCGCCTGTATTGAATTGGCGAGAAACGGCATGAACATCTGCGGCGTCCATTTGGACAGAAGGGCGGGAATGGAAAATGTTGAGAAAATTAAAGACAAAATTCAGTCCGAAGGGGTAGAAGCCGTTTTCTCCAATGTTAACGCCGCCGATCCTGAAAAGCGCAAAGAGGTGCTGGACGGATTGGAGGGGGAAGGCTCTGTCAAAGTTCTTCTGCACTCTCTCGCATTCGGAACCTTGAAACACTACATATCGGATGACCCCGCGCAGATGCTGACAAACAAGAACATTGATATGACGCTTGATGTTATGGCTCACAGCCTCGTCTACTGGTCTCAGGGTATCGTAACAAGAAAACTCATGACCGAAGGCGGAAGAATCTTTGCGATGACAAGCTCCGGGAGCCACCGAGTCTGGCCCACTTACGGAGCCGTTTCCGCTGCGAAAGCAGCGCTTGAGCACCACATTCGTCAACTTGCCGTTGAGCTTGCTCCGAAAAAAATTACCGCCAACTCAATAAGGGCGGGTGTAACTGACACTCCTGCGCTCAGGAAAATTCCTGGAAACAAAGCGCTTGTTGAAAACGCAATCAGAGTCAACCCTTCGGGACGATTGACAACAACCGAAGATGTGGCAAAAGCAATCGCCCTACTCTGCCGTGACGAAGCAAACTGGATTACCGGCAATATCATAGGAGTTGACGGCGGAGAGGATTTAATATGAAAAACCCAGTGCTTGAGAACTATTCGCCGTTCCTTTAGAGACAAGCAAACTTTCCCTCTCTTTGTGACAGCCGACACATGGTAAATTTCTTTCACGGAAAACCCCTTCCAAGTCCGCAAAATCCTCTTCCTCTCGAACGCAAATCTAAAGGGCGGAGAGTTATCCCTTTCCGATAAAATGGCAAATAGTATATGATGTATCTTCTGATTGACGAGAGGCGGCGCGGGGTTAACACAGGACACAGGCGGAAATGAGCAAACTTCCCGACATCAAACTCTACAATACCCTTTTGCACAAGAAAGAGACGCTTGAACCGAAAAACTCCGGCAAGGTCGGCATATATGCGTGCGGCCCCACGGTTTATGACTCCGCCCACCTTGGGCATGCGCGCTCGGCGGTATCGTTTGATGTTATAAGGCGTTTTCTTGTCCACGCGGGATACGAAGTAACCTTCGTACGCAACTACACCGATGTTGATGATAAAATCATCAACCGCGCAAATGAAACCGGAAAAACTGCGGAAGAAATATCTGAGATTTACATAAAAGACTACAGCGAGGACATGGAAGCCCTTGGCGTTCTGACCCCCGATGTTGAGCCGAGAGTTACAACCCACATTGCGCAAATCATCTCTCTTGTTAAGCAAATTATCAAAAGCGGTATCGCCTATGAGTCCGGTGGCGATGTATTCTTTTCCGTAAGAAAATTTGAGAAATACGGGGAACTGTCGCGCAGAAGCGTTGACTCAATGTTTGAAGCGGTGCGCATAGACCTGAATGAAAAAAAGGATGACGCTCTTGATTTTGCTCTGTGGAAAGCAGCAAAGCCCGGAGAGCCAAGCTGGGAAAGCCCATGGGGAAAAGGCAGGCCAGGATGGCATATAGAATGTAGCGCGATGAGCATGGAGTATCTCGGAAGCGACTTTGACATACACGGCGGCGGAAAGGATTTGATTTTTCCTCACCATGAGAATGAAATCGCCCAGTCCCGCGCGGCAGGAGGCGGATTTGCCAAATACTGGATGCACAATGGGCTTATACAGATAAACAGGGAAAAGATGTCAAAATCGCTTGACAACTTTCTGACCGTAAAACAGGCGCTTGAAATCTGGTCTCCCGAAGCCATACGGCTTTTCTTTTTGCTTCACCACTACCGCAATCCGGCGGATTTTTCAGAGAAAGCTCTGAACGAGGCGGAGGTGTCTCTGGAACGTCTTTATAAAACAGTCGGACGCGCAAAGATGGCGGAAACGGACGGGGGAGAAGATTCCGGACTCGCTCGGGCGACAAAAAATTTCAGAGAAAAAAGTTTCAGCGCCATGTGCGATGACTTCAATTCCGCAAGCGCCCTCGGACACCTGTTTGACCTGATAAGAGAGATAAACCGCTCGCTTGATTCTCAAGGCGGCTCTAAACAGGTCGCCGAAGCCATTGAAGCCATAGAGGAGTTTTCGGGCGTTATAGGTATTCTGTCAAACAATCCCGAGGAATACTTGAAAAGCCCCGCGCCGTCATCGGAAGATGCAATTCCCGAAAGCGAGATTGCAAAACTGATAGAGGAAAGAGAAACGGCGAGAGAAGAAAAAAACTGGGACAAAGCCGATGAAATCAGAAATATGCTTGCGGACAAAGGCGTTGTTCTTGAAGACGGAGCGCAAGGAACGGTCTGGAGCGTGAAGAAAAAAATTAACCCGTCCCTTTAGTATTCAGCAAGCAGACCTAATTTACTGAAAAAAATAAATCAGAGCCAGACGCCCATATACTCAAGCGCTCTTTTTACGGTTTGCGGAGCCTGCGTTTCACCCCGGCAGCTGAACCAGCACGCTTCGCATTTTGTCTTTTGAAAAAGATCGGGCTTGTATTCGGACCAGTGCGCCACAACAGGCATTTCACTACATCTTTTTATATGACCGCTTGGAGTTATCTGTATATGCTCAATCCCCGCCGTGCAGTCGGCCACTCCGCCACGTTCAAAGTAGGCCGGAATCTTGTTCAGATAGTATTCACTTGAAAGAATTGTCCCCTTCCATTTCCGGCGGCGCTCAACGATTGAATCAACAACACTGCGCACGCGCCCGATGTGTTTGGGGTCAATAAAATGCGACTCATTATTTGTCTTCATAACCGAGTAGGAACTAAAGGAGACACCGATTCCCCACTCTCTCGCCATGTCCGCTATGCTCAAAATCTCGTCCAGATTGTCCTCCATGATGACCGTGTTCACAATTATGCTTTTGCCCGGAAACTCCTTTGCCATAGCCGGCATAAGTTCGGAGATGTGTTTCCAGAGCCCCTGTATACCCCTGTACTGGTCGTGCCTTTCCCCCGGAAAATCAAGAGAAATCGCAATCTGATCCATGCCGGAGTCAAAAAGTTCACGCGCTTTGGCAATGTCGAGAAGGTCGCCCTTTGTAACCATTGAGGTGAAAATATACATTGAAGACTCTTTTATCTGGCTAAATATGTCGGGAAGATCTTTGCGTATCATCGGCTCTCCACCGGTTACGACCGTGACAAGCGGGTTGATTTTTTTTATAACGGGGCTGTAGTCATCAAGGCGAACTTCGTGGCGCGTTTGCCAGTAATCGCAAAAATCGCATTTTGCGTTGCAAAGTTTTGTAACTTCAAGGTTTGCAAGTATCGGTCTTCCTGCGGCTCTGGAATAGGCGTATTTGGCAATGCCCGCCGCGCCTTCTCTTATTGAAAGCATTCGGGCATTTTATCACGGGCACAGCGCCGTTTCAATCAATAACTTCACCTCAAAACACCTCCGCTCCGCGTCCCGTCCGCTTGCGGGCAATCGCGTCCGCCTGTTAACATTACCCAAATGAAAGCCGCCACAAGGGAAGAGATTCGTGAGATTGACCGCGCTTCGGTTGAAGACTACGGCATCTCGGTAAATGTGCTTATGGAAAACGCCGGACGCGCCGTCTGCACCGCAGTGGTCGGGAAATTCCCTAAAGCGCAAAAAATCGCCGTGATCTGCGGAGGCGGCAACAACGGCGGAGACGGCTTTGTCGCTGCGCGCCATCTGGCCGGAAAGAAAAAAAAAGTCACAGTTTACACATCAAGAAAAATCGCAAAATACTCCAAACAACCGCTGGAAAACCTGAATTCCGCCGATAAAAGCGGGATTCCAATCGTTGAAATTGACGCAAATCCGTCCAAAATTTCCCCTTGTGATTTGATAGTGGACGCTCTGCTTGGCACCGGGCTTGAGTCCGAAGTGAGGAAATCCGATGCCGACTTGATAGACTTCATCAACAACTCAAAATGTCCTCGTCTTTCCGTGGATATCCCCTCGGGAATAGACGCAAACACCGGAGCCCTTCTCGGGAAAGCGGTCAAAGCGGACGCGACCGTAACATTTGTTGTGCCGAAAATCGGCATATCGGTTCATCCGGGAGTTGAGTATGCGGGAGAGATTTTTGTTGCGGGAATCACGACCCCTCACCACCTTGAGGAAAAAATAGACTGCGAAATCACAACTTACGCCACTTGCGCGAAAATTTTAAATCCGCGCGCGGTGGATTCTCACAAAGGGACTTACGGACACACTGTTATCCTCGCGGGTAGCGTGGGAAAATCCGGCGCGGCGATTCTTGCAACCGAAGCGGCGGTCCATTCGGGCTCTGGCCTTGTAACGCTCTGTGTTCCGAAAAGCGTTCACCCTTCCGCCGAGCAAAAAGTTGTTGAAGCAATGACAGAACCATTGGAAGAATCCGCCGGATGTTTCGGCAAACCATCCGTGGCAAAAGCCAAAGAAATCCTTTCAGGCAAAAGCGCTCTTGTAATCGGTCCCGGCATATCAACTTCGGAAGAAACCGCCTTTTTTCTCTCTGAAATTGTCTCCGCAGTATCCCGTCCCATTGTGATAGACGCAGACGGGTTGAACATTCTCGCCGACAATCCCGGCATATTTGAGAAAATCGGAGCGGAGATAATTTTAACGCCTCACCCTGCTGAAATGGCGCGGCTCTGCGGAAAAAGTACGGCGGAAATTCAGACAGACAGAGTTGGAGAGGCGCGCAAACTCGCTGAAAAAACGGGATGCTTTGTCGTCCTCAAAGGAGCACGGACAATAATCGCGTCTCCGCGCGGAAAAGTGTTCATTAATCCAACGGGCAATCCCGCAATGGCTTCGGGCGGAATGGGTGATGTGCTAGCGGGAATTATCGGCGGGCTGCTTGCTCAAGGTTACAAGCCCGAACAGGCGTGCGTTTTCGGCGTTTTTGCTCACGGGCTTTCGGGGGATATAGCGGCGGAAAAATCCGGCGGCATGGCGGTTCGCGCAAGCAAGGTTTCAGCCGCCCTTCCCGCCGCATTTGCGAAAATCAGAACTTCGGACGAGGGGTTTTTTAAGGTCATTTGAGCAGACAATTAAAAGTTACCACTGCAAGCGAGAAGGGAACCGAAAAACTCGGCGAAAAACTCGCGGCAGTTTTGAAGCCGGGAAACACAATCCTGCTCTACGGCAACCTCGGAGCGGGCAAAACTGTCATCGCAAGAGGGATAGCACGCGGGCTTGGAATAGAAGAAATAATAACAAGCCCGACTTTTGTCATAATGAACCGCTACAAATGCCCGCCGCCTCGCTCTGCTCCGCTTTACCATTTTGACCTTTACAGAAACCCGTCCGCCATGGAGTTTGAACAGTTGGGGTTTGCGGAAATTCTGAACGGAAACGGGTTTTGCGTGATTGAATGGGCGGAAAATCTTCCGGCGGAGTTTGTCGGAAATTCAATCGGAATTGAGATAAAACTATCAAAAGAAAACAAAAACAAGAGGGAAATCACAATAATAGCAAATAAAGAAAAAGCCACCCATATAGAAACCGAAATGGAGAAAGGTTTCCGGCTTAAAGAGATTCAAGAAACCGTATGAGCACCCGCCTTTGTTCGGGAGTCATTGAAACAACACGGTCTCGCGCGGCTTGCGCCTCGCCCCCATGCCAGAGTACCGCCTCAAGAAGAGTTTGAGCCCGCCCGTCGTGCAGATAGCCGGCATTTGGATTCACGGTTTTCACCAAGCCGATTCCCCAAAGCGGAGAAGTGCGCCATTCCGAACCCGAAGCATCTCCCGAAGGACGTCCGTCTGCAAGCCCCCTGCCCATATCGTGAAGTAAAAAGTCCGTATAGGGCCAGATAAGCTGAAAGCCTCTCTCTTTTTCAATATCCTTGCGGGTAACATATTTTGGAGTGTGGCAGGAGGCGCATTGCGATTCGTAAAACAGTTTTTTGCCTTGAAGAACTTCCCTGTCGCTGACATTTCGACGTGCCGGTACGGCGAGATTTTTTGAGTAAAACTCAACAAACTCAAGAACGGGATCGGGTGCCTCGGTATCTCCGAGGTGTTTTTGCGCTCCGTGCGGAGCGTTGCGGCAGTCCGTCTGCCGTTTTGTGCATTCGCCCCAATCGGAACCTTCAAGCGGATTGGAAATTCCAATATCATTCACAAACGCTTTTGCCACTTGCATCAAAATGGAACCGGATGATGCTTTGAACCCGAAACGCCCGATGGTTATCTCTCCGGTCTTTGTGTCGCGGACAAAATTCGGTTTGCCTGAAATGCCGTCCCCGTCCCGGTCTTCGGGGTCAGACTTCGCCATTATATCATCGGGATGAACGGCTTCAAGCAAGCCCAATCCGGTCATCTGCGGAGTTGAGCGCGGAGAAGTCATCACTGAACCGCTCATGGCACCGTAGGAAAGGTTTTCAACCGAATAAATGGGATGCCGCAGAAAGACCGTTTTCCCGCCGTTCAGAAAAACCGGAAATTTCTTGTAAATAACCTTCACACGCCCTTCGGGTCTGACCGGAGAAATGGACAAACTCTGTATCTGTCCGCCGTAAACCGGCTCGGGAATACTCAAAATCTCTTTGTTTTCAAACGCTTTTATCTCGTATTTCCCATCAGGTGGGACGGACAGAAAAAACAGCATGGATTTGGTTAAAAAACCCGAACTTTGCGGCACTGAGCCGCGTCCGTCCTTCAAGTGGCAGCTTTGACATGACCTCGCGTTGAAAAGAGGTCCCAATCCGTCCGAGGCGAGAGTTGAAGACGGCGAAGCGACCCACATCTTACGGAAAAACGCGTCTCCCACTTGAAACTTTCCCTGCTGTTCAAAAGTCAGGTTTTGTAAATGATGTGAAAAAGAGTCGCGATTGACAAACTTCAGAGAGGTTCCAGCCCCGCCTTGCATCATCTCAAAACGTTCCGCCCTGTCAAAACTGACTGCCGGACGCGTCAGTTTATAAACGCGGATGCGCTCGGCTTCAGTCAGATCGTAGCGAAATGGCTCCGCGGACAAAGCGACGTGACAAAATGCCATCAGCGCCGGAAGAAACACCGCAATGAGGGTTCTACTGAAAAACCGCAGCTGGATTGTCAAGACTGTCTGAGCCCTCAAATTGAACAACTCCGAGTTTTAGAATTGAGGCAATTCTTTCAATTGAATGTGACTGCTCAACAAGAGCGTCAATGGCATATTGCACGACCTTGTTTCCTTCAACATTACCATCTCCTATCATCTGGTCGTAGGATTCAATACTCTCGGCGCGTGAGCGCAGTTTTGCCATCACCACCACGGTTTTGTTAAGGGCGGCAATCGTTTTGTTGTTTGCATCTTCGGACACTCTACGCACCAAATCCGAAACTGAAGCTCCCTCCACAACGGAACCGTCTGTCCGCTTGTAACGCCCCGTATAGACATTGCGAATTCCTATCTGGTCAAAGTAGTGAGAGTTGTGAGTGTTGTCCGAAAAACAGTCGTGCTCCTCTTCGGGGTCATGCAGGAGAAGACCCAATTTCATCCTCTCTCCGGCAAGTTCTCCATATGAAAGCGATCCCATTCCGGTAATAATCGCTGCAATACTCGCGCCCGGGTCGTTCAAAAGATTTTCCCGTGCCGCGCCGCCTTCTTTCCAGTTTGTGACCATCTCCTCCAAATCCGAGACAAGAAGCGCAGTTGCCGCCTTGAGATATTGAACGCGCCGTTTGCAGTTATCTCCCGTGCATCTGCGTCTGTGGGTGTCAAAATCGGTCGCCGGACGGTTTCCTGCCCCGGGAACGGTTCTGTTCAAATCCTGCCCCCACAACAGAAACTCAATGGCGTGGTATCCCGTCGCCACATTGTCTTCTTTGTTTTCAGCCTCGTGCAGAAGGTCACGGAGAAGTTCCGGGGTAATTTTCCTGGCGTCCACCCTCTTGCCTCCCACCGTTATTATTTTGTTGGCAATGACATTAACGGGGCGAAACTCTCCACCGAAACCGCTCCCATATGACGGGTCAACATAGTCAATCAGACTTTCGTCAAGAGGCCACGCATTCACCCTTCCCTCCCAGTCATCCACTATGGGATTGCCGAATCTGAAAACCTCGCTCTGCATATACGGCACGCGAGATTCGGTCCACGCCGCACGGGCGGCTAAAAGGGTCGCCTCCGAAGGCGAATCAACCAGGGCGAGAACCGACGCTTCAAGAGCACGGGCAAGGGCAATGGAGTCCTCGTAAGTTGCTTGAGCTACGTCGGCGTAGGTTTTCAGAACCTCAATTTTCTCCGGTTCCGCGGCTTGTGCCACGGGAATACGCATGAATACGGCGGACATTGCAAAAAACAGAACCGGCATTAATAATCTTCTCATTTCTCCTCTTTTAAGCAAAGATTTCTACAAAGCGAGGACGATTTGGACACCGCCCCATGTTCCCGCAGCTTCAACGCTATTGTCCGCTTTTATTTCTTCCTTAATGTCACTCTGTTCAAAACTGTGGTTCAGATGAAAAACAAGAGCCGCTTTATCCCAAATCGCGACATCCACCTCAACGCCTATCTGAAAATTGTTTGCTCCGTCATGTTCAGGGGTTATGTAACCAAAATCAAATGATTGAAGAACATACGGAAAAACGGTTATAGACCCGAAGAACTGAGGAATATCAACCGAAGCCCCTATTTCCACAAAAGAACCGTCCTCTTCGGTTGAATAGACATATCCAACCGATCCGGAAACAAAAGGCAGACCACCGTAACCCGCTTCCGCGAAAAATTCATTATCTTTGGTGTTGTCGTGAGTGAACTCAAGGCGCGTATATCCGACCGATAACTCAACCTCGTGAAACTCAACCCCGTAGCCGACTCCAATATTAACCTCGCTATACTGCTCCTTATCGCCAGCAAGGTGGTCAAAAGCGACTGAAAGACCCTTATAACCCAGGGAAGTTCCAAAAGTGTAAACACCGCCGCTGGAAAGTTCGTTACGTCCTTCCGACGCGTATTTTGAATCCCAACCGCCGTAAAACTCAACCTCAACATCCTTGAAAACCGCAAGCCCCGAAGATTCCTCCGCAAACGCAAAACGCCCTCCGGAGAAAACGGTAAACAGAAAAAGCACCGTAAAAAATGCTGATTTTTTGAGTGAATATTTATTCATTATGGCCTGCTTAATTGAAAAATTTCCACTCAAGATACTATTGTTGACACAGTATATCAAGAATATATTTTCGTCATACAAAAAAATTCAACGTTCTGTAATTCACCCTCGCTCTCGGACACTGTTATAATAGACCTCTTAAATCACCACGGCGGAAAAAGAATGAGTCTCATAGTTCAAAAATACGGCGGAGCCAGCGTTTCAGACATTGACTGCATCGGGCGCGTTGCGGAAAACATCATCAGGTGCGCGAAGAAAGAAAACGGCATTGTGGCGGTTGTATCCGCGATGGCAGGTGAAACAGACCGCCTTACAAACCTCGCGCGCTTGGTTATGAACCCTCCAGACAAACGCGAGCTTGATGTGATTATTTCAAGCGGAGAACAGGTTTCATCGGGACTTCTGTGCATGAAAATTAAATCGCTCGGACACGATGCGGTTTCTTTTCAGGGACATCAAGTGCGCGTAATGACTGACAACTCCTTTGCCGGAGCAAAAATAAAAACCATTGACGACAGTAAAATCAAGGACGCGCTGACAGCCGGCAAGGTTGTGGTCGTGGCGGGATTTCAGGGAGTGGATGACGAAGGGAATGTTACCACTCTAGGCAGAGGCGGGTCGGATTTAACCGCTGTGGCAATCGCTTCTGTTCTCAAAGCGGACAGTTGCGAGCTGTATAAGGATGTTAACGGTATCTTTTCAGCCGATCCTTCTGTGTGCGAAGGCGCGGCAAAGTTGGACAAAGTTTGCTATGAAGAGATGCTTGAAATGGCAAGTGCGGGTTCAAAAGTTCTCCAGGCGAGAGCCGTGGAATACGCAAGCAAATTCTCAATACCTCTTCATGTGCGCCCCGTGAACGCTCCTGAGAAAGAGGGAACATGGGTTATGGAGGAAAACGTTATGGAATCAATGGAAGAGGCAATAATTTCGGGTGTAAGTTCCGACAAGAATCAGGCGAAACTCACGATAACCGGAGTTCCCGACCAACCGGGGGTCGCGGCAAATATCTTTTCAGCCCTTGCCCGGCAAGACATATCGGTTGATATGATTGTTCAAAACATCAGCCGTGACGGATTCAATGATGTTACCTTCACAGTGCCGCGCGCGGAGTTTGCAAGAGCGGCGGAAATAACTCGCGAGGTGTCGGAAAAACTGGGCTCAAAACATATGGAGTCCGAAGAAAGCATCTCAAAAGTGTCACTTGTGGGAATAGGGATGAGGTCTCATTCCGGCGTGGCAGCGCGAATGTTTGAAACCCTGGCGCGGGAAAAGATAAACATAATGATGATAAGCACGTCTGAAATTAAAATCTCCTGCTTGGTGCGTGAAGACCAGACCGAGCCGGCCGTACGCGCTTTACACAAAGAATTTTTTAAAGAAACCACAGGTGGAAAATGAGCGACAAGGTTGAGATATACGACGTAACACTGCGGGACGGAACACAGGGCGAGGACATATCCTTTTCTGTTGAAGAGAAAATCCTGATAACCGAAAAAATCGCCGATCTTGGAGTAAGTTACATAGAAGGCGGATGGCCCGGCTCAAACAACCGCGACAGGGAATACTTTGGGCGCGCCCTCTCTCTGAATACGGGCGATTGCACGGTCAGTGCGTTTTCAAGCACTCGGCGCGCGGGAGGTTCGTGCGACAAAGACGCCAACCTTCAGACGCTTCTTAAAACCGGTGTCTCGACTGCTGCTATTGTCGGCAAGAGTTGGGATTTTCATGTTGACAAGGTGCTTGGAACAACACTTGAGGAAAACCTCGCGATGATAAGCGAGTCGGTAAGCTATCTGAAAAACCGGATGGAAAACGTGTTTTTTGACGCAGAGCATTTCTTTGACGGATTCAAGGCAAACCGCAGCTACGCACTGTCTGCGGCGCGTACGGCTCTTGATTCCGGAGCGAATGCGGTTGTCCTTTGCGATACAAACGGCGGCTCAATGCCGTGGGAAGTGGAACAGACGATTGCCGAAACAATCAAACACCTCGGAGGCAGTGCGCCGCTTGGAATTCACACCCATAATGACACAGAACAGGGAGTGGCAAACACCCTTTATGCCGTCAGAGCGGGCGCAAGACATGTGCAGGGCACAATCAACGGCTACGGGGAAAGGTGCGGCAACGCGAACCTCTGCTCAATAATACCAAACATATCTCTTAAACTGGGGATGAAATGCATTGACGATGAAAAAATGAAAAAACTTTATGAAACCGCAAATTTCATAAATGAGATTGCAAACCTTAACCCTTTGAAAAAGAAGGCTTTTGTTGGAGAAAGCGCTTTCGCACACAAAGGCGGAATCCACGTAAGCGCGGTAGTCAAGGACCCGGAAACATATGAGCACATAAACCCCGAACTTGTCGGGAACCACAGAAGGGTTCTGGTGTCAGACCTTTCCGGCAGGGCAAACATAATAGCAAAGGCGGCGGAGTTCGGTGTGAAGATTGACCCTCAAGATGAAAAGGTACCCGGTATATTGAGCGAACTGAAAAAACTGGAAAACCAAGGATACGAGTTTGAAAGAGCCGCCGCGTCCTTTGAACTTCTTGTGAGAAAACATCTGGGACTTTACAAAAAACATTTCTTTGTGCAAGACATCTCAACGGAAGTGAAACGCGAGGGACGGGACAACAAACCGGTTTCATCGGCGAGGGTATCGGTGACCGTTAACGGACAGGTTGAGAGCTCCCAAGCTTCGGGAAACGGTCCCGTAAACGCGCTTGACAAAGCGCTCAGACAATCCCTTGAACGGTTTTTCCCTGGTATCCGTGAGCTCAGACTTAAAGACTATAAAGTCCGCGTGGTGTCGTCCTCAAAGGGAACGGACTCGATTGTTCGAGTTCTCGTCGGGTCGGGAGACGGCAGGGACTTGTGGAACACTGTCGGAGTATCGGAAAACATAGTTGAAGCAAGTTGGAAAGCGCTGATAGACAGTATTGATTACAAACTTCTCAAAGACAAAGCCTGACCCGTTTTTTATCTTCCGAAAATTCCGGAGAGCCTGTTCCACTCTTTAATGTACCGCTCAAGATGGCTTCGTCCCAAAGCGGCTTCGGTTGCTATCATCTCCCTGACAAGTTCCTGCTCTTTTTCATATTCCCCACTGTCAAGAAAGCCGCCGAAATGAGCAAAACGCAACCAGAGAAGATAGGTTGTGAGAGCGTCAAATTCGTTGTATCTGACTATGTCGTCAGTCCCGCCCTCAAGCCACATCGGGGCGACTTCATTTCCGTCAAAGCCCATTTTACCGGGTATCCCGGACAATCTTGCAAGTTCGTTAAGCGACGGAGTTGATCTGTTCCCGCCCACTATTGTCATCATGTCAACATTCCAATCGCTTGCGGCAGAAAAATAGTCCGCCCCTTCCCAGGGTTTGTCGGGCCTGCGCGCAAAGGACGGAACGGAAAGACCGTTTGTAACAGCACGCTGCACAAGAATTCTCAAATCCGCGCGCACGGAGTTGTAGCCAACCACCTGAGGTTTGTCCCTGCCAACCGCCTCAAGAAACGTGCCTACTATGTGAGTCTCCAGTTTTTTCTCTTCAGAACTCTCCCCTACCTGAGGAAGTGAAAGCAACCTGACCGTAGCACCGTCGTCTTGAGAGAAAGTCCTCGCAACCATTGAAATGGAAACAACCCTACACAGAACGGTCTTCAAAAAAGGTCTGGGGTCTTGTTCGGTCGCCCCGCCCTTTTTCCACATCTCTTCCATAACATCGGCATCGGTCATGTCTTCGGGCAGGTCATAAACAAGCCTCCCCGCAACAGGGTCGGGAACCCACTCAACATCAAACGCCCACACTTTGTGGTGAACTGATTTAAACATCAAAATTTTTCAGCCTTTCATACCGTTGTCTTTTGCCATATGGCGCAGGCAGGTTGAGAGCGCAAGCATTGTGGGAGACCAAAGTCCCACAAAGATACCGAGCCGCTCCGCGGCCGCGCGCATTATCATGTCATCTCCCATTCCGCCCCACAAAAACCAGGCTCCAAGAGAAAGAGCCACTGAGGTAAGCCCTCCAAGAAAGAACAGTTTGCTGAGAAACATATAGGTTGAGTTTTTCATTGATACACACCTCCGTATTTGAGTATAAAGACAAAACCGTTAACAGCAAAAGCAACAAATCCCTTTCGCAATCCCTTACATTCTTGACTTGTTTTGATAAACCCTTAGTTTTTTAAGCAACAGGGATGCCAAGTAGGCAATACCAAGACCTGTTATGGAGGAAAAATGAAAAAGAACATCTTTCTAATAGGTGGAAATGCTCTCTTTGCGGCTTTTCTTGCCTTGACAATAGTGTTTGCCTCACCCGTCATGGCGGATGAGGATGACGATGTCGCACCCTCGCCTCCTTCAATAGGAGCGGATATTCCGCTGACATACTTCGGTCCCGCGCCATCGGATGTCAAACCCGAATTGATAGGCCCCTATCAACTTATGAAATCCGGAAAACTGGATTTGGAAACGGGAACCATCACGCTTCCGCTTTACAGAGGAGTGATGGGAAAAAGAGATGTCTGGTATATCGTTACCGACACCACCGACAAGTCCAATGCCGAGGCGCTCGGAATCAACCATTCACCGAAGTTGCACTACTCAAACGTTGGTAATGCGGTCCGGACGGCGACTCTTATAACCGACAAAAACAACAAAGCCATGCTGAGTTTCAAATCCGGAAGAGTGGACTTTTCACCGAAACGCAGTGTTGTTCCGGGCAAAGCCCCAAATTTCTTCCCACCTGCGAAGGCAAATCCCGGTTCCGTTGGAGACAAAGACTATACGCCTTTGGTAAGGGTTGAAAATGCCGGGGGACACATCTACAACGCCCCGGTTCTGGCGTTTGGAGTCAGCGCGGACAAGTTGAACAAATTTTGCGATGAGAAACCCGATCACTCTGTTGTTCACGACAAAGTTAAAAGTATTTGCCCGCGCGAGGGAACCGTAACCGTGGAGCTGACCGCCGGATTCAGTTTTTCGCGTCCGGTTTTGTATATTTCCACAGAAGGCGCGGACCCGGTGGTCGCCACGCTTGAAGGAGCGACTTACACACCTGCGCTTAAAGACATTCCCACCGGCGGAGACGACAGTCTGTTCAGCGCAGTGGAGCGTATCTTCGTCGCAGTCAACGGACCGACAGGAAAAAACAATCCTCAGCGGCAGGGGCTCAACAGCGCCCTTTCAGACGGACGCACACCGCTTAATGTTCTTGGTGGCATTCCGACAATCGCCACGGACTACAGTCCACTGTGGGACTTGAATCCTTTTGTCTGGACAGAAAAAGCCATAAAAAAAGGATACCGCTCCAGACTGACGGAGGAGTTTGACATCCTCGGAAAAGTGGAAAACGGACATCTGGTTGGACCCGGAGAAAAGTTCGGCTCCATCGGAGTTGTTGTCAACTGTCCTATTGTTTTCCGTTTTCTGTAGGATAAGACAGCCGTTACAACGGTTGACAGAAAAGGCAAAAAAAAAACGGCTTGCAAGCATACCGCAAGCCGTTTTTTTTGGAGATTTGTTGTTTTCACACTTCGTTTGAGTTGACAGATTATTGGCGGTGTATTGAACCCCTTTGAGTTCGAATCCCCTATACTTACCAGTATGTTGCCACAAATAATCGCCCTGAAAACAACGAAAAGCAAAATTTACGTTGCTACGCCTTGTTTTTATTTGATTTCCATTCTCTGCATAATTTCAATCATGGCTAGGAAAGTACGGTACTAATCGTACGTTCGAATCCCTGTTTGGGATTCATTGGAAACGTATTATTCTTCGCGGTCTGGCAGCCTGTAGCTGGTGCTTCGTCCACCACCGGGGTTCTGAATAAAGATGCCTCGTTCTTTCAGTTCTTGAATATCACGAAGCGCCGTATCATTTGAACACTTGGCCAGCTTGGCGTATTTCGAGGTATTCATAAAGCCTTCAAAATCATCTTCAAGCATACGGTTGATGATCTGCCGCTGCCGATCATTAACAGGCTTTTGATTGATTATATCCCAGAGCTGCGCCTTGAACAGCACATTGCCAAGCGTCGTTTCAGCATTGCTAATGGCCCGGCCAAGGCAATCCAAGAACCATGACAGCCACTCCGTAATATCAGGTGTAGCGCGTTGTTGCGCTTCAAGTTGATTGTAATATTGTTTGCGCTCGGCTTCGATTTGGGATGAAAGACTGTAAAAACGATCTGGCGTGCCATCTGCGCGAGCAAGTGCCATGTCACCAATGGCTCTGGCAATCCGTCCATTCCCATCTTCAAACGGATGGATTGTCACAAACCATAGGTGGGCAATACCTGCTCTGATAACAGGATCAGTATCATCTTCACTTTCCAGCCATGTTAGAAATGCACCCATTTCCTTTTTAAGGCGCTCTGCACTTGGGGCTTCAAAATGGACCTTTTTTTTGCCAATAGGGCCGGAAATAACCTGTATGGGACCAGCGTCAATAGTGCGCCAGCCACCAACGGTGATTTTGTGCATACCGCTGCGTCCTGTTGGGAATAATGCCGCATGCCAGTCAAACAAACGATATTTTGTCAGCGGCTTAGAGAATTGTTGCGTAGCATCCAGCATCATCTCCACAATACCTTCAACGTCGTGGCTTGCAGGGATAAATCCGGCAATATCAATTCCGAGCCTACGGGCAATGGAAGAGCGCACTTCTTCTGGGTTTAGGTTCTCACCTTCAATGGCCGATGATTTAACCACGTCATTGGTTAGCGTGCTAAGAGAAGCCTCACGTTTAAGCTCAAAGCCAAGCCCCTCCATGCGCCCCAGCAAACGACCTTGGTGATGACGTATATCAGCCAGCTTGGACGCAAGGGTTTCTGCATCCCATATAAAGCTTGGCCAGTTTTGATGTTCATGAATCCACATATTAATCACCGCATTATTTAAGGTGATTATAAGACTTATTCACCCCACGGTCAAAGCAATACCTGCACAATATGCGGTGATTAACGCTGCTATTCACCGCATCAATAATTGAATGACCATTTTGCCGAGGTCAGCAATATGGTCAGGCAGATGCTTGAGCATATTCATCCAGCCAGCAGAATGTGCAGAATGTGCGGAATGTGTTGACCAGTTTCATCTGCTCGACTGTGCCGCATGACTGTGCCGCATAGTGACACCCCGAAAAGGTGACCAGCTCCGATGGCGAATAGAGAACCTGATAGTTTCCGTATAGCTGCATGACCTGTCTTATAACCTGGTTTCCTCGATAACTGACTTGATTATTCATCCATTCTCCTCTATTTTCAATCCATATATCCAGAGAAGGACATTAAAACTATGCCCAATGATGACATTATGACCGTTAAAGAACTCGCCGATTATTTGAAGATTGCGGAGAAAACGGCCTATCGATTCGCATCTGAGGGCAAGGTTCCGGGCTTCAAGGTGGGTAGCGCATGGCGGTTTCGAAAGAGCGAGGTAGATCGCTGGATCAGTGAGCAAGAACAAAACAAAGAGGATAAAACATGACAGGAAACCAACAACGCGCTGCTCTACAAGGCCAAATCTGGAAGATCGCCAATGATGTTCGCGGTGCGGTCGATGGCTGGGACTTCAAGCAATATGTTCTCGGCACACTTTTCTACCGTTTTGTCAGTGAAAACTTTGCCAGCTATATTGAAGCCGATGATGACAGCATCGATTACGCCCGGCTTGCCGATGACGTGATTACGCCAGCAATCAAAGATGACGCCATCAAAACCAAGGGCTATTTTATCTACCCAGGTCAGCTCTTCGTCAATGTTGCCAAAACCGCCAACACCAATGAAAGCCTGAATACGGATATGGCTGACATTTTCGCTAAAATTGAGGCCTCGGCCAATGGCTACCCTTCTGAAGGCGACATCAAAGGCCTGTTTGCCGATTTTGACACCACCAGCAACCGCCTTGGCAATACGGTAACAGCGAAGAACGCACGACTCGCGGCTGTACTCAAAGGTGTGGCGGGGCTGGAATTTGGCGATTTTCACGGCAGCCAGATTGATCTGTTCGGTGATGCCTATGAATATCTCATACACAAGTACGCTGCCAATGCCGGAAAATCAGGCGGCGAATTCTTTACGCCGCAACATGTCTCCAAACTCATTGCCCAGCTTGCCATGCACAAGCAAACCAGCGTGAATAAAATTTATGACCCCGCCTGCGGTTCTGGCTCCTTGCTGTTACAAGCCAAAAAACATTTTGATGCCCATATTGTTGAAGAAGGTTTCTTCGGGCAAGAGCTCAACCACACTACCTACAATCTGGCGCGGATGAATATGTTTCTGCACAATATCAATTACGACAAGTTCAATATGCAGCTAGGCGATACGCTTATCAATCCGCACTTTGGCGAGGATAAACCCTTTGATGCGATTGTTTCCAACCCGCCCTATTCGCTGAAATGGATTGGCTCGGACGATCCGACACTGATCAACGATGACCGTTTTGCGCCTGCGGGTGTGCTTGCCCCCAAATCCAAGGCCGACTTTGGCTTTGTTCTTCATGCCTTGAGTTATCTTTCCGGCAAGGGCCGTGCGGCGATTGTTTGCTTTCCCGGCATTTTTTACCGTGGGGGCGCAGAACAAAAAATCAGAAAATATCTGGTTGATAACAACTATGTGGAAACCGTGATTTCACTCGCGCCCAACCTGTTTTACGGCACCACCATTGCCGTGACGATTTTGGTGCTGGCGAAAAACAAGCCTGACACCAACATCCAGTTTATTGATGCCAGCGGTGAAGAATTCTTTAAAAAAGAGACCAACAATAACCTGATGGTTGATGCGCATATTCAAAAGATTATGCAGATGTTCGACAGCAAGCTGAAGGTCGGTCACGTGGCCGAAACCGCGCCCTATGAAAAGATTGTTGCCAATGATTACAATCTGTCGGTCAGCTCCTACGTAGAAGCGAAAGACACAAGAGAGGTGATTGATATCACTGAACTCAATGCAGCAATCAAAACCACCGTTAGTAAGATTGACCAACTGCGTTCCGATATCGATGCCATCGTTGTGGAGATTGACCTGCCTGCCGGCAGGCAGGAGCATGAGTGATGTTTTACACATATATTTTACTATGCAGTAATGGTTCTTATTACAAAGGTTTCACAAATGACCTTGAGAAGCGCTATCAGCAACATTTAAACGGCACTGGTGCAAAACATACAGCAAAGCATAGGCCCATAAAAATAGCTTACTATGAAACCTATAAAACAGAACAAGAAGCAGTTGCGCGTGAAAAGTATTTTAAGTCTGGTTCTGGTCGTGAATGGTTAAAGCAACATATTGAAGGGCTAGAATCATGAGCAATGTGAGTTACATGGAGAAACTGCTGGATGGTGCCGAGGTGGACTGGAACGCAGTGGATAAAGATGAGCATCTTTCTGCCATGCAGCGCATCTGGCTGGATCTGATTCTTAAAGCAGAAAGGGAACTATATACTTGACGCTCCCCCAGCTAAAGCAGGGGAGCTCCTGAAAGAACGGAGTTTCTCGCGGATAAAGCTGGTCAGACTTTTGATGTAACGCCCTTCACGTTTTTTCTATAGATATCTTTGATAATTACATGATAAAGTACGGCTTTGCCGTATATAATTAACCCATGAACACAATCATCGAAACCAGGGGATTCAGCGCAAAGGCAACTAAAATTTGGACATCAGTACAATATGAAAATTTTGTTTTGTACATTGCCGAAAACCCTGACGCTGGTAAAGTGGTTTCCGGTTCTGGTGGAGTAAGAAAGATTCGCTGGGATAAAGAAGGCGGAGGAAAACAAGGTGGGGTACGAGTCATTTATTTTAATAGTTCTGACCAAAAAACATGGCTTCTTACCCTGTACGCAAAAAATGAACGTGAAAATATTCCGGCTCATGAATTAAAGAGAATTAAGGAGGCTATCAATGGCTAAGGCTAAGAAAATGAGTAAAGCTGGACAAGAACTACTTGATGATGTGCGAGCTATCAAAGCTGGCGCACCGGCTAAAGTCTGGACACCAGAAAAGTTGCTTGTTATTTCTGTTAGAAAGCAGCTAAAAAAATCACAGCTATCCTTTTCAAAATTGTTGGGTGTCCCTTTAGGCACAATCAGAGATTGGGAACAAGGACGTAAGCAGCCTGACAGTGCTGCGGTAACTCTCATTAAGGTCGCTCAAAAAAACCCTAAAGTATTAGAGGAAGTCTCTGGTTAATGTAACGACAAAAAAGTTAGCTAAGAAATTAAGACAAATTATGAGCAAAATTGATGAATTGATAAACGAACATTGCCCGGATGGGGTGGAATATACAACTCTAGGAGGAATAGGTAAGTTATCAAGAGGACGCGTAATGTCAAAGGATTATCTGCGGGATAATGCTGGAGAATATCCCGTTTATTCTTCGCAAACAGCCAGCAATGGAGTGTTTGGTCGAATTAACACTTACGACCAAGATGGAACATTCATAACATGGACAACTGACGGTGCGAATGCTGGTTCAATTTTTTTTCGTGAGAATGAAAAGTTTAGTATCACAAATGTTTGTGGTTTGATCAGCAATAGTTCGCCGGAAAAAATTGATCTCAAATTTCTTTATTATGTCTTATGTGTTACCGCAAAAAGTTATGTGTATAGCGGCATGGGCAACCCAAAGCTCATGAGTAATGTAATGTCCACGATTAAGGTTCCCCTCCCCCCCCTTCCGGTACAACAAGAAATCGTGCGGATTCTGGACGCATTTACCTCCCTTACAGCCGAGCTTACAGCCGAGCTTACAGCCGAGCTTACAGCCCGCAAAAAACAATACAACTATTATCGTGATCAACTGCTGAGTTTTGATGGGTCTGATATATTCGAAGATTTAGGAAAGGTTTGTCATGTCTCCTCGGGCGGCACTCCATCAAGATCTAAAAGAGAATTTTGGGAAAATGGTAATGTTCCTTGGCTCAAATCCGAGTCATGTAATAATGAGTCCGTTTATTATGCAGATAATTTCATAACAGAGTTGGGATTAAAGAACTCTAGCGCCAAACTATTAGAAAAAGACACTGTTTTGATCGCCTTAGTTGGTGCCACCATTTTCAAAACTGCTTACCTAGAATTTGAAGGTACAACTAATCAAAATATTGCAAACATCAAATCAATAGATCACAACGTGCTAAATAATAAGTTTGTTTTTTATTACATAACAAATTTGTACAGCGAACTAAAGTCCAAGATGCGTAATTATGGGATGCTAAATTTATCAACACTGAAACAGTTCAAAATCCCCATCCCGCCACTTCCGGTACAGGAAGAAATTGTTGCCATACTCGATAAATTTGATGCGCTGACAAACTCTATTAGCGAAGGTTTGCCGCGTGAAATTGAATTACGAAACAAGCAATATGAATACTACCGCGACCTGCTTTTGAGCTTCCCCAAACCTGAGGCGGCAGCGTAGGATGAGCCGGACACTATCTAATGAGACCGTTGCGGAGCCAACGCTGCAAGAAAAGCAAACCGTTGCTTTTCTTTTGAAGCACTTGCTTAAAGAATATAATATCAAACAGACTGGCGAACAGAAATAATGGTTGAACAGACGAAACCTATCGCGGAATCAAACCACTTTATTGTACTCAAGACATACACCAGGGAATGGAAGGTCGCAGAAAGCTACCAAAGCGAGGGTGGCCTGGAACGTGAACTTGTTCAGGATCTGGTCAATCAGGGCTATGAATTTCTGCCCGACCTAAAGTCTCAGGAAGCCATGCTCGCTAATGTGCGCGCACAGTTACAAGCTCTTAATCATGTGCAGTTTGCCGATGGTGAATGGCGGCGCTTTGTTGAAACCTTCCTGGACAAACCCAATGATGGCATCGTCGATAAAACCCGCAAAATTCACGATGATTATATCCATGATTTCGTGTTCGATGACAGGCGTATCCAAAACATCTATCTGTTCGATAAAAAGAATATTGTCCGCAACAAGGTACAGGTGATCAAGCAATTTGAGCAAACCGGCATCCACGCGAACCGCTATGATGTGACCATTCTGGTCAACGGTTTGCCTCTGGTGCAGATTGAGCTGAAAAAGCGGGGTGTTGCTATTCGAGAAGCCTTTAACCAGATACATCGCTACAGCAAAGAAAGCTTCAACAGCGAGCATTCGCTTTATAAATATTTGCAGTTATTTGTGATTTCTAATGGGACTGACACACGTTATTTTGCCAACACCGTAAAGCGCGATAAAAACAGCTTCGACTTCACCATGAATTGGACAAAGTCTGATAATGGCCTGATCAAAGACCTCAAAGATTTTACCGCCACCTTCTTCCAGAAAAACACATTGTTAAACGTGCTGCTGCATTACTCGGTATTTGATGACAGCGATACTTTGCTCATTATGCGTCCTTACCAGATTGCCGCTACTGAGCGTATCTTGTGGAAGATCAATAGTTCCTATGAAGCTAAGAACCGGAGCAAGCCGGAAAGCGGTGGGTATATCTGGCATACCACGGGCTCTGGCAAAACGCTGACCAGCTTTAAGGCGGCTCGCATGGCGACCGAACTGGATTTTATCGACAAGGTCTTTTTCGTGGTGGACAGAAAAGACCTCGACTACCAAACCATGAAGGAATATCAACGCTTTTCACCCGATAGTGTGAATGGCTCGGATAGTACGGCTGGGCTTAAACAAAATCTGGACAAAGACGACAATAAAATCATCGTCACCACTATCCAGAAGCTCAACAATCTGATGAAAAGCGAAAGCGGTCTGCCGGTGTACGACAAGCAGGTGGTCTTCATTTTCGATGAATGCCACCGCAGCCAGTTTGGTGAAGCGCAGAAAAACCTGAAGAAGAAGTTTAAGCGGTTTTACCAGTTTGGTTTTACGGGCACACCAATTTTCCCACAAAATGCGTTAGGTGCAGACACCACCGCCAGCGTGTTTGGGCGTGAACTGCATTCCTATGTGATCACCGATGCCATTCGTGATGAAAAGGTGCTCAAGTTCAAGGTGGACTATAACGATGTGCGCCCACAATTTAAGGCTATTGAAACCGAGCAGGATGAGAAAAAGCTCAGTGCGGCAGAGAACAAACAGGCCCTGCTGCACCCAGAGCGTATCGGGGAAACATCCCGGTATATTCTTGGCAACTATCGCCATAAAACCCATCGCCTGCAAGGTGGCAATAAAGGCTTCAATGCGATGTTTGCCGTAAACAGCGTGGATGCGGCCAAGCTGTATTACGAAACGCTGAACACATTGCAAGCTGGTAGTGAAAAGCCGCTAAAGATAGCAACCATCTTCTCGTTTGCCGCCAATGAAGAACAGGGTGCCGTGGGTGGCATTCAGGATGAAAGTTTTGATGTCTCGGCCATGAATAGCAGTGCCAAAGAATTTTTGACCGCGGCCATAAACGATTACAACAGCTTCTTTAAAACAAACTTCAGTGTAGATAACAGCGGCTTCCAGAACTACTATCGCGATTTAGCCAAGCGGGTGAAGGCCAGGGAAATTGACTTGCTGATTGTGGTTGGCATGTTCCTTACAGGCTTTGATGCTCCGACACTGAACACCTTGTTCGTGGATAAAAACCTGCGTTATCACGGCTTGATGCAGGCATATTCACGCACCAACCGCATTTTTGACGCGACCAAAACGTTTGGCAATATCGTCACCTTCCGGGATTTGGAGCAGGCTACCGTCGATGCCATTACCTTGTTTGGCGATGAAAATACCAAAAACGTGGTGCTGGAAAAAAGCTATAAGGAATATATGGAAGGCTTCACCGATATTGCCACCGGTGAGGCGCGGCGGGGCTTTATAGATGTGGTGAAGGAGCTGGAACAGCGCTTTCCCAACCCTGATGAGATTGTCAAAGAATCTGACAAAAAAGCCTTTGCCCAATTGTTTGGTGAATATTTACGCATAGAAAATGTGCTGCAGAACTATGATGAATTTGCGAGCTTGAAAGCCTTGCAAAACGTTGATGTGAATGATGCGGAAGCCGTTGAATCTTTCAAGGCAGAACATCATTTAAGCGATGACGATTTAGCCACAATGAAAGCACTTAAGGTGCCGGCTGAGCGCAGGATTCAGGACTATCGATCCACTTACAACGATATCCGCGATTGGCTGCGACGCGAAAAAACTGCCAATGAAAAAGAAGAATCGACCATCGATTGGGATGACGTTGTGTTCGAGGTCGATCTGCTAAAATCTCAAGAAATTGATCTGGATTACATTCTGGAACAGATTTTTGAAAACAATAAGAAAGTAAAAGACAAGACGGCACTGGTTGAAAATGTGCGTCGCATGATCCGGGCCAGCGTCGGGAATCGCGCTAAAGAGGGTTTGCTGGTTGACTTCATCAATCAAACGGACCTCGATAAACCTGGCGACAAGGCCAGCGTGATTGACGCCTTCTTCACTTTCGCACAAGAAGAGCAGCGACGTGAGGCGGAGGAACTTATCAACGCGGAAAAACTGAATATCGAAGCGGCAAAACGTTATATTGCTATTTCGATCAAACGCGAATTTGCCAGTGACAATGGGACAGAGTTGAATGAGATTCTGCCCAAAATGAGCCCGCTAAACCCCCAGTATTTGACCAGGAAACAGAGCGTTTTTCAAAAGATCGTGGCGTTTGTTAAGAAATTTAAAGGTGTCGGTGGGCAAATTTAAAAAAACGATGACCTAAAGCTGCTGAGCCTTGTAAAGAAGGGCCTCAGCCTCCCTACTCCGAACCAGCCCCCTGAGTTTGCGACCACCCGCCCGGACCCGGCGCATGAACTGCTCAGGCACCTCGCCATGTTCCTCGCGGTTGATTTTACGGCGCAGTGTTGAGCGCTGGAGTGCTCCGCCGCCGAGATATCCGCCAATGTTACCAAACAGGTGAAATATGTCAGTCCGATATGGGGTGTTTTTATAGAGAGCAAGTCAATTGCAAACAGCAAAGAAGCCCGCAAATGCTGGACTTTTCAGGTTAGTCATCAAACGACATATGAGGGTTTGTTTGTAGTCAATGGCGGAGAGGGAGGGATTCGAACCCTCGATACCCTTGTGAGGTATACTCGCTTAGCAGGCGAGCGCCTTCGACCACTCGGCCACCTCTCCGTCTGAAGCGATTAATATTAACCTAATCGGGCAAATCCTGAAACCGGCGGTGACTTTAATTCTTCTCCTTGTTTTCAAAAGAGATTTGAAGCAGGCGAAGAACGGACTTTTCTCCGTTCTTAACTCGCAACGGGATATCACCGGGAATTTCAAGCAGGTCTCCCGCAGACAATGTTACGCTCTTATTGCCAAGCGTAGCTTCCGCGTGTCCTTCGAGAACAAACATATACCCGTCGGACACTTGCGGGGCGTATTCCATCTTCTCAAACACACGGACATTGCTGACCGAAAAAACCCGTCCCTTTTCCACAAAATCCCGCGAACCCCATATGTCCTCGGTGCGCGCGTGGTTAACGGTTTCGGTCCTTCCCGAGCGTATCAAACCGTCAACAACGGTTTTGATTTCCGTACTGCGTTTTATGTCGGATACAAGAAGAGCGTCTCCCTCATCAACAATCGCAATCCCCTTGAGCCCGTTGGCGACAACCAGCCTGCCGCCCGCCGCGCGCACCAGACAGTCTTCACAATCTTCAAGCACCGCATCACCCGTGGCGACATTGCCACCCTTCTTCTTTTTTGAGAATTTATGGACCGCTTCCCACGAGCCTATATCGCTCCATAGAAAACTTGCCGGAACAACCGCTCCGAGATCCGTTTTCTCCATAACAGCAAAGTCCATTGATATATCCGGAGCGCGCGCATAGCTGTCCGCATCCGGAACACCAGAGGCGTTTTCTTTTGAAAGCGACTTCCGCACGGCGGAAAAAACCTGCGGGGCATGCTGCTTCAATTGCTCAATCATAACGCGCCCCTTGAAAACAAAGATTCCACAGTTCCACAGAAAAGAGTCTTTTACATATTTTTTCGCCTTCCGAAGATCGGGCTTTTCCGCAAAGTGCTTTATTGAAAAAACATTGCCTCCGCATTCGGGCAGAGTTTCTCCTTTCTGGATATAGCCGTATCCGGTATCGGGAAATGCCGGCTCAACTCCAATAGTTGCTATAAAACCTTTTCTCGCCGCGGCGATGGAGGTTGTCAGCGCTTTCCAGAAAAGATCGCTCTCGCCGATTAAATGGTCAGAGGGGGAAACCACAAAAACAGCGTCTTCGTCTTCCGGCAATTCACCCATGGCCCGCATAACTCCCAAGGCTATTGCCGGCGCGGTGTTTCTTGAAAGCGGTTCCGGAACAAGGCTGACCCTCGCGCCTCCAAAGTCCATTCTGTCCAAATGGGAACGGAAAACCTCTCTGTGGGAAGCGCCAAGAAGCACCGATATCTCCGGTGATACATCCCTGGAAGACAAAAGTTTGATTGCCGACCCCAGAAGAGACAAACCCTCTCCTGGCGAAAAAAGCGGTTTTGGATAAAGGCGACGGGACGAGGGCCAGAGTCTTTTGCCCGACCCTCCCGCCATAAGGAAGTATAATGTGCGAATGTTTTCCGAGTCGTTTGGGAGGGTCATTTTTCTACATCCTGATGGGAAGGACGCAACAAGTCAAAAACTTCCTTGACCGGATTGAAGTCCGAGTCCGGAATTTCCGCAAACACAGTGTTCCATCCGGACATTCCACCGTTCCAGAGTCCGGGCAACTCAAGGGCTCTGACAGGACGCCCGGCGAACATCTTTTCCGTAATCATAAAAACTTTGTCGCCGTATTCACGGAGGTTGAACCGCTCGCCGTTGCGGGCTTTCATAAAGCAAATCATATCAACCGGATTGAAATGCGTTAAAGATTTGCTTATCCCGTCCTGAACCGAACAGTCCGAACGAATTTGAACTGACTCCACAATCTGAGGGGATATTCGTCCGAAACCGTCTTTCGCCCAAAAAGGCCCGCCACCCGGCTCTCCGGTGTTCTTTACTACCCCACAGACTCTGAGAGGCCTGTCCAGAGCGTCTTTGAAAAAACTGAGAAGATCTTCCGGAGACTCATTCTCTCCGCGAGGTAAAAAGCCGAACTTCAAACAGAAACTCCGGGCTTTGCAAATTGTATCACGCCCCGGACTTCCTTTTTCCAGTTCGGACAACAGAGCGCGTATACTGTCAGCGGTCTCAATAAGCAGACCGGCAAGCGCCTTTCTCCAAAACGCGGGAGGTCGAGAAACCCGGCTGCCGTGGGCGATGTTATCTATATTGGAGATAAAAACCATGTCCGCACAGACGGCGCTTAAGTTGTCAAGAAGCGCCCCGTGTCCCGCGGGACGAAAGACAAGACCGCCGGACTCATCGGTAAGAAGATTTCCCGAAACATCAAGGGCAACAGTGTCAGTTTCAGGTTTCTGAAAAGAGAGAGAAACTTCCGTTTTTTCTCTGCTGCGCGTAGCGGCGCGGATATGCTCCTCCGCTACGTCGAGAAAATGCTGAGGAACCGTGAAGTGAACCCTGCACACGCCGTCCGGTCCGCGTGCATAGAAGTTTGCAAAGTCCATTTGCTCTTCAAAAGCAGTTTTGGAAAAGTCTCCGTAACGGTGGAACTTCACAAGCCCCTTGGGAATATCTTTATATCCAAGACCTTCGGGTGAAAGGACAAGATTCGCAATGTCGCCGTGACTGTGAAAATCGGCAATCGGCTCAATGCCGCCGCGTTTTGCCAAGACAGTTTTTAAGTCGTCAAAAAAAGCGAAGCGTTCAATGTTTCCGGCAAAACTCTCAAGGGATTTTCTATCTCCGGAAATCAGGCGCGAAAACATCCTGCTTGCCGCTCCCGAAGCGGGAATAAAAGCGACCGGAATCAGATCTTGAGCAACGCGCTTTTCATACAGCTCACAGTAGAGGCGGGTTTGCGGCGCAGACATTGCGACAATTCCGTCTCCGACAGCGCAGGCTCTGTCCAGATAAACAAAAGACAGCGGAGTTTTCAGGGTTTCCGCCATCGATAGAACGGCACTACGTGAAACGCCTCTTTTTTCAAGCTGTTTTTCGGCCTTTTCGCCAAGGACTGGTTTGTTCATAAATTATACATGGCGGCGCCGACGGGACTTGAACCCGCGGCCTCTGCCTTGACAGGGCAGCGCTCTAAACCAAACTGAGCTACGGCGCCATTTTTAAATGCTGTCCACACCGGACGGACCCGCATGGTGGGCGGTACCGGATTTGAACCAGTGACATCCTGCTTGTAAGGCAGGCGCTCTCCCGCTGAGCTAACCGCCCGCTCAAGTAAACGGGGTTTTACTTTAACTGAAAAGAACAATAAGAAAAGAAGATTAATATTTGCCGCTAATTTTCTATTTTTACAAAGATCGTAGAAATTAAGGATGTTTACCATATTCTCCACTTAGACCTATTTTCCGCTTGGATTGCTTTTGCCTTCCACTCTTCCGCTTCTTGTCTGGCTTGCGTCAGTGCCTTTTGTTGATTTTTTGTTAATCTCAAACCGTTCAGACCTTTGTTTTTGATTTTTTACCTGTGTTTCTGCTAATTTAGCCCGTTCTTTTTGAGATTCTAATTCAATATCCGGCCGCTCCAATTGTTTCTTTCATCTCTTCGCCGTTAATGTTTCCCACCATACTTCTTGTTTAACTTTTATAGGTTCTTGCTCTGCCTTTTCCGCTCTCGCTTTCCACTTTTCTGCTTCTACTATTGCCTCTCTTGCTATTTGTTTGATTTTTTGTATGTTTTTCACTACTCATCACACTTCATCTTTGTCCATTCCCTGCGTGAAATCTACCTGTCTTGTCCCATACTCCCGCACGGCAATACACATTATATTATTGTGGAAATTACGACCCGACTTTTTTGCGAAGGTTGTAGTGGAAAAGCGGTTTTCCCTCTCTTTTGACCACTTCTTCAGTTATCACGCAACGGTTCAAATCCTTGTCCGAAGGGACATCGTAGAGAATGTCCAGCATGATGGATTCAAGAATTGACCGCAACCCGCGCGCGCCGGTTTTCCTCTTTATGGACTCTTTCGCTATCAACTGGAGCGCTGAGTCTGTGAACTGGAGATCAACGCCCTCAAGGCTCATAAGTTTTGTATATTGCTTCACAAGGGCGTTGCGCGGCTGTGTGAGTATCCTGACGAGTGAATCCTCGCCCAACTCGTCAAGGGTCGCTATGACAGGAACTCTTCCCACAAATTCCGGTATCAAACCGTACTCTATCTGGTCTTCCATCTGCACATCCTTTAACTCGTTCGAGCTGGTTACCGTTGTGGTTGTTCGCGCGGCATCTTCGGTGTTGAAACCTATTGACCTCTTTCCTTTTCTTCTTCTGACTATTTCCTCAAGACCGAAAAAGGCTCCGCCACATATAAACAGAATGTTTGCGGTATCCACCTGAACAAAATCCTGTTGCGGGTGCTTTCTCCCTCCCTTGGGTGGCACATTGGTTTTCGTGCCCTCCATTATTTTGAGAAGCGCCTGTTGCACGCCCTCGCCGGACACATCGCGCGTGATTGAAGGGCTGTCCCCGGTCTTGCGCGCCAGTTTGTCTATCTCGTCTATGTATATGATTCCCTTTGACGCTTTTTCAAGGTCGTAGTCCGCATCCTGAAGAAGGCTGACTATCATGTTCTCCACATCCTCGCCGACATACCCGGCTTCGGTGTAGCAGGTCGCGTCAACAATCGCAAAGGGAACCTTCAGCATTCTTGCAAGGGTTTGAGCAATAAGGGTTTTTCCCGACCCCGTCGGCCCGATAAGCATCACATTGCTTTTCTGTATCTCAACATCGTCCGCGTCGGTTTTGAACCCGCCGGATTCAAACGTCTCGATGCGCCTGTAGTGGTTGTGCACCGCAACCGAAAGTACCCTTTTTGCGTAGTCCTGACCGATTACATATTCATCCAGAAAACTCTTGATTTCCGGAGGCGTCATAAGGGAAGTCACAGAATCCCCGGATTTTAAGTAACTGCCCGATTTGGAATGCCTCTCTTTCTCTTCCTCCTCTTTGATAATCTCATTGCAGAGCTCTATGCACTCATTGCAGATATAAACATCATTGGGACCGGCGATGAGTTTTGAAACATCGCTTTTTCCCTTACTGCAAAATGAGCAGATTTGTCCCGCTTCTTTTCCGCCACGCCTCATTTTTGCGCCGCCTTTTCGGATTCCTTAAGGGACTCTCCGCAATCCATTATGGAGTCCACTATTCCGTATTTCATCGCCTCTCCGGCAGTCATGAAAAAATCCCTGTCGGTATCTTTCTCAATGTTTTCAAGCGTCTGACCGGTATGAGACTTCAGTACTCTGTTAAGCTCCTTGCGGACTCTCAATATCTCCTTTGCGTGTATCTCTATGTCGCTCGCCTGCCCCTGAACACCGCCGAGAACCTGATGTATCATAATCCTTGAATGCGGGAGCGCGTATCTGCGTCCCGAAGCTCCTCCGGCAAGCAAAACCGCCGCCATACTCGCCGCCTGTCCTATACACATAGTGGAAATTTCCGCTTTCACATGTTGCATGGTGTCATAAATCGCAAGACCCGAAGTAACATTTCCGCCCGGAGAATTTATATACAGATGCACAGGCTTGTCCGGTTCTTCGGACTCAAGAAACATCAACTGAGCAATGACAAGATTGGCAACCGTGTCGTCAATAACAGAGCCTATGAAAATTATCCTGTCTTTAAGAAGACGGGAAAAAATGTCATAGGAACGCTCACCCCTTCCTGTTTGCTCCACAACAAATGGAACATAATTAGACATCACCTTTAGAATTTTTATTCTATGTCTTTTCGGCTCGGAATGTCAATCTCAACTTTTCTTTACGGCGGGGTTTGCGGGCACGGCGGGTTTTTCAGTTTTTATGTTGGAATGTTCACGGATAAAAACCAGAACCTTGGCGCTTACAATCTGTGAATTCAGACCGTTGAGAAGTCTGTTTTGTTCGTAGTATTCTTTCACTTGTGCAGAAGTAACTCCGGACTGTGCGGCGATATCGGAGAAACGTTTTTCAAGATCGCTTTCAAGCGCCTCAATGGACTCTGCGTCCGCTATCCTGCTTATAATTAAAGACAGTTTGACATTATCTCGCGCCCTTGTTCTCAAAGTCTCAGACGCCTTTTCGTCAATCGGGGGAACTTTGGCGCCACGGGATTCAAAATCTCTTTTCATCTCGGCTTCAAGCCTGCTTTTTTCCTCGGAGATAAGACGTTCGGGAATTTCAAAATCCGAGTTTTCGCCCAGTTTGGAAAATATCTGTTCATCAAGACTCGCATTCCTCATCGCTTCAAGGCGTGCTTCCAAATCCTTTTCTATCTTGACCTTCAAATCGGCAATGCTGTCGCTTCCGACATTCTTTGCGAAACTGTCGTCGGGTGCGGGGACGGTTCTGTTAAAAACCTGATTTACCTTCAAGTTGAATTTGACCGATTTCCCGGCCGCTTCTTTTATCTGAAAATTCTCAGGATATGAGACTTCAAAATCCTTTTCTTCTCCGGCGGACATGCCGACTATGTTTTTCTCAAAATTTTCTATCAACTGCCCCTTTCCGAGAAGAAATCTGACACCGCTTTTTTCAAGCCCTTCTATTGTTTTTCCGTCTATGGTTCCCTTGTAGTCAACTTCAACGACATCGCCCGCCGCAGACGGTTTTTTCTCTTCATACGGCTCCAGTTCCGCAGACCTCTCAACTATCTGCTCAAGGGCGCGTTCAACATCCTCCGCCGAGACGGAAATCGGGCTTTGAGACAGTTCAAGGTCTTTATAGGGAGGCAGTTCAAAATCCGGCAAGACATCAAACACCGCCGAGTAGAGAAACTCCTTTTCAAGACCGACATCGCCCGGAGTAATAGCGGGTCTGCTTACCGGAGAAAGTGAAACTTCCTTCAGTGCGTCCGGAAAACTGTTTGAAACAAGGTTTGAAACCAGTTCTTCTTTGATTTCTTTGCCGAAAAGTTTTTCTATCTGCTCGTTGGGAACCTTTCCCTTTCTGAACCCGTCCACTTTGGCGTCTCGCTTGAACCGTTTGAATATCTCATCCCGTTCACGGCGGACGGTATCTGTGGGAATAACCACATCAATCTTCTTTTCCGTGGCGCTACGGTCTTCTAAATTGACTTTCATAATAAAACCTCACCCTTAAAACAGGGGTGAAGGATACACGGGGAGCGGGAAAGTTCAAACTTTACAAGCATGATTTGCGTATAATTGGCTTTATGAAACTGAAAACTGTTCTTGAACATTCAGAAGAAGGTGGTTGGAATTATAACTGATTTTACTTTTGTTCTATTAGACGGATTTCAGGGTATTATAAGACTCTGATAATTAAGGGAAAATGAAGTTTTTCGTACATCCATTTGTTGGACATCGTCCAGAGATTTCAGAAAACGAATACTCGTCCATAAAACAATTTATCAGTAAGCGGTATAGAAGAGAAACCACTAATCGACGTATATACAAAATCACATATAGAAAAGATGACATTCCTTGGCTTAGACAAGTAGGAAAGAAATCCATCGATGATACAAGACATGTTATTGCAATTTTGTATTGCGAATCACCTGGAACATATTTTGTTTGCAAACTAAATCGTGACGATGAAGAATATTTTATAGAAGAAATTGAGGAAAGTAGAATCGAAGACTTTCAAGACTTTGAATGATTATTAAAGTCTTACCGCCTCTTAACAACCCGATAAACCACACCGGCAAAATCATCACTAATCAACATCCCGCCATCTGTCAGAAAAATCACATCCACCGGACGCCCCGAAACAGAACCGTCTTTACTCAACCACCCTTCAACAAAAGGTTCGTAACCCGAAACCTCACCGCCATCCACTTTGGCACGATACACCGCATAGCCGGATTTTTCACTGCGGTTCCATGAGCCATGAAGGGCGATATAAACATACTCTCCGGCGGGGTCAAAACTCATTCCCAAATTGGCGACATGCGCTCCTGTCAACAAAGCCGGCGGTTCGTAATCGGAACAGAGCTTTCCTTCACCGTATTCGGGGTCGGGATAATTCCCCTGATGACAGTAGGGGTAGCCAAAATGCATTCCCGCGCGCGGCGCGTAGTTTAATTCGTCGTGCGGCAAATCATCGCCGAGCCAGTCGCGCCCGTTATCGGTGAACCACAACTCGCCGGTCTTTGGATGGAAATCAAATCCCACCGAATTGCGCACGCCACGGGAATACACCTCGCCCTTTCCTCCGTTCAAATCATAACGGCTGATAACACCGGTCAAATCCGGCATGGGCGGTTCGCAAACATTGCACGGAGCTCCCAGAGAAACATAAAGCATGCCGTCCGGGGAGATTTTAAGATGACGGGCTCCGTGATGAGCGCTTTCATACAATTCCGAAACAATACGCCGGAGCGTGATTTCGCCGCTTCCGGAGAGTTTTCCCATAATATCGACAACCTTGTAAACACCGTCTATGGCGCCGACATATAAATTGCCCCCTTGGAAAGCCACACCGTGCGGCCAGGACATTCCATCTGCGATAACCCGAGCCTCATCGGCACGTCCGTCCCGGTCTGAATCGCGCAGAGCGTAAACCTTTCCGGCGCTACTTCCGGCAAAAACCCAGCCGTCTTCACCTTCGGCAAGTTGACGGGGCGACTTAAGCCCCAAAGACGGCGGCGCGAAAAAGTTAATGCTGTAACCGGCGGGCAATTTTAACATCTCCAAACCATCTTCCGTTTGGTCAATTTGAGTGTGCGAAAACTCCGCGAAATCAACCTTTGTGGAAAACCAAAATGCCGGAAGAAACAATAAACCGAACGCTAATACAATAAAAAATGACTTTCTGTTGAAAAAATCAGACATTTTGACCGTTTTAAAATGCGAGAGGAGGGATTTGAACCCACACGGGATGTAACTCCCACCGGATCCTAAATCCGGCGCGTCTGCCGTTTCGCCACTCTCGCAAGCTGCGTGGGCCGCGAGGGATTCGAACCCCCGACCATTTGATTAAGAGTCAACTGCTCTACCAACTGAGCTAGCGGCCCGTCGCAATCAATAGATACATCCGATAAATGACAATGGCAAGTCCCGTCAGTTTACGGTTCCCCTCACTACCGATACCACACGGGAGTCAAGTTCTATGTATTTCCGCACCACCCGCAAAACATCACCTGCGGTAACTGCAAACACCTTGTCCGCAAACTCCTTGTGCTCGTCCCAACCGACCCCGTAGAGTTCGTCAAAACCCATAACGGACGCCTGCGCGGAATTTGTCTGTAACCCTATCTCAAAATTCCCCACCATTTTCCTCTGCGCCCTCTCAACTTCATCCTTGCCAACCCCGTCGTTCAAAAGAGATTTAAGTTGAGCGACAATCTCATCCAGAGCGCTTTTTTCTTTTTGTGGCGCGGTGCCGATATAGATGCCAAAATAACCGGAATCCACCCGCGCGCCGTAGAAAGAGGAAACCGTGTAAGCAAGACTCATCTCATCCCTCAATTTCATGAAAAGCCGCCCTCCCTGACCCGAAAGAACTGCATTCAACACCTGAAACGGATAGTAATCCGTGCTTGTGAGCTCGGGAGCCAAAAAACCGACCACTATGTGAGTCTGTTCCTTTCCCTCAATCTTTCTGGATGTCAGAACCGGTTTGTCGCCGGACTTGGAATGCGCGGAAGAAGCGCGGAACTTGCCTGTTTTACGCAATCCGGAAAAATCCCTCTCAATTCTTGACAGAACCTTTTCCGCCTCAACATCACCGGCGACAACTATGACCATATTTTCGGGATTGAGAAGTTTTTTGTAGAAAGTCGAAGCGTCTTTTCCCGAAAATCTCTTCACATTGGCGACGCTTCCCGTCACTTCGCGAGAATACGGAGAATCTTTGAAAAGAGCCGTGAAAAACCTGTCCATCGCGATGGATGCAGGCCTGTCTTTCTTGCGGTTTATTTCGGCAAATATCTCCCTTTTTGCACGTTGCACCTCATCATCGGGAAAAGACGGATTGAGCACCACATCGGAGAATATATCCATCGCCGGAACAAAGTTTGAGCTGAGAGATTCCATTGAAATCCCCGCGCTGTCTTTACCGGAAAATCCCTCTATATACCCAGCAAGAGATTCCATTTCCTCGGCTATCTCGGCGGCGGAACGGGTTGAAGTCCCGCGCGTCAGCATATTCGCGGTAAAGTTTGAAATCCCATTCGCTTTCCGGTCTTCAAACCTGAGACCTCCGGAAAAAAGCAACCGCATGGCAAAAAGCGGAACGGTATTGTTCTCTTTAATTATCACCCTGATTCCGTTTTTCAATCTGTGGACGCCGGTTTTGTATGTTCCGGTTTTGGAAGCAATGCGGGGTTTTGTCTTTGAAACCGTTTTCTTCAAACGTTTGCCTTCCGCTTGCAGGGATTCGGGAAAAAGTGCAACTGCGGAAAGGTTTGACGGAATAAAATACTTCGCGGCGACTCTGCGTATATCTTCGACCCTAACCGCACGGACTTTGTCCATGTAAGTTTTTTCAGCCCCGTAGTCTCCGGCAATTGTCTCATAGAAACCAAGCGCATGCGCCTTGCCTTGCATTGTTTCTTTTGAGCGAACATTTTCACTTTCAATGTTCAGTTTCGCCTTTTCAATCTCGGAAGGCTTAATCTGTCCTTCCGCAAGCCCGTAGAACATCCGGAGTATCTCCTCGTGGGCAACCGCGGCGTTTTCGGGCTTCAATGTTCCACCTACGGCAAAAATGCCTCCCTTCAGAGGAGTATAGGCGTAGGAATAAATACTGTTCACAATGCCTTTTTCTTCTTTCACAACCCTGAACAGCCTTGAACTTTCCCCTCCTCCCATCAACTCGTCTATGACATCAAGCGCCGGAATATCCTCTCCGCCAAAGCCGGGAATTCTGAACGCAAGCGCGAAATACCCTTCGTTGACATCTTTTGTGAGAACAGACACGGCGGGGGATTTACGCGCCGGGGACTTCCCCTCCGCCGCGCATGAGGGAACCGGTTGTGGCTTAAACAAGCCGAATGTTTTTTTCACCTTCGCAAGCACACGATCAGGTTCAAAATCTCCGGTGATTACAACAACCATGTTGCGGGGCGAATACCATTTCCGGTAGAAATTAAGAATCTTTGCACGGGAAAAGGAGCGAACGCTTTTCTCCGTGCCGAGAATAGAATGTCCGTATGGGTGGCCTTTATATGCGGATGCGAAAAGGACGCGGCTTGTAACACTTGCCGGACTGTCTTTGTCTCTGCGTATCTCCTCAACAACAACTTCTGCCTCCTTTTTAAGTTCCGCCGGGGCAAAAACGGAGTTGCCCACGCTGTCGGCAAGCAAACCTATGTTCGTATCAAGCGACCTGCTCGCCGAGGTTATAAAATAGACCGTCTGGTCAAAAGATGTGTAGGCGTTTATATTTCCGCCAACCGATTCCACACGATAGGCAAGCTCACCCACGCCCAGAGTGTCGGTTCCCTTGAAAAGCATATGCTCATGCAGGTGGGCAAGACCTCTCTCATCCCTGCTCTCACACCCGCTTCCAACCTTAACCCAGACGTTTATTGCGGCAACCGGAGCCGAACTGTCCGGCTCAAGAATTACGGTAAGCCCGTTTTTCAATTTTACTCTGGTAACCGGAGAAATCTCTTTTGCCATTGGAACATCAACCTCCACATAAAAAAGCGCGCATAAGAAAATAAAAAAAGGGAAAAACCTCATTCGCAAAACAAAACCCGAGGACAAAACGGTTTTTTTCAGATTCCGTCTTCCTTTTCCCCGTCTGTAGAACCGGAACTCCGCTCACTGTTTTTCATCCATCTACTGTAAAAACCAAAACGGCTCAAAAGAAAAAACAGAAAAGGAGACACCAGATAAAGAACGGAAACAACCGCAACAGATACGCCCGGACTTATGACCACAACCGCCATAAGAACGGATGCCGTAACAAGAAAATCAAATTTCTTCCCGCCGCCAAGCCTGCCCGGACTTAAAAGCCCCATCCTGCGGTATCTGATGTTGCTTACCATGAAAAACCCCGTAAGAGGCGCCGCCACTGCATAAAAGGCGCCCATAACATCCGTGGACGGAACTATGTTCAATTCGCTTACAACAAGAATCGGGGAAATCATTACCCCCGCTGCCATAGGGCTTGGTAACCCCATAAAACTCTTCCTCTCCGCCGACAGAGACTGTATGTTGAATCTGGCAAGTCGCAGAGCGGCGCAGACCGCGTAGACAAGAAGCCCAAGGTTGAAAACGGGATTTTCAAAGGATATTCCGAATACGGAATACACAAGCACAACCGGAGCGACTCCAAAACAGACAGTATCGGAAAGGGAGTCGTAAATAACCCCGAACCGGCTGTCAACTCCAAAAGCGCGTGCAACCTTTCCATCCAACAGGTCAAGCACCATGGCAACCCCAATAAAAGCGCCAGCACGCCACATAAGGTCGCTTGTGTTTCCGGAAGCACCAGAAGCGGCAATCTGAGATGAGATTCCCATGGAAAGCAACCCGAAGCACAAAGCCGCCGTTGTTATAATGCCGGGAAGAAAACCTGCCATTTTTTCAGGTTTTATTTTATGGCGAAGTTTTTTTCTTCCGTTCATTACCTGATACCGTCGCGAACAAGACGGGCAACCGCTGTTTCAGCTCCCCTGACCACATCGCCCTTAACAACTTTTACCTCGTAACCGTCAGGGAAAAACAGGTCTATCCGCGAACCGAATTTTATGATACCAAACCTCTGTCCCCTCTTCAAATGCGCGCCTTTTGAAGCATGAGAAACTATTCTTCTGGCAATAAAACCCGCCACCTGCGCCATCAGAAACTCCGGCCCGCCGCCGTCCGGCTTTACAAGAGTCGCAACCCGCTCATTTTCTTTTGTGGCCGCGCTACTAAATCCCAGAGCGAATTTTCCCGCCCTACGACGCGAATCCTTCACCTCTCCTGAAACGGGAAACCAGTTCACATGACAGTCAACAATGGAGAGAAATACGCTCACTCTTGTAACTTCGCAACGGAGAAAATTGTCTTCCCGTTCGGTTGTTACCTCAATTACCCTTCCATCGGAAGGCGCGAGAACCGACCCGTCATCGGGAGGAACTTCCCTTTGCGGGTCTCTGAAAAAAAACAGCGTAAAAACAAAAACGATAAAAAACAGAAAGGAAACCACATCCAAGCCCGTAAGGGAAAACAGCCAGCCCGCAACCGCGACCGCGAAAACCGTTGATATGCCTTCCGGAGCGATTCTGAAAAACGGAGTTTTCATAAAGTCGGCGCCTTTTCAGTTTTTGGACTTGTCAACCAGTTTGTCCTTAAAGAGAGAACTCATCATGCTTCGGAGCTCCGCGCCGGTTTTTTCTATCAAATGCCCCTCTCCCTCTTTGAGAAGACGGTTGTAGTTCGGCCTGCCCGCCTCATCCTCTTCAATCCACTCCTTGGCGAAATCTCCGGACTGTATTTCGGATACGATTTTTTTCATCTCGTCCTTGACACCCCGGTTCACAACTCTCGGACCGCGGGTTATGTCACCGTATTTGGCGGTATCGCTGATTGAGTATCTCATGTTTGAAATTCCGTCCTGGTATATCAGGTCAACTATGAGTTTCACTTCATGGCAGCACTCAAAATACGCCATCTCCGGCGGATATCCGGCCTCCACAAGAGTTTCAAACCCGGCGAGAATTAGGGCCGAAAGCCCGCCGCAAAGAACCGCCTGCTCGCCGAAAAGATCGGTCTCGGTTTCATCCTTGAAGGTTGTCTCAATAATCCCCGCCCTGCCGCAACCAATTGCACCGGCATATGAAAGCGCGGTTTTTTTTGCCTCTCCCGTGTTGTCCTGATGAACGGCGACAAGCCCCGGAACCCCGGAGCCGGCAGTGTACTGGTTTCTCACAGTATGCCCGGGAGCCTTCGGAGCCACCATGAACACATCCACATCCGCGGGAGGAACAATCCGGTTGTAATGTATGTTGAACCCGTGAGCGAAAGCCAGAGAGTTTCCCGCCTCTAGTCCGCCTGCGACCGAAGATTCGTATATCGCTTTCTGACTTGTGTCCGGAGCAAGCAACATAACAATGTCCGCCCATTTTGCCGCATCCGAAACCGAAGCGGTTTGAAATCCCGCCTGCTCCGCTTTGGACCGGCTCGCGCTACCGTCTCTCAAACCAACCGTTACATCAACACCGCTGTCTCTGAGATTTTGCGAATGGGCATGCCCCTGACTGCCGTAGCCGATAACGGCCACCTTCCTACCCCTGACAATATCAACCGAAAGGTTTGAATCGTAGTAAACCTTCATTTTTTTTCTCCTTTGCGTGAAATTCGCTCTTCGTCATGCGAAGATTTTCTTCCGCGTTGCATCGCGACCACTCCGGTACGCGCTATCTCTTTTATACCAAAGGGCATAAGAAGTTCAAGAAAAGCTCCTATCTTCTGATTGTCCCCGGTCATTTCAAGTGTGTAGGTTTTTGTTCCCACATCAATAACCTTTGCCCTGAATATGTCCGCTATGCGAAGAATCTCCGGACGCGAGCCCGGAGACGCAGAAACCCTGACGAGAGCCATCTCCCTTTCAACTCTTTCCGCTTGAGTGAGATTTGTCACTTTCAACACATTCACCATATTGTTGAACCGTTTGATTATCTGCTCAACTATGAACGCGTCCCCAGTCGTAACAAGTGTGATTCTGGACTCCCCGCTTTCAAGGGTCTCGGCGACATTCAGACTTGTGATGTTGAACCCGCGCGCGCTGAAAAGCCCTGAAATTCTTGACAGAACTCCGGACTCATTGTCTACCAGAAGCGTAACTGTGTGCCTTTGCTTTTTTTCCTCATCAGCGTAAGAAGAGTAAGACGTAACCGACTGTCTTTTTGTATTTTTTTCATCCGTCATTATAAACCTCCGGAAAACGCCGCGTTTTTACGCAACATCAACGGGCTCAAAGATCATCCGGTTCATCGGCGCGCCCGGTTCTATCATTGGATAGACCATCTCTTCGGGATCAACCTTTATCTCCATCAGAACCACACCTTTTGTCTCAAGCCCTTTTTTCAGGACCGTCTCAAGGTCTTCCGGCCTTTCGGCTTTGAAGCCCTTTGCTCCGAACGCTTCCGCAAGTTTAACAAAATCCGGAAGAACATTAAATTTTGAGCTTGAGTAGTTTCCGTTAAAAAACATAGTTTGCCACTGTCTGACCATACCGTGATGTTCGTTGTTGAAAACAATTATTTTAAGGTCAAGATTGTGCTCAACGGCAACCGCGAGTTCTTGCATGTTCATCTGGAAACTCCCATCTCCGGAGACGCATACGACAAGGTCTTCCGGTTTTGCGAACTTGGCTCCCATGGCCGCGGGAAACCCGAAACCCATTGTGCCGAGCCCTCCGGAAGTTATATGGCTACGCGGACGGTTGAACTTGTAGAACTGAGCCACCCACATCTGGTGCTGACCGACATCGCTCGCAATCGTGGCTTCCCCTTTGGTCAGCCTGTGCAACATATCTATGGCGTATGTCGTCTGGATTTTGTTGGCGTCCTCTTTGTATTGCATGGGATGCTTTTTGTCCCAACTCTTTATCTGCTTAATCCATCCTTCTCTTCCCGTGAGGTCAATTTCCGAGGAAAGCAGTTCCATGATTTGCTCCAAAACCTGTTTCGCGTCACCGACAATGGGACATTGCACATTGATATTTTTGTCTATTGTGGACGGGTCTATATCTATGTGAATTATGTCCGCGTTGGGAGCGAATTCATCAAAATTGCCTCCGGTTGCCCTATCGTCAAATCTCGCGCCGATTGATATGACAAGGTCGGACTCATGAACGGCAAGATTGGCGGCATAGGAGCCGTGCATTCCAATCATGTTCACAAACAGCGGGTCGTTTGCGGGAAATCCTCCGAGCCCCATAAGGGTTGAGGTAACCGGAACCTGCAGTCTGTGGGCGAATTTTTTGAGATGCTCGGTCGCATTTGAGATAATAACCCCGCCTCCGGAGAAAATTACCGGTTTCTTTGCTTTTTCGATAAGGGAAACCGCTCTTTTTATCTGAGAAAGATTCCCTTTCATTTTCGGCTTGTAGCCCTTGAGATTTACGCACTTGGGAATCACAAGTTCGTCTTCACCGATAAGCACATCCTTGGGCATGTCAACCAGAACGGGACTCGGCCTTCCGGTTAACGCTATGTGAAACGCATCTTGAATTGCCTCGGGCAGTTCTCTGGTTGTGCGGACAATGCTATTGTGCTTTGTACACGGCCTTGTTATTCCGATATGGTCGGCTTCTTGAAACGCGTCGCTTCCGAGATACTGTGTGGGAACCTGTCCGGTAAACACAAGCACCGGAGCCGAATCCATTTGAGCGGTTGCTATGCCGGTTACCGTGTTTGTCGCCGCCGGGCCGGAAGTGCAAAGAACAACCCCGGGTTTGCCCGAAGCTCTCGCGTAGCCATCCGCCATATGGGTCGCCCCCTGTTCATGCCGCGCCATAACATGAGTGAACTTCCCCTGCTTCTCATACTCGGTCATCACATCATAGACCTTGAGAACATAGCCTCCCGGCAGACCAAAAATGACCTCAACTCCCTCGTGAATGAGGGTTTCAAAAAACATTTGCGCTCCGAGCATTTTTGTGCCCATTGGAACACCTCCTGAACACTCGGCTCCGAAACCGCCGCGATGCTCTCGCCACGACCCGAAGAACCGAAATTTGCTCCCGTTTGCTACGGAAGCGATATTAATTGTATATGGAAAGAGAGAGTTTACAATAAAAATTATCGCGCGAACACATATGACTGCGCTTTCAGTTTTGCCGTCAATACGTCTCGTTAAAAACTCAGCGCCGCAAAAATCAGCAGGATTATGAACGCCGCCATTGCCGCGGTGTATGCCCTGACAAACCCGGTCTGAAACAGACTGAAAAAGCCGGCGAGTTTTTTCACGGCACCTGCAACTGCATTGACCGCTCCGTCAACAACTAAAAGGTCAAACTTCGCAAGTTCTGTGGAAAAATGCCCGAAAGGAACTATAAAAACCGAATGATAAAATTCATCCAGCAGAATTTTGGATTGGGAAAAACTCCTCAATGACAAAATTGTTCGGAAACCAAGAAGCAAATCGCGAAACCGCATCTTCGTCCCGTATATCAGCAATGCGGTAAAAAGCCCGGCAAGAGCGGCGACTGTTGAAATAACGGCGAGACCCGCATGGCTGATGCCGAACAAAACATCCGGGGCGGGAGAAAAAGCCGCCGTAACCGGTTTAAGAAAGTGCGTGAGAATTTCCTCTTTGACGGGAACAAACCCTTCCATGAAATGGGGAACGGAAAACAGACCGCCGAATACCGACAGCAAAGCGAGGAAGATGAGAGGAGCCGTCATAACGCGCGGAGGCTCATGTATCCCGGAAAAGGTTTCGGGCGGAGTGTTGTTCTTCCCTTCAAACACGAGAACGTAAAGCCGCGTCATGTAAAACGCCGTGAGCATAGCGGCAAACACCGCCGCAATCCAATGAAAAATAAAACCGCCGTCATAAACCGCGGCGAGTATTGAATCTTTACTGAAAAACCCCGAGAAAAACGGCACGCCCGAAATCGCTAGTGTTCCGGCAAGAAAAGTGAATGCGGTTACCGGTATTTTCCCGCGCAATCCGCCCATGCTTCTTATGTCCTGCAAGCCGCCAAGCGAGTGAATAACCGCCCCGGCACCGAGAAAAAGAAGCGCCTTGAAAAAAGCGTGAGTTACAAGATGAAAAACCGCCACTCCAAAAGCGCCCGCGCCCGCCGCCATAAACATAAAGCCCAATTGACTCACTGTTGAATATGCAAGAACCTTCTTTATATCCGTCTGCGTAACCGCGATATAGGCGGCAATTAAAGAGGTCAGAACCGCCACGGTGAGAACAACAAACTGAGCATCTGGCGAGGCAGAATACATGAAAGAGCAACGGGCAAGCATATAAATTCCAGCAGTTACCATAGTCGCCGCATGTATCAAAGCGCTTACCGGGGTTGGTCCCGCCATAGCATCTGGGAGCCAGACGTAGAGAGGAAACTGCGCGGATTTTCCCGCCGCTCCTACGAAAAGGAGCAGACAAATCACAGTGAGCATACCCGCGGACACATCCGCCGCCGCAGGGGAAATTTCCGAAAATTCAAGAGAGCCAAAGGTAATGAACACCAAAAAGATTCCAATAAGAAAACCGAAGTCCCCTATCCTGTTGACAACGAACGCTTTCCTTCCCGCATCCGCTTTTTCCGTATCGTCAAACCAGAAACCTATCAGCAGGTAGGAGACAAAACCCACGCCTTCCCACCCTGCGAACATCACGGCAAAATCACCGCCGAGAACGAGAGTCAGCATAAAAAAGATGAAAAGATTGACAAGCGCGAAATAGCGCGCAACGGCTCGGTCTCCGGCCATATACCCGATTGAATAGAGATGAATCACAAATCCCACCCATGTTATTACAAGGGTCAGAACGGCAGACAGCCTGTCAAATACAAAACCAAAACTTACCGACAGCGCACCGGAAGAAAACCACTCAAATATCTCAACCCTTGTCTCCCCCGCGCCTGAGAAAATCCCGAATGCGAGAACTGTAGCACAGATTGCCGAGACCAGAACGGCAATAGAACCGACAAGCCCCGCCGCTTTCTCTTCAAAATCCCTTGAAACACAGAAAAGCCGCCTCATCAAACCTGCGGAGATTAAAATCCCGCTTATAAAAGCTCCCACGAGAGGTGCGAAAATCACAAGTTGCAGCATCTAACCCCGTAAGTTCCTTATTAAATCTATGTTTAAACTTTTCGCTTCCGAATAAAGAACAACAACAAACGCGAGTCCAAGTGCGACTTCCGCGGCCGCGACAGTTATGGAAACAAGAACAAGTACATTGCCCGCTCCGTCCCCGAGAAGCCGGGAAAACGCTATGAGGCAAAGGTTTGCCGCGTTAAGCATAATCTCAACCGACATCAGAACCACAAGGATGTTCTTTCTTGTTAACACGCCGAAAGCGCCGATAACAAAAAGGGCAAAACCCAGAGCAATATATCCGTCCGGACTCAACGCAACCCCCTTGAGATGGCAACGGTTCCGACAATCGCCGCGACTATGAGAAGCGATGTAATCTCAAAAACAAGTAGATAATCGGTAAGCAAAAGACGCGCCGTGTCCGAGACGCCACCGTCAAATTCGCCCGTCTTGCCCGCATCCGAGGCGAAAGGGGCAAGTTTGTTCCCGAAATACAAAGCCGCCGCCACCGCCGGCGCGAGAAAGGAGAGTTTTTTCGCAACCCTTGAGGGACCAAACTCCATACTGTTTTTGCGCACATTGAGAAAAACAATCGTAAAAAGAAAGAGAACCACAATAGCCCCGGCATAGACGAAAACCTGAACCACCGCCATGAAATGGGCATCAAGAATGGCAAACAGAACTGCGGAAGAAACGATTGTAACAACAAGAAAAATGGCGCTGAAAGCCGTGTTCGGAACCAGAACAACGACAGTTGCCGCCACAATGGCAATTGTTGAAAAAATATAGAAAAAAGCCGACTCGGCTGGCATACCGCTCAAACCTTACAGTAATTGGAATTGCAAATCAAAATTCAGCGTCTGGACTCAACGCCGACCCTCATGCACAAATCCGCGACCGGGCAAACTCCGCACATCGGGGAAACAGGCCTGCAAACTGTCTGCCCGAAAGCGACCATAAGAAAGTTGTATTCAGCCCAGTGTTTTCGCGGCAGTTTTTCTCGCAGAGCCGTCTCGGTACGATGCGGGTCTTTTGTGGAAACATAACCGAGCCGGTTTGAAATCCTGTGAACATGAATGTCAACGCATATACCCGGCTTTCCGTAACCGAGGGACACAACAAGGTTCGCGGTTTTTCTTCCCACTCCGTTAAAATCAAGAAGCTCCTCAATGGTGTCGGGAACCCTTCCACCGTGCTCTGCTTCAAGACGCTCGCATATCTTCACTATGTTTGCGGCCTTTGTTCTGTAAAATCCGACCGGATAGATGAGAGACTCAATTCGCTGCACCCCGACGGATACCGCCTCGGCGGGCGTTTTTACGACCGTAAACAGCCTTGCACATGCCGCCGCGGTTGTCTCGTCCCGCGTCCGCAAACTGAGAATCGTGGAAATAAAAATCCTGAAAGGATCATCCTTGTGAACTTCGGCAAGGCTCATAACAGGCGGCTTCCATTTGTGCGCCTCGCTTCTTAACACGGAAAGAACCTTTGATATGTCTTTGTCGGAAAATGTCATTGTAAAGGCTTGCCGCCGCCCGTTGCCTCAAGCATATTTCTCAAATCCTCCCATTTCCGAAAGAGCCGCGAGGCAAGACCGTATGATTTTTCCCATTCTCCCGAGCGCAACAGCGTGAAAATTTCCGCCGCCTGTTCAACCGACCTCTCCCTGTCAAGGGACTGCGGACTCACAACCGAGCACACATCACCGTAGTTCAGAACCGCATATCCGTCTCCGTCCCGTCCAGAAAACCATCCGCTCATATACGCCGCGCCCTTCTCCATCCATTCAAGTATGGCGCGCAGTTTTTCATGGTCTGTTTTACCGATAGCGCCCGCAATAGTGTCCGAAGCAACCGCGAGCCGCTCGCACGCGTCCCCCACCCTTGCCGTGTAATACATTGAACTGAAACCCCAGTGAGAATAAAAATTCCGCCTTTCAGGCTCATCAAACGCGGCAAGCCACTCAAACGGAACCGCGTTCTCGCACGACAGTATGTTTCCGTTTCGTCCCGAAGCGTTTCCGCCGAGCGGACAGACATGGAGAATCCCGTCATTGCTCCTGATAAAAAAACAGTCACGGAGGGCGGACTCGCCAATTGAAAGATGCTCGGAGATCGCGCGCCGAAAACTGTCGTATTCGTTGCCAAACCAGACGCCGAAAGGAGACATCGGACCTCCCCAATACTTTTCGTAAAACTCCACATACCGCAACCAGTAGGAACGCTCCTCTTCGGGCGCGTTCTCAAGAGGGTCATAGACGATTAAAGTGCTTTGAGCCACAAGTGAGTATAAATCCGCGATACGGCGAGCGCAAAACGCCCTTGGGGAAAATACGGTTCAGTCTTCGGTAATTTTTGAAACAAATGTGTCCGTAAACCATTTGTCGAGTTTTTGACGGGACGCGCCGCCAAGCAACCTTTTCACCTCGTACAGGGGAACAAGCATTTTTGCGGCGGATCTGTGTCCGCCCGCGCCCGCCTGACTCATCCGGTCGTTCGGGTCGGTTTCTACGCCATTCGCGCAAGCGCCACCGAACATACCAAATACCTCACGGGCGACTCTGCCCGCGCTTTTGACATAACCGACGTTGCGCAACGAAACCACAAGGTGCGAGCCCTGCAAAATCCCGAAAGCGACAACCCAGTCGGCGTCTTTTACCTGCATACAGAAATCCGCCATTTTGGGTATCAGATACTCCTGTTCAATCTTGCCCAGATTCACAAAAAGAACACTGTCATTTATCCAGTGTCTGGCGAGCGAGCCGCCAAAAGCCGCCAAATCGTCAGACGGAATTTCCGCTTTGCCTATCTTTCTCAGGAGTCCGAGGTTTGCTTTTTTATAGAGAAACACGAATGCCTCAACATCTTCGGAATCGGCGTCTCGCGATAGGGAAAATGTGTCGGTTTTTATTCCGTAGAGAAGAGCGGTGGCAAGACGCGATGATATCTCCACATCGGACACACGGAGCAAACCGGTCATTATCGTTGAAGTTGCCCCCTCGGAAACGCTTACCTTAACAAAATCAGCTTCATAGCCTTTCATTCTGGGATGGTGGTCTATAACCGAACCCACAACGGGAAAAAGACTTCCGAAAAAAGACGGCTGGACATCAACCATCGCTATTGAGTCAAAACTTCTTGCTTGTTCAACGGTAACCGGCACAACATCTATCTCAAGTAACTCCATCATCGCGACATTTTCGGGGCGGGAAACCGGTGCACCCAAATGCCCTATTGTTGCCGTCTGCCTATTTCTGCCAAGCACTGTTCTGAGCGCGAGAGCGGACGCCATTGCATCCGGGTCGGGACAGTCGTGAAGAAGTATCAACAACTTATCCGCCCCTTCATGAGCCTCTCTGAGCTTTTTCACAAAGGATTTGCTCATAAAGCGCAACTCCTGTCACACACTTGAGAAAGCCCCGAGACAAAATCACCGACCTTGTCCGTCACGGAACCAGCGGCGGACTCCTCTACTATTTTCATTATTGCGCTTCCGACTATCACGGCATCGGCAAAAGACGCCACCTTGCGAGCCTGCTCCGGAGTAGAGATTCCAAAACCCACACCTACGGGAAGACCGGTTTTCATCCTTATTTTTTCAACAAGTCCGCGAAGCAAACCCACGTCCGTGCCGCCAATATCCGCACGAGCACCCGTAACGCCCGTAACAGAAACAAGATAGATAAAACCTCCGGCCATCTCCGCGACCGCGCTTATTCTTTCATCCGTTGTGTTGGGAGACAACAGGAACACTTCATCCAGCCCGCGTTTTGTAAGGTTGGAGTGAAACTCCCGCGCCTCTTCCGGCGGGAGGTCAACGGCAAGAACCCCGACCGCTCCGGCGGCTTTTGCATCTGTGGCAAATCGCTCCATTCCGTAACGATAGAAAGGGTTGTAATATCCGAACAAAAGGATTGGAACATCACAACGGTCTTTTATTCTTCTCACGGTTTTCAGAATTTTCTCAAGAGTGGCTCCCGCCTTCAATGCTCTTTCGCAAGCCCTTTGAATAACGGGACCGTCCGCCATCGGGTCAGAAAACGGAACACCGATTTCAATAATGTCCGCGCCGCTTGCGGCAATGCGAACGGCAATCTCCTCCGTAATATCAAGAGACGGATCTCCCGCCGTGATGTAGCAAACAAGAGCCGCCCTGTTGTCGTCTTTAAGTTCGGAGAACTTTTTTTCTATTGCAGTGATCATTATAAAAAAAGCCCGACAGAGCTCCGGCAAGCCATCCACGCCAAATAAAGAAGTAAAATTATAACCGCGAAAAGCTGTCGGTCAATGAATGACGCCCGTGCCTTTGTGTACAAAATTAAAAAGAATCCGCATCTTTTTCAAGGAGACTGTTCCGACAAAAAACCCGAATAATCCGGTAACAGGAAAAGTCCCGGACAAAATCAATAATCCCTGAAAGCGTAGTATTTTGTGAGAATAAAATTCAGAAAAAACCCGATGCAGATTGCAATTCCATTTGCAAGAAATATGCCGTCAAACGGAATCAAGGGCAGATTTTGTATATCGCCGAAATTAAACAGTTCAACAAGAATAATCAAAACCGCAAGGTTGACGGCGAGCACCGCCACGCCGGAAGCAAGTTTGCGCCACGAAGCCGTAATGAGGGAGTGCCCTCTTATTTGAAAAACAAAAAATATGCAAAGAAAAAAATTAACGGTTGTCCCGACCATAAAAGAACAGACCTTCGCAACCGTATATTCCACCTCAAACATATAATTGTGAACCGTTATGGAACGGTTGATATCCAGCAATTCCCTGACGGTTTGGAAAAGTGTCAAGTCAATAATGGCTGAAATAACCCCAACTATCATATATTGCAGGAAATGCCGTATCCATTTGTTAGAGAGACTGCCGTCTATTACTGATTCTCCCATTTCAGAATTGGTTTTCGGGTATTGCGAATTGAAGTTGTATTCTACACATCCGCCGCTCCGGCGACAATATCCATATCCTTGTCTCCCCTGCCGGAAAGGTTGACGACAACAACCGAGTCCTTCGACATGCCTCCGGCTGTCTTCATCACATAAGCGATTGCATGTGCGCTCTCAAGAGCGGGAATTATCCCCTCGGTCTCGGAAAGAAAATAGAAGGCGTCAAGGGCTTCCCTGTCCGACACGGAAACGTATGACGCAAGCCCGGACTGCTTGAAAAACGAGTGCTCGGGACCCACTCCCGGATAGTCAAGCCCGGCGGCGATTGAGTGCGCCCTATTTATCTGCCCGTCTCCGTTCTGAAGGATAAAAGTTCTGCTCCCATGCAGAATTCCCTCCGAACCCGTTGTGATTGTCGCGGAATTCCAACCCCTGTCCATCCCTCTTCCACCAGCCTCAACTCCCACTTTCGCGATACTGGGGTCATCCATAAAACTGTGGAAAAGTCCGGCCGCGTTTGAGCCGCCGCCCACACAGGCGACAAGAAGGTCGGGCTTTCTTCCCTCAACACCTGCAGCTTGTTTTTTCACTTCCCTTCCAATAACTGACTGGAAATCCCTGACTATTGTAGGGTAGGGATGGGGGCCCGCAACGCTGCCGATAACATAGAAAGTGTTGCGAACATTTGTTATCCAATCCCTCATAGCTTCGTTCAAGGCGTCTTTGAGTGTGGCGGTGCCGGTTTCAACCGGATGAACAACCGCGCCCAGGGCTTTCATTCTCAAAAGATTGGATTTTTGCCTTTCGGTGTCCTTACGCCCCATGTATATCTCACATTTTTTTCCGAGCAAGGCGCAAATGGTGGCGGTTGCAACTCCGTGCTGCCCCGCTCCGGTTTCCGCGATAATTCTCTTTTTGCCCATTCTTTCGGCAAGCATGACCTGCCCAACAGTATTGTTGATTTTATGCGCGCCCGTGTGCGCAAGATCTTCACGCTTCAGATACACCCGCGCGCCGCCCAGTTTTTCAGTCATTCTGCGGGCGAAATAAAAAGGGGTCGGTCTGCCGACATATTCGGCAAGGCGTTTCTCAACAGCGCCCGTAAATTCGGGGTCCGATTTCGCCTTTTTATAAGATTCCTCAAGCTCAAGAAGAGGAGGCATCAGAGTTTCGGAAACAAAACGCCCGCCGAAATTCCCAAAAAAACCTTCTTTAGTTTGAGTTGTCGGCAATTCTCACTTCCTCAATAAACCGTTTCAGCTTCACACCGTCCTTGATTCCCGAAGTTTTTTCAACACCAGAACAGACATCAACGGCATAAGGCCTTGTTGCGCGCACCGCTTCCGACACATTATCGGGGTTCAGGCCGCCGGAAAGAAACAGCTTCTTTCCCTTCAAGTCAACCCGCCGTAGCAAGTTCCAGTCAAAAACCCTGCCCGTTCCTCCAAACTGTCTGTCCGCAAAGGTATCAAGCAGGATAAAATCCGAGCCGTAGTCACCTATTTTGTTCAAGCTGTCAGTGTCTTTAACACGAACGGCTTTCATATAAGCCCCTGTAATGTCGCGACAGAACCGCGGGGTCTCGTCTCCGTGAATCTGAGATATATCAAGCCCGACAGACTTGACGGTATCTTCTATAAAACCGATTTCCTGATTCACAAAAACCCCAGCCTTGACAACCCTACTCGGCAAAAGAGCGGATATGGCTGCGGCGGCATCGGAGGCAATATGCCTGCGACTTCCCGGATAAAAAATAAAACCGATAATCTCCGCTCCCGCATCTACCGCCAAAAGCGCATCGTTCTCGTTTGTTATTCCACAGACTTTAACTTTTGTCATCGGCTCTGCGCCGTTCACGCTTCCGGCGCTACGCCCTCTTTCTTCTCGAAACGGGAACAAAGTCTCTTTTGCTTTTTCCGCTGTATACCTGACGCGGACGAGCTATTTTTGTCTCTGGATTTGTGAGCATTTCCTCCCACTGCGACAGCCATCCGGCGGTTCGCGCAATTGCAAAAAGAACCGTAAACATGCTGACCGGAAGACCGAGACTCTGGTATATGAGCCCGGAATAGAAATCCACATTCGGATATAGTTTCCGTTTTACAAAATAGTCGTCCTCAAGAGCGATTTTCTCAAGTTCAAGAGCTATGTCAAGAAGCGGATTTTTGCCAACCTTGTTAAAAACCTTGTGTGCTATGTCTTTTATGATTGAGGCGCGCGGGTCGTAAGCTTTATAAACCCTATGACCGAATCCCATGAGACGGAACTCGCCTTTTTTCGCTCTTGCTATGTAGGCAGGAATTTTTTTCTTGTCGCCTATCTCGGCAAGCATTTGTAACACCGCTTCATTTGCTCCTCCGTGAAGAGGCCCGTAGAGGGCGCTCACGGCGGCTGCGGTCGCGCTGTAAGGGTCTGGTAGACTGCTTCCCGAATCTCTCATAACGCTTGTGCTACAGTTCTGCTCATGGTCTGCATGAAGGATGAAAAGCACGTCTATGGCCTTTTCAACAACAGGGTCGGGCTTATACTTTTTCTCACTCATCCTGAACATCATGTTCAGAAAATTGCCCGTGTAACTAAGATCGTTGTCGGGGTGAACATACGGCAATCCCATTGCGTGCCGGTAAGAAAACGCCGCGATTGTGGGCATCTTGGCTATCAACCTGTGAATCTGAAGCATGCGGTTTTTTTTATCATCAACGTTTTTGGCTTCCGGATAGAATGTTGAAAGCGCCGCTACCGTGCTCATCATCATTCCCATCGGATGGGAATCGTAGCGGAAACCGTCCATAAATTTTTTGATGTTTTCGTGCAGAAACGTATGGTGGGTTATTTCGTAAACCCACTGGTCATACTGGTTTTTATCAGGCAATTCGCCATAGAGCAACAGATATGCGACTTCAAGAAAACTGCTCTTCTTTGCAAGTTGCTCAATCGGATACCCCCTGTATCTGAGGATACCCTTCTCTCCGTCAATATAAGTTACGGCGCTTGTGCATGACGCTGTGTTTGTAAACGCCGGGTCGTAACTCATCATCCCGAAATCATTTTTATTGATTTTAATCTGCCTCAGGTCAGAGGCCTTTATGGTATTTTTTTCAACGGGAATATCGTATTTACGTCCCGTTCTGTTGTCCTTAACCGTAAGAGTGTTTTTTTTAGGCATTTGTTTATCTCCCTCCTTCCTAACAGCCAAAAGCAACCGGCCACAAAAACCGCTTGAATAACGGCCCGACCAGTTTAAAATCAACTTTTGCAAGCTTAACCGCAATAAGGCGTTTTATCAACACGGCAAACGCTTTAATCAAATTCCACAAGGGCCGGGGCAATGCTTTTGAGACAGTCCACAAGCAATCTTTCGATGTCTGGTTCCCTTGTTTGAAGCATGAGTTCATTCCTCAAACCGGAAAGAATATCGCCGTTCACTCGGTTTGCGAGAAACCTGACCACCGGAATCCTGTAGGGGGAAATACTAAGATTTTTGTATCCAAGGGCAAAAATCATAAGGGCGCCTGTTGAAGAACCGGCAAGTTCACCGCAGATTGAAACTTCCATTTTGCTTTTTTCAGAGCTTTTCCTTATGGAATCAAGAATACGAACAACCGCGGGATGAAAATACGTGTAGAGATGCCCGACCGCGTTTGAATTTCTGTCAACCGCGAGCAAATACTGGACAAGGTCGTTTGTTCCGACCGAGACAAAGTCAATAAGACTTGAATATTCCTCAAGAAGCGGAACAAGAGCGGGAACCTCAAGCATTACTCCAAGCGGAGGAATTTGCTGCTCGGGAAGCCCTATTTCAACCGCAAGATCGTCCATAATCTGCTTTGCGGTTTCAACCTCCCAGATGTTTGAAACCATTGGAAGCATAATTCTAAGCCGGGCGCCCGCCAGAGAGGCGAGCAGTATGGATTTAATCTGCTCCCTGAAAAGATCAAGGTATTCCATTGAAAAACGTATTGCCCTCAAGCCGAGGAGCGGGTTTTCTTCTTCTGGAATGTTGAAATACGGAAGCACTTTGTCAGCTCCTATGTCAAGAGTTCTGACCGTCAGACATCCGTCGAATTTGCCTGACATATTGCAATAAATCTCAGTTTGTTCACTGATTCCCGGCGGTTTCTCAAAACGGGCAAACGCGAACTCGCTCCTGAAAAGCCCGACATCCCTGACCCCATAGAGCAAAGCCGTTTCGGCATCATTGGGAAAGCCTATGTTTGCGGTAAGCGATATTCCAAGCGCACTGCCCGCTTTTGCGTCTTCGGACTCAAAAAGATGGCGCATTTCCTCAAGTTTTTTCCCGCTACTTTCATATTCGCTTATGAGAATTTCATCAGGATTCACAAAAACAAAACCCGTCCTCCCGTCCACGATAACGCGCTCGCCGGATTTGATAAGCTCGCATATGTTTTCTATTCCGATAACGACCGGAATTCCAAGCGACTTGGCAATGATGACCGAATGCGAGGTCTCTCCGCCTTTTTCCGTTACCACGCCCGCGATTCTGTTTTTCCCGAGCATTGAAACAAAAGAGGCGCCTATCTCCCGTGCGACCAGTACGGTGGAATCGAGAGACCCATTTGCCTCAAAACTTCCCACGGACTCTTCTCCGACAAGTTCGTGAAGCAGTTTTTCCCCTATCTCTCTGAAATCCTGGGCCTTCTCTCTGACATACCTGTCCGACTGATGTTCAAATCTTCCGGCAATGGACTCAATTCCCTGAACAACCGAGGCTTCGGCGGTAAGGTTTTTCTCCTCAATAAGAGAAAGAATTACACCGCTCAGAGAATCCGGGCTTTTGCTTGAGAGAAGCATCAGGTGGGCTTCAAAAATCTCCAGGTCGCTTTGAGAAAGAATGTCGTCTTTTCTCAAAACCCCTATCATGCCTTTCATATCCCGTTCAACCCTTGAGAGCGCATTAAGCAGGCGTTTTTTCTCATCTTCGGGAGACTGATGGGAAGAGGTGTCAGACCCTATGCGCCTGAAAAGCCCGCTGACAAGGAAAGCGCCGCCAACCGCGACTCCGGGAGAGACGCCTTTGCCTTGATATGTTCTGGTTTGATGCTCAAGAATTGCCGGGGTATGCAGGCGGTCGAGAGTGTCCGCAACTTCAAGAAGCCCGGCAAGGCGGGACGCTATAATCTCAAAAAGAGTCTGCTCCGCCGGTGTTATGTGGCGTTTTTCACCCGTCTGACCGACAAGCACGCCCATGCAACAATTGTGAAGGACTATGGGAACACCGAGATAGCATTCGTATTCTTCCTCTCCTATGCCGGGAATTAGTTTATATTTCGGATGCTGCGACGCATTCATTGACACAAACGGACGCATGGTTTGAAATATCATTCCCGCCAAGCCCTCGTCGCTTGTAAGCGTTATACGTTCTTCCAGCTCGCAATGAAACCCGGTGTTTGCCATGAGGCTCAGTTTTTTGTTCTCTCTGTCAATGATGTATACTGATACGACTTTGAAATGAAGCGATTCGCTTATCTTATTCACCACACCCTTGAGAATAGTGTCCAGTCCGGTGGATTTGTTTACAAAATCGCTTATCTCCTGAACTATTCTGAGATGAAGATGTTCTTTATCGACGGCGGTTTGCGACATATTGAAATCCGCCTTAATTATACCGGCAAAAAACAAGCGGGTTGAAACCCGGCCTTACGGCAACAGAAATGAAAAAAGCAAACAAAGAACTTCGCGTGGCAATTATAGGCTCCGGCCCCGCAGGCTTTTACAGCTCTGACAGGCTATTCAAAAAAAGCCCCGTTCCCGTCAAGATTGATATGTTCGACCTACTTCCGACTCCTCACGGTCTTGTAAGACACGGCGTCGCCCCGGATCACCAGAAGATAAAAACGGTCGCAAAATTATATGACAAAATCGCTTCAAACCCCGCTTTCCGGTTTTTTGGACTCGTGGAATTCGGAAAGCACATAACCCTCGGCGACCTTAAAAAAAGATACAACCAAATGGTTTTCGCGACCGGAGCGCAAACGGACAAAAAAATTGACATACCGGGAGAGGACATTCCCGGAAGTCATACGGCCACAGAGTTTGTCGCATGGTATAACGGCCATCCGCATTCATCTGAACTTGACTTTGATATGTCATGCGAGCGGGCTCTGGTAATAGGCGTCGGTAATGTCGCGGTTGATGTGGCAAGGATTCTGTGCATGAGACCGGAGGAGCTCTCAAAAACTGACATAGCAAATTACGCGCTTGAAAAACTTGCCGCGAGCAACATAAGGGAAATCTACATAATCGGAAGAAGGGGTCCCGCACAGGCGGCATTCACAAATCCGGAGCTGAGAGAAATTGGAAAACTTGAAAACACCTGCGTCAGGGCGCGTAAAGATGAGGTTGCTCTCGACTCTCTAACCCGCGAGATTCTTAAAAACAACCCCGACGTACCAACGGAAAAAAAACTTGAGATACTCCGCGGTTTTGTCGAAAACACGGCCGGTGGAAAAGAAAAAAACCTGTATCTTAGATTCCTGCTCTCCCCCGTCCGCATAGATGCCGGTGAAAACGGCAGGGTTTGCAAAGTGGTCCTTGCCAAGAACAAACTCGTAAAAAACAATGAAGGAAAAATCATCGCGGTCGCAAGCAACCGAACGGAAGAAATAGAGGCTGGTCTTGTGTTCCGCTCCATTGGATACAGGGGGATCGCGCTCAGGGATGTTCCGTTCGACATCTCCGCAGGCGTAATTCCGAACAGTTCGGGCAGAGTACTTGACAAACCCGGCGGAGAAACCGTTGAGGGGCTTTATACGGCGGGTTGGATAAAAAGAGGAGCCACCGGCGTAATTGGAACAAACAAAACAGACTCCGCGGAAACAGCGGATTCAATGATTGAAGACTTTGCAAATGGTGTTTTTATCAAGAGCGAATTTGCGGAAAACCCCATTGAGACACTGCTTGAGAAAAAAAATCTGAACTATGTCAGCTATAACAAATGGTCGCTGCTGGACAAGCACGAGACCGAACAGGGACGGAAAACCGGAAGACCGAGAGTCAAATACACAAGCATTGAAGACATAATAAAGGCAATGGAAACTGACATTTAGACACGGCGCAGCTTCAGTTTTCGTTTCAAGGGGTCAACATTTATCACAACCACCGTTATGTTTTCCCCTTCATTCAAAAGACCGTTATCTGCGCCGTGAAGCGGAAACTCGGAAAAATAATCCGTAAGCCAGACAAAAATCCTTCTGTCTGTAACGCGGGAAACAATGGCTTTCAACTTCCGGTTTTTCTCCATGTTTCTGAAATACTCGCAAAGCCAAAACCTCTTTCTGCTTCTCTGCGCGGCTCTTCTTGAGTGAATACTCGGTTCGGTATCGGAGATAACGCTTAAGATGGAATTTTCATCAAGAGCCGCGTAGAATCCCAATTCCGACATTATCTGCCTCTGGACAACCAGGTCACGGTATCTTCTGATTGGAGAAGTCACCTGCACATAGCAGTCAACACCGAGGGAGCGATGCCAACCCGGCAAAACACCAAGGGAAGATGGAGCAAGCATCCTTAAAATGCGCACGGAGAAAAGAGGGTCGTCAGGGTCAATCTCTCTTGCCTCCCGAAGCACCGGTTGCGTCTGAAGGCGGAAGATTGCGGGAACTTCCCTGTCTCTTAGAAAAACCGCGGAAAGGTGATTTGTCATTATCATCAATTCGGAAACGACTTCATGGGAAACCATATCCGTGTTTGACGGCGCGACTTCAACATTGCCATGCAAATCCGCTTTAATTTTCAATTCAGGAACCTGAACAATAAAAGCACCCCTCTCAATCCTTTTCTGTTTGAGAAACCGGCATATTCCGGCGAGTGTTTTCCATTTGGGCGATGATTGAAACAACCTTTCCGCACCTTCATAACTTATGTTGCTGTTCACAGAAATTTTTGACGCCGTGAAACGGAAATTCTTAATCTTGAAAGTCTCCATATCAAAGGTTACAAGAAGCGAAAGGGTGGCACGCGAAAATCCCTCAAACAGGCTGAGTTTTCTTTTTATTAAATCATTCGGGAAAATATCCACCCTGCGTTCGGGCAGATACATGGTTTCCGCCATCCGGAGCGCGGAGCGGTCAAGGTGGCCTTCGGGGGTGATATGAAGAGCCACATTTGCTATATGTATGCCGACACGGGCTTCGCCCCGCGACAGTTCAACGGAAATCGCGTCATCTATATCCTCGGTCGTCTCCTCATCAACTGAAATTGTTTCAAGCTCCGTCATATCCTCAAGAAAACCGGGCAGGGAACTGTCGGAAAGAAGATGTTTCGATTCCTCAAGCGCCTCCGGAGAAAAACTCTCATTTATACACGCCTGAATCATGACTGGGTCGGACCCCTCGGGCAGGTCTCCGGTTTTTACGAGAAACTCGATAGCTTCGTAAGGGTCTCTGATTCCCGCCGCCGAAAGAATCCTCCGCGCATCCGGGAAGGCGGGAGAATCTTCAGCGCCTTCTATGCAAGCCATAAAGGCTTTCACGCACACGTCTCTGTCAAAACCTTCGGGTTCCAGGGGCTCGCCGCGGAGAACGGACTTTATCCATTCAACCGATAACTCCCGCTGCCTGAGCGCTTCAACGCGTTTTTCAAGCTGCAAAAGCGTCTTTTCAACACATCTTACCGGAAGCGGCAGATAGCCGTCTCCATACCTTTTGAAATAGACCGTGTCTTTGTCAACGGCCCAGAAAAGTTTTAGCGCCTCCATGGGGACGGTTTCCCGTTCCACGCCATATACAGACAGGATTTCATCAAAAGAGACAACCTCTCCGGCGCCGGCAAATTGTTGCCAGAGGGCTTTCAAATCAAAATCTTTTTTTGACTCCTCAAGTTCTCTCCTGAGCCGCCTCATTTCCATCTTGCGCTCATGTTCGGAGATTGTGCTAACCGCTATCTCCGTGAAGCGGACGACCTTTTTATCGGGAACGGACATCTCCCTGCCTTCTTCGGAGAAAACCTTCAGAACTCCACATTCCTCGGAAAGAAAAACCCCGCAACAGGGCTCTCTCCTCTTCCTGAAAATTACGATTTCGCCGGGTTTCATTTCATTTGGACTTTTTAAACTTGAGAGAGGCGGCTATAAAGTCGCGGAACAGAGGATGTGGGTTAAGCGGAGTTGAAAGAAATTCCGGATGAAACTGACAACCGACAAACCATGGGTGTTTTTTCAACTCAACAATTTCAACAAGGGAAGAGTCCGGTGATTGCCCGCTGACCTTAAGACCCGAGGAATCAAAAACGGCCATGTAACCATTGTTGAACTCAAGCCTGTGTCTGTGCCGCTCGGATATGCGCATTTTTCCATATGCCCCTCGGGCAAGCGAGCCTTGTCGCAATACGCACGGATACGCTCCCAACCTCATCGTGCCTCCCATTGTTTTGATATTAATCTGCTCTTTCATAAAGTGAATAACGGGATGCGGGGTGTCGGAGTCAATCTCGCTTGAGTTGGCATTTTTCATCCCGCAAACATTTCTCGCAAACTCCACAACCGCCATCTGCATTCCGAGGCATATTCCAAAGAAAGGAATACCCTTTTTTCTCGCGTGTGTTATCGCGCTGACCTTGCCTTCGTATCCTCTTTCGCCGAAGCCTCCGGGAACCAGAATGCCATCCAATCCTTTGAGAAGAGAAGAATTTTCGCTCTTGATTTCTCCGGAATCTATGTATTTTATTTCCGGTTCGCACTCGTTTGCCATCCCTCCGTGAACAAGAGCCTCGTGAAGACTCTTATAGGTATCGGTATGGCGTCCGACATATTTCCCCACAAGTCCGATCTTGACGGTTGTGGATATTCTGCCGATTCTGTCAAACATCTTACGCCATTTGGTCAGCAGAGGATTTCTTGTCCATATATTCAGATGATGAGTGACTGTTTCATCAAGCCCTTCCGCATTAAGTATTAAAGGTACTTCATAAACGGAATCCGCGTCTTTCGCAGATATGACGGAGTCCAAATTCACATTGCAGAAAAGTGCGATTTTTTCCTTTATGTCATACGGTATCTGCGCTTGGGTACGACATAAAAGCACGTCGGGTTGAATCCCTATTTTGAGCATTTCTTTTACACTGTGCTGCGTCGGCTTTGTTTTGAATTCTCCCGAATGAGCGGCGTAGGGAACATATGTCAGATGTATGAAAATCGTGTGCTCCCTTCCAAGTTCCAACCTTATCTGGCGGACCGCCTCAAGGAACGGGAGGCTCTCTATGTCTCCCACCGTGCCTCCTATCTCAACTATCACAACATCCTTTCCGCCGTTCTTGCCGAGCGCTCTTATTCTGGATTTGATTTCATCGGTAATATGGGGAATCACTTGAACCGTTTTGCCGAGAAATTTTCCCTCCCTCTCCTTGGTTATAACGGAGTTGTAGACCGTTCCGGAAGTGAAGTTGCTTTCGCGTGTGAGTTCCGCTTTCGTAAATCTCTGGTAGTGCCCGAGGTCAAGGTCCGTCTCGGCTCCGTCATCGGTAACAAACACCTCGCCATGCTCATAAGGGTTCATTGTTCCCGGATCAACATTTATATAAGGGTCAAGTTTCTGAACTGCGATGCAAAGTCCCCTGTTTTCCAGCAGGGTGCCGAGAGACGCAACCGCGATTCCCTTTCCGAGAGATGACATTACGCCGCCGGTAACAAACACATATTTCACGGACTTTGATATTGTTTTCGTTTTTTTGGCGTTCATTTTGATATTTTACACAGGCATTCGGTAACTTTCTTCGCCGCTCTCGCCCTGTGGCTCACAAGGTTTTTTTCTTCGGGTTCAAGCTCCGCCACTGTCTTGGCCAAAGACGGAAGAAAAAACACGGGATCGTAGCCGAATCCGCGATTGCCTCTTTTCTCCTCCGCTATCTCCCCTTCACACACGCCGGTTGAGGTTATTTGCCAGCCATCTGGCAACATCAGCGTCAGGCAACATACAAAGCGCGCCCGCCGATCCCTTGCGCCTTTGAGCTCGGACATTAGCTTATCCACATTTTCACTATCCGTAGAATTTTCTCCCGCGTAACGCGCGGAGCGAACCCCGGGTCTGCCATCCAGACAATAAACCTCAAGTCCGGAATCATCCGCAAGAACGGCGCGACTTGAGTTCGCGCAAAAAGCCTCAAACGCCGCTTGTGCTTTGATGAGAGAATTTTCTGCAAAAGTCGCGCCCGTCTCTTCGGGTAAAACTCCCGCCGGAAAATCCTTCAGAAAAAAAACCTTTTTGAAGACTCCGCTCAGCAAAAAGGCAAACTCACGCGCTTTACCTTCATTGCCGGTTGCCACTATAACTTCGTTAAAACTCACAGAGATATTCCGTCAAAACTGGTGGAGGCGGCGGGAATTGAACCCGCGTCCGCAAAAGAGAATAACCCAGCTTCTACATGCTTATCCCGCCGTGATTTAACGGAAAAAGTTGCCGGCGGGCGGGCGCTTTTTCCGCTTTTCCGAGAGTTTTCTCACCGTTCGCGTCCCGGAAGCACGAACAGGCCAGCCTGCTGGATGCCGCCTCACAAAACCCGCAGGCATTGTCTCATGAGACGTTGCGGCGTTAATTAGGCCGCGAGTGCGTTAATTGGTTCGCCATTTGTAAGCGACAGGTCAGTTTAACGAGTTAGCCAAGCTCGGCATGCGGCATGAGCTGTCTTCAGATACGTCGAAGCCAGTTCGCCCCCTAATGGGATTTGAATAATAATGCAGAGGACGGTTTATTTCAAGAGGAAGACCGGCGGTATACTCAAGCGCGGTCATTCGTTTGGTTTGTCCGCGGTACTTTTGCCGCACAATCGGATTACCTTCTTTTGAGATTTCTTTTCATTGCTCTTTCCATCTCTCTATCAGCTTCGCGCCGTTTTATATCGGAGCGTTTGTCGTAAAGTTTTTTACCTTTGGCAAGGGCAATTTCCACTTTGGCAAATCCGCGGCGAAAATAGACGGCCGTTGGCACAATGGAGTATCCCTTTACCTGCGTCTTGCCGGTGAGCTTGTCTATTTCGCGTTTTTTCAGAAGCAGTTTCCTGTCGCGACGAGGCTCATGGTCAAGCACACCGGCAGCCTCGTAGGGAGCGATGTAACTGCCCACAAGATGAACTTCCCCATGCCGGGCTATAGCATAACTCTCCTTTATGCTCGCCTTTCCGTTGCGAAGCGACTTAACTTCGGAACCCTTCAGGACAAGACCCGCTTCGAATTTTTCCTCAATGTGGTAGTCCCTGTGAACCGTGGGATGTTTGCATACCTGCTTCATTTAAATCATCCGAGATTGCGGATGAGAGTGAACTTATACAATTTTTTCGCTGTCAAGCATTATAGTTACGGGACCGGAGTTCACAATATGCACTTCCATATCAGCCCCGAAACACCCTTGAAACACTTTCAGCCCTTTGTGCGCAAGAGATGAAACAAACATATTGTACAGACCTTCCGCCCTCTCAAAACTCTCCGCCCTGTCAAAAGACAGCCTGCCACCCGCGCCGCAATCCGCATAAAGAGTGAACTGGGAAACCACAAGAGCATCACCGCCGGATTGAGATATGTTCCGAGTCATCTTCCCGCCGGGATCATCCGAAAAAATCCGCAGAGAAGCAACTTTGCCCGAGAGGCGCTCAACATCATCCTCTCTGTCACCTTTTTTGACTCCGACAAATACAACAAAGCCCGCACCCGTTCGGGCGACTGTCTTGGAACCAATGTCAAGACGTGAGTTCTCCACTCTCTGAACCACGGCTCTCATAAAACAAAATCCGCAATCAGTAGAAAGTTCCCGCCACTCCAAGAACTGTGGCAATAAAACTTACCGGAGCAAGGTCTTCAATTGTGTCCAGACTTGTGTTGGCTTTTAAAATTGTGTCTTTCGCGGCAATATAGAGATCTTCTTCGTTAACAAGTTTTCCAATCGTGCCGTCTCCTTCATCCACTTTGGTAAGTATGGAATTGAGCCTCGCTGCAACCTGTGAAGCCTCGCTCATAAACTCCCCAGCGTCCTCGATAATTTTGTCAAAATCGCGCGGGTTTTTGCCATGCAGGGAAACACCTGGCCCCAGAGGTAGCCCACTCAGATCGCCAAGAGAAAGATTGATATAACTTGTTCCGAGAAGACTGCCAAGTCTTATGGATGCGACCGTATTTTCATTCAGGGGAATGTTTTTCCGCAGCCTGACTCTCACATCTATTTTGTCACCGCTTTCGGAAAAACCGATGCTTTTCACATTCCCGACCCTGACGCCTTCCATTTTTACAAAAGAGCCCTCTTCAAGCCCGGCGACCGAGTCAAAGTAGATACTTAAATCTCTGTAACCCGAAGTAAAAGGCATAAAGCCCGTGAGCTCAAGCGCGAAGAGAAGAGCCAGAATTCCCGCGAGAAAAAAGCCCCCTACTTTCAAATCATTTTTCCGTCTGTTCTTCAATCTGCTTCTTTCAGCTCCTTTTCAGACTTGCCTTCATGCGATAAAAGCTTCCGCACAACGGGATTGTCACTGGCGGATATCTCTTTGGGTATCCCTGTTTGAATTATGTTCCCATCGTTCATTATAGATAACCGGTCGGCAAGTGAAAAAGCAAGCCGTATATCGTGAGTTACAACTATCTGGGTTATTCCAACCTCGCGCTTGATTACGAGTATCAGTTCCTCTATGGATTTTTTTGTTACCGGGTCAAGTCCGGTCGTGGGCTCGTCAAACAAAAGCAGGTCGGGGTTTGTCAGAAGGGCACGGGCAATGGCAACACGCCTGCGCATTCCGCCGCTGAGTTCGGAAGGCATGGCATATTCCCTGCCACGGAGACCGACAAGCGAGAGAGCGGAAGACGATAGCTCTCGTATTCTGTTTTCGTTGCGGATAATCCCGTGCTCTCTGATAAAAAGTTCGGAATTTTCAGTAACATCCATTGAATTGAAGAGAGCTGAAGACTGAAAAACAAGCGAAACAGTCGCATCGCTTTCGTCAAGCGGAGTGGAGTCAATCAACAACTTGCCTTCATCCGGAATGTCGAGACCCGCTATCTGTCTTAAAAGAGTTGTTTTACCCGAACCGCTTCCGCCTATAAGGACAATCATCTCACCGGGAATCACTTTGAGATTCACTCCTTTGAGAACTTCATTTTTGCCAAACCATTTGTGCATGGAGCACACTTCAAGCGAGGTGGGCTCTCCGCTCAGATAAGACAGAAGGGTATCAAGATCTTTTTGGTTCATTTTTGTTTTACTTCCTAAACTATTCCAACAAGGAAAAGAACCTTCGATACAAAATAATCGCAGACAAGTATCATAACAATTGACGAAACAACCGCGCTGGTAACCGAAATTCCTATCTGTCTTGGGCCTCCAACGGTTTCAAGCCCCACTTTGCAGCAAATCATAAGAATAACAAGACCGAAAATAAGTGCCTTGATAACCCCGTTCAGAACCGTTTTCAAGGTTACAAAGTCTCCGAGGTTGTTGAAATAGACGACGGCCGAAAGCGAAATAGCCTGATTGGTCGCCGCGACAAGTGCGCCACCGAGCCAACCCATAACAACAATCAAAATCACAAGCACGGGCATTGAAACCGAGAAAGCAACAAGCCTAGGCATAACAAGAAATCTTACTGGGCTTATATTCATAGTTTTGAGAGCGTCTATTTCATCGTAAACACTCATGGACGCTATTTCCGCCGTTATTGCAGAGCCAAGGCGCCCCGCAACAAGAATGGAACACATGACCGGTCCAATCTCCCTTGCAACAGCAATTCCTATAAGACCTCCAAGGGTCTCTTGAATTCCAAAATCCGCAAGAAGCGGCCCGGTTTGAAGGGCGAGAACAGCTCCGCCTGAAAGCCCTATGAGCGAGGCAACAAGAAGCGTATCCGCGCCGATTACCGATATCTGATAAAATACTTTGTCCGAGTTCGCCCTTATGTCCTTGCACCAGTAAAGAGACATAACGAAAAGCCACAGCGCGCCTCCGCAGAAGGTCGCGAAACGTTTTATAATTCCATCATTCATCCGCCACAAGCCCCCGGTTTGTTTGAAGGGTTTCCAATTCCAATGGGCAGAAATAAAAACCTGATTTTGCGGCCGCTTGAATCCGAGTTGTAACCGAGAATTCTTCCAAGAATATTGAAAGAATTTTCCGCGCATGATTTTTTTAAATTAAAGACTCCAAACAAAACCGACACGGAAGTTCCGACCCCCTTTTTTCTGCGGACTTCAAGCACCTTCCATAAAAATGAGTAATTTCTGTAAAGTTTTGTGCTTGAACCTACAAACGGCTCCAGAGGAGCAAACATTTGCAAATAACTGATTCCTCTCTCATCCCGTTTATACGAAAATAACGGCCACAAGTCAATATGAAGCGAGGAAGGCTTGTTATCGGCAAAAGGCTCTTCACGCCGTATTTTAAATATCAAAAGAACCTTCTCCTTGCTGTATTCATATTTGCTGAACCTGACTTTGGTTGATGTGTACAGAGGCCAGAGAAAAAATCTTGTTTTCTTCAATCCCTTTGTTTCCGATTTTTCAAAAAAAGGGAAAAATCTCATTCTTGTTTCCAAGTCGCTCTTTTTGAAATTGACAAACGGCCATGGCAAATGAAGGGATTTCAGATTCCGGGCAGGGTCTGTGCTTTTCTGGAAAAAGGGCCACAAATAGATTTTGTGAGATTCGGTTTGGTAACCAAATGTGTAGTAGAACGGAAAAATTGCCTTGTAATAATTGTGGAACTCTTCACGCCTCTGTTTTTTTTCAAAATAAAACGGCCAAAGAAAAAACCGTGCCCGAAAGTCTTTTTCTTCTTCAAACCACCCGAAAAACGGCCAGAATCGGAAACCCTTTCGCTTTCCGGAATGGAACCTGAACACGGGCCAGAGTATGTTATGGGAAACACTTTCCTCGGAACGGGTCTGGAGATAAAGCGGAAACAAAACAAACTTTATCCTACCGCCGAAATTTCCGTAAAAAGGAGCAAATGCAACCTGTTTTCTTTCTGGTTTTTTCGAACTGCGGAAAAAAATAAAAGGATAAAGTCTGAAACTTTCCTCCGACAGCGAGGGTGTCTGAAAATTCTTTCCAAAAGATATCAGGTTAAATATAAATCCCGCCTGATAGCCGAGGGGGTTACTCCTGTATTGAAAAAAAGGATAAACAATTTCCATTTCAAGTTTTTCAAACATGATGTCTCTTTTAATGGAGAAAAAAGGTCTAAAACCAAACTCAGGGTTGTTTTTGTCTTTCACTTTGAGAAAAGGACCGAGGGTATGCGCCGAAATAAAAGTCTCCTGCGGATTAAAACCGAACGGGTCGGGAGCGAGAACGAATGACTCTGCGGAGCGCGCAAAAAATATCCCCGCAAAAAAAACCGGTATCAGAATAAAAACCGGAAACAATTTTGCCCGACAACTCAATTTTTTCCTCTTCCCGGTTCCGAAAACAGCCCGTATGTCTTCTTGAGAGTTGCTCTTCCCACCGATGTAACAACCTCATAGGGTATGGTTCCCGACCACCGCGCCACGTCCTCAACCGTAACAACTTCGTCTCCGAACAAAACGACTTCGTCTCCGATACGGACACCTTCGATATCCGTAACATCCACGGTTGTAAAATCCATGCAGATTTCTCCAACAACCGGAGCGGGAATGCCTTTGATGGAAACACTTGCGCGGTTGGAAAGACTTCTGAAGTATCCGTCCTTGTATCCGACCGGAATAGTTGCCAGAAGCGAGCATTTTTTTGTAGTAAAAGTGCCTCTGTAACCAACCGTTCTGCCTTTTTCTATCTCCCTGATCCTAACAATTCCGGTTTTAACTCTCATAACCGATGTCAGTCCGGTTTTTTCAAAAGACGACCCGTAAAGCATAATTCCGGGACGCACCATATTGCCGAATGATTCGGGAAACCTCTGAATCGCCGCGCTGTTTGCCATGTGTTTGAAGCGAGGAGAAAAACCGGCGTTTTCAAGGTCGTAAACAAATGAGTTAAAGACAGATATCTGCTCAACCGTCGGCTCCGGCCGGGGAGCGGATGAATGGGCAAAATGCGTAAAAACACCTTCAATCCGCAACCCGTCCAGACCAAGAGATTTTTCCACAAGCGCCAGAGCTTCTTTCTTTGTGACACCGAGCCTTGTCATACCCGTGTCTATTTTCAAGTGGCAATCTACGCGTTTGTCGCAATTTGCCGCCGCTTTGGAAAGCGAAACAAGGCAGTTTTCTGTGAAAACGGAAGGGGTAAGTCCGGCCTTTACGCAATCAACAACCCTGCAATCAGACATGACTCCCATTACAAGCACGGGAGCGGTAATTCCCGACTCCCTCAGCTCAAGCCCCTCCTCAACTGACGATACTCCGAGCATTTTAACAAATGGCAAATTGGCAAGGTTCTGGGAAATTTCAACCGCGCCGTGTCCGTATGCGTCAGCTTTGACAACCGCTATGACACCGACTTCGCTTCCAACCGTCCGCGCAGATAGTTCCGCATTGTTTTTTAATGCGTTGAAGTCTATTTCGGCCCATACACGGTTCATCAAACAAGAAGATTCCAAGGAAATGAAAACCTTCCGGTTATGATAAGATACCACCGCAAGTAAAGCAACCGGACACCCTTTTACAAAAATGAACTCAATTGAGAAAAGATCTACGATAATTATAGGAACAATTCTTGCCACAAGGTTGCTGGGAATTTTTCTCATACTTCCCGTATTCAGTTCGTATGTGTTGCTGTATCCGGGTTCTTCCCATCTGCTCACGGGTCTGGCTTTCGGCATATACGCGCTTGTGCAAGCGGCTCTGCAAATTCCATTCGGGTGGGCAAGCGACCGCTTTGGAAGGAAACACGTAATTATTGCGGGTTTTGTATTGTTCTGCGCCGGCAGCATAGCGTGCGGACTTGCCGACAATGTGTGGCAACTCATCGCGGCAAGAAGCCTTCAGGGAAGCGGTGCCGTCGGCTCCGTTGCAATCGCCGCGCTCGGAGATTCCACAAGGCCGGAAGTACGCGGACAATCTTTTGCCATAACGGGGATAATCATAGGAGGGACTTTCATGCTCTCGCTCGCGGTCGGACCGATTATGGCATCATGGCTGGGATTGAAAGCCGTGTTCTACATTCTCGCCGCGCTCGGAGTACTGGCAATTGCGATAACGGTTGTGCTGTTCCCAAAAGATAAAACCGTCCGTCCGCGGAATTTGAGGGTGAAAACCTTATCTTTTCTGAGCAGGGGTAACATAAAGAAAATACTCGTAAGTTCTTTCATACTGTCTTCCATACTAAACATCTTTCTCTTCGTATATCCACTCAGCTGGGAAAGCGCGACCGGCAGAGGAATTGAGCAAATATGGAAGGTGTATCTGATAGTTCTTCTTCCCGCAGCCGTTTTCGCCTATCCTTTCCTGAAGATTATGGAGAGACGGAAGAAAATGAACACTCCTCCTCTGGTGGCTCTGGCATTTCTCACGGCGGGAACCGGAATCGCCTTGATAAGCGGCGAAAAAACGGGGCTTATTCTTGCTGGCGCGGCGTTTTTCATGGGCCACTCCATATTTCAGCCGCTTCTTCCCTCTTTCCTTACCCAGATAGTATCCGGCGACTCAAGAGGGAATATGGTGGGATTTCTTAGTCTTGCGAGTTTTCTGGGGGCGTTTGCCGGCTCCATACTCGCTGGCCTGGCATACGCAGCGGGAACCGGCGCGCCATTGGCGGTCTGTTTCCTTTTTCTCACCGTCCTTGCGATTACGGGAATCCCCGAACCTCCCGGAACAGAACAAACGGACGGCAAATGAAGGGGGGAAAATGAATTTTGCCAAACTTTACGAAAACGGCGTAAAACCGGTCATATCTTTTGAGGTATTTCCCCACAGAACTCCGGAGGGAAAGGAGAAATTGATACGCACTCTTGATGAGCTTGCCGAACTGTCTCCCGAATTCATCTCCGTTACCTACGGAGCTATGGGAACGACAAGGGAAAACGGCTTTGAGATAGCATCATATATAAAAAACAGTCTTGAAATTGAGACCGCGAGCCATCTTACCTGCGTGGGATCTTCGGCGGCGGATATGGACAGAATTCTGACCACCCTCAAAGAGAACAATATAGAGAACATCGTAGCCCTCAGAGGAGACCCGCCTGAAAACCAGAAACATTTTACGGTTGCCGAGGGAGGGTATTCTCATGCCAACGAGCTTGTGAGCCATATAAGGAATTTTGAAAAGAAAAACCCCGGCGGGAACCGGTTTGGGATTGCAGTGGCGGGATATCCGGAAAAACATATTGAGGCGTCGTCAATGCGGGAGGACATAGAGAATCTTGGCAAAAAAACACGTGCCGGAGCGGACTTGATAATCACTCAGCTGTTCTATGACAACTTTTTCTACTTTGACTACACAGAAAAGGTCAAAGAGTCCGGAATTCAGGCACCCATAGTACCGGGGTTGATGCCGATTCTTTCGACAAAACAGGTTCTGAAAATAACCTCAATGTGCGGAAGCACAATACCGCGAACCGTTATGAAACGCCTTGAAAAATGCGACCGCAATAACAAAGATGCCGGGCTGGTAGGAATGGAAGTCTGCGCGAAACAGGTGGAAGACCTGCTTGACAAGGGAGTGCCGGGAATCCATTTTTATGTGCTCAACAGAGCGACTCACATAAAATCCGTATTAAAGCAAGTGGGATTGTAATTTCTTTATGATGCCGAATCCGAATTATGATTTGGTGGCGCACAGATATAATCTGTTGTCTTCTCTTATCAGTATCGGCCTTGACTCACGGTTACGCAACACGATGGCGGGCGAGGTTAGCGGAAAAACCGTAATTGATATTGGAACGGGAACCGGAAAATCGGCTTTGGCTATATGCCACAGAAACTGTGTGGAAAAGGTTGTCGGGGTGGACCCAAGTGAGAAGATGCTTGAAGTTGCGGAAGCGGACAGAGAACGCAGGGAACAAGCGGAAAAAGTTGTTTTTTCAAGAGCGACCGGAGAAAACCTGCCTTTTCACGAAGGATATTTTGATTGCGCAACGACCGCATTTGCAATAAAACACAGTGAAAAACCGCAAATATTTCTCCGTGAAATCCTCCGCGTTCTCAAACCGGGCGGAAAAATTATTTTAATGGAAGCGGCAATACCGGAGACGGCATTTACAAAAGTCCTGTTTACTTTTCATATCAAAACTCTCGTACCTTTGATTGCCTCCTTTTTCGGACTTGGCGGGCAGTACAAAACCTTTCATCAATCAACTCAGAGATTTTGTTTGCGCGGAGATTTGCGGGAGATGATGAAGTCGGCGGGATTTCAAAATGTTTGCAGAAAATCTTTTCTCTTCGGCTCCGCCGTTCTCTGCACGGGAGATAAACCTGCGCGACGATTCAGGGAGCAATTCTCTCAATAGTCCAACCGCCGGAGGTTTCATCCGTTGTATACGCAATCCGGTCGTGCATACGGTTTGCCCTTCCCTGCCAGAACTCAAACCTACCGGGAGCAAGTCTGTATCCTTTCCAAAACGCAGGTCTCGGAATTGAGGTTGTATTGCGAAATTCCGCTTCGTATCGAGTAAACCTTTCATCAAGTTCTTTTCTTCCGGAGACAACTTTCCCCTGAGGCGAAGCCCACGCTCCTATCTGACTCTCGCGGGGTCTTTGCGCGAAGTATTTATCTGCTTCCTTATCATCAATGGTCTCAATTGCGCCCTCAATTCTCACCTGCCTCTCAAGAATGTTCCAGAAAAAACAGATTGAAGCACGAGGGTTGGATTGCATCTCCCTTGCTTTTCTACTGAGAGAATTAGTGTAGAAAACAAAACCGCACTCACCGTAAGACTTCAGAAGCAAAACCCTTGAAGAAGGCACCCCGCCGGCGGTGGCGGTGGAAAGCGTGAATGCGTTTGGCAGGTCAATTCCGTACTCTCTCGCTTCTGTGTGCCAGGCATCAAACTGCTTGAAAGGATCGAACGCAACAACCAGTTCATCAAGAGTCATGAGCAAATACTGTCTGTCAGGCTTTTCCACGGTTTCGCCCTCCAAATTCGGTATATAAAAAATCCTCAAGTTTTTCATAGCTGAAACTGAATCCGGCTTTGAGAAGCCTGCCGGGAAAAACTCTCGCGCTACTCATAATGACTTCCTCTCCCATTTGACCGCAAACAAATTTCACGGCGGACTTTTTCAGGGGGAGAAAAGCGGGACGTTTTACAACCCGCGCGAGTGTGCTTGAAAAATCGCCGCTACGAACGGGAACAGGCGCCACTATGTTTACGGGGCCCGAAACCGTTTTTTCCGTCAGAATAAACTCCACGGCTCTCATGGCATCATATAATGATATCCAGCTTATATAATCGCTTCCGTCTCCGATTGTCCCTCCAAGCCCTAATTTGAAAGGAATTTTTATCATACCAAGCGCACCGCCATTTTTCTCAAGAACCATGCCGAACCTGAGGCTTGCAACCCTTGTCCTGTCAGAGGAAGCCGCATTTGCCGCTTTTTCCCAACGCACGGCCACTTGCGCGAGAAACCCTTCACCAGGCCCGCTTTCCTCTTTGAGAATTTCATCCCCCCTGTGCCCGTAAAAGCCGACTGCTGAAGCGCATAAAAAAACCTTCGGCGGGCGGTCAAGATTTGAAAAGACAGAGGCCAAAAACTCCGTGCTTGCAACCCTACTTTGTTCAATGGCTTTTTTCGCAGAAGAAGTCCATCTGCGCATTACGCCGTGTCCGGCGAGATGTATAACCGCATCCATTTGTTCAAAATCCCGCGGATTGTAAACGCCTGAATCCGCATCATAGAAAACCAACCCGTCCGCCGCGGGTTTTCTCTTCGCGCTCCTCACAAGACGCGACACTTCATGGCTCCCCGCTTCAAGGTAAGACACAAGACTTGAACCGATAAAACCGCTTGAGCCAGATACAAGAATCTTCATAACTCTGTTAATAATCTGTAATAAAAAGGAAAAAAAACAACCCGCATTAAATACCAAACGCTTCAACGATTCTTTTTTGATACATAGTTACCTGTTCCGGCTCAAGATAGTAGTGCGGAGCGCTTAAAATTGGCAAATCCAAAATACCACGGTAATCACCAACCTTCTCCCTGCACTGGTCAACGGTGCCAACAATGGCAAAAGTCTCAAGCATATCGTCGCTCACATTCCGTATCATCCCCTCCACATCACCCTTAAAATAACATTCCCGTATTTTCTCCGCCTGACTCATAAAACCGTGAAGAAGAAACGGCTTCCAGTAGGTTTTAACAGTGGCGTAAAAAGCGACCGTGGCTTTTGCGGCTCTGCGGGCGGCGGGCAAATCGCCATATTTGCCGATAGCGCATGTAAAGATTGAGGAAACACAGAAATCCGAACGCTCACGGCCAGACTTTGAAAGCCCGTCGCTAAGGGCCGGCATAACGGTTTGTTTAATATACTTTTTTGAACAAACAACATGTCCGATATAACCGTCCGCTACCTCGGCGGACGCACGCGCCATGTTCTCCCCAACCGCCGCGAGAAATATCGGCACTTGCGTACGGACAGGCTCAAAAGGCCTTTTAAATCCCTTGATATTGATATTGTAATGATCACCCTCGTAAACGACATCATTGCCGGTATGCGAGCGGGAAATCACGCGCCTTGTAATATCTATACACTCTTTTATTCTCGCAACGGGCTTGGAGTGAGGCTGGCCGTGCCACATCTCATTTGTCCTCTGCGCACCGGAGCCAAGCCCCAGTATCAGCCTTCCGTTTGAAAGTTCATCTAAATCCATTGCGCTTATGGCGGTAATCAGCGGGCTCCTGACAAACGCAAGCGCAACCGAGGTACCAATTTTTATTGTGGAAGTATGGGGAGCAATTGCCGCCAATTGCTGAAAAGCAGTTCTGTAAAGCTCGGTCGCCCATACGGAATGAAAACCCGCGCTTTCGGCGAATTTGGAAATGTCCACTATTTTTTCAAGGGAATGAGAATCAACTATAAGTCCGAGCGGGGGGTGTTTCATTCTAAAAGGAAAACCGAAGGGAAAAAGAACCTACTCGGTATCACCATCTTTTTTCCGTTCCTCCGCACCGGACTGCTGTTTGTTTTCTCCAGCGGGAGTCTCTTTTGCGACAACGGAGTCTTTGGCTTCTATCTGTTCCGGCTTCTTTTCTTTTGTTTCCCCTTTGGCAGAAGCAGAAACGGAACTCGTCTCCACGGGTTTCTCTTCTTTTTTCAAAGGCGGCGCGGGCAGACTTGGCTTGCGCGGATTTTTCTTCTTGGATGAAGGGTTGTATTTTTCGGTTACAAGCTCTATGCGGGAAATGGGCGTCTGGTCTCCTCTGCGAAAGCCGAGGCTTATAATCCTTGAGTATCCGCCGGGGCGCTGCTTATACCTCTCCGCAATCTCCGTGAACACCTTGCGCGCAATTTCTTTGTCTTTTAGATAACCGAAAATTTTTCTTTTGAAAGAAAGCCCGCCGTTTGAAGCGCCATCCTTGGCACCGTTTTTTGCGAGGGTAACAATTTTGTCCGTGACACGCTTGAGCTCCTTGGCTTTCGCATCGGTGGTTTTAATGCTTTCATGCCTGAAAAGCTCCGTTGCCATATTACGCAACATTGCCTTTCTGTGCTTGGTTGTTACGCCAAGTTTTCTTCCCAATCTTCTGTTTCTCATCGCATAATCTTCCCAAAGCGCAAAAGTCTATGACTTTGACTTGTTCCGGCTTTCTTTTACTCTTTCATAAATCTCCTGATTTATCTTCATATCAAGAGACATCGGCGGCGAAAGACTCTTCAGCCTTTCGTGCACATCTTCAAGCGAACTTTTCCCAAAGCTGGGGAGGTTGAGCAATTCACTCTCACTCTTCTGAATCAAATCTCCAACATATTCAATATTTGCACTGGTAAAGCAGTTCAAAGATCTGACGGAGAAATCCACTTCATCAAGAGGGGTAAAGAGAAATTCCTCATCGCCCTTAATTGCGTAATCGTCCTCACTCTCCTGCAGATCAAGCTCCTGCTCGTTAAAGTTGATAAACCCTTTGAGCTGGTGGGTAATTATCTTTGCCGTATAAGCTAGCGCATCCTCCGGGGGCAGAGAACCATCAGTCCACACTTCAATCAAAAGGTTTTCATAGTCGGTTCTTCTGCCCACGCGTGCATTTTCAACAACGTAATTTACTTTTGTAACCGGAGAGAAAAAGGCATCAATCGGAAGATACCCCTCCCCCATTGAACGCAGGTTTTCCCTTTCTTCCACAGGCTGGTAGCCTCTGCCAGTTTCAATAACCAGACTCATTTCAAGATTTGTTTCATCAGATACAGTCGCTATGAAATGCTCGCCGTTAAGCACCTCTACCTTGTTCGTTGATTTAATATCAGAGGCTCTGACTTCTCCGGGACCCTGGAAAGACAGCTCCACAATCTGAGCTTCGTTTGTATGAGTTTTGAAATTGACCCCTTTGAGATTGATAAGAATTTCGGCCACATCTTCAACAACCCCGGTAATGGAGGAAAATTCATGAAGAATGCCTTCTATTTTGACTGCGGTAATTGAAGAGCCTTGCAGTGAGGAAAGAAGAACTCTCCTGAGAGAGTTGCCAACCGTAACTCCGTAACCTCTCTCAAGCGGCTCAAAACTGAACTTCCCGTAAAAAGGTGTTGCAGTTTTGTCTTTTCTGACCACTTTTTTGGGTCTGACCAGCGATGTCCAATTATTCTGAAAATTTTTCAAATCCGTCCTCCGATTAAAAATTGCCGGGCATATTAGATGCCTATACCCTTGAGTAAAATTCAACAATCAAGTTTTCGCTAATGGGAACTTGAACTTCTTCCCTTTCGGGAGACCTGCTCACGGTTCCCTTATATTTTTCCCTGTCCAAATTCAACCAGCCGGGAATGCCCTTTTTTTCAGACAAACCCAGAGAGCGGTTTATGCTCGGCATTTTTCTACTCTGCTCCCGAACTTCAACAACACTTGAGGGGCTCACTCTGTAAGACGGTATGTCCACACGTCTGCTGTCAACGATTATGTGACCCAAATTCACGAGTTGGCGCGCCTCACTGCGAGACGAGGCAAATCCAAGCCTGAATATCACATTGTCAAGCCTTGTTTCAATAAGTGAAAGTAAAAGCGAACCGGTTACACCCTTTGTGCCAGCCGCTTCTTTGAAATATATCTTGAACTGACGCTCGGTCATTCCGTAAATTCTTTTGGCTTTCTGTTTCTCCCTGAGCCTTAATCCGTATTCTGTAACCCTTCTCCGTATCCTTTTCCCTTGCATACCGGGAGGATAGGGCTTCCTTTCAATGGCACATTTGCTTGTCATGCACCTTTCGCTCTTGAGAAATAGCTTTTCTCCTTCTCTTCTGCACAATTTGCAAACTGGACCCGTGTATCTGGCCATTTTAAACTCTCCCTGTATCTCCTAAACTCTTCTCTTTCCCGGAGGCCTGCATCCGTTATGCGGGATTGGCGTCACATCTCTTATCGACGCGACCCTAAGCCCTGTGGCTTGAATGGACCTTATTGCCGACTCTCTTCCGGGACCAGGACCCTTAACATACACCCGCACGGCTTTCATACCCGAACTGAGAGCTTTTTTGGCGACATCCTCTGCCGCCACCTGAGCGGCAAACGGAGTTCCCTTCCGTGTACCCTTAAACCCTCTTGCTCCTCCGCTTGACCATGCAATTACGTCTCCTTGAGGGTCGGCTATCGTAATAATTGTGTTGCTGAAGGTGGCGTGTATACTGACCAATCCCTCCTCAACAGACCTTTTTATCTTTCTTTTTGTTCCTTTCGTTGCCATCAACTTCCCCTTGTCGTACTATTTCTTGCCCGCCTTTTTCTTTTTCGCTATCGCGGTTCCGCGAGGTCCCTTTCTTGTTCTGGCATTTGCCTTTGTCTTCTGCCCGCGCACGGGAAGTCCATTACGGTGTCTTATTCCCCTGTAGCAACCAATTTCAACCAGACGCTTGATATTCATCTGGATATCTTTGCGCAAATCTCCCTCAACAACGAGGTTCTTTTCTATAAACAACCTTATGTCCGCAACTTCTTTATCATTCAGTTCTTTGGACCTCTTTTTTGGGTCTATTTTCAAAGAACCTACTATGTTGCAAGCGGTTGTTCTGCCTATCCCGTATATGTAGGTCAGGGCAAACTCCACTCTCTTTTCCAAAGGAATATCCACACCAGCTATTCTTGGCATATTCTTTTCCTACCCCTGCCTCTGCTTGCAACGTTTATTGACACAGATAACTCTCACGACTCCTCTGCGCTTTATAATCCTGCACTTGTTGCAAATTTTTTTTACCGACGATCTTACCTTCAACTTACCCTCTCCGTTCTCACCCTGTACGTAATCCTGCCTCTCGACAAGTCATACGGAGAAATCTGAATTTTCACTTTGTCTCCGGGGACAATTCTCACAAACCTTGAACGAGCTCTCCTCATTTTCCCAGAAACATATGCCAAAACTCTGGACCCGTTCTTCATTTCAACCCTGAACATAGCATTGGGCAAAGCCTCAACAACCGTTCCCTCAAATTCAACTGCATCGCCTTTTGACATTAATTCTCTCTTTTTTTCAACCGCTCAATTCAAACTTGTGAGCACTTCGGGACCATTCTCGGTTATTGCCACCGTATGCTCAAAATGAGCGGACAGTTTACCATCACTTGTCACAACAGTCCAATTATCCGGCAAAGTTTTTATATCAGCCACACCCTCATTGACCATCGGTTCTATTGCCAAAGCCATGCCCGGACGCAGGATTGGACCTCCCCCCGCGCCTTGCGGAGGAACAAAATTAGGCACTTGAGGCTCCTCGTGCAGTTTTTCCCCTATGCCATGTCCCACAAAAGCTCTGACGACTGAAAAACCCCTTTTTTCAACATATGTCTGTATTGCCTCTGATATTTCATAAAGCCGCATTGAAGAATACGCCTTTCGAATGCCTGTCTCAAGAGCATTTCTTGCGGTTTCAAGAAGTCTCTCCGCCTGTGGCGTAATACGACCTATCGGAACGGTTATCGCGGAATCTCCGTAAAAACCCCCCATGAAAGCCCCGAAATCCATCCCCACAATGTCGCCTTCCCGAAGAATTCTGTCTTTTGACGGAATGCCGTGAACAATCTCATCGTTGACCGCAACGCAGAGCGAACACGGGAAATTCATATATCCTTTAAAAGCGGGTCTTGCCGAACGTTTTGCCGCAATCTCCTCGGCAATACGGTTCAACTCCCATGTGGAAATACCCTCGCAAGCGGTTTGACTGAGTTTTTCAAGAACCTCGGAAACAACCGAAGCGGCGGCCTTCATACCTTCCACTTTTTTCTTTACTTCAACAGCTGTCATTTTTCTAAATCTCCGAAACCGTCGTATTGATTCTCTCCTTTACATCATCAACTTTGCCAGTTCCGTCTATATTATGCAAAACACCCCTTGAATTGTAATAATCGGCGAGAGGAAGCGTCTGCTTGCGGTAAACTTCAAGCCTGTTGCGTATAACACCCTCATTATCGTCATCACGCCCTTCTATATCCGCCCTCTTCAAAAGTCTCTTGACCAATTCGTCTTCATTCACTTCAAGTGATAAAACGGCGTCTATGAAAATTTGCTGGTTTTCAAGCATATCATTAAGGGCGCGTGCCTGTTCTACTGTTCTTGGAAAGCCGTCCAGAAGAAATCCCTTTCCGTCCAATTCCCTGATTTTCTCCCTGATAATATTAACCACGACTTCATCCGGAACAAGGTCTCCCTTGTCCATGTAACTTTTTGCCATCATTCCGGTTTCTGTTTTTCTTCTCACCGCGTCCCGAAGCAAATTGCCCGTGGAAATGTGCTCTGTACCATGAAAGTTGACTATAAAATCGGCTTGCGTTCCTTTACCCGCGCCCGGAGGTCCGAATATTATCAAGTTCATATTTTCTCCCAGAAATTGTTGGAAATTAAAAACGTCTCCTGCGCCGCGTACTCTGGTTTTTTCCGCGCCTCACACCCGCAGTTGAAAATGACTCGTAGTTACGTGTTATCACGAAAGACTGAACACGCTGCATAAAATCAAGAGTTACCCCTATAATAATAAGAAGTGAAGTCCCCCCGAAATAAAAGGGCAGGTTGAAAGGGTCTCTCTGAAGAAAACTCGGAAGAACACACACTGCAACAAGATATATTGAGCCTATAAGGGTTATTCTGTTCAAAATTGATCCTATGTATTCGGTGGTTTTCTGTCCGGGTCTTATACCGGGAATATTTGCTCCATTGTTTTTAATATTGTCCGCAAGATCCGCGGGGTCATAGACAATTCCTGTGTAGAAAAAAGAGAAAAACACAATAAGCGCCGCAAACGCGATGTTATAGATAAAGGGATTCTGAAGCACCTGCTCGGAAACCGTTCTGATAAAAGGCGTGTCCGTAACCGCAAGTATTGTCGCCGGGAATATAAGCAAAGAAGACGCAAATATTGGAGGAATAACTCCCGAAGGGTTTATCTTCAGCGGGAGATGCGTGGCCTGCCCTTCCATTATTTTTCTTCCCACAACCTTCCGGGGATGCTGAATTGGGATTTTTCTGGAAGCAGTTTCAACATAAACTATCACTCCCATTATAAAAACGAGAAGAGCTAATATCAGAAGCATACCGAACAAGGTTATGTCTCCAGCCTTCACAATCCTTGCCATATTCCACAAGGCACCCGGAATTCCGGCAAGAATGGACATGGTAATTATCAGGGAAACTCCATTTCCAATGCCCTTTTCCGATATCTGCTCTCCCAACCACATAACAAGCATTGAACCGGAAGTAAGGGTAAGAATAGTACTCAGTCGAAACCCCAGCCCCGGTGTTTCGGAGGCTCCGGCTTCAAGAGCAAGGGTCAGCACGGTCGCCTGAATCACAGATATGGGAACAGTGCCGTAACGCGAGTATTGATTTATCTTTCTTCTTCCGGCCTGACCCTCTTCCTTCTGCAAAGCCTCAAGCGAAGGAACAGCCTTCACCATAAGGGACATAAGAATTGAAGCTGTAATGTAGGGAATTACTCCGAGGGCAAAAATAGAAGCCTGTTCAAGGGCACCGCCAGAAAAAATGTTGAATATGTCAAATACGGTTCCACTCGTCCTCTCAAACAGTTTCTGAACCTGATCCGGAGATATTCCGGGAACGGGAATGAAAACTCCCAGTCTGTAAACAAGCAGTATGAAAAGTGTAAAAAGCAGTCTTCTATTCAGTTCGGGAATACGGGGAATGCCCGAAGAAGGAGCACTCATACAATCTCCACCTTACCGCCCGAGCGTTCTATTTTTTCCCTTGAAGACACACTTGCGGCATTAACCTTTAGAGTCAGTTTCTTGTCAATATCTCCGTTTCCGAGAAGCTTGACTGGGCGTTTGCCACTTATAAGGTTTTCTCGGACAAAGGCATCCGCATCCACGGTTGCCCCATCTTCAAAGCGTTCAAGCGTTTTGAGATTGATGATATCGTAGCAGGTTTTGAACCTGTTTTTGAATCCTCTTTTGGGAATCCTCATTTTGAGGGGGGTCTGCCCACCCTCAAACCATATGGAAACACCTTTCCCGGCTCTGGAGCCCTGCCCATTCTGTCCGCGTCCGGATGTTTTTCCTTTTGAACCGGGGCCTCTTCCCACTCTCTGGCGGGACTTTGCTGAACCAGCGGGTTTCGGCAATCTGTCAAGCATTTAATAAAACCTCAAATTTTGTAGTATGGAGGAAGGTCCAAATCCGACACTTCTCTTTCCCGAAACAGGGCGACCTGTTCGGGAAGCGCCAGCTGTGAAAGGGCTTGTATAACCGCCGCCACAACATTAACCGGATTTCTTGAACCAACAACCTTGGTAAGAATATCGTGAATACCAGCAAGGTCGGCGACCGCGCGCACGGCCCCGCCCGCGATAACTCCCGTTCCCGGAGCGGCGGGCAGAAGCATAACGCGGCTTGATGAACTCTCAAATGAAACTTCATGCGGTATCGTTGAGCCACGCAAGGCAATCTTTATAAGATTTTTTCTGGCCTTGTCCGTTCCTTTCTTTATGGCGCTTGGCACTTCGTTTGACTTGCCCAGCCCGTAGCCGACCACGCCGCTTCCATTACCCACAATTGTCATTGCGGTGAAATGAAAACGCTTTCCGCCCTTTGTAACCTTTGAGACACGCCTTATGTCCACGACTTTCTCTTCAAGATCAAGCCCGGAAGGGTCCACAAATGAGGACTTCAACACCAAACCACCGTTATCACTGTTAGAATTCAAGACCTTTCTCCCTAAGACCGTCGGCAAGAGATCTCACCCTTCCGTGAAAAGGGTAACCTCCCCTGTCAAAAGCCACTTTTTTCAGACCGCCGGCAACTGATATCTGTCCGAGGTATTCTCCCACGGCCTTTGCCTGCTCCACTTTTGAAACTTTCTCCCCGATGCTTTTTCTCACCTCAGGTGTCAGGGAAGATGCGGCAAAAATTGTGGTCCCCGCTTTATCGTTCACCACCTGAGCATAAATGTGTCTTGCGGATTTAAAAACACACAGTCTGGGAATATCCGCAGTTCCAGATATTTTTTTTCTTATCCTTCTGTGTCTACTGTTTCTCAGAGTTTTTCTATCCTTGATCATTTCTTCGCACCCGACTTGCCCGGTTTGAGTTTTATGTCTTCGTCCGCAAACCTCACGCCTTTGCCTTTATATGAATCCGGCTGACGAAGTCTTCTTATCCTTGCCGCAACCTCGCCCACAACCTGTTTGTCAATCCCCTCAAGGGTAAGTTTTGTTCCACGGCTTTCAACTTTGGCGGCAACTCCTTCGGGAATGGAAAAATTAATGTGGTGGGAATAACCAAGAGACATTTTCAACCCGTTTTTTCCGGAAAGCTCGGCTTTATATCCCGTTCCTTTTATTTCAAGCATTCTGGCAAACCCATCGGTAACACCCTGAACGGAGTTCGCTATAAGCATCCTCACAAGACCATGAGATGCTTTCACCCCTTTTGCGCCGCCATCTTCTATCTTTACATTAACAACTCCGTCCCCTATCTCTATACGCACCCCGTTGGGAATCGTTACGGGAAGTTCACCCTTGGGGCCTTTGATGCTTAGCAGATTGCCCGAAAGATTAACATCAACTTTTTCTGGCAAACGCACGGGTTTGTTTCCTATTCTTGACATATTACCACTCACACCACAGTGCAGATAACCTCTCCGCCTATGCCCATGTTTCTTGCACTGCGTCCGGTCATTACACCTTTTGAGGTTGAGAGTATAGCCGTTCCGATTCCCGTAACAACACGGGGAATCGCATTCCTACCCACATATACCCTCCCGCTGGGCTTGCTCATCCTTTCAAATTTTTTGATTCCGGGAATGCCTTCGGGTGAATATTTTAGTTTGACTGCAATCTTCTTTTCCACTCCCTCGCCGGAAATCTCAAAATCCAGAATATATCCCTCTTCCTTCAAGATTTTTAATATCTCGTATTTAATATTGGAATGGGGAATTGCCGCTTTTTGATGCCCAGCCATAAGGGCATTTCTTATTCTCGCAAGCATATCGGCTATTGGATCAGTCATTTTTCCTCCGTTTCGACAAAGCTAGAAACTTGCTTTTCTCACTCCCATAATTTCACCGCGGCTTGCAAGCTCTCTAAAGCACAGCCTGCATATGCCGAACTGTCTTATAAACGCCCTCGGTCTCCCGCACAGGGAACAACGGTTCATTTTTCTGACTTTGTATTTCTGTTTTTTCGTTGATTTTTCCCAAAGCGCTTTTCTGGCCATTATTTTACCTCCGCGGAAAAAGGCATACCCAACTCTTCAAGAAGTACTTTTGCTTCCTCGTTGGTATCTGAAGTTGTTACAAATGTTATGTTGAGTCCCTTCACTTTCGAAACCTTGCTGTAATCAATTTCGGGAAATATAATGTGCTCTCTCACGCCCAGAGTATAGTTACCTTTGCCGTCAAAAGAATTTGCTTTCACACCTCTGAAATCTCTTACTCTCGGTAGCGTAAGATTCACCAGACGATCAAAAAATTCATACATTCTGGTTCCTCTGAGAGTAACGGCGCAACCTATCGGCAACCCTTCGCGAAGTTTGAATCCGGCTATTGATTTCTTGGACTTTGTTATCGCAGGCCTCTGACCCGCGATGAGGGCAAGTTCGAAAACCGCCTCGTCCACCACCGCCTTGTTACGGCCCGCCTCACTGAGACGTCCAAGCCCCATGTTTAACACTATGCGCTCAAGACGCGGAACCATCATTGGATTGGAATAGGATTTCCTTTCCATGATACGGGGAATCACCTGCTCATTGTAAATTCTCTTCATTCTGGGCTCAACACCGTTCATTATATCTTTTTCCCGGTTTTGCGATTCACGCGGATTTTCTTTCCCTTATCATCTGTCTTATATCCCACCTTTACCGGAGAAGACTCTTTAGAGTCAAAAAGCATAAGGTTTGACATATGAAGGCTCGCTTCTTTGTCTATTATTCCGCCAGAGGGATTTTTCTGGTTCGGGCGTATGTTGCGTTTTACCATGTTTAGTTTCTGCACAATAGCTCTCTTCTTGTCCGTGAAAATCTCCGAGATGGTTCCCGTTTTCCCCTTTTCCCGACCGGAGAGAACAATAACCTCATCGCCTTTTTTGATATTGAACTTGAATTTCCGCACCGTCAAACCACCTCTGGTGCAAGGGAAATTATCTTCATAAACCCCTTGAATCTCAGTTCTCTCGCTATCGGACCGAATACTCTGGTGCCTATCGGTTCCATATCTTTGTCTATAATAACCGCGGCGTTATCATCAAATCTCACATAAGTTCCATCAGTCCTTCTGCTCCCTTTTCTCACGCGCACAACAACCGCTTTATAAACTTCGCCTTTGGACACTTTTGAGCTCGGCATCGCCTCTTTTACGGACACAACAATAACGTCTCCGAGGCGCGCAAATCTTCTTCTGGAACCGCCGAGAACTTTTATGCAGTAAAGCCTTTTTGCTCCGGTATTATCCGCTGATTCAAGATATGAGCTCGACTGAATCACTGCTCCGCACCCAGCTCGCCAACGGAGCGTGATTTCTCAATTATTTTGCCGACACGCCACCTTTTCGTTTTGCTTATGGGTTTTGACTCATATATCAAAGTCTTGTCTCCGACTTCGCACTGGTTTTTGCTGTCGTGAACAATGTAACGCACTCTTTTCTTGATTGGCCTGTTGTAGACAAGGTGTTTTTTGATGATAAGCACATCCACAACAGCGGTTTTATCTACGCTATTTCTCACCACGGTTCCCACAAGCGAAGTCAGCCTGCCTCTTTTTCTGTCTTTTTTAATCATTTTCTTTCTTCACAGATTCCCTCTTTTTTTCTCTCTCAATTTCCAATCTCACGGTTTTAATTCTGGCAATATCCCTTCTCAGCAGTTTTATCCGCGCAAACGCGTTGTTCTGCTTTGTAAGAACCTGCATACGCAGATTAAAAAGGGAGACTACCAACTCACGCTCTTTTTTCTCAAGGTCGCCAACTGTCAGTTCTCTTAGTTTATACGGTTTTTCTGACATTATAAAATATCCTCTCTCCGCTCAACGGTGCGTGTTTTGACCGGAAGTTTGTGAGACGCAAGTCTGAAGGCTTCCTTCGCAAGACTTGTGGTAACTCCGCTCAATTCGTAAAGCATCTGTCCGCGCTTGATGGGAGCCACATATTCGGACAGATCACCTTTTCCTTTTCCCATCCTTGTCTCGGCGGGTTTTTTGGTAACGGGTTTGTCGGGGAAAACCCTTATCCACAGTTTCGCGCCCCTTTTGACATAGCGCGTTATTGCCACCCTAGCGGACTCTATCTGTCTTGAAGTAAGACGCCCGTTCTCGAGGGTCTGGAGACCAAACTGACCGAAGTCTATCTCGGTTCCCCTGGTAGCCGCGCCTCTTATGCGCCCTTTGTGCGCCTTGCGGTGTTTGGTTTTTCTGGGCTGAAGCATTATTTCTTTCCATCAACAGATTTTTTCTCTATGATGTCTCCCTTAAATATCCAGGATTTAATTCCGATAATACCGTATTTGGTTTTTGCTTGGGCAAAACCGTAGCCAATGTCCGCTCTCAATTTTGCAAGCGGAATGCTACCTTCTCTGTACCACTCTCTCCTAGCTATCTCGGCTCCGGCAAGCCTTCCGGACGCCATTATCTTAATTCCCAGAGCGCCAGTCCTCATCGCGGATGTAATCGCCTGTTTCATTGCTCTTTTGTATGCAACTCTGCGCTCTATTTGCAAGGCCACATTCTCGGCGACCATCTGAGCGTCTATCTCGGAACGGCGCACCTCTTTGATGTCCACAACCATTTCCTTTCCGGTCCGGATCTGAAGCTCTTTTCTTATTCTTTCTATCTCCTGACCGTTGCGTCCTATGATAATCCCGGGCCTGAGTGCGTGTATGGCGACTTTGACCTTTTTTTGAATAACGCTCTCTATTTCAATTCTGGAGATACCCGCTTGGTAGAAATTTTTCCGTATATACCTTCTTATTCCGATATCTTCACCGAGCATATCGGTAAAAGAAGACTTCTCGGCGTACCACTTGGAGTCCCAGGTTTTTGTTATTCCTATTCTCAACCCTATCGGATTTACTTTCTGACCCATATTAAAGCCCCTTCCTTTCAAGCACTATTGTGACATGACTTGTCTTTTTCTTTATTTGAAAAGCCCTTCCCATGGCCCTCGGCTTGAACCTTTTAAGGACCGGCCCCTCATCGGCGTAAGCCTCTTTTACGTACAATTCCTCGGGTTCCGGATAACCTTTCTCCGAAGCGTTCGCAACCGCGGATTTGAGCAGATTTGCAAGAACGGGAGCCGATCTTTTACGTGTAAGAGATAGCACGGAAAAGGCCTCCTCAACATTCTTACCCCGTATAAGCGGCAGAACCAAACGGATTTTATCTGGAGACATTCTGTAGTATCTGAGAACGGACTTTGAAACCATCTAAAAATCCCCCTACCTACCCACCTTGGATTTTTTGTCGCCACCCGCATGTCCGTGAAAATTCCTTGTGGGCGAAAACTCTCCGAGTTTATGCCCTATCATATGTTCATTAACAGAGATGGGAATAAACCTTCTTCCATTATGAACCGCTATTGTAAGACCTATCATATCCGGTATCACCATTGATGCTCGCGACCATGTTTTGATGTAAACATCGCCTTGCGGCCGCTTCCTTGCCTCTTGAATCTTTTTGAGAAGTTTCTGGTGAATATAGGGTTTTTTCTGTGATTTATTAGCCAATTTTGTCCTCCCTAATCCATTCCGTATCCGACCCTTCTGGGTCTTACTATGTATTTGTCGGTTCTTTTGTTTTTCCTTGTTTTGTAACCTATGGTTATCCAGCCCCAGGGCGATACGGGATGCGGATTTCCCTTTGAGGCCTTGCCCTCTCCTCCGCCGTGCGGATGATCAACGGGATTCATGGCCACCCCGCGAACTGTCGGTCTGCGGCGTTTGTGCCTGTTTCTTCCCGCCTTACCCACGCTTACAAGCTCATGTTCGGAGTTTCCAACCTTTCCAACCGTTGCCATACACTCAAGACTCACCATTCTTATTTCCCCGGACGGGAGTTTTAAAAGCGCGCGGTCTTTCTCTTTGGCAGTTATCTGAACCGAACCTCCCGCCGAGCGGGCAATCTGGCCTCCTCCTCCGGGATGTAACTCAACATTATGAACAAAAACACCCGTAGGAATATCCCTTAGTTTGAGCGCATTACCGACCGAGACTTCCGATTGTTCGCCGGAAACAACACTATCTCCCACTAACATGCCTTCGCATGCGATAATATATCTCTTTTCTCCGTCCGTATAGTGAAGAAGTGCTATCCTTGCCGACCTGTAGGGGTCGTATTCTATTGAAGCGACCTTTGCCGGTATTCCGATTTTGTTCCTTTTGAAATCAACAATCCTGTAACGCCTTTTGTGCCCTCCACCCCGATGGTAGCTTGATATTCTTCCACCGCTTCCGCGCCCGGCTCTGTTTGGTATTGAAGAAACCAGCGCTTTGTGCGGGACGGACGAGGTAATTTCGGCAAAATCCTCACCGGTTCTGAAACGCGTTCCCGGAGATGTGGGGTTAAACTTTCTTATTCCCATTATATTCCCTCAAATATTTCTATTTTGCCCTCAATCACATTCACATAGGCCTTTTTGAAACCGGATTTTCTCCCGGAAATACGACCTCTTTTTACCGTTTTACCAGGCATTGTTAATGTCCTCACTTTACCTACTTTCACACCGAAAGCTTTTTCAACAGAGTCCTTTATTTGGTGTTTTTTCGACTTCTCATCAACAGAAAACACATACCAACCCTTATCTCGCAAAGAGAAACTTTTTTCTGTCACAAGAGGAGACTTAAGAATTTTATGCGGACTGTTCAATGTATAAGCCCCTCCTGCACCAACTTGACCGCTTCAACGGTTATTACAAGATTTTCAAAACCCAGTGTGTCGTAAACATTCACTCCCTTGTCGGAAACAAATTTTACGGACGGAATGTTGTTTGCGGATTTTGCAAAATTCTCCCAGTCGCCACCCGGAACATCAACAAAGAGTACATCCTGAAACCCGAAGGCTCCGAGCATTTTGTTAACCTGCTTTGTTTTAATCGCGGGAAGGGCAAGGTCGCGAACAACTGTTATAGCGCCGTCACGGAATCTTGCCGAAAGCGCGGACCTGAGCGCCTGTCTTCTAACCTTGCGGGGAGCCTTAAAAGACCAGTCTTTGGGCTTGGGACCGAATGCGACTCCTCCTTTTCTCCATATTGGAGACCTTATTGAACCGTGCCTTGCGCGGCCCGAGTGTTTTTGTTTCCAGGGCTTTGCCCCTCCGCCTCTGACTTCTCCGCGGGTTTTTGTAGAAGCGGTGCCGCTCCTTGCCGCAGCGAGTTGCCACTTCACAATAAACTGCATCAGGTCGTCCCTGACAGGGGCTTCAAACACCTCACCTTTCAGGTCAAGGGTGTCAACCTTGTTCGCACCCATATCGTAAACTTCAACCTTCGGCAACCTAACCGCCTCCCTTCACAGAATGTCTTATAAATATTCCCGAACCTCTGCGCCCCGGAACGGAACCTTTTACGGCGACAAGATTTTTTTCAATATCAACGGAAACAACTCTCAATCCCTGGGATGTAACGCTTTTCCCTCCAGCTCTTCCCGCCATTTTAATTCCCTTCCATACACGCGCCGGATAAGAAGCCTGACCGATTGAGCCCGGCCTACGGTGAGCTTTTCCTCCATGCGAAGCCGGTTGCATGGCAAATCCGTGACGTTTTATTACACCTGTAAAGCCCTTGCCTTTCCCCGTGCCAATCACATCCACTTTGTCACCCTCTTTGAAAAGGTCGGCGACAAAAACATCTCCCGGTTTAACCTCTTCATCATCGCAACTAACCTCAACAATCCTCTTCATCGGAGGAAGTCCGGCCGGAGAGCAATGTCCTGTTTCCGCCTTGTTTGCGGAAAAATTTTCCTCATATCCAAGTTGAATCGCCGCATATCCGTCCTTCTCCTCGGTCTTTTTCTGAACCACATAGCACGGGCCAACCTCAAGAACGGTAACCGGTGTGAGCATCGAACCTTCCTGAAATACCTGAGTCATGGCAACCTTTTTTCCCAATAGTCCGCCTACCATTTTATCGCCGCCCGTCATGTGAGTTTAATATCAACGTCAACCCCGGAAGCCAAATCCAGCTTCATAAGCTCGTCCACCGTCTGGTGAGTCGGTTCAAGTATGTAAACCAACCTCTTGTGAGTTCTAATTTCAAAATGCTCTCTTGAGTTTTTGTTCACATGTGGAGACCTGAGAACACAGAACCTGCGGATGCTAGTGGGCAATGGAAGAGGGCCGGAAATTCTGGCACCCGTTCTCTTTGCCGTATCCGCTATCTCAAAGGTCGACTTGTCAAGAAGTCTGTGGTCGAATGACTTGAGTTTTATTCTTATTTTGGAAGCAACATTCATTTTTACTCACTAATTCCGGTAACGACGCCCGCTCCTACGGTTTTGCCTCCTTCTCTTATTGCGAAGCGGAGTTGTTCTTCCATTGCCACCGGCGCTATTAACTCCACTTCCACGTTTATGCTGTCTCCCGGCATTACCATCTCAACCCCATCGGGCAACTTCACAGAACCCGTAACATCCGTCGTACGTAAATAAAACTGAGGCCTATATCCAGGAAAAAACGGCGTGTGCCTACCCCCTTCCTCTTTCTTCAACACATACACTTCCGCTGAAAACTTCTTGTGCGGCTTTATACTCCCCACCGCAGACAATACCTGACCACGCTCCACACTCTCCTTCTCTATACCCCTCAACAATACTCCCACATTGTCACCCGCCACCGCGTCATCCAGTATCTTGCGAAACATCTCAAGACTCGTCGCCACTGTCTTCACCGTCTCCTTAAATCCCACTATCTCAACCTCGTCCCCGGCATTTATCTTCCCGCACTCCACTCTACCCGTTACCACCGTCCCTCGTCCCGATATCGTGAACACATCCTCTACCGCCATTATAAACGGCTTGTCCACTTCCCTCACAGGCTCGGGTACATAACTGTCCACCGCACTCATCAATCCCTTTACCTGACCCACAGCCTCAACATCATCACTCAACGCCTTCAACGCGCTTACCTTCACTATCGGTATCTCCTCTCCCGGAAACTTGTACTCCGTCAACAACTCCCGTATCTCCAACTCCACCAAATCCAAAAGCTCAGGGTCATCCAGCATATCCACCTTGTTCAATGCCACCACTATCGACGGCACTCCCACCTGACGCGCAAGCAATATGTGCTCCCGCGTCTGCGGCATCGGCCCGTCCGGTGCGCTCACTACCAATATCGCCCCGTCCATCTGTGCCGCTCCCGTTATCATGTTCTTTACATAATCCGCATGACCGGGACAGTCCACATGAGCGTAATGACGACTCTCTGTCTCATACTCAACATGCGATATGTTTATCGTTATCCCCCTGTCCTTCTCCTCCGGAGACTTGTCTATATCTCCAAACTCCACATAATCAGCCTTGTCCAATACCTTCGTTATCGCCGCCGTAAGCGTCGTCTTGCCATGATCCACATGACCTATCGTACCTATGTTTAAATGCGGCTTCCCTCTCTCAAATTTTACCTTGGACATCTGTCTCTACCTCCTGATTATTTTCAATCAATCTCTGCAATTTAACCGGACTCCGCCATCTGTTTGAGCTCTTCCGCGATATTGGGAGGAAGAATCTCATAGCGGGCAAATTCCATTACGAAAGAACCCCTTCCCTCAGTCATTGACCTCAGGTTTGTAGCATATCCGAATACCTCACCGAGGGGAACATCAGATTTAACCGCCTGCATTCCGCCTCTCATTTCCGTGCTGACTATCCTGCCCCTTCTGGAATTCAAATCGCCTATCACATTGCCGGTAAAATCTTCCGGCGCAAGAACCTCAAGACTCATCACCGGCTCAAGAATGGAAGGGGAAGCTTTGGCAAAGGCGTCTTTGAAAGCCATTGAGCCCGCTATTTTGAAAGCGATTTCGGATGAATCAACTTCGTGAAAAGATCCATCGTAGAGAGTAACACGCACATCAACAACCGGATAACCGGAAATGACTCCGGTTTCCATCACTTCTTTCATACCCTTTTCCACGGCGGGGATATACTCTTTGGGTATCACTCCGCCTTTGATTTTGTCAACAAACTCAAAACCCTCTCCTCTCTCCATGGGCTCCATGGTTATCTTTACATGCCCGTATTGTCCGCGTCCGCCCGTCTGTCTTATGAACTTGGCTTCCACATCGGAATTACCGACTATTGTTTCCCTGTAGGCAACCTGAGGCTTTCCGACATTCGCTTCCACATTGAATTCCCTTGAAAGCCTGTCAACGATGACCTCAAGGTGAAGCTCACCCATTCCCGATATAACGGTTTGCCCCGTCTCCTCGTCTGTTTTAACCCTAAAGGAAGGGTCTTCAAGGGTAAGTCTTGAAAGGGAAATACCTAGTTTTTCCTGATCCGGTTTGGACTTCGGCTCAATCGCGATTGATATAACCGGGTCCGATATGTTCAAACTCTCAAGGATAACCGGGTTGTCCAAATCGCAAAGAGTATCGCCGGTTATCGAAGTTTTAAGCCCCACCGCCGCGACTATTCCTCCCGCTTCCACCTCTTTGGTTTCCTCTCTTTTGTTGGCATGCATTCTGACAAGCCGCCCTATTTTTTCTTTCTTGCCCTTTGTGGAATTGAGCACCATGCTGCCAGAAGTCAGTTTCCCCGAATAAACCCTTATATATGTAAGCTGTCCGACAAAAGGGTCGTTCATAATCTTGAAAGCAAGTCCAGAGAAAGGCGCGTTCGGGTCGGACATTCTTGCGTCTTCCGAACCGTCGTCCTTTATACCGGCAATCGGAGGAAGATCAACCGGGGAAGGAAGATAATCAACCACGGCGTCAAGCAGAAGTTGAACCCCTTTGTTTTTGAAAGCCGAACCGCAGAAAACAGGAATAATGTTCAGCCCTATGGTCTGCTCTCTTATAATTTTTTTAACAACCGACTCATCCACTTTCTCGTCGTTGAGATAAGCCTCCATTACCGAGTCGTCAAAATCGGCGAGCACCTCGAGAAGCTGCTTTCTTCCGGTTTCAAACTGTTCAGCCGCATCTCCGGGTATATCCTTCAATTCAAATTTGGCTCCCAGAGATTCTCCGTCCCAGATAGCAAATTTGCAGGAAACAAGGTCTATTATTCCTTTAAAATCCTCTCCTTCGAACCATGGTATGTGCATATAAACCGGACGGGAATTGAGCCGGTCTTTAATCTGTTCGACAACTCTGAAGAAATCCGCTCCGATTCTGTCCATCTTGTTCACAAAACATATTCTTGGAACCCCGTAGCGGTCGGCCTGCCTCCAGACGGTTTCGGTCTGTGGCTCAACTCCCCCAACACAGTCAAAAACTACAACCGCGCCGTCGAGAACCTTCAGCGAGCGCTCAACCTCTATCGTAAAGTCAACATGCCCCGGAGTGTCAACAATGTTAATTCTGTTTTCGTTCCAGAAGCATGTTGTTGTCGCCGAGGTGATTGTTATCCCGCGCTCTCTCTCCTGGTCCATCCAGTCCATTGTGGCGGTGCCTTCGTGAACCTCGCCTATCTTGTATGTAAGTCCTGTGTAAAAAAGTATGCGCTCGGTCGTTGTGGTCTTGCCAGCATCTATGTGCGCCACAATTCCTATGTTTCGCACTTTTTCAATGGGGACTTTGATTTCTTCTGCCATCAGTTTCCCCTTTTACCATCTGTAATGAGCAAAAGCCCTGTTGGCTTCCGCCATTTTATGTGTGTCTTCCCTCTTCTTAATCGCGGTTCCGCGGTTCTGTGAGGCATCCAGTATCTCTGCAACCAGTTTTTCACGCACTCCCGACTCGCTTCTTTTGCGGACTGCGTCGAGCAACCATCTGATGGCAAGATAATTCCTGCGAACCGGTTTCACTTCCATGGGTACCTGATAAGTCGCTCCGCCGACTCGCCTTGATCTGACCTCAAGGGACGGCTTGACATTGTCCATCGCCGCGAAGAAAACCTTTATGGGCTCTTTTGTTTTCGCCCTTTCGGAAATCAAATCAAGAGCATCGTAGAATATCCCCTCCGCCTTACTTTTCTTGCCGTCAAGCATAAGGGAGTTGATAAACTTCGCGACAAAAGCGTCTCCAAAGCGCGAATCCGGCTCAATTCTGAGCCTTTTTGATAAACTTTTTCTGGACATCGTATTTTATTTGGGTTTTTTGCTACCGTATTTGGAGCGTCCTCTGCGCCTTTTTTCAACACCTGTGGAGTCAAGAGACCCTCTCACAATATGGTATCTGACACCCGGAAGATCCTTAACTCTGCCGCCTCTCACAAGAACAACGGAATGCTCCTGAAGGGCGTGCCCCTCTCCGGGAATATATGCCGTTACCTCAACCCCGTTTGTAAGTCGCACTCTGGCGACCTTTCTCATTGCGGAGTTGGGCTTTTTGGGAGTTGTCGTATAAACCCTTACGCAGACCCCTCTTTTCTGGGGGTTGCTCTGTAGCGCGGGCGAGCTGGTCTTGGCGACAATGCGCTTTCTGCCCTTTTTTACAAGCTGATTTACACTCGGCATTTTCGTTCACACTTCCGTCTTAAAAAAGACAGACCGCTACTTGTATCTGGCAACTGACAAGTTGTCAAGAAATACGGGGGTTTTGGCGGAAGAAATCCTCCGTATCCCCGATTACTTTACTCATCCCGCCTTTTGCGACCCGACACTGCGGTATGGATTCAATAAACCGTTTTCCATACGGTTTTCTTACTATCCGGCTGTCCAAAACGGCAACCACTCCCGTATCAGCGACGGTTCGTATAAGCCTGCCGAACGCCTGCCGGAAGTGTATAACCGAAATCGGAACCGCGTATTCGCTGAAAGCGTCTTTTCCAATATTGCGTATCGCCTCCATTCTCGCTTGAAAAACCGGCTCTTTCGGAACATTGAACGGCAAACGGGTGATAGCAACCAGCCGCAAGGCGTCTCCGGCGATATCCACGCCTTCGCGGAAACTGTCCGTGCCGAAAAGAACCGCGTTTTGATCGTTCTTGAAGTCGGCAAGAAGTTTTTCCCTCGGCGCGTCCCCCTGCGTAAGAGACTTAATGCCGGTTTTTTCAAGCCTCGGAGCAAGAGACGAGCTCACTTTCTCCAGATCCTGATAGGATGTGAAAAGAACAAGCGCCCCGCCGCCGGAGACGCGTATAAAATCGAACACCGCACCCGAAAGTTTCCTGATATACGACTCCGTTGCGGAGGGTTCCTCAATATCGGTCGGTAGGACGAGAAGCGCCTGCCTACGGTAGTCAAAAGGCGAAGGAACGGCAAGCTCAGTGGTTCTTTCGCTTTCATCGAGTCCCAGAGAGCGTTTTTGAAACTGAAAACTGCCCCTTTCCCTCAAAGTTGCCGATGTCATTATCAAAGTTTTACAGTTGTCGTAAAGCCTCTCCTTCAATTCGGGAGCGATATCAATCGGTGATATGGAAACCGCGGCAAACTTTTTCCTTTTTGCTCCTCCAGCTTCAATACTTTTCACAAACTCCGCAGAACCCGTGTCGGAGAAACCGCGTATTGCGTCGCAGTGGCGTGCAAGGCTCGTAAAAACCGCCTTCAGGTCCGCTACTATGCCGACTGTTCTCTCATCGCCTCTGGCCTCGGAAAGGATTGAGAGCCCCTCCCGCACGGAATTTGATAGGTTTGTAACACTCTCATTCATCTTAAGAGACAAAGAAGCGGATCTGCCCCACCGCTTGCCGGGCGCGATTTCAGTGTCCGTAACGCGAACACTCCGGCGGTAGGGAGCGCCTCTGTCTTCGGAGGATTCCATAAAGCCCACGTGCAGCGAATCAAAAAAGCTTCTGGAAGTCGTCTCCGCCTTTTTTATTCGCGGCAAAAAGACTTTCTCCATTGCGGAAAGCATTTTCACAACGGGGCTTTTTTCTTCTATACAATGCGTTTTCTTCACAATCCTTGCCGAGCGGGCAGCCGTGCGTTTCAAACGGTTCAAAGTTTTGAGAATTCCCCGGTTGGAAACCCTCAGAGTAAAATGCGAGGTTGCCGAATCCACTATGTTGTGTGCCTCGTCTATGACAATTCTGCGAACCGGCGGCAAAACCCCGATATCGCCCCTTCCCGCAGAGCGTTTTATGGAAATATCGGAAAAAAGAAGATGATGGTTGACTACTATCAAATTCGCCTTCGCGATTTTCCTTCTCGCTTTGAAGAAAAAACACTCGTTGTAATACGGACACTCCTTCCTTACGCAGCTTTCGCTTTCTGCGGCAAATTTGTCCCACTGCTGTTCGGAGGGCGTAAATCCCATATCGGATAAAGACCCGTTTTCGGTTGTCTGCACCCATTCAAGAATGTTTTGCGCCTCGCCCGCTCCGGCTTTTTCAGAAAGCAAACCCTCTCCGAGTTCACTTTTCACATCTTGTGCCCGCAAGAGGCACAGGTAATTTCGCATTCCCTTTACAAGAGCATGTTTGACATTCTCCCCAAGAACTTCGCGCAACAAAGGAATATCCTTGCTGACAATTTGGTCTTGAAGGTTGATTGTGTTTGTGGAAATAACAACCCGTTCGCCGTTCAGAAGAGCCCACTTTGCCGAAGGAAGCAGATACGAAAGGGTTTTTCCTATTCCCGTTGGAGCCTCAAGGAGAGATATGGAGTCCGTGTTGAAAGCCGATGTAATCTCGCGCGTTACGGATTGCTGCTCTTTTCTGAACTCATATCCTTCCCCAAACGCCTTTTCTACACCACCACCCGGAAGAAAATAAGACGCAATCTCATCGGGGTTCATAAACTTTTTTTCTTTGTCAATTAACGCATCGGGATAGATCGCGCTTTCGGGCGTTTCCACGGCGGAGTTACCTTTTGCGTTATTTTGAAAATCAGCCATCCATACAGGATAACAGCCATTTGCCCGGCTTGCTTGCCGTGTGTAACTTAACCACCGGAGGGATGGCCGAGCGGACGAAGGCGCTGGTCTCGAAAACCAGTGGGGCCTCACGGCTCTCAGGGGTTCGAATCCCCTTCCCTCCGGTGAATAGAATTTTCCGCCCGCATGAGCTAATTGGTTTTTGCTCCGAGACGCAGGGGAAGGCAAATACGGGAAGAGGCAATGCTAATACACTTTAACCGTTTGGATATTCTCGAGTTTGATAAAAACAAGTTTACAGTAGCACATGGAACACTTGTAAAAATGCTATTGATATGGATAGTATAATTCCACCTTTTGGTAATCTGTAAATTCTATGAAGTTTCTGTTTTTTAGACGAGTTGAAATACGATCAATCTGGCAAATCCAAAGCCTATGACTTAGTAGCACTTATGATTGGCACACAGCGCTACCTCTCTTTTAAAGAAGCATTTTCAAAAGAGTTGCAAGAAATTGGATGGGATAAAAACCATAAGTTTAAAGGCAAATCAATGTTCTCCACAAAGTGAGATTAAAATTTAATCAATTACAGAAAGGAAAAGAAAACAGAAGAGGTTAATTTCGGCATTGCATAAGGTAATTTATTTTTAAGCATTGTGACAAAAGTGTAATATAGAATTCTTTTGTCACCAGAAATCAGACCCCTTAAACCACCTCCATAACAGTCCTTCTTTTCTCCAAATCCGCCCCGACTACCCTAACTTTCAACTCCTGCCCGAGATTGAACCATTGTCTTCTCCCCCCTCTTCTCATCCTCTCGCGCGGGACAAACCCCTCGGAGCAAATCTCGTTGAGTTCAAGAAACATACCGAACGGCAGAATGCTTATAATCTTTCCCGTAAACACCCTGCCCGTAAGAGTTTTCATAAAATTCGCGGTTTCAAGCCCAACCGTATCCCTTTCGGCTCTTTCGGCACTCCTTTCAAGAACGGAAGTCCGCTCGCATATTCTGTCAATAACATCCACCTTTTCCCCTTCTTTTCCTCTGGCAATATGGTCAACCATTCTGTGGGCAACCATGTCCGGATAACGTCTTATGGGAGATGTAAAATGGGAATATCTCTCAATTCCGAGCCCGAAGTGTCCGACTTTTCGGGTTGAATAGACAGCCCTCTGAAGCGATTTCAGCACCATCATCGTAACCGCGCTTTCCTGTTTGCTGCCCTTGAAATCGCCAAGCAGTTTCTGAATTTCCCGTCCGGTGGCTCTTTGTGACAGATCGGCATCGTAGCCGAGCTTTCCAAGCTCCGAAATAAGTTCCGAAATTGACACCTCAGTCGGCGGCTCGTGAATTCTGTAAATACCGCAACCCGCCCCTTCGCAAAGCCGCATACCCACGGCGCGGTTCGCCGATATCATAAACTGCTCAATAATCATATTGGCAATTCCCCTTTGAGCATTGCGTATGTCGGTCACTTTACCACTGCTGTCTCTAACTATTTCCGGTTCGGGAAGGTCAAAATCAATCTCGCCGTTTTCAATGCTGCGCTTTTTCAATCTGTCGTAAAGGCCTTTCATCATTTTCAGGGTTTCCTTTATGTCAGACGAAAGACCCGCGCCTTCGCCTTTTTCCAGAAAAGCCGTAACCTGTGAATAAGTAAGGCGCGCCACGCTTTTTATAACGCTGTTGTAAATGCGAAAATCCTTCAGGACTCCTTCGGAAGAAAACTCCATCTCCACGGTTTTTGTCAGCCTGTCTTTGCCGGGAACAAGGCTGCACAAATCGTTTGACAGAGCTTCGGGAAGCATCGGTATGACCTTGTTGTCAAGATAAACGCTTGTGCTTCTATCAAGCGCCTCTCTGTCAAGGGGGCTGCCCGGTTTGACATAATGGCTGACATCCGCGATACAGACCCATAAAGCGAAACCAGAGCCTTTTTTTCGTATACCGACCGCGTCATCGTAATCTTTGGCATCATCGCCGTCTATTGTGAATATGGTCTTTCCTCTGAAATCAGTTCTGCCGTCAAGAGCCTCCGAGGGACGGACGCGGCACACCTCTTCGGCGTGCTTCAATACGGATTGCGGAAACTTTCCGGGAAGAGAGTATTTATATTCAATCGCTTTCTTCTCCGTCTCAAACTCTCCGGCCCTTCCTATGATTGTTTCCACACTGACAAGCGGAACCGTCTCTTTGAGCCCGCCTTTTTTTCCCGTGTATCTGACAAGGGCGAGATAGCCGTTTCTCAGTTTGAGATTTCCGTCTTGTGATTCCTTTGAAACAATCGCGTGGGGAAAGTCCTCTCCCCTTGGAATCAGGAGTATGCCGTCGGGACCGGCAACCGCTTTGGCAAGAAACAGTTCTGAAATGGGTGATTTTTCTTTCGCGGTGCGTTTCTGTGGACGGACACTCGAACTTCCGGAAGAAGGTTTTCTTCTCCTTTTCCCGCCCGGCGGGCGGCGTTTTTCTCTGTTCATTTTCAATACACTCCCAGCCCTTGCGGAAGGAAAGTATTAAAAAAACGGCCGCAAAAGGACGCTACCGCCGGGTTCCGAAATATCTCCACACAAAAACCTTTCAAGTTAATATGGAAAACAGTCTATACGGAATAACCGGATTTCAAACAGACACTTGAAAAAACCACCCTTTTGTATAAGTTTCGGCTGAAGCGGACGAATTGGGTTTCCAGTAAAAACAGGAGTCGTAGATGCTTAAAACAAACATCCCGGGAAGTATTGCCGTGGTCGCTTTTATTCTTTCCTTTGTAGGATTCGGCATATCACTGAACACATCAATAAACTGGAGTCTCTATTTTCAAATCATCGGCGCGGTCGGGGCCATTGCTCTTGCCGTGGCGCTTATCACGCGTTTCATCCCATCTTCGGACAAAGACTGAAATACGCAAGCAACACAAATACTGCGGCGCCCTAAAGAATGATGCGAGGCGTTATAAAAAGAATAAGCTCCCTTTCCACCGTTGTGTTCCTTGAGCTCTTGAACATTGCTCCGAGAAGGGGAATTGAAGAGAAAAACGGCACTCTGGAATTGCTTTTATTGACCGTTGTCGTAACGATTCCGCCGAGGACTATCGTCTCTCCGTCTTCGGCAAGAACTTTGGTCTTCGCTTCATTTCTTCTGATTGAAGGCTGGGAGCCGACCGAAAAAGTCGCATCGGGAGAGTTGTCGGTAACATGGATGTCCATAAATATGTTGCCGTCATTGGTTATCTTGGGTTTAACTTCAAGGCTCAAGGTTGCATCCGCAAACTCTGTTTTCGTTCCCTGGTCGGAAACCGTTGAAAACGGAATTGAGATGCCCTGCTCTATCCTTGCCACCGAGTTGTCAACCGTCATAATTTTCGGGGATGAGAGTATTTTCACCTTGCCTTTGTCCTCAAGCGCGGAAAGCCGTATGTCAAGATCAAAGGTTCCGGCAAGGTTTCCCAGAACCACCCCGAGCGACCCACCGGTGCCTCTATCAACAGAAGCGGGCATATCAACTATGAAGCCGTCAGAAACATTGCCGAAAGGTGTTTCTATCTGCGTTCCGCCGATCTGTATGCTTGAGGGAAAACGCGCTCCGGTTTTTTTGCTTCTGTAGGAAGCACCCCACTGAATGCCAAGCTCTCTTGAGAAATCCGTTCCCGCCTGCACTATTCTTGACTCTATCAGTATTTTCGGCGTGGGCTTGTCAAGCGACAGGATGATTTTCTCAATACTTTCAATGTTCAGAGGAGTTTCAAGAACCGTTAAACTGTTTGTTCTTTCATCAACGGCAACCCTGCCCCTTTTTGTGAGAAGTGTTTTAATTCCCGCGGCAATGTCGCGCGCGGTGGCGTAGTTCACAAAAAACTGCTCGGAGACGAGTTTCTCGGTTTTCTCAACAATCAACGCGGTGTCCGATTTGATTCTCCGCCTTTTGCTTATGCTCTCAAGCGACGAAATCCTGACTATGCTTCCATCAACAAAAGCTCCCAGTTCGCTCTCGCCAAGCACAACCGCAAGTGCCTGATCCCACGGAATATTTCTCAACTCCATATCAACCGTTCCCTTCACTTCACCCGTAATAATGATACTGAAATTTCCCATTCTGGCTATCTGGCGTATAACCTCCCGCACGCTGGCACCTTTGTATATGAATGTGCCTTTCTCGCCCCTGTAAACAATACCTCCAGAGCCCAGAGAGGAGTTCCGGAAGTCAAAAGCCCAGAACGCTTTTCCATCGTTCGGCGCATAAGCGGCCGCGGGTTTTCCACCGGAAATTAAAACCGCGCATGCCGCGCAGAAAATGAGTAATAAAACCTTTGAGCCCATAATTATTTCAACGGGAAGAACTCCCTCCCGCCTCCGCCGGAACGGGTTTTTGTAAAAACCCCTTTCTCTTCTATATCCTCGATTTTAACCCCGAACGCATTTTGCCCCTTTTCAACCCAAAGCACCTCACGTCCCGAAACTAACATCGCCAAATTTTTGCCCATAAGGTTTATAAAACCCTTCACTTTGAATTTCCGGGAGATTTTTTTCTTCCTCTCTTTGTCCGCGGATTTACGTGCAGGTGAAGAGGATGAAAAAGAGGTTTTTTTGTTTATATCACTTTTCCCGACCCGTGGTTGCGGGTCGTCACCGAACTTTAAATGGAAACCGGAAGCAACAGCCAATACAGCAACCGCCGCCACGGCATAAAATATCTTCCCCGGTTTTCTGCCGGACTTTGCATTTTCCAAAAGGTTGATTTCTATCATTGCGACTCCAAATTTTCCTTTCACAACACTCTGAGCGCAAGCCCGAACGCAACGGCGGTTTTTGGAGACAGGTCTTTAAGATAGTCTGCGTCAACTCCATCGCACACATCGCCTATGGGATCGGAGTACTCAACATCAACCTTCAATATTTCGGCAATAACATCGCTGAAACCGTAGAGTAGCGACCCTCCTCCGGAAAGAACCGCTTTATGGGTTTTTTGTGTCTCCATATTCAAAAACATCTCAAGGTTGGATTTTACCTCAAACGCAACCTTCGTTGAAAATTCACGTGCAATGCTCAAAAACTCCGTCCTTGAGCCAGCACAAAGGGAGGTCTTTTCAGACTCCGCCTCGTCAATTGTCAGATCTCCGGCGCGCGCAATGCCGAGAGTCAACTCATCAGAACTGCGGGATAGGTCTCTTGTCAAAACGGTTTTTGAATTTTCCAAAACGGCAAAGTTTGTTACGGAGCGTCCGACATTGAGCAAAACGGTTAGCCCTTCTTCCGCAGCAGGTTTGTTTTTCTCCAGGCTGTTGTAGGCATTTATAACTGCAAAGCCATCGTAATCCACAACCGCCGGAGTAAAACCCGAGCGGGAAAGAGCCGAAACACAAATATCAACAGCGTCTTTCTTTGCAACAGCAACGGCAATCTTCTCCGTCTGCGCCGCGCGCGGATGAAAATCGCTGTAATAGTCGTCCGTTCCTTCCGGAAAAAAGCTTTCCAGATGAAGCGAAACCGCTTCTTCGATCAGTTTCTTCGAACCCGCTGCGGATGGAGGAACCTCCATGAGACTCGTAAACACCGCGCCGCCAGAAATGGAGACGGCGGCGATTGCGCCTTTGATATCAAGATCCTCGCGCAAAAATGACAGCCCCGAGCAAACGGAATCAAAATCTTCTATCTTTTTGTTCTTAAGACAGTCAGGGTTCAGAGCGACTTCGGCCGCCTTCGCGGAAAAATCCGCACCGCCGTCTTTCTTGTTGAGAACAACAACCTTTATTGAATGCGAACCGATATCAATCCCAACCGCTGGCGGCCTGGCGAAAAGCCCGTTGTAGAGTTTTGAGACCCCGAACCCAAACCCGCTAAACCGAGCGCACATCATTTATTTGCTGTTTTTAGAAAGAAATCCGGAGAAGGAGATGACTTTTTTTGAACCCGGTTTATTAGCCGCCTCGGAAGTTTTCGCTGTTCTGTCTTTTTTCCCCGGTTCTTCGGGGTGGTCTTCAATTATCTCTTCCAAAACCTGGCGCATAACCTTTAAAGCCCCTATAGAGCGCTGCTTCATATAGGGCCTCGCATAGTTCTTGTCTATAATCTCTTTGCGTTTTCTGGAAACCAGATAGCGCAGGATAAAAACCTGATTGTTGAGCACTATAAAAAGCGCCAGATATAAAAGGGAGTTATCCAAAAACACCTTTTTTAGTATCTGAGATCTAGAGGAATTTACCGTAATAACTCCATATGGATTCCCGTCTGCACGCATAAGAAAAGGAACGGAAACGGACAGCATACCAGCTGCCTCGCGCACGCCGTATCCCCTGTCGGAATACAAACTCCTCGCCTCCCGACCTTCGCTCCCTTCATTTGTAAAAAGAACCAGAAAAGAGGAGGGAACAACATCAAAGGATTTGAAGATACCTTCCTGACCGTATTTGCTTCTCAGAAATGCGTAAAAATCTTCACTTGTCGGATTTTCAGTGTGAACAAGAAATTGAGTGGCTTCATTGCTTATGAGTTCAGATGCCACAATGGTTTTGTTTATCAAATTGGATTTGGCGGTGCCGAGCTGGCTGTAGAAAACAGCGCATATAAAAAACAATATGCCTATCTCTATAAAAAGAATCTTGTAAAGAAAACTTAATTTCCCCGTCAGGCGCATTTAAGGAATTCTTCCAGAATTTTTTTGGCTTCGGAGTTTTCATAGTGTTTGAAAAGCATAAAGACCATTCCACTGAAGTCCTTTTTCATCTCATCATCAAGAACCCTGTACAGTTTGACAAGATACCTTTCCTCATCGGTCAGAATCTCAAGATCTTTCTTATCTATAAGTTCTTTTTCAATAAACTTGTGCAACTTTTCGCGTCTGGACAAATTCCACACCTCTGCCACGCTGACACGAAGATACTGAGCAATCTGGTGACACCTCTCGCGCGAGGGAGAATCCGCCTTTCCCGTTTCAAGCTGGTGGATATAAACCTTTGAGACATCAAGATAATACGCGAGGTCTCCCTGGGTTATGCCTCTTTGTTTGCGCTTGGTTTTTAAATAGTCTCCAAATTTCATAATAAAAACCCAAATTGTTAAGTAAATATGCTTAACCTTTGATTGTATACAAATATGAAAATATCTGTCAAGACCATAACTTGTTATCTTCGCCCACGAAACATATTGAAGGCAGGCAAAGTTGCCCGGAGGCGGAATCGAACCACCGACACGAGGATTTTCAGTCCTCTGCTCTACCGACTGAGCTATCCGGGCGGAAAATTGATGTCATTCTATAATAAAAAAAGCCGACCGCAAACGAATCCGGTCGGCTTTTTATCAATCAGGTTCCGAGAAGGAGCCTATATCCAGTAGAGAAGTTGAAGGAGCAGCGCATGCTGGTCTTTCTTCAGTCCGCTGTCACTCGGAAAGTATTCGACATCCGCTCTGTCCCAACGGTATTCAAAGCGGGTCTCAAAAACCCCTTTTCCGCTTTCGCCAAACGGCTTCCATGCAACGGTCGGTGTTATTTCAAACAGCTTCACAGAATCGGAGGTTTCAGAGTCGTCAACATACTCCGCTCTCAAAGAGAGATTTAAATCCGAAGCCGCCTGATATATAGCGTATCCGCCCACACCCCAACGAAAGAAGCTGTCATATCTCACGCCTGTCTGTCTAACTTCATCGTTGGAGGGGTTGTTATCATTACCTATATCAACAAGGTTGCGAACGGGCACCAAACGGCCGTCTTCAACCCATGTGAACTCGAGGTCTCCGACAAATGTGAGCCTGCCGGATGTCACGCTGCCAACAAGAGTCAGAAGTGTCCGAGTCTTATTGTCATCGTCAAGTAGCGGTAGCAGCGGCGTCAAACTCTCCACTCCCGTGCCAATGTCAAAAATACTGATATTACCACTATTATTGGAGTCTACCTGTATCTCGCCAAATTCGGACTTGCCGACATATACTGTCGCGCCGAGCCACAGGTCATTTATAAAGCCTGCGTCCGAAGAGTGCGAATACGCCGCCTGAAACTCAAAAGTCTTTCCGTCGTCAACTTCGTCAACGGCATCCCAATCATTGCTGAGGCCGAAGGTCAGGTCAAGTGGCCCCGCCGAGTATGCCGCCCTCACGCCCGAGTGCGCGAACGGGATTCTGTAGAAAAGAAGCGACCTGCTGACATTTGTATTGTTTTTCGCCTCTATAAGCTCCCAGCCTGCAAGCGTGGTGAACTGCCCGGCGACAATGGAGAGTTCTTCCGTGGGGGTGATTTTCAAATAAGCCTGATAGGGACTTACCGCACCGTCTCCGTCGGAATTGAAACCAAATCCCAAACGCTCCGCCTGCTCGCCAAAAAGTATGTCCGCCCTGAAGCCGACCTTATCAGCCAGAGACGCGCCCGAAGCGTTTGCCTCCTTTTCAACAGACAGAGTGAAAGCGTCTATTGAGAAGTTGTTATGCTCGTCATAGAGCCCCCTTTCCGCCGGACAGTTGCTCACGGTCTCGTTGTCACAATTGAAAACATACTGATATGTTGTGTCAACGGACAAACCTATGCTAACCGCTTCGGAAAACTGCGACAGCGGAACTTCGGCCTTCGCGGTGGCAACCGCAAACTGCATTGCACCCGCAATCGCAAAGAAACTTAAGAACCTAAAATAACAGTTAATCATTAATACCTCCTTGTAATGACTTGTATTGTTAAACATAGAGCAAACCCGCCTGCCGAAGCGCGGAGCAACTCAATGAATATTAAAACTGCGAAATACCTCCGGGCATAAAGCGCTCAATGGATGTCATACGCCTCCATTCCATGCTCGCCCAGATCAAGCCCCATAACCTCCTCTTCGGCGGAAACACGCAATCCCAGAACCATTTTGATAACAAAGAAAATAATTGCCGCGCCGATCGCGGAGAAAACCCCGATCGCCGACACTCCTATAAGCTGTTTTATGAAAGTGTGATTGGGGTCGCTGCTGAAAATACCCACCGCGAGAGTTCCCCATATTCCACAAAACAGGTGAACGGGAATTGCTCCTATCGGATCATCAACCCGAACCCTGTCAAGAAAAATTACCGCTCCAACAACCAAAACTCCGGCAACCATCCCCACTATCACGGAGTCTCCGGGGCTTATAACATTGGCTCCCGCCGTTATTCCGACCAAACCCGCAAGCGCGCCGTTAAGAACCATTGTAAGGTCGGGTTTGCCTTTCAGCACCAACATCACTACCATCGCGCTTGCCACTCCCGCGGACGCTGAGAGAGAAGTCGTCACAAATACTTGCGAAATACCGGCCGGGTCGGCGGAAAGAACCGAACCGCCGTTAAATCCATACCATCCGAACCAAAGCAGAAGAGCCCCAATCGTGGCAAGCGGCATATTGTGTCCCTGAAACAGTCTGGTCTTTCCGTTTATATATTTGCCGATTCGCGGACCGACAAACAATGTGCCGATAAGGGCCCCCCATCCTCCGATACTATGAACAATCGTAGAGCCAGCAAAATCGTAAAAACCCAGATTGGAAAGCCATCCGCCGCCCCACAACCATGAGCCGGCTATCGGATAGACAACAGACACATAGAAAATGGCAAATATTATGAAGCTGAGGAGTTTAATTCTCTCTACAACCGCTCCCGAAACTATCGTGGCCGCGGTTGCGGCAAACATCGCCTGAAACATAAAGTCCGTGTAATACGAATAAGAACCGCTGGCATACTCCACAAGACCGGCGTTTCCTTCGGGAGCGGATATCCAAAAACCGCCAAACCCGAAAAACCCCGAAGCTCCTTCGGCAAATCCGGGATACATCAAATTGAATCCGCAAAATGCGTATGTAAGAAAACCGATTGCGATTATCATCACATTTTTGAACAATATGTTTACGGTGTTTTTTGACCTTGCAAGACCACTTTCAATGCAACCGAAACCGAGGTGCATTATAAACACGAACATTGCCGCCAGAAGCACCCAGAGGTTATTTACAGTAAATACGGACCATTGTGAATATTGTTGAAAATTCTCTCCCGCCGTTGTATCGGCAAAGGAGTCGCCCCCTGTAACAAAAAGAAAAACGGGCAATAAAAAAGCGGCTCCAAACACCACTTTTCCGCACCGGATTGCAACATCTTTGATAAAACAGAGAAATCCCTCTTCTCTCATGACTGAATCAGCCCTCCTTGTTGAATTTGATTTTCCAAAATCTTATAAATATCTCCGAATTATTTTCCAATAATACGATCGATGCTTTTGATTTGCGCAACCGGATTATATTGCATCTTCACCCTGTTCTCCTGTCCTGATTCTTATGGCGTTTTCAACCGGAAGAATAAAGATTTTACCATCTCCAACCTTATCCGTTCCAGAACTCTCTTTAATAACATCTATAATCTGAGCGACCGACTCATCCTTTGCTACTATCTCAATTTTAACTTTCGGAAGAAAGTCTATTACATACTCCGAACCCCTGTATATTTCGGCGTGTCCGCTTTGCCTTCCGAAACCCTTTACTTCGCTAACTGTCATGCCCTGAACATCAATATCTTTCAAACTGGCTTTCACATCTTCCAATTTGAACGGCTTGATTATTGCTTCAATTTTCTTCATGGACAATTACCTCTGGATGCGCATCTTACATAAAAATTTAAAATTTGCAATATAGTTTGAATGAAAAAATTATAACACAGGCGTTTTGCTCTTTATTTATTGCATCGCGCGATTTCTTAGTTTATTTTATCAAATTCAAATCGTAGCAAAAAATCGTATTTAAGAAGGCTCAGCAGAATCCGAACCGTCAACGGAGCGTTTTGATCCAGTCCCGTGTAAAAGGTCTTTCGGCACGCTGAAATGCACCCCCTCTCTGACTCCGTCCAGCTCTTTGACAACGGCGGCATCTGTCCATTCGTGCAGGCGTAAGGCAATTTCCTCCACTATCCTTTCGGGAGCCGATGCACCGGCGGTAAGGCCTATTTTGTTCGCTCCTTCAAGCCATTGCCTGTCTATGTCTTCGACGCCATCCACAAGATACGCTCGCACGCCGAGAAGTTGAGCAACTTCCCGCAGACGGTTTGAATTGGAGCTTGTTTCGGAGCCGACAACAAAAACAACATCGCAGTCTGCCGCCATTTTTTTTACTGCATCCTGACGGTTCTGAGTCGCGTAGCAGATATCATCTTTTTTCGGCAACCGGATTTGCGGAAATTTCTCTCGCAACCGTTCAATAAGCGACCGCGTATCATCCACCGAAAGCGTGGTCTGGGTAACATAGGCAAGTTTTGACGGGTCTTCCACGACAAGCGCGTCAATATCCCCGGCGTTTTCAACAAGGTGTACTCCGTCCTCTGACTGTCCGAGGGTTCCCTCAACTTCGGGATGCCCTTCGTGCCCTATCATTACAATCTCATATCCGCTCGCGCGAAGACGGGAAACCTCGGCGTGAATTCGTGAAACCAGAGGACAGGTGGCATCATATATGTTCAATCCCCTGTTTTCGGCAATGAGGCGAATGCGGCGCGAAACTCCATGAGCGGAAAAAACAAAAGGCAACCCCGAAGGAACGCTTTGGGGGTCTTCTATGAAAATCACTCCGCGTTTTTTAAAATCATCAACAACGGTCTTGTTGTGAACAATTTCATGCTTCACATAGACGGGCGCGCCGTGTTTCTCGAGAACCTGCTCAACAATTGCTATTGCCCTTTCCACTCCCGCGCAGAAACCCCGCGGGTTGGCAAGCGAAACCGACTTCACCGGACCGCTCATACCACAATCTCTCCCCGAAGAGAATTGGCAAGACCGTCCGTTACGCACACGGTGGCGAGTTTCCCGGTCAAATTACTCTCTCCGATAAAGTTCACTATCCTGTTGTGAGTGGTGCGTCCTGCCATCCAACCGTTCTGGCGCCTACCGGCGCCAGATACGAGAACTTCCTCACATTTTCCCTTTCTCGCGCGGTTGAGCTCAAGGGTTATTTCCCTCTGTCTTTCCTGAAAAAAATTGAGACGTCTTTCCGCGATATTGGGTTTTATACCGTGGGGAGACACCGCTGCGGGAGTTCCGGGACGCGGGGAAAATTTGAATGAAAAGGAGCTGTCAAAACGCACCTTTTCAAGCAAATCCATTGTCTGCATGAAATCTTCTTCGGTTTCTCCGGGAAAACCGATTATAACATCGGTTGAAACCGCTATGTCGGGAATCGAGTCTCTGAGACGGTCAACTGCCTCAAGATACCATTTGACCGTGTAGGTGCGGTTCATAAGTTTCAGAATTCTGTCCGAACCGGACTGAACCGGCAAGTGTATGTGTCTGCAGACCTTGGGAACTTCCCTCATGGCATCAACCATTTTTTTTGTTATGTCGCGCGGATACGGGGTTGTAAAGCGAATTCTCTCAAGCCCTTCAATCTCGCCCGCGACACGCAGAAGGTCTCCAAACCTCATTTCCTTTTCCTTCCATGAATTGACCGTCTGCCCGACAAAGGTTATTTCCCTCGCCCCGCCTGAAACAAGAGATTGTGCCTCGGAGATTATCCCGCTTAGAGGCCTGTTGACTTCGTTCCCTCTCACGGTCGGCACTATGCAATAAGCACATCTTTTGTTGCATCCCTGCTGAACTGAGACAAAGGCGCTGACCTTTGATTTGTCAATCTCGGGGGAGATTTCGAAAGTTTCCTCAACATCAAAAGAGGTTTCCGACCTTACGACCCGTTCCCGCTCTCTCGACTGCTCTATGTCGGCTACTATGGCGGGAAGTTTGGAAATGGCTCCGGGCCCTATGACAAAATCCAGATGCGGGTTTTTTTTCAGTATGGCGTCTCCATATAACTGGGCGACGCATCCCGCCATTCCTATTACAATTTCGGGATTTTCACTTTTCAATTTCTTGAATTTCCCTACGCTGCTAAACGCCTTGTGGTCCGCCTTTTCCCGTATCGCGCATGTGTTTACGACTATGTAATCCGCCGCGGACGGGTCGGAAGTTCTCTCCGCTCTGAGGGCGGCACGAATTCTGTCCGAGTCATACTCATTCATCTGACACCCGTAGGTCTCAATATAGAGCAAAGGGTTACTTTGCCGGATAATGTCACTCTTTATCATTGTAAAACCCGGCGGTATTATTACATACTATGGAGTTGATTAGAAAGTAGCACGCGCAAAACCGCACGAGACCGGTCGTAAAAATGAAAAGTCAAAATCACTGGAAAGTTGTTCTTCCCCTCACGTTATTCCTCGCGAGTCTGGCGTTCATCCCGCAAGTAATTCCCGGCGGAATCCCCGAGCCGTATATTTTAAAGATACCGAGAACGCTCTGGGCCGGTATGGCAATATCAGTGTCAATATACGCCGTGCTTATAGTCGCGATGATTCTGTCAAAGGAGGATTGACTTATGAGCAATGGAATGACATTTATAACGGTCGCTCTTATATATTTTGCGGTTCTCATCACCCTTGCAGTGTTGGGAAACAGGAAAAACAAGGGCGACGAGCATCAGTTTTTTCTCGCAGGCGGAAGCCTCGGCACGGCAATCGGGTTCCTGACTTTTTTCGCCACGCTTTACAGCACTTTCATCCTGATAGGGATGCCAAATTTTTTCCGCGTCCACGGGGTTGGAACATGGATATTCCTCGGCGTAACAGACATGACGCTTGCAGTTTTCACCCTGTGGCTTTGTTTTAAACTGAAAGACAGAGTGGCGTCAAAAGATTTCCGCAGCATGTCGGATTTGATAAGAAACTCATTTGGCGGACACGGGGTTGCTGTCTATGTAATCGGCCTCGTGATTTTTCTCATTCCATACATCGCCATTCAAATCAAAGGCGCATCCGGGCTTCTTGCCGAAATCGTTCCGTATCCCGTCCCTCAGTGGAGCTGGGCTCTTATCATTCTCGCCCTTATGTTCTTTTACTCTTCCATCGGCGGACTCAGGGGAATTATGTATTGCGATGCGCTTCAGGGAATTATGCTTTTCACTGTGATTTGGATAATGGCGGCGATTGTTCTGTCCAAATTCGGCGGAATGGGAGCGCTTTTTGAGGCGGTGAGGGAAACGGATGAAAAACTGCTTTCAGTTCCCGGGCCAAAAGGATTGCTGTCCGTTCAGTGGCTGCTTGCGGGGTTCATATCCATAGTTCTGCTTCCGGTCTCACAGCCGCAATTAACCTCCCGGCTTTCCATTCTCAAGGGAATAAACGAGAGACGTAAAGTTCCGGTTCTGCACGCCTCTTTCACCTTTTTGCTTCTGATTGCCGGGCTTATAATCGGACTTTACGGAGCCGTGGAAATTACGGCGAAAAGCGGTCCAGAATTCATCGGCAAACTCATCCTTGAGCAAAACGCCGCCATCGGAGCGGTGGCGCTGATTGGAATTCTTGCCGCGGCTATGTCAACCTCGGATTCGCAGTTTTTTGCTTTGGGCTCCGAAATAAATCAGGCATTTTCAAAAGGCGGGGAGAAACTCGGCGTTTCACCCGTGGTTTTCGTCAAAATGATCATACTCGTGTTTTGCGCCGCGGCTTTCATAGTTGCGATTAAAAGTTCAAAGGGAATCATCTCGCTTGCCTTGTCCGGTTTCATGGGAACCGCCCTTATGGCTCCCATGGTTCTCACATCCATACTTGTCAAAACAAAAAAATTCAGCCCTCTTATTCCGGCAATAACAGTCGTAAGTCTGGTTGTCTTTTTGTTCTCGCTGTTCGGTTTAACCCCGAAAACGGTTGCGGGATTGCGCCTTGACCTTGCGCTTCTTTCCTTCAACTCTGTGGCAACGCTGATTGCGGTTTATGCGGGAGCGGAAAAGGCGCGGAGAGCCTGAGCCCCGTGCCTGAAACCCCGGACTTCAAAACTCAGACTTCCTCCCTGCCCTCATCCTGTGGCATATATATAATGAAAAACCCGGACGGGCGGGCAGTCTATGTCGGCAAGGCGTCAAATATCAAAAGCCGCGTACGGTCTTATTTAAGACGCGGAAAAGACTCAAGACCCCAAATTGAATACCTTATGCGCGAGGCGGCAAGTGTTGACTGCATAGTAACGAAAGACGAACACGAAGCACTTATCCTTGAAAACTCGCTTATCAAAAAACACAAGCCGAAGTTCAACATACAGTTGAAAGATGACAAAACCTACGCCTCTCTACGGCTTTCAATGAATGAGGATTTTCCCCGCGTTTCACTGACCCGCCGCATCCGGAGCGACGGCGCGTCTTATTTCGGTCCCTTCGCGCACGGAGGGGCGTTGAAGAGAACTGCGAAAATTGTCCAGAAACTCTTCACCTTAAGAGACTGCTCAAACACAAAATTCAAACGCCACAGAAACCGCCCCTGCCTTAGTTACGATATGCGTCTCTGCTCGGGGCCTTGCGCGAGCATGATAGACAAAGACCAATACCGTGCCCTGTGCGCCCGCGCGGAAGTTTTTTTGAGAGGAAACAGAGGCGCGGCAGTGTCCGTCCTGAAAAACAAGATGAAAGAAGCGTCCGATGAAATGAGATATGAAGATGCGTCCCACTACAGAGACCATCTTAAGGCACTGCTTGCAAACGGCAGCCTCGGGAAAGTGGTTTCCTCAAATTTTACAGACAAGGATGTGATAGAAATGGAGGCGGACGAAAGATCTTTTGAGTTTGTGGTTCTTTTTTACAGAAGCGGCGGAATAACCGACAAGACCGGGTTTTCGGTAAAAAATACGGGAGCCAAGTTTCCCCAGGCGCTTGGCGAGTTTATGGGAAGGTTCTACGACGCGGGAAGGCAGATTCCGCCCGAAATAGTTGTAAAAACTGCGCCGGAGCACAGGCAGTCATATGAAAAATGGCTCGCGCTCAAACGGGGCGGCGTGGTAAGAGTCATTACGCCATCAAGGGGATTGAGAGCGAAACTGCTCCGGCTCGCATCTGACAATGCCGCCGATGCGCTCAGAAAGAAACGGTTCTGCGAAAAGAAGAAGGGGAACGTTCTCACCGAACTGAAAAAGTCGCTCAAACTTTCAAAAACGCCGCTTTCAATAGAGTGTCTGGACATATCAAACATTCGGGGAAAACAAACAACCGGTTCGGTGGTGCGTTTCACCGGAGGCGAGCCGGACAAACAACACTACAGGCGCTACAGAATAAAAACCGTTTCCGGAGCGGATGATTTTGCAAGCATAAAAGAGATGCTTTCAAGGCGTCTTCTGAGAGCAAACGAAGAAGGCTGGGAGTTGCCGAATTTGATACTCATAGACGGCGGAAAAGGACAACTGTCCGCCGCGGTTGAAACAATGAAAAAATTTGGTTTTGACCGTTCCACAGACATAGCCGCAATCTCTAAAGGGCGCGCGAAAAAACAAGGTGACTCAATCTACACTCCGCGAAGAAAAACCCCGTGGACCCCAGTAAAGAACAGAGAGGGGCTTTTTCTTTTAATGAGAATTCGCGATGAGGCACACCGTTTTGCCATCGGCTACCATAAAAAATTAAGGAAAAAAGATTTCCTTAAATCGCGTCTGAATACGATACCGGGAGTCGGCGAAAAACGTGAAAAAATTCTGCTTAATCATTTCGGCTCGGTTGAAAGAATAAAGGCCGCGACAGCGAAGGAGATATCCTCGCTTCCCGGAATGAACGAAAAAATCGCCGGAAAAATAGAAAAATCTCTGCGGTAGAATTTCAGCCCTTCCGCTCTATCAGTTCAATCTTGTAACCGTCGGGGTCTTCCACAAAAGCGAGCACCGTCTTGCCGTGCTTCATCGGCCCCGGCGGACGTACAACATTCCCACCAAGGTCAGCGATTTTCGCGCACGCGGCTTCTATGTCCTCAACGGCAAAAGCCATATGACCGTATGCGCCTCCGTGTTCATACTCTTTCACACCGTAGTTGTATGTGAGTTCAAGAAACGGCTCGGTGTTTCCGCCGTATCCGAGAAACGAAAGGGAAAATTCACCACCGGGATAGTCCGTTGTGCGGTGATGCGTAAGCCCCAGAACCTGTGTATAAAAAAGGATTGACCTTTCCGGGTCTCCCACTCTTATCATTGTGTGCAGATATTTCATAACTTTCAGGAAAACTGCCCGGCTATTGTGTTGCTGTAGTAATAGTTAATCAGTGTTTCAAGACGGACGCAAAAAAATTCAACGGACTTTGCGCACGCATCGGTGTCCCATTCTTTGTTTTCCCGTTTTTCAAACCAGTTTCCAAACCCCTCGGCAAAAGACTCCTTGAGGGAATCGCCTTCCTCTCTCAAAACTGCCTCAATGATTGTTTTGTCCTGAACATCGTATTTTTTGTTTTTTATCGCGGCTTCGAAATCGGTGAAAAGCGATTCGGGCTTGTCTCCGGGAAAACCGGCAACGCAGGATTTGAAAATTTTGGAAAGGTTTGAAACGCACATACGAGTTGACCGCTAAAAATCACAGCCATTTTTTTGCCAATTTTCGGACGGAGAAACTTTATCAAACTCCGCGAGTTTATTTTTATTTCTCTCCACCAAAACCTCCAATCCCTTCAATAATTCCCTTTACCAATTTTATAGAAGCTTCAATATCGCTTTTGTAAGCAATTGAGCTTGGACTGTGCAAATACCTTGTCGGCACGGACACAACCGCCGCTCTGCTTCCCTTGCCGGTTACTTGCATCGCGGTCGCGTTTGTTCCACCCGCTTTTTTTACAGTGATTTGAGACGGAATTTTCTTTTTATCCGCAACGGACTTAATGAAAAAACTGAACTCCCTGTCCGCCACAAGAAAGCGGTCTGAAAGCCGGATTTCCGGCCCCTTCCCTATATTCGCGAGAGATTTATGCGCCGGAATTCCGGGCAGGTCCATCGCCACGGTTCCCTCAAGAGCCACGACAAAATCCGGCTCCAGAACCGGCGTGATAATCCGCGCCCCCCTCAATCCCGATTCTTCCTGAACGGTTATTGTGACAAAAAGTTCGCAACTCAGTTTCGGCTTCGCGGCAAGCGCCTCAAGTATTAGGAAAATTCCCACCCTGTCGTCAATAGCGCGGGAAATAACCGCATCTTCAGTCTCTTCCAGCTCGGTATCAAAAGTTACTGGGTCGCCTATGCGGACATATTTTCTTACCTTGCCCACAGAAATCCCAAGGTCAATAACGCAGTCCTCCACTTCCGGAACGCCGCGGTCGCCGCTTGTTTTACTTATATGCGGGGGAATCGCCGCAACCATGGCGCGAAGCGGTTTTTTCCCGAAAACAACAAGACGCTGTCCGTAGAAAACCCTTGAGTCCATTCCTCCGAGAGCATGCACGCGTACAAACCCCCTGTCATCTATATGGCTTACCATAAAGCCCACCTCATCCATATGGGCGTCAATAACCAGCCGGGAGCCTTTGCCTCCCAGACGCGCCGTAACATTTCCCAAAACATCAACGGATATGTCTTTTGTATGTTTGCGAAGCTCCGAGACAGTAAAATCCCTGACAGCTCCTTCGTCTCCCGAAATTGATGAGAAGTCGCAAAGTTTCTTCAGAAGTTTTGTGTTCATAAGGTTTTTATTATAGCCGAAAAGAGTATTGAAACCTTAAAAACGCCAACTGCTTCGGGTTTTGTGCTGTCCGCTTTAAGTATAATACCGCCAGAGATTGAACATGGAAAACATTCCACTTGCCGAGCGTATGAGGCCGCGCTCTCTTGATGAAGTTGCCGGACAGAGCCATCTTGTGGGACAAAACGGCATTTTGCGCCGCACGATTGAAAGCGATAGTGGCTCCCGCTCAATAATACTCTGGGGACCTCCGGGAACGGGAAAAACCACTCTTGCACGTGTTATCACGGGAACGGACGGAGCGGAGTTTATCCACATGGACGCCGTTTCCTCCGGCGTGAAAGAGATAAGGGCGGCTCTGGAACGTGCCTCCGAAGTAAAGGCAAATGGCGGCGGCGCTGTTCTTTTCATAGATGAAATACACAGGTTCAACAAAGCCCAGCAGGCGGCCCTGCTGAGAAGCGTTGAGGAAGGCGAAATCGCCCTTATCGGAGCGACAACGGAAAACCCTTCTTTTGAGGTTATCTCTCCCCTGCTTTCAAGGTGCACCGTTTACAAGCTTGAGCCGCTCGGAGAAAACGATTTGTCCCGGATAATAGACAGGGCGCTTGAAAAAGATGACGCGGTAAAAGGGGCGGAGATAACCCCCGAAGCAAAAAAAGAGATGATCTCACTGTGCGCAGGAGATGCAAGAGCGCTTCTGAACGGACTTGAAACGGCGGTTTCAATATGCGCGGGGAAAGTGGACACGGAAACCGTAAGGGAAGTTTACCAGAAGGGAGTCCGCTATGACAAGGGCGGAGACGAACATTACAATACAATTTCGGCTTTTATAAAAAGCGTTAGAGGCGCAGACCCCGATGCCGCCCTCCACTACTTGGCGCGTATGCTTGACGCCGGAGAGGAGCCGCTTTTTATAGCGAGGCGGCTCATAGTTCTCGCGTCCGAAGACATTGGCAATGCCGAGCCGTATGCGCTTACACTTGCGACTGACTGCTTCACAGCCGTGAATTACATAGGAATGCCCGAAGCACGTATTGTGCTTGCGCAAACGGCGACATATCTGGCAAGCTGTCCGAGGAGCAACGCCTCATACGCGGGGCTGAAAAAAGCTGAGGAAGATGTGAAAAAATATCCGGGGCTTGAAATTCCGATGCACATAAGAAATGCGCCGACCCGTCTGATGAAAAACATGGGTTACGGAAAAGGATACCAATATCCGCATAATGAAAAAGATGCTTTTTCGGGTCAGGAAAATTTGCCAGAGAAAATTAAAGACAGGATTTATTACAAGCCGTCAGAAAGAGGAAGGGAAGCGGCATTGAAAAAAAATCTTAATGAGAAATGGGGGAAGCGGAGGAAGTAAAACCGCTTCCCCCATTTCCACTCCACATAGGAGCGCAGGGACTATAAATTATCAAATTAGAATTTGTAGTAGATACGCCCCGTCAAACCACTAAAAAAATCAGGATCATCAATATCATAGCCAATGAAGCTGTACTCCACACCTATTGAAAACTTGCCATGCACAGGCACACGAAAACCAGTTATTCCACCATAGGCAAGAGCTCTATCTGAATTGATCATCCGTTTCCCTTTCCCCGAGAAGAGCGGCGTTCATACGTGAGTCCTTCTCCCTTTGGGAGAAGGACAGGATGAGGGGATTACATATTCCGGCGATACTTGCCGCCCGATTCGAACAGCGCGTCGGTGATCTGGCCTAGCGAACACACACGCACGGCATCCATTAGTACAGCAAAGACGTTCTCGTCATTGGTAGCCGCATGTTGCAGGCGTTTGACCATATCGTCTGCGAATGGTGCGTTGCGTTTCTGGAAGTCACGCAGGCGCTTGATCTGGCTCTGCTTTTCCTCGTCCGTGGAACGTCGTAATTCTGGCGTCACGTCCTTTGACGGATTTGGGTTTCTGTAAGTATTCACGCCGATGATCGGCAACTCTCCGGTATGCTTAAGGGTCTCGTAGTAAATGCTCTCTTCTTGAATCTTGCCGCGCTGATAGCCGGTTTCCATCGCACCTAGAACGCCGCCGCGCTCGGTGATGCGGTCAAACTCCTGAAGCACGGCTTCCTCAACCAAGTCGGTCATTTCATCAATGATAAATGCGCCCTGGGTCGGGTTCTCGTTCTTGGCCAGGCCCCATTCTTTGTTGATGATCATCTGAATGGCGATGGCGCGGCGAAGGCTTTCTTCGGTCGGTGTCGTGATCGCCTCGTCATAGGCGTTGGTGTGGAGCGAGTTGCAGTTATCATAAACGGCTATCAGTGCCTGCAAGGTCGTGCGGATATCGTTGAAGTCCATTTCCTGCGCATGCAGTGAGCGGCCCGATGTCTGGATATGATATTTGAGTTTCTGCGAGCGTTCGTTGGCACCGTATTTAAAGCGCATGGCAGACGCCCAGATGCGACGTGCGACACGCCCCATCACTGAATACTCAGGGTCCATGCCGTTCGAGAAAAAGAAGCTGAGGTTCGGCGCGAAATCATCGATCTTCATACCGCGGGACAGATAAGCTTCAACAAACGTAAAACCGTTGGCGAGTGTGAACGCAAGCTGGCTGATCGGATTGGCACCCGCTTCGGCGATGTGATAGCCGGAGATTGAGACAGAATAGAAATTCCGTACCCGATGTTCGACAAAATATTCCTGAATATCGGCCATCATCTTGAGTGCAAATTCGGTCGAAAAAATACACGTGTTCTGGCCCTGGTCTTCTTTCAGGATGTCGGCCTGCACAGTGCCTCGCACGGTCTCAAACGTCCACGTTTTGATCTTTTCAATCTCTTCATCGGTGGGTGCACGGCCGTTGTCAGCATCGAACTTGGCGATTTGCTGATCGACGGCAGTATTCATAAACATCGCAAGGATGGTCGGTGCTGGACCGTTGATCGTCATCGAGACAGATGTTGTCGGGCTGCACAAATCGAACCCGTCATACAAAACCTTCATATCATCAAGCGATGCAATGGACACGCCGGAGTTGCCAACCTTACCATAGATGTCCGGGCGCTCATCCGGATCAAAACCATACAGTGTCACGCTATCGAATGCAGTCGACAGACGCTTGGCATCTGAGTCACGAGATAAAAATTTGAAGCGTTCGTTGGTACGGAACGGATCGCCCTCACCTGCGAACATGCGGGTCGGATCTTCGCCTTCGCGCTTGAATGCAAATACACCTGCGGTATACGGAAAGCTACCGGGCAGGTTTTCTTTAAGCAGGAACTTGAGCAGTTCACCCTCGTCCTCAAACTTTGGCAGTGCGACACGCGACACACGGTTACCGCTGAGGGTTTCGCGTTGCAGATTGTAGCGAACTTCCTTGTTGCGGATTTTGACCACGTAGTCATCACCGGAATAACTCTCGACAACGCGTGGCCAGATATCTATCAGTTTCTTGGCGCGTGAATCCATTGCGCTGTCGCGGGCAATCACCAGTGCACCAAGGCCGGACGCATCATCGCCGGCTTCGGACAGCATGCGTTTGGACTCTCGCAACTGTTGGCGTTCGCGGGCGAGTTTTGATTGTTCATCGATGGTGGCGTGATAGCCGCGAACGGTTTCGGAAATCTCGGACAGATATCTGGTCCGCTCTGGTGGCACGATTGTCTGACCGGGCTCTGAAACTTTTGATGCGACGGGCGCAATTGTGCAGCCCAGGTCTTTGAAGCCTTTTTCAGTGAACACGCTGAGGAGTTCCTGATATAGAGAAGTGACACCAGGGTCAGCGAACTTAGACGCCATGCACCCAAACACTGGCATTTCATCCGGGGATTGAGAGAACGTTTCGCGGTTACGCTGCACTTGTTTGCGGACATCACGGACCGCATCCAACGCACCCTTACGGTCCATTTTGTTGATCGCGACAGCGTCGGCGTAATCCAGCATATCGATTTTCTCAAGCTGGCTTTGTGCACCGAACTCAGGCGTCATCACATACAGAGAAACGTCTACCAGATCGACAATCGCGCCGTCGCCCTGACCGATACCCGGCGTTTCAACAATCACCATGTCGAACCCCGCTGCCTTGGTAGCGACGATAATGTCACCAAGATACTCAGGCACTTCAGTCTTTGAGCCACGCGTGGCGACGGAGCGGAAATACAGGTTCGGCGCATCGATAGCGTTCATACGAATACGGTCGCCCAACAACGCACCATTGGTTTTACGACGCGTCGGATCGATGGCGATCACGGCAATGTTTGGCTCTTCTGAATAAAGGCGGAAGCGACGGATCAACTCGTCGGTCAGCGATGATTTTCCTGCACCACCTGTGCCGGTAATACCCAACACTGGTGCCTTGTCATTCTTGGCAGCGACGTCTCGCAATTTTTTTAGATCGGCGTCTGGCAACTTGCCCCGCTCAATTGCTGAGATCACCCGCGCCAAATCTTTATGATCACTCTTCTCAAGCTTGCCAAGCGATTTTGGCAAGTCATCGGTCGGGTCAACATCCGAGACTTCAATTATATGCTGGATCATGCCCTGCAGACCCATCTGCTGCCCGTCTTCGGGCGAGAAGATACGCGTCACCCCATAGTCGTGAAGTTCTTTAATCTCTGCTTCGACAATGACGCCACCCCCGCCGCCATAGATTTTAATATCGGTGCGGCCGGCTTCTTTGAGCAGGTCGACCATGTACTTGAAATACTCAACATGACCACCTTGATAAGATGAAAGTGCGATGCCTTGCACATCTTCCTGGATTGCTGCACTGACGACTTCGACGACCGAGCGGTTATGACCCAGGTGGATGACTTCAACGCCGCCACGTTGGAGGACACGTCGCATGATATTGATCGAGGCATCGTGGCCGTCAAAAAGGCTCGCCGCCGTCACAAAACGGACCGGGTTTTTCGGCGTGTAGGTTTTCGAAGACTGGCTATCAACCCACTGTTTTCCATCGTCTGGCATGGCGTCCTCCCGAGAACGTGATGATGGAGTGTTAGCGGAACCCTGCGCGGATTCGAGAGTCACTCATCATACCGTGAAGCTTACCTTTACGTTAACGTAAACTTATAACAAAAATATACAATAGCCTACAGCTTTGGCCACGATTATTGTTTCGGCTTTCCGGTATTCGTGTGGCAGATTTTGACACTTGAGTTTCAACGCTTCACCCAATTTGGCTTGAGAGTGAAGAGAAGCACTTGTCGCGCAAAGACAGACACCGTGCCATCGGGGGCGGGATGACCTATCGACTGGAGTTCGCAGAACAGCTTCTGCCCTGCCTGATCTATTACCGGACTTATACCAGTCATGCTTTTATGGGCCTTCTTTTCGCTGTGTCCTCTCCCACAGTTTGTCGCCGTGTGTACGCGATGACAGAAAGGTAGTTTTTCCTTGTCAAGCACGAAACAGAAAAAGATACAATAACGGCGTATTGCCTGAGAATTTACCGCATAAACAAAAAGCGTAGCGGTTGGTTGGGATAAAACAATTATCGTCTAAAGACGCTAATTGCCGCTATCTGTAAGTATGCTCTTTCAAAAGCGCTTTATCGGTAATTGTTTCAAGTACCTCGCCGCACTGGTCGCAACTGAAAACAACCTTGACAGGCGAATGGCTTATCCCAAATGAGACAAGAACCCAACCCAACGCCGAGTATTCAGACTTCGGCGATACAAGAGGCAAACCAAGTTTATTGCCGCACTTGCAAACGGTATTTTCAGATTCCATATTCAAAACGCCTCGCAGAGTGAATCAAACTGTTCTTTCTCAAGCCGCCAACCGGATGCGCCGCAATTTTCTATTGTCCTTTCCACACTGTCCGATTTCGGAATAACAACCACACAGTCCCGATACAAACACCAGTTCATGGCAACTTGCGCCTCGCTTTTTCCAGATTTCTTCGCAATCCGGCTCAAAACTCCGTACTTGCCTTTCTCAGATTTTTTACACAAACGCCCGCTGTCAAGAGGCGTGTAGGCGATAACAGTAATTCCGCCATTGTCACAAAACGGCAGCAAATCCTTTTCAATCTCTCTGTCGTTCAAACTATACCGAACCTGATTTGAAACAATCTGTGTGTTTTCCATATAACTCTGTGCCTCTTCAAATTCCCGAACGGAGAAATTGCTTACGCCAACAAAGCGGACAATCCCACTGTCCACAAGTTTCTGCATCGCCCTCATTGTTTCCTTCAGGGGAAAAACCGGATTCGGCCAGTGGATTTGGTAAAGGTCTATTGTGTCTTTTCCCAGTTTTGAAAGACTCTCGTCCGCGGCTCTGAGCACATCGTCATAGCCGAGATTGTTTCCCGAAACCTTTGTTGCCAAAAACACATCTTCGCCCGAACGCTTTACGGCTTCACCCGAAACCCTTTCGGTACCGTATCCTTCGGCGGTGTCAATAAAACGCGCTCCGAGTTTTATTCCGGCTTCAAGCGGTTCGGTTCCCGCGCCGTAGTTCCATGTACCCAGACCGACTTCGGGGATTTTAACGCCGGTGTTTCCAAAAGTTTTCAGACCAACGGACATTTGTTGGAAAGCCCCCTATTCGTCCCTGCTCACAAACAGAAAAACAAACGCCGCGAGAACTCCGCCCGTGAGACTAGCCAAAGCGTAGAGAAAAAACCCGGACAAATCCGTGAACCCTCTGACAAGAAGGCCGACCGCAACCGCGGGGTTGAAAACCGCTCCGGAAACCGAACCGACCGTTATCGCTCCGCAAAGCACTACAAGACCTATGGCGACCCCGTAGAAAGAGTTTCCGGCAGTTCCGCTCGCGGTCGCAACATTGAGTATTACAAAGCAGAGGGCAAAGGTGAAAACAACTTCCGCAATCAAAAGAGAAGCGGTGTCAAAAACCGGCGCAGGCGCTCCCGGAACGAAAAAAGTGGAAAGTAAACCGGCGCAAACGGCAGCGGCAATCTGGGAAACCGCGTAAGCAACAACCTCACGCGCGGGAGAGTTCTCCCGCAAAAATATTGAAACCGTTACGGCGGGATTATAGTGGGCGCCTGATATGTGCCCGCCGGCAAATATCATCGCCGTCAAAATTCCCGCAATAGCAAAAGGCGCAAATGTGCCCGAAGAGATTCCTATGGTGAAAACCAGAAAGAAAGTGCCGATAAATTCAACGGCGAGTTTTTTCTTGAGGCTGTTCATCGGAAAAAGCTCCTTTCCGGTAAAACCGGAGGGTTATATTGTAAGTATCGGCGGGAGATTATTCAAGTCCGCGCCCGTTTTGACAACACCCCGGGCAATGGCTACACTCACATTCAAATGGCAATGAAGAAAATCATAACAATTCAACCGGACGCACCCGCCGGTGAAAACTCCGGGGACTCCGGGGTTCAATTCAAAAAATTTGAAAAAAAAGACAAGCACCCCCACACAGAACTGACACAAAAAACAGTTTTTGAAGCGCTTGGGAGTGTCAATGACCCCGAACTTCCCGTAAGCATTGTGGATCTTGGGCTTATCTACGATGTTCAAATCTCCGGCAACGATGTCGGGCTTCAAATGACTTTAACAACGCCGGGATGTTCAATGGGCGGCATGATTGCGGAACAGGCGGAAGAAGCGTTGAAAAGCATCGGCGCAAGAAATGTGATGGTGCAAGTGGTCTGGGACCCGCCCTGGAATCCGGATATGATGTCCCCCGAAGCGAAGAACAAACTCGGCGTGGAGTAAATTTTTCAAGATATGGAGATTACATCCGAAACCGTTTCAAGACGGTTAAAACAAGTTAAATATCCCGGCTTTACAAGAGACATTGTTTCCTTTGGAATAGTCAAAGACATAAAAGTGAACGAACGTGGCGGAGTGGGAATCTCCCTTGTTTTTCCAAAATCCGACCCTGAAGTACAGAAACTTATAGAGGAACAGGTCAGAACGGCCGTTCTTGAAACTCCGGGCGTTGGCGAAGTTTCCATTGAAACAAAATCAAGAGAGAAATCGCAGCCACACCCCTCGTCGCAGGCGGCGGAGTCCAAGTTGCCGGACATCAAGTATTACATCGCGGTTGCGAGCGGAAAGGGAGGGGTCGGTAAATCCACAATCGCGGTGAACCTTGCCGTTACAATCGCGAAAAAGAGACAGAATGTCGGACTTATGGACGCCGACATCTGGGGGCCAAGCGCCCCCGTAATGACCGGAACCCGCGGTGAAAGACCGGTCGCGACGGCAAACAGGAAAATTCTTCCCATAGAAAAATACGGACTGAAAATGGTGTCAATCGGCTATCTGGTCAAAGAGGAGGAGACCGTAATATGGCGTGGCCCGATGGTGCACGGAGCGGTCAAGCAGTTTGTTGAGGATGTTGAGTGGCAGAACACTGAATACCTTGTCATAGACCTGCCGCCCGGAACCGGAGACGCCCAGCTTTCAATTGCGCAAACAGTGCCGCTCAGCGGAGGGGTGATAGTTACGACTCCTCAGGAGGTTTCCCTGATAGATGTTCGCCGCGGAATCCTTATGTTTGAAAAACTGAACATTCCGGTAATCGGAATAGTTGAGAACATGAGTCATCTGGAAGTGCCTGGAGCGGAGGCGATTGACATATTCGGCAGAGGCGGCGGAAAGGCAATGGCGGATAAATTCAAAGTTCCGTTCCTCGGAGAAATTCCCATTGACCCGGAGATTAGAAAGGGGGGAGACGAAGGAGTGCCAATAGTTGAATCCAATCCCGATTGTTCATCTTCTCTCGCGTTTGCCGGCATAGCGGATAAAGTTCTTGAGCATGTGGAGAAACCCTGAGCCCTCAGGAAGAAGGAGGTTTTATGAGTGAAGGCAACGAAAAACGGCAGCCCGCGGGACCCGAAGCGGAAGGCGTTAAATGGGATTTGTCCACTTTCGTCCTTTCACTAAACGCATCCGCAATGATTCACCTGGGCGATATTCCCGACCCCGGCACAAAAGAAAGGCAGGTAAACCTGCCAGCCGCGAAACACACGGTGGACATACTTGAGCTTATTCAGGAAAAGACCAAGGGAAACCTCACGGATGAGGAAACAAAACTGATAGACGATGTTATTTACGGTTTAAGAATGAAGTATGTTCAGGCAACTACGACCCAGAAGAGCACTTGAAAGTGTGCGCTCTTGAAATCTATATCTAACTGACTGCTGAAGTTCCTACGAGCCTCCATTACCCCTGTCTGTACTATTCGGATAATAAGACTCTAAAGCATAACTTGCGAAATTGATTATTTTTCCAGCCATCTGAAGAAGGCCCAAGGTTGTTGAAACTCTCAGATAGCATCAGACTCATTCCTATATTAACCAGATCGAATATGCTTACATCTTGATTTCTTATGAGTTATTAGCCACATTCTCTTTGCTTTTTTACTCTACTCCTTTGGATTTTTCCCATAACTATTTGTTCTCTTCTGACTATCTAGGAAAATAAATACAAAAGCTCCACATAGCCTCAAAACCCTTGACAAACAATCCCAAAACCAACGGCAAGTTTAAAGATTTTCTTCTTTCCTCTGTTTTCATCAATTTCTGTTGGGTTAACTTTTGTTTTCCTTCCTCGCTTTGTTCTCAAATATGGACTTGCTTTACATCCTTTTCCTGTTCTGTCATAAGTTCCGCCTCGTTCCTACTCTCAAAAATAAAAAAAGATACCGAAAACCATATCAAAACCATCAGTCAACTCAATAAAAGCATTTTGCCCTATCTTTTGTGTATAATCCGCAGTAATAAGCAAAGGGAGACGCAAAAATGGCAGACGAAGAAAGACCCGATATTGAAGACCTCAGAGAGCGCGTTAAGTCCATAAGAGGTTTTCTTTGACCTCCACGACAAACAAAAAAGGGTTCTCGAAATAGACGAAATTTCCAACAGTTCGGATTTCTGGGATGACCGCAACAATGCCCAAGCCGTTCTGTCCGAACGCTCGTCTCTGAAACAGGATATTGACAACTGGGAAGATCTACGCTCCGCTCTTGAAGAGGCCCAAACCATAAGCGATTTATGCTCGGAACAACCGGATGAGGAACTTGACTCCGAACTCCACTCCGTTCTTGAGTCTCTTGAGAAAAAGGTGGAAAGCGTTGAGTTCAAAAGGATGCTCGGTGGCGGGGACGACTCAAAGGGGGCGATTTTGGAAATAAATGCCGGAGCGGGCGGAACCGAAGCTCAGGACTGGGCGGAGATGCTCTACAGGATGTATCTGCGATATTGCGACAAAAACGGTTTTTCGGTGGAAATTCTCAACTGTCAGGAAGGCGATGAAGCGGGAATAAAAAGCGCCACAGTAATAGTTTCGGGAGACCACCCCTATGGCTATCTCAAGTGCGAAAGCGGAGTGCATCGGCTCGTAAGAATATCGCCGTTTGACTCAAACAAGAGAAGACACACCTCTTTCGCGTCGGTTTTTATCGCGCCGGAAATAGACGATTCGGTGGAAATCGACGTGGATGAGAAAGACTTGAGGGTTGACACATTCAGAGCCGGAGGCAAAGGCGGACAGCACGTCAACAAAACCGATTCCGCCGTCCGCATAACGCACATACCCACGGGAACGGTGGTGTGTTGCCAAAACGAAAGGTCACAACACCAGAACAGAGCGAGCGCCATGAAGGTTCTCAAGGCGCGACTTTATAAAATTGAAACGGAGAAAAAAAAGGAAAAAATAAGCGAACTTAGCTCTTCAAAAAAAGACATCGGATGGGGAAGTCAGATAAGGTCATATGTGATGCATCCCTATAGAATGGCAAAAGACCACAGAACGGGTTTTGAGCGGAGCGATGTTGAAGCCGTGCTTGACGGCGGCATAGAAGAATTTATAAAACACTATCTTACTTCCGCAGAGGCAGCACAGTGACAGACAATGGGAAAATTAAAAAAATAGGAATAGTGGGACTGCACGACAGTAAAGAAGTCAGAAAAATGACCGTCATGCTGTGCGATATGTTTGGGAAATTCGGCATTGAACCGGTTGTGGAAAGCGACCTAGGCAAAGCATCCGGTGTTTCCGGTCTTGCCGAAGCAAAGGAAATTCCCTCTATTGCGAACATGGTTTTTTCTCTCGGCGGAGACGGCACCTTCCTCGGCGCCGTGCATCTTTTGAGCGGAAGCCCCGTTCCGGTGCTCGGAATCAATCTCGGCGGACTGGGCTTTCTTGCCGAATGCAAGGTTGACGAAACGGAAAGCATGCTCGAAAAAATCGCTTCGGGCGGTTACAAAGTGGAGCGCAGAGATATGTTATCCGTACGTTTTGAGGGAGAGGGCGCGACCGCGGAGACAAGCGAAGCGCTGAACGAAGTTGTAGTAAACGGCGGCAGAGCGACCAAAGTCATAGACCTTGAGCTCCATATAGACGGCTCGCATATAACAACTTTCAAAGCGGACGGCATTATCTGTTCCACTCCGACAGGCTCAACGGGATATTCTCTTTCGGCGGGAGGCCCCGTAGTTTATCCTACCCTTCCGCTCGCGCTGATAACGCCGATATGCCCACACACGCTCGCGAATCGTCCTCTTGTCGTATCAAATGAGAGAGAAATCAGATTCCGTTGCCCTCCGCCATACGCCTGTGAAGAACTTAGCGCGACTATTGACGGACAAGTGGATTTTCTTCTGAGTCCGGGGCAGGAGGTTGTGGTAACAAAATCCCCGTTATCGGTCAATCTCGTAAAATCTCCGTTTATGGACTATTTCTCCATTCTGAAAACAAAACTTATGTGGGCAACGCGGCACAATGGAAAACAGGATAATTTGTAATCCTCTTTATCCCGGAACCGAAAACCCGGCAATTTAGATTCGACAGCTGTGCGTTCATGCGACATTGTCGCCCGGATTCAACTTTGCTCCCATTAGAAAATCGGCGGCAGGCATTCTTTTTTTCCCTTCAAGTTGAACCTCTTTTATTTCAACCGCTCCTATGCCTGTTGCGATAACAAAGGTTTTTGCGCAATTGAGAATCTCTCCCGGTTTTCCGTCTCCGGCTGAGATTTCCGATTTTATTATCTTGAGAATTTTTCCGCCGATGGTTGTAAACGCTCCCGGCCAGGGCAGAGCTCCGCGCGTCAGGTTTTTGATTTCCCGCGAAGACAGCGTCCAGTCTATTCTTCCGTCCTCCTTTGTCAGCGCGGGAGCGTATGTCGCCGCGGAGTGATATTGAGGTACGGGACGCGCTGTGCCGTTTTCAATCTCCGCGAGTGTTTTAACAAGAAGCCGCGCTCCCGTCTTTGCAAGGCGACGTTCCAATTCTTCGGATGTTTCATCGTCCCCTATGCGGACTTCCTTCTGAAGCAGGATGTCTCCCGAATCAAGTTTCTCATCAACGAGCATTGTCGTAACGCCGGTTTTCTTCTCCCCCGCCATTACGGCGCGTTTTATCGGAGCCGCACCCCTGTATAGCGGAAGCAAAGACGCGTGAACATTGATAAAACCGCGCGGGACGAGTTTAAGGATATCGGAAGGAATTATCTTTCCGTAAGCAACTACGCAAACGGCTTCGGGCTTGAGATTTTCAAACTCCGCCGCGAGTTCGCTTACATCCCCGGGCTGAAAAACGGGAATTGACAGCTCCATGGCAAGTCTCTTTACCGCCGGCGGAGTCACGCGCCCTCCTCGCCCCGAAGGTTTGTCCGGCCTGCAAACAACACCCGCGACAATATGCTTTTGCGCAAGAGCCTCAAGTGAAACCGATGCGAATTCGGGAGTTCCCATAAAAATTATCTTCATACGATTTTGCTGTCTTGTGGAAGTGGAAAGGCAGCAATGCCGGATTGTCTCTTAGTTTTCAATTTTCTTCAATCCAAGCTCCGCCATTTGCTCGGCGTCTATGGACGACGGCGCGCCGGTAAGAGGACAGACGCCTCTCTGTGTTTTGGGAAACGCCGTAACTTCTCTTATTGAATTCATCGCGGAAATCATCATCACAAGTCTGTCAAGCCCCAAAGCCAGACCGCCGTGCGGAGGGGCCCCATATTCAAGTGCCCTGAGAAAAAAACCGAACTGCTCTTCGGCTTGGTTTCCACTTACGCCCACGACTTTCAAAACCGCTTCCTGCGTATCCCTTTTGTGTATTCTTATGCTACCCCCTCCAAGTTCCACACCGTTGAGAACAATATCATAAGCCCTTGAAAGCGCGTCTTCGGGCGAGTTTTCAAAACTTCCGGCACTTTCCTCCGCCGGAGCGGTAAAGGGGTGGTGAACCGCCTTGAGACGACCGCCCGGCTCGCGCTCGAAAAGCGGAAATTTTTCCACCCACACAAATTTGTAATCATCATCCTTGAAAAGTCCTAGACGCCTCGCGACCGAAAGCCTGACCGTTGAAAGAACCGTATTGACGGTCGCGGGCTCCCCCGCCCCGAAGAACATCAACCCGTGTTTTGAGTCCGCGAGTCCGGTTTTGCGTAAAAGCGCGGCTTTTTCATCTTGGGAGAGAAACTTCGCTATGGGAGACTGCCATTCTCCGTCCGAAATTCTTATCCACGCAAGACCTCCCGCCCCCATTGAAATTGCCTCGTCCGTCATTTCATCTATGTCTTTTCTCGACAGTGCGGAAGACTCTCTCTCAAGCGCGAGCGCTTTGATAATTCCACCTTTGCCCAGCGCGGAAGAAAAAATCTTGAATTTCGAGTTTTCAAAAACACCGGACACATCACAAAGCTCAAGGCCGAATCTCATATCGGGATGATCGTTCCCGTAACGGCTGAGGGCGTCCGAGTAATCGATTGTCTCAAATGGCAAGTCCACCCGTATTCCCGCGACGGCAAAGCATTCCTTTAAAAGCCCTTCCACAACATCCATAATCTCCCGTTCTCTTGCAAAAGCCATCTCAATGTCTATCTGGGAAAACTCTGGCTGCCTGTCAGCCCTGAGATCTTCATCACGAAAACAACGCGCTATTTGGTAGTAACGATCAAAACCGGAAGACATGAGAACCTGCTTGAGAATCTGCGGAGACTGGGGAAGAGCGTAAAACTGCCCGTCGGTCTGCCTACACGGAATTACAAAATCTCTCGCCCCTTCGGGTGTGGATTTTGTGAGAAGCGGGGTTTCTATCTCGACAAAACGCAACGACTCCAGATAAGAGCGCGCCGCAGAAACAACCCGGTGACGAAGTAAAATAACATCCCGCACCGACGGTCTACGAAGGTCAAGAAATCTATATTTCATCCTCACCGGCTCATCGGCGTTGATTATGTTTTCAACCGGAAACGGAAGTTCGGGACATGTGTTGAGAACCTCCGCTTCCGAAGCTATTACCTCTACTTCACCGGTCGGCATGGAATGGTTGACCATGGCTACTTCTCTTTTTACAACCTTTCCGCGAACGGCGACAACCCATTCGCTTCTGAAGTTTTCCGCGGTTGAGTGAGCGGCGCCTCTTCGCGGGTCGAAAACCACTTGAACAACGCCTTCGTGGTCGCGTATGTCAATGAAAATCACCCCTCCATGGTCGCGGCTTGACTGAACCCAACCCATGAGCGTAACTTCGCTCCCCTCATCCGATGCACGCAAAGCGCCGCAACTGTCTGTTCTTGTCCATTCTTCCATTGTATGGTTTCCTTTTCAGGGCTTGCTGCTTTTCCTCTCCAAACCGGAGATTCCCAGTCTTTTTTCAAGTTCCCTGTCTATGTCCGCCAGAGAGACCCCCTGCTCGGCAAGCATTACAATGCAGTGAAACCAAAGATCTGCAGTTTCGGATACCAACTCTTGCGTATTCAGGTTTTTTGCCGCGATAACGGTCTCTCCGGCTTCTTCAGTTATTTTCCTCGCTATCCTGTCTATTCCGCCCTTGAAAAGAGCGCTCGTATAGGAACCCTCTTTCGGATTCTTCTTCCTATCCGTCAAGGTTTGAAAAACCTTTTCAAGCGTTGCCATTGCACCTTTTTCAAAAGATGGAGCAGAGGTTTGCGCACCGTCTGCGCCCTTGTGAAAGCAGGTTTCTTTTCCCGTGTGACATGGTGGCCCCTGAGGCTCCACAAGCACCAAAACACAGTCGCGGTCGCAGTCCACAAGTATTTCCCTTACTTTCTGAAAATTGCCCGATTCCTCCCCCTTTTTCCATAATTTTCCACGAGAACGGCTCCAGAAATGGGTTCTTTCGGTCTGCCGGGTTTTTTCCAACGCTTCCTTGTTTGCCCATGCCATCATCAGCACTTTACCGTTTTTATGGTCCTGCACTATGACAGGAACAAGTCCGTCAGCTCCAAATTTGATGGGTTTAGTATCCATAGTTATTTCCAATCGCCGTAATTGTGTTATATTACACGCATATGCGGTTTATTAACAGCGGCAAGTAACGGGAGTGAAACAGATGGCAAGAGTTACAATAGAAGACTGTATGGAAGTTGTGGGAAACAGATTTGCCCTTTCCGTAGTGGCAATGAAAAGAGCAAAAAGCATAGTAGCAAAAAAGATCGACCTTCTTGAGAGAGAAAAAAAACTTGCCGAAGCGATGGTAAGCCTGGACGCAGCGGCGGAAAAAGGTGAAATTCCGGTCGCCGAAGTTGTTGAAAGCAATATGGACAAAAGTTCACGGGTTCAAGAAGAGAACAAACCCGTTATCAGAGCGCTGAAGGAAATAGCCGATAAAAAACTGAGGTTTTCCTATTCACCCAACCGGCGGTAAATAAAACATTCCGTCTTCCTGATTCGGGCGACTTTAACTCTGCAAGTATGGACGCCACCGTCACAATAGGGGTTGATATTGGCGGCACCTTTACCGACTTGGTTCTGTTTGACCGCGGAACGGTGCGGATTCACAAAGTCTCCTCTACTCCTCAAAACCCGGCGCTCGCCGTAGTTGAGGGTGTATCGCACTTTACAAAAAATCTTTCCGCGAACCTTGAAATTATTCACGGAACGACAGTCGCAACAAACACGCTTATCGAAAGAAAAGGCGCAAAAATCGCCCTTATAACAACAAAGGGATTTGAAGACATTATTGAGATTGGAAGGCAGAACCGCGGGAAACTCTACAACCTTTTCTGGAAAAAAAACGAAGGGCTTGTTCCGCGCCCGATGAGAATAGGCGTTGAGGAAAGAACTAATTGCGCCGGCTTCCCTTTTCTCTCTCCGTCCGACACGGAAATGGAGAAAGTGGCAAACGCCGTTAAAGCTCTCGGCGCGGAAGCGGTAGCGGTCTGTTTTCTGCACTCATATGCAAACCCCGCTCATGAAGCGGCGGTCGGCCGAAGTATAGACAAACTCGGTATCCCGGTGTCTCTTTCATCGGTTGTATCTCCCGAATTCAGGGAATATGAAAGGTCATCCACAACGGTGGCAAACGCCTATCTTATTCCCGTAATATCAGACTATATGAAGTCCCTTTCGTCCTCTCTCGGCGGCGTGAAGGTTTCCGTAATTCAGTCAAGCGGAGGCGTGACAGAACCGGACAAAGTCGCGCGTGAGCCGGTAAGGATTACGACCTCCGGCCCCGCGGCCGGCGTGTCCGGCGCTTTCAAAATAGCGGAATGCATGGGCGAGACAAAGATAATAACTTGCGACATGGGAGGAACTTCAACGGATGTTTCGCTTTGTAACGGTGTCCCCATGTTCTCATCCCAAAGCAATGTCGGAGGGGTTCCGCTCAGAGTGCCATGCATAGATATATCCACAATCGGAGCGGGCGGAGGGTCAATAGCGCGGACAGATGCAGGAGGCATTCTGAAAACCGGACCGGAAAGCGCCGGAGCAGACCCCGGCCCCGCATGTTACGGAAAAGGAAAACTTCCCACCGTTACGGATGCAAACCTTGTTCTCGGCAGGATGGAACCGGAACATTTTCTCGGTGGAAGAAAAAAAATTTTTCCTCAAAGGGCTTTTGAGGCGATACAAACTCTTGAGATGGACAACGCAACACCTTTGCAAAAGGCGGAATCGGTTGTCAGGGTTGTCAATTCATCAATGGAGAGGCTGATAAGGGTTATGGCCGCAGACAGAGGAGTTGACCCCAGAGAGTTTTCCCTTTTCGGTTTCGGCGGAGCGGCGGGCCTTCATTGCTGTGAAATCGCTTTGGGAACCGGAATGAAAAGGGTAATTTTTCCATGCCATCCCGCCGCTCTCTCGGCGCTCGGAATGCTTCTTTCCGACCTGTTCAAGGATTACGTAAAAAGCTGCTTCTCGGTTGTGCCTGAGCAAACACATCTCGTATCGGCCTCTTTGAGCGAACTTGAAAAAGCTGCGCGCGCAGAACACAAAGGCGCGGGCGATTTTGAGACCGAAAGGTTTGTTGACTTAAGATATGCCGGTCAATCGCATGAAATAACGGTTCCCTTTTCCTCCGATATCACTTCGGATTTTCATCTCCTGCATTGTAAAAGATTCGGATACGCAATGAATAACAAAACGGTCGAAACCACAGCGGCGCGAATACGCTTCATGGTCGGCAAAAGCGGCTTTAAACTGCCGGAAATAGAATCTCACACTGGCGAAAACAAGGAGACGGGTGAAAAAGATATTTGGATTAATGGCTCATTCAGGCGTTTCGGGATTTACAGACGCCCCGACCTCGGTGCGGGTTTCCGGTTTGAAGGTCCCGCTCTGGTTCTGGAAGACAGCTCGGTTTTAATGATAACTCCGGAGTTCCAATGCGAGGTCGACCGATGGGGAAACATAGTCGGGAGTTTAAGGTGAAAAAATTCGACGAAGTTTTTATAAAATCTCTTGAGGAAAGCATCGCACAACACCGACTCCGCACGCTAGAAATACCTAAAAACGGTGTGCGGGCGGCAGTCGCGGCAATTCTCAAGCCCGGCGCAAGAGGAGCGGAGATATGCCTTATCAAAAGATCTTGCCATCCGCTTGACAGATTTTCCGGGCATATGGCTTTGCCCGGAGGAATTGAAGAAGAAAAAGACACTGATATGTTTGCGACCGCCGTCAGGGAAACCCTTGAGGAAATAGGGTTGAACCTTAAAACGCGCGGAAGGGTTGCCGGAAGAATTGACGATGAAATACCCGCCGCTTCCGCAAAAAAATCCGAAAGGTCCTATCTCGTAACACCTTTTGTCTGTACCGTCGCCTCGCCCGCACCCGTGCGCATTCACAATGAGGTTGAACGGGTTTTTTGGATGCCAGTTTGTGATTTAAAACGCGGCGCGGCAGAAAAATCCCCGGAATTTTTCTGCCATGATCAGAGAATATGGGGAATGACGGCAAGGATTATTGACAATCTTCTGAAGGTTATTACTCCGCAACATGCCGAAAAGGTTTGAACAGACACCGTTATGTATATAAAATAAAAAAACAGATGCGGCCTTTTGGAGTCGCCATTGCGGAGGCAATATGAGAGGAGTCAATAAGGCAACAATAATAGGAAATCTCGGCAGCGATCCGGAAATGAAGTTCACAGCTTCGGGTCAGGCGGTCGCAAACTTTTCAGTCGCCACAAATGAATCGTGGACGGGAAAAGACGGGCAGAAAAACGAACGAACCGAATGGCACAGAATTGTCGCATGGGGAAAGCTCGCGGAAATCTGCGGACAGTACCTTTCAAAAGGCAGTCCGGTATATATTGAGGGCTCCATACGAACACGGTCATGGGAAGACAAGGAAGGAAACACAAAATACACAACAGAGATACACGCAAGAGAGATTGAGTTTCTCAGCGGTTCCCGTGAAACCTCCGGCGGAGAAGACCAGTCCCGTAATGAAGGCGGACAGCCCATCGAAGTACCGGAAAACAACATGGACGATGACATTCCGTTTTAGTGGATTGGATTTTGCCTTTGTATGCCGTAATTCTTTGCGCGGGAAAAAGCTCCAGAATGGGAGGAAAGCGTCAGAAAGCGATGCTTCCGATTTTGGGAACGCCTATTGTCAGATATGCGACAACTGCGGCCGCGGCGGCAAATCCCTCCAAAACCGTTGTCGTAGTCGGCTTTGACTCCGACTCCGTAATCCATTGCCTTTCCTCTGAAGACATACCCGGACAATTTGAATTTGTGCGCCAGAATCGCCAGTCCGGCACGGGACACGCTCTTTCGGAAGCTTTTCGCTCAATCGCCGCGACCCGTGGCGATGTGCTTGTTGTGAACGGAGATATGCCCGCCGTTACAGCGTCTTTAATTAAAAGACTCGTTTCAAACCACAAAAAAAACGGAGCAACCGTCTCATTTGCGACCGCCTTGGCTGATAACGCGCACGGATACGGACGCGTGGTTCGCAAGCCGAACGGGGAGGTTGAGAGAATAGTGGAGCATGCGGATGCGGATTCCCATCAAAAGCGCATACGCGAGGTTAACGCCGGAATATACTGCTTCAAAAACTCTTTTTTGGGCAAAGCACTCACCGGTTTAAGGAAAAAAAACGCCAAGGGGGAATACTACATAACAAACCTTATTGAAATCGCGGTGCGCAAAGGGGAGAAAATTCTCGCCGTCAAGTCCGCGGACTTTGGCGAGATTGCCGGAGTAAACACTCCGGCGGAGCTTTCACAGGCGCAGGCGTATATGAAGGAGAAAGCAATCGCACGCCTGATGCGTCTCGGGGTTGTGATTTCGGACCCCGCTACAACTTACATTTGCCCGGAAACTAAAATAGGTGCGGGAACAGTCATTCACCCGTGTTGCTTCATCAACCGCAGCCGCATAGGGGCAAACTGCTCCATAGGTCCCGGAGTTCATATAAAGGACACTTCAATAGCTGCCGGATGCAAGGTGGAATTTTCCTCGATGCTTGAAGGGTGCGTTATGCGCGTCGGTTCAACGGCGGGACCGTTTGCAAGAGTGCGGCCGCAAACCGTGCTCATGGACGGCTCGCGAGCCGGGACTTTTGTTGAAATAAAAAAATCCACGGTTGGCAAAAATTCAAAAGTTCCCCACCTCTCCTACCTCGGAGACTCAAAAATCGGCACAGATGTCAACATAGGAGCGGGAACTATCACATGCAACTACGACGGAGAGAAAAAACACCCGACAACCATAGAGGACGGGGTTTTTATTGGCAGTGACACAATGCTTGTGGCTCCGGTAAAAGTTGGGAAAAACGCCACGACGGCCGCCGGGTCCGTCATAACAAAAGATGTTTCTCCGGGCACGCTGGCAATTGGCAGAAACAAACAGAAGGAAATTGCCGGGTGGCGCCGCATAAAAAAAACTGCGGGGAAAAACTGATGTGCGGAATAGTCGGTTATGTGGGATCTCCCGAACGAACCTGCGGTATTGTGTGCGACGGACTTGAAAAACTTGACAGCCGAGGTTACGACTCCGCGGGAATCTGCATTGTTGGAGAAAACGGCGCTTCTGTTTTTAAAAGTCCCGGAAAGATAAGCCGGCTTATGGAAAAAATCGGTTTGCCGGTCCCGGTCGGCAGAGTGGGAATAGGGCACACCCGCTGGGCAACCCAAGGCTCCCCGGAAAGTTGCGCAAACGCGCATCCCCACACCGCCGGAAATATCAGTGTCGTTCACAACGGTGTTGTCGAAAACTGGAAAAGTTTGCGAAAACGTCTTGAAGCGAAAGGAAAACTGTTCCACTCCGAGACCGACACGGAAGTTATAGCCCACCTCATTGACGAATTTCACGGCTTCGGAGATACATTGCTTGACGCGGTGAGAAAAACTTTCGCGGAAATTAACGGTTGTTCGGCAATCGCAGCAACCTCGGAAAAAGAACCGGACACAATTGTTGTGGCGAAAAGGTTTTCACCCATTGTTCTCGCGGACAACGGAGACGAAAAATTTGTCTCTTCCGATGTGTTGGCGCTCGCAAGCCGGTGCCGTGAGTTTATAACTCTCAGAGACGGAGATTTTGCCGTCCTGAAACCGTCCGGCATCACAATAACGGATGCCGAAGGCAAAACCGTAAAACGCCCCTCGCGAACCGCCGAAAATGACGCCTACACACTTACGGACAAAAGCGGTTTTTCACACTATATGATAAAAGAGATATATGACCAGCCTCACGCCGTTGCGGACACGCTGAGAGGCAGAACAAGCGGCGGAGAAGTCTTTGACGGATTGAATACCGACTTTGCAAAATCGGTTGAAAGAATAGTTTTTGTGGGGTGCGGCACTTCGCATTACGCTTCCATTGCGGGGCGCTATTTGATTGAATCACTGTCTCAAGTCCCGACCGAGACGGAAGTCGCCTCGGAGTTTTGTTATAGAAAGTTGGGACTCGGACCCAGGACCCTTGTTGTCGCGGTATCGCAATCTGGAGAGACCGCAGACACATCGCGCGCTATTGCCAAGGCGAAAAAGCAAGGGGCAAAAACCGTTCTCGTAACCAACAATCCGTTCGGGAAAATGGTTGACGAGGCGGACAATGTTATTTTGACAAAAGCTGGAAGGGAAATGTCGGTCGCTTCAACAAAAACCTTCACCACACAGATTGCGGCTTTCTGCTCGCTCGCCCTGTTTCTGGGCACGGCGCGCGGCGCCCTTGGAGATGATGACACCCTGAAAACGGCAAGAGAGCTTCGCTCCATTCCCGAACTTCAGGCGAAATGTCTCACGCTTGACAATGAGATTTCCGAAATTGCCGCGGAATTCAACGGATATGCAAACTTTCTCTTTCTGGGACGCGGTCTTGGCTATCCGGTGGCTCTCGAAGGAGCGTTGAAGTTGAAGGAAATCTCCTATATGCACGCCGAAGCCGTGGCGGCGGGGGAGATCAAACACGGACCCATAGCGCTGATTGATGAAAATATGCCATCGGTTTTTGTGTTTCCGTCCCGCGAAGAGGTGTCTTTTGAAAAACAGATTTCCAACATGGCGGAAGTAAAAGCGCGACGTGGTAGGGTTATTGCGGTAATATCTCCGGGAGATGTTCCCCATCTGGACGAAAAAGACAGAATAATACGGGTTCCGGAGTGCGGAGTTATGGCAAACCCGTTTGTTTCAGTGATAGCGCTCCAGTTGTTTGCCTACCATGTCGCACGCTCTCTGGGCAAGGATGTTGACCAGCCGAGAAATCTTGCAAAGGTGGTAACAGTAGAATAAAAAAGTTTATGAAAGTTCTCGTAATCGGCGGTGGCGGAAGAGAAGATGCGCTTTGCTGGAAAATCGCAAACAGTCCTCTTGTTTCAGAGGTTATATGCGCTCCGGGCAATGCGGGAATCTCAAAGCGTGCGCGTTGTTTTCCCGTCCCGGCGGACGATATTGAAGGGCTTACCTCTCTTGCTCTTTCAGAGAAGGCGGACCTCGTGGTTGTGGGGCCGGAAGTTTCTCTTTGTCTGGGCATTGCCGACCGTCTGGAATCGGACAATATAAAGGTCTTCGGCCCTTCAAAAGCGGCAGCGGAGCTTGAAGGAAGCAAGGTCTTTTCAAAACAATTTATGGTTAGACACTCAATACCGACCGCGGATTTCGGGGTGTTTGAAAACGTCGGCGGAGCCATGGATGCCCTCGGACAAATGAGGTTTCCCGTTGTAGTAAAGGCGGACGGTTTGGCCGCAGGTAAAGGGGTTTTAATCTGCCCGACCCGGTGCGATGCGGAAAATGCGTTGTTGTCCGCCATGCGGGACAAGGTATTTGGAAAGTCTGGGGAAAAAATTGTAATGGAGCAGTTTTTATACGGAACGGAGATGTCATTTTTCGCCATATCAGACGGGAAAACTGCAATGCCTCTTGATCCATCAAGAGACTACAAACGGCTTCTTGACAACGACAAGGGCCCCAATACCGGCGGCATGGGAAGTTATACTCCCGCACCGGTTGCCTCAGAAGAAGTTTGTGAAATAATTACCACACAAATTGTAAATCCCGTCATAAAAGGAATGAGGGAAGAGGGAAGGCCTTATAAAGGAGTCTTGTACGCGGGGCTTATGACAAACGGTAAAGACATAAAAGCACTTGAGTTCAACTGCCGTTTCGGAGACCCCGAAACGCAACCGATGATGATGAGAATGAAATCGGATATTGTTCCTCTCATGGTTGCGGTGGCGGACGGAGCGCTGGAGAACGAGAGTCCGCCGGAGTGGAGCAGGAAGTCGGCGGTGTGTGTTATAATGGCTTCAAACGGGTATCCGAACGCTTACGCCAAAGGCGTGGAATTGAGAGGAATCCCCGATGACAGCGGTGATGTTGTAGTTTTCCATTCGGGAACCGCCGTGAAAAACGGAAAAACTGTTACCGCCGGAGGGCGGGTTCTGGGTATTACGGCGCTCGGCGACACAACGAAAAAAGCTGCGGAAGAGGCATACAAAATCGCAAGAGAAATTGAGAAAAAAACGGATAGAGAAGCATTGGTTTACAGAAATGATATAGGGCACCGGGTTGACGGCTGATTTCAGACTTATGGAGGTTTACTATGGCTGATATTTTTTACTTTTCCGTTGAGGACAAAGAGGCTTCCGATGAAAAGTGGATGTTTAAAATTCCCCTTAAAGACTGCTTGTATTTTTTTGACATCAGACCTTGGCAGAGAGAGTGCGGAATTGATGAATTCCCGAACCTGATCACCGGAGACCCGCTTGTTGATTCTGGCGGTTATGTACACGTTCTGATGAAAATTTCCGAAGATGAAATACAGGAAAGTGGCGAAGGAAGCTATGAACCGGGCTGGTATAAAATGAACATGACCATCATAGAGGTTCAATCAATAATTGCCGAAGTCCGTAAAAACAAAGAGAAAAAACAGCCCACGAGTCGGCAACGTAAGAAAAAATAGAATATATAAGGGTCAGGTCTTGACCTTTTGGAATTAAAAATTTTATAATCGCCATCAGAAATGGCTCGTCCACTTAGAATAGAGTTTCCAAACGCCTGTTATTTCGTTACTTCAAAAGGGAACGCAGGCCAACCCATATTCCTCGATTCCGACGACGGAAAACTATGGATACGAACCTTTGAATCCGTCTGTTTGCGATTCGGTTGGTTGTGCTATGCCTATTGTCTTATGGGAAACCATTACCACATTGTGTTTGAGACTCCAAAACCCAACCTTTCCGAGGGCATGAGGCAATTGAACGGTGTTTACACGCAGTCTTTCAACAGAAAAAACAACAGGTCGGGACATCTTTTCATGGGGAGATTCCATTCCGTGGTTTTCCAGAAAGAAAAGTATTTAAAGCCCCTTGTCAGATATGCGCTTTCAAACCCTGTCAGAAAAGGGTTGATCAAGACCCCAATTCAGTGGAAGTGGAGTAGTTACCGAGCCTCTTCCGGCAGGGAAGATTGCTCTTTTATGGATTCAAGCGCGCTTGCAGGTATTTTCGGTGGCGTTTCGGGTTTTGAAGATTTCATTTCTAGCGAGCTGCAAGACGACGTATGGAAAGACCTAAAGCATCAAATCTATCTGGGCGATAACTCTTTCAGAGAAAATGCCGGCAGGTTTGCCACCGGTGGCCATTCAAAGGAAATCCCCATTATTCAAAGAGCGGGACTGAGGAGCATCGCACGGCTTGTTGACGGAATCGCGAACAGAAACGAGGCTATTTTCAAGGCTTACAAATCTGGCGCTTTCTCAATGAAGGAAATATCGGACCATTTCAAGATTCATTACTCAACCGTAAGCAGAATAGTAAGAGAACATGAAAACTCCTTTGTTAAATTCCGCCAAACCGGATAGTTACCGGAGTTACGGCTTTCAGTCTTAGCTATTGCTGGCGTTTGCGCTTGCGCCTCAAAACTTCAATCCTTTCGCATTCATTCAAAATCAGGACAAAAAGCAGTATGAAAGCAACCATGTTCACTATCAATGTATTCATCATTTCAGGCCCTATGCCGCCCCCGTCCGAACCGAAAACAACCGGGGAGATGTCTCTCTTTACCACTCGCGCCGAGATATAAACCCAGGGTAAGTCCAGAAAAGCAAGGCACGAGAACACCGCCGCGAGCACGGAGCTTTTTTCGGTTTCGGGCAAGGTTCTTCTGAGAAGAATATAAGCGGAATAAAGCATAAGCAGCACAAAAGTGGCTTGCAGTTGAGCGTCCCACCAGACCCACCAAGTTCCCCACGACTGTTTTGCCCAAATTGCTCCCGTAAGGATTGTTATAAGCGTAAAAACAACCCCCACCTCGGCGGATGAGGCCGCGCGAATATCCCACTTTGGATTTCTTCCGCGCAAAAATACGATACTGGATACAAACACCGTGACAAAAGCCACGGTCAGGGCGGCAACGGACCCCATATGAAAATAGAAAATCCTCTGAGCGTGCCCCATTCTTATCTCGGTCGGGGCGTAGAAGATTGACATCCAGAATGCCGCCACGACAAAGACCGCAGTCAGCACAAAAACGGTTTTTCTTAAAGCGCTCAATCTTTCCTCCTAAATCTCGTCAATGATATATCCGTAAATAAGCGTTCCGGCCGATATAAAAGCCAAATCAAAACTGATGAGAAGTTTCAAGTGCCGGGCAAAGTCCTGTTCAACACCCTCCACTCCCAGAGCAACCGAAGATGCCTGAGACGCGCTTATGAGAACCGGAATCAGAAGCGGAAACAACAGAACGGGGAAAATGACTCCCTTCATATCCGTCTGCGCCGACAGAGCGGAAAGGATCGTTCCCACCGCAGCGACTCCGACAGTTCCCGCAAACACAACCGCGAAAAAAGGAACGGCCGCAGAGAATATGTCAATTCGGAAAAAAAGCGAAAAAACCGGAATAAAAACTGCCTCAACCGCGAAAAGCAACAGCAGGTTGGCAAGCATCTTTCCTATAAAAACCTCACCTCTGCCAACTGGCGACATAAGAATTGAGCGCAGGGCCCGGGATTTTCTCTCAACTTCAAATGAGCGCTCAAATGCCACAGTGGACGCAAACAGGACGGAAATCCAAAACACTGAGGGCGCCGCAGAAACAGCGGCGGCGGAAGGAAAGACACCGGCAAAATGGAAAACGGACGCGCAGACAACCGCAAAAGCCGAAACAGCCGGGAAAATTCCTCCGCCCGCCGTCTCAATGGAAATATCCTTGCGCAGAATTGTCAGAATGTGCCTCATAAAAAACCCTGATTACAACTCCAGTATACGGGGCGAAAAGTCCGCTTCCGTCATAGTTTCCTCGGAAGCCTGGATTCAATGGGGTCTGGGCTTGCTCCATTTGCGCTTTTATAAGAATGTATGCGCCCGTCCGCAAGGAAAACGGTAAAGTCCGATAACGCAACGCCCTCCGCAACAAGGTGCGTGCTAAGTAAAGTCGTTGTTCCCAGTCGGCTTAAACGCTCAAGGAGTTCCGAAAGAATTGTCGTTCCTTTACGGTCAAGGCCCGAGAAAGGCTCGTCCAGAAGAAGAACTTCGGGATTGTGCAGTACGGCGCGCGCTATGGAAACCCGTTTTTTCATTCCGGCGGAAAGAAATCCCGAAGGAGAAAAAGCGGAGGGAATTTCAAAGTTTTCAATCAACTCTCTGGCTCTGCCACGAGGGTCGGCAACGCTCTGGAGTTCACAGAAAAAACGCAGGTTGTCAAAAGCGCTCAACCCTTCATAAAGACAGTCTTCGTGAGAAACAAAGCCAATCTTGCCTCTCACTTTTTCGGGTAGCAATACCGGGTCAAACCCCGCGACGGCCACTCTGCCAGAGCTAGGCTTTGCAAGAGCGGAAGCGATTTTCAACAATGAGGTTTTCCCCGAACCATTTTCACCGAAAAGAGAAACGGTTTTACCCTTCTCCACTTGAAGGTTCAGATCGCGGAGAACCCTGCGCCCGCCATGGCTCTTGGCAACCTTTTCCATCTCTATCGCGTATCTTGACATATGATATCCCGGACTGTTCCAGAATATATGAGACGGCAGATACGGGCAAGAAAGGCGCAAAGAATCAGGCAATTTGTTCATGGTGAAACAGCCTCTTTGCAAATAGGAGGCGGGAAACCGTTGACAATTTCCCTTCAAACTTCTACCTTCTAATCGGAGGTCTGTACTCATGGCGGTTTTAATAACAGGGGCAACAGGATTTATCGGATCCAATATAGCGCGTAAACTCAGGGAAAAGGAAAGAGAAGTTCGCGTCCTTGTGCGTCCGACAAGCAAAACGGAAAACATTGACAGGCTTGGCGTTATAAAAATTAACGGTGACATAACCAACTTTGATTCGGTGCTCGGCGCGCTTGACGAATGCGACACTCTTTATCACTGTGCGGGGTTTGTTTCGTTCAGAAAAAAAGATTACGAAAAAATGTACGAAATAAATGTCGAGGGGGCGAAGAATGTTCTCTCTGCCGCCCTTGAGGCGGGAGTCGGCAAGGTTGTCTTCACAAGCAGTGTGGCGGCTCTCGGCCCCGCGCCCGAAGGAGAGTTGATAAACGAAGAAACGGTTCCGGATCCCGATTTCCGCACAGCAGACATAGGGTATATGAACGTAAAGCGCGCCGCGGAAGCCGCCGCGTTTGATTTCTGCGACAAGGGGCTCAATGTTGTGATAACCAACCCGTCCGTTGTTGTCGGCGCGGGGGATGTTCATCTTTCCAGTGTCGGGTCGGTTCTGTGGTACTGCAAGAGGAGATTTCCAGGATACATGGACGGAACCCTTAATCTCACCGATGTTGAGGATGTTGCGTTGGGACACATCCTCGCCGAGGAAAAAGGCAAAACGGGAGAACGTTACATCCTGAGTAATAAAAACCTGACGGTGATGGAATATTTCTCGTTGCTTGAAAAAATAACGGGAATTGTCGCGCCGAAGCTTAAAATCCCTTATCAAGTGGCATATCTGTCCGCATTTTTAGCGGAGCGGGTTCTTGGCTTCGCGTTTCCAAACTATTCAACAATGGACTTGGATTCGGTAAAACTTTCACGTTACAACTGGCATGTTGACTGCTCCAAAGCGGAGCGCGAACTCGGATACAAAAGAAGTCCCATAGAGGAAAGTTTAAAAAAAACCGTTGAGTGGTTCAAATCCGAAGGGTTGCTCGAACGATAGGGTTCGGAAAGGGGAAAGTCTCGAACCGCAGAACGGACTTGCAAGTTTCAAATTAAGGTATCATATCCAAATGCCCGGAAACACATTCGGAAGATTTTTCAGAATAACAACATGGGGAGAATCCCATGGCGAGGCGGTCGGTGTCGTACTGGACGGGTGTCCGGCGGGGCTTAAACTTACCGAAACAGATATCCAAACCGAACTTGACCGCCGCCGTCCGGGGCAGAGCAAGGTTACAACACAGCGAAAAGAGGCAGACAAGGTTGAAATACTGTCGGGAGTTTTCAAAAACAAAACCCTCGGCTCTCCTATATCAATGCTTGTTCGCAATACCGATGTTATTTCCTCATCTTACGAAAAAATAAAAGACATATACCGTCCCGGACATGCGGATCTTACCTACGATAAAAAATACGGGTTCAGGGATTATAGGGGCGGAGGCAGGGCTTCCGCGCGCGAAACGGTTGGTCGTGTCGCGGCCGGAGCGGTCGCGAAGAAAATACTTAAAAAATACGGAGCGCAAACGCGCGGATTTGTCAGAAGTGTCGGACACATAGTCGCGGAGAAAGTGAACTTCAGCCAGATAGAGAAAAACCCCGTGCGGTGCCCCGATTCCAAAAAAGCTCAAGAGATGTTTGACCTTATAGATTCGGTCAGAAGGCAGGGAGATTCCATCGGCGGAACGGTTGAAGTCGTAACAAAAGGATTGCCTGCCGGCCTCGGAGACCCGGTATTCCACAAACTTGATGCCGACCTCGCATCCGCTCTTATGAGCATCGGGGGAATAAGGGGTTTTGAGGTTGGCATGGGCTTCGAGGTAACAAGAAAAAAAGGCTCACAAGCCAACGATTTAATGGTAAACCGCGGCGACAACTCTACAGGCTTCAAAACAAACAACGCGGGCGGTATACTCGGCGGCATCACAAACGGAGAAGACCTTGTTGTGAGAATAGCCGTAAAACCGACATCCTCAATATCCAAAACTCAGAAAACCGTTGACAAAAAAGGCTCCATGCGAGATTTGATTGTCAGAGGCAGGCACGACCCCTGTCTCTGCCCGAGAGCGGTTCCAATCGCCGAAGCGATGGTCAATCTGGTGCTGGCCGACCATATTCTCATACATAAGGGGTCAAGAATCTGATGGCGCGGAATTTCGGAGTTTACGCCGCGGGAAAGCGCGTCTACAGCGGCGATTTTAGCGAAGTCCCCGAACCGTACAGAAAAGAGCTGATTGAAGCAATCGACCAATGGGGAAGCATAATGGTGGGCTGGGGTCTTAACGAACTGATTTACTCTTTCATGTGTTGGCATAATGAGACGGTTTTTAACTGCGCGGAGTGCGGTTTTTCCTCCGGCGTCTCAAAACGGTGCGAAGATTGCTGCAAACTGCTTGAACCAAAACCGAAATACGAAAGAAGTGAAAAAATTTCGCGGCTTCTTATGTGTGTGGGGTCCATAAACAGAGTGGTAGTTGAGGAGAGGGCATGAAAATAGAAGTCAGAGGCCAGGTTTTTCCATGCGCGCGAGATTCCACTGTCAGGGTAAAAAAAATTTGCGAGAAGCGCAGAAAATTCAACTTGGGTTCCCAAACCCTGTCCTTTTCAGTTTATGAAGTCGAGATGCCCGAAGGTTGTGAAATATCTGGCAACTACATAACAACCCCTTCGGGAGTTCGCCTTTATCACAACAGAGGCGGGGAGTACGAACAGGGCTATCTTATATCCGAAGCCGACGAGGGCGTCCTTGCTGTCGGACATTTCGGAAAAAACACTACAACTCGCTCATAATCTCTCCAGCTTTTGCCGTTCCGGCGCCGAAGTCAAATTTGTGTCCGAGTTTTTTCAATGTCTGCTCAACCGCTGAAATTACGGCGATTGTGTCAGACCGGTCTATGTATCCAATATGGGAAATACGGAAGATTTTTCCTTTTGCTTGATCCTGACCGCCTGCAACTGTTATGCCGAAATCGTCTTTCAGATTTTTAATCACAGGTCCCGCGCCTATCTCCGGCGGTGCAATGGCAACCGAAAGCGCCGTGCTGGGCTCATCCTTTGTGAACAATTCCATGTTCATCGCTTCAAACGCTTTTCTTGTGGCGAGAGAAAGAGTTGCGTGTCTTTTGTGCATATTTTCCAAACCTTCCGCGGTGAACATTTTCAGCACTTGTGACAAACCCCTTACGAGGCTTACGGCCGGAGTCCAGGGGGTTGTGTTTTGAAGAGTGCTTTTCAGAGCCAGTTGAAAATCAAAATAAAATTTTGGAAGATCCGAAGATTCGCGGAATTTCCACGCTTTTTCACTCATTGCCACAAATGACAGCCCCGGCGGTAACATAAAAGCTTTCTGCGAACCGGCCACAAGCACATCCACGCCAAGTTCGTCAAAAGGAAGTGGGAACGCTCCAACCGCCGTTATACCGTCCACAATCAGAATCACATCGTCTCTCTCACGCGTAATTGCCGCGATTTCCCGGGTGGGATGTTTGATGCCCGTTGAGGTTTCGCTCGCCTGCATTAAAACAGCGCGTATGCCTGGGTCTTTTTCCAGCTTCTCGCGTATCAAGCCCGGGTCGACCGCCTGTCCCCATTCCACTCCTATCTCCTCTGTTTCAACGGAGAAAGCGCGACAGATTTTCCCCCATCTTTCGCCAAACTTTCCCCCGTTAACCACAATCGCCTTGCTGCCACGGCAAAGAGTGTTTGATACCGCACCCTCCATTGCTCCGGTTCCGGAAGACGCAAGAGTCAGAACCTCCTGAGAGGTTTGAAATATGTATTTCAAATCGTCCCGATTCTTTTCCATTATCGCCTCAAACTCGGCGGTTCTGTGGTGTATTATGGGCCTTGCCATCTCAATCAGTGCATTATTCGGCACGGGCACCGGACCGGGGGTGAAAACGTAGTTTTTCAATATTTTCTCCTTATTATTGGGATGTTTTCGGGCAACACACGCACCTTACACAAACAGGCGGGATTTTCAAATCCGCCCCGGACGCGGCAAAAATACCCCTTTGTTTGCTCTTTGCGGTTGAATCCGCCATTCTCTTACCAACGAATGGCGCGCGGCAGCCTTTCGCATAGATAAGAAAACAGGCAATGAATGGCTGAAGGAGAAAAATACAGATTTGGCTTCGTACCCGTGGTCGGCGGGACAAATGTGGGCAAGTCCACGCTTGTTAACACCCTTGTCGGTGAAAAAATCTGCGCTACATCGCCAAAACCCAACACAACACGCAATCGCATAAACGGAATTTTTACCGATTCTGAAGCGCAGATAGTTTTTACCGACACTCCGGGGATAGTCCGCCCCGTGGGGGAACTGCGAAAAAGAATGGCCGCCGCCTCTCTCGGATGTCTGGAAGGGAGAACAATACTTGCGGTTACAGACGCTTCCAAACCTTTTGGCAGGGGCGAAGTCAAGGCGATTGAGCAGTCTTCACAACCGGTGATAGTCGCGCTTAACAAAATTGACATTTCAAGTGAAAAGGCGGTGCTTGAAGCAATTCAGGCTTCAACAAAATTCGGCGGCAAAATATCGGACATTGTCCCCGTTTCCGCGCTTAGGAAAAAAGGCACGGGCCGTTTGCTTCAAGTGCTCAAAAACGCCCTGCCCGAAGGCGAAAAAATGTTTCCCGAAGGAAACTCCACCGATCAGCCGGAAAAATTTCTCGCCGCCGAATTTGTCAGGGAAAAAATATTCCGGCTGACTCACGGGGAAATCCCTTATATGGCTGCGGTTGTTGTCCGTGAGATGCGACCGGGCAAAGGTAAAACCATTTATATCATGGCGGACGTGCTGCTTGAAAAAGAGACGCACAGAAAGATAGTTATAGGAAGCCGCGGCGGGATGATAAAAAAAATAGGCTCATACGCGCGCAAAGATTTGGAAATTTTTCTGACAACAAAAGTTTTTCTGGACTTGAATGTGCTTGTCAAACCGGGATGGAGCAAAGACAACCCCTTCCCGGACGGCATATACGGGGTATAGGCTTATCATGGTCTTATTATATTTTGGTTGGCAGGAGATTAACTGACCCGTGAATCTAGTAAGAATGGGTAATCAAACAAATAACATAACTGCATTAATCAAGAGTTTTTTTCAAGTTGTAGAAGTAAATATTAGATACAGCTGCAACTAAATTAGCATTTGCTCTTTTGCTTCCCTTTGGATTGTGACTTATCAGCAAATTGGAAAGTTTAGTGGATGGTTGGAAAGCAAGGCCAAAAGCAAGGAAAGTAGCAAGTACAAATCAGTTCGTTTGTTAGAACCAAAATTAGAACCTCCCAAAAAGTCAAAACAAAGGCTAAAACCAGAAAAAAAATAGATGAAGTAATTTGCCTGTTAAAAATTCTCAATAAGTTAGAGGATAAAACAAGAAATATAGATACGGATAGAAAATTTGAGAATTCAGCTCAGATACGTAATTCTCTCATAAATTCAACGCCCTTTAAAAACGGGCTTTCTTTTTTGAGAAACGGATTTCATCCCCTCTTTGAAATCGGAGCTTGACTGCGCCCGTTGAATAATATCCCTTACGCTGTCTTCGTCTTCAGGCGCTATTTTGCGGGACTTCTTCAATATGTTTACGCTCCTTTTGGCGGCCTCAACTGAAAGTGGAGCGTTTCGGGCTATACTATCGGCTATTTTGTAAGTCGTATCCCTCAAAGACTGTCGCGGCACCACTTCGCTTACAAGACCCATCTCCAGGGATTTTTGCGCCGTAAAAATCTCCGAGGTGAAAAACATACGTTTTGCATTTGAGAAACCCACAGCCCCGACAATCCTTTGAAGCCCGGAGAACGGGTACGCGATTCCAAGTTTCCCCGGAGGCACGGACATCTTTGAATCATCCGAGCATATGATAAAGTCGCAAGCTACGGCAAGCTCAAGGCCTCCGCCCATCGCGTAGCCGCAAACCATCGCAATAACAGGACGGGGAAATCTCTCTATCGCATCGCACGCTGTGGCAAGAGGATGGGTTCGCCCGCCGTAGTCACGCAACATATCGTCGGATTCCAGAAAAGAAAAATCGTATCCCGATGAAAACGCTTTGCCTCCGCGACCCGAAAGCACCACACACCTGACAGACCCGTCTTTTCCGAATTCTTCAAGCGATGCGACAATCGAGCCAAGCACACCGGGAGAAAGAGAGTTCATTTTCTCCAGCCTGTTGATTTCAAGAGATGCGACCGCTCCTGACACTTCAACAATTAGCTCAGGGGTAGAAAAAAAATTCAAAACAAGTACCTTTTAAAAGCCTCAAATATGTGTAGCATTTGATGGTTACATTATGCCCCTTTATGAGTATGAATGCGAAGAGTGCGTGGACAGGTTCAACAGAGATATATCAAAACTTGTCAAGCAACTCAACAAGAAAACCGCCTCCGGAATTTCACGGGAAAACCCCGGGTTTCTCTACATAGAGGTTACAAGAGAAAAAACGGGCGAGAAGGTGTTCTTACTTGGCAAAAAAAGCACTTCGCGATATGTCCGAAGGTTCAAATACCCTCTTGATCAAGGTAAAATTCTCTATCTTGAACTCAAAGACTTCAAGTTCAGCGAGCTGATGAGTCCGGGCGAAGCCTCTCCGGACTGTCCGTCATGCGGTGGCAAGGTAAGAAGAATTTTTTCAACATTCAAGGCTATATTTGACAAAAGAGACAGGGAGCCGCGCCCCGGAGATGACATTGGCTGGCATAAAGACTATAAAATTCAAAAGGATGAAGAACAGCAAAACTGGGTTGGACAGGAGAGCCTAAACCAGCGTTTCAAGGGGTAAAAAAATGCCTTTGTTTGAATACGAATGCGTGCCTTGCAGAAGCACCGTTGAAAAAGCGATCGGGAAGATAATGGACGACCCGGCAAAGAAGTCGGTATCTTCGGTCGTAAAGAGCAACGACACTGTTAACAGCGTTCAAGTAATAGACCTGAAAAAAGGGAAAGTGGAAACCGAAGCCGGAAAGCCGGGAAAAAACGGACAGGACATTGTTCGTTACTCCGATGACGGCTCAAAAATGTTTTGGATAAACACTGTGGTCTTCCGCTTCGCGGAACTGATATATGAAAGCGGTGATGAAAAAAAGGTTAAATGTCCTTCCTGTAATTCAAAGAAAGCGGAGAAAATTGTGTCATCATTCTCTTTTACAAGCGACCTTTCAACTGATATGCCAAAACCCGATCTCAGCAACTTGCCGCCGGAAGTCCAAAGCAAATTTCAACTGAAAGGCTACATAGAGGAAAAAGACAGACCAAAGAAAAACAGATAGGAGACAGAAAAAAATCCTGAAATTGTCAGGCTCAATTGTTGTCTACAACCAAAATCTGTATTAAGATTGCTTGGCTTTCAAAAAGTGAGAATCGCCACTTCAATGGTTCAGGAAAGTAAAATTTCAATGATGCTGGAAGACCTTTTCCACGGCCCCAACTCGGCTGTCGTAGTGGAGTTGCACAACCGCTATATGGAAGACCGTGGGTCCGTTGACCCAGAAGTGCGCGCGCTCTTTGATGTGTGGAGCCCGTCGGAAAACGGATTGTCCGGAAAAGAAAGTGAAACCTTCAACGATTCCTCAACCGTTGTGGTTGACGCATACGGGAACCCCGTGAGCACGGTGGGGGCGGCAAACCTTGCTCTGGCAATACGACTGAACGGTCATCTTGAAAGCATGATAGATCCCCTTGGAAGTCCTCCTCCCGGAGATGACCTTTTGAAAACTGAATCTCACGGACTGACTGAAAAAGACCTTGAAACGCTTCCACCGTCGCTAATCAGAAGCCCTATTACAAAGAATTGCAAGAACATTGCGGAAGTTCTGGACAAACTCAGGAAAGTGTATTCATCCTTTTCTGGCTACGATTTTCAACATATCTACTACTCAAACGAAAGGTTATGGATGATAAACGCCGCAGAGTCGGGAAAGTTCAGATCACCGAACCAACCTATTGACCTCAAACTGATTCTGGAGCAATTGAGCAAGGTGGAAGCGCTTGAAAGGTTTCTGCACAAGATTTTTCCGGGCAAATTCCGTTTTTCCATTGAGGGAGTGGACATGCTTGTGCCAATGCTCAACGAGCTTACGTTCCTCTGCTCATACTCGGGCATCTATCATATAATGCTCGGAATGGCTCACAGAGGGCGTCTTAATGTGATGCACAATGTGATGGACAAGCCCTTTGAACATTTATTGACAACCTTCAAAGACCCTGTTTATGAAAGGGATTTCAGCGATGACATGGGCTGGACGGGCGATGTCAAATATCATGAAGGAGCAAAAAAACCAATAAAGTTGAATGGAGCAGGAACCGACTCGGAAGGAATACTGGAAATATTTCTGGCTCCCAACCCAAGCCACCTTGAATCGGTTAATCCCGTAATACAGGGGATGGCGCGCGGAGCAGGAACCAAGTCTTTGTCACCCGGAACTCCGACATTTGACCGGATGTATTCGCTACCCGTAATTGTCCACGGAGACGCAGCGTTTCCGGGACAGGGAATAAACGCCGAAACAATTAACCTGTCTTTAATACCCGGATACGACACGGGAGGAACCCTTCACATAATAACCAACAACCAAATCGGCTACACAACCAATCCCATGGAAAGCAGAAGCACTCTCTATTCAAGCGACCTTGTAAAAGGCTTTGAGGTGCCGATAATCCATGTCAACGCCGATGAGCCCGAAGCCTGCATAGAGGCGATAAGAATAGCCTTCGCTTATATAAGTAAGTTTAACAAAGACTTTCTGATAGACCTTGTAGGTTACCGCCGCCACGGACATAATGAGGGAGACGAGCCCGCATTCACTCAGCCGCTTCTCTATGAGAAAATTAAAAACCACCCGACCGCAAGAGAAAAACTCGCCGAAGACTGTGTGAACAGGGGCATTATGGAAAAAACGGCGGCGGACGAGCTGTTCGCAAAGCATAACGAAGTATTGGCAAAGGTTTTTGAAACTTTTTCAAAAAAAACCGAAGGTTTTGAAGACAATTCCGCTGTCCCGAAACCGAGGACGGCGACAAAGGCAAAAACTGCGGTCGTAGCGGCAAGACTGAAAGAGATACACAGATCCCTTCTTGAACTTCCGGACGGTTTTTCCGTTAACTACAAAATAGAGAAAATTCGCGAGAAAAAACGCGCCTCCCTGAAAGACATGAAAACTCATTCCATAGACTGGGCTGTTGGAGAAGAGCTCTGTTACGCTTCAATCCTTGCGGACGGAACTCCCATAAGACTTACGGGCCAAGACTGCCAAAGGGGCACTTTCAGCCACAGGCACGCCGTGTTGCATGACATGAATTCCGAAGAAAAATACGTGCCCCTTCAAAGCATTCCACAGGCGAAAGCGGGTTTTGAGATTATCAACAGCCCTCTGACTGAAAATGCGTGCATAGGTTTTGAATACGGATACAGCATACAGAGACCCGACACACTCGTAATCTGGGAGGCACAATACGGAGACTTCATAAACGGAGCGCAGCCACTGATAGACGAATACCTGGTCTCGGCGAGGTCCAAATGGGGACAGTACTGTTCCCTTGTATTGCTGTTGCCTCACGCCTACGAAGGTCAGGGTCCCGACCATTCCAGCGGACGGCTTGAAAGATTTCTCAATATGGCGGCGAAGAAGAACATCAGGGTGGTAAACTGCACGCGCTCGGCACAGTTTTTCCATGTTATAAGAAGACAGGCTGCGGTTCTGGAAACCGACCCGCTTCCACTTATCGTGATGACCCCGAAAAGTCTGCTCAGAAATCCGCTTGTTTCATCGTCTCTGAGAGAATTTTCCACGGGAGGTTTTATGCCGGTGATAGACGACCCCGTAAATGACAGGGATGCGGGCAAAGTCCACAGGGTAATTCTCTGCAGCGGCAAAGTGGCGATAGACCTTGAGATGTCAGAGTCCAGAAAAAAACATCCCGAAGTGGCGGTAATCAGAGTTGAGCAACTTTACTATCCGCCGGTCGATGAGATGGAATCCGCGATAGACAGATACGGCGGTGCGAAGGAGATAGTCTGGCTTCAGGAGGAGCCCCTGAACATGGGAGCATGGGGATTTATGAATTCTATTCTGCGCCGAATCGCGCGGGCGAAAAACCTTCCTCTTTCCCTCATAGCAAGAAAACGCAACTCAAGCCCCGCGGAAGGCTTTATGTCAATGCATAAAGTTAACCAATCTATTCTCATCAAGCAGGCTTTCAGCGCACTTGCTGTGGATAAAATTGAAAAAAGCGGCGTGATAATGGAAACGGATGTTTAAAAAGAAAAAAAGACGGAGGACAAAATGGCAACATCAATATTAGTGCCCGAACTCGGCGACTCGGTTATTGAGGCGACGGTTGTAAAATGGCTCAAACAGGAAGGAGACCCTGTCAACACGGGAGAAACCATAGTTGAACTTGAGACAGAAAAGGCGAATTTTGAAGTTCCCGCCATAACAAGCGGAGTGATCGCCGAGATTAGCAAACAAGAGGGAGACGAAGTGAAAGTGGGAGACCCCCTTGGCGCGATAGATGAATCCGCGAAAACTGAACCGGTCGCCGTATCGGAAAAAGAAGACACTCCCTCGGAGAGAGAAACGGCAAAGCCTGAGAAAACAGCGCCTCCAAAAGCGAAGACCGGGGAGCGCTCAACCCCGGTTGCGAGAAATATTGCTCGCAATAAAAACATAGACCTGTCATCGGTCAATCCAAGCGGTGAAGGTGGACGCATAATGAAAACTGATGTTGAAGAAGTCGCGCACAAGGCGGCACCGACGACTCCCGCAAAAGAACCCGATATTGAAAGCGGTATTTTCCCATCGCTTTCCGCATTGCACCGCAGAGATAAAAGGGTAAAGATGACCCCGCGCCGCAAAACCATAGCGCGGCGCTTGCTTCAAGCTCAGCGCGACGCCGCGATTCTCTCCACTTTCAACGAAGTAGACATGGGAGCCGTTATGGACCTTCGCAAAAGACGCAAAGACAACTTCAAGGAGAAATACGGAGTGTCGCTCGGAATGTCGTCATTCTTCATCAAAGCCTCGGTTGGAGCTCTTAAAGCTTTTCCGCAGGTCAATTCCGAAATTCAGAAAGACGAGATTATCTACAAGCACTTTTACGACATAGGAGTGGCGATAGGAGCCTCAAGCGGATTGGTTGTGCCGGTAATACGCGAGGCGGATAAAAAGAGTTTTGCCGAGATTGAAAAAGAAGTCAGAGATTTCGCCGTAAAAGCCGAAGAAGGAAAATTGAAAATCGATGAGATTATCGGAGGAACTTTTTCCATAACCAACGGCGGTGTTTTCGGCTCCCTGCTGAGCACTCCGATACTGAACCCCCCACAGGTCGGAATACTCGGACTTCACGCTATTAAACAGAGACCGGTTGTCGTGGACGGAGAAATTGCCATACGTCCCATAATGCTTGTCGCTCTCAGTTACGACCACAGAGTTGTGGACGGAAGGGAAGCGGTTCAGTTTCTTGTCAAGCTCAAGGAGCTTGTGGAAGACCCGGAATCCCTTCTCGTGGAAGGATAAAAAACGCGGATTATCAATTGCCGCCGGAAAAACGGCTTAGAATCCCAAGAGCCAGCTTTTTGAGTTCGGGATAATTTTTCAACTCCGGATCGTTGCTGACAATTTTGTCCGCACTTTTACGCGCCTCCGAAAGAGCACCGGTATCCATCACAAGGTCGGCAAAGTGAAAGTCCGGAATTCCGGACTGCTTAGTGCCAATAAACTCACCGGGCCCCCTCATTGCCAAATCCTTTTCAGCAATGGAAAAACCGTCCGAGCTTTTACTCAAGATTTCCAGTCTTTGCTCTCCTTCGGAAGAAATTCCCACTGATTTCAAAAGAATACACACAGACTTGCCGGTTCCGCGCCCCACCCTGCCTCTCAACTGATGAAGCTGCGAGAGTCCGAATCTATCAGCGTTTTCAACCGCTACCAAAGTCGCGTTCGGAACATCAATTCCAACCTCAACAACCGTTGTGGAAACAAGAACATCCGTCTCTCCGCGGGAAAAAGCGTCCATAATTGAATTTTTTTCTTCCGCCACCATCCTTCCGTGCAGAACCGATACCCGCGCGCCGGGAATATCTTTTCTCAAGACTTGTGCCGTTTCGGAAACTCGCGCGATGTCACCGGTTTTCGTGTCACCCGTGTCTTCCATGTTGTCGGACTCCCGGTCTATAAGCGGACAGACAATATAACACTGCCTGCCCGCTTCTATTTCCGCGTTCATTCTTTTAATCATTTTCTCTCTGTCGCGGGAGGAACTTCCAAGAAGCAGGGTTTCAATTTTTTTTCTTCCGCGCGGGAGGCTGCCAATCAACGCGACTTCCAAATCTCCGTAAACAGTCATGGCAAGAGAGCGGGGAATCGGAGTCGCGGTCATAACAAGTATGTCGGGAAAAAAACCTTTGGCTCTCAGTTTCTCCCTCTGGGCAACTCCGAATTTATGTTGTTCGTCAACTACTGCGAGGCCGAGACGCTTGAATTTGACCCTGTCATACAGGAGCGCGTGCGTTCCGACCACAATTCCTGCTTCTCCGTTCGCAACACCTTCAAGACTTGCACCGGAGTCTCCTCCTTTCAGCATGACCATCTTTACCCCCAGCGCGGCGGCGTACGGTGATATAAACTTCGCATGTTGTTCGGCAAGAATCTGTGTCGGTGCCATTAAAACCGTCTGATATCCGGAATCAAGAGCCTTCATCATCGCCTGAAGAGCCACCACCGTTTTTCCGCTTCCCACATCACCCTGAAGAAGCATATTCATCGAGGTTGGGCTTTCCATACGCTCGCGTATAAGGGAGAAAGCTTCGTTTTGAGCGCCTGTAAGCCTGAAGGGGAGTTCGCTTAAAAAACGGCGCGACAGCTCCCCTTCGGGTTTGAACGCCAACCCTCCGGATTTTTCACGATTGCGTTTACTGATTTCTATCGCAATTCTCAGAAGAAAAAACTCAAAAAAAGCCACAGTTCTCGGAGCGGGAAGCTCCCTGTCGCGTCCGCCCGCCTCCCACGCCCTTTGTGAAAAATCCGAGCATCTGTCCATAGTCACGGGAAAGTGCATCTCTTTTACCGCACCCGGGAGGGAAATAAGCCCGGGCGCGCATCCTTCGGGCAAAATCCCGTCAAGCAAGGACGAATGTTCGGCGACATTTTTCATAATCCCCCTCAGGCGTCTTTGGCTAAGCCCGTCGGTCAATGCATAGACAGGCACAATACGGTTGATATGTGGGCTGTTTTTTGCTTCATCCGCTTTGTCAAGAACTTCAACCCCGTCAGCCGCCGGATGTACGATCTGCAAATTCCGGCGGCGCGAATCCTCTCCTATGTCGCCGCTAACCAGTACCAGTTTTCCCTTCTTGTATTTGTTCCTCATATATCTTTCATCAAAATGAAACCACACAAGGTCAAGAGTCGTGTCTTTTTCCTTCAAAACAACTCTAAACTGCGCGCTGGCGCCGCGCCGTGTCCTCCCGGCATACTCCACCCTGCCGGACACGGTCTGCCACCTGTTCGGCACGGCGGAGGAGACACCCATGATGTTTCTCCTGTCTTCATAACGGAAAGGAAAATAAAACAGCGCGTCCCAGACTGTGTAAACATTCTTTTTTGCCAGAAAGGAGGAAAGCGAAGAGCCCACTCCGGCAACTGTGTCAACCGAATCGGAAAGAGCCTTCGGCCGCGACCCCGGCTTTGTTGAAACGGTATTGTGAAAATGAGATGCGACCGCGCTTATCCTGTCCGCACAGGTTCGCAAAACTTCCATTTTCTCCGAACCGGAAAGTGTGTCAAAACCCTGAAACAAAACCCTGACGGATTTCAATTCCTCCGAAATATCTCCGGGAGGAGCTGTGGAAAGAATCTTGCGGAAAACAGAGTCCACGTTGCCTTCAAAACCGCTTGAAAACCTCGCAAGGTAAGGCATTCCGGCTTTCAGGGCGCTTGCAAGGCTTGACTCAAGGTTATTGAGAGCGCTGACAAAAACGCGCGAATCAGCCGGATTCAGCTTTCCTTTTTGTACCTGTTTTTTTTCTGACAACGGGTTTAATCTCACCGTTTTCCAAACGCTCAAAATCAGAAGCGTTTCTACACTTGGGATAGCCCGAACACGCAAGAAATTCCACGCCGTCCCGCCTTCTCTTCCTTATAAGCATTGGGTCGCCGCATTTGGCACAGTCGATACCGGCATCTTCGGGTTTCTCGGCTTGTTTGACCGTTATTTTATCTCCGTCCCTTTCAAAATCGGACGCGTTTTTACATTCGGGATAGCCCGAACACGCAAGAAATTCCGCGCCGTCCCGTCTTCTTTTTTTGATTACCATGGGCTTGTTGCAGGTTTCGCAAGCAATTCCCGTTTCTCCGGGCTCCTCGGACTTTATAACCAAAATCTTATCCCCGTCCCTTTCAAAATCGGACGCGTTTTTGCATTCGGGATAACTCGAGCAGGAAAGAAATTCCCCGCCTCCGCGCCGTCTGTTTTTGACCACCATGGGCCTGCCGCATTCGGCGCAGGCAATATCCGTTTCCTGAATCTGATTTGACGCTGTCTCCGCCGTCTCAATACGTTTTTTCAAACCCGATTCTTCGTCAAGATAAAAGTCCCGTAACAACGCATCCCACGCTTCGCCTCCCTGTTCAACCCTGTCCAGTCTTTTCTCAACCTGTGCGGTAAATTTTTCATCCATTATGTCGGGAAAAGCCCTCACGAGGTAGTCGTTCACGGCACAACCCAACGGTGTGGGGAAAAGAGCTTTTTTATCTTTCCCGACATACTCTCTGTCCTGAATTGTGGAAAGAATGGAAGCGTAGGTTGACGGGCGTCCAATCCCCTTTTTCTCAAGTTCTTTGACAAGAGACGCCTCATTGTAGCGCGGAGGGGGTTTTGTAAAATGCTGAGAAGGAACGACCTCCTCGCATTTGAGTTTTTCCCCCTCGCTGAGGCGCGGAAGCGTCGCCTCCTCATCCTCCGCTTTGCGTACCGGAGGTGAAACCGCTCTCCACCCCGCAAATACGTCAACCGTTCCAACGGCGCGAAAAACCGCCTTTCCGGCTTTTATCTCTGCCGTTGTTTTCTCATCAATCGCAGCGCTCATCTGGCAGACAGCAAACCTTTTCCATATCAACTCATATAGGCGCGCCTGGTCTTTCTCAAGAAACTTTGCCATTTCTTGCGGGATTCTGGAAATTGAGGTAACCCTTATTGCCTCATGCGCGTCCTGAGCGTCTTTTTTGACTTTCTGAACCGGAGGCTTTTCCGGAACAAATTCTCCGCCGTATTTCTGTGTCAGAAAACTCCTCGCTTCTTCAACCGCCCTCGGGGAAAGGCGCACCGAATCGGTTCTCATATAGGTTATAAGTCCGACAGGCCCCTCGGAGCCAATTTCAACTCCCTCGTAAAGCCTCTGGGCAAGGTTCATTGTCTTCTTTACGGAAAAACCGAGTTTTGTTGACGCCTCGCGCTGGAGCGTGCTTGTTATAAAAGGCGCAGGCGGGTTTGATTTTACTTTTTTCTTTTCAATGGATGAAATATAAAACGGCTCGTTTTCCAACGCTTTGACAATCTCAAGTGCTTTCTCATTATTTGGAATTTCATTTTCCGAGCCGTCAAAACTGCGAAATTGAGCACTGAATGATTCACCTCCGGTCGTAAGCAGGTGCGCCTCTATCTTCCAGTATTCTGTCGGATTGAAGGCCTCAATTTCACGCTCCCGTTTTACGACAAAGCTTAGCGCGACGCTTTGAACCCTTCCCGCGCTGAGAGAACCCCCTATTTTTTTCCAGAGCAGAGGGCTTACCTTGTAGCCAACAATTCTGTCCAGTATACGCCTTGCCTGTTGCGCTTCAAACTTTGCCTGATCAATCTCCGAGGCATTGTTGAAAGTTTCGAGAACACCTTCTTTTGTTATTTCCCTTATGAGAACCCGCTGCGCTTTTTCTCCGAGATTCAACTGCTGTGAGATATGCCATGCGATTGCCTCCCCCTCTCTGTCCGGGTCTGTTGCAAGATAGACTCTATCCTTGCCTCTGGCGGACTTGCGCAGAGAGTCAAGAACTTTTCCCTTGCCCCTTATGACATCATAGTCGGGCTTAAATCCGTTTTCCAGATCAACACCGAGCCTGCCGTGGGTTTTATCGGAAAGGTCAACGACATGCCCCACAGACGCCTCCACATCATATTCCGCGCCGAGGTATCTTTTTATTGTCTTAGCCTTTGCAGGCGATTCCACTATTACAAGAGATTTAGCCATTGTCAGTCTCACATTATATCAAATTTCAGGCATTCTCAGGCGTCTTACCCATTGCCTGTTCTCAAGATACCACTCAACGCAGGATTTTACGCCTTTTTCAATGTTAACTTCCGGCTTCCAGCCGAGGAGTTTTTCCGCTTTTGATATGTCCGCTCCTGTCGCTTCCGAATCGGCCGGATGCATGGGCTTGTTTTTCAAGACCGCTTTTTTCCCAACGCAACCTTCTATCATGGCGATAACACTGTTGAGTGCAACGGAATTTCCGCCCGCTATGTTAAGCGGCTCAAACCCCGCATGCTTGACTGAGAGCAAAGTTGCTCTCGCTACGTCCTCAACAAATGTAAAGTCTCTGCTCTGTGTTCCGTCTCCGTAAACCGTAATCTCCTCGCCCTCCACAATGGCGCGTACGAAGCGGAAAATGCTCATATCGGGTCTCCCCGCCGGACCGTAAACCGTAAAATACCTCAGAGCGGAAATATCAATATTGAAAAGTCTGTGATATGAATGGCAAAGCCCCTCGCCCGCGGCCTTGGATGCTGCATATGGAGATAAAGGTCTGTCAGTCGCGGAATTTTTCTCGGAAAGAGGAAGTCTCCCGTCTCCGTAAACACTTGACGAGGAGGCAAAAACAAACTTTTTGATGCCGTTCCTCTGGCATGCTTCAAGAAGGTTGAGAGTGCCGATTACATTTGTTCTGTAATACTCGGAAGGAATTTCCGCGCTTTTCCTGACTCCAGCGCGCGCCGCGAGGTGAATTACCGCTTGAGGAGAAAAACGTCCCTTCAACTCCGAGAAAAAACCGCTAACCGTTTTCGCGTCCGAAATGTCCGACTTGTAAAACACAAACCCGTCCGAACCGGACAGGCTTTCAAGCCGCCTTTGTTTAAGCGTCGGGTCATAAGAGTCGTTCAGATTGTCAACTCCAGCAACCCCATCCCCTCTCTCAAGTAGCATTGCGCAAACCCGTGCCCCTATAAACCCCGCACAACCCGTTACAACAAAATCCATTTTTTTACACTGTTCTCCTTACTAATCAGGCTCGCCCAAGCAAAAATACCGGAAGCCCATTTTTTTCATTGACTGAGGAGAATACATATTCCTGCCGTCAACAATAACGGGAGATTTCATTACGGAAAGAAGCTTGCCGAAATCGGGCTGTCTGTATTCGTTCCATTCCGTGCTTATAAATAGCGCATTGGCCCCCTCGCACGCCTCGTAGGAAGTGCGTGCCTTCTTAAGACCGGAGGGAATGGAGTCTTTGGAAGCGCCGTCAAAAGCCACTGGGTCGTGAGCGCATATTTCCGCCCCTGCGGTCAGGAGTTCATTGATAACATACAGAGCGGGCGCCTCTCTTGTGTCATCAGTGTTGGGCTTGAAAGACACACCCCAGAAAGCAATTTTGACCCCCTCAAACCCTCTGGGAAACAAGACGTTCACCTTGTCCAGAAACAACCCGCGCTGCCCTGTGTTTACTTCATCCACGGCAGAACAGAGTTTCATGTCAAAACCCAAATCGGCGGCGGTTTCTACAATGGCCTTGACGTCTTTGGGCAAGCATGAGCCTCCGTATCCAATTCCGGGATACAGAAATTTGCCGCCTATCCTGTCATCGGACGCCATAACGGAACGCACTTGAGAAATGCTCGCGCCGGTTATTTCGCAAAGGCGGGCCATTTCATTCACAAATGATATGCGTGTCGCAAGCATGGCGTTTGAGGCGTATTTGGCAGTTTCGGATGAGCGTATGGAGATTGAAATCAACCTTTCACTGCGCCTCATATAAGGAGAGTAGAGAGACCGGAGGATGTCTTCGGCTTTCTTGGATTCGGTTCCTATGACAATCCTGTCTGGACTGAGAAAATCTTTTACCGCGGAGCCTTCTTTGAGAAATTCGGGATTGGAGGCGACATCAAAATTTCGTGCGCCGTTTTGTAATACAATCTCCCTGACCTTCTCAGTTGTTCCCGGGGGAATGGTGCTTTTTGTTACTATAAGTTTGTAATCGCCTCCGCACAGACCGCCAATTTGTTTCGCGACATCAAAAACAAAACTCAAATCGGGCGAGCCATTCTCCGTCGGGGGCGTCCCGACCGCTATAAAGACAATTTCCGAATCTGAAACGGCTTTTTCCGTGGAGTCTGAGAAAACAAGCCTTCCCGCCTCAATGTTTTTAACGACTATCTCTTCAAGGTTCGGCTCATAAAAAGGCACGATGCCTTTTTGAAGAGATTCTATTTTACCGCCGTCTATGTCGGCGCATGTAACAAAGTTTCCACTGTCCGCCAGACACGCGCCCGTGACCAAACCAACATATCCGGTTCCTATAATTCCTACTTTCAAGGGAGCTTCACCGATTGTGAATTTTTAACTCTATACGCAAAGAAAAAACATTCAAAGAGCAAACAAATCTTGCAATTAAGAAAGTATGGATGAGGCTTTGCGAAAATCGCAGCCAACATCAACCTTCCCGTAAGAACCTGTATTCTCTCCCAGCAGATTCAACAACAAAACCACCTTCGGGAAGTGGGCGGGCAGCGTTTGCGATTGAGTAATACGCTCGGCTCAGAAAGCGTGCCGGAAACTCGCCGCCTTTGATGAGCGCGTAGGGAATGTTTTCCAAATTGACGGTCAGAGCGTTCTTTTCTGTGAGAACCTCCGAAGTTTCATCGTTTATACCGACTGATATTCCATTTTCCGTCACTGCCGCGGAAACAATAACAAAAGGCGTGTCCTCAACCTCAACGGGAATACTGACACTGCCTTCAACAACCTTGTAGCTTCCATCCTCCATACGGCGGAGATTGCGGTTGTTCTCAAGATAGGTCCACCTGTGTGTTATCGGAACGTCGTTCTGAAACCACCTACCCTTTTTGTCTATAAATATCCGCTGTATCGGCGGCTTTTCGGGGCAATTCATACTATTTTCCCGTCTTTCATCGTAACAACCTTGCGCGCGCAGTCCGCGACCTCTTTCTCGTGGGTAATCATAACAACCGTTGTTCCGGAACAGTTCACCTCTTTGAGAAGATTCATAATCTCGGTCGTATTGCCGCTGTCAAGGTTTCCTGTCGGCTCGTCGGCAAGAACAACCGCCGGGCTAGTGCACAGAGAGCGCGCTATGGCAACCCTCTGCTGCTGTCCACCCGAAAGCTGGTAAGGCATATGGTTGCTCCTGTCAGACAAACCCACGGAATCAAGCATCTCATCCGCCCTCTTCCGCCTTTTCCGTGAAGACAAACCACCGTATAGAAGCGGAAGCTCCACATTCTCCCGTGCGGTGGAGCGCGGAAGCAGGTTAAAGCTCTGGAAAATGAACCCTATTCTCTTCCGCCGCAACTCGGAAATATCGTCTTCGGACAGATGGGAAGTTTCCGTTCCCTCAAAAATGTAGGAACCGGAATCCTGAATATCCAGAAGACCCAGAACATTCATCAAAGTGCTTTTGCCAGAACCGGAAGAACCCATAATCGCCACAAAATCCCCGGAGAAAATCTCAAGTGAAACTCCCCGCAAAGCGTGAACCGAATTGTCACCGGAAAGATAGGTTTTTTCGATACAGGAAAGTGATATTATCGGATCATGAGAAGACGGCATATCGGCAGGGTTGAATCAGAAACGCTTGGGTTGAGGAAGAGACATGCCCCGTCTGGAACCTTCTCCGCCTGTGCCCGGCACAATTCCCACTATAACATTGTCACCTTCCGATATTTCACCTTTTACAACCTCGGTGAAGATTTCATTGCTCTCACCAACGGTAACGGGAAGGCGTTTTATCGCTCCTGACCGGGTTTTTATCCAGACTTCCGATGATGTTGAAGCATGAGCGGAGCCATCCGGGGGAATAAATCGCAGGGCGTCAGTTGGGATGCGCACAACCCCGTCAACCTGACCGATTTTTACCGTAACATCGGCCGTCATACCGGACTTGAGCATATAATTGGGATTTTCAACAAACGCGGAAACCTCGTATATGACAGCTCCGGTTCCCTCGATTGGAGACTCCGGCACCGAGAGCACCTTGCCGGAAAACGACTTGTCTTTGAAAGCGGAAACCGTAAAAAGCACCTCCTGTTTTTGTGAAACACGACCTATGTCCGCTTCGCTAATGCGGATAAACAACCTCATTTTGTCCGAACTTCCGGCGACCTTCATCAACACTCCGCCTTTGCTGTCAACCGAACGGCCGACTTCAACCGCGCGGAAAATAACCGTTCCGTCAATCGGGGATTTTATCTCCGAGGATTGGAACCTCTTTTTCGCCTCGGAGAACTCCGCATTTGCCTGCTCCATTGCTATCTTGGCTTTGTTGTAGTCGTTTGTTGAAGTCAGCTGCTTGGCGTAAAGCTCGGACTCGTATTTAAAATCCGCTTTTTTTGTCTCAAGCTCCGTGCGCGTATTCTCATAACGGGATTTCAGCACCGTCGCATCAAGACGAATAATAACCTCACCGGCGGCAACCGGTTCGCTCTGCTCCTTCAAAACCTCAACAACGGAGCCTTGTATGGCGCTGTGTATCTCGGCTTCCTCAAAGTGTCTCAATGTTCCAACGGAGGTGATTGTGGAAATAACGCTGCCAATTGATGCGGGCTCGGTCTTATACTCCACAGAACTGTCATCGGATACGGAAATCCATACGCATCCGACAAAAACGGCGACAAAAATGACGCGCCATTTCATGCCCATGCCACCCACCGCAGAAATTAGATTTTGAAGCCTTTTCACTTACCCACACCCTTGCCGGTTGTTGAGTCTTCGGCGGATATTTCACCCGCAACAAAGCTCAACTGCCCAACCAATACCCTTTTAGTATACAACGATTCTTCGTATTTGAGGTAAAATTTTGCATATTCCTTTTCGGAAAAAACGAGGTCCAGATTTGAGATCACTCCAAGAGACTCTTTCTCACGCGCAAGTATAAGCCTCTTCTCCGCCGTGCCGAGTATCTGTCTGCTCAGCTTTATTTCCGCTTCCGCATGGGAAATATCAAGCAACAGACGTTTGATTTCTCTCTCAAGACGCTGTTTTTCAAGCGCGATTTGTATCTCGGTTCTTTCGCTCTCCGCGCGCACTCTGTCCAGAGCGGCGAAACGCGAAAAACCTTGAAAAATCGGTATTGTCGCTCCGGCGCCCGCGATGAACGCGGGTGTTTCCGCACCTTCGCCCTCAAATCTGTAAGCTACCCTCCCATAAACCACGGGAAGGAATTCCGCTTTTGCGGCAGCAATATTAGCCTTGTCGCTTTTTAACCGCTCCTCAAGACTCAGAAGATATGAATTACTCTTGAACAAGTCCGGCAGAATGTCTTTTTCATCAAGTTTTAAGTCCCTCCGGTCAGCGGGAGACTCAAAAATTATTCCGCTTCCGTCCCGGACTCCCACCAACTGAAAAAGCGCAAACCGCGCACTTTCAACCTGATTACGCACTCCGCCGGCCTCAAAAACAGCGCTCTGTTCATCAGATTCCTGCTGGGCTAATTCAAGCGGGGAAATACGTCCGTTTTTCTCAAGGATGCGGCTTCTTTCAAGTCTAAGCCGTGCGAGTTTTCTGTTTTTCTCCGCATAAATAAGACGCGCTTGCTCAAGAAGAACCTTGTGGAAAGCGTTTCTTACCCGCAAGACCACTTCATTGATCGCGTGCTGTTTTGAAAATTCCGCCGCAGTAATGAGATTTTTGCTTGATTTGACGCGGTTTTTCGTGCGTCCAAAATCCCAGATTATCTGGTCGGCAAAGAACCCCGATTCACGACCGACAAAAGGGGCGATAATCCTTGAATAAATATTCGGATAGTAGGATGCGGTTGCCTCTTTGCGCAAACCGTCCCGTATTTTCACATCCGCGTGCGCAAGCCTCACTTCAAGGCTGCTCTCAACGGCCATACGCTCCGCGTCTTCAATCGTGAGCGTTTTGGCAAAAACAGAAGGCGTAACCGAAACGGCAAACACAAAAGCCATGACAAACCAGCCTCTGAGCGGCAGTTTTTGAAACGGATTGAATTTGAAAATCAGAAACGGAGGACGCATTTTTCTCCGGAGGATGTTGAAAAGTGAAATTAATTATAACACAAGATTGTCCTTACATTGACCCTAAAAGCGCGTGGCGAATATGGAGAAAAAATCCTCACGCTGTGTAGATTAAAGCCGCAATCCGGTAACAAGGCGAGTAGTTAAGTGAAAAAAAACCTGTCAATTTACATCCATCTGCCCTACTGCGACATCAAATGCCCGTTCTGCAATTTGAACGCATGGGCGGAGAAGGGATTTGACGAAAATCTCTACATAAAGTCTCTGGAAAAAGAATATGAATCCGTAACCGCCACGATGCCGAATATGGGTTCGGGATATGTCATTGAAACCGTGTTTATCGGAGGAGGAACTCCGTCCCTATTCTCTCCGGAGTCAATCGGTCGCATACTGAAAGCGACCGCGGAAAAATGCGAAACCGCCGAAGATGCGGAAATATCAATCGAGGCACATCCTCTTTCCTGCGGGTTCGAAAAAACAAGCGGCTACCGCGAGGCGGGAGTCAACCGTATAAGCATCGGGGCGCAATCGTTCTCTTCGGCAAAACTCGAAACACTCGGAAGGGAACACGGAGCGGAAAGTTGCTTCGAAGCCGTTGAAAACGCGAAAGCCGCGGGTTTTCAAAACATAAGCATAGACATTATCGCCGGAGCGCCCGGAGAAACTCCGGAGATGTTTGAAAATGACATAAAGAACTGCGGCTCCACAGCGGTGACTCATATCTCGGTCTACGGCCTTGAAATTGAACGGGGAACGCGGTTTTACTCCCTTTTCAAAAGTGGGGGAATATCCTTTCCCTCGCAGGATGAGTCCGCTAGGATGATTGAGACGGCCGAGAACAGATTGCGGGAATACGGAATGGAGCGCTATGAGATTTCAAGTTTTGCCGCCAAAAAAAACCGTTGTCGGCACAACATAAACTACTGGCGCCTCGGTGATTACATCGGGCTTGGCGCTGGCGCGCATTCCCATATGACAACCGCCGAAGCGCCCTTCGGAATAAGGTGGAAAAACCCGAGAAATCCGTCAGAATATATGAAAAAAACCATGCGCGGAGTCATCGCAAAACATGAGCCAGTTGATCCGGAAACGGGATTTTCCGACTCCGTGATGATGGGACTCAGGCTTTCCGAAGGCATGGATGTAAGGTCTGCCGAGAGGAAATTCGGCGTTTGTGTTAACTCAGGCTCGCTTTCAAAACTTGAAACCGGCGGGTTTATAAGCAGGGAGAACGGGGTTACAAAAATGACGGAAAAAGGTTTTCTGGTGGCAAACCGGATTGTTCTGGAAATCACAAGCGGAGCAAAGACGGATTTATAGGATATAATTGCCGGAAATTTTTCGTTTTCCGGAGAATAAAAATGGCAAAAATCAAAACCGTAAAAGCGCGTGAGATACTGGACTCGCGCGGAAACCCGACCGTTGAAGTTGATGTTGTTTGCTCAGACGGCTCGTCTGGAAGAGCCGCGGCACCATCCGGAGCGTCAACGGGGAAATACGAAGCGTATGAACTCAGAGACTCGCGCAAAAAAAGATACGGCGGAAAAGGCGTTCAAAAAGCCGTTGAAAATGTGAACCACAAATTGTCGCGCGCGGTCAAAGGGGTTCACGCGCAAAACCAGCGGGAACTTGACCGCAGGATAAACGGGCAGGACCCGACAAAGTCGAAGTCCCGTATCGGCGCAAATGCTGCTCTGGGCGTTTCTCTTGCGGCGGCACGGGCGGGCGCGGAAGCGGATAAAAAGCCTCTTTACCGTCATCTCTCATCCTTGAACGGCAAAACCCCTCTGTGTCTTCCGGTTCCCTTTATGAACATAATCAACGGTGGGGCGCACGCCGACAACAACATAGACATTCAGGAGTTTATGATAGCACCGCACGGGTTTGACGGGTTTTCCGACTCCCTGCGCGCCGGAGTTGAAATATTCCACAGCCTTAAATCCCTTCTGAAATCAAAGGGGCTTTCCACCTCGGTCGGAGACGAAGGCGGGTTTGCTCCGAATCTGCGCTCCAATGAGCAGGCGATGGAGTTCATAGTCCGCGCGATAGAAAAGGCCGGATATAAAACCGGAAAACAAGTGTCTCTTGCGCTGGATGCGGCGGCAAGCGAGTTGTTCGCGGATGGAAAATACAGAATCGGACGCGCGAAACTCTCATCGGACGCGCTTGGAAAAATATACGAGAAATGGTTAAAAGACTGGCCGCTTGTCTCCATTGAAGACCCGATGGATGAAAATGACTGGGAAGGATGGCGGGGAATTACGCAAAGCATCGGAGACCATGTTCAGATTGTCGGAGACGACCTGTTTGTTACAAACCGAAAGCGACTTGAAAGAGGGATAGAACTTTCCGCCGCAAATTCAATCCTCATAAAAGTCAATCAGATAGGAACGCTTTGCGAAACCTTTGATGCCATGAACCTCGCGGCTGAAAACGGATATTCCCAAATGGTGTCGCATCGTTCCGGGGAGACCGAAGATACGGCAATCGCCGACATAGCGGTCGCCACGGGGTGCGGAATGATAAAAACCGGCGCGCCGTGCAGAGGCGAAAGAACGGCAAAATACAACCGGTTGCTGAGAATTGAAGAAGAACTCGGCGGCAAAGCGGTGTTTGCGGGAAAAGACATCTTTGATAAAACCTGATAGGATTATTTTACGGAGAAAAAAAGAGATGTATCGAGGGAAAAAACACAGAGTTTACCGGTTATTGGCAACAGACAGACGGGTTTGGCAACCTTTCCCTCGCACCTCTTTTTGAAGGAGGGTTTGCAAAAATCCCAAAAATGAGCGGAAAAACACTTTTTGAAAAAATCTGGCAGTCTCACCTCGTCAGCCCGGGCGAGGGCGGGCAACCCGACATTCTCTACATAGACCTGCATCTGGTTCACGAAGTAACCTCCCCTCAGGCGTTTGAAGGACTCGCCATGGAAGAAAGAAAAATCCGCCGTCCGGATTTGACCTTTGCAACTATGGACCACAACGTTCCGACCACGGGAAGGAACAAACCTATAGAAGATGAAATATCCGCGCGGCAGATTGAGACTCTGAGAAAAAACTGCCGCGATTTTGGCGTTTCACTTTTTGACATCACCCCCGGAGCGGGGATAGAAGACCTTCAGGGGATAGTCCATGTAATAGGCCCCGAACTCGGCCTCACAAAACCCGGAATGACCATAGTGTGCGGCGACAGCCACACCTCAACCCATGGCGCGTTCGGCTCTCTCGCCTTCGGAATCGGAACAAGCGAGGTTGAGCATGTTTTCGCAACGCAATGCCTCAGGCAGAAGCGGCCAGAAACTTTTGAGATAAAGGTGAACGGCAAAAGAGGGTTGGGAGTTACGGCGAAAGATATAATCCTCGCGATTATAGGGAGGACGGGAACTGCGGGAGCAACCGGGCATGCCGTTGAATATACTGGAGAGGCAATCAGAGACCTGTCAATGGAAGAGAGAATGACCGTATGCAACATGTCCATAGAAGCCGGGGCAAAAGCGGGAATGATAGCGGCGGATGACAAAACCTTTGAGTATGTCAGGGGAAGACGCTACTCTCCGCCCGAAGAGCAGTTCGAGCAAGCGTTGCGGGAGTGGAAGGATTGCGTATCCGATGAAGATGCAGTTTTTGACAAAACCCTTGTTATGGACGCCGCCAAGATCGCGCCGCAGGTTACATGGGGAACAAACCCCGGAATGGTGGCGGAAGTAAGCGATTCGGTTCCAAACCCGAATGATGAAGAGAACAAAGCTCAATACGAGACAATACAAAGAGCGCTTGAATACATGGGGCTGAAAGCCGGAACTCCAATAACCGACATAAAAATTGACAGGGTTTTCATCGGCTCCTGCACAAACTCTCGCATTGAAGACCTCACGGCGGTGGCAAACCTTGTGAAAGGGAAAAAGGTGGCAAAAGGGGTAAGAGCAATGGTTGTTCCCGGCTCTCAGACGGTCAAGAAAAAGGCCGAAGAGATGGGAATAGACGCCATACTGAAAGAGGCGGGATTTGAATGGCGCGAATCGGGATGCAGCATGTGCCTCGGAATGAATCCGGACATACTGTCCCCCGGTGAAAGGTGCGCGAGCACTTCCAACAGAAATTTTGAGGGGCGGCAGGGAAAGGGCGGCAGAACACACCTTGCAAGTCCTGTAATGGCGGCGGCTGCCGCGATTGAGGGGCATTTTATCGACATCCGCGAGTGGGAAAACTGAATGGAGAAATTCACAAAAATCAAGGCCAAGGTCGCGCCGCTTGACCGCGCCAATGTTGACACCGACCAGATAATCCCGAAACAGTTTTTGAAAAGGATTGAAAGAACGGGATTCGGCGAGTTCCTCTTCTACGACTGGAGGTTTTATGACAACGGCAAGACCCTGAATCCGGACTTTGAGATGAATGAGCAGCGCTACAAAAACGCGGGGATATTGATTGCTAGAGAAAATTTCGGAAGCGGAAGTTCGCGCGAACACGCGCCATGGGCCATAAGAGAGTTCGGCTTCAGGGTCATCATAGCCCCGTCTTTTGCCGATATTTTTTATAACAACTGTTTCACAAACTCCATACTTCCCGTCAAACTTGACAACGCGAAAATAGAAACGCTTTTTGAAACCGTAAGATCAAATCCGGAATTTGAGTTGGAAGTAGATTTGGAAAAACAGTCAATAGCCGGCAAGGGAGTCAATATGGAATTTTATTTGGACCCGTTCAGAAAACGGACTCTCCTTGAAGGACTTGACAACATATCGCAAACTCTAGACAAGGAGAAACTCATAGACGAATACGAAAACCGGAGAGTAACGCCCAGGCCCTGGGGTTTTCCCGCGAGAAGAGGACAACAACGATGAATATTAAAGTAACAACAAGACGCATAAGCGACAGAAAAACCGCGAAACAGAAGAAAAAGTACGCGCTTACAAAGATTCCGCGCATAAGCAAGTATCTACGGCATCAGGGGCGGGACGCCGAAGTCAGCATTATCCTCTCATCGGAGAAACTGAGACATACAGCCGAAATTATAGTCATGGGAACACGCCTGAGGGCGACCGCGAGCGTAACATCCGATGACTTGAGCTCATCCATAGACAACGTTATGGACGCCGTAACAAAACAACTGAGGCGGAAAAGTGACAAACAAATCTCAACAAGACGCAGAATTTCCGGCGGGGAGCCACCGAGGGAAAAAACAAAAACTCCCGAAGTGAAGATTCAGAGAGTTGCCGCAAAACCGATGTCCGTTGAAGAAGCCGTCCTGCGGGTGGGTGTTTCCGAAAAAGAATTTCTCGCCTTTATCAACAGCGAAACCCAAGAGATGAACGTTGCCTACAGGCGGAATAAGAAAACAGTTCTGATAGTTCCCTGAAAACGGTCGCGGAAAACATCATGAAAATCGCCGATATCCTTACCAGAGAATCAATAATAGAATCCCTCGAGGCAACCAACAAAAAAGATACTCTGCTGGAAATATCTGAAAGAGCGGCAAGCCTTTCCCCGTTGCTGAAAGCCGATAAGCTTTTCAAGATGCTAATGGAAAGGGAAGAGGTGTGTAGCACGGCTCTTGACCACGGCGTGGCGGTGCCGCATCTGAGAATGCACGGACTTTTGGAACCCATAGCAACATTCGCGAGAAGCACAGAAGGCGTTGAGTTCGGCTCGCTGGACGGCAAACCGACACATCTTTTTATGACCATCATAGCGTCCGAGGCGCGCGCGGATGAATACATCTACCTGCTCTCCAAAGTAACCTCGACTCTGAAAAAACCCCAAACCCGCGAGCGGATCGCCTCGGCGAATTCGGGAAAAGACATTCTTGAAACCCTCATTGAGGAAGACGACAGGAATGACAACAGATAAAAAGGTCAGTGTCGGCGAACTCAAGAAGCAATGGTTCTCATCTCTTAAGCTGAGCAAAACTGCAGACGAAACCGGTTTTTCCGCTGTGATAACAGGGGCGTCTGTACGCAAACCGGGGCTCAGAATGACCGAGAGGCCCATGAAGCTGGAAGCGGGATATGTCCATGTACTTGGAGAAACCGAATGCGCTTATATAGACAAACTGTCTTTGAAAAAGCGTGAAGAGCTTGCCGATGAGTTTGTTCGGCAGAAAATCCCATGCTTTATCGTATCGGATGGCATAAAGATAAACGCCAAATTTAAGTCTTTTATGGAAGAAAGAGAAATCGCGGTTTTTAGGAGCAATATCGCCCTGGAAGCCCTTATGCTGAAACTCGGCGAGCTGCTTGAGTGGCAACTCGCTCCGTTCACGACAATGCACGCCACATTTGTGGTTGTGCACGGAACCGGAATCCTGCTTATGGGAAAAAGCGGAATGGGCAAAAGCGAATGCGCACTGGAACTTATTGTGAGAGGCGGGAAATTTGTTTCGGATGATATTGTGGAAGTTAAAAGAGTGGGCAACCGCCTGATCGGCTCGGCTCCCGAAGCAGTCAAGCATTTTATAGAGATACGGGGAGTGGGCATATTAAATATAGGCGACCTGTTCGGTAGAACTTCGGTTATGGAAAGCCATTTTATTGACATGGTTATAAACATTGAGCCGTGGGGGAAAAACATGGAATTCGAGCGGCTCGGGTTTGAAAATAGAACAATGAAAATCCTTAAAATAGACCTTCCCGCGGCGGACATCCCCGTGCGTCCCGGAAGAAACATCTCCACGCTCGCGGAAGTCGCGGTCAGAAATCACATTTTGAAAACAAACGGGATAAGTCCTTACGACTCTCTCCCCGAAAGCATAACGGGACCGAAAAAGTGAAACTACTTCTGATAATCACCGGTCTTTCCGGCGCGGGAAAAAGCACGGCACTAAGTCTTTTTGAAGATATGAATTTTATGTGCACCGATAATATGCCGACAAACCTGATAATTCCTTTTGTGGAAGAGCACGAGGGGCCCTTTGCCGTTGTTGTTGATTCCCGAACCCTCGGAGGAAATCTTTTTGAAAGCATCTCCGGGGTCGCGGAGGAATTAAAAAGCCGCGCGAAGGTTGAGATTGTCTTTCTTGAATCCTCGGATGAAACGCTTTTGAAACGCTACGGAGAAACACGCAGAAACCATCCTCTCGCGAGGGACGGAAACATTGCTGAGGGAATAAAAAAAGAGCGGTTTCTGCTAAAGGGGTTGAGAGAAAATTCGGACACCATCCTGGATACAAGCCACCTCAACACTCATGAACTCAGGGAGCGGCTTGCGTCTTCGGTATCGGTGAAAGAAACACGCGATATGCGAGTCAACATAACCTCTTTCGGGTTCAAGCACGGCCGTCCTCCCGACGCGGATATGGTATTTGACGCGCGTATCCTACCAAATCCGAACTTCACCCCGCAGCTCAAACCCCTCAACGGGAAGGACGGGGAAATCAGGGAGTTTGTTTTCTCGGGCGGAGTCGCCGAAAGGTTTCTTGACAAAACCGCGGACATAATTGATTTTGTAGTCGGTTCATACAAGGGAAAGGATAAACTTTATCTGAATGTCGCAATCGGGTGCACGGGAGGCAGACACAGGTCTGTCGCAATCGCGGAAGCGCTTGGAGAAAGACTCACGACCGGCAACATAAAAGATATGAGCGTAAGCCACAGGGACATAGGGAAAAACTGAGATGAAACTCATACTTGTCGTAACACACGGGGAGCTTGCCGATGAACTCATAAAAACTGTTGAGTTTGTTCTCGGTGAAAAGCCCGCCGTTGAAATCAGAAGCGTCTCATTTGTCCCCAAAGGCGGATTTGAAGCGCTGTCGGGCGAGATAAAAAAACACCTCAAGGGCAACTGGAAAGGAGTAATAATCCTGACCGATATGTTCGGAGGAACACCGTCAAACGTCAGTCTTACCTTCCTTGAGCCGGGAGAGGTTGAGATTCTAACTGGCGTAAACCTCCCGATGCTTTTAAAACTCGCCACCCTCAAACCGGACACGCCCATTGAGAAATCCGTAAACGCGGCGAAAAAAGCCGGCAGAGAAAATGTTGTTTCGGCAAGCGATATTCTAAACAAAAGCATCACGAGAAAAACATCCGGAAAAGGCGCGAAATGAACGAAGAACAGTTCAACAAAGCGGTTGATAGGTGGAAAAAGTTCATACTGAACGGCCCCCTTGCCGAATACAGCCTTGAGATAGACCCCAAAATTCCGAGAGAGTTCGCCGCAGTCGCATTATTTCTGGATATTCAGACCATCAGAGCATCGGGAAACGAGGGAAAATACTACGAGGGTTACAGGGAGGCGTCTTCGGACACTCTGAAATTTATGGGAATTGAGATGTTTCAGGACGATTCGCAAAAGAAAATAGCGCTTGTTCCCTCATCCCACGACCCCGAGGCGCAGGCGAAACTCACCCGCTCAATGTGGGGAGAAGTGTAAAAACCGCCAGAGATGCCATGCGGCTTGTTGACAGATTTGACGCCTTTCTCATAGATATTGACGGCACGGTGGTATCGGGAGAAAAACCTGTTGCGAAATCCAAAAACTCTCTGCGGAAACTGCGTAAAACGGGAAAGCCCTTTCTGTTTGTAACAAACAACGCGCGGCTCACGCCTGCGAAATGGGCAACTCGGCTTGAGAAAACCGGAATAGAGGCGAAACCGGATGAAGTTGTAACATCGGCAAATTCAACCGCGGATTTCATAAAACGGAAATATAAAAACCCCGAATTAAAAAAAGCGTTTGTATCGGGCAGTGTCGCGCTTGTTTCCGAGGTAAAGAAAACCGGAATTAAACTTATAAAACCCGATGAGGTTTGTGGCGGATGCGATCTTGTAATAATCGGCGGACATCCGGGTTTCGGGTATGCGGATATTGCTACGGCGGGAACCGCGATAATAAACGGCGCGGAGTTTATTGCGACAAATTCAAATTTTGTCTATCCGGCGGGGGATGGAAGATTTATGCCCGCAACTGGGGCGCTTGCGGCGGCTATAGAAAAAGTTTCAGGGAAAAGGCCAGTAATTACGGGGAAACCGCATCGGGGGATTTTCAGAATGTGTCTGGAGATTCTCGGTGTGCCAGCAGATAAAATGGCGGTTGTTGGAGACAGTTTGAAAACTGATATAAAAGGCGGAAAACAGGCGGGGGTTAAAACTGTTCTTACGCTTACGGGGATTTCATCGCGGGAAGATGCGGGAAAGTTTCGGTATAAGCCGGATTATGTGATTGGGGATTTGAGTGGGTTATTTTGAGAAGTTAGTATTATATACTAGATAGCAGTCGTTTCTGGTAGAATTCACTTATCGGGAGAATTTGATGAAAATTGAAAATTTAAAACTAAAAAATTTTAAGGCTTTTCGTAACACAGAAATGACTAACCTGCCTGGTTTCTGCGTTATAGTCGGTGCCAACGGTAGTGGCAAAAGTACTATCTTCAGTGTGTTTGGGTTCTTGCGCGATGCAATGAATGCAAATGTTAATACAGCACTGACACGCCTTGGAGGTAGTAAGGGCTTTCAAGAGGTGCGAAGTCGTAAATCTGATGGTCCAATCGGAATTGAATTGAAGTTCCGTAAGGAAAGTGGAAGCCCACTGATAACATACTATCTTGAGATTAATGAGAAGGATGGAAACGCCTTTGTGCAAAGAGAACTGCTTAAATATAGACGAGGAAGTCACGGACAACCATGGCGTTTTCTAGACTTCAACAATGGAAGTGGCATGGCAGTTACCAATGAACTTGATGAAGTTCGGCAGGATAGTGATTTAAAGCGAGAAGAACAGAAACTCAAATCCAATGACATTCTTGCAATTAAGGGACTTGCACAATTTGAAAAGTTTCCAGCCGTTGTAGCGCTGGGAAATCTGATTGAGCGTTGGCATATTTCTGATTTTCATATTAGTAAAGCAAGACCTGAACAAGAAGCCGGTTATGCCGAACATCTTTCACGAGAAGGAGAAAATCTCTCTCTGGTTGTAGAATATTTACACAATCATCACCAAAAAATATTTATTCAAATTCTTGAGTCACTGAAAAATCGAGTTCCCGGAATTTCCAATGTTGAATCAAAAACTACTGAAGAAGGCAGAGTATTATTAAAATTTCAAGATGGTGCCTTTGAAGACCCGTTTCTTGCACGCTATGTGTCAGACGGCACAATTAAAATGCTTGCTTATTTAACTCTGCTCTACGACCCTGCTCCCCATGACTTACTTTGCGTTGAAGAGCCAGAAAATCAGCTTTATCCTAAATTACTAGATGAACTGGCTGAAGAATTCAGAGGATATGCTGAACGAGGTGGTCAAGTGTTTGTTTCCACACACTCTCCAGATTTTTTAAATGCCACTAAATTGGACGAAGTTTTCTGGTTGGAAAAACAGGGTGGTTATACTGCAATTAAAAGAGCATCAAAGGATGGGCAAGTCAAGAGATATATGCAAGACGGTGACAAGATGGGTTATCTTTGGAAAGAAGGCTTTTTCGGAGATGTAAACCCGAAATGAGGACTCTTGCTTGTTTCCTTGAGGAACCTTCGGCACAAGAAATGTTGAAAGGTATTTTACCTCGTCTCTTACCCGAAGATATTTATGTTCGCTATATTATATTTGAAGGCAAACAAGACTTAGACAAAAAAGTTGAACGGAAACTTAGGAGTTGGTTAAAGCCAAATTCACTATTTTTAATAATGAGAGATCAAGACATGAATGATTGTAGAGATATTAAGCAATCTCTAATGCAGAAAATTCATAAAAGCAAAAAGTCTAATTCTGCTTGTTGCGTAAGAATTGCATGTCACGAACTGGAAAGCTTCTATCTTGGAGATTTAGATGCTGTAAAAAATGGACTTGCAATTAACAATATACAAACAAGCTACTCAGACCCCGACAGCATACAAAACCCTTCTCAACTATTGAAAAAAATAACTCGTAACAAATATAAAAAAATTGCTGGCTCAAGAAAAATTGCACACTATCTCAATCTGGATGGCAGGAATTGCTCCAGAAGTTTCAATGCTCTACTATATGGATTGAGAACACTAACAAATATAACTCTCTATTAATCTTTGCAGAAATTTCATTGAAGACACAAAGAGGCTTCATTATAAACATAGATTATGTGATTGAGGATTTGAGTGGGTTATTTTAGAAATATCAGGATTTTGTAAATTCAGATCTGGACAATCTGGTTTTTCTTATAATGGATTTTAGAGTGCCTACGGGTATGTCTTTTGACTTGCGGGGAACAGTAACCTCTATCCCGCTTTTGGCATGAACATATGTAAAATGACTTCCTTTTGTCCGGTCAAGTCTAAACCCGTTATTCATAAGGATTTCCCTAACCTTGAGGAAAGGCAGAGGTCTCAGTTTGCTCAACTGTTAAGATCCAGAGGTATTATCTTTCTGACACTATCCAGAGGAATTGTCAGGTCTGGTTGAATCGCATTCGTAATCACTTTTCCAATATCTTCACCGGAGGCGCCGGAAATGTGCAATTCCACGGCTTCTTTCAGACTGTCAACTGCTTCCTCGACTGTCTCCCCATAACTGGAAACATCTACATTAAGGCATTGAGATACAAAAACATCTTCTTCCTGCCAAACTGCAATATCAATAACAACTTTTTCCATTAACTCACCTCTTACTATAGGGAAGGAATTATAGTTTCCATCTGTGTAAGTGTCAAAGTTTCAGATACACGTTATACATCTCAAACCGTAAGCCAGCCTTCAAAAAATCTGACTCCATTTTCCTTTCACAAAGCAAATACAACTTCTCTTTTGCTCTCGTCATTCCCACATAAAATAGTCTTTGCTCCTCTGCCAACACTTTGGCAGGTGTTGAACCAAAAATCTCATTAAGGCTCTCATCAGGATGTATAAGCGGATACTCCCCTTGATTAACACAAAGCATAATTACAATATCTGCTTCAAGTCCCTTAAAACTGTGTGTTGTTGGAGACAGTTTGAAAACTGATATAAAAGGCGGAAAACAGGCGAGGATTAAAACTGTTTTTACGCTTATGGGAATTTCATCGCGGGAGAATTCTGGAAAGTTTCGGTATAAGCCGGATTATGTGATTGAGGGTTTGAGTGGGTTGTTTTAAGAACGACGACTCCAAATCTTCTCCATAAATAGATTTAAACCTGAAATGTCAATGTGTCGGCAGACTTTCTGTGTAAGAACACTTTGCAACACTATTATATTGAGAACAACCTAAAAACTCCCCATAACTACCTGTTTTTCTTTCCAAAACACCCTTTCCACACTGCGGGCAAATTTTGTACTTAAGCCCACAAAAGCATATATAAGACTTGTTACTATCCAGCTCATTTAAGTCAACGGCAGCGTCACATCCTTCATTTGTACAAATTGGCAAAACACCATTACATAAGGGCCAATGTGAACAACCATAGAAATATTTGCCATCATTGGTTGGTTTTTTTTGAATTGTTTGCCCCTTACACTCAGGGCAGAACAGTATCATTGATACTGCATTCTTCTCTACATCAACAAAAGGTTCGTATACACCTTTACTTTCCTCCATTTTTCCCCTTGTATCTGCACGCGGTTCTATTTCCTTAATGAATTTGGACGCTTTCCCAGTTGGCACAAGTAGAAACACACCTTGTCGTGTACGAGTAACTGCAACGTAGAAAAGCCGTCTCTCTTCCGCGTTCGGGTAACTGTCATTATCCGGCAATATCATTCTTAAAACTGGGTCATCTTGGACTTCAGACGGAAACCCCAAACCATCTGGATCTGATTTGTTTTCAAGTATGACAACCCAATCACTTTCTCTGCCTTTCGACTTGTGAATTGTGCTGAATTCCATGTCAACCTCATTTGATTTGGCGTATTGCGTAATCTCTCTCCACCTAACAGGCTTGTTGTAATTGTAGCGCCCCAGAACAAAACATTTATGTGTTTTTTGCCCCGATTGGCTGACAATATAATCAACAACTTTATCAAATGCTTTCTTGTATTCCATTGGTTCGTGGTAAATAATTTTTATTGGCCTATCTTCATCTTTGGAAGCAATGCTTGATTTAATATCTTTGTTTAATTGTGCTGGATTTTGCGTGATAAAGGTGCTACTAAAATCACTAACTTTTTGAGGGTATCGAAATGTTTGGTCTAAATCAGTACGTTGCATTGCATCCACATAATTTTCAAAGCCTGTAATCAGGCTTACATTTGCGCCTTGAAATTGGTAAATAGATTGCCAATCATCACCAACGCAGAATAATCTGGCATTTTCTACCTGACTTTGTAGGGATAACAAGAACTCCAAACGAACCTTTGTTATGTCTTGATATTCATCCACCAGAATATATTTATAGTTAGATTGATATTTTCCATTTTTTACATATTCCATGCCATGAACAATCATATCAGTAAAATCTACTTCGTCATCAGATTGCAATTTATCTTCATAGAATTTCCTCAGAATATTAAATATCAGTAAAAACGCTCGGTCTCTAATAGAAACTGAACTTTCTTCAAGTTTTTGTTTGTCTAATTTGTTTTCTCTACATAAAGAGAGAAACCGTACAACCAGTTTAATAAAATTGGGAATGGGCTTGAATCTATTTTCTACAATTTGGTTAATAGTTTTATTAGATATTTGCCGTTTTTTCACACCATAATTCACTAGTTTCTCTTCAAGAGATTTTGTCAATCCACCATTCTTTTTTGTTTCGTAACTGTATGTTTCTACAAGACGGGTTTTATTCTGCTTGTGTATATTACGTTTCCACTCAATTCCTTCATTATATTCTTTTTTATTAACATAAGGGGCGGTATTGCCATGCTCGTCAATGCCAAAGTGTTCAACCCATATATTATATTCCGGTAAATAAAAATCCGGTTTGTATTGTTTTTTGCTTTCGTTATGTGGGTAGTCCCGTTCGTATTCCCATTCTATACCATTCAGAATCAACCAGTTCGCAATCGCAACTTCCTGGCGACTTTTGAGTTTGCTACCATCAAGACTCCTAAGTTCAAAAGGGCTAATCCTGCTAAGATATTCATCTTTGGTTTTCACTCCCTTCTCCAGATCTCCTTCAAATTGGGAAGCAGTAAAGAAATTTATAAGCAAATCATTGGTGGAGTTACTTTTGAACAATTCCTTTATTTTTTCAATAAAAAAACCTCCCATTTTCCTTTCATCATCTGCAAAACTGCTTATGACAACTTGGGTGCTTTCAGTCTCTCGCATAATCTCAAGACCGAGAGAATGGAATGTCGTAACTTTGATATCAGAGGATATTTTTTCAATTTTTTCCTCTATCTCCTCTTGGATTTTTTTATTGTAAACAACAATCAAAATTTCAGCAGGTTTTGCCAAATTCCACTCAAAAATATATTGAATTTTACCGAGTATGGTCCGAGTCTTACCAGAACCCGCACCGGCATTAACTAAATTGGCATCTTCATCTCTTACAACAGCAAGCCGTTGAGATTCTGTCAACCCCAGACTGTCAAACAATTTCCCGGACTCTTCCAGACGCTTCCGAACAAATTGTTTGTTAATTTCATACGATAGACCATTCTGTCTTGCCTTGAGATAAGACAGACGCAAACTTTCATCAAAAAGGTCGGGATTTATTAATGAATGGTCAAAAGTTTTTATATAAACGCCTTCACGCGAATTCAGCCATTTTTGCACTTTTGCGTTATTTAGGTATTCACCACCGGCAAGTCTTTCAAGTTTCGCTTTGGCATTTTCAAATAAAGTCAAAAAAGATTTTGCATATTTGGCGGATTTTTCTCTTTTTTTTCTTTTATGAAGAAAGTAGAGCGTAGTAATGGAAACTGCTACGACAACAATCAAACTAAACATATCCCCTACCCTTTTCTAACTTCCTCCTGGTTCCTCAACCCAACCTTCGGTGCCTGCACAAGAACCGCCATTTTCCCCGAATGCTTATTCTCAAGCATATTCTGGTGCGCAAGCGGAATATCCTTATATTCAAAAACTTCCGAAATCACCGGATTTATAATCCCCTTCTCAACAAGCGCGTTTGCGCGAATGCACTCGAGCGCATTCGCAAAATGTGAGCCGAGAATTTTTTTCTGGTGCATCCACAGATAGCGCACATCAAACGAGCAGTCATAACCCGTTGTTCCCGCGCAAATTACAATCCTTCCGAAACGGTTGCACACAAAAACGCTTGTCGGAAAAGTCCCCTCTCCGGGATGCTCAAAAACAACATTGGGGTTTTTTCTCTCCCCCATAATCTCCCAAATCGCCTTGCCGAATTTCTTTGTGTCGTCCAACCGCTCTTTTTTACGCTCCGGGCTTTCGTCCTTTGAATACATCAGTTTCGGAAAGTTTTTTCTGTTAATCGCCCCCTTCGCACCGAGTTCCACGCACATCTTCGCCTTTTCTTCGGAGGAGACAACCGCGATTGCGTCCGCGCCCATCATTTTGCAGATCTGTATCGCAAACACTCCGAGCCCTCCGGCACCGCCCCAGATAAGAGCAAGCTCTCCGGGCTGAATGTCGCACTGTGAAACCAGCATTCTGTAGGCGGTGAAATAGCAAAGCCCGTATGAAGCCGCCTCCTCCCATGTGAGATGGGCGGGTTTTGAGAGAATCTGCTGCGCCTGAACGCATGTGAACTGCGCAAACGAGCCGTTTGGGGTTTCGTATCCCCAAATCTGGTCTCCGGGACTTGCCATCGGGTCGTATGTTACAAAATCCGCCGCGCTCTTTGTGCGTCTGGCATGCGAATAGTCCTCAACGTTGCAGTGGATAATCACCTCATCGCCCGGTTTCCAGCTTTTGACCTCGCTTCCTACAGCCCAGACAATTCCCGCGGCATCGCTACCCGCTATGTGAAAATCCTGCTTGTGAATATCAAGAACCGACACCGGCTCTCCGAGACCCGCCCAGACGCCGTTGAAGTTGACGCCCGCCGCCATTACAAGAACAAGAACCTCGTCCGGCCCCGGCTTCGGAACAGCAATGGTCTCCTCCTGAAACGACTTCATCGGCTCACCGTGCCGCTCCTTGCGTATAACCCATGCCTTCATCTTCTCAGGCATTTCCCCGATTTCGGGGAGAGTTCCCATTTCTATTGTTTCAGCCATTTTTTTTGCCCTCCGTTTGTTTTGCTTTGTCAGGGCGTGAAAAGCCCCGTTTTTTTCATTATCTCATCAATGTTGCGGTTTGCGCACTCATTGGCTTTTTTGGTTCCCTCTTTGAGAATATCTTTCACATTGTCCGGTCTTTTTTCAAACTCCGCCCTTTTCTCGCGAAACGGCTCAAGCATTGCGTTTATCGCCGTGCTGAGTTTCCTCTTAACCTCCACATCGCCGACCGCGCCCTTTCTGTAACGGTCTTTGAGGTCGTGAACCTCCGCCGTGTTAGGGTTGAAGGCATCGTGATATTCAAAGACAGGGTTACCCTCAACCGTGCCGGGAATATCCGCCCTTATGCGCTTGGGATCTGTGAACATCCCGCCGACCTTTTTGCTCACCTCTTTTTCGGTGTCGGAAAGATAGATGCAGTTGTTGAGACTCTTGCTCATCTTGCGTCCGCCGTCCGTCCCTGTCAGACGCGACACCTTGCTGATTATCGGCTCCGGTTCATCAAAGGTTTCGCCGTAAAGAGAGTTGAACCTGCGGGCGAGTTCGCGCGTGAGCTCTATGTGGCTCAATTGGTCTTCCCCGACCGGAACCTTGCCGGCTTTGAAAACCAGTATGTCCGAAGCCATAAGCACGGGATAGCCGAGTAGCCCAACGGAATAAGCCTCGCCGACTCCCATATCTTGTATCTTCTCCTTGAGGGTGGGAATTCTGCCGCAACGGGGAACCGAGCACAGCATTGACAGAATTACAGAAAGGCGCGAAATGGCGGGAATTTGCGACTGGATGTAAAAAACGGATTTTTCCGGATCCATTCCGACAGAAAGCCAATCCGTTACCATTTCAACGGTGTTTTTCTCCACCTCGCGCGTTTTGTCAAAATGGGTTGTCAGCATGTGCAAATCCGCGACAAGAAAAAAGCAGTCGTATTCGCCCTGAAATTTGAGGCGGTTGTAAAGCGAACCGACAAGATGCCCCAGATGAAGACGTCCGGTCGGTCTGTCGCCGGTTACAAGTATGGGTTTGCGAGACATTTAAGGGTTTTATGCTACTTGAGACTCGGGAAAGGTTCAATCAACTGTGAGAACAAAACGCTTCAATTTTCAAACTCCTCAATTCCGCATATAATACCGCGAGCGTTACGCCACGAACACAAGGACAGCAAATGCCGGAACAGAAAAAATCCAAAGTTGAAGTTATCAAAGAAGACAGCAACTACCTGCACGGAACCATAAGCAAAACGCTTACGGGAGACGACACCCATTTTTCCGAGGCGGACTACCAGATTCTGAAATTCCACGGAATCTACCAACAAGACGACCGCGACCTTCGCCAGCAACTTAAAAAAGAAAAAAAAGAGCGCAAATATATCTTCATGGTGCGCACAAAAAACCCCGGCGGCGGCGAGCTTTCACCGCGCCAGTGGGAAGCGCTGTGCGAAACATCGGACAGATACACAGACGGCACTCTGAGAATAACTACGCGCCAGACCATACAGTTCCACGGGATAGGAAAAGAAAACCTGAAAATGGCAATGCGGCACCTTAACGACAACTTTGTGCCGACAAACGGCGCCTGCGGCGATGTGAACAGAAACACCATTGCGGGACCCGTTTCGGACATCACTTCGGGCGATTTCAACGCCCAGCAACTCGCGCGCGAAATCTCCGAAACACTTTCGTATGAAACGGGCGCCTACTACGATGTGTGGATGGACGGCGAGATGCTGACAAAAGAGAAACCCGTCCGAAACGGGGAAACCGAACCCCTTTACGGCAAAACATACCTGCCACGCAAATTCAAAATCAGCATCGCCGAAGAGCATGACAATTCCGTTGACGCGCATACAAACGACATAGCCGTAATCCCCGTAACGGAGAAGGAAACGTTAAAGGGCTACAACATCCTTGTCGGCGGCGGACTGGGCAGCCATCACAGGCAGAAAAAAACCTTCCCGCGCCTTGCAGACACTCTGGGTTTTGTCGGCAAAGACAAAATTTTGCAAACGCTCAAAACAATCCTTGAGTTCCAGAGGGACAACGGAGACAGAAGCGACCGCAAACACGCGCGCATGAAATATGTGATTGAGGAATGGGGGATTGAAAAAGTCCGCGAGGAACTTGAAAATCGGCTCGGTTTTGAGATTGAACCGGCAACGGAATTTTCCCTCCGCCAGCCGGAAAACCACCTCGGATGGCATACTCAGAGCGACCCAGGACTTATGTATGTCGGCATATTCATCGAGAACGGGAGAATCAAAGACATTACGGAAAAACCCGTGAAAACCTGCATAAGGGAGATAGTAAGGGATTTCGGCGCGGGAGTCCGGCTGACGGCTTTGCAGAACATCATACTTTCAAACATCCCGAAAGACAGAGTTGAGGAAGCGAAGGCGCGCTTGAAAAAGGGTGGTGTCAAAACGGAGTCCGAATACTCAAATGTGCGCCTCAACTCAATGGCCTGTCCCGCCCTTCCCACTTGCGGGCTCGCGCTTGCCGAGGCCGAAAGGTATATGCCGTCCCTCATCTCCCGCCTTGAGAGAATGGGATACGGGGACGAGAATATCAAAATCAGAATGAGCGGATGCCCGAATTCATGCTCGCGTCCGCCGGTTTCCGAAATCGGACTGATAGGAGCGTCTCCGGGCAAATACAACATCTACCTAGGCGGAAATTTTGAAGGCACGCGTATGAACAGCCTTTACGAGGAGATGGTCGGCGAAAACGAACTTGCTCGCAGAATTGCGGAATTCATAGACTTTTACAGGGAAAACGGCAAAAACGGCGAAGCGTTCGGGGATTTCTGCAACAGGGTGGGCTTTGAGAAAATCAGAGAAGCAACGCGCCCGGAGGGAGTCGAACCCCCAACCTCCTGATCCGTAGTCAGACGCTCTGTCCAGTTGAGCTACGGGCGCTTGCAAGAGGGCATTGTAACAGAGATAAGCGAGTATGGAAAAACTTGAGACACTTCTTGACTCCGAAATGGGCTCTTTTCTCACAAAAGCGCGCGAACTTCCCGAAGTAAAAGCGCTTGTTTCCGGAAAAGTGACCCGTGCGCAGTATAAGAAACTGCTGAAAACCTTCTGTCTGGTGGAGCAGATAAGCCACAGGGCGGTTAACACTGCCGCAATCTACGCGAGGGAAAAAGGAAACGCATATCTTGCCGGACGTCTCGGCTCATGCGCCGCGGGAGAGCTCGGACACGCGGAACTTGCGCTTGAGGATTTGCGGGATTTGGGAGACAAAAGCGCAAAAATTCCCAAAGCGGAAAATTGGGAGGCGGAGTTGTTGAAAAAAGCGAGGGAGTTTCCGCCCGCGATTATCGGGCATTCGTATCTTTTTGAAGGCGCGTCCGGAATTTTGTTTCAGGATGCGGTTGTGCCAAAGGGAATGCCGGAAAGGTTTGTGATTGTTCACGCAAAGGAAGACCCCGCGCACGCAAGGGCGATAAAGCGCACAATTCGGGTAATGGAAAAAAACCTGACCCGAAAACAAACCGAAGAGATTGTGAAGTTTGCACGTAAAAGCGGCGTGCGTTTAATGAAAATATTTGAGGAAAACAGAACCATTTGAAGATTTGAGAAAAACCGTCAATAAAATATTAAACTCTGCACATCTTTTTGGAGGTTTATGGGGTTACGAAGAAGAAAATTTGAAAGAGTAATGAAAACAAGAAGCAATATTTTGGGATAAATCTGGAGAAGATGACCCAATTAACTCAGAACTAAAAAAAAATCATCTCGGAGATAGAAGGCACATGTAAAAACATAATATCTCAAGAACAAAACCTTATTAAAATTGTCTACAAAAATTTACGGAAAAAATAAAAACAATTAGTCTCTTTATCCTTAATATATTTTTTAATTTCACTTTTGTTGTCAACCAAAATCCTATGGTAACTGAACGTATTTACACCCTCACCTCGGCTCAAAAACTACAACCTCAACCCCGTCCATCCCTTCAAAAGCCCCAACAACAAGTGGCTTCACATTTCTCCAATCCAAACCTCCTAACCCACAACCCAGCGCCGGAATTGCAATTAATTCAATCGCCCGTTTTTCAATTTCGTTTATGAGCGCAATAAGCCCGCTTTCTATGTATTCCATTCTGCTCTTGTCGCGGTAATGGTTTTCGGTTGGAAAATTGATTATGTATTTCGGGAACATAACGCCCGTTTCAAAAACAAACATTTCTCCGGTTTTCACCCTTCCCTGTTTGCATGCAACGGCATACGCCTCAAAATTCGCCGCAAAACGCTTTTTGAATTGAAACGCGAGCCCCGCGCCCATCGCACCAACGCAGTTAACGGGATTGACCAACGCGTCCGCCGGTTCGTCAAAAATGCTTCCCGCTGTTTTACGCTGAATTCCCAAAATAATCCTCACCCCGTAAAAGCGCCGTTGAGAACAACCGCAATCGCAACAATCTGCGGAACCGCCACAAGCGGGATAAATAGCGACAGTTTCCACGAACGTGTTGTGTCCTGAACGGCCATTATCTCCGTATAGTCGGTTGCGGCTCCCGCCATAAGAAAAGTGAACGAATTGCCCGGTGCGCCCGCGCGCGTGAGCAGGTCTGCGGCGAGAGGAGTCGAACCCTCGGAGCAGACTTCAATCACCGTTGCGGCAACAAGAGTCAACCCCAGACCCGCAAGGGTGGGACCGAAAAGGGTTTCATATCCGATTTCCGCCCCGAAAACTCTGACTGCGGACGCAAAAACCACCCCGAACAGAAGCCAGCGCAAAACGGGTTTTGAATCGCGGAAAGCGGACTTGCCCACAAAAAGGGCGGTCGCCCTGTCCAGGCGGATTGCGGAAAACACTGAGAAAACCGACACTCCGTCTGGAAGCGGTTGCGCGGTGTTGGGGTTTGCCGGCAGAACGGAGATCTTCTCAAACCAGACGAAAACCAGACCGGTAACAAACGCCACTACGGTTGAGAGAACGACAAATGCAAAAGTCCACCAGAAACCCACAAGCGCTATAAGAACAAAAGTCAACGAGAGCGAATTCCACGGACTTGCAATAAGAAAAGCCGCAACTTGCCCCATGCTTGCGCCGCGTTCGTAAAGTTTCATTCCAAGAAAAATTATTCCGTGATTGCATACATCGAAAAGCACTCCGGCAAAAACCGCCCGCGCAATTCCGCGCGCGGTTGCGCCGTTGCCGAGAACAGAAACAATTGCCTCGCGGGGAACAAGCGAAAGAAACGCAATTGAGACAACCCCCAAAGCAATTCCGGGAAGAACTGTGTTTGTTATTTCACGAACAGAAAGGGTTAAATCCGCAAAACGGACGGAAGACGGAGAGAAAAAATCCGCAATGTAAAAGAAAACAACCGCCGAAAGAGAAAGCCAGAAAAGATAATCAAAGGAACCGGTTTGATGGCAACAGCCTGATTGAGAGTTCCTCTCTTCCATAAAAATGCCCTCTTTTCGGAGGGCGAGGGATTCGAACCCCCAAGTCCGCAAGGACGCCGGTTTTCAAGACCGGTGCATTAGCCGTTCTGCCAGCCCTCCATGCAAGAAAAACTATATTATCATACTCAAACCGCAGTTCTGTGCGCGGTTTCGTCTTCTTTGAGCATGGGAAGGTATTTTCCACCAAGTATTATGTTGCCTTGTTGTGCGCCGCTCAGAAGTCTTTCCACCATGTAATCCCTGTTCGTGCCGACTATGTTCACCCCGTGGTCGCTCTCCACAAGGCAGAGAAGCTTCATATCACGGTTCTCCGACGGAGCTGTATCGGCAACCTTATATACCGCCGCATAATTTAGAAGAGCCGCTTCAACGGTTCCGCACGGAAGAGACGGATTGCGCGCGCCTTCGCAGAATTCGCCGTTTTTAAACCATTCGGGAGACGGATAGCCGTGAAAATGCAGTATTGACATACCGTCATTTTCCACAAGCTCCGGCATATAAATAGCAAAAGAAAACGCTTGGGCAAGAATTACAAAGGTGTCAAAAGAAGGTCTGATGTCACGGCGCGAAAGATCCATGCCACGCGGGATTTGAAGATGAAGCTGCCCGTTAACAATTCCCATTCGCACAATGTCACTCATCGGGTCAAGGTTTGTTTTATCGCACCCCGAACGCGAGGTTACCGTCCAGAGATGGGGAACCTGTCTGAAAAATTCCCTGCCTGCCACTCTTATTTTCACATACCACCTACCGGACTGTGCCGTCCTGACATCGGTAAGCTCTTTCACGGAAGAAAAAGTCTCCCATTCCGCCGCCGTGACTTCTCTGGGGCCTTCGTATTCGGGCGGCTCAACAATTGCTATAAACCCGTAGGAAACGCCCGTTCTGCCGTCAAGTATGTTGCTTAAAACATCGCGGTGGGAAACGCGCCGTATCCTCTCACTGAATTTGTATCCCTCCGGGAAAAGCCCGGACGGACGGACCATCTTGCCGAGGTTTGCAAGCGCTTCGGTATTTTCATTTTCCGCAGGGTCAAATTCCTCTATTTTGAATCTGCTCAAAATTGGCGGTTTTATCGGAGCGTAGATTTTCGGCACAAGTGAGTTAAGAACAAAACCGTCAATCTGCTCATGAGCATAAACCGAATCTGACAGGTTCATGTTGATAATGGCGAAGTTCTCACCGGAAACCCCGATGACAATCTCCGACATGGTGCCGAGAAGATGGCTGAGCCCTATCTCTATTTTGACATTGTATGCCGTATCCTTGTCTTCAAACTCTTCCTCAAGCGGCACAATTGTTATAACCTGCGTGCCGAAAGGGTCCTGGATGTACTTCTGTGTAAAATCGTCCGCCCAGCCGCTTATTTTCAGTATCTCCATAACAGACCTACCGGGCTTTCTGACCAGTCCGTAAATACCCTCGGCAAACGCGCTCATAGCTCTGCGCAGGATTGAAGGACGCCTCTCAACATCCACAACAGCATTTATGTCACGCTTGACGCGTCTTATTTTGAACAGACGGGAAATTAATCCGTAGGCGTTGTCCTGAACGGTCGCGTCCTCCCACGACACAACAACCACGCCAAGTACTTCAAGGCTTTTTTGAAGCTTTTCTGCGAAGGATTTTATTTGAGTGTTTCCATAGCCGTCCGGGACGGGACGGAAAGTAACCCTGACATTCGGCGCCATCTCGCGCGGGTCGGTCGGGTTGGCAATATCACGCAACTGAGGCATTCCCGTGAGGGAAACTATGGTTTGAAGGTCAATGTCGGCTAATCTCTGGCTCATTCTTTCTCCTTATTTCAACGTACCGATGAGGGCTTCTTCGCTTCCGATATGTTTTTCCACCTCGTCAAGCATCACACTTCTTACCGCCTGTTCAAGTTTCTCCATTCCCTCTCTGCCCGACGGGAAATTGTCTGGATAGACGGGAGGAAGAAACTCAACCGTCATCTCCGTGCCCGTGCCGAGTTTGAATTCGCCCTTTTTTTTCACTTTCCTTCCACCCCATATAACCATTGGAACAACCGGTGCGCCAGAAAGAGACGCAAGCAGAAAACCACCTTTTTTGAAACTCAAAAGCCGCCCGCTTTCGCTCCGTGTGCCTTCGGGGGCAAGCACAACGGTATGTTTTTTTCTACTGATTGCACGTGCCATCAACTTCAACTGTCTGGAATCTCCGCTTCCCCCGTCTCTGGATACAAAATAATGCCCTGACGTCTTTGAAAGCCACCCGACAAAAGGAATCTTCAAAACCTCGTCTTTCATAACCAGCTTATACTGCCCCGGCAGGGAGGCGACAAGAGCGGGAATGTCAAACGAGCTCTGATGATTGTACATTATAACTGACGGCACGGACGGAATATTTTCAGTACCACCCACATTCAAGCCCACTCCGTGGAAGATAAACATGGATTTTCCCCACGGACGAACCGCAAGCGGTATGACCAATTTCGGCGCGATAAGGGAAAGAACCATCCCAATAGTGCCAAATACCACGATGGCAATCAAAGAAAGAAAAAGAGCGAAAAGTGTTTTCAGCATTGGAAAGGGGAAGATTACATTCCGCGCCACTCTGTTTCAAGCGGACAGGATGCCCGAAGGTGTCAGCACATTAAGTGCCCCCGCGTCTGTCGACACATTATGACAGCCGGCTTTTAGAACAAAAGGCTCGCCGTCCATATGGGCGGGAAGGTCTCTTTCCGTTTCCACTGTCGCACAGCGAGATTGAAACCGTCTCATCCACCCGCCTTGCGCCGCACCGCCCATAACAGACACAAGTCGTGCGATCCGCATAAAAAAAGACATGTCGCTTATGAAATGAAAATCAAGCAGACCGTCATTGGGGCGGGCGGCGGGAGAGATTTTGAACCCTCCCTGACCGGCCCCGTTGGAAACCCCGGTGAGAAGGCAGCGCCCCTCTACCTCCACGGAGGAAGACGACAAACGCACGGGAAAACCCTCAAACCCGAACGCCGTCGCGCCTGCGGACGCGAGATATCCGAAAAAACCACCGAGAAATCTGAACCTGGGAAAGACCGACGCTATGGCTCCGTCCATCCCTATCCCAAGCCCGTTGATAAAACCCCTGCCATCGAGCAAACCCATATCAACCTTCATACATTTCCCCGAGAACACCGTCTCAAGAGCTTCCGCCGTGGAAACCGGCACACCGCACGCGGCTGGGAAATCATTGCCGCTTCCGCCCGCGACAATGCCGAATTTCACATTGGAGCCCGCAATTGCGTTTGCTATGTCGCTCGAAGTCCCGTCTCCGCCAACCGAAACTATGTGTGAAAAACCCTCCCTTACGCCGTCAGAAGCAATGCGTCCGGCGTCTCCGGACGAACCGGTAAGGCGGATTTCAAATACCATCCGTTTCGAACGGGAAAAAGACGATATAGCTTTCTCGCTATCCCGCGCGTTACGCCTACCGGCAACCGGGTTGACAATAAAAAGATAGGATTTTCCGTCTGTCATACCGGTTAGACTATAACAGAAAGGAAAAAAATTCCGCCGGACAAACATGGAACGGAGGCGGTCGGCAAAGCGTTGGTCTATTGGGGAAAACCGGTTGAATCTGCTAGAAAAACTTGATAAAAACTCCGCATTTGTGTAAAAAACTCGCCTTGCGTTCCTTACGGGGTGCTGGCAAAAGGAGAACTTAATGAACGAAAAAACACAAGAAATGCAAGTTGGCCACGAAGACCTGAGTATGAAACAGCTTCTTGAAGCCGGAGCACATTTCGGACATCAGAAAAGCTACTGGAACCCGAAGATGAAATCCCATATCTTCGGTGTCAGGAACGGCGTTCATATAATTGACCTACAGAGAACCGTGAAACTTTTCAAAGTTGCCTATAATTTTGTTTTCAACCTGACTTCAAAAGGCGGAACGGTTCTGTTTGTGGGAACGAAACAACAGGCGCGCGGAATAATAAAAGAAGAGAGCGAGAGGTGTTCCATGCCTTATGTTAATGTGCGGTGGCTCGGAGGAACTCTGACAAATTTCAGCACAATACGCTCACGGCTCCAATACATGGACAGTCTGAAAAAGCTTGAAGAAGAAAATAAAATGGAACTGCTTCCAAACAAAGAGGCAATAAAGCTCAGAAAAGAGATGGCGAAACTGTCAAGCCTCATAGGCGGGCTTCCATCAATGAAAAGACTTCCGGAGGCAATGTTCATAATTGATACAAACAAGGAAATAAACGCTTTCAAGGAAGCAAAAAAACTCGGTATATCGGTTGTGGGTCTGGTTGACACAAATTGCGACCCGTCCGAGGTTGACTACGTGATACCGACAAATGACGACGCAATGAAGGCAATCAAACTGTTCACTTCCAAGATCGCCGAAGCATGCATTGAAGGTACGAAAATTTACGCGGAAACCATAAAAGATATGCCCGAAGAGAAAATCAGGGAGCAGATTGAAGAGACCGACGGCCCCGTTGTGGAGAAGAAAATGTATGTGTTCAAAAAATTCGGAGAAGATGAAGAAGACTCAGAGGACACAAACGTCGCGTCCTCCGGGCCAAGCCAAAGCGCAAATCCGCAAAAAAGCGGGGACAGCAATGAGAATGAAAACACAAACCAAACCACGAAGTCCGGCGAGGTTGAGAAAACGGAATAATGGCGGAAATCACTTCAGCGATGGTGAGGGAGGCAAGAGACCGCACCGGAGCGTCTTTTATTGACTGTAAAAACGCTCTTGCGGAATCAGGCGGTGACATGGAGAAGGCCCTTGATATCCTCAAGATAAAAGGCGCGTCTCGCGCGTCGAAAAAGTCCGGCAGGAAAACCCCCGAAGGAATCATAACCTCCTACATACACCCCGGAGGAAAAATAGGAGTTATGCTTGAACTCAACTGCGAGACCGATTTTGTCGCAAGAAACGAAGAGTTCCAACAACTTTCAAAAGAAATAACCATGCAGGTAGCAGCAACGGGTCCGCTATACACTTCAAGGAAGGAAATTCCCACGGAGATAGTTGAGAAAGAGAAGGAAATCATCAAAGCCCGCGCGAAAGAATTGAGAAAACCAGACAAGATAATGGACAAAATAGTTGAGGGCGGAATTGAAAAATTTTACAAAGAGGTTTGCCTTCTGGAACAGGACTACATAAGGGAACCGAAAACACGTGTCAACGACCTTGTCGCCGCGGCGATATCAAAAACCGGCGAAAACATAGTGGTAAAAAGGTTTGCCAGATTCCAATTAGGAGAGCCCGATTGAGGCTCGCCCCGCAATGCCTTCAACAGAAAAAAAAAACATCTACAAAAGAATACTTCTGAAAATCGGAGGTGAGGCGTTTCAGGGTAAGGATGAGTTTGGAATAGACACGGACACTCTGGACAAAGTCTCCGAAGAACTGAAAGAACTGACATCTCTCGGCGTAGATATCGCGCTCGTAATCGGCGGCGGCAACTTCTTCAGGGGAAGCTCCAAAGACGCGCGCAAAATGGACAGGTCAACGGCGGATTACATGGGAATGCTGGCGACCGTAATAAACTCAATCGCACTTCAGGATTCCCTTGAAAAACAGGGAGTAGACACAAGGGTGCAGAGCGGGCTTGAAATCAAACAGGTCGCGGAGCCTTTTATCAAACGCCGCGCTTTAAGACACATTGAAAAAGGCAGGGTTGTTATCTTCGCCGCGGGGACGGGAAACCCTTTCTTCACAACCGACACCGCAGCCTCTCTTCGGGCGCTTCAAATCGGGGCGGATATTGTCCTTAAAGGAACAAAGGTTGACGGAATATACGACAGAGACCCTGAGAAACACAGCGACGCGAAAATGTTCAAAGAGCTTACATACATGGAAGTTATCCAAAAAGAGCTCAATGTAATGGACACAACAGCCATATCACTTTGTATGCAGAGCGGGATTCCGGTAGTGGTGTTCAATCTGTTCAAAAAAGGAAACATGAAAAAAGTCGTGCGCGGGGAAAAAATCGGAACAAAGGTCTGGAACGGGCAAAAATGAGCAAAGCGCTTGCGGAAATTAAAAAGTTGATGGAACAAAGGATGGGAAAAACCATATCCGCGCTTGAATCCGAGTTGGCAAAACTGAGAACCGGCAAAGCGTCAACCGGTCTTATTGAGGGGCTTGAGATTGACTACCACGGAACAAAGATGCCCTTGAATCAAGTTGCGGGGCTGAATGTGCCAGACCCGCAAACCGTCCTCATACAACCATGGGACGAAACGGTTATAGGCGAAATAGAAAAAGCGGTCAACCAATCCGACCTCGGCCTCAACCCCGCGCGGGACGGCAAAATGATTCGCCTTTCCATTCCGCCACTGAGCGAGGAAAGAAGAAAAGATCTTGTAAAAGTTGCCGGCAGAATAGCGGAAGAACACAGGGTTTCTATAAGACAGACAAGAAAAGACCTGAACACAAAAGTGAAAAATATGGAGAAAGGCGGCGAATTTTCGGAAGACGAAAGTAAAAAAGCCCTGGCAGATATTCAGAAATCCACCGATGATTTCATTAAGAAAATAAACTCCGCACTTGAAAGGAAGGAAAAAGAAGTTCTGGAGATTTAAGCAATCTGTCCCGCCGTAATTCTCTCCATCCCTCCCATATACGGCACAAGAGCTGGAGGGATATTCACATTCCCGTCCTTTTGTTGAAAATTCTCAAGAATTGCCACAACCGTTCTGCCAATTGCGAGACCGGAACCGTTCAGCGTGTGAATAAAATCCGTCTTCTTTCCGTCTTTGAACCTGATACCCAACCTTCTCGCCTGAAAATCCTCAAAGTTGCTGCATGATGATATCTCTCTGTATGCGCCTTCGCCGGGAAGCCATACCTCAATGTCGTAGGTTTTCGCGGAAGAAAACCCCATGTCTCCGGAGCACAGAACGACAACTCTGTAATGAATCCCGAGACGCTCAAGCATATTGCAGGCGTTTGATGTGAGAGACTCAAGTTCGGCGTATGAATTCTCAGGGCGCGCAAGTTTGACAAGCTCCACCTTGTTGAACTGATGCTGTCTGATAATCCCCCGTGTGTCTTTTCCGTACGAGCCCGCCTCTTTGCGGAAACACGGCGTGCATGCCACATATTTCAGGGGCAAATCCCCGGCGGAGATTATTTCGTCACGGTGTATGTTTGTAACCGGAACCTCGGCGGTCGGTATAAGGAAATAGTCCGTACCTTCAAGTTTGAAAAGATCCTCCTCAAACTTGGGAAGATTGCCCGTTCCGGTCAGACTCGCGGTGTTTGCGGCAAACGGTGGGAGCGTTTCCGTGTAACCGTTCTCCCTTGTGTGGATGTCAAGCATGAAGTTTGCAAGCGCCCTTTCAAGAAGAGCGCCCGCGCCAAAATAAAGCACGAAACGGGAACCGGTTATCTTTGCCGCTCTCTCAAGGTCAAGAATGCCGAGCTTTGAGCCAACCTCGTCGTGAGTCAAAGGATCAAAATCAAACTGCGGTTTCTCTCCCCATTTTTTTATTTCAACATTATCCTGCTCGCCCGCGCCGCGTGGAACACTCTCATGCGGAATGTTGGGAATTTCGAGCATGGCGGTTCTGATTTCTTCCTCAATTTCAGCCCTTTGTGAATTAAGGGACTTCACCTTCTCCGAAATGGTTTTGAGTTCTTTGGAAAGTCCGGCAAAGGCCTTTCCGTCCCCCTGTTGTTTAAGCGCCGCCATTTCGCGCGAGCCCTTGTTGCGCTCGCTCTCAAACGCCTCAACATTGACAATCAACTCACGCCGCCGTGCGGCAAGTGTTTTCAGTGTCTCGAAGTCCGCTTCAAAACCGCGCGCGGACAGCTTTTCAGTCACTTCATCAATATTGCTTTCAACAAATTTCCAGTCAAGCATGGATTACAATTCCGTTTGAACAGAATTACAGGATAACCCAAAACCAAATACGAATAAACTCCGGAAAGCATTTTTGACAATGAAAATTCTCACGGTTAATTTGAGTTTGCATATTCATCAAGGGAGGAAATACTTTGAGTAAACTTACGGACGGAACCGAGATAACTTTCTACGGTCAATCGACTTTTTCAATCAAAACACCGGGCGGAAAAACCGTTTTAATAGACCCGTGGGTCAAGGGCAATCCGGCCTGCCCGGAAAATCTGCATGAAATCGAAAAACTTGATGTCATGGCAATCACCCACGGGCACTTTGACCATATGAGCGACGCCATTGAAATCGCAAAAGAGCACAAGCCGCAGGTGGTGGCGAACTGGGAGATATGCTCATGGCTCGGCGGCAAAGGCATTGAGAGCTGCCTTCCGATGAACAAAGGCGGAGGACAGACCGTTGAGGGAATCCGTTTTGTGATGACTCATGCTCAGCACTCAAGCGGCATAACAGAGGAGGACGGAACACTTTCTGAAGGCGGGGAAGCGGCGGGTTTTATTATTGAGCTTGAAAACGGATACAGGATGTATCACGCCGGAGACACAAACATATTCAGCGATATGAAACTTATAAGGGAGATTTACGCTCCGAAACTCGCTTTTCTGCCGATAGGAGACCTGTTCACAATGTCGCCGCTTGAGGCGTCCTACGCATGCAGGTTTATCTCTCCGGAAATTGTTATTCCCATGCATTATGCCACTTTCCCGGTTCTGACGGGCACCCCCGGCGAACTTGAAAAACTCACCTCGGACATAAAAGAGCTTGAAGTAGTCGCGCTCACACCGGGAGAAACCCTGAAATAGGCAATGGAAATAGGAATTCCAAAAGAGATAAAGACCTTTGAATTCAGGGTCGCACTCACACCGCGCGCCGTGAACACGCTAGTTGAAGCGGGACACAAAACCTTCGTTGAAAAAGGAGCCGGAAACGGTATCGGCATAAAAGACGACCAATATGTGGCGGCCGGAGCGGAGATTGCGGAATCGGCGCAAGAAGTTTTTGAAAAAGCATCCCTGATTGTCAAAGTCAAGGAGCCGCAAAAAAGCGAGTATCCGCTCATCAAGGAAAAACACACGCTTTTTTGCTATCTGCACCTTGCGGCCGAAGAGGAACTGGCAGGCGCCCTTGTCGCTTCGGGAACGAAAGCGATTGCTTTTGAAACCGTGCAACTTGATGACGGCTCTCTCCCTCTTCTTGAGCCGATGAGCATAATAGCGGGAAGAATTTCCATCCAGGTGGGCGCGACCTTTCTTCAAAAAGACAACGGCGGTAAGGGAGTGCTTTTCGGCGGAGTTCCGGGAGTGCTTCCCGCAAAAGTGCTTGTGGTGGGCGGGGGAACGGCCGGGTACGCGGCGGTGGATGTCGCTTTTGGAATGGGCGCCGAAGTTACGGTAATAGACAAAAACTACACCAGACTCGCCTTTTTTCAGGAGAGGTTCGGGGGCCACATCAAAACATTACCTTCTTACAAATCACTCATAGAAGAAGAGTGCGCCGTCGCGGACCTTATTGTAGGGGCGGTTCTCGTTCCGGGTCTGAAAGCGCCGAAAGTCATAAGCGGAGACGCGATTGCGGAAATGGAAAACGGGACTGTTTTTGTTGATATCTCCATAGATCAGGGAGGATGCTCGGAAACAAGCCGTCCGACCTCCCACGCCGATCCGGTTTACAAGGTGGGTGGAGCAATTCATTACTGCGTAACAAACATTCCCTCGCTTACGGCAAGAACATCAACATACGCGCTTTCGGGCAAGATACTCCCCTATGTTATGAAGATTGCGGACGGAAATTGTGACCGCGCCTTGGATAAAGGCGTGAACACCGAAAATGGGAAACTCATCATAGACCTTCACGGAGACGGATGAGCGTCAAACTTGACTGTCGGGATTGATAGTTGATATTTAGTTACCAAATGCGCGGAAGACTTTTTTTTATTATTTTTGTCGCCATTGCGGCGATAACTGGCTCATGCGGAGGAAAACCCGATTATTCAAATATGTCCGCCGAGCAAATGTTTATGAAAGCGTCAAAAATGTCCGACGAGAAAAAAAGGTTTTTCTCCAGAAACGACAAGAAAATCCCGCTTGAAATGCTCAAAGAAATTCAAATAAGACACGCGTTCAGTTCGTATACGCCTCTTGCATCTTTGAAAACCGCGGACATTTACTTCATTCAGGAGAAATACAAAACAGCTTCTGACCAGTATAAAAAATTCCTCGAGGACAATCCCAAACATGAAAAACGCGAGTACGCCATGCACAGGCTTTTTGAAAGTTTCTACAGTATAAAAGAATCATATCAAAGAGACCAGCGTCCCTGCAAGCAGGCAATCTACTGGGGTCAGTCTTTTCTGTCATATCATCCGGAATCCGAATACAAAGACGAAACCCTGTCCAAAATACAAACATGCTTTGACACCATTGCGAAAGGTGAGCTGGAAATAGGGAAATTCTATTTAAAGCGCAAAAAATACAAAGCGGCAAGACGCAGATTTCTCTATCTGGCGGACAATTTTCCTCAAACCGAAGCCGCCCGTCAGTCAGAGGCGCTTATAGCGTCAATCCCCGAAAAAGAAGAGAAAAAAGCCCAATAGAGCTCAACTTCAATGCCTTTCAGGACGATTGAATGGAAAAACGGTTCGGCGGTAGTAATTCTTGACCAGAGAAAACTGCCTGAAGAAGAAAGTTATCTTCAGTGCTCAACGCACGAAGAAGTGGCGTATGCGATAAGTTCCATGGCGATAAGGGGAGCTCCGGCAATCGGCATTGCGGCGTCAATGGGGTTCGCACTGGGAGCGGCGCAAAACAGCGGCGCAAAAACAAAAGAGATATTTCTCGAAAGCATGATAAATGTTCGCGAGACTCTTGAGCAAACCCGTCCCACGGCGGTCAATCTTTTCTGGGCACTTGAGCGGATGGAAAATCTGTTGTTGAAAAACCCACAGGCGGCGCCCGGAGAACTTGCAGGAATCTTGAGAACTGAAGCCGTGACTATATGCGAGGAAGACCTCAATCTCTGTAAAAAAATAGGGAAGAACGGGCAATCCCTCATTAAAAACGATTCTACCATTATGACTCACTGCAACGCGGGAGGTCTCGCAACCGCCGGATACGGGACGGCTCTGGGAATTATAAGAGCCGCGCATGACTCTGGCAAAAAAGTGAATGTCATATCACCCGAAACGCGACCGCTGTTACAGGGTTCCCGTCTTACCGCCTGGGAACTCTCGTATGACAAAATACCCGTTACTGTTATAACAGACACTGCGGCGGGATACACAATGAAAAACAAAACCGTGGATGCGATAATCGTTGGTGCGGACAGAATTGCCGCAAACGGTGATGTGGCAAATAAAATAGGAACCTACCAGCTGTCGGTACTCGCAAAGCATCACGGAATCCCGTTCCATGTGGCGGCGCCATGGTCAACATTTGACATGAATTGCGCCAGCGGAAAAGGCATTCCCATTGAGCAAAGGTCGTGGCGGGAAGTGTCCGGAATCGGGAATAAAAGAACCGCGGCGGAGGGAGCGGAAATCATAAACCCGGCTTTTGATGTTACTCCGGCAGAAAATATAGACAGCATCATAACCGACAGGGGAGTAATCAGACATCCCTGCCGTGAAGAGATTGAGAAGTTGCGTTAAGATTTTTCTATCTCTTCCTGGGCCTCAATGGTGAATTTGGCAAAAGGCATTACGCGCAACCTGTCTTCGCCTATTTTCTCACCGGTCATTTCGCAAATCCCATATGTCCCATCGCGTACGCGCGCCAACGCGTCTTCTATCTGCTTCAGTTTCTGACGCTCGCGCTCGGAGAAGGTCAGGGACAGAATTCTTTCCCTGTCATCGGAAGCCTTGTCATAAAAATCGCCCACACCGGAATTCGTATTATTGGTTTCATGTTGGATTGAGCGCGAAACTCCCTTGAGCAAACTGTCCCTCATTGAAACAAGATCTTTTGTTATTTCATCAAGAAACCGCTTCCCGTATTTGGATTTAACCGGACTTGAGGATTTGGGCTTTGACACTTTTGCGGTTTTTCGGGTTTTTGTCATCTTCGGGGCAACTTTTGCGGGTGTTGGATTATCAGTCACTTTCCCGGTTTTCCCGGAAGAGGTTTTGCTGCCGGACACAACTTTTTTTCTCAATTTTTTCTCAGCCATATTCCACCTTGAAGTCTGATTTTTAAGTTTCGCAGGGACTATTAAGTATGTGAAGAGTGGTCAATTGTCAAGCCCTCCCGAAGCGGGCGTATTGAGTTTGACAAAAGAAGCTCTTTTATTACTATTGAGTTCAGTCTGTGTAAACAGGGACCCTTTGTTAGTGTTAAGGTTTTTTTCAATTATTTCAGCGCTATGCGTTGTGTTTCTCCCCAATACCTCATATGCAGGATTTGACGAATCCATAGAAAGGACTATAAGACCCATATCGGACTTTATGCTGCAATGGGTTTTCTATTCGGTTCCGGTTTTCGGATCCGATGTCAAACTCATTGTCGCCCTGCTTCTCGGCTCTGGAGTTTTCTGCACTTTCTATTTTCGATTTATAAACATAAGGGGATTCCGCCGAGCCGTAGAACTTGTGACCGGAAAATTTGACACCGCAAGCGACCCCGGAGAGATATCACATTTTCAGGCTCTCACAACCGCTCTTTCCGCAACCATAGGCCTTGGCAACATCGCGGGAGTCGCCATTGCTGTTTCAAAAGGCGGACCCGGGGCGACATTCTGGATGATAGTCGCGGGATTTCTCGGAATGTCCCTGAAGTTCTGCGAGTGCACTCTGGCCGTCAAATACAGAAAAGAAAATCCGGACGGCTCGGTTTCGGGCGGTCCGATGTACTACCTTTCACAAGGTTTGGGGGAAATTGGGAAGAAAAATCTTGGAAAAGTGCTTGCGGTATTTTTCGCAATTTTCTGCATAGGCGGATCAATAGGCGCCGGATGTATGTTTCAGGCAAACCAGCTGTTCAAACAGGTTTTATATGTCACGGGCGAACCGGCAATGCTGTCCGGGTGGCTTTTCGGTATTGTAGTCGCGGCGTTGGTCGCATTGGTGATAATCGGCGGGATTAGGAAAATAGCCAGAGTAACTTCCAAACTTGTTCCGTTTATGACGGTTTTATACCTTACGGCGGCCGGCGTAGTAATTGCGTTTTATATTGAGCGGGTGCCCGAAGCCGTGGGAATTATGTTGAGCGGCGCTTTCACACCGGAGGGTGTGGAGGGTGGAGTGCTGGGGGTGATGACATGGGGATTTCAGAGAGCCGTATTTTCCAACGAAGCGGGAATCGGTTCGGCGGCCATAGCTCACAGCGCGGTTAAAACCAAATATCCCGCGACCGAGGGGCTGGTCTCTATCATCGGGCCGTTTGTGGACACCATTATCATCTGCACCATGACTGCTCTTGTAATAGTCATGGCGGGAACCTACAAAATGTCCGGGGGTGAAATTGGCGGGATTGAGATAACATCCGCAGCTTTCGCGTCTTCAATAAGTTGGTTTCCGTACGTTCTGGCTCTTGTGGTAATGATATTCGCTTTCTCTACGATGATATCGTGGAGTTACTACGGAATGAAATCCTGGACTTTTCTGTTCGGCGAAACTAAAGCAAACAGACTCACCTTCAATATGCTGTTCTGTGTTTTTATCGTAATCGGTTCGGCGGTCAGTCTGTCATCGGTCATAAACATCACGGACGCGATGATATTCCTTATGGGAGTTGTCAATATGACCGGGGTTTTTCTGCTGATAAGAAAAGTCAGAGAGGATTTGCAATCCTACACTGACACCACAAAGGGCCTCTAAAATCCCTTACGCAGGTATCGTCCCCTGACTATTCTGAATATATCTTCCAACTGGTGGATGAAAATACCGACAAGGCCAAGCGTTGTTATGCCAAGAACCCAGGGATAGCCTCCCATAGCGGCAAAAAAGACAAAAGCCAAAGAGTAAAGATTTCTTCTCATTACCGGACGCAGAAAAGCCAGCAAACGCCTGACGAGAGAGAGAGTTTCGTTTCCGACAATCTCATCAACACGGTGATATGAAACCAGACTGCCCGAATGCGTATAGCGAACCATAAAAATGAAAGACCATATAAGAAAAAACACAAAGACGGATATGTTTACCAGACCCAGGAAAAGAGCAAGAGACTGATTCTCGCCGTGCAGGTAGTAGCCTATGGGAACGCTGATAACAAAACCGGCTATTGTTATCTGATCACTTATGGTATCCACCCATTCTCCTCTTTTTGTTTCAAGAAGTTTTATTCTGGCAACTTCGCCGTCACAACGGTCAAGTATCGCGGCAATCTGCATAAACACCGCGCCTAGGAGAGGATAACCCGCAAGGTAGGACAAAATACAAGGCACACCCGCCACAATATTGGTCAAAACACTAATATGATTGGGAGTCAGGGAGGTTTTCCGCGCAAGCCATGAACTTATCGGCAATGACAGCCTGCCGTTTATATTTCTCGCTATCCAGCCGGTTGCATTTTTACCAACACTTGCAAAAAGAAACCGTTGTGCTTCGACAATAACTGCCAGAGTGTTTTCCAGATTCATCGCATACATATCTTCAGGAACCTCGTATTCCTTCATCCCCTCTTCTCTGTAGCGATCTATCCATCTGAACATATCGCAGTCTTCAACAAGGTCAGAGGTCGCTTCGGGCTCCACAATAACCGCGCCAAGCCTTTTTTCATTGTTGCCGTTTGGTGTACCTTCTCCGGAAATTTTCATCAAAACCGCTCCGCCGGATGACGGCTTTTCTTCCAAAAACTTTTCCAGAAGCTGTCTCTTGATAAACAGGTTTGACTGCAAGACCAGAATATTACCGCCACCGCGCGCACAACTGTTGAACGCCTTTCCCGGATTTGCGAAGGTTATTTTCGCTTCTCCCGAAACGGTTTCGGGGAGCATCTCAATCAGCGCGGAGTCCGGTGTGGTTGAAACAACGGTAATATCTTTAACGCCCGCTTTGATACACAAGCGCACAAGCCTTCGAAGTTGCGTAAGGCCTCCTATTGAAATTGCAGAGAAATCCTTGAGGGACTCGCCGCTCAAACCGGTCCCGTGAGCCAGAATCAGGGCGTTCGTCATTGAATGGTTAACCCGAAGAAACTATCTTGAGAGGTTTCTTAACATTGGAACCCACAAGCGAAGCACGGCGATAGTTGCGGAATATAAATTTGTCCGAATTGTTTTTTGCGGCAAACAAGTCTCGTGGATAGTCCACATCCATCCAGAACATGTCGCCTATGTCAAACGGTGTTATCTTGTAACCTTTATTCAAAAGTCTCTGTATGCAGGAGACATACCATTTCTGGTGGACGTTTCCTCCCCTGATTTCCTCTTCGGAGGCTCTTTTTATCATCTCCACACCCGTGCCCCTGAAAAGTCGCACTCCCACGGATTCATAATGGATATCATCTTTAATATCTTTTGTTACCAGTGATACATAGCCGCTTTCCAGTCTGATCTTCATGTCCTCTTCATCGTAGCATTCCTTTTTTTTAACTGGAAGGACTATGTTTTCTCCTCTTGTGTTGATCATTTTATCCAGAATATCTATCTCAAAGATGTCGTCTCCGTTCATTATGATAAGGTCATCATCCATCTCTCCCCGCGCCAGACAAAGCGAAACAAGACTGTTTGTGGTTTTATAAAAAGGGTTGTAGATGGTGCTGATCTTCATTCCGAGACTGTCGTAGTTGCGAATAAACGACTCAACTTTGTCAAAACCGAAACCGACAACAATAACAACATCATTGATGCCACAGTCTCTTATGTGGTTTATCTGGTTTCGAAGAATTGAAGTGCCACCCACATTGAGAAGACACTTGGGAACGTGTTCGGTATAGGGACGTAACCTGCTCCCAAGACCCGCGGCAAGAATTATCGCTTTCATTGTTTCATTATCTCCAGAAAATAAAGACCGGAAAGGTCTATAAAAAAGGACAGCAATACAAAACGGCTGTCACGTTTTCGATATTATCTCTATATACTGAGCAAATTTCAAGACTTATTGTTCATTTTCAATATTCGGTATGGTAAACGCGCAAACTTCATGCTTGATGTCTTTGATGTTGTTATGCTCGTCAACATACACGAATTTGGGTCTGTGACTTTTGCATTCGTTCTCGTCATACAGAGCGAAAGTCGCAATTATAAGCGAGTCTCCCTCACGCGCGAGATGAGCGGCCGCGCCGTTCACGCACACGACATTTGTGCCCCTTTTCCCTTCTATGGCGTAGGTATTAAACCTGTGACCGTTTGTAACATTGAATATTGAAACTTTCTCATGAGGAAGCAAATCCGCCGCTTCCATAAGTATCGGGTCAAGAGTCAGACTTCCCTCATACTCAAGGTCCGCCTCAGTGACAAAAGCCTTGTGAATCTTGGATTTCAGTAAACTTCTTCTGATGGTTAACCTCCTTTTTACAACCTCAAGTTGTCTATAAGACGCGCCTTGCCAACTCTGGCGGCAATTGCCACAAGACTTCCCTTGGACACCTTTTCTGTCGGGACAAGAGTTTCCGGATCGCAAATTTCAAGGTAATCAACCTGAATCCCTCCCTCGCGGGCTATCAAATCCTCACCCGCCTTCAGAAGTTCCACGCTTTGCCGGGTTCCCGAATCAAAAAGTTGTTTTATTTTAAACAAAATATGCGGAATGACAACCGCCTGTTTTCTCTCACTTTCGGAAAGATATTCGTTCCGGGAGCTTATCGCAAGACCCGCGCCGTCCCTGACCGTGGGAACGGCAAGAATTTGAACATCGAGGCCAAGATCTTCAACAGCTCTCTTTATTATCGCGAGTTGCTGGAAATCTTTCTCGCCAAAACCTGCGACCGCAGGTCGGACGATATTGAAAAGTTTGACAACAACCGTTGCGACACCCTTGAAATGTCCGGGTCTTGAAGCACCGCACAGGAAATTCTGGAGATTTTCAACCTCAACGGAGGTTTGAAAGCCAGCGGGATACATCTCTTCCACAGACGGAATGAAAACCGCGTCAACTTCGGAGTCTGAGAGTTTATCAATATCGCCCTTTTCATCCCGCTTGTAGTTCTCATAGTCTTCTCCAGCGGAAAACTGGAGTGGATTGACAAAAATGCTTGCTACGCAAACATCGGCACGTGCGCAAACAGCCTCCACAATCCGCAGATGCCCTTCGTGAATGGCTCCCATGGTCGGGACAAAGGCAATTTCCCCCCCCTCTCTACGGGCGGCAAACGAGTATTCCCTCATTTCCGCGACCGTTTTGAGAACAGTGCGGGTCACTTTTTCCCCTCCGGTGCGGGGAATATCCCCTCCCTGACTTCATAAGCGTATCTTTCGGTCGCGTCCGCAAACATCTTTCTCGCTTCGGCGTATTGCTTCACAAAACCCGCAACGGAATCACCCGTAAGCCCCACCATATCGTTGAAAACAAGAACCTGACCATCGCACTCGGCTCCCGAACCTATTCCTATTACCGGTATGTCAACACCGGAGGTTATACGGGACGCAAGCTCCGGCGGCACGCATTCAAGAAACAACATTGCCGCACCACTGTCCCGGCACCCAACCGCCATATCGTATATGTGCTGCGCGGACTGCGGAGTGTTCCCCTGAACACCGTATCCGCCGAGAAGATTCACCGATTGCGGACACAACCCGATATGGGCCGCCACCGGTATTCCCGCATCGGTTATCCTGCGAACCGTTTTTATATAGCGGCGTGCTCCCACCTCTATCTTCACGGATTCCGCCCCGGCTTTAAGAAGAATTCCGGCGTTTTTTACCGCTTCGCGATTGCCCGCCTGATAAGAAAGAAAAGGCATATCGGCGCAAACGTGCGTAACCCTGACAGCCCCCGAGACAATGCGTGTATGATATTCCATGTCTCTCATCCGGACCGGAACGGTGCTTTCAAGTCCTTGTACCACATTGCCCAGAGAATCTCCCACAAGCACAACATCAACTCCGCAACCGTCAACGATGGATGCGACAGTCCAGTCATACGCGGTTATGGCGACAATTTTGGACCCGTCCCTTTTTTTCCGCCTCAGATGAGTAATCCGTATCTTTTTTGTTTGAGCTTTTCCCATGTTTACAAGCCAACAGAAATCTAACAGGCAAAAGTGTGCAGGTAAATCCGCACGGAAGTTGAAATTCAAACGCAGTAAAATATAATCGCTCTGCAATGAAAAGGTCGAGCGTACGGTGGAAATCACCCCTTATAGAAAGCCTTCCCGAATACATCTTCAACTCGGTGGATAAGCTGAAAAAAGGCGCGCGAGCAAATGGAGAAGACATAATTGATCTGGGAATGGGAAATCCCGACCGTCCCACTCCGCCCCATATAGTCGAAAAACTGACCGAAGCCGCGCTCAAACCGCGCAACCACCGCTACTCGGCGTCAGCGGGAATACCAAACTTGAGAAAAGCGGTGTGCGACTGGTACAAGAGAAAATTCAACGTAACACTCAACCCTGAAAAAGAGGCAGTCGCCACAATGGGCATAAAGGAGGGAATATCCAACCTTATGCAATGCCTGCTGTCTCCGGGAGATTTTGTAATAGTACCGTCTCCGGCATATCCCATACACCCGTATTCTGTAACCATAGCCGGAGGCAAAATTATCACGGTTCCGATTACCTCCAACATGGATTCGTTTATTGACTCAATAGACAAAGCCGTACGCAAGGGACGCGGCAAAGTTAAAGCAATAATAATCTCGTTTCCGAACAACCCAACCACCGAGACCGCGGACATTGGGTTTTTCGAAAAAATAGTGGAGCTCGCGCGCAAAAAGGGAATTATAGTGATTCACGATTTTGCGTATGCGGAAGTGTGTTTTGACGGCTACACGCCTCCCAGCATAATGGAGGTGAAAGGGGCAAAAGAGGTTGCCGTTGAGTTCTATTCACTTTCAAAAACCTACAATATGCCGGGCTGGAGAGTCGGGTTTATGGTCGGCAATACGCAGATTGTCTCTTATTTGAAAAAACTTAAGAGTTATCTTGACTACGGAATCTTCCAGCCCATACAGATATCGTCCATTCTTGCCATGAACGGACCGCAAAAATGTGTTGAAGAGGTAAGAACAACCTATCAACTCCGGCGGGACAAGCTTATCAAGTCGTTCGCGAAATCAGGATGGGAAATTAAAACGCCCAAATCAACAATGTTCGTTTGGGCACAAATCCCTCAGCAGTTTAAAAAAATGGGCTCCCTTGAGTTTTCAAAGATGCTTATAAAAAAGGCCGGAGTCGCCTCGTCCCCAGGAGTCGGGTTCGGCAGGCACGGAGAGGGATTTGTGAGGTTTGCTCTTGTGGAAAATGAAAAACGCATAGGACAGGCGGCACGCAATATAAAACGGGTTCTGGGCAAAGATTAGAACGCTTGTCCTACATTCAGAAAAATCTGATACCGCCGCAGCCTCGGGTCGGGGTTGAGTGTATACCCGAAATCAAGCCCAATGGGAATTCCCACAAACTTGTATCTCAATCCCCCTCCAAGCGCGTATCTAAGGTCATCTATTTTGTAGTCAAAGCTCTTCGGAAACACATTTCCGTAATCAAGAAAAAACACCCCTCCCAGTTTTTGTCTGATGGGAAAACGTGCCTCAACGCTTCCGGTTATCAGAGAGTTTCCGCCCAGAGGATCTTCATTAAGGTCGAGCGGTCCGAGCCTTTGAAAGGAAAACCCTCTCATACTTTTACTGCCGCCCGCGAACAACCTTGCGAACAGGGGAACATCCTGACGGCGGCTCCGTCCGAACGGTTCTATGAATCCCACCTGAATTTTTTTTGCAAACACAACACCGTAAAAATCTAGATACCCGGTCGTCTCAAAAACGGTTTTGACATATTCCCTCTCGGAACCCAGAAACGCTCCCGCAAGTTCGGTGTCAAAACTCGCGATGAAGCCACCCGAAGGGTCAATGACATTGCCGGTCCTCACGACCTCAAAACCGCCGGCAAGGGTAACAAGAAAGATATTTTCAAGACCGCGGGTGAAGTCCGTTTCAATCGCCTGCGACCTTATTTTGGAGCCAATCACGGTCGGGCCGAAATAGACTGAAAAAAGACCGTCCTTGAACCTTTTTTGGAGCTCGGAGGAAAAGACTAAAAAGTCCGCCTCGTAACTTGGAAAATCGTCTCTGCGAATATCAAAAATTAGAGAAAAATTTGAATCCTTCCCGAGGAAACCCGGTTGCCGGACGATAAGCGCCGCGACTTGCGAAGCAAAGGAGACTTTGGCGGAAACCTCAAGAGTTCTGTTCAAATTAAGAAAATTCCTGTTGATAATCCTCACCCGCCCGCGCAGTTTGTCCACCCTGCCTACGCCGGCTCCAAGCTGTAAAGTCATCGTCTTCCTTCTCACGGTTTTTATAACCGTGGAAACCGTTCGTGAATCCGTGTCAATTTCCGAAGTTATGGAAACCGTTTCAAAATAGCCGAGACCAACAAGCCGCCTTTGAGAATCAAAAACCTTTGACGGAGAACTTATATCTCCGGTTTTGTAGGAAATGTTGTTGATAATCAAGCTTCGAAGTGCTTTATTGGATTCCGTGATTTCAATATCGCCGAAAGTGTATGTATCCCCCGGGTCAATTGTGAAAATTACCGAAACCCTCCTCTCCTTTCTGTCAATCTCCCCATTTGAATCAAGGTGAGCTTTTGCATACCCCATCTCAACCAAAGCGTTTTTGACAACTCCTTTGGCTTTTTTAAACCGTTGAATGGAAAACCTCTCACCGGAGCTGAGGGGAATTTCATCAAGGAGTTTCCGTATCTCAACCTGGTATTCGGGCTGGAAATAGCCCTTTATATCAAGAATCACCTCGGACACCAGCACGGGACGGTCAAGTCTTATGCTTATTTTTAGAGAGACGCCACCGTTGTTCTTTCCCCTTTTCGCGCGCCAGACCACGGAAGAATCGTAGTATCCGTTGCCGGCAAGAAACTGCCGGAGATACTCAATGTTTCTCTCAACCTTCAAGCTGTCGAATTCGGGACTCTCCTTCCAGAAAGAAAACCTTCCGGGCGGAACAACCTCCGAAATCACACTTTTTATCTCTTTAAGGCTAATCTCCCCGTTCCCAGTAACGGAAAGACCGGATATTAAAGCTCTATCTCCGGCAACAGACGTTGCTGGGAAAAACAGAAAACAACAAATCAGGAATAATGAAAACGAAATCCCGCGCATGTTTCCCAACGAAACAACGTGAGTGAACATTGGGGAATCACTCCCCTTACTGCCCTTTCAATATGTCATATCCCGTGATTGACATACTTTTATCAGCCATTGTTTCAACATATTCAGCGCTAACCATACCGGCGTTGAGGGCTTTTGAAATTCTCATAAGAGCAATCTTCGCAGTCGCTTCATCAACCATCTGACCGGTTTCCGGGTCAAACATGCTTCCGCCTCCCTGTTTGTGGTAAAAGTCCAATTGGTGCTTTGCTTCCTCTATCTGTTTCTCCGTGGGGCTGAACAATTTGTTCGCTATGCCAGCCTGTTGCGGATGAATCACCCATGTCCCGTCCATTCCGATTTCCGCCGAACCGGCGCACTTTTTTGCAAGCCCGCTCTCAACAAGTTCGACGGTTTCGGGCTTGTCGTCTTTACGCCAGATTCTCAGATAAACATTGTCTATCGCGTGAAGACCGGCCGCTTTTGCGGCGGTAACAACCGCCTTTTTTTCATAGTAGAAAATATCATTCTGCCTGTCCAGCAAGAGGTCCGGGTCAAGACCCAGTTCGGCAGCGTAATCGGCTATTCCGAAAACAAGACCCGCCATTCTTGGAGACGCAATCGCTATCTCATACGCGTATTTCAGCGCTCGCGGACGCTCAATCAACGCCTCTATCGCTACCTTTGTTTTCCAGCCGTGCTTTTTTTCAAGATTGTCCAGCAGGTCGGAAACAATTTTTATATCCTCGGGCCCGTTCGATTTGGGAACTATGACTCCGTGGAATTTGTCCACCGCGCCACTCATAACCGCCTCAATATCCCCTTTGAAGAAATCCGAGCGTACATTGTTCGGGCGGACGGTTATAACCTTTGAACCAAAATCAAGGGTGTTGAGCGCTTCAACCATCACCTCTCTGCTCTTGTCTCCCTTGAACTCGTAGGGACACGCATCTTCAAGGTCTGCCATCACGTGGTCAACCGGCGCCTTCGCCTTGTCAGCGGCGTTTGTGTGAAGTTTCATGTTGTGCCCCGGATAAGTCAGCTCCGTCCTTGGAACCACAACCCTTGAGCCATTGTCTAATACAAACATTTTATTCCTCCTTACTACGGTTAAAAATGAATCAGTAAATTTCAAGAAGCCTTCTGGCTATTACTTCATGTTGTATCTCGCTTGTGCCCTCAAATATACTGAACACCCTTGCGTCCCGCCAGAATCTTTCCATCGGATATTCCTCTGAATATCCGTAACTGCCGAATATCTGCATAGCCTCTCTGGTTACAAACTCCGCCATCTCCGCGCCTTTTGCCTTGGCTATTCCGGCTTCAAGGTCACATCTTTTTCCGCTGTCCTTCTTCTCTGCGGCAACATACGTAAGGTTGCGTGCCGCTTCAAGCTCAACCGCCATTTCTGACAGTTTGTGCCGTATTATCTGAAAATCGCTTATGGACTGACCGAACTGTCTGCGCTCTTTCGCGTATTTTATTCCCGCCTCAAAAGCCGCCTGACCCACCCCGACAGCCCTTGCCGCCGTCTGTATCCTTGCCGCCTCAAATGTTGTCATAAGGTGGTAAAAACCTTTACCTTCCTCCATGCCGAGAAGATTTTCCGCGGGAACCCTGCACTCATCAAAACTCACGGTGAACGATTTCATTCCGTGGTAGCCGATTGTCGGTATTGGCCCGCCGGAAATGTTCGGGTTATCAAGATTTTCGGACGGCTCCTTTTCAACTAGAAATATGCTGAGCCCCTTGTGTCTTTTGGACATATCCGGGTCGGTACGGGCAAGCACGGTGAGTATGTTCGCCCTGTTTGCGAAAGTGCACCAGGTTTTTTCTCCGTGCAGTATGTAATGGTCACCGTCTTTTGTCGCTCTGAGGTTGACTCCGGCCAAATTCGAACCGTTGTCGGGTTCGGTAAAAGCGGCGGCGGACATAAGCTTGGCGCTCGCAATTCCCGGAAGAAACCTCTTCTTCTGCTCTTCCGTTCCGCCGTTTTGCAAAAGTGTTCCGGTAATAATATTTCTTGTCATAACGCTTCCGGCGCTAAGTAATCCTCTGCTTAACTCTTCGGCGACTATGGACATACTCACATAATCCAGCCCGACCCCGCCGTATTCTTCGGGAAATACCATCCCAAAATATCCAAGCTTTCCCATCTCTTCAATGATTTCCTGCGGTATTTCTTTGTTGTTATGGTGTATGTCCGCCGCAATGGGAACAATTTTTTCCTCTGTGAATTTCCTCACCGACTGTCTTATCTCTTCGTGTTCACTGGTGCATAAAGGCATTTCGCTTTTCTCCCTTAACCCTTTGAATGATTTTCTGATTTTGCTTTTGACCGAATAAGCGGAAAAACAGGCAATATGAAACCTGAACAACTCGCTTTGTCAACATGAAATGCTCAATCTCCTTTTGCCTCATATATCAAATACTTTATCTCTTCCCCCTGTTTTCTGAATATTTTTTCAAATCTGGTCGGAGGCCTGCCCTTTGGATATGAAAGCAGGGGGGTTCCCGCGCACAGGTTTCGGAACTCATTTGAGCCGTCAAGGGTCTCCGCCGCGAGGGTCATATATTCATCGTGGTCGCTCGCAATTTCAAGACGACCGCCTGTTTTTGCGACAAAGCCGAGAAGCGAAATAAAATCGCGATTGATAATTCTGTGTTTCCGGTGTCTATCTTTTGGCCACGGGTCGGGAAAGTTTATGTATATACGGTCAAAGGTTTCTGCGGCAAAGAGTCTAGCGGCGAGAATGCAGTCCATATGAACAAACTTCAGATTTCCCGTGCCGCTTTGTTTCGCGGTTTTCACGGCCTTGCCGAAACGCCCCGCTTTAATCTCAACTCCGAGGTGGTTGAAATTCGGCATCAGACGTGAGAGTTCAAACAGAAACTCCCCGTTTCCGCATCCGATATCCAGAGTCAGAGGCTTTGAATTGCCGAAAACGGTTTCCTTGTGCAGAGGCGGAAGATACTCCGAAACATCAAAAGCCGCGGAATCCGTGTAACCTTTGCCCCGTAAACTCATAGAAGGTCTTCTTTGACGACGGCGCTGTGTCTCCTGTCAAACACCGCAATCTCCCCTATGCGGCAAGGCAAAGACATCTCCACATTGCCCGCGCGAACTTTCTTGTCAAGTTTCATAGTCTCAAAAAGCTGCCGCTTTTCCATATCCGCGGGCAATTCCACGGGCAGCCCCGCAGCTTTGATAATTTGTTCGATTCTCCGGTTCTCGCATTCACTCAAAAGACTCATATTTTTTGCTATGCGCGCCTCAGCAACCATTCCAACCGCCACGGCACGACCGTGGGATATTGAATAATTTGAAAGTTTTTCAACCGCATGACCAACCGTGTGTCCAAAATTGAGTATCTTCCTCAGGTCGCTTTCCTTCTCGTCTTTTTCAACAATATCGGCTTTTATTGAGCAACTTCTCTCCACTATATGGAAAATGAGACTCTCATCCCCTTTGAGAATTCCGTCCAGATTTTTCTCAAGAAATTCAAACAACTCCAGATCTTTGATGACTCCGTATTTGATAACCTCGGCAAGACCCTCAACTATCGCGGAACTTTCCAGCGTGGAGAGAAGCCCTATGTCCGCATACACTGCAACCGGTTGGTGAAAAGCGCCGATAAGATTTTTTCCGGCCGGTGTGTCAACACCCGTTTTTCCACCGACCGCGCTGTCCACACTGGCGACAAGAGTTGTGGGAATTTGAACATACGGCACTCCCCTGCAGTATGTCGCCGCGACAAATCCGGCAAGGTCTCCCGTAACCCCGCCCCCGAGAGCGACTACGGCGCAGTCCCTTCCGATGAGGGCACTCTGCATCATATCTTCAATATTCCGTTTGGTCTCCCTTGTTTTATTGATTTCTCCGGCGGGAAACTGAAAAAGATTCGTACGGGAAACACGTTTTTTCAGTTCAGACATAAGCGCGGGAGCATGGATGCGCGCCACATTTGAATCCGCAATCACAGCCCAGCAATCTATGCCGCCAATCGCGGCGAGCTCTTCGGCAATAAAAGGGAAAAGCTCTTTGCCAATCTTGATTTTGTGCGAAAACGCACCCGTAGAGACTTCTATTTCCGCTTTCAGGAGCATCTGAGAAAAATCTCAAACTTCAAATTTAAGGACCGACAAAACTGGGTCTTCAAGTTTCAAAGCTCCTTTAAGTCCGGTGAGTTCAATGAAAAAGACATACCCTGCAACCAAACCCCCGACACCTTTTACGAGATTCCCCGCCGCCTCCGCCGTACCTCCCGTGGCAAGCAGGTCGTCAACAATCAGAACTCTTTTTCCCTTTTCAATGCAACCCCTGTGTATTTCAAGCGAATTCTGCCCGTATTCAAGGTCGTAAGATGCAGATTGGGTCGCACGGGGAAGTTTTCCCGGCTTTCTTATCAAAATCATACCCTTGCGCATTTTGGAACACAACGCGGACGCAAAGATAAACCCTCTTGACTCTATGGCGGCAATAGCGTCAATCTCAATGTTCTCAACCAGAACAAGCATCTGATCAATTGCTTCGGAGAAAGCCGATTCATTCTCAAGAAGAGGGGTTATATCGTAAAATAATATGCCTTTTTTCGGGAAGTCCTGAACATCCCGAACATAGTTCTCAATTTTAATCATATATCTCGGTTATTATAACACAGATTATGAGTTGTCATTCCGACCGTAGAGTCTCCGGATGCGGCGTAACCGGCCTTGTTGCGGTTCTTGCCCTGCTTGTTGTTTTCGGGGTTTCCAAATCCGCAGCGGCAGATTCTCTGATGGGATTTGACTTTAATCTGTCTTCAAAACACACCCTTGAAAAAACCCGCGACATGGGACTTGAAATCCTTAAAGAAAGCAAGGAAAAAGATTCAAGAAAAGAAATGCTTTTCAAGGGAAAACCGCCCGCAGTTCCGAAGGTCGGAAAGGAAACGGAAACAAAAGTTGTTTTCTTCGGCGACAGAATTGAAACCGTAACACTGCTTGCCCGTGACGTGGACGAACCGGAAGCGCTTGCCGTTGAGAAGTTTGTGGAGGACAGATACGGGAAGCCTGACGCATACGAGGAAATTTTTTCCTTTACGGTAAAATCATGGAGCCTTCCGGATACAAAAGTGGTTCTCAGTCGCTCAAACGGAGGAATTCTGAAACTTGCACAAACAAATTTGCGGATAAGAAAAAAGAGACACGAAAGAGAAATCACAAGGAAAAAAAACAAAGAGAAAAGACATCCCGTTCAAAAGATGATTGACGGCGATTACTCAAAGCCAGACTACAAGTAACCGCAATCCTTATTAAGCATTAAGCACAAGGTCCACAATATCACCCATTATACGCGTCAGGGAAAAGTCTTTCGGGGTGTAGACCTTCTTCACACCGGACTTGATAAGTTTTTTCGCATCTTCGTCGGGTATTATCCCGCCGGTTATTACAGGAGTGTCCGCCATGCCCCTTTTTTTGAGCATTTTCATTATTCGCGGAACCACGGTGTTGTGTGAACCGGAAAGTATGCTGAGGCCGATTATGTCAACATTTTCCTGCTCCGCCGCGTTGACTATCTGCTCTGGTGTGAGGCGGATTCCCTGATAAAGAACCTCCATCCCCATGTCTCGCGCACGAACCGCTATTTGCTCGGCGCCGTTGGAATGGCCGTCAAGCCCTGGCTTGCCTATCAGGATTTTTGGCGGTCTGCCAAGCGCTTCTTTTATTCGTTTGACCGACACTCTGATGCGCCGTTCATCATCGGGCTGTTTGTCGCGTGAGAGCTCAACGGACACCCCCGTGGGAGCCCTGTATTCACCAAATTCCTTTCTAAGCGCATCCGACCACTCCCCCGTCGTAACGCCCGCGCGCGCGCATTCAATGGACGGCCGCATTATGTTTTTTCCACCGCGAGCCGCCAAAGAAAGCTCAATGAGTGATTTCTCCGCCTTTTTCGTGTTTCTTTTTTTTCTGAACGCCTTAAGACGTTTTATCTGATCTTTTACAAGACCGGGGTTAACTTTGTGGATTGAGCTCTCAAGCGATTCCGTAAGCGGGGAGTTCTCCGTTTCTTCAAAACTGTTCACACCAACCCGCAAAATTTCTCCCGTCTCAATAGCCGCAAGACGCTTCGCGTTTGAGGCAACAAGGCTTTCTTTCATATAGTTAATGCTCTCAAGTGCGCCGCCCATACGGGCAATCTTCCGAGCCTCGGCAAGTGCGTCTTTTTTAAGTGCCTTAACTTTGGTACCTATAACTTTTGAGCCGTCAAAAATGTCCTGATATTCAAGAAGGTCAGTCTCAAAGGCCAGTATTTGCTGGAACCTCAGAGACCACTGCTGGTCCCAGGGACGGGGAAGCCCGAGCGCCTCATTCCATGCGGGCAGTTGAATGGCTCTGGCTCTCGCGTTTTTTGAGAGCGTAACATCAAGCATCTGAAGAATTATCCGCGCCACATTGTTTTCCGGCTGGTCCGCGGTCAATCCCAGAGAGTTAACCTGAACCCCGTATCTGAATCTGCGGAGTTTTTCATCTTTCACGCCATACCTGTTCGCCGTTACTTCATTCCATATCTCCGTGAACACGCGCAGTTTACACATCTCTTCCACAAAACGAATCCCCGCGTTCACAAAAAATGATATTCTGCCGACAACTCCGGGAAAGTCCTTTTCGGAAATCACCCCGCTCTCTCTTACAGCATCAAGCACGGCGGTGGCGGTTGAAAGCGTATAGGCAATTTCCTGAACCGGAGTCGCCCCCGCTTCCTGAAGATGGTAACTACAAATATTTATGGGGTTCCATTTCGGCACTTTCACATAGGAATAGGCAATCATATCTGCGATAAGCCGCATTGAATGCTTCGGCGGAAAAATATAAGTGCCTCTGGAAAGATACTCTTTGATTATATCATTCTGAGTGGTCCCTTGGAGCAGGGAGGGTTTTGTCCCGCGCTTTTCGGCAACCGCCACATAAAGCGCAAGCAACCACGCGGCGGTCGCGTTTATGGTCATTGAGGTATTCATCTTCTCAAGAGGAATTTCCTCAAAAAGCGCTTCCATATCATCAATATGACAGACCGGAACCCCGACCTTGCCAACCTCGCCTTCGGCAAAAGGACTGTCGCTGTCGTATCCGGTCTGTGTCGGCAGGTCAAAGGCGACACTGAGCCCCGTCTGCCCCTTTTCAAGGTTTTTCCTGTAAAGCCTGTTGGATTCTTTCGCCGTTGAGTGCCCAGCGTATGTGCGCATTATCCACGGACGGTCTTTTGTGACACCGGCCTCGGGAGCTTTCCCGTTTTTCAGTTTAGACATCTTCAAAACCCCACCACATACAGTCTAATCTAAAGATGAAGTGGGGTAAGTCAAGAAAGAGTCTGGACGCTTTGAAACGGTAATGCGACGCGGGCCTGTTACCCTATCAACACGTCTTTGAGCAGGGAACGGGCTTTTTTATTGTCTCTGGTAACAAGAGCCACAAGGGAATTGTCCCCCTCCCTGTTTACTATATGCATACTGTGAATGTCTATCTCCGCGTCTTTAAGCCTACCCGCGATTCCCGCAAGAGAGCCGGGCTTGTTTGCAAGTCTGATAACAAGGGATTCCTCCGACACCGCCTTGAAGCCGCAATCACTCAGAGTTTTGAGCGCCTTGTCATAATTGTCCGTTTTTATTATCACAGCGCCGTGGGATGAGAAACCACTTGTGTCAAGCTGTTCAATGTTTATGTTTTTTTCCGCGAGAATACGGCTTATATCCGCTATAACGCCCACTCTGTTGGTGCTTATGACAACTATCTGTTTCATTTCCGAGCGCTCACTTTTCCACTTTTTTGAAGGTCTTGCGCTATCTCCCGCGCAACGACTCCTATTTTTTCAACGCTGAGGTGAGGGTGCGTAATTATATGCGATATGTCATCTTTTGAAGCAAGTTGCCACTCTCGTGTCACTTTCTCCGAAGGACGCGGAAAAACAACCGTGAGAGAGTTTTCATTGCGCCACGCCTCCACCCCTTGCTCACCGAATTTTTCTATAAGAAACTGAGCACGCCGGATTGAATCCCTGACAAGTTTTTTGAGCCCCGCGACACCGTAGCGTTTGACTGCGTACCATATGAGAAGAGGTGCGAGCGCGCTTCTTGAGCCGGCTATTGTCGTATCGAGAGCGCCCACATACTCAATGTTACGGGCTATGAGGTCTACATTTTCTTTTTTCGCCACAACCACTCCGCACGGGAAAGGACTACCAATCATCTTGTGTCCGCTTATGGCAATGCTGTCAACTCCGGTCGGAAAGCCGAAGGGAGGAGGGTTGCTCACAAAAGGAATCACCATTCCGCTCAGTGCGGCGTCGCAGTGAATATAAGACTTTGTAATTGCGAAATCGGAGAGAATGGAGCGGATTTGCACTATGTCATCAGTCGCTCCGGTCATTGTTGTGCCCACGGTTGCGCAAACTATTGTCGGCCGGTCTCTGTGAATCCTCACGGTTTCCCTGAAGTCTTCGCAGTCCATCTCACCGCCGGGAGCACTTCTTATCATTATATGGCGTGTTCCAAGAAGTCTCATTATTTTGGGAACACTGTAGTGCGTATCCTCGGAGAAATACATTATCGCTCCCTTGCCCATCAACTCTCTCGCAATGTAAAGCCCGTAAAGGTTCCCTTCGGTTCCTCCGGAGGTCATATAACCCCAACTGTTGTCTTTGGGAGCCTTTGTTATGCCGGCAAAAAAATGAACCATTTCACGCTCTATCGCATGAGTGTTAAGTCCGAAGTTAGTACCACCGAACGGGTCTCCTACATTGTTCATACCGAATTCCATAAATCTGAAAAGCTCGGAGTAGTCAAACGACATATTGCACGGATAGCCCGCATGTTTGTCGCACGCTTTGTTCATGGAATCATAAAGCCTGTCAAGACGTTTTCTGTCTCCGGCGGGTAGGGGATTGGGATAGATCTGTTTGCGGGAAGAAACCTTGCCTTTGTGTCTGCGCGATTCCACTGCCCCATAATTATATATGAATATGGCATCGGTATTGATTTACTTTGCCGGCCGTTGAATTTTCTGTCCGTTTTTTAAGTTCGCGCGGTTCAAAACCAACTGCGGAAATCTGTCCCTGTGCGGGTTGCATTTCAAATTTTCGCCATATTATGTTATATAGTTAGCCCTGATTTACCGGACAGGTAACAAACTATGATAGTTGTAATGAAAAACACCGCCACCCGCGAGGAGATTGAGAAAGTCACTTCCGCAATTCTGGAACTCGGCTATAAACCGCAGTCCATCGAGGGAGTTGTCCACACGGTTATAGGGGTTGTCGGAGAAAACAAAAACAAAGCCGCACATAAGGAAAGACTTGCCCTGATAAGCGGAGTGGAGAAGGTCGTGCCGATTCTCCAGCCGTATAAACTGGCAAGCCGTGAAGTTAAAGAGCACACATCCGAAGTTAAGGTTGAAAACATAAAAATCGGCGGCAGGGAAATAGTCATGATAGCCGGTCCCTGCTCGGTTGAGAGCGAGGAACAGATAATGACGATAGCGAAAGCCGTCAAATCCGCCGGCGCGTCAATGCTTCGGGGCGGGGCTTACAAGCCGCGAACATCGCCGTACTCTTTTCAAGGTCTCGGACAGGAAGGCCTTGAACTGATGCTTCAGGCGAAAAAGGAAACCGGACTGCTTCTCGTAACGGAAATAATGGACACAAGCGATATAGACAAACTTGACAAATATGCTGATATGCTTCAAATAGGAGCGAGAAACTCCCAAAACTACTCGCTTCTGAAAGTTATCGGAAGGTCGGACAAACCGGTGCTGCTCAAGAGAGGGCTGTCAACAACAATAAACGAATTTCTTATGTGCGCCGAATACATTCTTTCCGAAGGCAACTCCAATGTTGTGCTGTGTGAAAGAGGAATACGGACTTTTGAAACCTCCACAAGAAATACTTTTGATCTTAACGCAATACCGGTTCTGAAAGAAAAAACGCATCTTCCGGTTATCGCGGACCCGAGCCACGGAACCGGATACTGGAACTATGTTACTCCCATGGCAATGGCGGCAGTGGCAGCCGGGGCCGACGGGCTGATGGTGGAAGCACACAACGAACCGGAAAAAGCGTTCAGCGATGGCGGACAGTCTCTTAAGCTGAAAAAATTTGAGGACCTGATGAGAAAAACCGCTCCCGTGGCGAAAGCCGTGGGCAGAAAGCTGAAAAAACCCGCACGGGTCAGCTGAAACACACATTACCGTTCAAAAGACTTATTCGTCCGGTGGCAAAAAGCCCGATTATTTCAGGGTATATCTTGTGCTCTTCGGTATGTATTTTTTCAATAAGCGTCTCTTCCGTGTCATCCGGCTCTATGGAAACAACCGACTGTTTTATCATGGGCCCGGTGTCTATTCCCTTATCAACAAAATGCACCGTGCAGCCCGTTTTCTCCGCTCCCGAATCAAGGGCGCGCTTAACCGCATGAGAGCCCGGAAAAGCGGGAAGAAGCGAGGGATGGATGTTTATTATCTTTCCGGCAAAACGACCGACAAAAAAAGGGGACAGAACTCTGACAAAACCGGCCAAAGCTATCAGGTCGGGATTGTATTTTCCAAGACGTGAAACCAACTCCGCCTCAAAATCATGGCGTGAGGAAAAAAGGCCCCGGTCAATAACCTCAACGCTCAATCCACCCGAACGCGCCCTTTCAATGGCGTGCGCCCCGGGATTGTCACACACAACCGGAACCAGTCTAACACCGGCAATCGCGGCGTCCATAATTGCCTGAAGATTGCTTCCATCGCCTGACACAAAAACAGACACTGTGTAAACGGCGGACATTATTGGTGTAAAGAACCAAGGCGGCAACCTACTTTCCCACTCCCGCAGGGAGCAGTATCATCGGCCCAAAAGAACTTAACTTCCGGGTTCGGAATGGAGCCGGGTGTTTCCTCTCTGGTATAGCCACCCAGATTCGGATGGTACTTTATCACAGTGTTCGGGGTTGTCAATTAAGCATAGAGTCTAATTCGGGACTTTCTGCTGTTTCTTTTGAGTTTGCTGAGAGACTTCACCTCTATCTGCCTAACCCTCTCCTTTGTGATTCCAAGTCTCTGTCCTATCTGCTCAAGCGTATATTCTTTTTCTTCTCCGATTCCGAAACGCATCTTAATAACTTTCCGTTCATTGGAACTGAGAACCATAAGCGCCTTGCGGACAAGCTTTTTGAACTCTTTTTCCTCAACAATCTCGGACGATATATCCTCATGACGGTCTTCTACAAAATCCAGTATTGTGGCGTTGTCGTCGTTCCCGGTTCCGACCGACGCGTCAAGCGAGAGAGTGCTTTTGGTAAGGTTAATGGTTTTTGAAATCTGCCCGGGAGCCTGGTCAAGCATTTCCGCAATGTCTTCAATTGAAGGTCGTTTTCTCATTTTTTGAGATAAAAACCGCTTGATTTTGTATATCTTGTTCACACTCTCCACCATATGGACGGGTATTTTGATAATCCTTGACTGTTCGGCAATGGCACGTGTTATCGCTTGCATTATCCACCAACTCGCGTGAGTTGAAAACTTGTTCCCCCTGCGGTACTCAAACACATCAACCGAATACCTGAGACCGATATTGCCCTCCTGAATCAGGTCAAGAATGTGAAGCCCGCGGTTTTTATATTTGTTCGCAATACTCACCACAAGACGGAGGTTTGACTCCACAAGTTTCTTTCTGTTGCGCGCCACCTCTTTACAAGACGAGCGAAGTTCTTCAAGAAAACCCGCTAATTCTTCGGGCTTTTGAGGAAGACAGCGCCTGTGCAATTTTGCCAGACTCTTTTTAATTTCATCTTTTTCCCGCGCCGTGCGCGCCGACTTCATTGAAGCAGCGGTCGTATCTATTTCCCTGACAAGCTCCCCGGCGTAGTCTTGAAGCGCTTCAATACGGCGTTTGAAAAAAAGGTTGTGCTGACGGTTCATATTTTTGAGAAGTTCAATCTTCTTCTTTTTGTTTCGGGACTTTTTGCGCGAAATCTCACGCAAAGTCCCGCCGGATTTTTTTGTTTCGGCAATTTTTTTCTCAAGTTTTTCTGATTGTTCGACATACTCAAAGAAACTGGCGTACATCTCTTTGTAGTTTGCCGACGCCTTTTTTTCCGCCTCGGAAACGCCCTCTGACTCGCAGTTGCAGAAATTTCGAATCATAAAAATGGACCCGAGAAGCGACAGCGCAACTCTTTCTTTTGATTTTTCAAGGTCTCTTGCTATCCGTATCTCCTGCTCTTTTGTCAGCAGGGGATGCGACCAGATATCCTGAAGATAAGTTTGCATAGGGTCGCTGTCTGTAGACCCTCTCAAATCCGTAGCAATAGCAGAGGTCTTTCCGCCGTCAGACCCCTTGTTCCGGTACATATCCTCGTTCCAGTTCGCCTTTGCCGCTTTGGTCTTGGTTGCTATGACAAACCCTCCATTATAAGTTTTTTACGCTCAAGCAATTCCCCGTAATGTTTCATAAGTTCCTGTTCGCGCGCCGAGTCGCCAGTGTCGCCGGATTCTAGAACCCTCAGGGTCTCTCTTATGGATTTCAGCTCCTTCCCTATGACATCCAGTTTCAGTCTCACAAGGCATTTTTCAACCTCAACCCCAACATTGCTCCGGTCCATAAAATCTATTGTGTCAAGAGTGAACTGCGCCTGAGAGAGCAATTCGTTCGCGTCACGCACGGAAGCGCCTCCAGAGCCGGCAATCCCCGAAGCGTGAATTGAGGATATGATGTCCTTGACCGTGCCGTCGGGTATGTTTTTCATTACCTTTTCCCCGCAAAGAAACTCCGCCATATCGGGAAACTTCAAAGCGATTCTCAACAACATCATTTCCGCGGAGCTCACCGCCGGCCGGTCGCAATCTCCATCCTTGCGCGAACCGAAATTTGAAAGCGATGGCGCTTTTCCCGAGGAAGAAACCATTGAGTAAAGGTCATTTTCCCTGAACCCGAACCTGCGTGAAACTTCCCTTACATAAGGACCTGTCTCCGGCGAGTCTCCAAGTATTGTAACAACGGACATGAGTCTCTTGGCGGCGGTGGGACGGGAAACCTTTTTCTCGGATATCGCGTCCGATATGTCATCCATAAGAACCTCGGTAATGGAAGCCGCGTCCTGAACAAGGGCGTGAAGCGCTTCCGAGCCGCTTTCCCTTGCGAACTGGTCGGGGTCAAGACCCTGCGGAACCCGCGCCACTCGGGGAACAACGCCGTTTGCCATAAAAATCTCTCCCGCAGTGAAAGAGGAATCCATCCCGGCTCTGTCTCCGTCATATAAAATCACAATATCATCCGCGTACCGTCTGAGAAGGCTCACCTGATTCCTTGTAAGCGATGTTCCAAGAGATGCCGCGACGTTTTTAACCCCGGCGGCATATGCGGAAAGAAGGTCAGTATAACCCTCAACAAGCACGGCGGTTCCAGACTTTCTAATCTCCTGCCCCGTCTTGTTAAGCCCGTAAAGCAAATTTCTTTTCCTGTAAACCACAGACTCGGAAGAATTTAGGTATTTTGGCGCACGGCCGCCGGTGTCCAGTATTCTGCCGCCAAACCCCGCAACCTTGGAATTCGGAGTGAATATTGGAAATATCACCCTGCCGCGAAATTTCCCGTATGCCCCTTTAGAATCGTCTCCTCCGGAAAGCAGGCCGACCTGAAGGGCGAGTTTCCGGGAGAATCCGCCGTCTGAGAGAAAATTCACAATTGCATCGCCAGAAAGAGGCGCGTAGCCTATTGAAAAATGCTCCGCAATACCGGAGGTAATCCCCCTCTGCTTCAGATACGAAAGAGCCTTGCGCGCTTCGGAAGAACCGTTGGTGAGAGACTTACGGAAAAAGCCACAAACCGCTTTGTTCATTGAAAACAGAGTTTCATTTGCGGATATGCGCCCCGTGTTTTTCTCCAACTCAACCCCAGCCCTCTCGGCGACTTCGGAAAGTGCCTCTTTGAAGGTATAGCCTTTGATATTCTCGAGAAAGGCGTACACATCTCCGCCCGCTTTGCAACTGAAGCAGTAGAACATACCCTTTTCGTCATCGACGTGAAAGGAAGGGTTTTTGTCATCGTGAAAGGGACAGAGACCAGTGTATGATTTGCCCTTTTTTCTGAGAGAAACATAGCTACCGACAAAGTCGACTATGCTAACCATGCTTTTCAGTTCTGTTGCTGAAATTGGCATTTTACCGCAAAGGTTGAGCAAACTTCCCTTCTACCACTCAAACACTCTGACTTTGTAAAGAAGAAACCGCGCGTCATCTTGATTTCCTCATGCGTTTTATGGCAGCCAGAACCTTTTTCTTTCTCTTCTGACTGGGCTTTTCGTAAAATTCTCTCCTGCGGACTTCGGAGACTACACCCGCTCTTTCAACCTGCTTTTTGAAACGCTTGAGAGCGCTGTCTATGCTTTCGCTTGAACCAACTGTTATGCCGGGCATTAGTATCTCCCTGTCAAAAACTTTGAATTTAAAACCATCTTTGATAACAAACTAAAACTAAAAATCCCCGATGTCAATGGAAGTTTCTACGATTCCGGTTTGTTTCGGTCAAAAATTTTTCCGAACATCTCCCGTTTTCGCATAACCTCTTCCTCTTCGGAAACCGGATTGTTTTGTCGTTCGGACGGGGCGGTTTCCCTTCTAGGCTTTTCAAGCCTGACGCTCCAGGGGTCCTGCTTATCGCGAATTTTTCTTATTAAACCCAACCCGTCTCCGCCTTTGTCAGCCGTGTTTGTACCACTCCTCGCAAGCATATAGAATTACCGTTAAATGGCAAAACTTATCGGGAATGTCATAGGAAACTATATTGACATCCTTTTAAACACAATACCGCAAATGATCTCGGACACAACCGCGGTGAAAAAACTGAGCCTCTATCTTGTGGTCGCCGTGTTGTATCCGCTGGCGCTTGTAGTTCTTATCGGACTTGTAGCGGTGGCTTTTGTAGCCGTCTCAGCCATTCATCCGTTTGTTACGGTGGATAAAAACTCTCCCGCCCCATGAGCAGCCGTAACTCTATTCCCCGTCACGTCGCCTTGATAATGGACGGCAACGGAAGATGGGCGCGCATGAAAAATATGCGGAGAATAGAAGGGCATCTCGCCGGAATGAAATCCGTGGGCGCGGTCGTGTCGGCGGCGCTGGAGATCGGCATAAAACACCTCAGCCTCTACGCTTTTTCCCTGCAAAACTGGGGACGTCCCAAAACAGAGGTGGCCGGGCTGATGAGTCTGCTCAGGGAATATCTGGAATCCGAAAGCGACAATCTTGTAAAAAAAGGCATCCGTCTGAACCCTATAGGGAACCTTGACAAACTTCCGCCGGATGCGGGAAAAGCTCTTGGCGAGACGGCAAAAAAAACAAAAGGCGGCAAAAACCTGACCCTGACTCTTGCTCTCAGTTACGGCGCAAGAGAGGAAATTGTGGACGCGGTCAAAAAGATAGTCATCTCCGGAATCGCCCCCGGACGTATAACGGAAAAAACCGTTGAGGCGAACCTGCACACCGCCGGACTCCCCGAACCGGACCTGCTCGTAAGGACGGGCGGGGAAATGAGACTGTCAAACTTCTTCCTGTGGCAATCCGCATATACGGAGATATATGTTACAAAAACCCTCTGGCCCGATTTCAGAAAAAGCCATCTCAAAAAAGCGGTTAAGACCTATATGAACCGCGAGCGAAGATTCGGACTGACAAAACCCTCGCGCGAAAAGGGGCGGAAGAGGCGCGGGAGTTGAAAAAAATCTCCATTCTCGGCTCAACCGGCTCAATAGGCCGGCAGGCTCTTGAAGTAATAGGCCGGTTTCCGGACAGATTTGCCGTGTCATCCCTCTGCGCGGATTCAAGAACGGACATACTGAAAGAGCAGATAGAAAAATTTTCCCCCTCGGCTGTCTGTGTGAGTAGCGAAGAAAAGGCGCGGGAGTTGAAAAAAACTGCCGGTAATGCAACGGAGATACTTTCCGGAAAAGACGGGTTTTGTAAACTCGCCGCGGACGAATCGCAAACAGTCGTTTCCGCGATGGTCGGATGTGCGGGGCTTGAACCGACGCTTGCCGCCATACGACGCGGCAAAAGAGTGGCGCTCGCGAACAAGGAAATTATAGTAGCCGCCGGACCGGTTGTTATGGATGAAGCCCGCAGGCACGGCGCGGAAATAATTCCGGTTGACAGTGAACACAGCGCCATTTTTCAGTCAATAAAGGCGGGCGGAGAGATCAGGAGGCTTATCATAACGGCATCGGGCGGCCCCTTTAGAAACTTTTCCGAAAAAGCGCTCGCGAAGGTTACGGCGCGCGAGGCTCTGGAGCATCCGACATGGAAAATGGGAAACAAAGTGACCATAGATTCCGCCACAATGATGAACAAGGCGTTTGAGGTCATTGAGGCAAGATGGCTGTTTGGTATTCCACGCGAAAAAATATCCGTCTGGTTTCACCCGCAGAGCGTATTTCATTCAATTGTGGAGTTTACGGATGGAGCAGCTGTCTGCCAGATGAGTGAGCCGGATATGCGGGTGCCGATAGCGTATGCGCTTTCCTATCCGGAGCGGCTTACGCTTGAAAGCGAACGGTTGAGGCCGGAGAGACTTTCCCAATCCTCTTTTGAGGAGGCAAGCACAGACAAAACCACGCCACTTGCGCTCGCGCATGCCGCGCTTGAAAGCGGCGGAACAATGCCGGCCATTATGAATGCGGCAAACGAGGAGGCTGTGAGGCTTTTTCTCGACAACCGTATAAACTTCACCGACATAGTAAAGACCGTGAAAACAGTCATGGACGCGCATATCTCCGGGCACGCACGGTCGGTTGAGGAAATACTTCTCGCGGATATGCGAGCGAGAGAGGAGACACGCGCGATAATCGCGGAAAGGAAAAAATGAGCTCAATTACGGCATTTCTTTTTATCATAGGGTTGCTCGTGTTTGTTCATGAACTCGGGCATTTTCTTGTCGCCAAGTGGTGTGGCGTGAGGGTTGAAAAATTCTCCCTGGGCTTCGGTCCGACGCTTTTGAGTTTCACGCGGGGCGAAACAGAATACAAAATATGCGCGTTGCCATTCGGAGGCTATGTGAAGATGTCAGGAGAAGGCGAAGAGCCACACATCCTTGTTGAGAACATCGGAAAAGCAGAGAAAACGCCCTTTGAAAAAGGAGACCGCATAATCTCCATTGAGGGAACGGAAATAATGCCGGAGTCATGCTGGAGGGAAATCATAGGCTCTTTGCGCGGGCTTGAGGGCTCAAGAGAAGTGGTTGTTGAAAGACGTAACTCCAAGGTTGTCCTGAAAGCGGGATACCCGGAAATGGAACCGCTTGAAGCTTATTCTGAAAGCGAATATCCGCGTTCGTATTCCCAAAAAAGCGTTTTGCGCAGACTTTCAATCGTAACCGCCGGTCCGTTAATGAACTTCATCCTGCCGTTTGTTCTCCTGCCGGTCGCTTTGATGGCGGGGATTTATGTGCCTTCCTATACGGAGTCGGAGCCGTTTGTGCGCCGGGTTGAGAACGGAGGCGGAAAAAGTGCGATTCGCAAAGGAGACAAAATAGTTTCCATAGACGGCAAAAGGGTGAAAAAATGGACTGATGTGTCCTCGGCCCTAAAGGCGGCGGATGAGACTGTTGAAGTTGAAATTGAAAGACCGGACGGGCGTGTGCTGGTTAAATCCCCGAAAAAAAACCTCGCGCCCGGACTCATCGCAGAAGAGCGCGTTGCGGTAGTCGGTTCGGTTGCGCCCGGCTCTCCGGCTTACAGGGCGGGCATTAAACCCAGAGACAGAATAGTCTCCATCGGGAATGAAAAAATATCCGGCTGGGATGATATGGCACGCGTGATAATGCGAAGCGAGGGAAGGAAGCTTGATTTGAAACTGGAGAGAGAAGGTAAAATCGTTTTGGTATCAGCGGTTCCAGTTCTGTCTCCGGAAACCGGAATGGGGATTATCGGCATAACGATGAAAAGAGAGGAAACTTTCAGGAAATTTGGGGTTGTCGAATCGGTCGTCATGGGGTTCAAACGCGCCGCTTCAATGCTTGCGGAAATTGTGTCCCTTTTCTTCGGGTTTCTGTTTTCCCTGATTGGCGGCGAAATCTCTCTCGGACAGGCTGGGAAAAGCGTCGCGGGGCCTCTGTTTATAGCCAAGATGTCCGGCGCGATGGCACAAAAGGGAATTGCAAGCCTGCTGATATTCGCTTCTTTTATAAGCGTGAACCTCGGTCTTGTAAATCTTCTGCCCATACCGATCCTTGACGGCGGGCATGTGGTCTATCTCTCAATTGAAGCGGCAAGGAGAAAACCGCTTGCGCGCGCGACGCTTGAAATAACTCAAAAAATGGGATTCTCTTTGCTTATAGCGATAATGCTGATTGCAACATACAACGATGTGTTAAACCTCTGGGAAGAGATAACGAGTTGGGTGAAAAATCTCGGCGGATTAATAGGATGACCGGAAAAATATCAGACAAAAAAGAAATTCTCAAGGTCAACGAGGGCTTCTATGCGGCGCTCGCCACAAGAGATATTGACGCAATGAAAAAAGTGTGGCTGGAAACCGAAAAAGCCGGATGTGTACACCCCGGATGGGTGATAGTAAAAAACTGGGAAACCATAATGCAGAGTTGGAAAAGCATATTTGACCCTGAAGATCAGGTTGATATAAAACTGTCCGATATGTCGCTTGAAATAAGCGGCGATATGGCATGGGTAAGTTGCATACAGGAAATGGTCTACATAAAAAGAGACCCGGTAACCTTCAATATCTCGCAGTCAACAAATGTTTTCAAAAAAGACTCCAGACGTTGGGTGATGCTGATTCATCATGCCTCGCCGATAATCGTAAGCAGTTACAAACCCGAAATGCCGAACCTGCAGTAGTCACGCGTTTGCGGCGGAACCGGCAAAATATACGTCCCGTATAATGCGGAAACGGGGAGATTTGTGTATAATAACTTTTTGCGTCTGGTAAAAACCACCGGGCGCCGGAGGAACAATGAGCGAAAAAGAAACTTATGTTTACGAGCCTTTTGCCGAGACAGACGAATACAAACAGGTAAACGACGAGATAATAGGAGAGTGGGTCAGCACAATGATAGAGCGCGGCACGGAGCGCGTGGACAGGGTAATGGATATCGCCACCGGTGTCGGGACAATGGTTCAGCTTTTCGTCTCAAAGCTCCCCAAGCAATTCAACTACTCCGAGATAGTGTGTCTTGACCAGTCCGCAGAAGCGCTCAAAAGGGCGGCAGAAAAGCTTGAAAACACAGTGTCAAAGATAAGCCTTGTGGAAGCGAAGGTTCAAGACGCGAAGATTAAGAAAGGCTCCGTGGATATTGTCATCTGGGGCAACGGCATACACTACCTGAGTCCAGAAGAGCAGAATGAAAGTCTCGTGAACATCAGGCGCGGCATGAAGGACGGAGGCTGGCTTTTCTTCAATACGGCCTTCTACGAGGAGTCAAGACCGCAGGACACACTTTCCTTCTACCGCACACAGGTCAAAAACGCGGTTAAGAGTTTGCGCGCACGCGGAATAAGGAGGGAAAAAGAGCACTCAAGGGCGGAAGCGGCAAACTTCCATCCGAGAGACCACTACGAAAACCTTGTTCTGTCCGCGGGTTTCAAACTTGTGGAAGCCAAAGAGTATGGGGCGAATTTGAGCAAAGAGGCATGGGAATATATCAGTGCCTTCCAGCAATATGCGTCCGGCGCGCTTGGCGGCTACCCAATTGAGGAAGCGTCAATAGCAATGAGAGACGCTGTCACTCCGGCGATACTTGAGCACGGCAACGACAACGGAGACGGAAAATTTTTCGTGACAAGAAACTGGCTTTCCATCTGCGCCCGCGCCTGATTCCGTCCGATCTATTTTATTTTCAGAGATACACCCGCAACAAGCAGGTAAGCCTCGTTGCTTGAGGAAACAATCCTCTTGTTCAGCGTGGCGAGACCGGCCATATGAGAGCGGGTTTGTCTTCCGGACGGCACAACCCCCATTCCGGTTTCATTGGTTACGACTATCAGAAGACCGCTGAATTTTTCAAACTGCGCGGCGAATTGCTCTGTCATCTCACGAACCTGAGAGTCCTCCCTTTCAACAAACAGGTTGCACAGCCAGACAGTCAGGCAGTCCACAACCGCACAGCATTGCGGATTGCCAGAAAACTCCGCAAGTGCTTCCGCGAGACGGAGTGGCTCCTCAACCGTTGTGAAATCGTCTCCCCGCTCCAGTTTGTGGATTCTTATTTTCTCTTTCATTTCATCGTCAAAAGGGGTTGCCGTGGCGATAAAAACCCTTTCGGGAAATTCCGACCGCGAACGGGCTATTTCAAGGGCGCGCGCGCTTTTGCCGCCGCCAGTTCCGCCTATCAGAACTATCTTTTCGCCCAATTTTCAATCTCCTTCTCCACTATCTCTTTTGATTTGAAAAATTCCCGCTCACCAAACATCTCAATTGTCAGAACCCCGTCGTATCCGTCCGAAAGAAAAGTGTCGGTAACATCGGATACAAAACCGAGCGGCGCATCCTGAAACCCTTTATGCCTGCCAGAACCTCGGTCATGAAGATAGAAATGAACAACCCGGGTTCTATCAGCGAATCCGCGGTATATGTCCTTCCAGCTATCGCCCGCCCTGTAAGCGTGTCCGATATCCAGACACAGAAGCGCGCGGGATTGCTCAAAAACCGGCACAAGTTTTTCAAAAGGGTACTCAAGGTTTTCCACAAAAAGTTCTCCATCGCATTTGCGGCAGATATCCCGCGCGGAACGAACCGCAGTCTCAGTCCATCCCTCGCCTCCCGTTTCGCCACCCGGAAGGTGCAGAACAAATCCGCGCGAGCTCAGCGGAGCTGTCAAATCCGTTATCTCGTCCATCCTGTCAAGCGAAAAATTTCTAAAAGATTTGTCCGGCGAACACACATCAATATCAACCGGAAGATGAACCGTGTAAGAAAAACCGCTCCGTGAAGACAGCTCAAGCAGGCAGCTTACCTCCGCACGAGTTGGCAGAACCTCTCTGTCTGCGCCCTCAAATATCAGCAGTTCAATGTCGTCAACAAGCCCGGCGAGTTTCCTTACATTTGAAACCATGTCCGCGGGATAGACATATGAGGTACAGCCCAGTTTCAAAGCAATCTGCCAGCGACGACAAAGCCCGCGACCTCGCATATCTCAATCACCGCACCGTGAACATCCCCGTTCGCCTCCCCGAAGGCGGATTTAAAAAACCTTACGAGAAAAAACGCCGTGACGGACACGACAAGAGCAATTCCGATGCCCCCGAATCCGCAAAGCAGAAACGTTATGAGGAAGGCCAAGGCCGCCGCGCGCGCGGCAATGCCCAGCGCTTCCCGCTCGCCGCCGAAGTTGAACATCGCTCCGAGGCCGCCGCTGTGGGAAACGCGTTGCGAAAAATACGACACAATGACCGAACCTAAACGCGCCGCGGCGGGAACGGCGACAACGGCGGAGAGCATATGGTCGGGCGAAACCGAACCGAGCGCCACGATTTTGGCGACAATCACAAATGCAACCGCGGCGGCACCGAAACCGCCGAGAGATTCGTCCTTCATAACGGCAAGCGCTTTCTCCCTGTTTCCGAAGTAATGCAGGGCGTCAAAACAGTCTCCGACTCCGTCCAGATGCAGTCCGCGGGTTACAACGGCAAGGGCCGCGACCGCGAAAACGGCGCGGACGAAATCCGAACCAGCAAACGGGGTCAGAACTGTCATTGCCGCCGCGGCAACCGCTCCCGCAACAAGACCCGCAACCGGAAAAAACGGCAAAGCCGCAACCGCGCTCTCACGAGTCAAATCGCAAGGCGAACCCTCCAGCTTGAATATGGTTAAAAAGCGAACGGCGATTCCGGCGCCTTTGATATCGTAGCCTCTCATTAGGAAAAAGGATAACACAAAAAAAACGGGAGGGTGAAAATCGCGCCGCAGACCGCAGACTGTTATCAAACGGAAGAGCGCACGACTTTGCCGCTGTCAAAGGTCGCCATTCCATTGAAAAGGTCTGTGGCGGCCTCAATCACACCCATCATCATAAGCGCTCCCGTGCCTTCGCCAAGACACATCTCGAAATCCATAGGCGCTTTCGCGCCGAGAAATTCAAGTGTTTTTGCATGCCCCCTCTCGGCGCTTTTGTGCGAGAAAAACAGATATTCTCTCACGGCGGGAGCCATGGAAACCGCGAGGCATATCGCCGCGGTCGTTATAAATCCGTCCACGACAACCGGAATCCTTCGCGCGGCAAGCCCCATCGCCATTCCAGCCATTGCTCCGATTTCAAATCCGCCGACCTTTGCGAGTATCTCAATTGCCGCACCGCCGCCCTGCGGAAAATGTTTTTTGAGCGCATCGCCGACAATACGGGTTTTTCTCCTCACCCCTTCGGAGCCAAGCCCCGTGCCCGCGCCGACAATATCCTCCGGACGCGCACCGTAAAAGGCGCATACGACCGCGGCCGCGGAAGCAGTGTTCGCTATTCCCATATCACCCGAAGCCACAAGTTCATAACCTTTGTCCGCGAGGTCAAAAGCCGTTTCAATGCCACCCTCAACGCTGAGTACGGCCTGCTCTCTGGTCATCGCCGCGCCTTTTGCGAAGTTCCGAGTTCCATTTGACACCTTTTTTGAAATCACCCCGATTTCGGGTGAGAAAGCAAAATCAACCCCCATATCAACCACAAAAACATCCGCTCCGACGCGGCGAGAGAGAACATTGACCGCAGCTCCACCATCAAGAAAGTTGAGAACCATCTGCCATGTAACTTCTTTCGGAAAGAGGCTCACACCCTCGTCGGCAATCCCGTGGTCGGAGGCGAAAACGACAACCGCTTTTTTTCCGACTTGCGGACGGGACCTACCGGAAATCGCCGCAATCCTTGCGGCCGTGTCCTCGAGAATTCCGAGACTCCCCCGCGGTTTGAGAAGCGAATCACATCGCGCCATCGCCGCCTCGTGGACCGCGCGGTCGGGAGGCGAAATTGAGGAAACCGTATTTTCAATAAGATTCATGAATATGGAAAAGGAGCCCTTAAACGCTTTTTCTGGAACGTGAACTCAGAACGGCCGAAGAGACTTTTACCGCCGCGAAACAGATGGCGATGCCAACAAGCGCCTGAGGCAGGAAAGACTCGTATGTGGGATAGATACCGAGAATGCCCAGAGGGGGAACAAAGCCCGCCACGGTCTCGGAAATGACGCCGGCTTCCTGAAGCTCGTGTACTCCCTTGCCTACAAGGGTGAAACTCAGCAAATACAGCGCGAGCCCGGTGATTGAAAACAGGTGTTTAATGGGCAGGCGCATGGAGAATTTGAATATGGCAAGAGACAGAACACCAACAACGGCGATACCGACCGCGAGACCCCAGAGCACCAGCCGTGTTGACGCTTCGGCCTGAAACAAAAGCGCCTGATAGAAAAGCACCGTCTCAAGAGCTTCGCGGTAAACGGCAAGAAACGCCACGGAGGTTATCGCTATCATGCTTCCCGCTCCGGTCGCCTTGCGTATTTTGGAATCTATATACTGCTTCCATTTCCCCACTTCTATTTTTGAAATAAGCCAGTAACTGACATAAAAAAGCACCGCCGCCGCAAGAAGCGACGTTATCCCCTCTATCATCTCCGCCTGAGCGCCGGAAATTTTTATCACCGTAACGCTTGCCCACCAGGTCGCAAAGCCCGCGACAATCGCCCCCGTCCATCCGAAGTGCACAAATTTTACCGCGTCTCTTTCCTCCATTGAGTAAAGGGCCGCAATCATCGCGGAAATTATAAGAACCGCTTCAAGTGATTCGCGCACGATAATTGAAAATGAATTTATAAAAGCCATTGCTCCAATTGCCGCCACGGGTGGAACAGAATCGGCAAAAGCGGACGCGGGAAAAGCGGCTAAAACGGCCGCGGACAGGCATACGATTCTCTTCAAACTCATTTGGTTCTCCTCTGCTTGTGGCTTTTAGAAGCCAAAGTATATATTCAAGACCTATGATGTCAAGAATGATTTTCCATGCCCGTTTTTTGTAAAAAAAACCCGTTGTAATGTATGTTTAACCTCTATGAAACAGGTTGGGCGCGGCAAAAAAAGGGATGTAAAACCGGTCTCTGGAAGGTTCGGTGAAGTTTCCGCTACGCAGTGGCGGCAATCCATAGAGAAAGGCCTAAAGAAAGGAGAATACGAAAGAAAACTTGTCTGGCGTCCCGCGGACGGTATGGCTGTTGAGCCGTTTTACTGTGCCGCGCACACGCGGGGGCTTTCCCTTTCCCCCGCCCCCGCCCCCGGAAACTTTCCGTTCACACGCGAAGAGGCTCGGTGGATGATGTGCGAGGATATTCCTCCCGTATCCGCGGCGCGCGCGGCGAAACTGGCGCGCGACGGAATTGAAGGCGGAGCGGATTGGGTGTTTTTCAGGGAAGCGAAAATCCGCTCTTCTGAGGAAGTCGAAAAACTGCTTGCTGGAATTGACCCCTCAGAAGCGGGCGTCTGCTTCGCACCCGGAGACGGCGGGATTGAACAGGCGGAGACGGTCGCGGATTTTGCCGCGAAAACCGGCGCGGAACTGAAGGGGTTTGTGCTTTGCGACCCACTCGGCTGCCGGCAAAGCGGCGAAAACCGGAAAGGAGAAATCAAACGGCTCGCGAAACTGGTTCACCGTTTTGCGGACGCATCAGACGGCTACGGTTGTGTAGGCATTTCCGGCGCGCGGTTCCGGGCTGCGGGGGCAAACGCGGTGGAGGAGACAGCGTTTGCCCTCGCGCTCGGCGCGGAATATCTTGTCACGCTGGGAGAAAACGGCGTGCCCGCGCGCAAAGCGGCGATGGCGGCGGTTTTCCATTTCTCCGCCGATTCAGTTTTTTTCATGGAGATAGCGCGTCTTCGCGCCGCGCGCGCCGTGTGGGCTCACATAGTGGAGCGTTTTGACCACGGGGCGGAGGGGCGGATGCGGATTCACGTTTCCCCGTCGCCCGTAAACAAATCGGTCTGCGACCCCGAAGTGAATATATTGAGGGCAACCGGCGAGGCGATGGCGGCGGTGATAGGGGGCTGCAACTCGCTTTCAATACCGGCTTTTGACCGGAGGTATGCGACGGATACGAAAAAATCCCAGATGCTTGCGAGAAACACGCAGTTGATACTCAGAGAGGAATGCGGGCTGGACCGGGTCGCCGACCCGTGCGCGGGCTCGTATTACACCGACGTTCTGACCGACAAAGTCGCGGACGCCGTATTGCGGCTTTTTCTGGAGATTGAGCAACGCGGGGGTTTTCTCAAATGCGCCGGGAACGGGTTCATTTCAGAGCACGTGGCGCGTGGCGCGAGGGAGAGAAGGGAAAAAATCGCGGCGGGAACGGAGCCGCTTATCGGTGTGAACAAATATCCCATTGAGGGCGAACAGGTTTTGGACAGGCTTAAAAGAGGGAAAAACCTCTGCGCGGGCGCGGAGTTCGAGCGCATGAGGGCGACGACCGAGAAGCGCGCGCGGGAGAGAGGAGGAAAATTCCCCTCCGTGCTGCTTATAAAAACCGGCGACCCGGCAATGCGTAGCGCGAGGGCGGTGTTTGCGGCAAACTTTTTCGCCGTCGCGGGCTTTGAGATAAGAGACGGCGGAGAATTCAACCGCGCGGGGGATGCCCGGCGCGTAGCGCTCAAAAGCGACGCGGACATCTTTGTTCTCTGCGCCGAGGACGGCGGGTATGCGGAGTTTGCCCCGCCCTTTGCCGCTGGTGTGAAAAAGGAAAGAAAGGATGCCGTTATTGTAATTGCGGGCAATCCGGCGGAAGAAGACCGTAGCCTGTTTCTGAATGCGGGGGTTGACGAGTTTATAAACACCCGCTCAAACATCCTGCAAACCCTGAGAAAGATGTCCAATGCGGCGGGAGCGGCAGAAAAGGGAAAAGGCGGCAAAAAGAGATGAGACCCGATTTTTCATCAATCAAACTGCGACGGTCGGGAGGACACTCAAAACGCGCGGGTAAAAGCCGGATATTTGAGACCCCGGAGGGAATAGAGGTAAAAGATATCTTTACGCAAAAGGACGCCGAGGGGCTCAAGCACACGGCGGGAGCCGCCGCCGGAGAGCCGCCGTTTCTAAGGGGTCCCTACTCCACAATGTATGTGGCAAGGCCGTGGACTATAAGGCAGTATGCCGGATTTTCAACCGCGGAGGATTCAAACAGGTTCTATCGCAAAAACCTCGCGGCCGGACAAAAGGGGCTTTCGGTCGCGTTTGATCTGCCGACACACAGGGGATACGACTCCGACCACGAAAGGGTAATCGGCGATGTAGGAAAAGCCGGAGTCGCGGTGGATTCGGTGCTTGATATGAAAAAACTTTTTGACGGCATACCGCTTGACGAAATATCGGTGTCAATGACGATGAACGGAGCCGTTCTGCCAGTAATGGCGTTCTACATAGTCGCGGCGAGAGAGCAGGGAGTGGCGGAGGATAAACTCAGCGGCACGATTCAAAACGATATTCTCAAGGAGTTTATGGTCAGAAATACCTACATATATCCGCCCGAATTCTCAATGAAAATAGTGGCGGATATCTTCAAATACACATCAAAAAATATGCCCCGCTTCAACTCCATAAGCGTAAGCGGCTACCACATGCAGGAAGCCGGCGCGACCGCGGATATTGAGCTTGCGTATACCCTCGCGGACGGGTTGGAATATGTCCGTGCGGGAATAAACGCCGGGCTGGATATAGATGATTTCGCGCCGAGAATCTCCTTTTTCTGGGGAATTGGGATGAACCATTTTATGGAAATAGCGAAAATGAGAGCCGGGCGCGTACTGTGGGCGGAAATGATGAGCGGATTCAAGCCCTCCAACCCGAAATCGCTCGCGCTCAGAACGCACTGCCAGACTTCGGGATGGAGTCTGACCGAGCAACTTCCGTATAACAACGTCGTGCGCACATGCACCGAGGCAATCGCCGCGGTAATGGGGGGAACGCAGTCGCTCCACACAAACGCGCTGGACGAGGCAATCGCACTGCCAACCAATTTTTCCGCAAGAGTAGCGCGCAACACGCAGATATACATACAGGAGGAAACGGCAATATGCAGAGCGATAGACCCATGGGGCGGCTCGTTTTATGTGGAAAGTCTAACGGACGCGCTTGTACGCAAGGCGCGGAGGTTGATTGAAGAGGTTGAGAAACTCGGCGGGATGACGGCGGCGATAGAAACGGGCATCCCAAAAATGAGAATAGAAGAAGCTGCCGCGAAAAAACAGGCGAGAATAGATTCGGGGCTGGAGACCATAGTGGGAGTCAACAGGTTCGCGCAAAGCGATGACGGGCAGATGGAGCTGCTTGAAGTTGACAACACAAAGGTGAGGGAATCTCAGATAAAAAGCATCGGGTGCATAAAGAAAGAGCGGAATTCAAAGGCGGTCGGGACAGCTTTGCGCAAGATAACAAAATGCGCCGAAACCGGACGCGGAAACCTGCTCGCCCTCGCGGTGGATGCGGCGGCAAAGCGGGCTACTCTCGGTGAAATATCGGACGCGTGCGAAAAGGTTTGTGGCCGTTATGCACCCGTAACGCGGACAATATCGGGAGTCTATTCGTCCGAGATAAGTAAAGACCCGGCTTTTTACAAAGCAAGGCGGCTTACCGGAGAGTTTGCCGCAATTGAAGGAAGAAGGCCGCGGATACTGATTGCGAAAACTGGGCAGGACGGGCACGACCGGGGAGCGAAAGTAATTGCGACAAGTTTTTCCGATATGGGTTTTGAGGTGGAGATGGGCCCGCTTTTCAGCACGCCGGACGAAGTGGCGCGTCTCGCGCTTGACGAAGACGCACACATAGTCGGGGTGTCCAGTCTCGCTGCGGGACACAAAACCCTGATACCGGAGATAATCTCGGCGTTGAAAAAATACGGACGCGATGACATCGTTGTGGTCGCAGGCGGGGTGATACCGCGAAAAGATTACAAATTCCTCAAAGACGCGGGAGTGTCTCATATTTTTGGGCCCGGAACCGTCATATCGGACGCGGCGGCGGAGATAATCAAACCCGTTCTTGCACGTGCGAAAAAGAACATGACATGATTGAAAAAGCGGACAAGCACGACATTGACGCTATTATGGATATGGAGAAAATGTGCTTTGACCGGGACGCATGGCCCCGAAGGATGATTGAGGAGGAAATCGCGGGCGGAACGGGACGGCGCGCGAGAGTCGTAAGGGATAAAAACGGCACGGCGGTCGCCTACTGCATCGCGCGGGCGTTTATGGACGAAATGGAGATTTTTAAACTCGCCGTCCACCCGTTTCACAGAAGAAAAGGGATGGCGCTGACACTTTTACGGGACGCTATGCGGGACTTGGGACGCGGTAGCATAACGCTTGAAGTCGCGGCAGACAACAAGGAGGCGATACTGCTTTACTCCAAAACCGGATTCAAGACGCTCGGACTGCGCGAAAAATATTACAGTAACAGCGGACGCGACGCCCTGATTATGCGCGCCGTGATCGGCGAATGAAGCCCTTTTCAGTGTTTTCTTTCGGCCGCGAAATCCGCAAGCTCAAGCAGAGACCGCTTGTAATCCCCATTCGGAAAAGAAGAGATTGATTTTTTCGCCTTGTAAACATACGACTTCGCGGCTTTGAATGTGTCTTCCGCGCCCCGGTAGTCCGCGACAAACTGTTTTACAAGCCCCGTCTCCGCCGTTTCGTCCGTGCCGTTTTTCCCGAACGCGCGCAGACGTTTTTCAAAATCCGCCCTCACCTTCGGAGGAGCGTTTGAGATGGATTTGAGAAGCGGAATTGTCATCTTCGCTCCCTCTATATCTATGCCCGAATCCTTTCCCGTCATTACGGTTGAGGAGCAATAGTCAAGCGCGTCATCGGCAAGCTGAAACGCTATTCCGAGGTTGAGCCCGTAGCCGCCAAGCGCTTCGGTTCTGCCGTTTTCCTCTCCGGCAAGAACCCCGCCCATCACCGCACAACACTCTATAAGCGATGCGGTCTTTTCCCTGATTATGCGCATACAGGTGTTTTCATCCATATCCATCATCTTCTTCTTTCCCATAATCTCCATCATCTCGCCCTCTATGACCCTGCGCGCGGCGGCGGTATAGATTCTGGCAAGGGATATGTTTCCGCATGACAGGATGAGGTCAAGCGCGCGTATGAGAAAAACATCGCCCGTGATAACCGAGCACTGATTCCCCCAGATGCCGTTGGAAGACTGCGCACCCCTTCTCATTGAGGCGTTGTCCACAACATCGTCGTGCAAAAGCGAGGCGACATGCGTAAGCTCCAGCGCAGCGGCGCAGGCGATTCTGTTCTTGCCCTCCTCAAGCCCGCACAACCCGCTTGAAAGCAGAAGCACGGAAGGACGCAGGCGTTTTCCGCCTCCGCCAACTATGTGGGACGATATCTTATGCACAAGGTCAATCGAGGATTGGCAATTCTTTTCCAATTCCTTTTCAACAAGGCACATATCTTCAATTATAATTTTGGCTGTTGCAGCTCCGTTTTGCATTAAGTTCTAATTATCTTCATAAAAAACTTTCAAGTCAAAACGGCTATAATAAGGGGAATTGACAATTTACTGTTGATGTAACATGGATGGAAATTTGAGTTGGATTGACATATTTATCTGTGTATGTGTGGCCGTTTCATTTTTCGCGGGCATTTTCGGGCGGGGCATTCTTCACATATCCTTCTACCTTGCCGCCGCGGCTGTAGCGGCGGGAGCCGGCTATATCTTCGCGGCGGAGGCGGCGGAGGCACTTGGAAGTGGCAGGCTGACCGCCGGGGCGGCGGTGTTCGCCTCGGTGTTCCTTCTGCTCGTCTCGGCTTTTTCCTTGCCAAGCAAACTCCCGGGTGCGCAAGCCGCGATGAGAATCACGGACGGGATTGTGAGCGCGGCGGTGGTAGGCTCGGTGGCGGTGTTCGCAGCCGGAGCCGCGCGGGATTTGCCGTCTTACGAAAGATGGGTGGAAAACTCGGTTGTCTATCCGCGCGCAGCGGAATTTTACCGGCTCGGAGCGGAGAAAGCCGAAAAACATCTGAGGAAGAAAAACCCTCTGAAGTATTGAGACACCATGCAGCACATAACAACACTGAACAAACATGTAATTTCATCATTCGGCTCAGAAGAGTTTCACGGCGGGGTTTTCACAATTCTCAGGGAGATGGTCTTTGTCGCCAAGCTCATGCACAGGGAGATAAACAAAGCCGGAATCGTGGAAGGCATACGCGGCGGAACCGGCGGGAGAAATTTCCACGGGGACGTCACGCAAAAGCTGGATTTATTCGCCAATGAAAGACTCATATCCACCCTTGAAATGGGAGGAGAGTGCTGCGGAATAGTGTCGGAGGAAAACAGTGAAATCGTCCGTCTGCGCGGCGAGAATTCCGAACGGGCGGAGTATGTCCTCGCGATTGACCCTCTGGACGGCTCTTCCAACATAGATGTCAATGTGTCTGTGGGAATCATATTCTCCATTTACAAACGCAAATCCCCGTCTCCGGGACCGTGCTCGGAGGAGGATTTTCTGCGCGCGGGAAATGAGCAGGCGGCGGCGGGATACATAATTTTCGGCTCGTCAACGATGCTTGTGTTCACGGTCGGCAAGGGAGTGGACGGGTTTACGCTTGACCCGTCCATAGGAGAGTTCTGCCTTTCGCATCCGCAAATCACAATACCGGAGTCGTGCACCTTCTACTCCGTCAACCAGGGGCTTTTCTCGGAGTTTCCCCAGTGGACAAAACAGTTTATTGAATACTGTTCGACAAACGACCCAGCAACCTCAAGGCCCTATTCGTGCCGCTACACCGGCTCAATGGTCGCCGATGTTCACAGGAATATGCTCAAGGGCGGAGTTTTTATGTATCCCTCCACGGGCAAATATCCGGATGGCAAACTCCGCCTTCTCTACGAATGCAACCCGCTGTCATTCATAGTGGAACAGGCGGGCGGGAAAGCGACAAACGGGGCGCGACGCATACTGGACATTAAAGCATCCTCGATACACCAGAGAACCCCGATATTCGCGGGTTCAAAAGACGCCGTCTCGGTGATTGAAAAATACCGTGCGGAAAACAAGTCGTAAGAAATGAGCGGAAAACCGGAAAAACATCCCCACCGCGTGCGGCGGACTGCGGAAGGTTCGAAGCGCGGCGGACATTCGGTTTCACTCGTAATACCGTGCCATAACGAGGAAGGGCGGCTTTCTGCGGAAAAAACCCTCGCGTGCCTGAAAGCACTCGGAGACGGGGCGAAAATTATCCTTGTTGATGACGGCTCAACGGACGGTACACGCGAGGTTATAAGGAAAATAGCGGAGAAGTCCCCTTCTGTAACAACCCTTCTCTTTGACAGAAACGCGGGCAAGGCGCAAGCCGTGCGCGCGGGAATGAAGCTCGCCGCCGAGGGTGGGGTTGAATTTTCTGGATTTTGCGATGCGGATTTCTCAGCACCTCCCGAAGAAGTCGCGAGGGTATTTCACGCGCTTGCGGAAAAACCGGAAACAAACACCGCGATGGGAACGCGCAACTCAGCACAATCGGAAAACATCTCAAGAGGCACTGTGCGCGGAATTCTGAGCCGGGTTTTCGCCCTTCTCTCCTCGTTCGCGCTCAAAAGACGCGTATCGGATTCCCAGTGCGGCGCGAAGTTCTTCAGAAACACCCCCGCGCTTGCGGCGGCGCTGGACGAGCCGTTTATATCACGCTGGGGCTTTGATGTCGAGCTACTTGGCAGAATTGAGTCCCGCACAGATGAGCCGGAGCCCCTTGAGGTTCCACTTAAAAGCTGGAGCGAGCGACCGCCGTCGGGAATGAGTTTTTTCTCAATGGCGCAAACCCTTGTCGAGATGAGGAACATCAACGGGGATTTGAAAAAAAAGCGGAAAGAAACCGGGAACAGGCGCGGGCTGGCGCTGGAAATCCTTCTCACGGTCTTTGTGAGGATGACACCCATATATTTTCTCACCTTTGTTTTCGCGCGGATAATGTTCTGGGAGGGATACTGGATCAACCCGGACGCTTACTACCACATGGGAGTTGCGGTTACCTATGCGGAGGAAGGGTGGCTGTCAAGCTTCCCATGGCTCAAATACACGGTGCTCGGAGACAGCTTCTCGAACGTCTATCTCGGGCAACATTTTCTTCTCGGAATCATCTATTTCCTCACCCCGTCGTCAGACCCGATTGTCATTATCAAAACCGCGATAATCGCGATGGCTTTCCTTCAGATGATGTCGTTCTACCTGTTTTTGAGAAAATGGAATTGCGGCTTCGCCTCCATCTGGACTGTGCTCGGAATCGCCGCATCTTCAAATATGCTCTGGCACACCATGGCTTTAAAGGGAATAACAGCGTTTTCAATAATGTTTCCGTGGATAGTAGACGCGCTGTGGTCAAACAACGCCCGCAGGGCGTTTACGATTGGCTGGATGTCCACCTACATATATGTGGGTTTCATAGTTATGGCTCCGCTCGCGGCCTGCAGGATCGCGGGAGACTGGCTGTTTGAAGGCAGATTCAGGATAAAAACGCCACTTATGCTTTTCGCGGGCGTGGCGGTCGGAATGGTTCTGTCCCCGTTCTTCCCCGATCATCTGACGCATATAATCAGGGAACTCAAAACGGTCTTTGAGCGTCCGGACTTCATCAAACCCGGAGACTTCTTCGGCTCGGAATGGTCTCTGCTCAACCGCGTTCAAATACAGCATTTCCTCGGCGGTCTGTTTCTTCCGACCGTAGCGGCGGTGTTTTTCTTTATGAGAAAAGACAGGGGCTGCGACGGCGTTACGGGCGCGGCGATTATCACGGTTTTCATCTTCGCTCTCGCTCCGTTCAAAGCCGGAATAAAATTCGCCCAGCAATTCGTGGTTATCGCGATTCTCATGGTGCCTCTGATATACAGGCGGCTCGCGCCGCTGAGTCTCGCAATTCCAAAAACCGGCTTGCGTATCAGGCCGCTTGTTCCTATGGCGTTCGCGTTCATATTTTTCGTCTATTCCCTGCCGTTTCTGAAATCCCACATGGGACAGCTGCATCAGAAAAAGGAAGATTCCGCCACGCCCTACGATTACAGAACGCTTGCGGAAAACGTCAGGGGACTGACGGGGAAGGGAAAGGTGGTAATCGCCCCATGGGACGATTTTCCGGGTCTGTTTTATTTCAACAGAGACAACTTCTATGTGTCTGGAATGAACAACCTGTTTCTTTATCACAAAGACCCGCACAGGTTTACGGTCTATTACAAATTCTTCAAGGGCGGCATACACAATCCGGCAAAATCCATTCCTGTTGTGTTTGACGGCACGGACCTCATGGTTGTGAGAAACTCGTCGCTTGTAAAAAATGCCGAAAGGGTAGAGGGCGAAAAAAAGCTTTCGGATATTCTTGAAAAAGCGCCGGGAATCGTGAGTATGTCATTGCAAAATGGAAAACCGGCTCCCGAAAGCGGAGTGGTCGCGCGTCTGTGGAAGATATACAAGATCGTTGGGACGCCGGACGCGGACGGAAAAAAATGACACCCGTGGTAATGGAGACAAACCTATCTGCGATGAAAGCGCCAAATAGGGGAAAAGTCAGGGACATTTACGATTTGGGGAAAACCCTGCTTTTTGTCTCAACCGACAGGATATCCGCTTACGACTCCGTTCTGCCTTCCGGCATAAGGGGAAAAGGTGCGGCGCTCAACCGCATATCGGAATTCTGGTTCAAAAAAACGGCGGCGGATTTCCCGAATCATTTTATCTCGACAGACATATCGGATTATCCTCCGATGCCTCCCGAAAATCTCGAACTGCTGAAATCAAGAAGCATGCTTGTCCGCAAAACCCGCCCATTGCCGGTTGAATGCGTCGTGCGCGGCCATATCTCCGGCTCCGCGTGGCGGGAATACGAACGCAGCGGAACCGTCTGCGCAATCGCGATGCCCGGCGGGTTGCGTATGGGAGAAAAACTTCCCGAACCTTTGTTCACGCCGTCAACAAAGGCAGCCGTGGGAGAGCGGGACATGAACATAACCTTCGGCGAGGCGTGCGGTATCGCGGGAAAGGAAAATATGGAAACGGCGCGCGCGGCAAGCATTGACATATACCACAAGGCGGCGGAGATCGCGCTTTCGCGCGGAATTATAATCGCCGACACAAAATTTGAGTTCGGCGTTGACCCGGACGGACGGCTGATATTTATAGATGAGATGCTAACCCCGGACTCTTCGCGTTTCTGGAGCGCGGAACAATACGCAAGCGGAAAAACGCCGGAAAGTTTCGACAAGCAGTTTGTAAGAGACTACCTTGACTCAATCAAGTGGGACAGAACTCCTCCCGCGCCCGAGCTGCCTCGAGAAGTTGGGGAGCGGACGAGTGAAAAATACGCGATGATGGAGCGGATTTTTGCGCCTTAGGAAAAAACTGCGTGCGAGCCTCAAATCCCCGTGCGTGAACATCTGCAAAATTGAGGACAACCTGTGCACGGGCTGCCTGCGGACTCTTGAAGAGATAAGGGCGTGGAAGAACGCCACGGACATTGAAAAACTGTCAATTCTCGCGTTGACGGAAAAAAGGAAAAAACGTCTTGGCGTCTGAAAAAACCGTCTCCATTCTCGGTTGCGGCTGGTTCGGTTTGCCGCTTGCCCACCGTCTTGTCAGGCACGGATTTAAGGTGCTGGGCTCAACAACCGACTCTGGAAAAACCACTTCCATATCGGATGCGGGCGTGCGTCCTTTTGTCATCTCCATTGAGCCGGACAAAGAACCCGGTTCCGAGGAATTCTTCGGCTCCGATATTGTGGTGGTCAACTTCCCGCCAAAAAGAAGGGATGACATCGGGGAGTATCTCGCGGGGCAGACCCGCACGCTCATACGAGCGTTGAGACGCGGCGGATGCGGTTTTGCGATTCTCATAAGCTCAACCTCGGTCTATGCGGAAACCGGGGGGGTCTTAACCGAAAGCGATTCGGACACGGGAACACCCTCAAAGCCAAGCGGAGATGCGCTAAGGCGTATGGAAAAGGATATGGCAGCGGAGAGTTTTGACCTTACCGTGCTGAGATTCGCGGGGCTTGTCGGATACGACAGAGACCCGCGCGTGTTTCTGAAAAAAAGACACGCGGCGCCCCGTTCCGACACGCCCGTGAATCTGATACACAGGGACGATTGCGTGGAGATAACCGCACTGGTCATTGAGAGAAACATAAGGGGCAAAACCTTCAATGCGGTATCTGATTTTCACCCTTTGCGAAGCGAGTTCTACAAAACGGAGGCGCAAAAAGCGGGAGTCGCCGCTCCTGTGTTTGAAAAAACGGGCGTGGGAAAGACGGTATCAGGAGAAAAGCTCAAAAAGGCGCTCGGTTACGAATTCAAAAAACTTCAACCCGGAGATGATTCCTTCTTCTCGTAGATATCCACTATCTTTTTCACAAGCGGATGGCGTACAACGTCTGCGCTTGAAAACTTCAGAAATTTTATTCCCTCAATATCCCCGAACAGCTCCGCCGCCTCTCCGAGACCCGAAACTCTGCCTCCGGGCAGATCGGTCTGCGTCATATCGCCGGTTATCACGGCTTTTGAATGAAACCCTATGCGCGTGAGAAACATCTTCATCTGCGCCGAAGTTGTATTCTGCGCCTCGTCAAGAATCACAAACGCCCCGCCGAGGGTGCGCCCTCTCATATACGCAAGCGGGGCAATCTCAATAATTTTCCTCTCCACCATACGCGCGGCGGCAACTGCGCCGGTTATCTCGTAAATCGCATCAAAAAACGGACGCAGAAACGGGTCGGATTTCTGCTCCAAATCTCCGGGAAGAAATCCGAGATTTTCCCCGGCTTCAATCATGGGCCTTGTTATGATGATTCTGCGGACTTTGCCTTCAAGCAAATCGGACAGCGCCATCGCGACCGCGAGATAGGTTTTGCCGGTTCCGGCGGGACCCGTGCCGAAAACTATCGTGTTGTTCCGTATCGCGTCAATATATTCGCGCTGGCGGGCGCTTTTGGGCAATATCTTCCTGCCCTTCACATTGATTGAAAGCATCGGGCCAAATACACCTTTGAGTTTTGTGTCCGCGCCTGTTTCAAAATCTTCCGGAGTGAGGGTATGCCCCCCGGCTATGAGCTCGTAAAGACGGCTTGCAAGCCCCTTCGCCTCTTCCACGGCTTTTGCGGGCCCGCTTATGAGAAGGTCTGTGCCGCGCGAGTTCACGGTTACGCCACACATCTTGCCTATTTTTCCGAGATTGCCGTTGAGGTTGCCGAACAGCTGCTTCGCGGCGGCGGTGTTCTCAAAAACAACTTTGTCGGTTATCTGCTCTGTCTTCATTCAAGGAACATCTGGCGGACGTTTTCGCCGCCTTTTCGGAAAAATTCTATTCACTCGCGGCGGTGTTGACAACTATGAAAAAAGCCCCGCGCCGGTCAAAATCGCCTGCTCGCGCGAGGGTCCCACGGAAATCAAACCCGCCTTCGCGCCCGAAAGCTCATCTATTCTTTCGATGAACCCCCGTGCCGCCTCAGGCAAATCGGAAACCTTTCTCACGGCGCTTATGTCCTCCTCCCACCCGGGCATCTCCTCGTAGACGGGGACGCAGTTTTCAATCTCTTTTATGTCTTCGGGAAAACTGTCGCGCTCGCCATCGTTATGGCGGTATGAAACGCACAGTTTAACTTTTTCAAAACCGCTCAGGACATCAAGTTTTGTAAGCGCGAGAAAGGATATTCCGTTGAGGCAGACCGAATGCCTGAGGGCTACCATGTCCAGCCAGCCGCACCTTCTGCGCCTTCCGGTTGTCGCTCCGAATTCAACGCCGCGCTCCATCATTGCCTCGCCATCCGCGCCCGTATCCTCAGAAGGAAACGGCCCCTCTCCAACCCTTGTCGCGTATGCCTTCACAACGCCGACGGTGAAATCAAGCATATTCGGACTGACGCCGCAGCCCGCGCACACTCCGCCCGCGATTGTGCTTGAGGATGTTACAAAAGGGTATGTGCCGAAATCTATGTCAAGCAGAGTTCCCTGCGCGCCTTCAAAAAGTATGCTTTTTCCGCCTGATGAAAACTCGCGCAGAAACCGCGCCGTGTCGTCCACAAACGGCTTGAGACGCTCTCCGTATGCTACGAACGCGTCAAGTGTTTCCTCCCTGTCCACGGGCTTCCCGCCGAGCACTTTTGTTATGTAAAGGTTTCTTTCACGGAGCGCCGGGTCGAGACGCCCGGCAAGCGTGTTGCGGTCAAGCAAATCGAAAACCCGTATCCCCCTTCGCGCGAATTTGTCCTCATAAGCGGGCCCTATACCCCTTTTTGTCGTCCCTATTCTCTCACCGTCCGATTTTTCGCGCAGGGAATCTATTTCCCTATGATATGGCATTATCACATGGGCACGTCCACTGAGTTTAAGGTTTTCCGGCGACACGGCGCTTCCCAAAGAGTTCAGGGAATCTATCTCCTCGAGAAGAATACGCGGGTCAACCACAACTCCGTTGGCTATGACACACACCTTCCCTTTGTGCAGAATACCGGACGGGATATGATGCAGAACAAATTTTCCCTCGTCCGTGATTATCGTATGTCCGGCGTTGCTACCGCCCTGGTAACGGACAACGGCATCGGTTTTTCCGGCGATAAGGTCAACAACCCTGCCCTTGCCTTCATCACCCCATTGAGTTCCCACGACGGCAAAATTGGGCATCAAAGACCTCCCGCTATAAGCTCTTCAAGGTTTGAAAACTGTCTCATGGTCTTATTTTTGGACTCAACCAGCCGCAGTTTTTTCGGGTTTTCTATGAAAATAACGCCGTATGTCGGGGGCATTTCATCCTTTCTGCTGTTATGGCGGCGTACGGGTCGCGGTTTTGTCTCTGCTATGACCTGAAACCCGTTTGACCTGAGCCAGTAACTGAGGCGGATAGCCTCTTTTCTCAATGACGATTTTGTTGGAATTACAACAAAATGGACGGTTTTGCCCGACCCCTCGGCGGTCGGAGACACCGCCTTTGCTATGCCTTCGATGTCTGCCGCGAAACCGGTCGCGGGAGTGTCGTATCCGTATCGTTTGACAAGCGTGTCGTATCTGCCCCCGACCACAAGAGGACGGGAAGATCTTTCGTGCAGAACCTGAAAAGTCACCCCCGTGTAGTAGTTAAAATCGCGCACATCGCAAGCGTCCACGCATATCTCGCAATCAATCTCATGCTCGCCGAGAACCTCTATGATTTTCCCTATCTTAACCCCAGTCGGCCTGAGCTGCGGCAGTTTATCCATCAACCGCAAAACGGTTTTGATCTCGCGTGTACCGGCTATGGAGCAGACGATTTTCCTCTCCCCGGCAGACAGTCCGGCGGACAAAAGCGCCTCGGACAGTTTTTCCGCCGATTTCATCTCAAACGCTTCGCGCACCCTGGCTTTTTCCTTGCCGGCGATTTTATCCACCGCCTTCAAAAATCCCGCGTGTCCTATGTCAAGTATAAGTCCGGAAAGCCCGACCCTTTCAAGCGCCTTTACCGACAGCGCCATAACCTCCGCGTCCGCGGCAAGGTCTCTCATTCCCATAAACTCGCATCCGACTTGAAAGACCTCCCTCTCCTTACCGCTTGATTCATGCTCAAACCTCACGACCCTGCCCGAATAGCAAAGCCTCTGCGGCTCCCTGAGGTGATTCATTCTCGTGGCGACGATCCTGCTTATCTGCGGCGTTATATCGGGACGCAAAGCGACAATATCCCCGGTTGAAGGATCTACAAATTTCATCGTACGGGGTTTCAGTTTTTCGTTAAGCCCCGCGCTTATCGTTTCATAATTCTCAAAAAGCGGCGTTATGACCGGTTTGTAGCCCCATTTAAAAAACTCGTCCAGAATCTCCCGTTCGGTGTTCTGAAACGTGTATGCCTCGTCGGGAACAAAGTTCTTCACCCCTTGCGGCAATCGTATGTTGTATCCACCGCTCAAAGGGTAACCTGTTTAATTGAAAGAATATCTTTAAGCCCCGACAGCCTTTCCATAACATCGGCTCCGGCGGGAGAGTCAAGACTTGTGAAAACAATCGCCCTTCCGCCCATATTCTCGCGTCCGAGGTGCATGCGCGCTATGTTGATTCCCGCATCGCTGAGTATTGAGCACATCGCGGCTATTATTCCGGGCTTGTCGCAGTTTTCACTTATGAGCAAAACGCCTTCGGGCAGAACATCAAGACCAACCCCGTCCATAAGCACAAAACGCGGCTCGTCCTTGCCGAATATCACGCCTGAGACGCTTCTGTCTCCGTCCGCGGCGGAAACACTGACCGTTATGAGATTCAGATAATCCTCGGCAACCATCTTTGTGGACTCAACAATCTCAATCCCCCTGTCCGCGGCGATAACGGGCGCATTCACTTTGCTTACCTGAGTGTCCATCGCGGGGGCGAGAAACCCCTTGAGAACCGAAAGAGTCAGAATTTTTGTGTCAAACTCCGCTATCTCGCCCCTGTATTCCGCCCTGATCTTCTTCGCCCCCCTGCAAACCTGTCCGAGGAAGGAGCCGAGCTTTTCCGCGAGATTCATATACGGCCCCATCCTTTCCGCGTCCCGTGCGTCAAGCGAGGGCATATTCACGGCGTTGCTCACAACCCCCTGGTTGAAATCTATAATCCTGCGCGCGATGTCCGCGCCGACCTTTTCCTGCGCCTCAAGTGTGGAAGCCGCGACGTGAGGGGTTACCACAAGGTTGGGTGCACCGAAAAGCGGGCTGTCCTTCGGAAGCGGCTCGGAGGAGAACACGTCAAGCGCTGCGCCGGCGAGTTTGCCATCCTCAAGCGCGCGGCAGAGAGCTTCCTCGTCCACAACCCCGCCGCGCGCACAGTTTATGAGAAACGCTCCGTCCTTCATCTTTGCGATGGCTTCGGGGTTTATGAGGTTTTTTGTCTCCGCCGTGAGGGGCGTGTGTATCGTGATAAAATCCGCCGAGGCGAGGGTTTCGTCAAACGAGGCGGGTTTGACTCCTATGCGCTCCGCGGCTTCGGAGGCAAGAAACGGGTCATACGCGACCGCTTTCATCTTAATTCCAATCGCTCTTTCCGCGACAAGTTTCCCTATTGTGCCGAGCCCGATGAGGCCGAGCGTTTTTTCAAAGAGCTCCGCGCCTTTGAATTTTCCGCGCTCCCATTTTCCCGACATTGTGGAGATATGTGCCCGCGGGATGCTACGCGCGGCGGCAAACATAAGGGCGACCGCATGCTCGGCAGTTGTTATCGCGTTTGCCTTGGGCGTGTTTATAACAACAATTCCGTTTCTTGTGGCGGCGGCGATATCAACATTGTCAACACCTATTCCCGCGCGTCCGATAACCTTCAGGGAGCCGCGCGCGGCTCCGATAACCTCCGCGGTTACGGTTGTCGCACTGCGTATTATGATGCCCTGATAATCTCCGATTATGCGTTTGAGTTCATCCGATTCGATGCTTGAGCGGATGTCCGGCTCAATGCCGGGGGCGGCTTCCAGCAAGCTCCTCCCCTCGACGGCAATGCCATCTGTAACAAGTATTTTCACGGCGCTGTAAGTGGTGGCAAAGAAGCCAAAACGGGGTATATTATGCGGAAAGCCGCCATTCTTGTCAATTTACCCGGCGCTCCCAGTAAACGGCTGCAAAAAAAGTGAACGGCGATACAAAAGCCCCTTTCCTCAAACATCTCGCGGAACTCAGAAGCGCGGTTCTTCAATCCGTTATCGCGGTGGCGGTGATGTTTGTCCCGTGCTACTATTTCCGTTTTGAATTGCTCAAAACCATAATGGCGCCCGTTCTTTCCGCGCTTCCGGCCGGGTCATCGCTTATCTTCACAAATCCGGCGGAAGGGTTCACTTCGCTCATAGCGGCTTCTCTTTTCTCCTCACTTGCGCTTTCGTCCCCGTTCATTCTGTATCGGGTTTGGCATTTTATTGCGCCGGGGCTTTATCAACAAGAGAGAAAAGGGCTGTTTTTATTCGTTTTCTTCGGAACCGTTCTGTTTTTCACGGGCATACTTTTCTGTCATTCCCTTGCCGCCCCACGCGCGCTTGCGTTTCTGCTTGGGGAGCATTCGGGCGATTTTTTCAGCGCGATGCCGTCTTTAAGCCGCTCTCTTTCGTTTCTTCTGACAATGTGTCTCGGTTTTGGTGCGGTTTTTGAGTTTCCGCTCATCGCGTTTTTTCTTTCGCGCTGGGGGGTTGTCACCCACCGGACGCTTACCGCGTCTCGCAGATACGCTTATCTCATCGGCTCTCTGCTCACGGCGGTGATAACTCCTACAACCGATTTCGCTTCAATGATGTTTCTTTTCATCCCGCTTGTCGTGTTCTACGAAGCCGGAATCGTTACCGCGCGCGTGTTCGGGAAAAGGTAAACGGCTGCTTTTTTTCAAAAAAAAAAGGGACGGATAACACCGTCCCCCTTTTTTATCCGTTTAGCGGATGTGGAATTCTACCACCGGAGTTTGAAGCCGGTTTTAAAAATCTTGTCCTGAAACTCGCTTGTCGTGGCTCCGCCGAGATGCACCTGAATGGTATCGTTCACCCTCATCCCGAAGCTTCCCGCCATTCCGTATTCGCCCTCATATTCCGAGAAATTTACATCCAGACCGATGCGGTCGTCCTTGTCAAGGTGCGCTGCATCAATCGCCGCCGCCATCGCAACACCTCTCACAAGGCCTGATATCTGACGGTCGTGCTGGTCAACTTTGTCCTGCACCCATGCGTTACGCTCATACAGGTCGCCGTATCTTTTCGGCTCGCTTCCAAACGGGGACTGCCGCAACGCCTCAAGCGTCTCCGGAGAAAGCTGCTCCTGACCTTCCTGTGTAATAAACTCGTCCACATTCCTCGGACGACGGTACTCTGTCTCCGCTGTCGCGGCGGCTATGTATTCCTCTATCGTTCTTATCTCGTCAAAGTTGCGCGCGCTGTCTATTTCCGCTCCCGACTGCAAAGTATCCAACTCAGCATCCGTGACACCGCTCAGATAACCAACAATAGAAATCCTCTCTCTCACCGTAAGACCCTCAATACCTTCCTCTATCTCGCCACGGCTTACCCAGCCGTCTCCGTTTGAGTCAAAATTACCGATTGTGGAGGGAATGTTGTTAGACGGTATATCAGTTCCGAGAACTCCACCGACGTCAAAGCCGTTCGCTTCCTGCGCTTCGTAGTATCTCAGCTGCTCATACAAATCCCCTTCCCTGTCTATCCCCGTGCCGTTCACGTCGCCGAGAAAACTGCCCGCTTGCGCGCGGAGGGCGCTACCGTAGCGAGTCGTGTTTCCGTCCGGTTCAAGAGTATTCAGCTGATCCTGAAGAGTTATGTATCTGTCGCCGAGACGGGTTGTCTCATCATCTGTGTCCGCCAGTCTCTGCCTCTGAAAATCGGATGCGCCCACTCCTTCATACAGGTTCTCTGTCCGTGAAAGCAATGACCCGTTCGGATTCGTTGTCGGCCTCAAAGAAAGGTTGTTTGTCTCAGAGTTAAACAGACTCGCATTAGAAGAACCCTGAGCCGCAACCCATTGCTGTTGAAGCTGCTCCACTTCCACGCGTTGCTCCTCAATCTCATCGTGTTTCTTGAACTCGCTGTCTGCAAGGTAGTCTTCCAAACCCGCAACATACGCCTCCTGTGCGGTTCGTGCCACATCATTTGCCGCAGTTACGCCACCAACAGAAGCAATTTCCGCTCTGACCCTCCGTTTCAATGTCTCCGGACCCTCGTCGCCAACCAAATCGTCAATCCCGTCAAAACCGAAATCAGCCGTTTGCAGTGTCCCGTCCGGCAGAACCGTTACCACTCTTGTCGCTCCCGCAGTCTCAAACGAGCGGTCTCTTCTGTCCTGAAAATCACCAAGCGTGGAGTCGTGAATGTTCCGCGACGGGCTGAAATCCGGATTACTACCGGGTGTAGAAGCTTGTGTGATGTATACTTTCTCCTCAAACAGACCAAGACCCGTAAACGTGTATGTGCTGTCCGCCTCGGTTGGCGTTCCGCTTCCGTCTGCCGATCGTCCGGAGGCGTTCTTTGCAAACTTCTGCGAATAATCCCTGCTGGTTTCGGTCCCTCGTCCGAAAGCGTCTGCATGGCTGCCGCTTGAAACCGCACCCTGACCCACTACCGTAGAATTGGTGCCCGAAACTATCGAATCCTGTCCCACTGCCGTTGAACGGACACCGCTCGCGTTTGAATCTTGTCCCAATACTGTTGAATCCTCTCCGCTTGCCTCAGAATCCTGTCCCACTGCCGTCGAATTAGCTCCGTTCGCCAGTGAACTCTGTCCCGATGCCGTTGAGCGTATGCCGTTCGCTATTGAACCCTGTCCCGATGCCGTTGAATCCTCTCCGCTCGCTTCAGAATCCTGTCCCACTGCTGTTGAATTTACTCCGTTGGCCAGTGAACTCTGTCCCGATGCCGATGAACGGGCGCCGTTCGCTATTGAACCCTGTCCCGATGCCGTTGAATCCTCTCCGCTCGCTTCAGAATCCTGTCCCGATGCCGTCGAATTAGCTCCGTTGGCCAGTGAACTTTGTCCCGATGCAGATGAATTAACGCCAGATGCCTCAGAATCCTGTCCCACTGCCGATGAACGGGCACCGTTCGCTATTGAACCCTGTCCCGATGCCGTTGAATCCTCTCCGCTCGCTTCAGAATCCTGCCCCACTGCCGTCGAATTAGCTCCGTTGGCCAATGAACTTTGTCCCGATGCAGATGAATTAACGCCAGATGCCTCAGAATCCTGTCCCGATGCCGATGAACGGACACCGTTCGCTATTGAACCCTGTCCCGATGCCGTTGAATCCTCTCCGCTCGCCTCTGAATCCTGTCCCACTGCCGTCGAATTAGCTCCGTTGGCCAATGAACTTTGTCCCGATGCAGATGAATTAGCTCCGCTCGCCTCTGAATCCTGTCCCGATGCCGTCGAATTTACTCCGTTGGCCAGTGAACTTTGTCCCGATGCCGATGAACGGGCGCCGTTCGCTATTGAACCCTGTCCCGATGCCGTTGAATCCTCTCCGCTCGCCTCTGAATCCTGTCCCACTGCCGTCGAATTAGCTCCGTTGGCCAATGAACTTTGTCCCGATGCAGATGAATTAGCTCCGCTCGCCTCTGAATCCTGTCCCGATGCCGTCGAATTTACTCCGTTGGCCAGTGAACTTTGTCCCGATGCAGATGAACGGGCGCCGTTCGCTATTGAACCCTGTCCCGATGCCGTTGAATCCTCTCCGCTCGCTTCAGAATCCTGTCCCACTGCCGTCGAATTAGCTCCGTTGGCCAATGAACTTTGTCCCGATGCAGATGAATTAACGCCAGATGCCTCAGAATCCTGTCCCACTGCCGATGAACGGACACCGTTCGCTATTGAACCCTGTCCCGATGCCGTTGAATCCTCTCCGCTCGCCTCTGAATCCTGTCCCACTGCCGTCGAATTAGCTCCGTTGGCCAATGAACTTTGTCCCGATGCAGATGAATTAACGCCAGATGCCTCAGAATCCTGTCCCACTGCCGATGAACGGGCGCCGTTCGCTATTGAACCCTGTCCCGATGCCGTTGAATCCTCTCCGCTCGCCTCAGAATCCTGTCCCACTGCCGTCGAATTAGCTCCGTTGGCCAATGAACTTTGTCCCGATGCAGATGAATTAGCTCCGCTCGCCTCTGAATCCTGTCCCGATGCCGTCGAATTTACTCCGTTGGCCAGTGAACTTTGTCCCGATGCCGATGAACGGGCGCCGTTCGCTATTGAACCCTGTCCCGATGCCGTTGAATCCTCTCCGCTCGCCTCTGAATCCTGTCCCACTGCCGTCGAATTAGCTCCGTTGGCCAATGAACTTTGTCCCGATGCAGATGAATTAGCTCCGCTCGCCTCTGAATCCTGTCCCGATGCCGTCGAATTTACTCCGTTGGCCAGTGAACTTTGTCCCGATGCAGATGAACGGGCGCCGTTCGCTATTGAACCCTGTCCCGATGCCGTTGAATCCTCTCCGCTCGCCTCTGAATCCTGTCCCACTGCCGTCGAATTAGCTCCGTTGGCCAATGAACTTTGTCCCGATGCAGATGAATTAGCTCCGCTCGCCTCTGAATCCTGTCCCACTGCCGTCGAATTTACTCCGTTGGCCAGTGAACTTTGTCCCGATGCCGATGAACGGGCGCCGTTCGCTATTGAACCCTGTCCCGATGCCGTGGAATCCTCTCCGCTCGCCTCTGAATCCTGTCCCACTGCCGTCGAATTAGCTCCGTTGGCCAATGAACTTTGTCCCGATGCAGATGAATTAACGCCAGATGCCTCAGAATCCTGTCCCACTGCCGATGAACGGGCGCCGTTCGCTATTGAACCCTGTCCCGATGCCGTGGAATCCTCTCCGCTCGCTTCAGAATCCTGCCCCACTGCCGTCGAATTAGCTCCGTTGGCCAATGAACTTTGTCCCGATGCAGATGAATTAACGCCAGATGCCTCAGAATCCTGTCCCACTGCCGATGAACGGACACCGTTCGCTATTGAACCCTGTCCCGATGCCGTTGAATCCTCTCCGCTCGCTTCAGAATCCTGTCCCACTGCCGTCGAATTAGCTCCGTTGGCCAGTGAACTTTGTCCCGATGCAGATGAATTAACGCCAGATGCCTCAGAATCCTGTCCCACTGCCGATGAACGGGCGCCGTTCGCTATTGAACCCTGTCCCGATGCCGTTGAATCCTCTCCGCTCGCCTCTGAATCCTGTCCCACTGCCGTCGAATTAGCTCCGTTGGCCAATGAACTTTGTCCCGATGCAGATGAATTAACGCCAGATGCCTCAGAATCCTGTCCCACTGCCGATGAACGGGCGCCGTTCGCTATTGAACCCTGTCCCGATGCCGTGGAATCCTCTCCGCTCGCCTCTGAATCCTGTCCCGATGCAGATGAATTAACCCCGCTCGCTGTTGAATCCTGTCCCACTGCCGTTGAATTAACCTCGCTCGCGAAGGAATCCTGTCCCACTGCCGTTGAATTGACGCTGGACGCGGTTGAACCCTGTCCCGTTGCCGTTGAACGGGCGCCGCTCGCATCAGAACTCTGTCCCACTGCCGTGGAATCTGTGCCAAACGCGCTTGAACCCTGACCCACTGCCGTTGAATTGGTGCTGAAAGCCCTTGAGGACTTACCCGTTGCCGTTGAATCTACGCCTTCCGCTATTGAACCCTCTCCCGTTGCCGTTGCATTTGTGGCGGACGCTATTGAACCCGCTCCCGTTGCCGTTGAATTATCGGCGGTCGCGGATGCACCCAGTCCCGTTTCCGTATTACCTACTACTTGAGCGTCAGCGTCTTTGATACCCAAAAATGCCGCAAAAACTACGGTAAATAATACAAATAACGCCGAATACAAGCGAAAATTCATTTGGTTACTCATAATAGCTCCTATGTCCTTACTATGATTTTTTTTCATGCCGTTTAGGGCGTATTTGTATACCAAACGGAGAAAAATGTCAACTGTTCTTTTTGAAGATATACGCACCTGATTAGACATTGCTTTTCTGGCATGACCACCATTCTTGATATTTTTACGGGAGACACTTTCGGACAGATACATCCACCTTACCAATTTAAAGTCAGTCCGGTTCTTACAATCCTGTCCTGAAATTCACTTGTCGTGGCTCCCGCGAAATGAACCTGAAGCGCATTGTTTACCCTTATCCCGAAACTTCCCGCCATTCCGTATTCGCCTCTGTATTCCGAGAAGTTAAGATCCAGAGCGGAGCGGTCTCCCTTGGCGATGGTTGATGTCCTCATTGCCGCGGACATTGCCACGCCTCTTCTCAAGTTTCCCAGTTCAAGCCCGTATTCGTCAATCTTGTCCTGCACCCATGCGTTACGCTCATACAGGTCGCCGTATCTTTTCGGCTCGCTTCCAAACGGGGACTGCCGCAACGCCTCAAGCGTCTCCGGAGAAAGCTGCTCCTGACCTTCCTGTGTAATAAACTCGTCCACATTCCTCGGACGACGGTACTCTGTCTCCGCTGTCGCGGCGGCTATGTATTCCTCTATCGTTCTTATCTCGTCAAAGTTGCGCGCGCTGTCTATTTCCGCTCCCGACTGCAAAGTATCCAACTCAGCATCCGTGACACCGCTCAGATAACCAACAATAGAAATCCTCTCTCTCACCGTAAGACCCTCAATACCTTCCTCTATCTCGCCACGGCTTACCCAGCCGTCTCCGTTTGAGTCAAAATTACCGATTGTGGAGGGAATGTTGTTAGACGGTATATCAGTTCCGAGAACTCCACCGACGTCAAAGCCGTTCGCTTCCTGCGCTTCGTAGTATCTCAGCTGCTCATACAAATCCCCTTCCCTGTCTATCCCCGTGCCGTTCACGTCGCCGAGAAAACTGCCCGCTTGCGCGCGGAGGGCGCTACCGTAGCGAGTCGTGTTTCCGTCCGGTTCAAGAGTATTCAGCTGATCCTGAAGAGTTATGTATCTGTCGCCGAGACGGGTTGTCTCATCATCTGTGTCCGCCAGTCTCTGCCTCTGAAAATCGGATGCGCCCACTCCTTCATACAGGTTCTCTGTCCGTGAAAGCAATGACCCGTTCGGATTCGTTGTCGGCCTCAAAGAAAGGTTGTTTGTCTCAGAGTTAAACAGACTCGCATTAGAAGAACCCTGAGCCGCAACCCATTGCTGTTGAAGCTGCTCCACTTCCACGCGTTGCTCCTCAATCTCATCGTGTTTCTTGAACTCGCTGTCTGCAAGGTAGTCTTCCAAACCCGCAACATACGCCTCCTGCGCGGTTCGTGCCACATCATTTGCCGCAGTTACGCCACCAACAGAAGCAATTTCCGCTCTGACCCTCCGTTTCAATGTCTCCGGACCCTCGTCGCCAACCAAATCGTCAATCCCGTCAAAACCGAAATCAGCCGTTTGCAGTGTCCCGTCCGGCAGAACCGTTACCACTCTTGTCGCTCCCGCAGTCTCAAACGAGCGGTCTCTTCTGTCCTGAAAATCACCAAGCGTGGAGTCGTGAATGTTCTGCGTCGGGCTGAAAACCGGAGCGCCGGTGGCTGTCGAGTTTTGTGTGATATATGCTTTCTCCTCAAACAGACCAAGACCCGTAAACGCGTATGTGCTGTCCGCCTCGGTTGGCGTTCCGCTTCCGTCTGCCGACCGTCCGGAGGCGTTCTTTGCAAACTTCTGCGAATAATCCCTGCTGGTTTCGGTCCCTCGTCCGAAAGCGTCTGCATGGCTGCCGCTTGAAACCGCACCCTGACCCACTACCGTAGAATTGGTGCCCGAAACTATCGAATCCTGTCCCACTGCCGTTGAACGGACACCGCTCGCGTTTGAATCTTGTCCCAATACTGTTGAATCCTCTCCGCTCGCCTCAGAATCCTGTCCCACTGCCGTTGAGTTTACTCCGTTGGCCAGTGAACTCTGTCCCGATGCCGTTGAGCGTATGCCGTTCGCTATTGAACCCTGTCCCGATGCCGTTGAATCCTCTCCGCTCGCCTCAGAATCCTGTCCCACTGCCGATGAATCCTCTCCGCTCGCCTCAGAATCCTGTCCCACTGCCGTCGAATTAGCTCCGTTGGCCAATGAACTTTGTCCCGATGCCGATGAACGGGCGCCGTTCGCTATTGAACCCTGTCCCGATGCCGTGGAATCCTCTCCGCTCGCTTCAGAATCCTGTCCCACTGCCGATGAATTAGCTCCGCTCGCCTCAGAATCCTGTCCCGATGCCGTCGAATTTACTCCGTTGGCCAGTGAACTTTGTCCCGATGCCGATGAATTAACGCCAGACGCCTCAGAATCCTGTCCCGATGCCGATGAACGGACACCGTTCGCTATTGAACCCTGTCCCGATGCCGTTGAATCCTCTCCGCTCGCTTCAGAATCCTGCCCCACTGCCGTCGAATTAGCTCCGTTGGCCAGTGAACTTTGTCCCGATGCAGATGAATTAACGCCAGATGCCTCAGAATCCTGTCCCGATGCCGATGAACGGACACCGTTCGCTATTGAACCCTGTCCCGATGCCGTTGAATCCTCTCCGCTCGCTTCAGAATCCTGTCCCACTGCCGATGAATTAGCTCCGCTCGCCTCAGAATCCTGTCCCGATGCCGTCGAATTTACTCCGTTGGCCAGTGAACTTTGTCCCGATGCCGATGAATTAACGCCAGACGCCTCAGAATCCTGTCCCGATGCCGATGAACGGACACCGTTCGCTATTGAACCCTGTCCCGATGCCGTTGAATCCTCTCCGCTCGCTTCAGAATCCTGCCCCACTGCCGTCGAATTAGCTCCGTTGGCCAGTGAACTTTGTCCCGATGCCGATGAATTAACGCCAGATGCCTCAGAATCCTGTCCCGATGCCGATGAACGGGCGCCGTTCGCTATTGAACCCTGTCCCGATGCCGTGGAATCCTCTCCGCTCGCCTCAGAATCCTGTCCCACTGCCGTCGAATTAGCTCCGTTGGCCAATGAACTTTGTCCCGATGCAGATGAATTAACGCCAGATGCCTCAGAATCCTGTCCCGATGCCGATGAACGGACACCGTTCGCTATTGAACCCTGTCCCGATGCCGTTGAATCCTCTCCGCTCGCTTCAGAATCCTGCCCCACTGCCGTCGAATTAGCTCCGTTGGCCAGTGAACTTTGTCCCGATGCAGATGAATTAACGCCAGATGCCTCAGAATCCTGTCCCACTGCCGATGAACGGGCGCCGTTCGCTATTGAACCCTGTCCCGATGCCGTTGAATCCTCTCCGCTCGCCTCAGAATCCTGTCCCACTGCCGATGAATTAGCTCCGTTGGCCAATGAACTTTGTCCCGATGCAGATGAATTAGCTCCGCTCGCTTCAGAATCCTGTCCCACTGCCGTCGAATTTACTCCGTTGGCCAGTGAACTTTGTCCCGATGCCGATGAACGGGCGCCGTTCGCTATTGAACCCTGTCCCGATGCCGTTGAATCCTCTCCGCTCGCCTCTGAATCCTGTCCCACTGCCGTCGAATTAGCTCCGTTGGCCAATGAACTTTGTCCCGATGCAGATGAATTAACGCCAGATGCCTCAGAATCCTGTCCCACTGCCGATGAACGGGCGCCGTTCGCTATTGAACCCTGTCCCGATGCCGTGGAATCCTCTCCGCTCGCTTCAGAATCCTGCCCCACTGCCGTCGAATTAGCTCCGTTGGCCAGTGAACTTTGTCCCGATGCAGATGAATTAACGCCAGATGCCTCAGAATCCTGTCCCACTGCCGATGAACGGGCGCCGTTCGCTATTGAACCCTGTCCCGATGCCGTTGAATCCTCTCCGCTCGCCTCAGAATCCTGTCCCACTGCCGATGAATTAGCTCCGTTGGCCAATGAACTTTGTCCCGATGCAGATGAATTAGCTCCGCTCGCTTCAGAATCCTGTCCCACTGCCGTCGAATTTACTCCGTTGGCCAGTGAACTTTGTCCCGATGCCGATGAACGGGCGCCGTTCGCTATTGAACCCTGTCCCGATGCCGTTGAATCCTCTCCGCTCGCCTCTGAATCCTGTCCCACTGCCGTCGAATTAGCTCCGTTGGCCAATGAACTTTGTCCCGATGCAGATGAATTAACGCCAGATGCCTCAGAATCCTGTCCCACTGCCGATGAACGGGCGCCGTTCGCTATTGAACCCTGTCCCGATGCCGTTGAATCCTCTCCGCTCGCCTCAGAATCCTGTCCCACTGCCGTCGAATTAGCTCCGTTGGCCAATGAACTTTGTCCCGATGCAGATGAATTAGCTCCGCTCGCCTCTGAATCCTGTCCCGATGCCGTCGAATTTACTCCGTTGGCCAGTGAACTTTGTCCCGATGCAGATGAACGGGCGCCGTTCGCTATTGAACCCTGTCCCGATGCCGTTGAATCCTCTCCGCTCGCTTCAGAATCCTGCCCCACTGCCGTCGAATTAGCTCCGTTGGCCAGTGAACTTTGTCCCGATGCAGATGAATTAACGCCAGATGCCTCAGAATCCTGTCCCGATGCCGATGAACGGACACCGTTCGCTATTGAACCCTGTCCCGATGCCGTGGAATCCTCTCCGCTCGCCTCAGAATCCTGTCCCACTGCCGTCGAATTAGCTCCGTTGGCCAGTGAACTTTGTCCCGATGCAGATGAATTAACGCCAGATGCCTCAGAATCCTGTCCCACTGCCGATGAACGGGCGCCGTTCGCTATTGAACCCTGTCCCGATGCCGTTGAATCCTCTCCGCTCGCCTCAGAATCCTGTCCCACTGCCGATGAATTAGCTCCGTTGGCCAATGAACTTTGTCCCGATGCAGATGAATTAGCTCCGCTCGCTTCAGAATCCTGTCCCACTGCCGTCGAATTTACTCCGTTGGCCAGTGAACTTTGTCCCGATGCCGATGAACGGGCGCCGTTCGCTATTGAACCCTGTCCCGATGCCGTGGAATCCTCTCCGCTCGCCTCAGAATCCTGTCCCACTGCCGTCGAATTAGCTCCGTTGGCCAATGAACTTTGTCCCGATGCAGATGAATTAACGCCAGATGCCTCAGAATCCTGTCCCACTGCCGTCGAATTAGCTCCGTTGGCCAATGAACTTTGTCCCGATGCAGATGAATTAACGCCAGATGCCTCAGAATCCTGTCCCACTGCCGATGAACGGGCGCCGTTCGCTATTGAACCCTGTCCCGATGCCGTTGAATCCTCTCCGCTCGCTTCAGAATCCTGTCCCACTGCCGTTGAATTAGCTCCGTTGGCCAGTGAACTTTGTCCCGATGCCGATGAATTAACCCCGCTCGCCTCAGAATCCTGTCCCGTTGCTGTTGAATTATCTCCGCTCGCAAGTGAACTCTGTCCCGATGCCGATGAACGGGCACCGTTCGCTATTGAACCCTGTCCCGATGCCGTTGAATCCTCTCCGCTCGCTTCAGAATCCTGTCCCGATGCCGATGAATTAACCCCGCTCGCTCTTGAACCCTGTCCCGATGCCGTTGAATTATCTCCGCTCGCAAGTGAATTCTGTCCCGATGCCGATGAATTAACCCCGCTCGCACTTGAATCCTGTCCCGATGCCGTTGAATTATCTCCGCTCGCAAGTGAATTCTGTCCCGATGCCGTTGAATCCTCTCCGCTCGCCTCAGAATCCTGTCCCACTGCCGATGAATTAGCTCCGCTCGCTTCAGAATCCTGTCCCGTTGCTGTTGAATTATCTCCGCTCGCAAGTGAACTTTGTCCCGATGCCGATGAACGGGCACCGTTCGCTATTGAACCCTGTCCCGATGCCGTTGAATCCACGCCGCTCGCCTCAGAATCCTGTCCCGATGCCGATGAATTAACCCCGCTCGCTTCTGAATCCTGTCCCGTTGCTGTGGAACGGGCGCCGGACGCGTTTGAATTCTGTCCCACTGCCGTTGAATCCACACCGGACGCTTCTGAATCCTGTCCCGTTGCTGTTGAATTATCTCCGCTCGCAAGTGAACTTTGTCCCGATGCCGATGAATTAACCCCGCTCGCTTCTGAATCCTGTCCCGTTGCCGTAGAACGGACACCGTTCGCTATTGAACCCTGTCCCGATGCCGTTGAATCCTCTCCGCTCGCTTCAGAATCCTGTCCCACTGCTGTTGAATTATCTCCGCTCGCAAGTGAACTCTGTCCCGATGCCGATGAACGGGCGCCGTTCGCTATTGAACCCTGTCCCGATGCCGTTGAATCCTCTCCGCTCGCCTCAGAATCCTGTCCCACTGCCGTCGAATTAGCTCCGTTGGCCAATGAACTTTGTCCCGATGCAGATGAATTAACGCCAGATGCCTCAGAATCCTGTCCCGATGCCGATGAACGGACACCGTTCGCTATTGAACCCTGTCCCGATGCCGTTGAATCCTCTCCGCTCGCTTCAGAATCCTGCCCCACTGCCGTCGAATTAGCTCCGTTGGCCAGTGAACTTTGTCCCGATGCAGATGAATTAACGCCAGATGCCTCAGAATCCTGTCCCGATGCCGATGAACGGGCGCCGTTCGCTATTGAACCCTGTCCCGATGCCGTGGAATCCTCTCCGCTCGCCTCAGAATCCTGTCCCACTGCCGTCGAATTAGCTCCGTTGGCCAATGAACTTTGTCCCGATGCAGATGAATTAACGCCAGATGCCTCAGAATCCTGTCCCGATGCCGATGAATTAACGCCAGACGCCTCAGAATCCTGTCCCACTGCCGTTGAGTTTACTCCGTTGGCCAGTGAATTCTGTCCCGATGCCGTGGAATTAGCTCCGCTCGCTTCAGAATTCTGTCCCGATGCCGATGAATTAGCTCCGCTCGCTGTTGAATCCTGTCCCGTTGCTGTTGAATTATCTCCGCTCGCAAGTGAACTCTGTCCCGATGCCGATGAACGGGCACCGTTCGCTATTGAACCCTGTCCCACTGCCGTGGAATCCTCTCCGATCGCTATAGAATCCTGTCCTGTTGCCGTGGAACGGGTGCCGGCCGCGGCTGAATTCTGTCCCACTGCCGTGGAATCCTCTCCGATCGCAAATGAATCCTGTCCCGATGCCGTTGAATTAACCCCGCTCGCTGTTGAATCCTGTCCCGATGCCGATGAATTAACGCCAGACGCCTCAGAATCCTGTCCCGATGCCGTTGAGCGTATGCCGTTCGCTATTGAACCCTGTCCCGATGCCGTTGAATCCTCTCCGCTCGCTTCAGAATCCTGTCCCACTGCCGATGAATTAGCTCCGCTCGCTGTTGAATCCTGTCCCGTTGCTGTTGAATTAGCTCCGTTGGCCAATGAACTTTGTCCCGATGCCGATGAATTAACCCCGCTCGCTTCTGAATCCTGTCCCGTTGCCGTAGAACGGGCGCCGGACGCGTTTGAATTCTGTCCCACTGCCGTTGAATCCACGCCGGACGCGTTTGAATCCTGCCCCGTTGCTGTTGAATTATCTCCGCTCGCAAGTGAACTTTGTCCCGATGCCGATGAACGGGCACCGTTCGCTATTGAACCCTGTCCCGATGCCGTTGAATCCTCTCCGCTCGCCTCAGAATCCTGTCCCGTTGCCGTTGAGTTTACTCCGTTGGCCAATGAACTCTGTCCCGATGCCGATGAATTAACCCCGCTCGCTGTTGAATCCTGTCCCACTGCCGTTGAATTATCTCCGCTCGCTTCAGAATTCTGTCCCGATGCCGATGAATTAGCTCCGCTCGCTGTTGAATCCTGTCCCGTTGCTGTTGAATTATCTCCGCTCGCAAGTGAACTCTGTCCCGATGCCGATGAACGGGCACCGTTCGCTATTGAACCCTGTCCCGATGCCGTTGAATCCTCTCCGCTCGCCTCAGAATCCTGTCCCACTGCCGATGAATTAGCTCCGCTCGCTTCAGAATCCTGTCCCGTTGCTGTTGAATTATCTCCGCTCGCAAGTGAACTTTGTCCCGATGCCGATGAACGGGCGCCGAGCGCTATTGAACCCTGTCCCGATGCCGTGGAATCCTCTCCGCTCGCGAAGGAATCCTGTCCCGATGCTGTTGAATTTACTCCGTTGGCCAGTGAACTCTGTCCCGATGCCGATGAATTAACCCCGCTCGCTGTTGAATCCTGTCCCACTGCCGTTGAATTATCTCCGCTCGCCTCAGAATTCTGTCCCGATGCCGTTGAATTAGTTCCGCTCGCTTCAGAATCCTGTCCCGATGCCGTGGAATTATCTCCGAACGCATCAGAACTCTGTCCCACTGCCGATGAATTATCTCCTCTCGCACTTGAACCCTGTCCCGATGCCGTGGAATTATCTCCGAGCGCTATTGAATCCTCTCCCGTTGCCGTTGAATTATCTCCGGCCGTTGAATTATCTCCGCTCGCTATTGAACCCTGTCCCGTTGCCGTTGAACGGGCGCCGCTCGCACTTGAATCCTGTCCCACTGCCGTTGAAGCTGCTCCGCTCGCTGTTGAATCCTGTCCCACTGCCGTTGAATTATCTCCGCTCGCTTCAGAATTCTGTCCCGATGCCGATGAATTAGCTCCGCTCGCTGTTGAATCCTGTCCCGTTGCTGTTGAATTATCTCCGCTCGCAAGTGAACTCTGTCCCGATGCCGATGAACGGGCACCGTTCGCTATTGAACCCTGTCCCACTGCCGTGGAATCCTCTCCGATCGCTATAGAATCCTGTCCTGTTGCCGTGGAACGGGTGCCGGCCGCGGCTGAATTCTGTCCCACTGCCGTGGAATCCTCTCCGATCGCAAATGAATCCTGTCCCGATGCCGTTGAATTAACCCCGCTCGCTGTTGAATCCTGTCCCGATGCCGATGAATTAACGCCAGACGCCTCAGAATCCTGTCCCGATGCCGTTGAGCGTATGCCGTTCGCTATTGAACCCTGTCCCGATGCCGTTGAATCCTCTCCGCTCGCTTCAGAATCCTGTCCCGATGCCGATGAATTAACCCCGCTCGCCTCAGAATCCTGTCCCGTTGCCGTTGAACGGGCGCCGCTCGCTCTTGAATTCTGTCCCACTGCCGTTGAATCCACGCCGGTCGCGGTTGAATCCTCTCCCGTTGCCGTTGAGTTTCTTGCGCTCGCTAGCGAATTCGCTCCCGTTGCCGTTGAATTTGTGCCGGACGCGGTTGAATCCCGCCCCGTTGCCGTTGAAGATAGGCCGCTCGCTGTTGAATCATGTCCCGTTGCCGTTGAAGCTATGCTGGACGCGATTGCATTTTGTCCCGTTGCCGTTGAGCTGGCGCCGGACGCCTCAGAATCCTGTCCCGTTGCTGTGGAATCCAAACCGCTCGCCTCAGAATTCTGTCCCGATGCCGTGGAATTAGTTCCGTTCGCTGTTGAATCCTGTCCCGTTGCCGTTGAATTATCTCCGCTCGCAAATGAACTTTGTCCCGATGCCGTTGAATTATCTCCGCTCGCTATTGAACCCTGTCCCGATGCCGTTGAATTAACTCCGATCGCTACTGAATTCTGTCCTACTGCCGTTGAATTAACTCCGGGCGCACTTGAATTCTGTCCTACTGCCGTGGCACCAGAGCCGCTCGCCTCAGAATCCTGTCCCGTTGCCGTTGAATTAACTCCGAACGCTACTGAATTCTGTCCCACTGCCGTTGAATTATCTCTGATCGCTGCTGAATCCTGTCCCGTTGCCGTTGAACGGGCGCCGACCGCTCTTGAATTCTGTCCCGATGCCGTTGAATCCACGCCGGACGCGTTTGAATCCTGTCCCGTTGCCGTCGAATTTACTCCGCTCGCCTCAGAACCCTGTCCCACTGCCGTGGAATTTTCTCCACTCGCCTCAGAATTCTGTCCCACTGCCGTGGAATTTGCGCCAAACGCGCTTGAACCCTGACCCACTGCCGTTGAATTGTCTCTGAAAGCCCTTGAGGACTTACCCGTTGCCGTTGAATCTACGCCTTCCGCTATTGAACCCTGTCCCGTTGCCGTTGCATTTGTGGCGGTCGCTATTGAACCCGCTCCCACTGCCGTTGAATTATCGGCGGTCGCGGATGCACCCGGTCCAAATTCCGTATTACCTACTACTTGAGCGTCAGCGTCTTTGATACCCAAAAATGCCACAGCGAATATCATCGGCAAACACAACACAAGAGAACAAACTCTCAAGTCAAATTTTCTACGAAAAAAATGTATAAAACGTTTATAAATTATCATATTGGACACCTAATCCTTAGCCAATTAGCAATCACTCAAATCAAACAGGCAGATATTATACTAAAAAAGCTGAAAAAAAAACAGTAAATTATCCACATACGCGAAAAGCATTTCCACATAATATATAAATAAAAAAGGGGATGAAAGGAATTTTTCTCAAAAAAGCCTGTTGTCAAATGGGAAAACCACCGGAGGACGAGGAAAATATCAATTCAAATTGACGAAAACAACCCGTCTATAAAAAACCTTTTTCAGTCGCAACGGCGACAACCAGCTCAAGCGTGAGAACCCTGATTGTTTTTTCGCCGTTTTTCTCAACAATTTTGTCCGCGATTGAAAACCCCGCCTTTTCAAACGCCTTCATTCCCGCCCGCGTAACAACTTTCTCTCCCGCGAGACGGATGGTAACGGCGCCGAAATCGTCTCTGCCCGAAATTGCGGACTTCTCCAGAACCTCTGCGGACGCGAGTATGCTCTCATGCGGCCCCTCCTCTCCGCCGCCGTAGATGTCCCTCACAATGTCGGACGGATAAGTGGGGGCGTTATGCGCCCCGGAGTTCATTCCGAGATGAACGGCGGCGGGAAGAGAGGCAAGACCCGACCCCTCGCAAACCGCCTTGACCGCGCCGCCGTATCCTATAAAAACGGAAGACGGAGTGTGGTGTACGGAGGCGTCATTGAGAGTCGCTATCTGGAGCCAACTGAAATCGGCAAGAGAAAGCCCGCGTCCCGGCAGCCCGCGCAGAACATCCCCCTCTTTGAGAGATTCAAATGTTTTTCCGCCTTCGCCGAGCAACTTGCGAGAAAGCGTCCCTTGCGCAATTTCGCAAGGAAGCGGGGCGGTTGATATTTCCGCCTTCGCGGGACGCGGTTTCACCGTGCTTGATTTTCCGTGCGTAACGCCCTTCGCCGCACGCACAAGAACCTGACGGGTGTAGGAAAGAACCGTCTCGCCCCTGTGGTTTGAAACTTCGGTCTCAACCTGAATCGAGCCGCTTGTCGCGCCGTCTTTTCTGAACTCCACGCCGAGAACCCGCGACTTCGCGGAAACCGTGTCTCCCTCAAAAACCGGCGCGCCGAACGCGAGGTTGGAATACGAAAGATTTGCCACCGCATTGAAGGATATGTCGTGAACGCTAAGACCGAAACCTATGTTGAAAAGAAACCCCTGACTGACAAGCGCGGGGTCTTCAATGCCAAGGGATTTCCGCTTGGCGTCCGCGTCCGGGTCGGTGTATCCGAGAGCTTTTGCCTTATGTGCGTTCGCGCAAAGCGCCGAGCCGCCAAATTTTTTCACATACTGCCTGTTCCTCATGCGCGTTATTTGAACCGCGCCGTGGTGATACACATCGCCTTCGGCAAAGTCGCCTATGTGTCTTTCCGATTTGAAATCCGCTTCCAACATTCCGCCTCCGGTGGTTTGAAAATTGAGACCGGAATTCTGAAGCCATCGGAGACGGTTGTCAATAACAACTGGCGGCGGGCATTTTGAACTTCGGGTTTTTATGGCACAATATCCGGCAAATACAAACACGCCGGAGGAGCGAAATGGCTTCCGAAAAACAACGCAAAAAAATACGCAACCTCAATCACACAATCACCTTCAAACGCAAACGCAAGTTTGACGCGCAGTGGTATCTCAACGAAGACAGGACAAAATGGGTTCTTCCGAGGGTGCTTACCGAGCAGGCCGAAAAACTCGGCGACAAGCCGTTTCTTCAGTTCGGAGCGAAAAAGCCGCTGAGTTTCCGGGAAACAAACGCGCTTGCCAACAAAGCGGCAAATTCCCTCATACGAAGCGGAATCAAAAAGGGCGATAAAGTCGCGGTTCTGATGCCGAATTCGGACGACTATGTGATTGCGTGGTTCGGCATACTTAAAGCCGGAGCCGTGATGGTTCCGATAAACACGGACTACAAGGCGGATTTTCTGCAATATGTGATTGACTCTTCGGACGCGAAACTGCTGTTTATCGCCGAGGAGTATCTTGACAGAATGCCCTCCATTTTCAAAAGGATAAAAGGGCTGGAAACCGTTGTTGTGTGGACGCGCGGCGGCACGGCGGAATTTGACCCGCAGGGGTTCAAATTCCCTGAAATGAAATCTTACAAAGAGTTCCTCAAAGGCGCGCGCGCTTCGGAACCGGGGATTGAGGTTCTTTTCACGGACTACGGACGGCTCATGTTCACATCCGGCACAACCGGAAGGTCAAAAGGGGTTATGCGCCCGTGCGCGGCGGACTACAGCAGCGCGAGGAACTGCGCCGAGATTATGGATGTCGGCGCAAGCGATGTCTATTTCACCTGCCTTCCGCTTTTTCATTCAAACGCGATGGTAATGACCGTCTATCCCGCGCTTATAAAAGGGGCGAAAACCGTTATCGAGGAGAAATACAGCGCGAGCCGTTTCTGGAAATGGATGAATGAATACAAGGTTACGCGCTTTAACACGGTCGGGACGGTTTCGTACTTTATGTGGAACACCCCTCCCGTTGCCGAAGAGAAAACCCACAAGGTAAAACTTGTTCTCGGCTCTCCGGCTCCGCACGACATAATTGAGCGTTTTATGGAGAGGTTCAACATAAGTTTGATGGAGGGCTACGGGCTGACCGAAACAGGGCAGTGCACATGGATGCGCCCCGGAGAGCCGTTCAGGGTCGGGTCTTGCGGAAAAGAGGCGCCCGGCTATGAAATCAAAATCGCCGACCCGGAATCGGACGAGGAATTGCCGAGAGGGAAGACCGGGCAGATAATTGTGCGGCCGCGCATACCGAACATAATGCTCCATTTCTACAACAAGATGCCCGAAAAAACGGTTGAGGATTTCCGCAACCTGTGGTTTCACACCGGAGACGCGGGGTGGATGGACAAAGACGGCTACATCTACTTTATGGACAGAGTCAAGGACTACATACGCAGAAGGGGGGAGAACATAAGCTCGTTTGAGGTGGAAAAAATCGTCTCTTCCCACCCGGATATCAAGGAGTGCGCGGCGGTTGGAGTAAAAGCCGAAGCCGGACGGCACGCCGAGGACGAGGTTATGGTTGTGGTAGTTCCCGAAAGAAACAAAAAGCCCGACCCGGCGGCGATTGTGAAATTTCTTGAGCCGAAGATGCCGGCTTTTATGATTCCGCGCTTCATAAGATTTACGCGCTCGCTTCCAAAAACCGGAACGCAACGGGTGCGGAAGAACAAACTCAGAGAAAAAGGCGTTACAAAAGACACATGGCGCGCCGATCGCAAAAAATAGAAAGTGAAAAGCGGACGGCGCTTATGGTCCCGCCGCGCCTATTCTGTCAAGCGCGGGTTGAACAAGCACGGGGTGAATTTCACGCACCTGCGCGGCAAGGGAGTCGGTCAGACGCTTTATATCCCACTGCGCCCCGTCCGACATTCTGAGATTTATCAAGTGATACAGCTGCCATAGACTCATATTTCCCGCGACCCGTCTGTTGTGGGCGTTTGTTACCGCGTATGCGGCAGCTTGCGGAAATCCGCTCACGGAAAGTTTGCCGTGCATCTCCGCACCGATACCGGCGGCTTCAAGGAGAAGCCCCTCCTCCCCGGCGGCGGCAATATTGGGCGGAACGGTTACGCCGGAGGAAACGCCCGGCTCGGCGGCAAACCAGTCCGTCTTCCTGTGGCGCAGGAGTTGATGCCAGCACGCCTCGCTTATTACAAATTCCGCCGTGTAGGAAACAAGTCTGAGAGCGTCGTGCGGGTTGTCGTGGCTTCCAAGCCCGTCAATCGCCGCCTTGAACGCCGCCTCGCATTCGCCGCCGGTCATTGATTCACCCGTTGCGCCCCGCGCGGGATAAAAAAGCATCGCGGAAATCCTGCGAAGCGCCGCCGCCTGCGGGTCGCTTTCTCCCTTTCCCGTCCAGTCAACAAGACGCGCTAAGGGCGCGTCCGGCTTCACATTAGGTGGCGGGGACGGGGTCAGGTCTCGCAACCTTTCGCGCGCTCCGGTTATATGCGGGTTTTTCGCCGCGTATTTCACAAGTGTCGGAACGCTGAAACGCACCTCTTTTTTTATCTCCTCCGCCCGCAGGCGCGCCTCGGCGTATTCGGAAGACAGCAGCCGTGAAAGGCAGTCTTCAACCGCGCGTGCGTTCGCGGTCATTCCAAGGTTGGTCATTGCGGCAAGGTTAAGCGCGTATCTCGCGTCCTCAAAGGCGAGTTTTTCAAGTGCGGACTCAGCGCCGCGCGGGTTTTCGCTTTTAAGAAAATCAAACAGGACAAGGTTGAGTTTTTCGTATACCTCATACTGCCTCGCGCAGGCGGAGAGAAATTCGCGTGAAAGCGCCTTGTTTCCGGTGATTTCCGGCGGGACGACAAAATCGTCCTTCCGGGGTTTCTGGTATCTCTGCGAGTATTCGGTGAAGGAAAGATGCTCCCCGCCCGTTTCAAGAAGAGACGAAAAAAGGCGCGATACCCTTTCAACGCCGATATGAATGGAGGCGTGTTCCGCGACTGACGCATGTCCGTAGTTCAAAACCCATTTTTCGTGAAATTTTGCCGCCCGTTCCCGTCCGAGCTCCTGCTCCGCGAGAACCTTTCCTATGTTCTCCCTGAAACTTTTGGGGCTTCTGCTGACATACGCGAAAATTACCGCCACAACCTCTTCGGGCAGTCCCGAAACGGTGTATATGTCTCCGCGCGGGTTTGATATGTATTTCGCGATTTCGCCGCCGGAGGATTTGTTTTCATCTTTGGGCATGGAGACTGGAAATCCTACACAATTTTGCGTTTTTTTATATCCTCAATCAAAAGCCCCGTAACAATCCCCGGACTGCCGGAAAGAACCGCTTCAACATAACCGTCCGAGGGGCTTTCCGAGGCGCTTATTATCGCGGTTTTCGCCCCCTGCTGCCGCGCCTGAACCGGAAAGGACGCGATTGGCTCAATATCAAGTGAAGCGCCTGCGCAGACAAGAAGGTCGCATCCGTTAATTTTCATCCAGCCCTCCCGTATCTCCCAGTGCGGAAGCGGCTGTCCCGGAAAAGACAGCGGCGGTTTTATCAACCCCGTCCGGCAAACCGCGCATGAGGGGATTTCCTTTCCGCTTCGGGACATTTCGGTAAGAACATCCATCATTCTGTAACTCTTTCCGCAACCGAGGCACTGCGCCCAGTGAATTGAGGCGTAAAGCTCAAGAACATTGTCGCTGCCCGCCTTGACGTGCATTCCGTCAACCGCCTGAGTGATTATAAAATCAACCCCGCACAGAAGGGACAACTCGTGGATATTTTTGTGCGAGTCTCCCGGCTCCGCGGCGGCGATTTTCGGATATATTTCGTTTATCTTTCGCCAGTATTGCCGCCTGACCTCTTCATTTTCCCTGAAATCATCTATGTGCGGGTTAAAATCCAACTCGCCCGCATCGGGAATGCCGCACTCAAGGGTGAGCTCAGACCCCGTGAGAAAAACCGTCCGCTGCGACTCTTCAATCCATCCGGCAAGCGCGGCAAGCGCGTCTGTTTCTGTGTCCGGGTTCATGGCAGAGATTGTAAGTCCGCCGGGGTTGAGTGTCAAACCACCGACTTGCGGTTAGAATGGAGTTGTGAAAGCGGTCCCGAAGGAGATAAAAAAGTTCGGAGATTCCGCGCTTCTTGTGGAATGGAGCGACGGACACGACAGCATATATTCATTTGAAGACTTGCGGCTTGCTTGCCCGTGCGCGACCTGCCGGCGGCTCAGAAGCAAAAGCAGAACGGGAAAGCTGCCGGTCAAAACCGGAGCGGCGGGAGTCGCTATACAGCCCGAAACAATGGACAAGGTTGGTCTCTACGCGCTGCAGTTCAAATGGAATGACGGACACGACACGGGAATTTACACTTTTGAATTCCTTCGCAAACAATGCCCGTGCGAGCAATGCGCGGCGGCGGCAGACGCGGTCAGTCAATCTCCGTAATACCGGCGCGTGCTCCACCCTTGAGAAACTTTATTGTAACCTCATCTCCTTTTTTGAGACGGCGGGAATCGGCAACCGTTTTGCCCAAACCGTCACGGACGATTGAATAACCGCGTCCGAGAACTGCGAGCGGGCTCAGAGAATCCAGCAATGCGGCGGCGGCGGAAATCTCAAGCCCCGCAGACTCCGCCCTGCTTTTCATATTGCGCAAAAGCGCGTCCGAAAGCGCGTCCGTCTCCATCGCAAGAAACGACAACGCGGACTCAAGCCCCGCGCAAAGACGCGCGTGCGCATCGTCAAGCGCGGAGACAATCTCGCTTTTTACGGGAACCGCCATTTCAGCCGCCGCACTCGGAGTCGCCGCCCGTGCGTCCGCGGCGAGGTCGGAGGCAGTTGTGTCCGTCTCATGCCCCACGGCGGAGATGACCGGAACATCGCATGAGGCGACCGCCCGCGCGACAACTTCGGTGTTGAACGCCGCAAGGTCTTCGTTTGAGCCGCCGCCTCTTGCGACTATGACAACATCGGTGTTTTCACCGCGCAGACGTTCAAGGGCGCGTGCAATCTCCGCGGGAGCAGCGTCTCCCTGAACGGGCGAGGGCGATACCGTTATTTCGGCGTTCGGAAACCTGCGCCCTATTACGGTCTTTATATCCGCGAGCGCCGCGCCGCCGGGAGAGGTTACAACCCCTATCCTGCGCGCGGGAAACGGCAGCGGCCTCTTTCTTTCGGGAGAAAAAAGCCCCTCGGCTTCAAGTTTCTCAAGCAACCGCCGCAGCGCGAGCGCCTCCGCGCCCACCCCTTTCGGCTCAATACTGCGCACATTGAGGTTGACTGTGCCGCGTCTTTCGTAGAAATCTGTTTCGCACCGACACAGTGCCTTCATTCCGTTTTCGGGAACAAAGCCGATTTGAGCCGTAGCGGACTTCCAGCACACGGCGCGTATCTCGCTTCTCTCGTCCCTGAGAGAAAAATACCAGTGCCCGCTCGCTCCGTGCGCGGTAAAATCCGTTATTTCGCCCTCAACCCAGATGAAGCCGCCCGTGCCATTTCTCACGGCGGCGGCGATTGCAACGTTGATTTCGCTCACGCCGTATATCTTTTCGCCGATAATGTCCCGAAAGGACGGCAGAGAGTCCCGTGTCAATATTGGTTGCCCTGTTGCCGCGCAAAACGCATATTCGCCCCTTCTGTGTCCGCGTCCTTGATGTTCGCGCCTATCAGATGCCCACCCTCAAGATTCGCGCCTCTCATGTTCGCGCCGGAAAGCTCCGCGCCCTCAAGATTCGCGCCGTAGAGATTTGTGCCTTCAAAATCCGAGCCGCTGAAAACGCACCCCTTACAGAAGGCGAGTTTCATATTCGCGCCGGAAAAATTCGCGCCGGAAAAGTCAAGCCCCGATATATCCGCCCATGAAAGGTCGGGAACCGTATCGGGATTTTCCGTCCGCCAGCGGTTCCAACGCGCCGCGCCTTTTTTCAAAATCTCCATGTGCTCGGAATTTGCCATGTCAAAGCTCGACATCCTCAAAGATTTGACGAAACGGACAGGTACCTGCCTTCTTCATTTCTCCCGCGCGGAAACCTTCTCCATAACATCGCCCTGCCGTATCATATTGACCGTTTCCATGCCCTCAACAACCTTGCCGAATACCGTATGACGCCCGTTCAAGTGCGGCTGCGGGGAATGGGTTATAAAAAACTGGCTTCCGTTTGTGTCGGGACCGGAGTTCGCCATTGATATCATTCCCGCGGCGTGGACAAGCGGATTGCCCGCCGTTTCGTCCTCAAACCTGTATCCGGGTCCTCCCGAACCCGTTCCGGACGGGTCACCGCCCTGAATCACAAAATCCGGTATTACGCGGTGGAACGTAACGCCGTCATAAAAGCCCTCGTTTGAAAGAAACACGAAGTTATTAACCGTTTTCGGCGCATACTCCGGATACAGCTCAAGAGTCAAATCCCCCTTGTTTGTTTTTATCTCCACAACATAGACACCGGAAGCCTCTACCTTCATCTCCGGCGGGCTGTCCCACTGTTTTGTTTTGTTGCTCATAGTCTTTTCTCCTCCCGTCTCAGATTTTGATTCCTCTATTCCGTGTGAATTCGCGTCCGCGCCGCCAAAAAGCGTCAGTCCCAGCGCGAGGGCGCACAAGGCAAGCATCTTCATGATTGCGGAAAAACCTCAGTCAATTCAATCCCCGCGCGCGCGTAAAACTCCGCCGCTCCGCCGTTTGGAAGCCGGTCTGTGAGTATGCGGATGACGCGCCCTCCGAGTTCGGATTTGGCATTTGCGCCCGAAAGGGACGAGGCGGCTTCCTCAAGACGCCGCGAATCAAGGAGAACTACTGTCGGCATAATCTCAAGAATATCATCAAGAAAATCCTTTCCGCTATCCGCAGCAGCAGCGCGGGCGGGAACACAAAGGGCAAGAAACTTTGCCGCGCGCGAAAAGATGTCCGCTCCGGGCAGAAAATGGAAGGTTTGAGACTCTTCGTTGAGACATGCCGCGTTTGAGCGCACCGCCTCCGAGACCGCCTCCATAAAGCCGCTTTGAGACAGAGACTTTGTCGCGCCGTCTGAGGACGGAAACTCAACTGCCACAGCTTGCGGATCAGTCGAACCGAATATCTCATCAAGGAAGTCTGTCAATTTTTTGCTTTTCATAAAACCGAATTTGAGCACGGCGCGGAAATCCGTCAGCAGTCCGCGGCCGTTTGCGCAATCGCGAAAAACCGGCTCGCCGCAGCTCTGAGAGAAAAGAACGGTTTTTTCCGCTCCGTGCTCCGACAGTTTTCGCGCGCTTTCACGGCTCAGTGCGAAAGCCACCTTCGGAGGGCGGCCTTCGGAGGGCGGGCATGAAGAGGCGACTCCGCCGAGCATAAGAACGGCGGTTTCGGCGACAAGTCCCTCATGCGTTCCTCCGGATTCAAAAAACGCGCGGTCTCCCGCGCGGAAGCCGCCGTCTGTGAGAAAAGCGGCAATGCTTTTGACCTCGCTCTGAAAATCCTTCCAGGTTATCTGCTTCCAGCTCCAGCCGTCCTTTTTCTGAAGCAACAGACGGTCTCCGTATCTGGAAACACTGTCTTTCATCAGACCCGCGACCGTGTTGGAAAATACCGAGTAAAGCATTGAGACTCCGGCAAAGCGGAAACACTGTCACCGCTTTGGCGGTATAATACACAAATTCTCTTTAAAAATAAAAACTAAAGGGCAAAACCTGAAATGACAATCCAAAAAAGACATCTTTCAAAACCGCTTTTTCTCAAGGCGCAATCGGTAGCGCGCGTGCTGAAAGACGCGGGACACTCCGCTTTTCTGGTCGGCGGATGCGTAAGAAACATGCTCTGCGGACGCGAAGCGGGAGATTTTGACCTGACCACAAGCGCGACCCCGCAAGAGGTGAAAAAAATCTTCCCGCGCACGGTCGCCGTGGGGGAAAATTTCGGCGTGATGATTGTTCTCGAAGGTGACGACAGTTTTGAGGTCGCCACATTCAGGAAGGATTTTGACTACCCCGACGGCAGACATCCGCAAAGGGTGGAATACGGAACGGACGAAAAGGAGGATGTAAAAAGAAGGGATTTTACGATAAACGGGCTGCTGCTTGACCCCGAAAGCAAAAAGGTTTTTGACTATGTGGACGGCATTGCGGACATAAAAAAGAAGGTTGTGAGAACCATCGGAGACAGCGGGCTCCGTTTTGCGGAAGACAAACTCAGAATGCTGCGCGCGGCGCGGTTTGCGGCGGACATGGGATTTGAGATTGAGAAACAGACGTTTGAAACAATCAAGAACCGGGCGGACTCAATAACCGAAGTGAGCGCGGAGAGAATACGCGAGGAGATTGTGAAAATTCTCACGCGCTCAAACCCGGGACGCGGGCTTGAGCTTCTCGCGCAAACCGGTCTTCTCGCGCGCATACTGCCCGAAGTGCAGAAAATGGCGGGAGTGGAACAACCGCCGGAGTTTCATCCCGAAGGGGACGTGTTTGTCCACACCTGCCTTGTTCTGGACAAACTTGAGGAAAACACACCGGACAGGTCGGGCGAACTCGCGGTTGCGGCATTGCTTCACGATGTCGGCAAGCCGCCGACTTTTGAGAGAAGCGACAGAATCCGTTTCAACGGACACGACAGAGTCGGCGCGGCGATGGCAAAAACCATCTGCCATAATTTGCGATTTTCCAACAAGTCGGCTGAAAGGATAAGCGAGCTTGTGCTCCACCATTTGAAATTCAAGGATGTGTTCAATATGCGGGAAAGTACCTTGAAGCGATTTCTCGGTATGCCGTATTTTGACGAGCATCTCGCCCTTCACTTTGCGGACTGTCAGGCAAGCCACGGGTTGACTGACGCGTATGAGTTCGCAAAGGCGAAATTTGAGGAATTCGGAAAAGAGGAAATCAAACCCGCGCTGCTTGTTAACGGAAAAGACCTAATCAAAATGGGATTTAAGCCGGGGCCGCTTTTTACGGAAATACTGTCCGAAGTGGAAGAGGAGCAGTTGGAAAACCGGTTGAAAAGCAAAGAGGATGCGGTTGAGTTTGTGAAAGGAAAATGGAACGGCGGTTAGGACTGGTTTTCAAAAACAACCTTTCTGAAAGTGAGCGAAACCCTGTGGCTTCTTTTATAGACTTCGTCTTTCCATTTGTCCGACTTTCTCGCGGGAATGCTGTGAAACCACCACCATCTTGAGTCGCCTTTCATTGAAACTACGCTACACGGCTCAAGCCAGACCGGAATGGGCTTAAACTCTTTTGCCGGTTTTTTTACATCAAGGCGGTCTCCGGTTTTTTCGGCTTTTATGAACTCCATAACACAACCCGAACCCAGACTCATTGTGATAATTGTGTCGCCGAAACACGGCTCACAGTCAACATGGCGGGCAATGCCCTGCCCCGGTTCGTATTCGTTGACAATCACCTGATCGGGAATATCCGCAATCAAACCGTCTTTGTGGAGTTTTTTGGCAATTTTCGCAAGCGGAGCGGGCAAATCCCCAAGTTGCATATCGGAACGAACCTTTCTCGCTTTGTAGTCGTATCTCCAGCCGTAATGCTGAACACGGCGTTCGAGGTCGGTTATCCACGATTGGCTGTCTATCCAGTTTAGAAAGTCCGCTTCTTCGGCTTTTGTGATGTAATCAAGTTTGTATTCAAGACCGGGGATTTTGTTTGTAATTTGCCGGATTTCGTCGGCGGTAACGGCGGGTTGCAAACTCTCGTAATCAAGAGCGGTTTCGGAGAGGGAAAGTTGTGCTTGTTCCGTGTTCATCTATACCTGTCTCTTAAAGCATTATCACATCTGTAATTATATCACAATAGACTGGGTTTTCTCTTCCGTAACCAACACACTTGGGCATATCAGGAATGGAGTTAAACCCTTCCATAAGTTCTTTCAGTTTTTCCCAGTTGGAGTGAAAATAGTTATCATCGGGGTTTTGATAAACGGCGTAAATATCTGAGCATGGGAATGCTGAAACAGTCTGTTTCACAGCTTCATAAATCTGGGAAATATCACCTTTGAAAGTTGTGGGCGAAAGAAGAAAGCAAAAATTCAATATGACAACCGTACTGTTCAGAAAATCGGGAGTTTCTTTAATAACAGCTGGTAATTCCTCAAATTTCTCGCAAAAACGTCTGCTCCTGTCTGGTATTCCACACAAGCCAATAGATTCGTCCGCTTTTTTGAGCATTTCAGGCGCTATGTCTATTCCGATATAGTGAAAATCACCTTGCTCAAGGTCACTAAAAGCAACCCCCGATGTTCCGGGGCCGCAACCGAAATCTATCAGAATGGCTCCGGCAAAGCTTTCGTGCTTCTCAAATAAAACTTGAAAAACTTCGCGAGAGCTTGAGTAATGCATCTCAAAATAACATCCAAGGTAAGTCAGAACTCTTTGTTGACCCTGTCCGGTTCGCGGAAATCCGCCGAGCCATGCTTCAAAGTATCTCGATAGAAAATGTTTATACCATTTTCCTTTGGCAGAACATTATTTCAATCTTGCCACAATTGTTTACTTACAATTTCGTAGTTTTTTACTTGAGCCCTCCCGTAGATTTGAAAAGACAAACCCATCGGAACCGGACGCCAAGTCCGGCTCCTTTTTCGGATCGATTTGAGATTTATGCCACTACCGGATCAGATTTTGCCCTGAAGCAGAAACGCTATCAGAAGCGCGTAAATGACGAGCGACTCAATCAGAGCAAGACCGATAATCATCGGGGTCTGTATCTTTGACGCCGCTCCGGGGTTTCTTGCGATTCCCTCAAGAGCCGCCGCAGTTGCGTGACCCTGACCGAGGCCGGCAATCGCCGCAGCGATGCCGATTCCAAGACCCGCCCCGAGTCCTATGCCAAGTTTGGCAAGGTCTCCGGTTTCACCCGAAGCCGCGAGAGCGTCCGGAGCGAAAGAGAAAACCCCGGCGATAAGAACCGCCGCTAACGTAAAAATAAACTTTTTCATCTTACTTCCTCCTTTTGTAAGGTTTTTTGTTTTGTAAATCTCCAAAATCAAATCAGTGATGCGACTCCGCAAGGGATATATAAATTGCGGAAAGCACGGTAAATATAAACGCCTGAAGAAAACTGACAAATATGCCCAGCGCGATAAAAACTGCGGGGATTATAAAATGAGTGAGGTTTGTGAAAACGCCCAGGACCATGTGGTCTCCCGTGATGTTCATAAAGAGACGCAGAGAAAGCGAAACCGGACGCACTATGTGGCTCACTATTTCAATAAGCAACATAAGGGGGGCAAGAAAAACGACGGGCCCCAGAAACTGCCTCACATAGCCACCTCCGTGAGCACGGAATCCGTAGTAGTTATACATTATGAAAATCAAAATTCCGAAAGCGAGAGTGGTATTCAAAACCCCTGTCGGCGGCAGAAAACCAGGAACTATTCCAAGCAAGTTGCAGAAAAGTATGAAGAAGAACGAACCGGCAAGCAAAGGGAAGTAATGTTTGGCTTTTTCGCGCGAGCCGAGAATGTTTGTGAGCATAGTAAGCAGAAAATCTATGCCTATAAGCTCCACAAAGTTTCTGAAAGAAGCGCGCTCCGAAGGCAAATCGGATGTGTCCGTGGCAAGACTCCGTTTGAAGAAAATCCCCGCGACAACAAGAAAGACGACAACCACACAAAGCCCTATTATGTGGTCAATATCACCAAAGCCCAATAATGTGAACCAACTAAAATGTCCCACTTTGCGAAATAAGACCAGCCGTTATGATTCCCACGACGCCGGCGGTCAGCCCGGTAATAAAACCTAAAATATCCAATCTTGCAAACACAATCAAAAAAACCGCAATTGCCGCAAGCACGGCTATCTTCATAAAAAACAGAACCGCTACCCTTGCCCCCGAAATTTTGCCGCTCCCTTCCGGTTTTGTGAACACTGACACTATAAGCCGCAAAACGGCGACATCGGCCGCAAATAGTAAACCCGCGCACGCGGCGGCAAACCCGAAACCGGCGCCGAAAGCAAACCAGCCAAAACCTGCGGCAACACATGAAAACACAAAAGCCAAAACCTCCGGCGCGCGTATGCTCAATCCCTTCATTATATCTCTTCCCTCATTGCGAAAACTTTTTCAACGTTTGGAAAAGCAGAATAAACCCGCCCGCCGCTCCGAGTGCAAGCCCCGCGACAGTCATATAGGGAGTTTCGCCGCCGAACCTACGGTCAAGAAAATCCCCCGCGAAAAGCCCCGCAGCGACCGAAGACGCCATCTCAATTCCCAGAACCGCGAAAATCATCCATCTGTTTTTCATTCGCCGTCTCTCATGACGGACTGCAAAGCGAAGCCAAAAGCCGCGACCGTCTTCTCTATGTCTTTCTCCGTGTGGGCTTTTGACACAAAAGCCGCTTCAAACTGCGAAGGCGGGAAAAGCACGCCCTTTGAGCGTAGCGCGGAGTGAAAAACACCGAAGGCGCGGGTGTCTGAACCAAGCGCGCAATCGTAGTCCGTAACCGGGTCGGGCGAGAAAAAAATCGTAAGCATCGAGCCGACCGAATTGACAGTAACAGGCGCGCCCGCGCGCCGCGCCGCCTCCCTTGCTCCCTCGGCGAGACGCGCTGCCATGCGCTCAATTCCGCGGACTCCGACGGCTCCGCCGATACCCTTTATGGTCGCAATCCCCGCCGCGACGGCAATCGGGTTGCCCGAAAGCGTTCCCGCCTGATAGACAGGGCCAAGAGGGGAAAGCATATCCATAATCTCTGTGCGCGCTCCAAACGCACCGACCGGAAGCCCGCCGCCGATAATTTTGCCAAGACAGGTTATGTCGGGAGTTACGCCAAAAACCCCTTGCGCTCCGCAACCGTCTTTGCCGTAAAGCCGGAAACCCGTTATCACCTCGTCAAATATCAACAACGCACCGTGCTTATGCGACACCTTCTTCAAAGTTTGTAGAAACGCGCGCGCCGGAGGCACAACCCCCATGTTCGCGGCGACCGGCTCCACAACTATCGCAGCGATACCGCTGCTGTGGCGCTTGAAAATCCTTTCTACCGAATCGGTGTCGTTGTATCGGGCGACAAGCGTTTTGGACGCAAAAGACTTCGGCACCCCCGCGCTTCCCGGATTGCCGAAAGTGGTCGCGCCGGAACCGGCTTTGACAAGCAGATGGTCGGCATGACCGTGATAGCAACCCTCAAATTTTACAATCAGATCGCGTCCCGTAAACGCTCTGGCAAGACGCACGGCACTCATGAGGGCTTCGGTTCCGGAGTTTGTCATTCTCACCTTTTCAATTGACTTGAAAGATTTTCTCACAATCCGCGCAATCTCAATCTCCGCCTCGCACGAAACGCCGTAACTTGTTCCCGTCTTTGCCGCGGCGGACACCGCCCTGACAACAGACGGGTGGGCGTGCCCCAGAATCAGGGGGCCCCATGACGACATATAGTCGGTATAGCGGTTGCCATCCGCGTCATACACATACGCTCCTTTCGCCTTTGATATGAAAAGAGAAGAGCCACCAACCGCTCCGAAAGAGCGCACGGGGCTGTTCACTCCGCCCACAAGGAGTTTTCGCGCCGAAGAGAAAAGCGCAGACGATTTGGAGTTGCGAGGTTCGGTTTTTTTTACCAATTTACGACCCAGCGGCGCAGAAGGCGCCGGACGTTTGCCGCTTGCATAGTATAAGAGCGCACGGAGTTTTTCAATTATTCGCTCCGGCGGTTTATAATGAAGAGAGATTTTCGCAGATGAGCAAAAAAAACTCCGCACAGCCCCGGTATATCCTCATAGGAATATCCTGCGAAAACGGAATGTTCTCTCTTCCGGCCGATTCGGAGAGTGCGGTGCGCGAAAGCCGGGTTTTTTCGGGCGGAAAAAGGCATTTTGAAAAAATCCGGCGGTTCCTCCCTGCGGACGCGCAGTGGATTGAGATTGGCGGAGACATTGAAGAAACTCTGCGCCTTTACGATGAGCGTCTGAAAAACGCAAACGCTAAAATTGTAATCTTCGCGTCTGGCGACCCTCTTTTCTACGGAATCGGCTCCACACTCAAACGTCTGCGCCCCGATTGCGGACTTGAGATTTTCCCCGCTCCAAACAGCGTTCAAACCCTTTGCCGCAAAACCGTCATACCGTATGAAAACATGGTCACGGCATCGGTTCACGGAAGGGACTGGCACGAACTTGACCGCGCTCTCATAGCGGGAGAAAAACTGATAGGACTCCTCACCGATATGGCAAATTCCCCCTCGGCGGCGGCGCGCCGGATGATTGAATACGGCTTTGAAAGCTACAGGTGCATAACCGGAGAAAATCTTGGTGAAAAAGATGAAAGAACGGGCGTTTTCTCCGTGCGAGAGATGGAGGAGACGGAATTCAAACAGCCGTGCGTTGTGATACTTGAGAGAACGGAGAAAACCGGACGGCAGACAGCGGACGGGGATTTTGAAACTCTTGAAGGCAAGCCCGGAATGATATCCAAACTTCCGGCGCGCGCGTGTGCGATTTCACGACTTTGTCTGCGCGGGGCGGAGCATTTCTGGGACATCGGTTTCTGTACGGGCGCAGTCTCGGTGGAGGCGAGGCGCGGGTTTGCTGCGCTGCGTGTTACGGCATTTGAAAAAAACCGCGCTTGTGAAAAACTGATTGAAGCGAACTCAAAAAAATTCTCCGCGCCGGGAATAAAAGTTGTAATGGGGAATTTTTTTGAATCGGAGCCGGAGAAACTCCCGCCGCCGGATGCCGTTTTCATAGGCGGACACGGGGGACGACTTGCGGAAATGATGAAAATTGTCGGAAAAATCATCCCCGCGGGAGGAAGAACGGCTATCAACAGCGTTACGGAAAAAAGCGGAAAAATTTTCCGCGACAGCGCGGACTCTTTCGGTTTTCAAATGGAAGAATCAACCCGCCTGCCATCGGGAACCGAAAAAGGCATTGAGATATTGAGCGCGGTGAAAAAATGAAAAGAACCGCTATAGTGGCAGTGTCCGAAACCGGAATAAAAATAGCCCGTGAGATTAAGAAGAAAACGGGCGGAGAGAAAAATACCACCGATATTGTGTCAACAAAAAAAGGCGCAGGCCTCAAAACGGTTAAATCGGTTTCCGGTTTTACCGCGAAACGGTTTGACGATTACAACGCTTTTATTTTCATCGGCGCACTCGGAATTTGCGTTCGTTGCGTCGCCCCAAACATAAAAAATAAAAAAACGGATCCGGCTGTCATAAATGTTTCCGAAGACAAACTTTTCTCCCAATCGGTTTTATCGGGACATGAGGGTGGAGCCAATGAGTTGGCGGAAAAAACCGCCAGAATTATCGGAGCCAGTCCGGTTATTACCACGGCGACTGAAACCCGTCCGAAATCGCTTTGTATCGGTCTGGGAAGCCAGCGGGGAATAGAATCCTCGGATTTCATAAAATCGTTTGAAAAAGAGATGAAAAAGCGCGGATTTTCGCCGCTTGATATAGGGGCGATAGCGTCGGCAAAAATAAAAAAATCGGAACCCGCTTTTGCCGCGCTCGCAGTGAAACTGGGTGTTCCCTTTTATTCTCTGGATGAAAAACGGCTGGCAAAAATTCCCAAGCCCAACCCGTCTGTGATTGTTATGAAAAAAACCGGAACCGACGGCGTTTGCGAACCGGCCGCGCTTGCGGTTACGGGGGCGAAAAAACTCTTGCTTGAAAAAACAAAAATAACCCTGCCTTCGGGGAAAAAATACACCTTCGCGGTTGCGGAGAACTCCGGCGCGGACGGGCTTGTGGCGATAGTCGGAGCCGGACCGGGAGACCCGCGTCTTATCACGGTTGAGGGGCGAGATTTAATACGGCGGGCGGATTTAATTCTTTACGCCGGAAGCCTTGTTCCCGAAAATCTGACCGCTGGGACAAAAACCGGAGCCGTGGTAAAAAACTCCGCCGTTATGACTCTTGAGACGCAGACAAAACTTATGGAAAAGTTTTATAAAAAAGGCACGTTAATCGTCCGCCTTCATTCGGGCGACCCGTCAATATACGGGGCGACCGCGGAACAGATGGAAATTCTTGAGAAAAAAGGGATGAAATATGTAATTGTGCCTGGGGTTTCCTCTTTTCAGGCGGCGGCGGCGAAACTCGGAACGGAATTGACCGCGCCGGAGATTTCGCAGTCAATAATTCTCACAAGAGGCGAGGGAAAAACTCCTATGCCGGAGCGGGAAAAACTTTCAGAGATGGCAAAACACCGCGCCGCGATGTGCATTTTTCTGAGCGTGAAAATGGCACGCAAAGTTCAAAAGCAGTTGCTTGAACACTACGCGCCCGAAACTCCTATCGCGGTTCTTTTCCGCGTAACATGGGAGGATGAAAAGATATGGCGCGGAGAATTGAAAAACCTTGCCGATATTGTGAGGGAAAACAAACTCACGCGGACGGTTCTTATTCTGGTAGGAGACGCGCTCAAATCCCGTGGAACGCGATCGCATCTTTATCATCCGGAGTGGAGGCATCTTTTCCGGGCGAAAAGGGAAACGGAAATGGTTTAAAGTTAAAAGAGGCTCTGAATATGGAAAAATATTTTGCAATTCAGATTGTTTATACGGACGGTGAAAATTGAAAAACTCCGCGCCAACCATCCTCATATTCGGCGGGACAACCGAAGGGAAAAAAGCCGCCAACGCTCTGGACTCCGAAAAATTGCGTTATTTTTACTCCACAAAAACCCGCACCGGTTTTCAGCCATCCGCTTTTTGCGACTATATTCACGGTACGTTGGACGACAAGTCTCTGCCAGAGTTTATAAAAAAGAATAAAATAAAACTGATTGTAAATGCCGCGCACCCTTTTGCCCAACACTTGCACAAAACCGTCTCCGATGTTTGCGGGAAAATGAAAATCCCCGTCATACTTTATGAAAGAGAATACCCCGAAAGAATCAGCCATTCGCTTGTCACGTATTGCAGAGACTACAAAGACGCCGTGAAAAAATTAAACAATGAAAAAGGCATTTGCCTTATACTTAGCGGAGTACAAACACTTTCGGACTTGAAGCCACTGTGGGAAAGCCGGAAAGATTGCTACGCCCGCATACTACCGCGCGAAACCTCGGTCGCTCTTGCGGTTAAACAGGGATTTCAAAAAGACCGTCTCATAAGGGAAATGCCGACATCGGACTTAAAAAAAGAAAAAACACTTTTTGACAAACTCAAAATAAAATCAATTATAACAAAAGAAAGCGGAAACAGCGGAAGTCAGAAAACAAAAATAAAAGCCGCAATTGAAACGGGCGCAAAAACGGTTGTGATTAAACGCCCGAAAATTCCGCGGTTTTCCTGCGCGGTTTTTTCGGAAAAAGAGTTGATTAAAAAAACAAGGGAATTCCGCCATGTGCCTTGAACCTCCTCCGAAAAACAGAAAAGCAATGAAAACCGGACACACAACCGGCGCATGTGCGGCGGCGTGCTCAAAAGCGGCCGTTTTAAGTCTGTTGAGACAGAAAAAAATACAAAAAGTGGAAATTACACTTCCGGGAGGAAAAACGGCGAATTTTGAAATCAACGATTGCGAATATGACAAGAGCAGCGCGACCGCAACAACAATTAAAAACGCGGGAGATGACCCCGATGTTACGCACGGAGCAGTAATCGGCAGCAAGGTTTCAATAAATCAAACCGGAAAAATAAGGTTTCTGCGCGGAAAAGGAGTAGGAGAAATAACACTTCCGGGACTGGGAATAAAAGTCGGCGAACCCGCCATAAATGCAGTTCCGAGAAAAATGATGAGCGCCGCAGTGGGAGATTTGCTGGAAAAAAGCGGACAGGGAAATCCGGGCGCGGACATAACGGTTTTTGTGCCGGAAGGAGAAAAACTTTCGAAAAAAACCCTCAATTCCCGTCTTGGAATCAGAGGCGGAATATCAATAATAGGCACAACGGGAATTGTGCGCCCGTTTTCAAGCGCGTCATACGTGGCAAGCATATATCAGGCGTTGAAAATAGCGTCCGAAAACGGATGCGAGCGCATTGTGGCGTCATCGGGGGGAAGAAGCGAAAATTTTCTGAAAAAGGAGTTTCCCCGTCTTCCGGGCTACGCTTTTATTCAATACGGAAACTGGGTCGGCAAACTGCTGGACGCGGCGGAGAAAAACCGCGCGCAAGACCTGACCCTTGCGACAATGATAGGCAAAGCGGTTAAACTTGCCACCGGAGACATGAACACTCACAGCGGAAAAACCGCCTGGGACAGGGAAGCCATCGTAAAGATAGCGATTAAAGCGGGCGCGGAAAAAGACTCGGCGGCGCTCATAAAAAATCTGAACGCCGCTGGGCGGATTGTGGAAATTTTCCCGATTCGCGCGGGCGAACAGTTCCATCTGGAATTGCTCAAACAATGCTTCAAACACTGCTCCGAAAAATTCAGCGGCTCCCTTACGCTCGCGCTTGTCGGAATTGACGGGGAAATAGTGTGGTATCCTGAACGCGATGTCTGAAACACCGGCAAAGCATTTCCCTTTTACGGCGATATGCGGTCAGGACGACCTCAAACTCGCCCTTATTCTCTGTGCCGTTGACGCGCAAATCGGAGGGGTTCTTGTCCGCGGAGAAAAGGGAACGGGGAAAACCACCGCCGTTCGCGCCATCGGAGATTTGCTTTCGCGTGGCGGACACGATTTTCCGGTTGTAAATCTGCCCATAGGGGCGACAGAGGACAGGGTCCTCGGAGCGGTTGACCTTGAAAAACTTATAAATGAGAAAAAACAGTCCGTCCGCACCGGACTTCTTGAACAATCAGACGGCGGATTTCTCTATATTGACGAGATTAATCTGCTTGACGATTACCTGACCGATATTCTTCTTGACGCCGCGGCGACGGGGGAATACATGCTTGAGAGAGATGGAATATCAAGGCGTATACAGTCCCGCTTCCGCCTTGTGGGAACAATGAACAGGGAAGAAGGCGAACTCAGACCCCAGCTTCTGGACAGATTCGGTCTGTGCGTTGAAGTGAAATCGCCCGAAGACCCAAGCACGCGGCAGACAGTCGCGCGGCGGAGAATGGAGTTTGACTCCTCCCCCGAAGCGTTCTCAGCGCGCTTTGAAGAGGAGCAGGCAAAACTGCGCCTACGCGTAAGCGATGCGGCGGAAAATCTCAACCGTGTGGAAGTCAGTGACAGTATTTTTGAAAAATCGTCCGATATTGCAATCACCGCCGAAGCCGAGGGAATGAGAGCGGACATACTTATTGTTAAATCGGCGCGCGCCCTTGCATCGCTTGAAGGCAGAAACGAAATTACTGAGGCGGATGTGGAAAAAGTCGCGCCTTTTGTTCTAAGGCACCGCCGGCGCGGCACGGACGCGGATGAGAAAAAAAAAACTCCGGAACTCCCAACCCTGAAAACGGCGACTTGAAAGACGCCCCGGCAAAGCCGGAAAAAGACGCTTTTGACTCGCTCGCCGACTGCGGGTGGTCTCCCAGAAACGAAAAGGTTTTCTCTCCCGAAGGGGAATTTGACCCCGTGGAGATTGAACGGGACACCCTCGCGGCGCGGCGCGGAAACTTTGACGCCGAAGAGTCCACGGGAACGGCGAAAAAGCCGGGGAACGGGCGGAAAATTGATATCTACAACACCGCACGCCGTTATGTGATGCGCGGGGAATTTTCCACGCAATGGGAAAAAGACAAACGGCACGGAAACCTTGCGGTTATTTTTCTCGTTGATTCCAGTGGCTCAATGTCTGTGGGAAAACAGATATCGCACGCGAAAAAAATCATCGGTGAAACGGTGAGAAAAAACAGGGGGAAAACCATAGAGTTTACGGGAGTCGCGATTTTGGATGACGGGGCGGCGGTTTTTTCGCCTCCGGGACGGGACACGGAAAAACTTATTTCCCGGCTCGCGGGACTGAAAACCGGAGGCAGAACAAACATGAGCGCGGGCATAGAGATTGCGGATAAAATCGTGCGCAAAAACAAGAACGGAAAGCGCGCGGCTGCGGTTCATATATTCACCGACGGCAGAATCAACTTCTGTGAAAGCGGCGGCGATCCGTTTGAAGACAGCGTAATAAGGCTCAGGCGTCTTACCGGAAAACATGTGAGCGCGACCGTTGTGGACACAGAAGCCGGGTTTGTCAGAATAGGCGCAGCGAAAAAATTTGCCGAAAGAACGGGCGCGTCTTATATACGGCCGGCGGTTGCCGCGACGGCGGTTTGGGATGTATTATAAAGTCGTCTGTGAGGAAACCGACTTTGAAGATATACACAAAAAAAGGCGATACGGGTAAGACGGCGCTTTTCGGCGGGCGTCGCGTCGACAAGGACGATGTGCGGGTTGATTGCTACGGAACTCTGGACGAGGCAAATTCCACAATCGGGCTTTTGCGCTCAAAACTGAGTGAGAACCACGAGTGGCAAAAGGGCCTGCACAAAATACAGAAGGACATGATGGATATGATGTCTCATCTTGCCCGTCCGTCTGATTCGCACAAGGAAAACACAAACCCGATGCCTACTGACGGCGCGGAATTCTGCGAAAAATGGGTGGACGAACTTGAGGAGAAAATGTCGTCTCCGTCGGACTATTTTCTGCTTCCGGGGGGAAACGAGATATCCGCGCTCTGCCATGTTGTGAGAACGCAAGTCAGAAGGGGCGAGCGTAAACTCGTCTCGCTTATGAAAGAGGACAAAATAAACCCCGCGATTGCGGCTTACATAAACCGCCTTTCGGATCTTTTCTTTACGCTTGCGAGAGCGGAAATGGACAGCAAGGGAGTGGCGGAAGAAAAATGGCGGCTGTTTCTTTACAAGAAAAAAAGGAAATGAAAACCGCGCGTCAGACCTTTTTAAGAAAAGAAGCCATAATCCTTTTTCTTCCCACAGCGGGAAAGAAAACCGTTACTGCCGCCTTTACGCCGTTGCCGTCAATCTTCAAAACCTTTCCGCGTCCGAATTGTTCATTGTGGACATAGACCCCGGCGGAAAATCCGTGACTTTCCGCGCAAGTGTCCGGAGTGGAAAGAGGAACCGCTTCGGGCTCTGTGGACGGAAAAACCGCAAACGGTTCGTCCCCGTGCGGATAGCACTCAAACATTTCCGGGACAAAATCCTCGTATTCTTTCAACTCATCGGGAATTTCGTCAAAAAATCGGGACAAACACGCGGGTTCTTTTTTCCCGTATGTGTTTTTTTGAACCGGATAACACAGAAAAAGCCGCTTTTTCGCCCGCGTCATCCCCACATAGCAAAGACGTCTTTCTTCCTCAATATCTTCGATTATTCCGCTTTTTGAGAGCGGAATAACATCTTCATTCATACCAACTATGAATACGACCGGAAACTCAAGACCCTTGGACGCGTGAAGCGTCATAAGTTTCACCACACCTTCGCCGGCTTCGGTGTCCGTGTCACTTGCAAGGGCTATCTGTTCCACAAATCCCCGGAAATCAGAACCCACGACGCGGTCAAACTCATGGGCGGAATTGAGAAACTCGTCAATGTTTTCCTTTCTGTCTCCGCCTTTGTCCAGCAACTCCCGGTAACCGCTTTTTTCAATAACCTGATTCGCCGTTTCAAAGGCCCCTTTACCTTCGACAAACTCCGCGATGCCGTCCATCATACGCGCGAATTTTCCCACAGAAGTCGCCGCCCGTTTGGAAAGAAACCCGCCCTTCTCGGCGCCTCGGGCAGCTTCCATAATTGACAATCCGCCCGCGGCGGCAAACTCTGAAAGTTTCGTGACTGTCGCCTTGCCTATACCGCGCGGTGGTATGTTGATTACCCTCATCGCGGCGCTGTCATCGGAGGGATTCATAAGAAGACGCAGATAAGAAACCACATCCTTGATCTCCGCCCTTGCGTAGAAACTGAGCGCGCCAACCAGAACGCACGAAAGTCCGTCTTCTTTGGCAAACCTTTCTTCAATAAGCCGGGATTTGCTGTTTGTGCGGTAGAGAATGGCGAAATCACCGGGCGAAAAATCACCGTTTTCAACGAGCGGTTTAATTTTTGAAACAACAAAATCCGCCTCATCAAACTCATTGCGCGCCTCGTATATTGCTATTTTTTCACCCTCATCCCCATCCGTCCACATATCCTTTTTTACGCCGAGTTGGTTGTTAGTGATAAGAGCATTTGACGCCTTCAGTATAGTAGAAGTTGAGCGGTAATTTTTGCTGAGTTTAATCTCTTTCGCTCCCGGAAAATCTTCCGAAAAACCGAGAATGTTTTTCACATCCGCCCCGCGCCATCCGTATATTGACTGACTGTCATCGCCAACTGCGCAAACATCGGCGTTGTCCTCTCCGAGCATTTTCACAATTTGATACTGAATGCGGTTTGTGTCCTGATATTCGTCAACCAGAATGTGCTTGAACCTTTTTCTGTACTTTTCCAGAGTTTCGCGGTCTTTGTTAAAAAGGCGGACAACAAACATAAGCAAATCGTTGAAATCAAGCGCGTTGGCTTTTTTCATCGCAGAGTCGCAGGCGGCAATTATCTCCATTTTTTCCGCAACATCTCTTTCGCCTTGGCGGAAATCCCGCGCAGACGGAGGAAAAACGCCGTCTCTTTTGAACCGTTCAATAATGCTTCTTATCAATTTGGGAGGAATTCTCTCCTCTCTTATGTTCATTTCAAAAAGACATCTTTTAATCAGGTTTTTCTGATCGCCCGTGTCGTAAATAACAAAATTGCCTTTATATCCGAGCCCGAGATTTTCTATGTCGGCGCGCAGTATGCGTGCGCAGACGGAATGAAAGGTGCCAAGCCATATCCCCGCGATACTGTCGGGCAGAAGCGCCTCAACCCTTTCCCGTATCTCACGCGCCGCCCTGTTTGTGAATGTAACGGCGAGAATTTCCGATGGGCGGACTTGTTTCTCTTTTATGAGAAACGCTATACGGGTTGTAAGGACACGGGTTTTACCCGAACCTGCGCCCGCGAAAACAAGGAGGTGTCCGCCTGTGTGGGAAACCGCCTCGGACTGTTCGGGGTTGAGTCCTGCGGCGTTTTGAGTGGACTGTTCGTCTGTCTTCATTTTGCAGGTGTTTCAGTCTTTTTGTTTGTCCGCCGCGCTTTCAGAAGAGCGGGAAAAGTGTATTCCGCACTCTTTGTCGGAACCGGATTCCCACCACCATCTTCCGGCTCTCGGATCTTCCCCCGGAGCGACCGCGCGCGTGCAGGGAGCGCAGCCGATTGACGGATATCCCATGTCGTGCAGTTTGTTATACGGAACGCCGTTTGACCTCACATAGTCCCAGACCTCCTGTTCGGTCCAGTTGACTATCGGGTTGATTTTCAAAATTCCCCCATTAACAAGGTCTTTCTCAAATTTGCGTGCCAGAGCCCGCTGTTCGGTCTGATTGCTACGCAGAGAAGTTATCCACCCGTCAACTCCGCGCAGGTATTTGCGGAGCGGGTTAACCTTCCTCACCCCGCAACACATACGCCTGTTTTCCACGCCCCGGTAGAAAAAGTTTATACCATGCTTAGAGACCATGTCGCCGACCTCAAGCGCATCGGGAAAAACAACCTCAATGCGCGCGCCGTATTTTTCCCTCACCTGCTCCATCACTTCGAAGGTCTCGGAATTCAGCCGTCCGGTGTCAAGGGTGAAGATACGCGCGTCCGGTTTCACTTTCATAAGGATGTCTATCAAGACCGTCCCCTGTGCCTGAAAACTCGTGGCGAGCGCGACTTTGGGGTGAAGTTTTTCAATAGTCCAAGCCAGAACATCCGCGGGATTTTTATCCGCGAACCGCCTGTTCAATTCATCAATTTGCGCCGCTGTAAATTCCATCATTTCCTTATTGTAGCACAAACAGCATTGCGGCGAAGTATCCGATTGCCACCGTGAAAAACGGCACCGCGAGCCAGAAAAACGCTATTTTGAGCACATGCCGGTTTTTCGCCGTTGTGCCAAATCCGTGCTGCGCGCAGGAAAAGCCTATAATTCCCGCAGTTACGATTTCGGTTATTGAAACGGGAATCCCCGCAAGAGACGCAACGATGATTATCAGCGCGGCGGTCGCCTCAACGGTTATCGCCCTTATCAGGCATATCTCCGTTATTTCCTTCCCCACGGTTTCAAGAACCCTTCCGCCAAGCACAAGCGCCCCGACGGCCATTGCCACGCCCGCAAGAAGCGCGCCCGTCGAGGATTGTACAATTCCCAGTCCGACAATCGGGCCCACGGCGTTTGCGGAGTTGTTCGCGCCCGCGGCAAAAGCAAGAAAAATACCTGAAACCGTTATGCAAAGTTTCAGCACACTGCTGACGCCTTTCTCGGAAAAATTGTCGGCAAGATAGTTGAGGATTTTGTAATACAAAAACTTGCCCACAAGAAAACCTATAAGCCATGACAAGACCGGCGCAGCAACCCACCAGACAACTATTTCATAAAAACGGGCATAGTTGAGAGCCCCGAAGAAAATACCCATGCCCACGATTGAACATACAATGGCATGAGTTGTGGCAACCGGAATTTTTGATATGTTCGCCCACGAAACAAAAACAAGCGCGATAACAAGCACTATGACCGTGAGAACGGCGTCGTTTGAGATTGTTTCGTGCGGAACCAGACCCTTACCTATTGTTTCCACAACCGGAGCGCCGGCGAGAATCGCGCCGAGAATCGCAAAAACCGCGATAATCCAAACCGCCTGCCTCTTTGTTCTCGCTCCCGCCCCGTAGGAAGACGCCATCGCGGCGGCGGAGTTGTTCGCGCCGATATTCACGGCGAGAAATCCTGACAAAACAACGGCGGATATCAAAATCAGTTCCATATCAAAACTCTCTCAAACAAACTGCAAAGAAAACTCCGGCGCGTTTTCCCCTGTGGTAAGGAAACGCGAAAAAAACGCATGTTTTCAATGCCCTGTAAAAAACAGGGGAAAACTGCGCTCAATCACATACAACAGGAACAGCACACGCAACCGCAGGAACAGCGGTGGGTGCAAAAAGAGACAAAACAGTTGTAAAACGCATCTGACATTGTTTGCAACTCATCCGATTTCAGGAGAAAGTAATATGTGGAAAAAAGGGGAAAGTCAATCATCACAGGCTGAAAAGCGTTCACTCAACCAGATCTTTCACATCAAATATACTGAAAAACTCAATCCCTTCATCGGAGAAAATTTTGCTTGATTCGGCGCGACTGACAACCGCCATAACCTTTGAAACCTCCACGCCCGCGGCTCTCACCGCTTCAATCGCACCCATAACCGAGCCGCCCGTGGTAACAACATCTTCAACCATCACGACGCGGTCTCCTTTCTCCAAATTACCCTCAATCAGTTTCTGCGTCCCGTGGTTTTTTTCCGCTTTGCGAACTATAAAACCCCGGACATCGGTTCTTTCGCATAATGACAGTATCGCTCCGACTATCGGGTCGGCTCCGAGCGTGGGGCCTCCAATGGCGTTTGCGTCTTTATCCTTTGAAAACTCGGCAAGAAAAATCGTGGCAATCAGCCGCGCGCCTTCGGGGTGAAGCGTGGTTTTTCTGGCGTCTATGTAAAGACTGCTTTTTTTACCCGAAGCAAGGGTGTAATCACCAAAGACAACGGACTGCTCAAGCAGTATGCGACGCAAATCGTCCCTTTCGTTTTTCAAATTCATAAAACCGGATTGAAATTACACCGCTACGCCTCGTTATTCAATCCGTTACGTTCAATCCGCCTCGCTCAATCTGTTATTGTTTTTCTTCGGAAATGACAAACACAAACGCGACAACCGCTCTCGGAGCGGCGGCAACCGTGATGCTCTGGGCTATCACCGCACTTTCGGACAGGTTCGGGAGTTTTCCTCAGGGACTTGCGGAAATGCCCGTAATTGAAACAGTCGCCCTTCTTTGCGCCTCGGCGGTTTTCTATCTTGGCGCCGTGCGTTTTGCCGGACGGGAAAGCGGTGCGTTGCCGTTCGCGCTTGTTTTTGGAATCGGGATTTTGATGAGAGCGGCGGGGCTCTTTGCAAGCCCGGTTCTTGAAGATGATTACTTCAGATACCTATGGGACGGCGCGGTCGCGGCAAAGGGAATAAATCCATATCTGTTCTCTCCCTCGGAAGCCGTTACGGGAGAGGCTGGAGACGCTCTTGAAGTGCTCGCGGCGCAGTCTGGCGAGGTCGTGTGGCGCGTAAACCATCCTTATCTGAAAACAATCTACCCTCCTGCAACGCAGGCTTTTTTTGCCTTATCAAATGTTATCTCGGAGTGGAGCGTGGGAGTCTGGCGGCTTGTCCTGCTCACGGCGGATGTGGCGACTTTTTTCATTTTACGAGCAATGGGCGGAAATAAAACCAATCCCGTAATCTACTGGTGGAATCCGCTTGTCGTCTTTGCCTTTTTTTTCTCATGTCATTTTGACGCGTTGGTGTTCCCGTTTGTTCTCGGCGCGCTCGCGGCGACGAGGAAAAATCGCGGGAATCTCGCCGTTTTACTGCTTTCCGTCTCAGTCTCGGTAAAGTTGTGGACGGCGGCGCTGATTGCGCCGCTTGTCCGCGGCGCCGGTGGAGGCGCGAAAAAAACCCTCGCGCTGATAGCGCTTTTTGCCGCCTCCGCAACAGCGATGCTTTCTCCCCTTCTTTTTTACGGATTGGGTGAAAACTCCGGTCTTGCCGCTTACGCGGAAAGCTGGGAAAATAACAGCTCGTTTTTCAGACTCAATCTGCTCGCTTCGCGAAACATGGCGGAGTTGGCCGGGTTCCACCCCGGATACGGACAGATAGCGGCAAGGATTTCCACCGCCGTTATAATCACGCTCGGTGCCGCTTACGGTTTTTTCTCAAACAGATGGAAAAGCGATGACACCGCTGGAAGGTTTCTTTTTGTTTCCGCCCTTGTGTTCCTCGTTCTGCCAACCCAGTTCCCGTGGTACTACTGCTGGATTGTCCCGTTTCTCGCTTTGAGAAAAGACGGGGCAAAATGGTCCCTGCTCGTCCTCACCGCTCTTCTTCCGCTCTACTACACAAAGTACCGGATTGAACAGCCGGAAAACGGCGGGCTGTTTGACGGCCTTATTGTGTGGATTGAATTCGTTCCGGTGTGGATAATGTTGTTTTTTGAACAAATACGAAGCAAAACGGCGGTGAGATTGAAAGATGAGGTTTGAAAAAGAAATCGCCGCCGCGCTTCCGGCGATCGCGCAAACATGCCTATTGTGCCTGTCCGCGCGACGCAAAGGGTTTGCGGATGCGGAAAAAAAGAAAGACAAAACACCCGTAACTGCAGCGGACTACGCGGCGCAGTTCATACTGACAAAAACCTTGAGAAAAACATTTCCGCGCGACGAGATTGTGGCGGAGGAGTCCCCCGACCTTCCCGGCGGAACGGGCGGCGGCATGCTTGCGAAAATTCTGCAACTGCTCCCCGGAGAGAACGGCGGAGATATTCTGGAAACTCTGGGGTGCGGAGCGGGAAACGCGCACGCCAAAAGATTCTGGACGATTGACCCGATTGACGGAACGGCCGGATTTATAAGGGGCGCGCAGTTTGCGGTCGCGGTCGCTCTGGTTGAAGAGGGCGAGGTCTCACTCGGATTTCTCGGCTGCCCCGGACTCGGATTTATAATGCATGCCGCGCGCGACCTGGGGCTTTACAAAACCGGTGTTGACGGCTCCGGAGGAAAAAGGATTTTCCCACAAAAGCCACGCGAGGAGAAAATAGTCCTATGCGAAACAGCGGCCGGAACACCGGACGCATACGGCGTTTCGGGAAAGATCATACGCGGAGCGGCATCATTGACGGGAAAACGGACAGAGGCAATCACAATGGACGGCCAGTGTAAATATGCTCTTGTCGCGGAGCGGTCGGCGGATGTTTTCCTGCGCGTTCCCAACTCCGGAGGGCGGAGGGAGAATATCTGGGACCATGCGGCGGGAGCCGTGATCGCGGGCGAATCGGGAGCAGAGGTCTCTGATTTTGACGGAGCCGTGCTTGATTTTTCCACAGGCGCGCAACTTGCACGCAACAGGGGAATAGTCGCCGCGGCGCGGGAGATTCACGGTGACATTATAAACTCAATACAAAAAGCGGAAATTTGAAAAAAAATTCTCCGCCCGCCACCGCGCCGTGTTATTATTTGAACCTACTTAATAATTCCGGAGAGAAAACCAATGGCCACAAAAAAAACAATCAAAAAACTTTCCAAACGCTACGAGGACGCACTCAAATATCCGCTGTTTGATTCCATATTCAACCGCCGTTCACGAAGGTTCGGGCTTGGGATGGAGCTACCGCAAACAAGCACACTCGGTTTTAAATCCGCATACAAACCCGTGCCGCTTGAAGAAATGGAAGAGGCCCTTCTCGTATGGTCGGGCACGGGGTTGACCGGTCTGTGCCTTGCCGACCTGCCACCCGAAAATGGAATTGACCTCTTGTGTCAGTGGACGGGAAGAACATGGCCATCCGCATGCAACAACCACGGAACCGAACTGTTTTTCACAAACGACAAAGGGCTTTACCATGTTGATGTCAAGCATATGCTTCCCGAACCGGGAGAACTTGATATGTTTTTCAAGATGGGAAAACAGAAGCGCATAGACCGGCTTCTGGAACTCTACAGAAAAAGTCTTGTCAAACTTGAGAATAAAAGAGCCGACCTGCCGGACAAAATGCCGGGACTGTTTGACTTCAACCAGTGGAACACAAACAAACCCGGAACCTCGGTCTTTATACCGGTAACTGATGTTACCGAAGAGTATCTGAACCTTCTGCTCCTCTACTGTAGCAACAGTTACGGATTTTCCATCACGGACGACCTGACGGGAAAACCCGCCGGTCTCAAAAAATGGATAAAAAAAGGAAGAATCAAGGAAGAGGTAAAACTCTCGCTATTTGACCTTGAAGTCAGAATTCTCACGGGGCTTAACGTGGAGCAGGCGTTTGTGTGCCAGAACATGAGCCTCTCCCTTCAGGCACTCGGCCTTGCCGGGTGGACATTTACCGGGCTTGTGCCTCGCTTCGCGATGGGAGGAGTACCCGACCTGTTCAAGGGGCTCGGTTTCAGATTCATTCAACCGAAAAGAGGCTCCATAAACCCGCCCAACACCGTCCCGGTCGGAAGAGACGGAGTTTTTGAAGGATACTGCCCGCCATATTACAAAAACATGGACGCCGCGATTGACGCGTTTCTGGAGCACAAGGAAGCGGCGTGGCAAAGCAACAAACCGTTCCCGTACACCGAGCCGGACAAACACCTTATGCAGGCACCCAGACCCACGGAAACGACAATCCAGATTGTGCGCGATGTCGCAAACTACATATATGACAGATACGGGCGTTTTCCCGCGTTTGTTGACCCGATGTATATGCGGCTTGTATTTCAGGCGATGCACATAGACCCTGAGTTTTACGATATGTATTATCCGAAAGGGGCATACACCGATGTTCATATGCAAGCATTTAAGAGCACCCGTTCGCAGAGAGTGAAGAAACGGTGACTCTGGAAGAGTTTATAGAGAGGTTTAGATCTCTCAAATCAGAAGGATGGGTTCGGTCAGAAAGAAAAGGTCCAACCGGAGTGGGTCACACTTTGGAGAGATTGATCGGATTGAGCGAGAACAACATAGCGTTGCCGGACATTGATGGAAAAGTTGAATTAAAAGCCCATAGAGTGAACTCAGAATCAATGATTACGCTCTTTACATTTAACAGAGGAGTCTGGAAAATCCACCCCTTGATGCTATACAAAACTACGGAACAAGAGATGAAAATGGACGACTGGGACTTTATTTTACAATGTCTCAAACACCCAACAGCTCAGGACTGTTCCTTAATTTTGATAATGAAGCAGTCTGGATTATGCATACTTCTGGTGAAATTATAGCTAAATGGGATTTTACAGATATTGCGGAACGATTCAGTGAGAAAACTCCAGCTCTTTTATTGGTTAGTGCATTTAGCGAACAACGTGGTGACACAGAATTTTTCCAATACGACCGCGCCCAACTGCTGACTAACACTTCTGTAGATACTGTTGCAAACCAGATTAAATCTGGCAATATTCTTATTGATCTCAGACTGCACGACACAGAAATTATGGCAAGAAATCACGGCACGGGATTTAGAGTCTATAAAAAAAATCTGCATTTACTGTTTAGCAAAGTGGAAGACTTGTAATGATTCAAGCAGAAGAACAACTGTCTCTATATCTCGATGATTTTTATAATAGAGATTACGATACTAATGACTGGACTTTTAGCAAAGCACAAACCCGTCAACTGACACACTGCTTTCACGACTATCCTGCTCGAATGATACCGCAGGTTGCTAGCAAACTTCTTAAAATGTTCGGAGGCAAGTCAAAAGTTCTTTTTGATCCTTACTGCGGAACAGGAACTTCACTAGTTGAAGGAGTAGTTTACGGAATGCAAACAATTGGAACTGATTTAAACCCATTGGCAAGACTTATCGCAAAAGCCAAAACCTCATCTTTTAAAACAGAATTTCTTTTAGAAGAAATTCAGCAGTTTCATAACTGGACCTATGAATATCAAGAGAAAACTGAAAAACCTGAACTTCCCGATGTAAAAAACATGGAATTCTGGTTTAAGCCAAATGTCTCCAGAAAACTGAAACATATAAAAGACTTTATCAACCTAATAGAGGACACAAAAAATCGACTGTTTTTTCAAGTGGCTTTTAGTGAAACTGTCAGAGAAAGTTCCAATACTAGAAATAGCGAATTCAAACTTTATAGATATAACTCGGAAACCCTAACAAAGTTTGACCCGAACGTTTTCAGCATAATGACTTCAAAGCTTTACCGCAACATTGAAGGTGCAAGAGAATTCTCCGCAAAACTACAAAAATATAGGAACAAACATTCTGCCAACATTTACGGATTCAACACTTGCGTTGGAATACCTGAAGACATAGGAGCAAATAAAAACGTTGATATTGTTGTTACATCCCCTCCTTATGGTGATTCTTCAACTACGGTTGCTTACGGACAATATTCGCGTCTTTCCGCCGCATGGCTTGAGTTAGAAGAACCTACACGAGTTGACAAAAAACTGATGGGTGGCAGCAAGGAGCAAAAAATAAGAACCTTTCCGTCAAAACAGCTAAACAAAGCAATTATACAGATTTCAAATATTGATGAAAAAAGAGCTCTCTCTGTATCTTCTTTTTATAATGACTTGCAAAACTCCATAGAGAATATCTGTAAAATTATCAAAATCAGCGGATATGCCTGTTATGTAGTCGGCAATAGGAAAGTAAAAGGTGTTACTCTACCAACGGATAATGCAGTCAGGTCATTTTTTGAAAACATGGGATTTGAACATATAAACACTTTTACCCGCAATATACCAAACAAAAGAATGCCGTTAAAAAATAGCCCGACAAATATTAAGGGAATCATGGATAATACCATGACAAAAGAATTCGTTATAGTGATGCAAAAAAATGAAAATAGTCATTATCGGAAACGGAATAACAGGGATTTCAGCAGCAATTAGAATCCGGCAACTCAAACCCGATTGGCAAATTGTTGTTATTTCCGGTGAATCAGACCACCACTATTCACGCCCCGCGCTGATGTATATCTATATGGGGCATATGAGTTACAAGGACACAAAACCTTATGAAGATCGGTTCTGGAAGGAAAACCGCATTGAACTTGCGCGCGGATGGGTAACGGAGATTGATTCTGCAAACAGCCGCCTGCTACTCCATGGGAAAGCCCCGATAAACTACGACAAACTTCTGCTCGCCACGGGCAGCAAACCCAATAAATTCGGCTGGCCCGGACAGGACCTCAAAGGCGTTCAAGGGCTTTATGATTTAATGGACCTCAGGGAGCTTTACGAAAATTCCCCCGGGCTGAAACACGCCGTTATCACAGGCGGCGGGCTCATAGGGGTTGAGCTTGCGGAAATGCTTCACTCCCGTGGCGTTCATGTAACATTTCTTGTGCGTGAGAAATCTTACTGGAACCGTGTGCTTCCTCCCGAAGAGTCTGCAATGGTCAACAGAGTAATAGAAAAAGAGGGAATAGATTTGCGGCTTGAAACCGAGCTTGAAGAAATTACCGGATGCGGCGGACGGGCAAACGGAGTCGTTACAAAAGACGGAAGCAGAATAGATTGCGGTCTTGTGGGACTGACCGCCGGAGTAAGCCCCAATAAAACACTCGCCGACAATGCGGGAATCAAAACCGGCAGGGGGATACTTGTTGACCGGAGCTTTATGACGAACAAGGAAAACATTTTCTCCGCGGGAGACTGCGCGGAAATTATCACCGGAGAGGAGAGAAACCTTCTCCAGCAGGTGTGGTATACCGGAAAGGCGCAGGGCAAAGCGGCCGGAGAGGCAATGTGTGGAATCGAAACGCGTTACAAACCGGCGACATGGTTCAACTCAGCGAAATTTCTTGACCTTGAATACCAGACATACGGACAGGTGCATATGAATGTTGAGGGAGAGGAAAACCTCTACTGGGAAAGACCGGACGGACTTGCCTCGTTGAGAATAGTCCACAATGCAGATGAAGTGATAGGGATAAACGTTATGGGTTTGCGCTACCGGCACAAGGTGTGTGAAAAATGGATTGAGGAGAAGCGCCCTCTTGGCTATGTTCTGGACAACTTGAGCGAGGCGAATTTTGACCCGGAATTTCACAAAGTTTATGAAAGAGAAATCGCTGGGATTTTCAGGGAACAGACGGGATGATTGACGCGAAAGCACTTTCCTACGACTACAACGAGGAAGCGCTCGGCTTTGAAAAGCCGGAAACAGCAGCGGATTCGGATTCCACGGCACTTTCAACCGGCGAAAAACTGTGCCTTACCGCCGTTGGCACGGGTGTTATCGCTTTTGTTGTTCAGATTTTCGGCGGGTTGTTTGCCGGCTCATGGGCGGGAGTTTTCCTCGCGTTTGCGCTTCCCTGTGCGGGAGCCGCCGGATATTTCATACTTTCATACAAGGACATAACTCCCGGAATCAAAAACAACGGCGCGTATTTCAACAGTTTGACTTCGCGCGGAACGCTCGCATGGGTGGCGGGCATAGTTATGACGGGTTTCTACATACTCCTTTACTGGTTTCCCGCATCTCTTGAGGGCGCGGTAAGAATGGTTGACCCGCTTGCCGTTGCGCTGTCTGGCGGCAAGGCGAATCACTGGTTTCTCTACGGGTTTTTATACACCCTTGCCATTCTCACATTCGGAATAAGAATGCTGATGCGCTACAGGCACAACCTCTACCAGCAGATACGCACGGTGTCGGTGATGTTTTTCCAACTTGGATTCGCTTTTATAATTCCGCATTTGTTAAAACTTTTTCACCAGCCGGAATTTTACTTCAGTTATTTCTGGCCGTTGAAGTACGACTATCTTTTCCCCGGCACGGTTTCATACATTACCCAAAGCCCCGGAGGGCTCGGCGTGTTTTTCATCTTCTGGGGAGCGGTGATGACCTTTGTCGCGACCCCGCTTCTGACATACAAATTCGGCAAACGCTGGTATTGCTCATGGGTTTGCGGTTGCGGCGGGCTTGCCGAAACGATGGGAGATCCGTGGCGGCAGATGTCGGACAAATCGCAAAAGGCGTGGAAGATTGAAAGGTGGATGGTTCATTCCGTCCTTGTTTTCGTAATTGTTACGACTTCGCTTCTATGGGTGAACTCCGCAACCGGCGGAAGTGTATTCGGCGAACTTTCCGGCAAGTTTTCAAAATGGTATGGCTTTTTAATCGGAGCGGTTTTCTCTGGCGTTGTGGGTGTAGGTTTCTACCCGATTATGGGAACAAGGGTATGGTGCAGATTCGGCTGCCCCATGGCGGCGATTCTCGGAATTTTTCAGAGGTTTTTCTCAAAATTCAGAATTACCACAAACGGCGGGCAATGTATGTCGTGCGGAAACTGCTCAACCTACTGCGAGATGGGAATAGATGTGCGTTCATATGCTCAGAGAGGTGAAAACATTATCCGCGCCTCATGCGTCGGTTGCGGAATATGTGCTGCGGTCTGCCCAAGGGGAGTACTAAAACTTGAAAACGGCGCGACCTTTGCCGACAGATACACAGGAGCGGGAAACCCGTTCGGCGCGTTGCTTGAAGCGGTGAAAAGAGACAACATAAGTGGGATTGTGGAGATGCCGACAAAAGCGAGCGCGGTGAAGTTTGTCAGAGGGATGAGGGATGCGAGGGTGAGGGGTTGAAAGAAAGAAAACTGACAGACAAGGAAATTAGGAGACAAGATTTTGTCGACAATCAAATATTTGATTTAATAAATAACCTTTTACCGCAAGGGGAAAGTATGGAATGGGACATTGAAATAATAGCGAATATCAGAGACAGCATATGTCAAGAACTTGTCAGAAAAGGTTTGATAACCGAAAGTGAATTCTACCCGTATTTAGAATCCCCGCCATTTGAAAAATATGAAGATTAAGATCAGAGAATCCCAAATTGAAGACGCACTAGTCAGCATAAGTTCTTTAACCAGTAATTTACTCAACCTCAAAGATGAACCGAGATTGATAGTCAGACAATGGCCCATACCCTCAGGCAGGCTGGACTTGCTTTACACCTACCAAAATAAACTGCTCTTGATTGAGTTAAAAGTAGTCAGGTTTCAAAGCAAATTCCTCAAGCAAATTCTTAACTACAAGTCTGACCTTGTAAATTATCAACAAAAAGGAAAATTGATAAAGGGCGATATTGCCTCTTATCTGTTATGCACCGAAACCACAAAATCCGAACAATCTCTTGCAAGAGAAAAAGGGATTTTTTTGACAGAATATGACCCAAAATATGTCTTGAATATTTTCCATGAAAACTTCAAACCCATTGTCTTTTTCACAGAAACCAAACCGATTGACATAGGGATTTGGAATATCCACTTAATTCACAATCTCCTTTATCTCCTAGAGGGAACAACTTCCATAAAAAAGTTGAAACAAGCAGTGGATAATTCCGAAAAAACTTTGCACAACAAAATCAGATTCGCTTCCAAACTAAAATTAATTGACTGGTTGCCAAACTGCGACAAAGTTTCTCTTACAGAATTAGGCGAAAAATATGTGGAAAACAAAAATAAAGAATTTCCAGACAGAACAAGCGCAAATACTGCGGGAGTTTGTTATGAAAAATCCTTATAAATCATCTGTAGTTCTGGGAATAGCATCTATCGTTGAATCGGTCTTTGTTCTCTCCAAAAATAGTTATCCGGTTCCAATAAAGAATCTGACAGAGTATTTCCCTCAATACTCCGGCAAATACTTTGACTGGAAAACCTCAAAAGCAAAATTCAGTGGCACAAGAATGTATTCCAACTACGCCGTAGACCTGGGGTTGTTGGCAAAGACTCAAGATACTATTTACCTAACACCAGCAGGATTCCGTTTTACAATACAGATGCAAATGCACAAAAACCTAAAAATGGTTGAGGCAATAAGTTTGTAAATGTACGCCATTTGACACAGAGATACCTCTTTTATGAAAACCGTTGAAATAATCCTCCCCGGTCTGATTTCAGACAGTTTCCATTACTCCGTTCCAAAACACCTGAAAGACAGCGTGGAAGTCGGCAAACGGGCGACCGTTCCGCTCGGCAAACGGCAAACTATCGGTTTTATCATCGGATCTTCCCCTCCGCCGGAAGGCATAACTTTGCGCGATATCATTGATGTGGTTGACGACGAGCCGCTTTTTGACACTAAACGTTTGGAGTTTTTCAAATGGATTGCGGACTACTACATCTGCCCGCTCGGTGCGGTTATAAGAGCGGCGCACCCGTCCGGACTCGGAAGCATGAGACTTAAAAGGAAGGTTGTTTTAACCGAACCCGGAAAAACGGCTCTTGAAAAAGGCAAGGTCTCAGGAATCGACGAAACGATACTTCGCGCCCTTGCCGCAGGTGGAGCATCCGGCGGTGAAATCACTTTTGAGAAACTGTTTGAAATCGCAGAAAACAGCGGCTTCGGAAAAGTTTATTACCTTGAGCGCAAAGGGCTTGTGAAAATTCAATACGATTTCAAACGCGGAGCGAAAATCCTCTATGAAAAAATCTATTCCGCTCCCACGGGCTCAAGCGCAAGAAGCGAGGTTTCCAAAACACCCGCAAAACGCTCCATTCTGGATTTCCTTGAGGAACACGGAAAGGTTTCCGCATCCGGTATAAAAGAGATATTCGGAAACTCCGCCGCCGGACATCTGAAATGGCTTGAAGAAAAGGGAATTGCGGAAATGGAGAAAAGGGAAATAGTGCGGGACCCGTTCGCGGCGATAAAACCGGACGGCAAACCCGCGCCGAAAATGACCTTTGAACAGGAAAAAGCGGTGTCCGAAATAAAAAAAGGGATGGAAAGCAAACAGTTTTCCCCCTTCCTTCTTCACGGAATTACCGGAAGCGGAAAAACCGAAGTGTATCTCAGAACTATTGAAGAAGTGATAAAAAACGGCGATCAGGCGCTTGCGATGGTGCCGGAAATATCACTGACCCCACAGTTGGTTCAGCGGTTCAGAAACAGGTTCGGAGACGCGGTTACCGTTATGCACAGCCTTCTCAGCGAGGGAGAACGGTTTGACTCATGGCGGAGAATTAAAAGCGGTGCCGCGAAAATAGTGATCGGCGCGCGGTCGTCAATCTTCGCCCCGTTTTCAAACCTCGGACTGATAGTCGTGGACGAAGAGCATGAAAGAAGTTACAAACAGGAAGAAAAACAGCCCTGCTACAACGCACGCGACCTCGCGGTGGTGCTCGGACGCATGGTCGGGTGTCCGGTAATTCTCGGCTCCGCCACTCCCTCGCTTGAAACTTACCGGAACGCGACCACGGGAAAATTCCGCTACCTTTCAATGCCGCTCAGAATAGAGGGCAGCACACTTCCGCAAGTTACACTTGTTAAACAGGAAAAAACGGTTTTTTCCGGCGCCCTGAAAACCGCCTTGATTGAAAACCACAAAAACGGCGGACAGACAATACTGTTTCTGAACAGAAGGGGATTCTCCACCGTTCTCATTTGCGAGGGATGCGACGAACTCCTCTCCTGCCCCAATTGCAGCATATCGCTTACCTATCACAAAAAGGAAAACTCCATCAAATGCCACTATTGCGGAATCAAGGAAAAATTTGAGAACCACTGCCCGCAATGCGGCGGAAAATTCAAACAGATGGGCATGGGAACGCAAATGGTTGAAAACGAGGCGGCGAAAATCCTTCCCGGAGCAACGGTGACGAGAATGGACAGCGACGCTTCGGGTGGGAAAACCGATTTGATAAACCTTTACGGAAAACTTGAAAAAGGGGAAATCGACGTGCTTGCCGGAACACAGATGGTCGCAAAAGGGCACGACCTACCGGGTGTAACGCTTGTGGGTGTAATATCAGCGGATATGTCTCTGGGGATGCCGGATTTTCGTAGCGGAGAGATAACATTTCAGACCCTTACGCAGGTCGCGGGGCGCGCCGGAAGAGGAAGTTCTCCCGGAAGGGTTTTCATACAAACCTCAAACCCGACGCATCCGAGCATAAGATACGCGGTGGACCAGGATGCGATAGCGTTTCTTGAAAGCGAGCTTGAAATCAGGCAAATCACCGGATGGCCCCCGTTTTCAAGGGTTGCCGCGCTGAGATTTTCGGGAACAGCGGAAAAAAATGTCAAAACTGTCGCGGAAAAAATACACGCAAGCGCGATTGAGTCCGCCGGAAGGCTGAAATCTGGCCGTGTGGAGATTGTGGGACATTCCGAATGCCCGATATACAGAATAAAAAACCGCTTCAGACGGCATATAATTATGCGTGCGGAGAGCTCATCACTTCTGGGCGCGTTTTCAAAAGCTTTAAAAGAGGAGGCAGAGAGAATAATGCCGCCGAAAACCCGTGTTATGGCGGATATTGATCCGATGAGTTTTCTTTAATTTCACGGAGAGAAAAGTTTATGCCAAAGGAAAACTGGAAAATAGAAATTGCGCCCGACTTGGAATTTGCCAAGCTAACGGTTGAGAGGTTTGAAACCGGGCACCGCAAACTGAAAATTAACGAAAAACGCATACTGCACACGCTTTCGTCTCACAGCCACTTTCTTGCAAGAGCCGCGCTGAGGGACCCCGAAGTTGTCTCTTTTCCGCTCACAAACAAGATAAAAACAAGAGCCGCAACTGAAAAACAGCTTATTTCCCTCGGTCACCGCGTTAAAAATACGGACAAGTTTTTTAAAGAATTGAGACTTTTCAAATACCGGCGACTTGCGCAAATCATATATGAGGACATAAACGGCGGGAGTTTCATTAAAACAATGGCGGCGCTGTCAGACCTTGCCGGAGCGGTTGTTGAAGCATCCCTTGTTAAACTTTCAAACGATATGGGAATAAATGACGCGGGAAGGTTCTGCGTTCTCGCAATGGGAAAACTCTCCGGAATGCAGCTCAACCTCAGTTCGGACATAGACCTTATCTACATATATGAAGACAAGGGAGACGCACGGCCGTTTGTAGATCTCGCCCAGAGGCTTACGACGGAAATAGGCGCGAACACAGAAAACGGATTTCTCTACAGAGTGGACCTCGGGTTGCGCCCCGCGGGAATGAAGGGCCCAATCGCCATACACATTGAAGGCGCCCTCGAACACTACTTCCGCATGGGTGAGACATGGGAGAAAATAGCCCTTATGAAGGCGAGTCCCGTCGCGGGAGACAAAAAACTCGGTAATGAACTGCTCACAAAACTTGACCCGTTCATCTACGGGGCGAACATGGATTACGGCTTGATTGAAGACATGGGGGAGATGAAAAGAAGACTGGCGCGAATCAGAAAACAACTTGACCTGAAGCTGGGAGCCGGTGGCATAAGGGAGATTGAGTTTTTCACTCAGACGCTTCAAATCCTCAACGGAGCAAACGCAAAACTGCGCGATGCCAATACGTTGTCTGCGCTGAAAAAACTTTTGCAGAGAAAAACCATATCCCGCGAAACCGAGAACATACTGGCAAACAACTACATATTCCTGAGAAAGGTTGAGCACAACGTGCAGCTTGACGAGGAAACGCAAACGCACTCCATTCCGAACTCGCCCGCAAAAATCACCAAACTCGCCAAAATGACGGGTTTTTCCGATGCCGGAGAGTTTGAAAAAACCCTTCGGGAAACAATGGAGGAAACCTCAAACATCTGCGGAGAGCTGTTCAAAGATGAGAGCGACCGCGACAGTAAAGAGAAAACATCACTTGAGGAGTGGGAAAAAGAAGAGGCGATAATTACCGAATTTTTCACAACCGGCGATGCGAGCCGTGAAGAAGCACTTCAAAGCCTTGTTTCACTGGGCTTCAGATTTCCCGAAGATTCTCTTGAGATACTCTCCGACCTTGAACGCCCCACTCTGGCGGAGGAAGCGGAATCCGATTCCCGTTCCCGAGGTCTGGTGAAAAAACTCCTACGGGTTCTGTTTGAGCAAGTACACGCAGGCGTATGTTCGGATTTGACCCTGATAAATCTCAAACATCTCATGACTTATCAGGAATGGAGGATGTCCACATATCCGCTCATTTCCGCCGCGCCAGAAATGCTGAAAATCTTTCTGAAAATCATAAGCAGCAACAGTTCCGTAAGCTCATGTCTGGTTCGTTATCCCTACTACATAAGTTCGGTCGCGCTCAAAACCCGCGGCTGGCTGAGAGAGAAAAAAGAGATAGTGCAGTCTCTGGAAGAAATCATGAGACAGCAGGGTTCTTATGAGGAAAGTCTGGAAACCATGTGCCACTTTAAATACACCGAAATGCTTAAACTATGCGTGGCACAGTTTGAGAATCAGACCGATTTTATACATACGGGGAAATACCTTTCCCTGCTTGCCGCCACGGTCCTTGAAGTCGCTCTGAGCCTGTCAAAAAAACTTGCCGGAAAACACAGCACGGGGGCGACCGTGACAAAATCCTGCGTTTTGGGAATGGGAAAACTCGGAGGATGCGAACTCAGCTACTCTTCCGACCTGGACATTATATTCTTGCATGACGGCGACAAAACGGAGCAGTACACCCATCTGGCACAGAGGCTTCTTGGACTTCTGTCATTTTCCGACAGCTGCGGACGCCTGTATGAAACGGATACCGACCTCAGACCTTCGGGGAAATCCGGCACGCTTGTAACATCCCTTGACGCATTCAAAAAATACCATGAAGCCCGCGGCGGAGCGCGCCTGTGGGAAAGACAGGCGCTTATAAAAGCTACTCCCTGCGCGGGCGGAAACAATTTCGGCAAAAAAGTTATGGAAACGGTTGAAAAATACGCTTACACAATGCCGCTTGAACCCGGCTTTCACCGTGAAATAGCTCACTTACGCCAACGAATGGAAAAGGAACTGGCCCGTGAAGACGACAAGGTTTTCAACTTTAAAACCGGCAAGGGCGGAATGGTGGACGTGGAATTTCTTGTTCAGGCCTTACAGTTAAAGCACGGTGCGAAACATACCGGTGTCAGGAAACCCAACACAATTGAAGCGCTTGACAGCCTTACTGCTTTGAAAATTTTAGGAAAAAGGGAAAGTAAAACTCTGAGAGACGGCTATATTTTCCTCGGAACTCTATCAAATCTTCAGGGGATTTTTAAAAACAGACATGGAAACAGTCTGAGACTGTATGATTTTGAAAGACTTTCACACGAATTTGAGGCGTTTTCCACCGCGAAAAAACTGCGCGCCGAATATATTTCGACAACACAAGCGATAAGAAAAATATACAAAGGTTTTTTCAATTGAATAAGACCAACAGCTCCGACGAAACAAAAAGATGCATTCTCATGCTCGCAGACGGCGCGCGGGGGGATATTTTTGAGCACCTGATGAGTAAGGGAAAACTGGAAAACATCTCGCGTCACATAGTTGAGCCGGGAAGTTTCATACGCGCGTCATCAGTTTTCCCCTCAACCACCGGACCCGCCTACACCCCTTATCTGCTTGGAACTTTCCCCGGAAAATGCGGACTGCCGGGAATCCGGTGGCTTGACAAAAAACTGTGGGACAAGCCGTTCACATTCAATCGCATAAGAAGTTATGTCAGTTACGAAGCCAAGTTTCTCAATACCGATCTAAAGCACGGTCAGCCGACTCTTTTTGAGCTTATTCCCTCAAGTGTCAGCATTTTCAATGAAATGAACAGAGGGCTACCTCCCGAATTCAACCTGACCAGACTGTCTTCCGCGTTCCATAAACTGAAAAGCCACTTTCTTGATAATGGAAAATCAATCGACAGAATCGCCGCGGATAAACTGCTCGGCTGCTTTGACGGAAGAGCGGAGGAGTTTCCTCTTTTTTGCTTTGCGGTCTTTATGGAAATAGATTCTCTTTCCCACAAACTTCACCCTTTTCACCGCAAGGTTGTGGATGCTTATCTGAAAATTGATGTCATTGTCGGCGAAATTGTCGAAAAACTCAAAAACAAGGGGATTTTTGAACAGACCCTTTTGGCAATTGTAAGTGACCACGGACTGACCGCCACACACACTCATCTGGACCTCACAAGAATCCTTGAGAAAAAGGGGTTCAAAATTCTTCAATATCCGAACATATTCCGCAACTTCTTCGGCGCGGATTGCTCCGTTATGGTTTCGGGCAATTCAATGGCGCACATATATTTCAGGGACGCGGCGGCGAAGGTCAAAAAAAATATAGGACAGTGCCTCGCTTCCAGAAAAGAGATAGACATAGTTATGAGGCCGGAAGAAAACGGCTGGATTGCAATCTCAAGCCACAGGGGAAAAGGACGGGTCAGAATGGAAAAGAACACGATATTTTACGAAACAAGCGGCGGCGACCCTTTCGGGTTTCAACCCATGAACAGAGAGATGACAAAAGACGCGCAGTTGGAACTAACCTTTGAAACGCAATATCCGGATGCTCTGTTGCAGGTATGTCAGATTTTTGAGTCTTCCCGTTCCGGAGACATAGTTGTAAGCGCAAATACGGGTTTTGATTTGCGAGCGCGGTTTGAGTTTCCCGAACACAGAGCATCTCACGGGGCAATAAACAAAGACCATATCTCCGTTCCCGTCATGCTCAACACGAAGATCCAAAACCGGCCATCGCGAACGGTGGATATCTATCCGACCATTCTTGAACACATGGGAATGGAAACACCGAAAGACACCGACGGCTCAAGCCTTCTCGTTTAAGGGAAACCCGTCTTTTGCCGGAGCCGGGGAAATCCTACCGCGGAACGGCGGCCTCAATCTCTTTTTCAACTTTCTCTTCGGGCTTTGAAGTCGTAACTGCTATCTCGCTTGAAATAAGAGAGAACGCATTTTCCATTATCTGTTTTTCTCCGAAAGAGAGGTCTTTTTTCTTGCTTATTCTGAAGATGTCGCGGAACACTTCGGCAACCTCAAAAATGTCGCCGTTTTTTATTTTTTCCGAATACTCTTTGTGACGTTTGTTCCATGCCTGTTTTTTTGCCCTTGAAAAAGTCGGGGATTTCATGCCGAGCGTCTCAAAAACCTTGGAAACCCGCCTTTTGGAGATAATTTTCCTCATGCCAACCCCCGATGTGTTTCCCACGGGAACCATAACGGTAATGTCGTTTTTACGGGTTTTGAGAATGTAGAAATTGGTTTTTTTTCCGGCTATTTCTTTTTTCTCCACAGACTCTATTTTCGCAACTCCGTAGACGGGGTAAACGACGTTGTCGCCTGTTTTGAACTGAACGGCCATGTAAGCGGGGGAAAACTCCGTACGCAATATTAACAGCACAAGACCACGCGGTCAAATTCTGAAGTTTGATAAGGCTGTGATACAATTTAGCTCCGGCGGCTGAAAGCCGCGCAAACACACAAACACAATGCCCGAAACAAAAATCATAAGAAACTATACCAACAGAGGGAACGACTCCCGTTCCATCGAATCATATATTAAATCGGGCGGCTATGAGGCGCTGAAAAAATCCCTCGCCATGAGCCCCGGGGAGATTATTGAAACCGTTAAACATTCCGGCCTTCGCGGAAGGGGTGGAGCCGGTTTTCCAACGGGAGTGAAGTGGAGTTTTATTCCAAAGGAAAGCGGAAACCCCATCTATTTGTGCTGCAATGCCGACGAGAGCGAACCCGGCAGTTTCAAGGACAGAGAGATTATTGAGTGCGACCCTCATCAGATAATTGAAGGAATGGCAATCGCGGCGCGCGCCGTGGGTGCATCAAAGATGTATATATACATCAGAGGCGAGATGCCTTACGGAGCACGAATAATTGAAGACGCGCTTAAAGAGGCGTATGCGGGCGGATATCTCGGAGAGAACGTAATGGGTTCGGACCTCTGCGTGGATGCCGTTCTTTTCAGGGGCGCGGGGGCATATATCTGCGGTGAGGAAACCGGAATGCTTGAATCAATAGAGGGAAAAAACGGAGAGCCGAGACCCAAGCCTCCTTTCCCGGCGCAGTCAGGCCTTTTCAACTGTCCGACCGTTATCAACAACGTGGAAACTCTTGCGTGCGTTCCCCATATAATCAAAAGAGGAGCGGAGTGGTTTTCATCAATCGGCGTTCCAAAAAACACCGGCACAAAAATTTTCGGGCTCAGCGGATGCGTGAACCGTCCCGGTCTGTATGAGCTTCCGCTCGGCATATCATTGCGTGAATTGATATATGAATACGGTGGCGGAATTCCCGAAGGCAGACAAATCAAGGCCGTGTCTCCGGGAGGGTCTTCTTCCGGCATGCTTACGGCGGACGAGATAGACACCGCGATGGACTTTGACACATTAAACCGGCTCGGGTCAATGCTCGGAACTGCGGGCGTAACGGTTATGGACGAAACGGTTTCAATGGTTAGCGCGGCGCGAAATCTCGCGCATTTCTATAGGGACGAATCCTGCGGTCAATGCGTTCAATGCCGCGAGGGAACATGGTGGCTTGAACAGATGCTCGCAAATATAGAGAAAGGGAAAGGCTCGGTTGAATATCTTGATACAATCCTTGATATCTGCTCGCAGATGAGCGGCAAGACCATCTGCGCGCTCGCGGACGGTTGCGCAATGCCGGTTGAATCCACGGTGCGAAAGTTCCGGGAAGAGTTTGAGCAGGCAATCGCAAACGGCGGAGTCAAGTCCAAAAAACTGGGAACATGGAATTAGCGTTATTGGCTGGGGCGGGAGGATTCGAACCTCCACTGCCGGAGTCAAAGTCCGGTGTCCTGCCCTTAGACGACGCCCCAATTTCCACCTAAGCTATACAATACGGAAAGCGACTTAAAGGTTCGGAGAAAACCGCTCTCCGGTTTTCTCCCGCCATCCCTCAATTCCGCACGCGAGAAAACACTCAAAACCGCCGGCCCTTTTTATTCGCTCAAACACGGGCGCGGCTTCCTTTTCATCCTGAAACACGGAAACAAAAGCGGAGCCCGAACCGGTCATCAAAAATGGAACGCCGTAACCGGCTTCTATCAGAGAGTAAAAACGCGCGAGTTCGGGGTAGAGCGAAAACGCAGCCGGCTGAAGGTCGTTTATCATCTCAACCGGAGGGTTCACATGCCAGAATTTTTCCGCGCTGCCGCGCGGCGGTATGTGCAACCCCAGCTCATCCCACCTGCGGTAAACTTCCTCCGTGCGGGACTCAAAACCGGGAAAACAGATCAGATAAACAAAAGAAGGGAAATTTTTCAACGGCTCCACGGTCGCGCCTGTTCCCGAAATTCTGCAGGCACCGCACCTGAGAAAAAGCGGGACATCCGACCCGACTTTGTTTCCAATTTCACACAGGGTTTCATATCGCAGAACGTCGAAGATCCGGTTAAGACCCGCGAGAACGGCAGCGGCATTGCCGCTGCCACCGCCGAGACCGGCTCCCGAAGGGATGTTTTTTTTGAGAAATATCTCCACCCCGCATTCAAGACCGGCCTCTTTGACAAACAGCTGCGCGGCAATAAAAGCGGTGTTCTCTCCGGCAGGAACCGGACACGGGCCGTCTATAATTAAGGAAACGCCGCCTTTGGGCAAGACCCTTATACGCACTTCGTCAAATATGCTCACGGGCTGAACGGTTGACTCTATATTGTGAAACCCGTTGTCTCGCAAATCAAGAACGCGAAGGTTGAGATTCACCTTTGCCGGAGACAGTACCGTGAACTCGCTCATATGCCGTGTTATTATGTTTTGAGCGCGTGGGCAAGTCCAATGTTTTTTAAACTACTTCTGTTTTTTATCTCGGTGCCTCTTATCGAGCTGGCAATTCTTATCAAGCTTATCGGCGTGCTGGAAACGATTTGGATAGTTATCGCGACCGGTGTGCTTGGCGCTTATCTTGTGCGGCGGCAGGGAATGTCGGTTCTAATGTCAATACAGGGCGATTTGAGCAACAACAGGATACCTTCCGAATCTCTTATGGACGGGGTTATGATAATTGTCAGTGCGGTGTTGCTGCTTACTCCGGGACTGCTGACCGACTTCGCGGGATTTCTCCTCCTTATTCCCCGGATGCGGAGCACGGTTAAAACATTGATTCGGAAACGCATTGAGAAAAAATTGGACATAATCGACATCAGTCCCGAGACGTAAGGAAGACCTAAAACTCATCCTCGTCAAAACCTAGAGCCGCGTTGATTATCGCGGCCGCAACGCCGCTGCCTCCCTTTCTTCCTCTTATTACAACAAAAGGCACATCATCGCCCGCCGCCGCCTCAAGACGGGTTTTGGACTGCTCAACATTGACAAAACCAACCGGCGCGCCTATGACTCCGAGCGGATTAAAACGCTTTTGCTCCGTATTTAACCGCGAAAGCGTGTCCGCAATCTCAATCAAAGCGGTCGGGGCGTTTCCAACCGCGAAGAGAGCGGTCGGATGCTTTTGTATCGCGACTCTCATCGCCGCCTGACTTCTTGTAATTCCCTCTTGTGAGGCAATTTTCAGAGACTCAGGAGTGTCAAGATAGCAAAAGACCTTCGTGCCCTTCCTCTCCGCCAGCCTTTTTGAAACTCCGGCGAGGACCATTTTCACATCGGTTACGATTTCACCGCCTGCGAGACCGAGGTTCCACTTTTCAATCGCCTCGTCCGAGCAGTGAAAAAGCGTCTCGTACTCAAAGTCCGCGGTTGTATGAACGCATCTTTTTATCGCCCTCAACGCTCCTTCCCCCGATGAGTTGGGAGACTTGAGAAACCTCTCCACGGTTTTAAAACTCTTCTTATAGATATCATGTGCGGGATCGCTTGTGCCTAAGACATCATTCCGCTCGCTCCGGGGAGTTATCATTCTACCTCCGGCGCTGAATGTTGAAGAATTTCCTATTATCAAAACCGTGAACATATTAACCTCTTCGGGACTTAACAGCTCAAGAGTCGTAACGTGCACTCTCTCTTCTTCCCTTGAGACATGGCGGACAACGCCAACTGGTGTCTGGGGGCCTCTAGCGGAAAGGAATATCTCAATGAGCCGCGGCAGTTGCCAGTATCTTTTCGTGCTTCGGGGGTTATGCACCACGGTAACAAAATCTCCGTTCGCGGCGGAAGCGATGCGTTTTTCTATCTTCCGCCACGGGGTCAGAAGGTCCGACAGAGAAATTGAACAGAAGTCGTGCCCGAGCGGAGCGCCCAGCTTTGCGGATGCCGCGACAAAAGCGCTCACGCCCGGAATCACGGAAACCTCCACCGGGCTTTTTCCGCGTTGTGCGGCAAGAAGAACAACGGACGCCATACCGTAAATTCCACTGTCTCCGGAACTTATAACCGCGACATTACCGCCCTCTTTCGCAATCTCAAGAGCAATCTCCGCCCTTTCCGTCTCCTCTGAAAGTTCCCTCTTAATCCGCCTGCAACCGGGGGAAAGCAGATGCTCCACAAATCTGAAATAGTAACCGTAGCCAACCACCACCTCGGCGCGTCCGAGAGCTTGCATGGCAAGAGAAGTCAGATGCCCCTGCGCTCCCGGCCCTATCCCCACAACTGTTACGCTACCCGGCACAGTTGATCCTCTTTGAGATTATCAGCAGGGAAAAATACCTAATTTTCGAATCTTCAATTTCGGCAGCGCAACCCGTTATAAAATGCTCCTCTCCTCCAATGTCCCGGCAAAAAAGAAACTCAAGCCCTTTCTCACGGATGAGCCTCGCAAGCACCGCGGCACGGGTCGGTTTGAGAACTACTACGGTTTCAAACCGCTCAAGTGCAAGTTCCATATCCCGCTCCGGAGAACCGCCCGGAATCACGGCTATTTTGTCATTATCAAGACCAAGACAAACGGCCGCTGCTGCAGCCGCTGCGGACGGAGAGGAAACACCGGGAATCAGTTCAAAATTCCCCTCGAAAACATCATCGCATAAAATACGAAACGTTGTGCTGTAAAGAGAAAGACACCCTTCGCATACAACCGCCACATCAAAGCCGTTGCACAGGTCTTTAAGGAACATTTCTCTCACGCGCCGGTAGGAATCTTCCGCCGCATTCCTGTTTTCCATGCTCACTTCAAAGGGCTTTGCCGTGCTCTCAAGGCCGTAGTGGCACAGAATGGACAAACAGCGGCTTGCCCCCGAACCGAGCGAGGAAACTGGATAGTAAATTCTGTCCGATTCTTTCAACGCCTCAACAGCCCTGACGGTTATCAGGTCCGGCGCGCCGGGACCAAGCGAAACTCCGCGAAGCCGTCCCGTTGGCCTCCGGTCATTTGTCCTGCTCATTCAAACTGCCTTCGGAGGGAAGCACTCCCCTGACGTGGAAGTGGTGTCCGACCTGTTCTTTGCCCGCATCACCCTCAAAGCCGATTATCTGCGTTCTGTATTTGCACAGTTGGCAATTCATATTGGCACTCCCCGCCTCAACTTCCCCAACCCTCTCGTCAAGGATATCAAGTATCAAACCGTGAGAGCCAAAAGGTTCGGTGAACACAATCTCTTTTTTAGAAACCGCACGGTGCTTTTCAATCTGAGAGTGGATTTTTTTCAAAAGCACTCCCGTGAAAAGAAACACTGGAACGGCGACTACTCTTGAATAGGGAAGACACTCAAGAAGTTTGAGAGTCTCCTCAAGGTTGGGCTTTGTAACCCCTATATAAGCGGTGTGCGAAAAACCGAAACCCATTCCCTCTTCAAGCATCCTCGCCATTTTTGCGACATCGGAATTCCCGTCCGGATCGGAGGTCCCTCTGCCTACAAGTAACAGGCAGGTATTTTCCCTTGGAGCGGGAGGCAGGCTTCGTTCGCACTTTTCTATGAGCAGACGGCACAGTTGAAGCAGCTGCGGAGAAACGCCGAGAAAACTTCCGAACCGTATGCTAAGGTCTTTATAAGCTGCCTGTATAGAGTTCATCTCAAAGGGCATATCATTTTTGGCATGTCCGCCGGCAAAAAGAATGGCGGGAAGAGAGATAATGTCACTGACCCCCTTTTCCCTCATCACTCTTACCGCGGAATCGAAAGTCGGGTGGGCAAACTCGAGAAACCCGTAGTCCACTACCATATCGGGATGACGCCGCCTCATTGCCAGAACCAGATTTTTAAAACCCTCCACCCCTTCGGGATCACGGCTTCCGTGCCCGCAAATTAGAATGCCTTTCCCAGCGGCGGACGGCGATGATATTTCACTTTGAGAATTCAATTATTTCCCGCGCAGACACAAACTCCCGCAAGCTGAGAGAATACTTGATTGAGAGTTTCAATTCCAAAATCCGCTCCAAATTACCGTCTTGACCGAGACAGCAAGTGCCACAGACACAACCATAACCGCATCGTTTACGGCTTTCGCGGTTTTATAGTCTGCTTGCGTAAGAACTCTGGGATTTCTCCCTATAAAGGGCTTACGCGACTCCTTCCCACCATACGAAGCCGTTCCGCCGAAACGACAGTCCAGGATTCCCGCAAGTGCGGCTTGCATCAGACCCGCATTCGGGCTCGGATGATTTGCGCCGAACTCAAATATAAAAACAAAAGAGCGGATGCTAAAAGCGCAAACCGCCATAAAAAAGGCAGTGATGCGCGCGGGAATGAAATTTGCCACATCGTCAATTTTTGCCGCCGCCATGCCGAATTTCCGGTAGCGCGTATTTTTGTATCCTATCATTGAGTCCAAAGTGTTGACGGCTTTGTAAGCCATCATTGCCGGAACCCCACCAAGAAGAAAATAGAAAATCGGAGCTACAACGCCGTCAGACAGATTCTCGGACATGGTTTCAAGAGCGGCGGTTTTTATCCGCTCCGGACAAAGCTGCACGGTGTCTCGTCCGACAATCCTTGAAAGCCTCAAGCGCGCAAGCGGAATGTCACCGCTTTCAACAGCGGAGAACACAGCGCCGCTCTCCGATGTCAGACCCGTGCCTGCAAGACCGAAAAAAACAAACAGAGAGGCAAAAAAAACATACGCGACCGGGCCCGCGGAAACGGCGGCATCACGAAAATACACAAATATCAGAAAAACCCCGGCAATTGTAACGACGGCGAGAATTGCGCCTTTAAGGTATAAGGCGGCTCCCCGGTTCAGAAATTTCTCACCGGCCGAAATAAAAACACCGAAAAAACGGACAGGATTCGGAGGCAACCGCGGGTCTGCAAAAAGAAAATCGGCCACACAGGCGATTATCAAACAGAGGGCGGCAAGCGGAACCGGACCGGAGGATAAATCAAGTGTCAAAAAGCCCATTGTCGGGTCTGGTAGCCCCTACGGGATTTGAACCCGTGTTTCTACCTTGAGAGGGTAGCGTCCTTGGCCAGGCTAGACGAAGGGGCCGTAAACAGAAAGTCTATTTTATACGGGAATGGGGCAATTTTGAAAACCTCGAGGAGACTTATTTGGACTTTTTATTCCAGAAAGTGCTTATGACCTTACGCGTGTAGGCGGGTTTGTCGAAAGGATCGTCTCTGTCTTCCTTAGCCTCGGCGGTGGTGGCATTGATATTATTACCGAAACCTCCGTCATCCGAACCTTGTACCGTTGCGACTGCGACAAGCGGCGGCGCTTTCACGGAGGGAACAACTGAATCATCTCTGATTCCGGTGGCAACTATCGTAACCTTGACCTCCTTGCCGATATCACTGTCTAGAACAAGACCGACTATAAGGTTCAATTTCTCGTTCGCTTTCTGCATTACGTAGTCGCACACTTTTTTTAACTCGTCAATACCGAAATCGGACGGGGCGGTTACGTGAAGCAAAACCCCTTTCGCACCTTCAATTGAGAGTGAGCCCAGAAGCGGACTTTCAACCGCTATCTCGGCGGCTTTCACCGCTCTGTCTGCGCCCTCGGCGATACCGGTTCCCATTATCGCCTTGGAGCCTTCTTGTCTCATTATGCTTCTGACATCGGCAAAATCCATGTTTATGTGACCGGGAGTGTTGATAATATCCGTTATTCCGCTAACGGCACGGTAAAGCACATCAGTGGCGCAGTCAAAACCTTTCTTTAGGGAAACGGAATTTTCATCGCTGTGGAGTTTGTCATTTGGAATCACTATCAGAGTGTCAACTTCTCTTTCAAGTTTTTTCAGCCCTTCCATCGCCAGTTGATTTCTCGTCTCGCCTTCGAAACTGAACGGGATGGTAACTATCGCCACTGTCAAAGCCCCGACTTCCTTTGACACTTTGGAAACCACGGGCGACGCCCCTGTTCCGGTTCCACCTCCCAGACTCGCGGCGATAAAAACCATATCCGCGCCGTCAAGAGCTTCGGCTATTCTCGCTTTGTCCTCGGTTGCGGCTTCCTCTCCCACGGTGGGGTCTCCTCCCGCGCCGAGACCTTGAGTGGAGCGATTGCCCACTTGCAGTTTCACATACGCTTTCGATGTTTTCAAATTTTGCGAATCGGTGTTGACGGCAATAAAGTCAACCCACTTCAGCCCTTTTTCAATCATTGAGTCAAGCGCATTGCAACCGCCGCCGCCGACGCCGACAATTTTGATTTTGGCTTTTAAATGTGAGTCAGGAGGAACTATGGTAAAGCTCACCACAATCCGCCTCCGTGCCGTAAAGAATCTTCAATTAGAAATATCCCGCGAACCATTGCTCCATCCAATCTCGTATTCTCTGAAATGTTCTTTCTCCTCTGACTCTTATTTTATCAGACTTTCCCGAATATTTCACTCCGTAATGTATAAGACCGACTACTGTGGAATATGCGGGGTTGAAGACCGCATCGCTACTACTTGCGATTCCAAAGGGAGATCCCAGTCTTGACTTCATGCCAAAAATTTCCTCCGCCATATCAACCGACCCCTTCATTATAAAGCTTCCGCCAGTAAGAATAATTTTTGCTATGGTGCTGTCCAAACTTACCGAATCGGGAATTTCGTTTTTCACGAGCGTAAGTATCTCCGCCATTCTTGATTCTACAACCTCGGAAACCTCCAACTGAGAAACAAACTGTGTCGTGTTGTCTGCGGTATGGACCTCTATATCCCTTGAATCGGAAGCCATATTCACAAGGGCGACTCCGTAATCCTCCTTGATTCTGCGCGACTCAAAATCGGTAACTGTGCTAAAACGGTGTGACAGGTCTCTGTCAATATGGTCTCCGCCAAGCGTTATGTTCTGAGTATATTCAAGGTACCCTTTTTTGAAAACCGCTATGTCGGTTGTCCCACCACCGCAGTCCACAAGCACCGCTCCCAAATCCTTTTCCGTCTCGGTCAAGACCGCCTCACCCGAAGCTATTTGTTCAAGAACAATGCCGTTGACATCTATCCCCGCCTCGCGCACGCACCTGATAAGGTTGTTTGTGTCCGCAACCTGCCCGGTAACTATGTGAACATAGGTCTCAATTTTACTGCCGTGCATTCCAAGAGGATTTTTGACCGCATCCTGGCCGTCTATTGAGTAGTTTCCCTGAACCACGTGAATAAGCTCCCTGTCCGCCGTCACGTTCCTAGCAGTAGCGGATTCCGTAAGACGGCTGATATCCCTGTCCGTAACCTTCCCTTCGGCGATTCTAACAACTCCATGGGCATTCTGGCTTTTGATATGACCACCCGCTATGCCCACAAAAGCCGACCTTATTTCCTTGCCCGACATCGTCTCCGCCTTCTCAACGGCGGACGCTATACAATCGGTGGTCTCTTCCATGTCAACCACTATTCCCCTGCGCAAGCCCATTGAGGGATGCGTTCCGATACCAAGTATGTTAATCTCGCTGTCTTTAACCTGCGCGACAATGGCACATGTCTTGGTTGTGCCAAGATCAAGCCCGATAAATATTTCCGCTTCCTCTCTGCCCAAAATTAATTCTCTTTCAAACCGATTATGCCCACGCCTTGCCGGCGAAGGTTAATATACTTTGCCTTAAAGCCCAATGCATAAAGACTGTGATTGATTTTTTCAAGTTTTCTCCATTGCCCCTTTAAATCTTTGCCGTCAAGGTCCATTCTTGCCCCCTTGCGTGTAAATATCTCAAAAGAGTCGTGGGAAACAACAACCTCCGATATGTCTTTCCAGCTCAGAGTTGAGGCGGCGGATAACGACAAATCAAGCGCGAGCAAACCATCTGCGATAAGTTCGGTGGGAGCCCTCAAAATCGGAAAATCCATTCCATATGAGGCAACCGGCGCGGGACCCAGAACGCCCCCCGAAGAATCAACATAAAAAAGATTTCCGCCCTGCGAGACAAAAAGACAGAAAGGTTTTTTCTCCTTCACTTTGATTACAATTCCGCCCTTGAAATCCCTGTGAACGGAAACATCATCTATCCAGCGGTCTTCCCTGAGCACTCCCGCGACTCCGGGAAGGAGCCAGGTTTTTCCGCCCGCGGCGGGTATCCCAATTCTTTTCAAGACACTGATTTTGGAAACCGCAAGCGCTCCGTCAATTGAAACCGTGTCTATAAAAAACGCCGCGCGCGCGGCAAAAAACGCGGCGGCAAAAAACACGACGGCAAAAACGGGCATCACCATCTTGTGCTTAAAAACGCTTTTTTTCTTTTTTCCGGTCAGATTATCCGAACCTCTGTTTCCAAATTTATTCCCCTCTCTTCAAGCGCTCTGTCGCGTGCGATTTGTATGAGTTTCAGAACATCGGACGCTTTCGCGCCGCCTTTGTTGACTATAAAATTCGCGTGAATGCCGGAAAACTCCGCGGCGCCCACGGAAAACATTTTCATCCCTATTTCCTCAAGAAGCCGCCCTGCCTTTATTTGCGGGAGATTTTTGAAAATTGAGCCGGTATTCGCCCTGTTTACGGGTTGAGTTTTTTTTCTGCACTCAAGACTGCTCTTTATTACGGCACGGCTTTGCGCCGGGTCTCCGCGCGTAAGGCGCAACCACGCCCTCAGCAATACCGAACCGGAAGGAAGCCCGCCCTTTCTGTAACCCCATTCCATTTCTCCGGAAGAGATTTCGCGTTCCTCGCCGTCTTGCCATACCGAAACCCGCTCAACAACCCCGGCAATCTCTCCGCCGTTTGCACCGGAGTTCATAAAAACCGCGCCGCCGACTGTTCCGGGAATTCCGGCGGCAAATTCAAGGCCGGAAAGTCCGCTTTCGGAAGTTCTGTTCATCACAGCCGCCAGCGAGGCACCGCAGTTCGCAACAACCGTGCAGCCTGCGCCTATTTCAAAGTTTTTAAGACGCCCCGTGCTCACTACCGCGCTGTCTATCCCCTCATCCCTAACTATGGTGTTCGAGCCCGCGCCGAGAACGGTGAAAGGCATTGACTCGCGAGACAGTATTTCAAGAGCACCGCAAAGCGCCCCCGGGGTTTTCGGATAGACAACAAGGCGCGCATCGCCGCCGACTCTCATCGCGGTATAGGAAGACATCGGGAAACCCGGTTCGGTCTCGCATCCGGCCCTGATTAACGATTTAACCAGATTTGTCATCTCAATTCCTTCGCAAGCGCATCGCCGCAACGCCAGACATTTCCCGCTCCGAGGGTAAGAAGAACGTCACCTTCACTCAAATCCGCCTTGAGCCTCATGAGCAAACCCTTTTCGCACGGGCTGTAAACCGCACCCGAGCCTCCGGCGGCTTTCACACTTCTTACCACTTCCTCGGAAGTGACGCCTTTTATCGGTTTCTCTCCGGCGGGAAACACATCCAGAACATACAACCTTGGAACCTTGCTCAGTACATTCACAAAACTGTCAAAAAGAAGATGCGTCCGCGTGAATCTATGCGGCTGGAATACTACAACGGGCTTGGATGAAAACGCTTCCGTAACCGAATCCACTGTAACCCGTATCTCTTCGGGATGGTGTCCGTAATCGTCAATTATCTTTATTCCTCTCACCTCGTCCCTCAACTGCATGCGCCTCTCTATGCCACCGAAACTTTCAAGCCCGTTTTTTACTGAGTCAAAACACATACCCATTTCCATGCCCAGAGCCACGGCGGCAAGCGAGTTGACAGCGTTATGGACGCCAGGAACCGCAAGCGCGGCTTCGCCGAGTTTCTTTCCCTTAAAGAAGACCTCAAACCTTGTGTTAAAGCCCCGCATCTCAATTTTACCGAGCCTGAAATCCGCGTCCACGCCTCTGCCGTAAGTTACAAACCTTTTAGAAACACGCTTTGTCATTTCCCGAATATAACCGCAGTCAGAGCACAGCACCGAAAGCCCGTAGAAAGGCGTTTTCTCAATAAATTCAAAAAAACCGTCGCGTAGATTCTCCACCGTTCCATGGTAATCCAAATGCTCGCAATCAACATTTGAGAGAACTGAAATCGCAGGTGAAAGCCTGTTGAAGGAGCCGTCGCTTTCATCCGCCTCAACAAGCATGATGTCTCCGCCGCCGAACCACCCGCTGCCAAGAGTGGCGACTTTTCCCCCGACCACAACAGTCGGATCAAAACCGCCCTCGGCAAGAACGGACGCTATCATTGATGTTATCGTGGTTTTCCCGTGGCTTCCCATTACGGCAATACCGAATTTCATTCTCATAAGTTCGGCGAGCATTTCAGCCCTTTGTATGACCGGAATACCCTGTTTTTTTGCCCCGGCAAGCTCCGGGTTTGAGTCCCGTATTGCCGAAGAGACAACTACGACATCCGAGCCGTTGACGTTATCGGTCAGATGTTCGCGGCGTATTTTTGCTCCCGCCTTTTCAAGCGCGGTAATAGCCTCCGAAGAACCGGTGTCCGAACCTGAGACTTCGTATCCGATTCTGAGCAGAACTTCGGCGAGTCCGCTCATGCCCGAACCCGCAATTCCAATCATATGTATCTTTTTGAATTTCCCTGACATTTTCACTTCCCGGCAAGTATTTCTATCTCGTCCACAATGTTTTTTGCCGCATCCGGCGCCGCGATTGCCGATACCGCTTTTGACATCGCCTCAAGCATATTCCAGTTAAGCAGTCTTTGCAGGGTTTCGGCAACCGCTTTTTCAGACAGGACATCCTCTTCTATCACAAACGCCGCACCCGCTCTTTCCATCATCTTGGCGTTCGCGCGCTGATGGTCCCGGGCGGCAAACGGATATGGAACAAGAATGGAAGGCTTGGAAAAAAGCGCTATCTCGGAAATCGCTCCGGCTCCGGCCCTTGATATTACCAAATCCGATTCAACATAAAAGTCCGCCACCACCGGGTCGAAGTCAAAAACTCGCGCACTCACACCCGCGGACCTGTAAGTCCTTTCAATATCACAAACGGCTCCCAAACCCGTCTGGTGGATTACGCTTATGTTTTTCCGTGTCAGCTTTTTGAAGGAGGCTATGGCGCCCGGAACCACGCGGTTCAGTGAGCTCGCGCCGCGGCTTCCACCAATAACAAAAATCACGCAGCCGTCCGGTTGCGGAGACCGTCCCGCGGTCCGACGGCGGAGCGCCGCGGCGGCAATTTCACGCCGGACGGGATTTCCCGAAATCCTGACCTTTTCAGGCGCGAAGCCGGAGGGGAAAACCCCGCCGGGCGGCGGAAAAGAGAGAAACACCCTTTGCGCAACCCTGCCGAGCATTCCGTTTGCGAGTCCGGGGACGCTGTTCTGTTCGCAAACGGCAACGGGAATTCCCATGACCCATGCCGCCGCAATTGCCGGAAAAGACGCATACCCACCCATGCCCACGGCCACATCGGGAGAGAAACCGCGTAAGAGAAACATTGACTTCACAATACCGAGAGCGGAGGCAAAAACACCTGAAACCGCGCCGGAAATGCCCGTGCCAGCAACGCCCGCACCGCGTGCCGCCTCAAACCTGTAGCCCGCTTGCGGCACAAGGCGGCTCTCCAAACCACTTGAAGTCCCCACGAAAAGAATCTCGCTTGAGCTGTCTCTTTTTTTTATTTCATCGGCGACCGCCAGAGCCGGAAACAGATGCCCACCCGTTCCGCCTCCCGATATTACAACTCTCATTGCCGCGATGCCCTGGCCCTTGATACGCTGAGAATAACCCCGACCGCTCCAAGGCTTACGACAAGAGATGTTCCCCCGTAACTCAAAAACGGCAAAGTCAAACCCTTGGTGGGCAAAATGGACAAGGCAACTGCCATGTTAATCAACGCCTGAAAAACTATAAGCAATGTGTAACTTATAACCAGATGGAAACCGAAAGCGTCCGGGGCAGTAACTGCTATTTTCACACTTCTGAACAGAAAGACGAGAAACGCCGCAATCACAAACATGATTCCGGCAAAACCGAATTCCTCGCCGATTATGGAAAGTATGAAATCCGTATGGGCCTGAGGCAGAAAGAACAGTTTCTGACTACTTGCACCGAGCCCCTGTCCGAACAGGCCGCCGAGACTGAACGCCACCATTGACTGAACCGCCTGATAGCCCGAATCAAAGTAGTTTCCCCACGGGTCGAGAAACGAGAGGAGTCTTGTTTTTCTGTAAGGTTCAATCCACACGGCAAAAACGGCGAAACAGAACGCTATCCCGACAAGCAGCGACATATGGAGAATTTTTGCACCGCCGAGAAAAAGCATAATTCCGGTAACGGAGAGAACTATGAACGCCGTGCCAAAGTCGGGTTCTACAAAAATCAGTCCCACATAGAGTCCGGCGAGGATCAAATGCGGGGCGATACCGTGCAGAAAACTCGATATTAAATGGCTTTTACGGGCGAGAGAATCCGACATGTAAAGAAAGAATATAAATTTGGCAAACTCCGAGGGCTGAAAGGCAAAGCCGCCGAGTGAAATCCATCTCCGCGCGCCGAAAACCTCCCTGCCCACGCCTTCAAACAGAACCGCCGCGAGAAAAACCAGCCCCGCGAAATACGCGGGCATGGCGATTTTCCTCAGTTTTGTGTAGTCCATCATTGCGGCAACGGTCATGGCCACAAACCCCAGACTCAAATAGAACATCTGCAGTTTGAAAAACCTCCATGAGTCGCCGTATTTCTCAAAGGCGTAAGCCGAGCTTGTGCTGTACACCATCAGCGCTCCGGCAAGGGAAAAAGCAACGACCACAAACATCAAAGTGTAGTCAAAACCCAGGGGCGCGCGGCTATTTGAAGTTTTTAACAATCTTTTTAAACTCCCTGCCCCTTTCCTCAAAAGAGGAAAACATATCAAAACTTGAACACGCGGGCGAAAAAACTATTGAGCCTCCGGGCCTCGATTCTGCCACGGCGCGTTCAACCGCCCTTTCAAGTGAGTCGGTAACAACGGTTTTGACCAGTCCGCCGAGCTCGTACATCATGGAATCACCAGACTCGCCGAAAAGCACAAGAGAGCTGACCTTGCGTTCAATCGGACGACGCAGAGCCGAGTAGCCGGTTTTTTTATCCTTCCCTCCGGATATTAAAACCACGGGAGCCCGAAGCCCCTCAAGAGCGCTCACGGTCGCGGCGGGATTGGTCGCCTTTGAATCGTTGTAAACGCGCGCACCGGAGATTTCACACACAAACTCCATCCTGTGAGGAGGAGGGGAAAATTCATTTGCCGCATCGGCCGTTTCTTTCGGGTCACAACCAAGGATGGAGGCAATCGCAATCGCCGCCATCGCGTTTTCAATGTTATGTTTTCCATGAATTTTTGCACGGGAAAGGTCGTACGTCTCCCCCATAAATGAGATATTCGTGCCATCTGTGGTTACATAACCGGCACGCGGCTCCGCGCGGGAAGAGTCAAAAACAACCGTTCTGGCACGAACGGAATCAATCACCGGGCGCATTTGGGCATTTGAGCCGTTGACAACAGCCCAGTCGTCTGAAGTCTGGGCTGCGAATATTTTCTTTTTGGAAGCGATGTAGTCTTCATAGTCCGAGTGAACATCAAGATGGTTTGGCGAAAGGTTGAGCATAACGGCGACAAGGGGCTTGAAAGTGTCTGTGGTTTTAAGTTGGAAACTGCTCATTTCAAGAAGCGCCACATCGTAATTGTTTTCCTTCCCGACCGCGTTGACAAACGGGTCGCCGATATTTCCGCCAATAAAAGGCCGCCTGTTGCACCGCTTCAGAATATGGCCGACAAGACCGGTCGTTGTCGTCTTGCCGTTTGAGCCGGTAATAGCGACAACGGGAAGGCGGCTCAACCTGAAAGAGAACTCCGCCTCTCCCATAACTTCAACCCCCGCCGCGATCGCCGCGCGGACCGGCTCAATATCGGGCGAAACTCCGGGGCTTAATATCAGAGAGCCGGTTTTCACAAAACTGTCTTTGAGATGCCCGCCCGCTTCAATGCCCACACCAAGACTCTCAAGTTCCCCCGCGGCCGGAATCTCGCGCCGGGGTCTGGTGTCGGTCGCCGTAACCGCCGCGCCGTTGAGGGCGAGAAAGCGGCTCACGGCAATTCCGGTCTTTCCAATCCCGGCAACAAGAAACTTCCCGCCTTTTATTTTCATCACTGGCGGACTACCTTGCTTTCAATGTCGCAAGCGCGAGAAACGCGAGCACAAATGAGATTATCCAGAAACGGATGACTATCTGCGATTCGTGCCATCCCGTCTTTTCAAAATGGTGGTGAAGAGGAGCCATCTTGAAAAACCTTTTTCCTTTTAAGCGGAAAAACACAACCTGTATAAGCACCGAAACAGTCTCGGCGACAAATATACCTCCGATAACAACAAGCAAAATCTCCTGCTTTGTTACAAGCGCGGCAAGCCCTATTGACGCACCGAGAGAAAGCGAGCCGGTATCTCCCATGAAAACGCGCGCAGGATAGGCATTGTGCCAGAGAAATCCGAGGCATGCGCCGCCAAGTGCCGCGAGAAAGACGGCAAATTCTCCAGCGTTGGGAACATACGGAATATGAAGGTAGTTCGCAAGATTCAAGTTTCCAGCGACAAAAGCGAGAATATAATAAGTTCCGACCGTAATGATAATGGACCCTATCGCAAGACCATCAAGGCCGTCTGTGAGATTGACGGCGTTTGAAGTTCCTATCGTAACAAAAAGGGCGAGAACAAAATACAGCCATCCGAATTCAAAAACCGCGGTCTTCAAAAATGGAAAGGCAACCGAAGTGAACGAATACTTTTCGGAGCCCTCCGCAGAATTTATAAAAACTGAGAACCCCCCCTCCTGAACACGAATCAAGATGAAAACAAGAATCACCGCCGCGACGCACTGAACAAAAAACTTGAGACCGATCCTCATTCCCCCGAAACCGGAAAGTTTCATCCGGTCGTCAACAAATCCTATCAAACCGAATACGGCGGTGAATACAACCGAGAAAATCACAATCGGTTCGGAAAGATTCCCCCACAAAAGCGTAGACAGCGTAACCGCGAGAACTATGAAAATCCCACCCATTGTCGGAGTGCCGGATTTAATTTTGTGTCGAGCCGGGCCGTCGGAGCGTATCTTCTCTCTTATCCTGCCGCGGTCAAGGAATGCTATCGCCCTTCCGCCGAGAAACACGCTTATGAAAAAAGCAAAAACCCCGGCGCCGAAGGAGCGGAAAGTTACATAGCTGAATATGTTCAGTAACGACAAATCGTCTTTCAGAAAATGAAGAAGGTGGAGCATTTCAGTTTTTTAACGCGTTTGCGGAACGCTAATCCTCCGTATGATTTTCTCCATCTTCATGCCGCGCGAGCCTTTTACAAGAACAAAATCACCGGGCTTGGCAACACTTTTGATTATATCCGCCGCCTCGTTATGTGAAACGGTTTTTTCAACACGAATTTTCGAGCCCGCCGCCGCACACACATCCCCAGCCCGCTCGCCGAATCCGATAAGAAAGTCAACTCCGCAAGCGGCGGCTTTCTCTCCAACCGCACGATGATACATACCGCTCATGTCACCCAGTTCAAGCATGTCTCCTAGAACCGCTATCGCGCTTGAGGTCGTTTTCCGCACGTTTCTGAAATGGCAGAGGTCCTCAAGGGCCGCGGAGACCGAATCGGGATTTGCGTTGTAACAGTCGTTTATGAGAGTAACTCCTCCCATAATCTCAGCGACCTCCATTCTCATCTCCGCAGGCTGGAAGTTCCGTATTCCGGACGCTATTTCATCACCGGAAAGCCCGAAAGAAAGAGAGATAGCCGCAGCACACAGAAAGTTCATAACATTGTGCCTACCGACTGCGGGAGCTGTTACCGGAAAATCACTTCCGCCGATTCTCATTGTAAAACTCAGCGAACGCTCGGTGCCGTTTATGCCGAACGCGAAAACCTCCGCCTCCGGCAAGACGGTTGAAAATCCGGTTTTACCGCAGTCAAGCGAGTCGGATATTTTACGGGCGAGCCGGTCGTCCAGATTAACAGCGAAGTGGCTCTCTTTTCCAAATGAGCGGAAAAGAAGCGACTTTTCCTCCGAGATTTTTTCTCCGCTTCCGAACCTGCCGATGTGAGCCGTGCCTATGTTGGTAACCGCTCCGATGTCTGGAGCGGCGATGGATGCAAGCCCTTCCATCTCCCCGGGAGAGTTGATTCCGACCTCGGCCACACAAACTTCGTGTTCGGGGCGGATATCAAGCAGTGTGAGAGGAAGCCCCAGATGGTTGTTGAAGCTTTTTCTGTTTACGACCGCGCGGCGGCCGGAAGATTCAAAAATGGCCGCAAGTGCCTGCTTGGTTGTGGTCTTGCCGCTTGAACCGGTTACGCAGATAACTTTGAGATTTTTGAATTTTTTTCTCCAATTCCGCGCCGTGTCCGCGAGAGCGCGTGTAGTCGAGGAAACGCAAATCAAAGGCACCCCGGGAAGAGCATATCCGCTTTCAACGACTGCCGCGGCCGCTCCGGCCTTAAAAGCCGCACGGACATAGTCGTGCCCGTCTTTTTCCCCTTTGATTGCGAAAAAAAGGTCGCCACTCTTAAGAAGCCTTGAGTCAATTGAAACACCCGAGTATGCGTTCGGGGGATTTCCCACCGTTTTCGCACAGATGGTTTTCAAAACAAATTTGTGCTCTATCAAGCGGCGTCCTCCCTCTGTTTGAGAAACTCCGCCGCGCACTGTCTGTCATCAAAAGGCAGATTTTCACCCGCGACGCTTTGATATCTTTCATGTCCCTTGCCCGCTACGAGAACAAAATCTCCGGGGCTTGCAGACAAAACCGCGTGCCTTATTGCGTCCCTTCTGTCGGTGATTTTCAGCGCGCCACATCCGCCGGAAGACATGCCCGCCTCAATGTCATCAAGGATGCTTGCGGGGTCTTCGCCTCTCGGATTATCCGAGGTAAGAATGGCAATATCCGCCTTAAGGCTCGCCACGCGACCCATTTCCGCGCGTTTGCCCCTGTCCCTACCGCCGCCACATCCGAACACGACAAACATCCTCCCCCGGCACATAGGGCGAAATGCGCTGATAACCTTTTCAAGCGCGTCCGGGGTATGCGCGTAGTCAACAAATACATCAATCGTCGCGTCTTTGCATCCGACCCTTTCCATTCTTCCCGGCACCGATAGCGGAGATGAAAGCGCGGCGGCGACCTTGTCCGGTGGAGAACCGAGGCAAAGCGCGGCGGCAGCGGCGGCAAGTATGTTTGAAAGGTTGTACTGACCTATCAGGTTGGAACTGATATCCAGTTTTTCCCACGGCGTGCGCAAAACGGCTCTGATTCCGTTTCTGTGAAATGAAAATTTCTCCGCGAAAATTTCCGCGGACGGATTTGCAACGGAGCAGGAAAAAACCTCTCCCGGCGAGAACGAAGCGATTTCAACCCCGAAAGGGTCGTCAATGTTGACAATCGCAAACTTGTTTTTTTTCGCGCTTCTCTCCAGCAACTCAGTAAAAAGCTTCTTCTTTGTCTCCGCATACCGCCTGATGTCTCCGTGGTAATCCAGATGGTCGCGGGTAAGATTTGTGAAAACCGCCGCATCAAATTCGCACGCGACAACCCTCTTTTCGTTTATCGCGTGCGATGAAACTTCCATACTCACTTTTTCCGCGCCTTCGGCAAGCATAAGAGAAAATATCCTTTCAAGCTCCGCCGCTTCGGGCGTGGTCATTGACGCTTCCTCCCGCATGGAACCGCATCTTGTCTCCACCGTCCCTATGACTCCCGCCGTATGTCCGCACCGCTCCCACACGGAGCTCAACAAATGGCAGACGGTTGTTTTCCCGTTCGTGCCGGTTACTCCCACAATTTCAAAACCGTGGGACGGATGACCGTATAAAACGCGCGCCGCCAGAGCAAATGCCTCTCTTGAGTCTTTCACAAGCGCGCCGCAAACCCGTAAACCGGACAGATACCTTTCCGTAATAACGGCGACCGCTCCCCTTGAAATCGCTTCGGACACATAGTCGTGACCGTCCGAGGTCGCGCCTTTTACGGCGACAAAAACATAACCGGGCAAAACCTCGGACGATCGGAAACTGATTCCGGTTACGGGAACCGGCTCTCCAGAGTAAATTACTCCGCCAACCGCGGCGGCAATCTCTTTAAAGCTCAGAGGCTTCATATGGAATCCCTTGTAAAAGACACCGAGCATCTCTGCCCTTTTTTAACAAGAACGCCGGATTCCGGACTGTGACCGGTTGCAAACCCGTGTCCGCTGATTTTTAAATCAACCCCGGTTTTCGTAGCCCATATCGAAACATCCCGGACGCTTTTGCCACGCAAGTCCGGCATTGGAAAGGATTTTTCCGGAAGTGTTCCGTTCAAAACCATATCAACTTCAAGCATTCCGAGAGTTCTTTCCGCAATCGCTCCGAAAATCGGCGCGGCGGACAGCCCGCCAGATTTCCTTCTCTTCGGCCGGTTCAGAACAACCACAAGCGCCATGCGCGGATTTTCAACCGGAGCAAAGCCAAGAAAAGATGTCACGTAGGTGTTTGGAAGGTAGCCCTTCCCATTCGAGTCCGCTATTTGCGCTGTTCCAGTTTTTCCGGCGGTTGTGTATCCCTTCACTGCGGCGCGCCGCGCCGTTCCCCTCTCAACTGTCTGCTCCAGTATGTCGCTTATACGGCGCGCCACATCGTATGAAACAACTCTTCCCCGCACTTTCGGATTTTTTTTGAGAAGCAAGTTTCCGGACACATCAACCACCCTGTCAACAATATAGGGGTCCATCAAATAGCCGCCGTTGGCTATTGCGGAAATTGCGGACGCCATCTGAAGGGCGTTCACCGAAATGCCCTGCCCGAAAGATATGGTCGCAAGCCCCAGCCTGCCCCAGTTTTTTGGACGCGGAACTATCCCCCTGTGCTCTCCGGGGATAAGGCTTCCGCTTCGGGAACCCAGACCGAAGTTCCTCAAATACTTGTGGTAAAGACTCGCGCCCATAATCTCCGCTATTTTTGAAGAGCAGATATTGCTTGAAAAAACAACCGTATCGGTAACCGTAAGTTTGCCATGCGGAGAGGAATCCCGCACGACAAAGCTTCCGATTTCTCTTTTGCCGTTTTCACAGTCAAAAACGGTGTCTTCGCTCACAAGACCCTTCTCCAGCGCACCGGCGACAAGAAAGGGTTTGATTATGGAACCCGGCTCAAAGGACTGCCAGACCGTCAGGTTTCTTTTCTCAATCTCCGAATATTTACGAAAATTGTTCGGGTCAAAAAACGGATACGACGCCATGGCAAGTATGCGTCCCGTGTGCGGGTCCATAAGCACCGCGCTACCGCTTTGCGCGCCGGATATCTCAACGCCTTTTTTAAGTTCGTCTTCAACGACATACTGAACGTTTGAATCAACGGTGAGAAAAATATCCGCGCCACCGGTCTCATCCCTGACATTGGGCGTATGGTAAAGCATTGAGCCGCCCTTGCCGTCTTTTTTGATTTTTATCCTGATATTGCTGCCGGTCATATACTTGTTAAGGGAATACTCAAGCCCCTCTATTCCACGCAAATCGGTGTCGGCAAATCCCACAACCGGCCCGAGAAGATAACCTTGCGGATACACTCTTTTCTGCTCCCTGATAAATGAAAGCCCCTTCAAGTTCGCCTCACGCAGTTTTTCAAAATCACCCGAAGACATCTTTCGTTTGAGCCAGACAAAAGACCTTTGTTTTCTGATGGCGCGGGAGAGAATAAAATCGTAATCCAGCCCGGAAATTTCCGCAACGGAGCGCGAAAAACTCTCGGGGTCTTCAATTTCACCGGGCGTAAGGTAAGAAGAATAAGACTGTTGGCTTGACGCTATAAGAGAACCGTTTGAGTCAAAAATCCCCCCGCGTTTCGATTTCAGGTTCAAATATCCCGTTTGCTGTCTGGACGCCTGCTTGAAAGCTTTTTCGGTGTCCAGAAATTGAAGGTCAAACGCTCTGTAGGCAACCACAAGAAAAAACAGGCAGAAAGCGGAGACGCAGACAATCAGTCTGCGTTTTGAAAAAACCGGATTCGCGCGGGTTCGGCGGGGTGGCGCGTTCATTGCCGCTCCTTGTTGTCCGAAGCGGGCGGCTCATAGATAAAGTCCGAATGGCGCGGCTCCCTGAAGCCCTTTTTTTTTGCAAGCGCGCTGAGACGGCGTCTTGAAAAAAGATCGTTGTAGCGCAGCTCCGCCGCCGCGACTTCTTCAACAAGTTCTTTCTCCCTGCGTACATTCTCAAGTGTCTCATAAGCAAGGGACAGTTTTTCAATCCTGAAACGCAGGTATCCGACAAGCACTGCCACAACGACGCAGGTGGCGGCAAACACGCCGAAAAAAAAGGAGGCTTTTCTGAACAAAAGCCACCGCCGTCTTGATTTTGCCTTGCTCTGTTCCACAGTTCCTTTCCGCTACACTTTTTCCGCGACTCTCATTTTTGCGCTTCGCGCGCGGGGGTTTGTGTCAATCTCCTCGCAAGACGGGGACACGGGTTTTCGCGTGAGCACCCTGACGCTTCTTTTTTTGCCGCATCCGCACTGCGCGAGCCCCGGAGGGCAGATGCACTCCAAACTCATAAATCTGAACGCGTGCTTCACAACTCTGTCTTCAAGGGAATGGAAGGAAATTACCACTATTCTCGCCCCCTTGCTAAGAAGAGGAACGGCTTTTTCAAGAAAGGTTTCAAGGTTGGAAATTTCGTTGTTCACTTTTATTCTGAGCGCCTGAAATGTTCTGGTCGCCGGGTGCGTGGAAGGCGGATGAAATTTTACGGGAATTGAGTTTGAAACTATAAGGGCGAGTTCACGGGAGGTTAAAACGGGAGATTTTTCACGGCTTTTTACAATCGCCGAGGCAATTTTTCCCGCAAATTTTTCCTCTCCGTATTTTTTTATAATTTCCCTTATTTCCCCAGCGCTCATCGTGTTTACAATATCCGAGGCGGTAAGGTCAAGAGCGGTGTCCATTCTCATATCAAGCGGCTCGTCCGCCTTGAAACTGAAACCGCGTCCGCTTTGTGAAATCTGACGGCTTGATATTCCAAGGTCCGCGATGATACCGTCCACCTTGCCCACATTCGCGGCTCCGGCCGCCTTGTCTATTTCCGCAAAATTGGCGTTCATAACCGAGGCTCTGCCACCGAATCTCTCAAGACGCAGAGAAGCGAGTTTCGCCGAGTCCGAGTCGGAGTCAATGGCGACAAGTCTCGCGCCTTCAAACTCAAGAATCGCGCTTGAATGCCCGCCCATTCCGACCGTGGCATCAAAATATATTCCGCCGCCGCACGGATTGAGGTATGAAACCGATTCCTCAAGCATTACCGGACTGTGAAAAAATTCGTCTGTAAGAGAGGTTGAGGCGGTTTTCATCTGCTTGTTCCGTTAGTATAATGCGTGCTGTCGGCACAAGGCAATAATTTTGTTATGCTTGTGCTTCCGCAGGTTGCGGGGAAGAGAAAACCTTGAGTGTTTTCAGTCTGAAACTGAAAAATCAAAGCGATAATGTTCTTGTTCAGTCAATTCTGGGCGGATACTCGCACATCTTTTGGGTCAGAACCGAAAATCCGAAAGACCCGGTTGTCAAGGTTTTTACCACGCGGGATTTTGAGAAAGAAACGCTCTCCATTCTGAAAAGTCTCAAACAAGAGGTTGATTTTGAATTTATCAACCCCGACTGACCCGGCAAAAAACGCTCTCGGCAACTGGGGAACAGTCGGAGGGTTGACTTTCGCAAGCAGGATAGCCGGCTACGCGAGAGACCTCACGGTTGCGTATTTTCTGGGCGCGGGCTATCAGAGCGACGCTTTTTATGTCGCCTTCCGCATTCCCAACCTGCTCAGAAGACTTTTCGCCGAGGGTTTGCTGTCTTCATCTTTCATTCCGGTTTTTACCGAACACCTGTCCGCAAAAGGCGAACGGAGCGCGCGCGAGATGCTTGGCGCGGCTCTGACCGCGTTGCTTGTCATTCTCGGAGTGATAACCGTCGCGGGAATTGTGTTTGCCCCTCAAATCGTCCACATATTCGCGTCCGGATTCGGGGATGAGACTTTCGCGCTCACGGTTTCACTGGTCCGGCTGATGTTCCCGTACATACTGTTTGTGTCATTTGCCGCGCTCTCAATGGGTGCACTGAACTCGGTCGGACACTTTTTCGCGCCCGCGATCTCGCCTCTGCTTTTCAATCTATCTTTCATAGTCGGGATTGTATTTTTTCACGACAGGTGGGACGAGCCCGCGATAGCGGCGGCTCTGGGAGTTCTCGCGGGCGGCGCGGTGCAAAGCGCGGTGAACATTCCGTTTTTGAAATCATGTGGCATCGCTCCCGTGTTCGGAAACTTTTTCAAACACTCCCCTGTACTGAAAAAAATAGGTTTTCTCATGCTGCCCCAGATATTCGGAATGGCGGTCTATAACCTCAACATCATAGTCAACACCCAATACGCGTCCTATATGGAGAGCGGAACGGTGTCGTATCTCTACTTCGCGGAGCGGCTGACCGAATTTCCGCTCGGTATCGGAGCGGTCGCCATAGCAACCGTTCTTCTGCCGCGGCTGTCCTCTCTGGCGGCGGAAGGGAACATGAAGGGGTTTTGCGCAAACTACGAAAGCTCCCTGAAAATGACCTTGTTCATAACAATCCCAGCCGCCGCGGGACTTATTGCGCTCGGTTTTCCAATATGCTCGGCTCTTTTTGAGAGAGGGGAATTCACAAGCGTAGACGCGCTTTTTTCATCTCAGGCACTTGCCGGATACGCAGCCGGCCTGTGGGCGGTCGCGGGAATAAGAATCACCGCTCCGGCTTTTTTTGCGCTACAGGACACAAAAACCCCCGTCCGCGCCGCCTCGCTCGCGCTCGTGATTAACCTTGCGCTCGGCTATCTGCTCGGCTTTGAGCTGGGCCTCGCGCACACGGGGCTTGCGCTTGCCAGTTCGGTGTCCGCCGTGGTGAATTTTCTTATTCTCACCCGTCTTCTCAGGAAAAGGCTCGGAATAAATCCCGAACGCGGGTTTGCACTCTGGTGCGTTAAAGTATCGGCAATATCGGCATTTTCGGGAGTAGTAGCGAAAATTTCGTATGAGGCGTTAAACGGGTTTGCGCCGCAAGCCGCTGTTCTGGCAATCACCATTGCATTTGCAACGGCGGTTTTTATGGTTTCGGCAAGAGCGTTGAACATCGCCGAAGCCGGAAGGGTTATGGCAATGGTGCGGAGAAAATAGACGGAACAACTGTCCTTATGGGTGATAGACTAAAAGCCCATTGGAGAATACTAAGGTAATGCCCTCGCAAGACATACTGCAAGAAATACTCAAAGACAGCAAATACAAATACAAACTTTCTCTTTTTTCACCGGAAGAAATTGCAGAGTTAAGAAGCAAGGTTGAAATCAAAAGGGCAAAGACAAAAGAAACTCCATACATAAAATGCGCGGTTCGTGGAAAAGACATTCAATTAAAACCCGAAGAAATTGTCCGTCAACTTTATACTTCACGGCTTATAAACGAATACGGTTATCCTCAAAACAGGCTCGCTTTTGAACACCTTGTCACTTTCGGCAGGGAAAAGAAAAAAGCCGATATTGTCATTTTTGACAAAGACCGCATTGATGCCCCTTACATCATTGTTGAACTGAAAAAACCAAAACTCAAAGACGGAAAAGACCAACTTCGCTCCTATTGCAATGCCACTGGCGCGCCGATTGGCGTTTGGACCAATGGCGAAAAAATATCTCATTACCACCGCAAAGATCCGAATTATTTTGAAGACATCACCGATATTCCCAAAGCAAACCAAAGCCTCAAGGATATTCTAAGCGATCGGTTCACGCTAAAAGACCTCATTATCAAGGATAAAATAGCCAATGAGCGAAAATCTTTAAAGGACATCATCTTAGAAATGGAGGATGAAGTTCTAGCCAATGCAGGAGTCGATGTCTTTGAAGAAGTTTTCAAACTTATTTTTACCAAACTCTATGATGAATTTTGCAGCAAAAAGGACAAGGCCAATATAGAGTTTTATCTTGAGCAGAATTTAAACAATGATGAAAGAGGGGACTTTGACAGACTCAAGGAATCCCTTACTGATCTGAATGACAAGAATTTCCGTGTGATGGAGTTCAGAAACACCGGGCAAACCGATACTGAACTTAAAAACAAAATCCAGACGCTGTTTAATGAGGCGAAAAGCCAGTGGTCAGGCGTTTTCCCCGAAGGCTCAGCCTTTGAGTTATCCGATAGTCACTTGTCCGTCTGTATCTCCAGCTTGCAGGATGTAAAGCTGTTCAACTCCAATCTGCTCGTGGTAGATGAAGCCTTTGAATATCTGGTCAGCAAATCCGCCAGAGGCGAAAAAGGTCAATATTTTACCCCGCGCCATGTGATTGATATGTGTGTGCAGATGCTCAACCCCAAACGGGGCGAGACCATGATCGACACCGCCTCCGGTAGTTGTGGTTTTCCCGTTCATACAATTTTCAAACTAACGGGTCATCTCTTTACCAATGCAGAAATTCCCGAAGTGGATAAACAGCATATCCTCAAGGTTTTTGGTATCGACTTCGATGAAAAAACAGTGCGGGTTGCCCGAACCCTCAACCTGATTGCTGGCGATGGCGAAACCAATGTTTTACACCTCAATACGCTGGACTATGAACGCTGGAGCGACAAAACCGAGAAAGACCCGAAATGGATTACCACCTACGGCAAGGGCTTTGAGCGGTTAAAGGCACTCAGGGCAGAGAAAGACAGTGATAAACGCTTCAATTTTGATGTGCTGATGGCCAACCCACCCTTTGCAGGCGACATCAAGGAAAGCCGCTTGCTCCACCAGTACGAGTTTGGCTTCAAGGCCGATGGCAAGAAGGCTCAAAGCAAAGTCAAGCGGGATATTCTATTTATCGAGCGCAACCTTGATTTTCTAAAACCCGGTGGTCGCATGGCGATCGTGTTACCGCAAGGTCGCTTCAACAACACTTCGGACAAACATATCCGTGATTTCATCTCTGAGCATGGCCGTATCCTGGCTGTGGTTGGTTTGCATGGCAATACCTTCAAACCCCACACAGGCACCAAAACCAGCGTGTTATTCGTGCAAAAATGGCATGATGAACTTTGCCCAAAAGTTGAAGATTATCCGATCTTCTTTGCTGTATCTGAAATGGGCGGAAAGAATAACTCAGGCGATTATATCTATGTTGAAAATGGCAACGGGAAATACAAGCTGGATAACAACGGTCACCTGATCGTTGACCATGATCTACATAACCATGATGGAATGCTGCAAAATGGCATTGCCGAAGCCTTTATTGATTGGGGAAAAACGGAAAATTTCTCCTTCTGGCAGGAGGGGTAAAGGGTGCAGGTAAGCATATTAAAATTCTCCGACACTACACAAAATGATGGCACTTTTCGATTAGATGCTGAACACTATCGAAAACAATATTTAGATAATCAAGATAAGCTTTTGAATTTTGGCTCTCAACCACTACTTGAAATAATCTCACAACCTGTAATGACTGGTCACACTCCGTCGATGAAAGTCGAATCATATTATGGAGGTAGTGTAGGTTTTGTTAAAACAGATAATCTTAGAGGATTTAGAATTTCAGGGCAGTTTTCCCATTATTTAAGCAGTCATGGGAACGAAGTGATAAAGAGAAGTTCTCTCCGAGAGGGAGATTTGATTGTTACCATAATAGGAGCAACACAAAAAATAGTTGGTCGAGCGGCGTTAATTCGTAAACAAGATTTACCTTTAAATATAAATCAAAATATTGCTCTTATAAGACTTAAATCTGTTTCACCATATTTTTTATCCATCTATCTTAACTCAAAGATAGGCAGATTAGCTTTATGGTTTCTTTCACGGCAAACCGAGCAAGTAAATCTTAACTGCCGTGAAATTGAAAAGACTCTAGTTCCAAAATTTTCTAAATTATTTATTGAGATAATTGAAAATTCCTATAGGCGCGCGGTTTTAAAAGAAACCGACTCCAGCATATTATATGAGGAAGCTCAAAATTTCCTACTTACCGAGCTAGGACTAAACGACTGGAATCCCAAACACCAGCTTACCTTTATCAAAAATTATTCTGATACCACACAAGCCGAACGTATCGACGCAGAATACTATCAGCCGAAATACGATGAGATTATCAGTGCCATCAAAAATTATTCAGGTGGCTGGGAAAGTTTGGAAAAATTGGTTGAGATAAAAAAATGTATTGAAGTTGGAAGCGGTGAATATCTCGCTGAAGGCATCCCCTTTATCAGAGTCAGCAACATTAGCCCTTTTGAAATATCTGAGGAAAAATATATCTCGGAACAACTCTACACAAAACTAACACCAAACGAACAGAATGTACCTTTTATAAAATCAAAGAACCATCAACCACAACAGGGAGAGATATTATTTAGTAAGGATGGCTCCCCAGGAATTGCCTACCACCTAAAAGATAGTCCTCAGAAAATGATCGTTTCTGGAGGCATACTGCGCCTCAAGAGCAAAACAGACAAAGTAAGCAATGAATATCTCACCTTGGTATTAAATTCTGTTTTGACACAAGAACAGGTGAAACGCGATATAGGCGGCTCTATCATATTGCATTGGCGACCCGATCAAGTGAAAGAAACAATCATTCCTATTTTATCTGATGCTAAACAGCAAGAAATCCAACAAAAAATCACCGAGTCTTTTAACCTGCGAAAACAATCTAAACACCTGCTGGAATGTGCAAAAAAAGCAGTAGAAATAGCAATAGAGCAAGACGAACAGACCGCTATAAAGTGGCTTGAGAAAGAAACAGCCAAGCAACCAACCTAACCCTCACCCCGTCTTCCTCATCTCAAACCTGCCCCCGCGTCCGAAGGTATTAACAAAATACCCGCGAATGTGGGTTTCACTTTCAATAACGCCGAAAAACAGGGCTATTAAGTCGCCCGCAGCGGTTTCCCTTCTGATTGTGAGCAGATTTTTCGAGTCTTGCGGAGCATTTTCGGGAATGGAAACAACTTCCCCGGCAATCTTTGACAAACTTTTTTGAGGATCCGGATTCTCCTCTCCGGTTGCCGGGTCTATGAGGTAATACGACTCTCCGAAAACGCTCCTTCCGCTCTGTTCAAGGATGAGTTGATGGAGTCCCCTTTTCTTCTTTCCGTCTTTGCCAACAGGAAAACCTTCCAGTTCCCATTTGCCGCCGATGTTCTCCATTGTCCTTTCCGGCGGAAAGCGAAAAACTACTCCTTGTTCTCTTTTTCCACTTTCGGCTCCTTTTTTGCCTCTTCTTCCTTCACTTCTTCAGTGGGAGCAGATTCTTCGGTTTTCTTTTCTACGGAAGTTTCAGACGTTTCCTGCTTTGTTTCTTCCGCTTCGAGTTTTTCTTCAGCAGGAACTTCCGCTTTCGTCTCAGCGGGCTTCTCTGCCGCGCTCTCCTTTTTCACTTCCTCTTTGGGCGCTCCCGCTCCGTCCGCTTCTTTTGCGGGGACCTTTGCGGACGGCACCTCTTTTACGGGTTCGGGCGGAATCGGCACATTGAGCAACCCTTCCTCAACAAGAACTTTTATCTTGTTGCGTCCGTTAACCGCTCTTTTGCGCTTCGTGGTTCTGACGGCGTACCTGCCGTCCGCGCGCTCGTAGATGATGTGGTCGGATGTTCTCTTTACGATTTTCATGGTGTTTACCTTTCTCCTTTTGATACTCGGTTGGATTTGCCCAACGCCTCCGCCGGGAGCAGGGGCTTACTGTACAGCATTCGCGAAACTATGCAAACGGGTTTTGCCTTGAAATCGGTTTACCAATAAAGCAGAATTGAGGGAAAGAACTTCCGCCGGATTCCCTTTTCCTGAGACGGTCGCTAAATCAATGAACATACTCGTAATCCATGGGCCAAATCTCGGTCTTCTCGGCAAACGACAGCCGGACATATACGGAAGTGAAACGCTTGACGATATAAACGCGAACCTCTCCGCGCTAATGCGGAAAAAAGATCCCGAAGGCAAAATTGAGTTCTTTCAAAGCGACTCGGAAGGGGAAATTGTGAGCGCAATACAAAACACACTGGACAAGTTTGACGGAATCGTAATAAACCCCGCCGCATACACGCACACAAGCGTTGCCGTGCGGGACGCGATACTTTCGGTCGGTGTTCCTACGGTTGAAGTTCATATCTCAAACATCCACAAAAGAGAAGAGTTCCGGCACAACTCCTTTGTTTCGCCCGTGGCAACGGGAGTGGTGGCGGGATTTGGAGCCGCAAGTTACCTTCTGGGACTGCGCGGCCTTCTTGAACATCTTGCGGGCAACAAGAACAATGGATAAAGGCAAAACCGCATATTCGGAATACAAAGTCATCCAGATATCCGAAGGTTTGTTCGGAACAATTTTTCTCGGTTCTTCGAGACTGCCCGTAAAAAAAATGGAAGAGGAAATGAACAAATACGCCGCTACGGGCTGGCAAGTGGTGTTTCAGATTATTGAACAAAAACGCCTTCTGCTGTTATGGTCGCGCGAAACGGTAATTATAACCCTCGGGCGATAACATAAAGGACTTCAAATGAAAAAAAACTGGCTTATAAAAGAGCAAACCCCAGAACTAAGCGCGGAACTCGCGCACAAGACGGGGGTGTCTCCGCTTGTGGGGCAACTGCTTGTCAACAGGGGAATAAAAACCGGCGAACGCGCCTTGAGGTTTTTTGAAAACAGCATCAGAGACCTTCCAAGCCCGTTGCTTATGTCGGGAATGGAAGACGCGGTCTCAAGGATAGTGAAGGCCGTTTACGAAGGCGAAACGGTGGCAGTCTACGGGGACTATGACGCGGACGGCGTAACCTCCACATCGCTTCTGTGCGGATTCTTCAGATCTCTTGAAATGGATGCAATCTACTTTGTTCCGCACAGGGTGAAAGACGGATACGGGATAAATGAACGCGCCGTTAGGGAACTAAGCGAGCGCGGCGCGACTCTTATAGTCTCAACCGATTGCGGCATAACGGCGGTCAGCGAGATAGAAACCGCAAAGGGGCTCGGAATAGATTTCATCATCACAGACCATCACCTGCCGGAAGAAAAGATTCCAGATGCAGTGGCGGTGGTGAATCCCAAACTGCCGGGTTGCAAATACCCCGAAGATGAAAAAGAACTCGCGGGCGTGGGAGTCGCCTTCAATCTCGCGCTGGCGGTGAGGGCAAACTTGAGAGAAAAAGGTTTTTTTGACAGCCGCGAGGAGCCGAACATGGCGCAGTATCTGGATCTGGTCGCAATCGGCACGGTCGTGGACAGGGTGCCTCTCGCGGGCGCCAACAGAATCATGGTCAGAGAGGGCATAAGGAAAATGAGGCTCTCCCAGAGACCCGGCATAGAGGCTCTCAAGGAAGTTAGCAGAATAAACGGCGGACTCAACTCCGATGACATAGCGTTCAGGATAGGGCCCCGCATAAACGCTGCGGGCAGAATCGGGGGACCGGAAACCGCCGTTGAGCTTCTGTTGTCCGAGAACTCGGAGGAAGCGCGCAAAACCGCAAGACAACTTGACAAAATGAACAGAAACCGCCAGCAGCTTGAGCGCAACGCCGTTGAAGAAGCCGCTTCAATGTTGAAACAAGTGCCCGACGATGAGCAACCGGCCTGCATAGTTCTTGCGTCCGAGCGGTGGCATCCGGGAATAATAGGACCCCTCGCCTCACGGCTTGTGGAAAGACACTCCAAGCCCGCGTTTGCCATATCAGTCGGGGAAGACGGAATCGGAAAAGGCTCGGGAAGAACCGTTCCGTGGGTCAACCTTCACAAGGCACTGGAACACTGCGCGGACTCGCTTGAGCGGTACGGAGGACACGCGATGGCGGCGGGCATCACCGTGGCGGAATGCAACATAGACAAATTCCGCGAGTCTCTTAACGCTCATCTCAAAGCAACCGGTGCCGGGCGCGAAAACTCGGTGCGGGAAAACTCCTGCGTTATAGATGCGAAAATTGAGATTGAGAATGTAACGGCCAAAACGGCGGAACAAATGGAATCTCTTGAACCGTTCGGAAGCGGGAACCCGAAGCCGGTTCTGCTGCTTGAAGGCGCGAAAATAGTTTCGCACAACATCATAAAAAATTCTCACCTCAAACTTTTTGTGGACAGAGGCGCGGGAGAAAAACCTCTTGAGGCGATGTGGTGGAATGCGGCGGAGAGAGAGAGAGAAATTGCCGCCGGAGGAAAGGCGGACATAGTTTTTACAATGGGAATGGAAAATTGGGGCAACCGGCGGAGCCTTTCGCTGAAGATAGTTGACATAAGTCGTGGGCGGACGAGAAACGGAGGCGGCGTTGGGAGCTAACGGAATCAAAAAAATTACAATAATTGGAGCCGGACAAGTGGGAACCCTTCTTGCCGAAGACCTGTGCCATCAGAAACACGACATAGTGCTGGTTGATAAAAGTAAAAACGAGATCAATATCATAAAAGACCAACTCGACATAATGTGTATTGAGGGAGACGCGAGCCATCCCGATGTAATTGAAGAGGCTGGGATGTGCGATTCTGACATTGTTCTCGCGGTTTCGGGAGACGACAAAACAAACATCCTGTGCGCCCTGACAGCAAACTTGCGGGGAGTCAAAACCACAATCGCAAAGGTGAGAAACCCCGTATACGCGGGATATGTGAATATGCTGAAACAGGAAGGCATCGCCGTGGTCAATCCGGGTGAAATCATATCAACAAACATAAAGAAAATCGTAACCGAATCGCACTTTGCCTGGAGCAGCAGAAAAATAGCGGACGGCAAGATAGACCTGTTCAAACTCAAGATCAACGAGAAAGCGCCGGTTCTGGAAAATTCGTTAAAAAACCTTGACATCTCCCCGTGGATACTTGTGGGGGTGGCAAGAGAAGGAAATATGGTCATTCCTTCCGGAGACACGGTTCTTATGCCCGGAGACAATGTCTACGCGCTTGGAGACGCCTCCGCTTTTGACAATCTGAAAGCCGCGCTCGGAATTACGGAAGACAAAAAATTGAAAAACATAATCATAGTCGGAGCAGGACTGCTCGGCTCTCTTACCGCCTCACTGCTTCACCAGAGCGGGACCACGGTCAAAGTGATAGAAAGCGACCCCGACGCGGCGGCGGAACTTGCCGACAATGTTCCGGGAATCATTGTGCTGCGCGGAGACGGAACGGACGCCCAGATACAGAAAGAAGCGGGCATTGAAGTGGCGGACTATTTTTTCGCCCTCACGGGCGACGACGGGGAAAACATTCTCAGCTCGCTTCTCGCGCGGCGGCTCGGAGCCAAAAAAAATATGGTTCTCTACACAAAGCCCGACTATATGGATGTGCTTGAAACCACGGGCATAGATGCCGGCATAAGCGTCCGGCTGTCGGTGGTGAATGAAATCCTGGCAATGCTTGACATCGGAAAAACGGTCAAAACAACGCTTCTTGAGGAAGGGCGCGGAGAAATAATGGAATTTGTCGTGGGGGAGGACTCGAACATACGCGGAACCTCGCTTCAAAACGCGGGTCTGCCGGAAGGGTGCATTGTCGGCGCATGCATAAGGGGAGACAAAACAATAATACCCAGAGGGAATTTCACTCCACAGATAAATGACAGGGTAATAATTTTCACCCTGCCCGAGTCGATACACAAAGTTGAGAAGGCGATATCGTAAGTGAACTACAGTTTTTGCTTCAACACACTCGGCAGCTTCCTACGAATCCTTGGAGTGATGATGCTTATTCCGGCAATTCTGCCACTGATAGAAGGCGAAAAAGGGGTAATAAGCCTTATCACTTCCGCAGCCATCACCTTCGGCGCGGGGGTGATTCTCGTAATTTCCACGCGCACAAAAGGGGAGATTGAGGAAATTGACAGAAAATCCGGATTTCTGGTGGCGACCCTGTTCTGGGTTGGCGCGAGCTTGTTTGGCGCCCTTCCCTATCTTGCTTACGGTACCCTGACAAATCCGGTGGACGCCATCTTTGAGGCGACAACAGGATTTACAACCACCGGGTCAACCATCATAGCGGATGTTGAAAGTCTTCCTCACGCAATAACCCTTTGGAGACACCTCACACAGTGGGTCGGAGGAATGGGAATTGTCGTTCTCGCAATAGCAGTTCTTCCGCGCCTTTCAATCGGGGGCGGGCGGCTCATGGCTCTTGAAGCTCCGGGCCCGTCAACGGAGCGGCTTACGCCCAAAATCGCCGAAACCGCAAAAAGCATCTGGTTTGTATATGTCGCGCTTTCGTTTCTGCTTATCGCCATCCTTCTCGCGTGCGGAATGTCTCCGATTAACGCCGTGGCACATTCGTTCAGCACAATGTCAACCGGCGGGCTTTCCTCTCTCAACCAGAGTATTGGAGGTTTCAACAGCGTTATTATTGAAGTTGTTATCATGATTTTTATGTTCATTTCGGGAATGAATTTCGTAATTTTCTATCTGGTAATGAAGGGAAAATGGAAAAACGCATTCAGAGGCGAGGAGTTAAAACTCTATTTTTTTATAACCGTCATGGCGATTATTGTCGTCTTGCTGGATGTGTGGACGCATCACAGTTTTGAGGATTTTGGCGAGGCGTTGAGACACTCGGCTTTTCAAGTCGTCTCGGTGGTAACGACAACCGGCTACAGCTCAACCGATTTTATTTCCTGGCCCCCGATGTCATTGCTGGTGTTGAGTCTGATTATGATTGTCGGCGGGTGTTCCGGCTCAACCTCCGGGGCGATGAAGCAGTCAAGGGCAATTATTATCCTCAAAAAATGCTACGATGACATGAGAAAAATGGTCTATCCGAACCTTGTGTCCACAATCCGGTTTGACGGCAAAAAAATAGACAGCCCCATCGTCTCAAATATAATGAGTTTTCTTTTTCTCTACCTCACGACTTTGCTTGTGGGAACCCTGTTGATAAGCCTGATTGAGCATGAGCATATCGGCATCGGCATCGCGTTTTCTTCGGCAATCGCCGCAATAGGAAACGCCGGAGGGGGCCTGGTGCCAAACGACCACTACGTGGGATTTGAAAATTCCACAAAATTGATTCTTTCCGCACTGATGATAATAGGAAGGCTTGAAATCTATACGATTCTCGTGCTTCTGATACCCGATTTCTGGAGAAAATAGCCATGGAGTTTCTGAAAAACTTTTCCACGGAGGAAAGTTTGAAAACAGTTTGCGCGCTGGGCAATTTTGACGGAGTCCATTTGGGGCATCAAAAGGTTATCTCGGCTCTGAAAGACAAAGCGAAACATTACGGCGTAAAATCATGCGCGGTAACTTTCAACCCTCATCCCCAGAAATTTATGGGAAACAAAACGGTCAGGCTGCTTGTGCCTTTTGAGGAAAGGCTCCGGTTGCTTGAAAAAAGCGGGCTTGACATATGCGTGAGCCTGGAGTTCTGCGAAAGTCTCGAGCTTATGTCTCCGGAAAATTTTATCAGGGAAATAATGGTGGAAAAAGCCGGAATTAAATCCATAGTGGTGGGGCCGCGATTCAGATTCGGCAACAAAAGAAAAGGCGATGTTGGTATGCTGAAAAATCTGGGCAGCAGGTTCGGATTTGAAACCACGGTTCTTGAGCCAGCACGAGTCGGAGGCACGCGGGTCAGTAGCAGCAGGATAAGAGACCTGATACTTGAGGGACGCGCGGAGGAGACTTCCGAGTTGCTCGGATACAATTATTATGTGAAAGGCGTCGTGGACAAGGGAAAAAAACGCGGAAGGGAAATAGGGTTTCCAACAGTCAATCTCAAAACCGACTGGGAGATTCTTCCCGCGCCGGGCGTTTACGCCACAACCACGGTGATTGACGGAAAATCCGGAAAAAGCATAACCAACATAGGACGCAGGCCCACTTTTGGAGAAGACAGCTTAACGGTTACCGAAAGTCATCTGCTCGACACGGACGGGGATTTCTACGGAAAAACCGCGACCGTTGAGTTTGTAAAGAAGATAAGAGATGAAAAAAAATTCGGCTCCGCACGCGAGCTGTGTGCGCAGATAGAAAAAGATATTGAGCGGGTTCGCGTCATACTGAAAGACAAAGAGGAAAAGCAACCGGAATGAAAGTCTCAAAAACACCGGCGGGCGTAACGGGTTTGTTCGGCATTTTCGGACATCCCGTGCGACACAGTCGCTCTCCCAACATGCACAACGCCGCTTTTTCCGCCCTTGGAATGAACTGCATCTATCTGGCTTTTGACATTCTTCCCGAACTGGTCAAACCCGCCGTTGAATCTTTGCGGGCGCTCTCAATACGCGGAGTCAACATAACCGTCCCGCACAAACAGGCGGTCATGCGGGAAATGGATTTTCTCGCCCCGTCCGCCGAGCTTGCGGGCGCGGTCAATACTGTTAAAAATCAAAACGGCCGGCTTGAGGGACACAATACCGATATTGAAGGCGCTCTCAAAGCGCTTGATGTTTCAATGGGTTTCCGGCCGGGGGGAAAAACCGCCCTTGTCATAGGAGCGGGCGGAGCCGCAAGGGCTTTGCTGTCTGGGCTTTGCATGGAAAACGCGACAATGGTTTTTATCGCAAACAGAACACCGGCAAAAGCGGAAAACCTTGTGAATGAGTTTGCGGGGAAATTCACAAAAACACGGGTGGAATATTCGGGTCTTGAAGGTGCGGAAATACTGAATAGTGCTCGCCGCGCAGACATCATAATCAACTGCTCGTCCGGTGGGATGGAGGGAAACACGCCGCTTGAAATTCCCCTTGAGGAATTCGGCGGGGAATTCGGGGTTTACGACCTTGTTTACAAACCGCGCGAAACCCCTCTTGTCGCAAGAGCGCGGGAACTCGGAATAAAGGCGGAGTCGGGAATTGATATGTTGCTATATCAGGGAGCAAAATCATTTGAGATTTGGACCGGGAAGGAAGCTCCGATTGAGACCATGAAAAAAGCCCTGGCCGGAGGTTGAAAAAAATGGCACAAAGCACTCTTTTGATTTACGAACCCCTTGGCTCACTTCCGGGTGCGGAATACTGGAAGCAATACATAGAGTTCTACGAGAAGTTTTGGGACAGACCCGCTTCTCACAAATCAGCATGGTGGGGAGCGGAATACGATGAATTCAGAAAATCCTTTGCAAACAGCCTCAATATCGGCACGGACGAAATAAGGAACTGTTTTTTTACAAAAAAAGACGCCGATTATTTTGTGTGTCGTCTGGGCGACGAGTCAGGTTTCAATATCATTTCATCCGAAAACGACATTCCGTTTGAATGGCTTGCGGCTTTTGACGAAAAAAAGCGCGATTTCTTCTACACGCATGTCGGCTTCGGAGCCGTTCATCATGACTCAATCTACTATACGGAAAAAATAGGAAAAGCAATGGAAAGAATAGAAGCCGCCGGCAAATTTCTCGGGCGAATAGAAGAAGCGGTTTCCAAGTATCCCGTCCTTGAAAAATTAAGGGAGCTACCCGCGAAAGCAGCGGATATGAACAGTTGGTTGCGCGGTTTCAACCCGGAAGGGGAAATAGTTTTAAACTACGGCGAAATATGCTCCTTTATAACCCGAGACTCAATGAAAAACGAGAACTCCGTAGGCGACTTGAAAAGGATAATCGCAAGTGTGGACAAGGGCGACTTTGAAAAAGCGGAGTCCGATTTGAAACTCTTGAACGCCAAATGGGACGAGATAAAAAGCGCGATTCACAGGAGCGGTTAGCTGCTGTTAGCATCCCGAAAACAGAGAAGTTTCATATTGAAAGCCTTCTGCCTCGCGAAAGACAGCATAGAGAGAAACTTGGAATCGTTCTTTAAAGAAAACGGTTACTACATTCTCTCCCAACGGCTGTTTGAAGACAAGCTTAGAGGCGGTTTTTTTATAAGAACGGCGTTCAACTCGGAGCGGGGCGAAGAGGAAATTGAGAAAATACGTGACGGATTTTCCCGCGCAGTGGCCGAGAAATTCGGCATGGAATGGGGGATTTACGACCCGCTCAAGCCGTTCAAGGTTATGATTATGGTCTCAAAACTTGACCACTGCCTGAGGGATTTGCTTTACAGGTGCGAAACCGGACGCCTGCCGATGGAAATAACCGCCGTTGTTTCCAACCACAATAATTTGCGCGAATATGTTGAAAATAAGGGAATAAAGTACATTCACCTGCCCGTCAGCAAAGAGACAAAGCCGCAACAGGAAGCGAAGCTTTTGAAAATCATCAAAAAGACGGATACGGAACTTGTTGTGCTTGCGCGTTACATGCAGATTTTCTCCGCCGAAACCGCGGAAAAACTTTATGGAAGATGCATAAACATACACCACTCGCTGCTACCGGCGTTCAAGGGCCCGAAGGCCTATCATCAGGCATACAAATACGGAGTGAAAGTTGTCGGCGCGACTGCGCACTATGTGACTGAAGATCTGGACGAAGGACCGGTAATTGAGCAATGGTCAACCCGTGTTGACCACACTAAAATGCCCGAAGACTTAAAAAAAATCGCAACAGAAAACGAACGAGAAGTCCTCGCAAAAGCGGTCAGATACCATATTGAACACCGCATATTCATTGACGGAAGAAGAACGGTTATTTTGTAGGGAAGATAAACCCGAACGGTTTATTTGTTTTTCAGCAACTTCACAAGAAGATTCAGTTTTCTTTTAAGAATCCGTTCATCTTTGAGTTCACACTCCCATATCCGTAATGTATTCCATCCCATACTTTTAACTGTTTTATCCACAATCCTGTCGCGCTTTTTATTTGCACCTATCTTTTTAACCCAGAACTCTTTGTTATTTGTGGGGACTTGACCATGCCTTGGACAGTCATGCCAGAAACACCCGTCAACAAAAACCGCCACCTTACATTTTGGAAAAGTAATATCTGGTTTGCCAAAAATTGGATATTTCCGGCGCCAGCCAGTCAGGCAATTTTGCTTTAATATATCAATCAGTTTTCCTTCGGTTGATTTGTTTCCTGTGGACCTTACCCTCGCCATAAGCCACGATCTTTTTTCTTTGGTATAGATGTCAACCATTGATTTGTGAGTCATCAAGTTGACACAGGAGAAATGAAATCAAACTCAAGATATTTAAGCAATCTTTTCTCTTAAACGGCAAACTATCAACCGGAGTGTGAGCTGCCAAATTTCTAAATCCTTGAAAGAGACCAACCGAAAGAGAGCATTGACCTTTTTGCATATTGATTTCGTTCCTACTGGACAGCTTTGAAATTTGAACTTTCGGATGGTTAGTTATGTCAAATTTACCGTTTTTAAATTCATAAACGACATTAAAAGCTTTCCTCATCATATCGACATCACTCTTATATTCACCATCCATTTTTCCTTTAACCTCACTGGCATAGATTTTTACCCTTCAGTTGCAGCTTCCGGGTATTGTTCATTTTCATAATATTCCTTCAGTCTATCTTTTATTTTTGGGTGCAGATGGTGCCAATGATAGCGTGCATAATGTGAAGTAATCCCGTATAATTTTTTGGTAAATTCCGTTGCTATGTCAGTTTCAATTTCAGGAATATCTTTAATGTCTTCCAACAACTGAATGACTATATTGTCCATGGGAGACGGAACCGAACCGAGCCAGCCTTTTATATCGTGTATATTTTGAATGGTTTCGTTTTTTATATTTCTGCGCTTTTCACGCCAACCCCTTTGAATAGATTGAACACATTTTCGAATATATTCATGTAAGTTGTTAGCTTCCGCATCACCCCAAGTTATACTTTGTCTGTTAGTAGAGATAACATCTTCTGAAAAATCTTCTATAAAATCAACGTGTAAAAATCCACTCAAATATGAAAAGAAATGACTGGATGTTCCCTCGGAAAATTGATAGGGTGTTTGAACAAGTTTTCCTCTGGAAAACAAAGAAATGCCACGTGCGTTAAATCTTGGAGCAATTGGTTTTCTGGTCGTGATAACTTTTCCTTTAATTTCCATTCTGTGCTTGTATTGAGGATCAATATCAACAAAATCATCAGGAAACTCCCAAGAGAATTCCTGTTCAAATCCATCAAAGCGCATTTCGTTTGTTAATTGATTTTCTTTATTATTGTTATATCTAAAGGTGACGGTAAATTCTTCATCAAAAATAAAAAATTTTGCTATACTTTGAGCCAAACTTTCTTCTGAAAAATCAGATTCCCTTTTTATATTTTCCAAAGTTATTTCCGTACCGAATTCACTTTCTTGGGCGGGCTGATCCAGTGCAATTGGATTTATAACGTAGTCCCCGTCCGCACTCATTAAGCTATTCCAATCCATGGAAAATTCGTTTCTAATGCTATCTTTGACGGTTCTTACCGTAATCGTTTGGACAATCCCAAAAAATGAAAGTTTCCCCAAACCTTTTTTGCCAATGACTCTTCTACCTCTCGGAGTCAAACCTTCTTCTTCATCCCTGCGGTTTCTCCCAATAACAAGAAACTTACTTCTAATACAATCTGAAGACATACCTATTCCGTTGTCTCTCACGACTATTCTTTTGTTTTCATCCGTATCATGAAGTTCTATCTCAACTCTTGTGGCATCGGCATCATAGGAATTGGCTACCAGCTCACTCAAAACCGGAGGAAGAGTCGAATACATACGAACCCCAAGGTGTTCTATGGTCTTAGGGTCAAATTTCATTACAAAATTGTTTTGTCCGTTCATAATACTGCCTTCAATAACCACAGACAGACTTGGCTATTCTATATGCAAGTTGTGGGGGAACCGCATTACCTATTAATTTGGTTACAACCATAGAACTGTTGGATTGAAACTTATAATTTTCAAATGTTTGCAATGCCGCGCCTTCCCTGAGAGACAATCCTCTATGTTCTGTGGGATGTGCAAAGCGACCATTGGAAATTCCGCTAAATCTTGTTGTTAGAGTTGAAGCGGGTTTTTTCCACCTTAGTCTACCGTACACATCTTTGAAACAATTATCCCTTCCCCGATAGGCTCGAAGTTGGAGATTAGGGAGGACTTACTTTTATGCGAAATATTCCATTACGTAAAGATCCTGAATTTGGCAATACATCAGGTGTGGGATGCACAAATTCACCTTGATTGGCGTCTCGTATTAGATAGTCATTTTCGGCGTCCGTCTTACACCGGATCCACCTGTAAGAGTTGATGGGTATACTTTTTATGTCGTCCTTCTCTAAATTTATTGGCTTTAAGTATGTTGGGAATATTTTCCCTTTGTATATTTCCTCGCCCCCGGGCATTTGGGTCTGATCCATAACAATATCTCCAAAACCAAAAAGCTCCTGAAGATCAGGATTATTCTTGACAAGATTAGAAAGGAATTCCTTGCTGGATTCTTTCTCGATTTGTTCACTTTGGCGACGAAGTTTTATTTCTCGCGCATATTTTTTTAGTTCCCCGTCCTCTTTCAGGGAGTTTATAACAATTTCCTTTAATTCCCTGGTCAATTCTATTTTTGCCATTCTTTCCCGGTCCGGCTTAAATACTGCGGAACGTGCCGTATTATCCATGGCATTACAGTCAATTTGAACAAGGAGGTGATTTCTTAAATCATCAAGTTTTGCCTTTCCCAGAAAGCTGGCTCTCTCTTTGGCTTGAGATTGACCGTTGATTGTATAGAACATTCTATATGGATGGTTACGCAGATAGTCTTTCATAGCGTCCAATACAAAATAAGATATGCGAATAGTTCCCAAGCTGAAATTCTCTGAATTTTCAACCACGCCCTCAAAATCGACTTTGCTTGTTTCATCTTCATTATCATCGGATTTGAGTACCGTTTTCATGCCTGAAAAAGTCCTTGGTGCTATACCTTCCGATCTAAGACCAACCTTTGTTGGTTTCGCATCAAAGTCATAAAGACGAAGAGGCAAGGCACAGTCGATAAGGTTCGTCGTAAGCGCGTCATATAGACCTATGTCAACCGCACGGGCCCCGGGGCCTATGTCATATTCATACAATTTCACAACGCTGCCTTCGTGAATAACCCCGATGTCTTCTCTATCAAAGACTTTTATTTCATCAGACTTAAAGCAAGCAATTTTACCACTGGGACAAAAATACTCGACCACCGGTAATTCTTCTCTTTTGCGAACCCCCCTCACTCTTATGAGAGTCCAGCCCCATAATCCGTCTGATTCGGATGTGGTTCTTTTGGAAAGAACAAATTTGTACATCCCTTTCCTAATTTCGCCCCGAGTGCAAAAAGTTATGGATCCGGTGCTACCCATGTTAAAACGACCTTGAACAAATGGTATCCCCTCTTTGTTTTTTTCTCCGAGAGACAAGAAAGTTTTTTCAAAATCCCCATGATTCTGACCTTCGCCGAAATCAACTATCGTATAATTGGGGAATTTATCCCTCTTGACTTTCCGCTTAACTCCTATCAGAACACACTTTTCAGCCAGTGCCGTTCTTTGCCCTTGACTCAGCAACGTCAATTTTCCTTCATGCACTTCGGGAAAAAATAATTTGACCGCTTCACTCATACTTCGGGGGAGCGTTTCGCTTTCAAAATTCAACCCTTTTTCCTTAGCCTTCCGCATAAGGATTGCATCAATAGAGTTAATAATCAGTTCTGCAAGCGCACCGACTGGTTCACTGGTTTGAACACCAACTCTGTCCCAATTCTTTTCAGCGCCGCCATAGGGCCTCCAATTTTCATCATCAGCAAATTCCGCCTGATCGATTAAAATTCGTTCAACTTCCTCGGTAGACATAGCACGAAGAAGATGTTCCGCCGTTGATTTGGAAAGGTTACTGTTGGAAAATTTACTTGGCATTGCTTAACAATAAAGAATGAGAAATCTGGAACAGGGTAGCATTGGATTACTTTACAATCAAACCCTCAACAACCTCTTCAAACCGCTTTGCTCTTTCCTGTCCGATATGGGTTTCCCCTATCATTTTATAAACAATTTTGCCACTACGGTCCACAATGTAGAAAGCGGGCCAGTAACGGTTTTGCATCTTTCTCCAGTATTTGAAATCATTGTCCATCATTACGGGATGGGTGAGATTGAACTCCCTGACTTTCCCCTCCAGATTTTTTCTGCTTTTCTCGCGTTCAAACTCCGGCGTGTGTATTCCTATCACCCGAATTTCGCTGTTTGCAAAACGTTTTTCCATTTTCAAAAGCCAAGGGAAAGAACGGTAGGAATTCCAGCAGTCAAAAGCCCAGAAATACACAACGGTAACCTTGTTTTTAAGAGAGGACTTTTCAAGCGGCTCCGAGTTGAGCCAGTCTTTCTGCAGCGATGAGGTGAATTCCGGCAATTTGCGCGAAATAAAACCGTCCGCATGCGCGGGCGCGCCTCCGAATACCGCGCACGCAAGAAAAAATATTGACGCAAGCAGAGATGTAATTCCGGTTTTTTTCATAAGCAACCTACGGAAGAAACCTATCGGAATGCTCCGGCGGCGGCAACCTGCATGAATCCAGATTTCCAAACCACCGGTAGCGGTTTGAGGCAATGCGGCGGTAAATTGAATCCCGTATAAATCCGGGGACATACATAAAAACTCCAAAAAGCGGCCAAGCCCCTCCGAGACCGGTGAGAATTTTTATTACCGCCGTGGAATCACGGCAGATTCCGTCTCTGTCCGAATAAAAAATGCTCCACTTGCGGAAATCATCCGGAAGCGGCGGCAACACTCCGGCCGCGGTCTCTCCCTGAACCGGAGAAAAAAGAAACTTTCGCTTGTGGTCTCTTTCCAGAATAAAATCAACAAACCCGTTGCAAAAACCGCAAACGCCGTCAAAAAAAACCACACGCCTGTTCACGAAAACACCGCAAGTAAAAGACCCGCGGCAACCGCCGAACCGAGAACTCCGGCGACATTGGGACCCATCGCGTGCATAAGCAGAACATTCTGAGGGTCTTCCTTCGCACCAACCTCCTGAGAAACACGCGCTGCCATCGGAACCGCGGACACGCCCGCCGAACCGATAAGAGGGTTTATCTTGTTTACGGATAAGCGGTTGAGCAGTTTTGCCTGCAAAACTCCCGATGCGGTCGCCACGGCAAAAGCTATTACTCCGAGCAGAAGAATACCTATGGTTTCAAGTGTCAGAAACTCTTTGGCGGATAGTTTTGAGCCCACTCCGAGACCGAGAAAGATGGTAGTGATATTTATAAGCGAGTTTTGAGCGGTATCTGTAAGACGGTCCACAACACCGCACTCCTTCATCAGATTACCGAACATAAAAAACCCTATAAGCGGCGCGGCAGACGGAAGAAAAAGCGCGCACAGCACAACGGAGATAAGAGGAAACAGGATTTTTTCCGTTTTTCCCACAGGCCTAAGCTGCTTCATCCTGATCCTCCTTTCCTCTTTTGTTGTAAGGGCTTTCATTATTGGAGGCTGTATCAGGGGAACAAGCGCCATATAGGAATAGGCGGCGACGGAGATTGCTCCCAGAAGTCTGGGAGACAACTGGGATGAGACATATATTGCCGTCGGACCGTCCGCTCCGCCTATGATGCCTATGGACGCCGCATCCGCAAAAGAGAAATCTATTGCTTCAACAAAATGAGTGAGCGCGAGCGCCCCGATAAGGGTGGCAAATATGCCAAACTGCGCCGCGACTCCGAGAAGTATTGTTTTGGGATTGGCGATAAGGGGCCCGAAATCCGTAAGCGAGCCGACTCCCATGAAAATTATCAGCGGAAAAACACCCGTCTTTATGCCTATGTTGTAAACATAGTTAAGAACCCCTCCCGGCTCGTTTATGCCGGCAAGCGGTATGTTGGAAAGTATGCACCCGAAACCTATCGTAACAAGCAAAAGTGGCTCAAACCCTTTTTTTATTCCCAGATAGAGAAGCAGAAAACCCACGGAAACCATCATGAGCTGTCCGGGGCCCTCAACCCATGAGTCGCCGTATGTGAAAAAACCGTTTACACCGGTCTCCTCGGCAAGGTTGAGCAAAATTCGGCCAAGCGAAGGAAGATCATTGTCGCCGCCACCCACGGCAAAAGCCGGAAGCGCGCAAGCCACAAGAACAAACACGGCGAAAAAGAAAGATATTTTTTTCATGCCAAACAAGTTTTCGTCAGTCCGAGTTGATTGTGAGCAGAATCTGCCCCGTTTCAACAACATCCCCGACATTGACATCTATTGACGCCACCACACCGGAACACGGAGACGCGGCCGGGGTCTGCATTTTCATTGCCTCAAGCAGTATCAGAGGCTGGTTTTCCTCAACTTTGTCCCCAACCGAGACGGAAATTTTATAAACACTTCCGGGTACCGCGGACACAAGCTGCGTAACATCGCCCCCGGCTGAGGGAGAGGGAGTAGATTGCGCCGGAGATTTTCCGGCGGCGTCACCCTGCGTCCCTTCGCTGACACGCACGGCGTAGTCCCTGCCGTCAACGGTAATGGCGAAAGTATCATCTTTTCCGCGTATGCGCACGGCGTAGTCCTTGTTGTCAACGGAAACGGTGAAGGCATCGGGGGTCTTGCCCGAAGAATCCGCGCCGCTTTTTCCGGTGGTTTCTTTCCTGACATTCACGGAAAAATCGCCTTTAAGAAACTCAAGCCCCTTGTTTCCTCCGGCGGTCTCAAGAGCGCCCACTATAAAGATGTTTTCTTCGGTTACGGGCAAACCCTCCCTTTCAAGTATCACCTTTGCAGCCGGAATCCCCGGCTCAATTATCTCAAGAGGGTCACCTTCAAAGCGGGATTTTCCCATCTGCTCTTCGGCTATTTTTACAACCTCCGGGTCCGGCGGGACGGGCGTACGCCCAAAGTAACCCAGAACCATATTGCCGTACCCGTCCGTTATTTTTTTCCACTTTCCCTGTGTTACATTGGCAAAAGCCTGCTGAAAATAGAATTGCGAAACCGGCGTTACCGAAGTTCCAAAGCCTCCCTTGGCAACACACTCGGACATCTCCTCTATCACTTTCGGATAAAGGGCGAGCGTGTTGGTGTCGCGCATCATCATCGTATTTGCCGTGAGCGCACCGCCGGGCATCGGTGAAAGCAGAACCTCGGAGGAAATTCCGAGCGCTTCGGGAGGAAAATAGTAGTCCGCCATACACTCCTTGAAAACCGCGTTCGCCTCAAGAATCTTCTGTAAATCCACATCAAGGGTGAAATCGGTTCCCTTGAGAGCGCCGCACATGGAGATAATGTCCGGCTGGGATGTTCCTCCGGAAACGGGAGCTCTCGCGACGCATATCCCGTCGCAGCCGGCTTCTATCGCCGCGGTGTACTGGGCGATTCCCTGAGACGCCGTTTCATGGGTGTGAACCCAGATGACAGTGTCATCGCCGACAATTTTTCTCGCCTCTCTGACCGTGTCGTAAACTTTGCGGGGATTTGATGTTCCCGAAGCGTCCTTGAAACAGATGGAGTCAAACGGGAGCCCGGAGTCAAGTATTTCCCGGACTTTGGAAACATAAAACTCCGATTCATGCGCGCCTTCGCATCCCGGAGGAAGCTCCATCATCGTAACAACAACCTGATGGTGAATACCGGCGTTTTTTATGCATTGAGCCGAATACTCAAGGTTTCTCACATCGTTGAGGGCATCAAAATTCCTTATATGCGTTATACCGTGCTTTTTGAACATACGGGCGTGAAGGTCAATCATGTCCCTGGGTTGCGCGGAAAGAGCGACAACATTGATGCCCCTTGCAAGAGTCTGAAGATTGACATTCGGACCGACCGCGTTTCTGAAACTGTCCATCATATCAAAGGCGGACTCCCCGCAATAGAGGAAAAGACTCTGAAATCTCGCGCCACCGCCCGCTTCAAAATGGGTTATTCCCGCGCCGCTCGCGGCTTCAACAGCCGGAATGAAATCTTCGGTTAACACGCGCGCGCCGAAGAACGATTGAAATCCGTCCCTGAAAGATGTGTCCTGAAAAAGTATTTTCTTCATATCGTAAAAACAGACCTCACACTCTTTTTGATTTGTATACCGAAACCGCTGCGGATACAACGGCGACAACCCTGCCGCTGTCCTCATAGTCCGGACTTGCGCCCGAAGACGGATTTTGAGTTGCCGGCATCGCGGACGACTCGGACGCCGTGTCGAAAAAATAGGCGGAGACTTTTATCAGAACCAGAAGCAATGTGAGGAAAACATAGACAACAAACATCCCCGCAAGCATAAGTTTTAAGCCCTCAAACAGCATAGGTAACGGTTGGCTGACAAGCTTGTACAGCTGTGTTATTTAACAGGAAGCGGGCTTTGTTGTCAACTTGACCGAAACGCTATTTGTGGTACTTTTACGCTTATCTGTTATGAAAAGAACTTTTCAACCGCACAGAAAAAAGGCAATAAAAACCCACGGATTCCGCGCAAGGATGGCGACCGTGGGCGGACGTCGCACTTTAAAGAGACGGGTGCAGAAGGGCAGACATGTTTTGACCTTACAGTTCCGGTCAAAATGAGCATAAACCACGGTGCGAAGCTTCGGAAAAGAGAAAAATTGATGGAAAAAGCCGAGTATGTGCGAGTCCTGAAAAAAGGAAATAGGGTTTCTTCCGCAAATTTCACCCTCGCGGTGCTGGAAAACGGCCTGGTTTTTCCGCGTATCGGTCATGTTGTGGCAAAAAAAACGGTTTCGCACGCGGTTTCGCGCAATAAAATCAAACGTTACTTCAGGGAAGTGTTCAGACTCAACAAACGGGAATTCGGCGAAAAAGACTTTATTTTCATAGCGAAAAGCGATGTGTCAAACCTCTCTCTGAAAACTTTCGGCGGGGAAATACTGCGCCTGATAAACGGGGAGAAATGAAATGGCTACCCGCGCGGTTACCGTTCTGGCGGTTTTTCTCATAAAACTGTACAGAATTTCAATCTCGCCTCTTCTGGGCCCTCGGTGTCGTTTCCATCCGACATGCTCGTCCTATTCTCTTGAAGCGATAAAACTGCGCGGTCTGAGAAACGGAGGGATGATGGCTCTGCGCAGAATCGCCAAATGTCATCCTCTCAACCCCGGTGGCTACGACCCGGTAAGCGGACACGGAGCGGGAAAAAACCCCGAAAACAGATAGCACAATGCAGGATGAAAAACTCACTTCCAATTACATAATTTTTGTCGTCCTCGCTCTGGTGGTTATTTTCGGATACGCAAAGCTGTTCCCCGGCCCCGTGAACGAAACGGACGGCGCTTCCGAACCTAAGACGGCCGAGTCCGTGCCGGAAAAAAACAAAACCGTAAAATCTGCCACGCCAGTCGCACAAACCAAAAACCTGTGGAACAACTCGCAAAACGGAAAAATAATAGAGATTCAAACCCCGCTGTACATCGCGCATCTTGACACCGCGGGTGGAAAAATAAAAAAATGGATACTCAAAAACTACTCGGAAGACACCGGCAGAGAAGACAACCTGAACCTTGTGGATGCCTCGTCAAGCGCTCCCGAAGTGGTTTTATCTTTTGAAAAAGCAACCATTCCAAATGTAATTCCCTTTGAATACAAGGGAGAAAAGGTTGTTGTCGTGGAAGGAATAGCGCGGGAGATAGCGCTTTCATATGAGAAAAACGGCGTAAAAGTCGTAAAAAAACTGTCTTTTGCTCCAGACACATACCTGATTGGCGGCAAGTATGAGATACAAAACGACTCTTCCGAAACAGTAGAATACGCCGAGCATTTCCTCCAATACGGAAAAATAGAGGAGGAAAAATACGGACCCAGCGATGCCCTTGTTGTTTCAATCAGCGGAGATAGAAAACAGTTTAACGCTCCGGGAGATGTGGAGGAACCTCTTTCCGGTAGCGTGGACTGGTTGGGGTTTTCAAGGAAATACTTTCTGCTCGCGGTTCTGCCACAATCCGGCGAAAAGACCGATATTTATGCCTCAAACAAAGACGACCGCGGCGTGGACACGCGCTTCTCATACGGAAGATTCTCCGTCCCTTCGGGCACGACCTCTTCGCGCAGATGGAAGTCATATATCGGACCCAAAAAGGAGGATATGTTAAAGGCCTCCGGCTACGGGCTTGAGAACTCCATCGATTACGGATGGCTTGGAACGCTTTCAAAACTCGCTGTAAGGGTGCTCAAATACACAAACCAGACTTTCAACAATTACGGAGTTTCAATAATTGTCATAACGATTGTGTTCAGGCTGCTGTTTCTTCCCCTTTCCATAAAAGGAATGCGCTCAATGAAAAAAATGCAGAAGAAAATGGAATCCGTAAAACCGAAACTCGATTTGTTGAAGGAAAAATTCAAAGATGACAAACAACGCCTTAACGACGAGACAATGAAACTCTACACAAGCCACGGAATCAACCCGCTCAGCAGCCTTGGCGGATGCCTGCCGATGCTCGCCCAGATTCCCGTGTTCATAGCGCTTTACTACGGACTGCTCTATTCAATAGAGTTGCGCCACAGTTCTTTTCTGTGGATAGACGATCTGTCTGCGCCCGAAGTTCTTTTCAACATACCCTGGACGTCGGCGCCTTTCAGAATTCTGCCCCTCGCCATGGGGATTTCATGGTGGCTTTCAACAAAACTCACCCCAATGACTGCGGGCGGCGACATGGCTTCAATGCAGGCGAAAATAATGCAGTTTATGCCCGTTGTATTCACTTTTGTCATGTGGGATTTTCCGTCCGGGCTTGTGCTTTACTGGACGGCAAGCAATGTGCTGAGCGTCGGGCAGCAGTTATATATAAACAGGAGCACCGCCTGAGGCGGAAACAAAAAACCGGATAGTCGGAGGAAATAAAAATGCGAACAATTGAAAAAGAAGCGGACACGACGGAAGAAGCTTTTGAGAAAGCCCTTCTGGAACTCGGAGCCCGCAGAGACGAAGTTGAAATGGAAGTTTTACAGGAAGCTTCAAGGGGAATTTTCGGAATCGGCAGCAGAAAAGCGAAGGTCAAAATCACCTTAAAAAGCGGGGTCAGCGCGCCGTCTGCGGCGAGCCGTTCTTCCGAAGGGATGCTTGAGGAAGCTGGCAAAGCAACCGGGAAAATTCTGGATATGATGGGAATTGAGCATTCCATGAAAACCTTGGAAACCGATTCTGCTGTGCAAGTGGATTTGAAAGTTGAAGAGTCTCAGGGCTTGCTCATAGGAAAATACGGGGAAACGCTGAGAAATCTCGAATATGTGGTATCCAGGATAGTTTCGGTAAAGACGGGACAGCAGTCGGGACAAGGGAAAAGGGTCTCAATAGATATAAACGACTACAAGAGAGAAAGAGAGAAAGAGATTGAGAGAAAAGCCGTGGAAGCCGCGAAAAAGGTCGTGGGGTCGGGAAGGCCGTTCACCTTCCACAGGATGCAAGCTTACGAGAGAAAGGTTGTCTATACGGCGGTCAGGAACATGAAAGGAATAAAGTTTGAGACAAAAGAGGACGGTAACGCGAAAAAGATCACATTCCTGCCGGTCGGTGAAGGAAAAGACAACCGGAAGTAGCAGTTTTGAAACGCGAGGCGGAAATCTTCGTTGAAATTGTATCCTCGTCCCGCGGAGGTGCGGCACTTACAGGCGCGGGCATAAGCACGGAATCCGGAATCCCGGACTACAGATCTCCCGAAAAGGGACTTTGGGAAAAGATGGACCAGTCGGTTGTATCGTTGGACGGGTTTATGAAAGATCCCGCCGCCTATTATTCATACGCTCTGGAACTCCATCCCGTGCGCAGTGCGGCAAAGCCGAACGCCGGACATTTTCTTTTTTACGAACTTGAGAACCGAGAAATGATTGGCGGAGTAATAACTCAGAATGTGGACGGGCTTCACTTTGAGGCGGGTTCTAAAACCGTGCATGAACTTCACGGCTCTATAAGGGAAACCGTCTGTCTTGAGTGCGGCGGGTTTGTGCCGATGGACGATGTTATGCGAAGAGTTGCCGGAGGCGAAGTCGCTCCTTTGTGTGAATGCGGCGGGGTTTTGAAGCCCAACGCGGTGTTCTTCGGCGAGCCGCTGCCCCGTGAGCCGTGGAACAATGCGGTGAAACTTACCGAAAATTCCGATTTGCTCATAGTAGCTGGATCATCGCTTCAGGTAACACCGGCAAGCACAATACCCCAAATCGCTCTCAGGAAAGGAGCAAAACTGATTATTCTGAATCTTATGGAAACACCCTACGACGATGAAGCCGACCTTGTGGTGAGGGAGAAAATCGGAGAATTCGCACAGAAAGTGGTCAATATACTTATTTAGCATATTGCCGCCCTGCTCCACAAAACTCCGTATCCACACGACTACGAATGTCATGCAAAAAAAAGAGGAGACAACCGCCTCCTCTTTTTTAACTGAAACCTGAGAAACTCGGGCTTACTTCCCGCCTTCCTTTCTTTGCACAAGAATCACCCATTTGCCCTTCTGGACAACATCGCCATCCTGATTTACAACATCAAGTTCCCAAATCAAAAAGCCCATGTTGGGTCTTTTGTGCTCGCGTTTTTCGGCAAGGCGGCGTTTTATTTTGATTGTGTCGCCGAACTTGACCGCGCCGGAAAAGCGCCAGTCCTCAAGCCCCATAAACGCTATTGTGGCGAGTCTGGGCATTGTGAACCAAAGCCCGGATGAGATTGAAAGAACACACAAGCCGTGCGCGACACGGGTTTTGAAAACGGTGTTTTTCGCAAACTCCTCGTCTATGTGCATATTGTTGAAATCGGCGGAAAGGCCCGCAAAATTCATAACATCGGCTTCCGTAACCGTTCTTCCGGTGCTTTCATGCTCTTCACCGACTTCTATGTCTTCATAAAAGATCTTTGACATGACGTTTATACCTCCTGTGTTTATCCGGAAACCGGGCGAAACTTCGGAAGGGTTACCTCATCGGTAACATCGTCAAAAACAACCTCAACTTCCATCCCGATTTTGACATCGTTAACATCGCACTCAACAACGTTGGACATCATCTTCACTCCCTCGTCCAGCTCTATGAGCGCGACAACATAAGCGCCGTCCTCTTTGTATGCTTTTGTGGGTCCCATGTGGTGAATGGAAAATGTCCACACCTTTCCTCTTCCCGGAGATTTCACCCACTCAATGTCGGCGCTCATATCATCCCCCGGGGAGAACGCCCGCGGGTAAAAGAAAAACTCCCCGCTCTGCTTTGATTTAGGAAGCATAAGCGCGTGCTTTCTGCATCCATCCCAGTAGGGTTTTGTTTCCGGACGAAACTCTGGAAGCGGTTTTGCATATTTGTTTTCAGACATTTTTCAAATTCCTCCTGATTAGTAAAAACACCCCTGTCAGTTGAGCGGCTGATTGCCCAAAAGTATGGTGCTGTGAGCGGAAACAATACCGCCGTTGCCGTGAACAAGCGCGACTTCCGCGCCGTCAATCTGCCTCTTGCCCGCCGCGCCGCGAAGTTGAAGGGTCGCCTCAACAACATGGTGCATCGCGCCGAGGTGTGCCTGAGAGAGAAGACCCCCGTGCGTGTTGACCGGCAGGTCTTTTCCTTTTTCCATTCTGCCTTCAAGTGCAAAAGGCCCGCCCTCTCCGGGTTTGACAAATCCGAGACCTTCAAGTTCAAGAAGAACCGTTATCGTAAAGCAGTCGTAAAGAAAGGCGACATCAACATCACCGGTGCCTACCCCCGCCGTGCCGAACGCTTTGTCGCCGGAAGTTTTGACCGCATTGTATATCTGGCCGAGGTCGTGAAGCGTGGTCAGATACTGGTGAGAATACCCCTGTCCCATTCCCCACATATAGGCGAGTTTGTTCTGTATGCCGAGCTCCTTCGCCTTGTCTTCGGTGGTAACGATAAAAGCGCAACCGCCGTCCGAGATAATTGAGCAATCATACTTTGTCAGCGGCTCCGCTATGACGCGCGACTCAAGAACGTCCTCAATGGAAAGGGGCTCTTTGTTCATGGCGTTTTCCTTGTCCGCCGCGTGTTTTCTCATTGTTGTGGCAACCGCCGCGAGATGCTCCCTGCTGTTGCCGTATTCGTGCAGATACCTCTGTGCCGCAAGCGCGTATCCGCCCGGTGTCGTAAGCCCGTATGGAAACTCAAACTCCGCGTGGCACATCTCTCTTACAAGAGCGAGCATTCCCGAAGACGATATTCCCGAAAGGGTGTTGTCTCCCCTTACGCACAGGACAACCTCCGCCTGACCCGAAGCGATTGCCATTGCCGCCTCCGCAGCCATCCAGACGGCAGTTGAGCCGCCAACGGCTATTGAAGAAAAGAATTTCGGGTTCATGCCGAAGTAGTCGGCAAAAGTGGTGCAATGCATAAAGGTCTGTTCCACAAGCGAAAACGCCGTTACAAGACCGTCAACATCATTTTTTTTAATTCCGGCGTCTTCTATTGCGAGTTTTGACGCCTCCGAGAGAAAATGGAATGAACTTTTGTCGGGAATTTTTCCCTGTTCCGTCTCGCCGACTCCAGCGATGACAATTTTGTGTTTTTTAAGAACCTCACGGGCTTCTTTCATACCGAGTTCCGCACTCATAACTCTACTCCCCCTTGTTTTGAATAAGCAGTTTTTTATACTACAATGGACGCAATGAATGTCAAACAAACGGGAGAACGCGCAAAATGGCTGTTATGAACAGACTTGAAGTTCAAAAGCGGATAAAGAAACTGAGCGGCGAATGGAAAGCCGGCAAAACAAGCATTTACTCGAATTTCACTCTGGGTAACTTCTCCGAAGCCCTCGCCTTTGTAACCCGTGTGGGAATTGAGGCGGAAAAGGCAAACCACCACCCGGACATCCTTATGCACGGCTGGAAGAAGGTTAAAATCACGCTTTCCACTCACAGCGAGGGCGGGGTTACAAAAAAAGACTTCGCGCTTGCGGAGAAAATATCAAAACTGTTGTGACAGAGGGCAAATAAAGCTTTCATCGGTAAACTATGTATCAATAACGGTGACAACCATAGCGACGTTTGCGCTCGGCGCAGTCTGGTATAACTGGGGCCCGGTTTGAAGTTTAAAACTATCAGAGATGCCTTCAAAACTGAGTTTCCTCATCGGAGCGGTGGTAAGAGCGGTAATAGTAAAACACCACTGGGGTGGGCTTCTGAAAATTGCAACCGCGATTGATGTGGGTTATTCGTATGTGAGCGTTTTGATTTTCTCACTGTTTGCGTGTTTGTGGGGCAAAGCCTCCACCTGATCCGCCGCAATACGATATGGTCGTTTTAAGTTTTATTATTTTTATGGCGCTTTTCCTCGGGATAGGTCTGTTTGTGTACCTGCGCTCAAAAAACAGCGATAACGACTACTTGCTTGCGGACAGGTAGATGCCGCCTTCCCTTACCGCTCTGCCGGCCGCCTCAACCAGCCACAGCGGTTTCCGGTTCACGACGATGATAGGTTTTGTCTAAGGAGTTTATCCGAAAGTGCGCGAAATTTCGGAAGCCGGAGTTCAGGCACCTTTTCAGACCTCCTCGCACGCTGGACGGGCGAACGATATGCCCTATTTGCAAGAGAATTGGTGAAAACTTCTCTGAGCAAAAGAAACTGTACTACAGTTTGACCTTGTTTATCCTATCCATCAATAAGCCACAATCTATGGATGGGAAATAAAAAAACCTAACTACCGCAACACTTCTTAAACTTCTTCCCGCTCCCGCACGGGCACGGGTCGTTTCTGCCAACTTTTTTCTCCACTCTGCGCACTGGAGTAGCGACCTGCGGAGCGGATGGAATAGCGGATTCTCCCATCCCGCCGGATGACAACACCAAATCCTGCGGCTCCGGTATCTGGTCTTCAAGGGTCGGGATTTCCTCACTTGCCAGCTGGACACTGAAAAACTTGGAGCAAATCTCCTCTTCGTAGGTGTCAATCAGGGTTGAAAACATATCAAAACCATCGTTTTTATACTCGTAAAGCGGGTCTTTCTGAGCATAGCCACGAAGCCCTATTCCCTCTCTCAAGTGGTCCATTGCAAGCAGGTGGTCTTTCCACAGATAGTCAATGGTTTGAAGCATTATGAATTTTTTTATATCTATAATGTTTTCCGCGCCTATGTCGGCTTCTTTTTCCGCATAACGTTCCATCACCAGATATTCAAGATTGCTCGACGGCCGCTTTTCGCCGAAATTAAAAATGCTCTGCGCCTCTTTTATTACGGCTTCAGAGTCCTTTCCGGCGGCGGATATTTCCGCGGACAGGTCTTCGGAGAGTTTTTTCACTATTGAAAGAAAATTCTCTTTAAGCGCTTCGCCGCCTTCAAGAATTTCCCGGCGCATTTTGTAAACGACTTCTCTCTGAGTGTTCAGCACATCATCGTAATCAAGCAGGTGCTTTCTTATGTCAAAGTTGCGGCTTTCCACCTTCTTCTGCGCGGACTCTATAACGCGGGTCATCATCCCGTGCTCCATCGGAACGCCCTCCTCCCAGCCGACCATATCCATGATTGAAGAAATCCTTTCGGACGCGAAAATCCTCATAAGCGGGTCTTCAAGCGATATGTAGAAACGCGAAGAACCGGGGTCTCCCTGACGCCCCGAACGGCCTCTGAGCTGGTTGTCTATACGCCTTGACTCGTGCCTTTCCGAGCCGATTATGTGAAGTCCGCCGAGATCAACAACTTCTTTCCTTCCGGCTTCGGCGACCGTCTGGGCTTCGGCAATGGATTTCTCCCGTTCGTCTTCCCCGCCGTTTTTCACCATATCTGCCGCGAGAAACTCCGGATTTCCGCCAAGCACAATGTCGGTGCCGCGTCCTGCCATGTTGGTTGCAATCGTAACCGCGCCCTTCCTTCCCGCCTGCGCCACAATCTCCGCCTCTTTCGCGTGGTTTTTCGCATTCAGAACCTTATGCGCAATTTCGTGTTTGCTGAGATGTCCCGATATTTTCTCCGACTGCTCAATGGAAGTCGTCCCGACAAGAACAGGCCTGCCGAGCGCGTTCAACTCCCTGATTTCAGAGCATATAGCCTCCGTTTTTTCACTATCGGTTTTATAGATCACATCGTCAGAATCGTCTCTCACCATATCCTTGTGTGTCGGAATGACCGTAACATTTAGTTTGTATATCTTTTGAAACTCAAACGCCTCGGTATCTGCGGTTCCGGTCATCCCCGCAAGTTTGTCATACATCCTGAAATAGTTCTGAAGCGTTATTGTCGCAAGCGTCTGATTCTCCTGCTCTATGTCCGCATTCTCTTTCGCCTCAACCGCCTGATGAAGCCCGTCGCTCCATCTTCTTCCTTCCATAAGCCGCCCCGTGAACTCGTCAACTATCACCACCTTGCCATCCCGCACCATGTAGTCTACATCCCTGTGGAACAGATGCCGAGCCCGGATAGACTGATTGACGCAGTGCAGCATCTCAAGGTTGGCGGGGTCGTAAAGGTTTGTTATCCCGAACGCGGACTCCACCTTTGAAATCCCGCTTTCGTATAACTCTGTCCTGCGGTTTTTTTCATCAACGGAGAAGTCCTTTCCTTTCTCAAGCGGCTCCACAATGCGGTCTGTTTTATGGTAGATATTCGTTGAGCCGCCCGACGGCCCCGAAATGATAAGCGGCGTGCGCGCCTCGTCTATGAGAATGCTGTCAACCTCGTCAACAATGGCGAAAAAATGCTCCCTCTGAACATATTCCTCAAGGGAAAACCCCATGTTGTCCCGTAGATAGTCAAAGCCGAACTCGTTGTTTGTTCCGTAGGTAATATCACAGGCATACGCCTCTTTTCTTGAACACGGGACAAGTTTCCCTTTGAAAGCCGCCGCGGCTTCGGGATTTTTCCCGCTTGAGACACCCGTCTCATCTCCGACCCAGACCGACAGGTTTTCACTCAAAGCCCGCGCTGCGTTTTCGGGGTTTTCCCACTCAACGCGGTAGGATTCCCGTGCGTTTATGACCCCGACCGCAAGACCCAGCATTTTATATGCGGGACCCATCCACAGGGCGTCTCTCCCGGCAAGGTAGTCATTGACCGTAACAAGGTGCGCTCCTTTTCCCGCAATGGCGTTCAGATACAAAGCGGGGACAGCGACAAGGGTTTTTCCCTCGCCCGTTTTCATCTCCGCGACCTCGCCTCTGTGAAGAACAAGTGCGCCGATAATCTGCACATCAAAGTGTCTCATTCCGAGAGCGCGTCGGGCCGCCTCGCGCACAAGGGCAAATGCTTCGGCAACAACGGAATCAAAGGTCTTTTTCAGGTCCGCGTCCGGGTCCTCAAACCGCGCCCGCAACTCCGCCGTTTTTTCCGCAAATTGCGCGTTTGAAAGAGCGGAGACCTCCGCCTCAAGAGCGTTCACGCTCTCCACAACGGAATACATCTTCCGCACCCGTCTGTCGTTCTGGGTTCCGACTATTTTTTTGAAGAATTTGCCAAACACTGGGGTATTAGTTTATCACATTCGTTTAGGTCATTTCCGCGTGAAAGCGTTATTGAAACTGTCCAAGTAACCGGACTCTTGAAAACACACTGGCAACTTTACGGTTAAAGTTTTAAGATGGAGAGAGCGTATTATTCAAATGGTATTTCCGAATTTATTGAAGAGAGCAAAGACTCCATTATCGGCAAACTTGCCCAGGGCGGCACATTCGACATAACTCAGCCCCAACGCAAAGCATGGAGCGAGGAGATAGACATTGTAAAAAACACGGTAAGGCATTATTACGGTAACGGAAAAGTCTATTTTGAGTATGAAATTCCAAGACTTGGCGGACGAATTGATGTCCTTGTTTTGATTCGCGGCGTTATTTTTGTAATTGAGTTTAAGGTAGGGGCAAGTGAGTTTTCAAACTCGGCGATTAACCAAGTGTGCGACTACTCTTTAGACCTCAAAAACTTTCATAAAACAAGCCATGGGGCAATGGTTGCACCAATTTTGGTTGCAACAGAGGCAAAAAGCACAATATGTTCCACAAGCAAAAAAGTGCACGAAGACAAACTTCTGTACACGACACTTACAAACGCGGAAAATCTTCCCGATGTCATAGCCGAAACTTTGAAATTTGCGGATAATGAGCAAAAAATAGACTCCAATCTTTGGGAAGTCGGTCGTTACAGCCCAACACCCACTATTATTGAAGCAGCAACGGCGCTTTATAGAGGACATTCGGTTGAGGAGATTTCCCGTAGCGAGAGCGGAGAGAACTTGACCAGAACATCCAAAACGATTGCAAACATAATTGAGTTAGCAAGGAACAATTCGCATAAATCCATCTGCTTTGTTACGGGCGTGCCAGGGGCTGGCAAAACCCTTGTCGGACTTGATATTGCAACAAAATACATAGACAAAGAAAGCGATCTTTACAGTGTTTTTCTATCGGGAAACGGGCCTTTGGTAAAAATACTGCGCGAGGCTCTGGCACAAGATAAGGTGAGGCACCAAAAAGAAATCGGCAATTCCAAAAGCACACTTGGTAAAGCTCGTACCCAGGTTAAAACCTTCATACAAAATGTGCATAACTTCCGCGATGAATACATAAAAGACCAAGAAGCACCTCTTGAGCATGTGGCAATTTTTGACGAAGCCCAACGCGCATGGAATTTGCAACAAACCTCAAATTTTATGAAGCGCAGAAAAAACATTGACAATTTTGACTTTTCAGAACCGGAGTTTTTAATTTCGTGTCTGGACAGACACACAGATTGGGCGACTATTATCTGCTTGGTCGGGGGAGGACAGGAAATTAACACAGGAGAGTCGGGAATAAGCGAATGGATTGCGGCCATCTGTAATAAATTTCCAGAATGGCATATCTATATTTCCCCCCATTTGAAAGACGGCGAATATAAAGTCGCCCACCAACTTTTAAATTTGAAAGACAAAGTGAGTGTGGAGAAAAAAGACGAGTTGCATTTATCCGTATCTATGAGGTCTTTTCGCGCTGAAAATGTCTCATCACTTGTCGGGCAACTGCTGGATTTGGAAACAGACTGCGCAAAGCAAACACTTGCCGAAATAAGCCCTCATCAGTATCCAATTTTTCTGACGCGCGATCTGAATACCGCAAAAAATTGGCTTCGCGGCAAGGCGCGCGGCTCCGAACGTTATGGAATTATGGTTTCTTCACGCGCGGCAAGGCTGAAACCTTACGCCGTTGATATCAGACCCAAAGTTGACCCGATTCACTGGTTCCTTAAGTCCAAAGAAGATGTCCGTTCTTCCTATTATCTTGAGGATGTTGTAACCGAGTTTGATACTCAGGGCTTGGAAATAGATTGGACTTGTGTAGCTTGGGATGCCGATTTTCGTTATACGCCACAAGGGTGGGAAAATTGGTCGTTTAAAAAGGGGAAATGCTGGAACCGTGTAAGCAAACCCGAACTGCAAAATTACCAAAAAAACGCATACCGTGTTCTTCTCACACGTGCACGACAAGGGATGGTAATAGTTGTCCCCGAAGGCAGTTCCGAAGACCCGACACGCGACAAATCTTACTATAACCCCACATTTAATTACCTTCGGGAAATCGGCTTCAAGGTTATTTAGTTTTACCCGGCTATTATCCAGATAACCGGAAATCCATAAATATGGATTTCCGGTTTTGAGACAATAGCTGAAAGTAAAAATTATACCGCTTCAGCCAAATCAACCGACACAACCGCAGAATTGGACGCCTTACTCGCAGTTATCCCTATAAGCGCATCCACATCGGCGATTGTTGTTTTATTATGCGTAACCACAAGCGCCTGAGAACCGCGGGAGATTTCTCTTAGAAGAGCCGCAAACCTTCCCGTGTTTGAATCATCAAGCGGGGCATCTATCTCGTCAAGAATCAGGAACGGAAGCGGGCGCACAAGACACGAGGAAATTATGAACGCTATCGCGCTGAGTGCCTTTTCGCCGCCGGAGAGCAAACTCATGCTCTGGAATTTTTTGCCGCCGGGTTTTACAACAATGTCCACCCCCGTTTCAATTGGGTCATCGGGGTCGGTCATAACAAGTTTTCCCTCCCCTCCCTTGAAAAGGGTCGGAAGCAGCTCGCGGAATTTCATGTCCATCTCCTCAAACGCGTCCGCGAATTTCCTGGCGGACTCACGGTCAATCTGGGCGATGGATTTTCTTAAAGACGAGACATTTTTCTCAAGATCTTCAATCTGGGTTTCCAGAAAATCATGCTGCTTGCTCACTTCCTCATATTCTTCGGGCGCGAGAAGGTTCACAAGACCGAATTTGTCAATTTTTTCCCTTAAATTCAGAAACTCATTTTTTGTATCTTCAAAACCCGCCACTTTTATCTCTTCCTCTCCGGGCGGCTCCACACCGCTTTTTTCGGTAATTTCCCCCATTTTCACAGACAGGTATTCCATGTTATTTTCCATTGTTCTTAAATTTATCTGAATATCGCTACGCTTTGCTCTCAATTCTTCAACGCGCTTGTCGAGCCCTCCAATGCCTTCGCGTAAACCCCGCATGTCCGAGAGAACGCGCGCGCGGTTTTCCCTGATTTGCTCAACACTCTCCCGTTTTTTCTCAAGCTCCCCGGTAAGCGCCTCTATGCTCTGCCGTGCCTCTTCGGAAGATGTCTGCATTCTGGCCTTTTCATCGGTTTTGTTTTGTATTTCGGACGATACGCGCCCGATGCGGTCGGCAATATCTTTTTCTCTCAGGAGAAAACCCTCAACTGCACTTAACGCATTTTTCCGGCTCTGCTCAAGGGAGGAGAGTTTTATCTTCAGGTTGCCAAGGTTTTCCGCAAGTGCGCTTTCGCGTTTCTCAATCTCGGAGTTTTTCTGCTCAAACCCGGAAAGCCGGTTTTTCAGCGTTTGCCTTTTTTCGCGGAGTCCCTCAAGTTTTTTGCGGCACTCGTTGAGCCGCGCGGTTTTCGCCTCAAACTCCTCGTCCGCCTCCGCCCCGGAAGACTCCAGTTCCGTAAGCTGTGCCTCTTTGCCCTCAAGAGAGAAGTTGAACCCCTTAAGGTCTCTTTCAATCGCGCCGAGTTTCACCCTGTCGGTCTGTATGCGTTCTTCCAGAACGCTCATTTTGGATTTAAAATCCTCCATGCGCACCTCGAAGCTACCCGATTTTTCAAGGGCAGATTTTATCTTTTTGTCAAGCGCGGCAACCTCCGCCGCGAGCCGGTCAATCTCAGACTTTCTCTGAAAAACCCCGCCCGTGGTCCAGCCGCCCGTAACGGCCCCCGAACTGTCAAGAAAATCACCTCCCAACGTGGCGAACGAAAGCCCGGGCGAAGCCGCCGCGCACTTGAAAGCGTCCGAAAGGGTGTCAACAACGCATATCCCGTCAAGGAGTTTGCGCATGGAATCCCCGCCCTCACCGCGCAGACTCACCACTTCGGAAATCGGACGCGCGCCCGCGGGAGCGGAAGGGCTTTCGGTGCTTGAGGCGGAATCAACCGGCAGAAAGGTCGCCCTTCCCTCCGCGCTTCTACGCAGGCGGTCAATCGCCCGTGAAGCGTCCTTTCCCGTGCCTACGACTATCCAGCTGAGCCGCTCGCCGAGAGCCGCCTCAAACGCTTTGGCGTATTCAGGCGGAACATCGGCGTAATCGGACAAAACGCCGAGCACTCCCACGCCTTTGCCTTCAAGAAGTATCCGCCGGGACGATTCGGGGAGCCATTCAAAAGATTTCTGTATGTTGCCAAGCTCCTCAAGGCGCGAAACGCTCCGGCTTCTGAGCTCTTTGAGCGAGTTGATGTCGGCGAGCAACGCTTTGTGCTCCTCGCCGAAAGAAACGGTGTCCTCTTCAATGGTCTTTTTCTGTTTGCCGGACTCTTCCTGAGCGTTTTTGAGCCGCTCAAGCTGCGAGGCAAACTCCGCGCGCTGCGATGACAGGCTCCGTTTTTCCTCCGTAAGCGCGTCTTTCTGCTCGGACAGATAGCTCCTTCTCACGGAAACTCTCTCAACCTCTCCGGTAAGCTTCCTGTATGTAATCTCGGTTGAATCGCACTGTTCAACGGCGCCGAAAAAACTGTTCTTGAACTCTTCAAGGCCCTCTCTGTCAACACGCGTGCCAGATTTGAAAGACTCAAGCTCCCCACCGGCAATGCCGACTTCGGAGCGCAGCCCGGAGATTTTCCCGTCAGAGCCTTCCGCTTTCGACCGCGCCTCGGCGATCTTTTCCTTTATGTCCCGCGCCTGCCGCTCAAGGGAAAGTTTTTCACTTTCAAGCCCGGCAATAAGCCCCTCAATGTCGTCTTTTCTTCCCGCGAAAATCTCTTTTGAGGAAACCTCGCCGTTGATTTTCTCCCTTGCGGCAAGTATGTCGGAGTCGGCGGACGAAATTGCCGTTTCAAGACTTTGCGCCTCGTCTTCAAGATTTCTCAGCCGTGTCGCCATACCGTTTTTTTCCGTATCAATCTCTCTTGCGGAAATATCAATCGCGGATATTTTCTGTTTCGCCTCGCTCAGTTTCCTGTCGCTTTTCGCCTTTTGCGCTCCGAGCATCAGCAACTCAAGCCGCGCCGCATGCCCGGTAAGCTCGTTAAGTTTCTCCGCCTGTTGTGCCTGCCGCCGGAGTTTTTCCCTGCGACTGCGGGCTTCGCCACTCATCTCTCTGATCCTGTAAAGATTCTCTTCGGTCTGTTTGAGCCTTCCGACCGTTTCCTTTTTCCTCGCTTTGTATCTCACGATTCCGGCGACTTCCTCTATAAGTCTGCGCTTGTCTTCGGGCTTCGCCATTATGAAACTCTCCACCTCGCCTTGACCTACAATCGAGTGGGAGCGCGCGCCCGCGCCGGTGTCCATGAAGATGTCAACAATATCTTTGAGCCTGCACGCGACGCCGTTGATTGAGTATTCGCTTTCGCCGTCCCGGTAGTATCTGCGCGTTATTGAAATATCGCCAAAGCCGTGTCTCGGCACATCGGACAGTACAAGCTTAACCTCCGCCATGCCAACCGGCTTCAGAGATACCGTTCCGTCCGAAATCAGGTCCTCCATGCAACCCGCGCGTAGCATCCTGGGATTCTGCTCGCCTATAACCCAGCGCACGGCGTCTATGACATTGGATTTGCCACAACCGTTGGGACCGACTATGCCGTTCAAACCCGAATTAAACTCTATCCTTGTTTTTCTGTGGAACGACTTGAACCCCGAAAGTTCAAGTGAGGATATTCTCAACTTTTCCGCCCCTGCAAATCAGTTTCAATCATCTGAGAATCTCTCCGCTTGTCTCCACATCGGCGCGCAGGTAAAGGTTGTTGACCCAGTTTCTGAGAATCTCATCCTGCGTTTTGTCCGCACCACTCATCGCTATCTGAACCTTCTTCGTCAAAGCTGCGGAATCCGCCTTTTTTCTTCCGGAAACAACGGCGAGGCTGTAAACGCCGCCGTCCGGGGAAACGGCTATCGCCGCGCCGCGGCTTTGCAGCGGGAAAGTGAACAGCTTCGTGCCCGCAGACTCGACCGGATCGGGAATTTCAAAAGGAGTGAAAAACTGGGTTTGTTGCGGCTGTTTTGAGAATTTTTCCGCAACCGCATCTATGTCTCCCAATGCGAGAAACTCCTCAAACGCTTCCTGCGCTTCGGAAAAACTGTCAAAAGGTATGTAATCAACCTTGATTTTGGCACCTGTGAGATTGAAAAGATTTGACAGCTCCGGCTCGGACAAACGCGAAGACACACGTGAAAGGGCAACCATCTTCAAGACAAGCCCCTCGTCCCGTATGGAATTTTCAAACTGGGAAACTGTCAGTCCCATCACGCGGCGGACAACCCGTCTGTAGTACTCCGTGCCCGCAAACTCGCCATCGGGACGAAAAGCCGAGTTGCCTGTAATCGCTTTTCCTACTTCCTCGTCCGGAAACCTCAAGCCAAGAGAAAAGGCCTCCTGAGCAAGCAGTTTGCGTTCAATAAGGAAACTGAGCGCGGCTCTGTCTATCGCGTCCTGAAGCTCAACGGGAACCCTGTCCAGATTTTCCGTCTGCGCACGATGGATTTGTCTTCTGACAAACTGGTAGTAAGAAAGCGGAACGGAGTCGCCATTAATCTCCGCGGCAACGCCGGTTGCGAGACTGCTCCACGGCAGCCCGCCCGTATAGCCCAGACCGACAATGAAAGTAAGAGCGAGAAAAATTACCACCGCTCTCACAAACCAGGAATTTAACTTTTCTTTCAGGCCCGTGCTCATATCAATGCGCCAAGCCCAACCTCGCCTTTATTTTACACTGAAAAGAGCGCGAAAGTCCAAAAAATCCAGACCTTTTTTCGTATATGCTGTTGCAATGATAACCTGTCTCGGAGGCGGAGTCGGAGCTGGAAAATTTCTCAAAGGTCTGTCTCTGCGGATGCGCAACCGCGACCCTTCGGAAAAGCTTTCCGTTATCGTCAACAGCGCGGACGACATAAAACTGTTCGGGCTTCACATATCCCCCGACATAGACACGATAATTTACTGGCTTTGCGGAATAGTGGACAAAAAAAAAGGCTGGGGAATCAAGGACGACACATTCAACTTCATGGACGCAGTTTCCACCCTCGGAGGGGAGGACTGGTTCAGGATAGGCGACCGAGACCTCGCGACCCATGTTGCGAGAACCATGATGACAGCGCGCGGACTCACGCCCTCGGAGGCGGCGCGGGAGATTTCCCGCAAGCTCGGAGCCGCGGACAAAGCCGATATAATGCCGATGACCGACTGCGATGTGGAAACCTGGGTGCGCACCAGACAGGGGGAAATGCATTTTCAGCAATACTATGTCCAAAAGCGCATGGAGCCTGAGGTTTATGAAATCAACTTCCGAGGAATGGAGTCCGCGACTCCGGCTCCGGGAGTGCTTGAGTCAATAGCGGAGGCGGACACAATAGTGCTGTGTCCGAGCAACCCGGTAATAAGCATCGGCCCTATCCTGGAGGTTCCCGGCTTAAGGGATGCTCTTGTCCAATCAAAGGGAACAGTCGCCGGAGTAAGCCCGCTCATAGGGGGAAAACCGCTGAAAGGACCCGCCGACCGCCTTATGAAAGCCCTCGGACTTGAGGTTTCCTCGTTTCAGGTAGCAAAGATGTATTCGGACTTCCTCAACCTCATGGTGATAGACAACAGCGACAGCGCCGAAGCGGCGCAAATAGAGTCTCTCGGAATTGAGACTCTTGTTACGAACACGTTGATTTCAAGCACGGAAAGGGCTGGCACGCTCGCGGACGAAGTGCTTGAAAAAGTTGATATTCTCCGTTAGTCTCATACTGACCGTTTCAAGGCAAAGGGAGCTCCATGCAAGTAAGTAAAACTCTTGATTACGCGATAAGGTCATTGACCTATCTGGGTAACAATCCGAGCAGAAAATGCGGGATGAAAGAAATTTCCGAAAACCAGCGCATACCGGACAAATATCTGGCAAAAATACTGGGACGCCTTGTAAAAAGCGGAATTGTGCGCTCGGAGCGCGGGCCCTCGGGCGGATACATGCTCTCCAGAGAGGCTTCCACGCTGAATCTCAGAAACGTCTATGAAGCGATTGAGGGAGACATACACATAATTGACTGCATGAATGAGGAAGGCCCCTGCGCACTTTACGAAAACTGCACCCAGCTCGCCGTCTGGGACAAGCTTCAGATGGCGATAATAAAAACTCTGGAAAAGGTAAGTCTTGAGAGCCTGACGGGCAAACGGGGAGCGAAAGATGAGCATTGACTTTGAAGAGCTTGCGAAACAGGAATACAAATACGGCTTTTCAACCAATGTTGAACAGGATATCGCGCCAAAAGGGCTCGGCGAAAATATCATCCGCTTTATATCGGGGAAAAAGGAAGAGCCGGAGTGGATGCTGGAATGGAGGCTGAAAGCCTACGAGCGATGGCTCTCAATGAAAGAGCCGAGATGGGCGAATGTGAAATATCAGCCGATAGACTACAACAACATAAGCTACTACGCAGCGCCCAAGAGCGGAGACGCGCCCAAGAGTCTTGACGAAATAGACCCTGAAATATTAAAAACATACGAAAAACTCGGCATACCGATTGAAGAACAGAAAATGCTCGCGGGCGTAAAATCCGACACGGTTGCCGTGGACGCCGTTTTTGACAGCGTTTCGCTTGTAACAACCTTCAAGGAAAAACTCGCCGAAGAAGGCGTGATATTCTGCTCAATTTCCGAAGCCATACGCGAGCATCCCGAACTTGTGAAAAAATACATCGGCTCGGTTGTTCCGCATTCGGACAACTTTTTTGCGGCTCTGAACTCTGCGGTCTTCAGCGACGGTTCCTTCGTTTATGTGCCCGAGGGCGTGCGTTGCCCGATGGAACTGTCTACGTATTTCAGAATCAATGCGGAAAATACGGGACAGTTTGAAAGAACGCTCATAATCGCCGACAAGGGAAGTTACGTAAGCTACCTTGAGGGATGCACCGCGCCGATGAGGGACGAAAACCAGCTTCATGCGGCGGTTGTCGAACTTGTGGCTCTTGATGATGCGACCATAAAATACTCCACAATCCAGAACTGGTATCCTGGAGACAACGAAGGCAAAGGCGGTATCTACAATTTTGTCACAAAACGCGGAAGGTGCGCCGGAAACGGCTCTCACATATCCTGGACTCAGGTGGAAACAGGATCAGCAATAACATGGAAATACCCCGGGTGCATACTTGAGGGAGACAACTCGGTCGGAGAGTTCTACTCAGTCGCACTGGCAAACAGAATGCAACAGGCGGACACTGGAACAAAAATGGTGCATATAGGCAAAAACACAAGTAGCACAATTATTTCAAAAGGCATCTCCGCGGGCAAGGGGCAAAACACCTACAGAGGGCTTGTTAACATAGGAAAATCCGCTTCGGGTTCGCGCAACTACACTCAATGCGACTCAATGCTGATAGGGGACTTGTGCGGAGCGCACACTTTTCCGTATATTGAAGTAAAAAACTCAACCGCTCATATGGAGCATGAGGCTTCCACCTCAAAAATCGGGGAAGACCAGATATTCTACTGCCAGCAAAGGGGGCTGTCCGCCGAGGATGCCGTCTCGCTGATTGTAAACGGATTCTGCAAGGAAGTTTTCAAGGAATTGCCTTTTGAGTTCGCGGTTGAGGCGGAAAAACTCTTGAGCGTAAGCCTTGAGGGCAGTGTCGGCTGACTTTGCTGGCGGCTTAAATTTCACGGGAGAAAAAAAATGCTTGAAATAAAAAATCTGCATGCCGGAGTTGATGGCAAAAAAATACTGAAAGGGCTGAACCTGAAAATAGGCGCGGGAGAGGTTCACTCAATCATGGGTCCGAACGGTTCGGGTAAAAGCACCCTTTCTCAGATCCTTTCCGGAAAAGACACCTACGAGGTTACCGAAGGCAAGGTCGGGTTTGACGGCGAAGACCTGTTTAAAATGGAACCCGAAGAGCGCGCCGCGGCGGGAGTTTTCATGGCGTTTCAGTATCCGATTGAGATACCGGGAGTATCCAACTCGTACCTTCTCAGGGAGGGGCTTAACTCCATCAGGAAAAAACGCGAGCTGAAACCGGTAAAGCATGTGGAGTTTTCTAAACTCGCCAGAGAAAAAATGAAAAATCTGGGCATAGACGATTCGTTTCTTTCGCGTCCAGTCAACGAAGGTTTTTCAGGCGGAGAGAAAAAAAGGAACGAGATATTTCAGATGCAAATCCTTGAGCCGAAACTCGCCATACTGGATGAGACCGATTCGGGGCTTGACATAGACGCCTTGAAAATCGTGGCTCAAGGGGTGAACTCAATGAGGTCCGGAGACAGGTCTTTTATCATCATAACCCACTATCAGCGGCTTCTTGAATATATTGTGCCTGATTTCGTCCATGTAATGTCGGAAGGCAGGATAGTGAAATCCGGCGGCAAAGAGCTCGCCCTTGAACTTGAAAGCAAGGGCTACGGCTGGATTGAAAAATCCGCGTAAGGCCTCATAAAACCGGAGAAAATATGTCATCGAAAAAAAATAAAAACGGCACTCACAACTTCATGAAATTGTGCGGTTCCGCAAAAGGCACAGGGCTGCCTCTTTTTGACGATATAAGGGAAAACGCCGCGAAAGCGCTTTCTAAACTGGAGTTTCCGACCGTGCGGCATGAAGACTGGAGGTTCACAAACCTTGCTCCGGTCGCGGCGGGTTCGTATGCGCTTGCCGGAAAAAATACCGGCATAATGCAAAAAGACTTTGCGGACTCCATTATTGACGGGCTTGGCGGTCCCGCGCTTGTCTTTGTCAACGGTGTCTTCGCACCCGAACTTTCAAATCCCCCGGACAACCGAGCAATGCCACTTGTGTGCCCGCTTTCCAAAGCCGGAAAAACCCATCCGGAAAAAACAGCGGCCCATCTCGGAAAACTGTCCGACTGCGAAAACGAATTTTTCACCGCGCTTAACACGGCGCTTTTTGAAGACGGGGCTTTTGTTTTCATTCCCGAAAAAACTGAAGACAAAACTCCGATCTATATTGTTTATGTAACCGACTGCAGAGATGCCTCGCGAGTATGCAGTCCCAGAAATCTTATAATAGCGGAAAACAACTGTTCGGCGAGAATCGTTGAGCATTACATCTCAATCGGAGACGGCAATTGCCTTTCAAACACCCTGACCGAGGTTTCAATCGGCGCGGGTAGCACAGTTGAGCACTACATGCTTGAGTTTGAAAGTAAGGGCGGAGTCAACATCTCAACGCTGAACCTGCTTCAGGAAAAAGACTCCAACGCGCTTTCCCATTCCGTTCTGCACGGCGGCGCCATTGTGAGAAACAACGTTCATCCAAAACTTGCCGGACGGGGATGTAACTCTCTCATAAACGGTCTTTTTATGCCGACCGGGCGGCAGCACATGGACAACTTTATGAAGGTGGAACACGCCGCTCCGCACTGCGACAGCCGTCAGCTTTACAACGGTGTTCTGAACGAAATGGGACGCGGGGTTTTTCACGGCAGAATCATAGTTCACGAAGGCGCGGTCAAAACGGACGCGAAGCAGACAAACCGCAATCTGTTGCTTTCAGACAAGGCTCAGATAGACACAAAACCCCAGCTTGAAATCTACAACGATGATGTCAAATGCACTCACGGAGCGACCATCGGACAAATGGACGAAGACGCCGTTTTCTATCTGCGTTCGCGCGGAATACCCGAAGCGGAGGCGCGCGCGGTAATTCTGAGGGGATTCACGGCGGAGAGTTTTGCTCTTATGACCGTTGAGCCCGTGCGCGACTTTCTTGACAAGAAATCCGAACAATGGTTTGACACCGCGCTCGGAAGCTGAAGGCATTTATGAAAAAGGTTACAAAAACCTCTGAAATCGCCCCCGGCGAAATAAAACCCTTCACGGTCGGGTTTGACACGATTGCCATCTGCAACATCGGCGGAAAGTTCTACGCCTTCCGCGACCAGTGCAGCCATCAGGAGCTTCCCCTTTCGGACGGGGAAATTAACGGAGAGGTTGTAACTTGCGCTTATCACGGAGCCGAGTTCAATGTGCGAACCGGCGAAGCGCTTTGTATGCCGGCTTACGAGCCGATAGAGATATTTAAGGTTAAAGTGAAAGGGGATGAGATTTTTGTGATGATGGGTGATTGAGACATCCGGGTTAAAAAACCTTGTATTTTAATTTTGTTTTCAATACCCCTGTACGCTCCCGCAGTTACAATTGTTAGATGCGCAGATTCACTGCACTTTTTGTTAATTCATTACACTCCCAAAATTCTACTGCACTATGAATTAAGTGTTTATATGTGCGTATGTAATACAACGTTTTATTTATATTTCGTTTTGTATCCAATACGCGAGCTAACCGTCATCAGAGCGTAGAGTAGCAGAAAACCTTAGTTTTCGTCTTTCAGTACTGAAAAACTAACCCTTAATCAACCCTTCGGGCGCTTTTGACATATCAACCGCGCCGAAGTTTGTGGCGAAAGTCCAGAGGTAACCATCGGGGTCTTTGAAATCCGCCACACGGTCTCCCCAGAACATATCTGCCGGCTCCCTGAGAACAGTTGCGCCGTTTGCACGGGCGTTTTCGGTAAAAGCGTCAATATCCGCGCAATACAGATAGAAAATTACGGGCATCGGGTTTTTTGTTGTCGCGGGAGATTTCATATCGGACATCTCCGCGTTTTCAGGACTGAACATCACAACGGGCCTGCCTTCAAAAAGCATGGCAACATGAACGGGCTTTCCCTCGCTGTTCTTTAATATCTCGTCTCCGCAAATTTTGAACCCGAAGGCGTTTTTGTAGAAACTGATTGATTTTTCGGCATCCTGCACGGTGAGACACGATGTCATATTTCCGTTTTCCCTTCCGGAAAGCGGCATATCAGGAATTCATTCCGCTGAGAAATTCTTTGTTGTTTTTTGTGCCGCGCATCTTGTCCAGAAGGAACTCCATCGCCTCAATAGTGTTCATCGGGTTAAGCACTTTGCGCAACAACCAGACCCTTGTGAGCTCCTCTTCGCTGAGTAGCAACTCCTCTTTTCTTGTGCCAGAGCGCTGAAGCTCAAAGGCGGGGAAACTCCGTCTGTCGGCAAGCTTTCTGTCAAGATAGCATTCCATGTTGCCGGTTCCCTTGAACTCCTCAAAAATCACTTCGTCCATCCTGCTTCCGGTGTCTATAAGCGCGGTGGCAACGATCGTAAGACTTCCGCCCTGTTCGGTGTTTCTCGCCGCTCCGAAAAATCTTTTGGGCCTCTGAAGCGCATTCGCTTCAATTCCTCCCGACAAAACCCTTCCGCTCGCGGGAGTTACCGTGTTGCTTGCGCGCGCAAGCCGTGTGAGACTGTCAAGAAGCACAACCACATCCTTGCCCTGTTCAACATAACGCTTTGCCTTTTCAAGTACCATGTCCGCAACCTGAACATGCCGTTTGGGCGGTTCGTCAAAGGTTGAACTGACAACCTCGCCGACAACCGACCTCTCCATATCGGTAACCTCTTCCGGACGCTCGTCTATGAGCAGAACTATAAGCTGAACATCGGGATGATTTTCCGTGATTCCGTTTGCTATCCTTTGAAGAAGCATGGTCTTTCCCGTTCTCGGCGGCGCGACAATCATGGCCCTCTGGCCAAGCCCTATGGGAACAAAAAGGTTCAAAATTCTGGTGCTGAATTCTTTCGCTTCGTATTCAAGGTTCAGCTTCTTTTCCGGATACAGGGGAACAAGATTTTCAAAGGGCACTCTTTCGTTGGATTCGGCAGGATCTCCGCCGTTGACCGACTCTATTTTCAGAAGCGCAAGGTTCTTCTCGCCAGCTCTGGGAAGCCGTACCTGACCGCTGACGGTATCTCCGGTTTTAAGGCTGACCGAGCGAATCTGCGATTTTGAAACATATACATCGTCCGGCCCGAAGAGGTAACTGTTCTTCGGAGACCTCAAAAACCCGTATCCTTCGGACAGGATTTCAAGAACCCCGTCGGCCTGAATCAATCCGTCTTCCCGCGTGCTGCCAGCTCGCATAATTGAGTAAATCAAATCCTGACGCGACATTACAGTCGTGTCTTTAATGCCGGCTTCGGCGGCAAGGCTCGCAAGCTCGCTGTTGGCTTTTTGTCTGAGTATCTCCAGATTCAAAACTTCACCATCCAGAGAGCCGTTTCCGCCTCTCCTTGGCTTGCGGGGAGTTTCGTCCGTCTGTTCGCTGTTTTGTGACATAAACTAAATCGGAAAATATGTTGAAGAGCCGTAAAGGCAACTTGAAAAAACTCCGTTACAAAATCCCGCGACTACTCTTTTGTTTGAACAATTAGCCACCCGCATCATGGGAAGGCAAAACGGAAAATGGTTCAGGAATTCTCTAACTTGTTTATAACATATAACCACAAGTGCGGAATGTCAAGAAAGGAAAACCTGAAATTAATTCCCGGCGTAGGCAGCGGGGCGTGACTCCCTCCTTGCCAAAGCCCCGCCTCTGTCTTACAATAACTTGGGTTAATTCCCGCTTTCACGGAGCGAAATCAGTAACGGAGGCTGCAAAATATGGCCGGCCATTCAAAATGGGCTAACATCAAACACAGAAAAGCCGCCGTTGACGCCAAGCGCGGAAAGGTTTTCACAAAGGTTATACGGGAACTCACTGTCGCGGCGCGGCATGGCGGCGGAGATGTGGATTCAAACCCGCGCCTGCGCACCGCGATCGCATTTGCAAAAAACAACAATATGCCCGGAGACACAATCGAAAGGGCAATTAAACGCGGCACCGGAGAGATTGAGGGCTCGGACTTTCAGGAGGTCTTCTACGAAGGCTACGGGCCCGGCGGAAGTGCGGTCTATGTTCAGACGCTTACTGACAACAAAAACCGTACCGTCTCCGATATAAGGCACATATTCTCCAAACACGGAGGAAATCTCGGCGAAAACGGATGCGTCGCATGGATGTTCGACATGAAAGGCAGAATTGACTTTTCAAAGGACGCCGATGAGGAAAAAATTTTTGACGTCGCCATTGAAGCGGGCGCGGAGGATGTTCTCAACGAAGACGGCGCCGCCTCGGTGATAACACCGGTTGAATTTTTCGAGGAAGTGAAAAACGCCCTTAACAACACGGGTTTCAACTGTGAGGCCGCGGAGATAACGATGATTCCGCAAAACAGCGTCAGGATAGAAGGAAAGGAAGCGAACAAAATGATACAGCTTGTTGAAATGCTTGAAGACAGCGACGATGTGCAGAATGTCTACGCGAATTTTGACATAGACGAGGAGTTGCTTGAAGAATTGAGCAACCAGACTTAATGAGGGTCATAGGAATTGACCCGGGCTCAAAAGTCTGCGGATACGGGATTGTAGAGCAAGAGGGAACAGAGCTGCAATTTATAGAGAGCGGCGTGATATGCCCGAAGGCGCTGTTGTCGATTCATAAAAGACTTTATTTGATAAGCGAGGGAATCTCACTAAAAATTCAACAGTTCGCTCCGACATGCATGGCAATAGAAAAAGTGTTTGTGGCAAAAAATTCAAAATCCGCCCTGCACCTCGGACAGGCGCGCGGAGCGTTACTGACAATAGCGGGCGGACTGGAAATGGAAGTGCATGAATACTCTTCCACAACCGTAAAAAAAACCGTTACCGGAAACGGAAGGGCTTCAAAAGAGGAAATGCAGAAGATAGTTTCAATGATTATCGGCAAAAAAACCTTTGAAAGCTCGGACGAATCCGATGCGATTGCAATCGCCGTCTGCCACATTAACAATGTAAAAAACAGCGCGAAAATTCCCTGTCTTCCCACAAGAAAAACCACGCGAAGGAGGCGTTTCAGGCTGGATGATTTCACTGCTGAAAGGAAAAATTTTTAGAAAATCACAGGAGCTGACTGTAATTGAAACCGGTGAGGGTGTGGGATACGGAGTTGTTGTGTCCTCACAGACCTACGGCAAACTACCCGATGAAGGCGGGAACACCGAACTCATCATACACACCAACCTCTCCATAAATTCAAGGGAGGGAAACCTTGAACTGTTCGGCTTTTACGAACCGGACGAGGAAAATATGTTCAAAAAACTCATCGGCATAGCGGGTATAGGCCCGCGAGCCGCGATTAAAATACTCTCCGCCATTTCCGCCACAGACCTCGCCGAAGCCATAGTTAAGGGCAATCTGGACAAAAAAAAGATTCCCGGCATGGGACAGAAAAGGGCTTTGGCAATTATGAACGAACTCAAAGGAAAGGTGTTCTCATTGAGAGAAGCGGCGGCTCCTTCAAAAGAGACGGACGAGGAAAACATCATTTCCGCGCTTAAAAACTACGGGTTCAAAAATCCGGAGATAGAGAGCGCGATGAAAGAAATCCGGGAAATAGCAAATTCCGCAGACAGTATTGAAACCGCCGTTAAAAAGGTTTTAAGTATCATGAAAAAATAAATCGGCGGTTTTTCCCGAGAAAATGAACAAAGAACAGACAGAAAGAATTATAAGTCCGCAAACCATATCGGATGACGAAACCACCCCGGAAAACGAGGAAAAACTCCGTCCCGAAGTCCTTGGTGATTTTCTTGGGCAGGAAAAAACAAAGGAAAGGATTGGAATCTTTATAGAAGCGGCGAAAAAAAGAAAAGCCGCCGCGGACCATCTGCTACTTTCCGGCCCCCCGGGGCTTGGCAAAACCACCCTAGCGCGCATTGTGGCTTCCGAGCTGGGAGCAAAACTTCACCAGACTTCCGGCCCCGTGCTGGAAAGAACGGGAGACCTCGCCGCCATTCTCACGGGACTCGGCGAAAGGGACGTGTTTTTCATAGATGAAATACACAGAACAAACAGAGTTGTTGAGGAGTATATGTATTCCGCTATGGAAGATTTCAGCATAGATCTGTTAATTGGGGAAGGCCCTTCGGCAAGGGCAATGAAGATCAATCTGGATAAATTCACCCTTGTCGGGGCAACTACACGCACGGGTCTTATCACATCGCCGCTTCGTTCGCGCTTCGGAATGGAACTGAGGATTGAATACTACTCCGAAAAGGAAATAGAGAGGATAATCGTGCGCTCGGCAAAGATAATGAAAGTGGAGATAACCTCGGAAGCCGCCGGAGAAATCGCCTCAAGATCGCGCGGAACCCCGCGTGTGGCAAACAGGCTGCTGCGAAGGGCAAGGGATTACACGGAAGTAAGATCGGACGGGAAAATAAGCATCAAAGAGGCGAAGGAATGCCTTGCAATGCTTGAAATTGACGGCTTCGGGTTAGACGGGCTGGACAGAGCCATACTTGAGACAATCATCCTGAAATTCGGCGGTGGCCCGGTCGGGATTGAGACAATAGCGGCATCGGTTAGTGAAGACAAAGACACAGTTGAACAGGTTTATGAACCCTTCCTTTTAAGGCAGGGACTTTTGGAAAAAACACCCAAGGGAAGAAAAGCCTCCCCTCTCGCGTATGAGCATCTTGGAATGAAAAAACCGGGCGGCGGAACGCTTTTGTAGAAAAGGCAAACTCAGTCTTTCAGCGGAATTTCCCTTATGAATTCGTCCCAATGTCTGTCGTTTCTGTGGAGTACATCCACTCTTTTGCGCACCCCTTTATAACCGCCTTCTCCGGGGAAAAGACTTTCAAAAACCCTGTCACGCACCCTGAGCCATATGTCAACCGCTTCGTAATTTGTAAAACGTACAACGGTTTTGAAAGTCCAAACCGGGTCTTTTGTGTGAAGACGCTGAGAAAACATTCTGTATTTGCCCTTTATGATCTCCATCCTGCGCATCTCTTCCCAGAACGGGAAAAGACGGGTTTTGTAAATCGCCAGAAACTCTTCCCTGTTCTCCGACGCGACCACATAGAAACTTTCCTCAATAACCGGCGACTTGTTCTGTGCGTGCGCGTCCGCACAAACGAAAAAAACCAGCAACAACAGGGCAATTTGTTTCATAGTCCGCCTCCGGGTTTTTACGCCCGCAGATAATAGTGTAAATTGCTTGGCAAGGCACTTCAAATCGCCCCACCCCCGACAATGCTGCTGATTTTGGTAAGACACGGCGAGACTGAATGGAACAGACAGCAAAGATGTCAGGGAAGCAGCGACATACCGCTCAATGAAAACGGCCGCTCGCAGGCGAAAAAACTCGCCGAATTCCTGGAAAGCGAAAATATTGATGCAATTTTTTCAAGCGGATTAAAAAGGGCGCGCGAAACAGCCCGGGAAATAGCGAAACACCACAAACTCCAAATCCGCGTTGACGAGAACTTCAACGAGATGGACCAGGGGGATTTTGAAGGAGTTCATTTTTCTGAAATAAGGGAAAAACACTCGGATAAACTGAAAGTGTGGACAGAAAACCCCGAACACTTTTGCATACCGGGGGGAGAGTCAATGTTTGAAGTTCAGCAACGGGCGATGAAAGCGCTTATGGAACTTCAGAAAAAATGGCAGCACTCGAGGGTTATGGTTGTAAGCCACAACCTGACAATCGTAACTCTGTTGTGCCGATTCAAAGGAATGCCGATGCTGCGCTTCAGAGAATTTCAAATAGACGAAACTTCAAGAACTGTTGTCATATGCGACGACCGGAAATACACGGTCTCTCTTTTGAACGACACTTCTCACCTCGACGCACGCCCACGGAAGAATAAATGAAAGAAAGAATAAGAGAGGAGGTTTTGCGCTCAATACGCGCCGTTACGGGAAAAGACCCGGACGGCTGTGTGTTTGAGATTGAAACGCCGCGGCGAAAAGAGTTCGGAGATTTCTCCACCAACGCGGCAATGGCGCTTTCAAAGAAAGAGGGGCTCAACACGCGCGAGCTTGCCGGGAAGATTGCGCGGTTTGCTCAGGAAAACTGCGACATATTTGAAAAAGTGGAAGTGGCGGGCGTGGGGTTTATAAATTTTTTCATCAAGCCCGGCGCCATCGTCTCGGAACTGAGCGTGATAAAGCGGCTCGGCGGGCGTTTCGGCTCCTCGAGACAAAAAGAGAAAAAAACCGTTCTGGTTGAGTTTGTAAGCGCAAATCCCACAGGACCTCTCCACTTCGGCCACGCGCGCAACGCCGTTGTCGGCGACGCTTTGGCAAATATTCTTGAGTTCACGGGCTGGAAGGTTACGCGGGAATTCTACATAAACGATGCCGGAAATCAGATGTCTCTGCTCGGCGAATCGGTGCGGGCAAGACTGCTTGAGATACTCGGCGAAAAAACCGAGTTTCCCGAAGACGGTTACAAAGGGGAATACATACGGGAAATCGCCAGAGAGATTCTTGAGCGCGACGGGGACGCAAAAGGAGCACAACATGATTTTTGCCGGCGGTTCGCTTATGAAAAACTGCTTTCGGCCATACAAGATGACCTCAAATCCGTTGGGGTTGAGTTTGACAACTGGTTCAGCGAGCAAGAACACGTTCATTGCCCAGACTCCCGCGGCGCGAATATGCTCGCCAGAGTAATGGAAAAACTGCGAGACAAAAAAGCGGTGGAAAACAGGGACGGAGCCGAGTGGTTCAAATCAACGGACTACGGGGATTCCCAGGACTGGGTTCTGATCAAAAAAGACGGCGCGCCCACATATTTTCTCGCGGACATTGCATACCATGAGGAAAAAATCTCAAGGGGTTACGACAAACTTGTGAATGTGTGGGGGGCTGATCATCACAGCCATTTTGGAAGGCTTAAATCGGCGATTGGCGCCATGGGTTTTGACGACTCCGTATTGCGGGTTCTGTTGATACAGTTCGTCCGCCTTGTTCGGAACGGCAAAGAGACTTCAATGGGCAAAAGGTCGGGCAGTTATGTAACTCTGCGCGAGGTCGCAGACAGGGTGGGAGCGGATGTAACCCGTTTTTTTCTTCTTATGAGGGCAATTGAAAGCCATCTGGACTTTGACCTTGAGCTCGCGTGCAAACATTCAAATGAAAATCCCGTTTACTATGTGCAATACGCACACGCGCGGGTTGAAAGCATAAAACGCAAAGCCGCGGAGAACAACATAATCTCGGATGCCGGTGAAACCGGGCTGCTAAAACTTGAATCGGAAATTGAAATTGCCAAGCAGCTCATAGCGTTTCCCGATGTCGTGCGCGACAGCGCGCGGACTCTTGCTCCGCACAAAATAGCGTTTTACCTGCAAGGCCTCGCCTCGTCTTTTCACTCCTATTACAAAGCCAACAGGGTTGTTACCGAAGACGCAAAGCTGTCCTCCGCGCGACTTTTTCTTTGCGAATGTGTAAGAATAGTGTTAAGCAACGGCCTCGGACTTCTCGGAGTGTCCGCGCCGGAGAGAATGTGAAAGGGAAAATAAAATGAGCGGAGAAATAAACAAGGAGATATTCAGCAGAAGCAAGGACAGAAAGGGCCCGGAAGGAACAAAGATACTGGGAAGCAAAGTCAAAATACTCTGGCTCAGGCTTATCAAGCCCATTGAGGACTATCTGATAGAGAAAAAATGCCACCCGGATACGCTTACATACACCACGCTTCTCATATCGGCGCTTACCGGTTTTTTCTTCTCGCAGGGTTGGATATTTGTGGCGGGAGTTTTTCTCCTTGCCGGTTCAACTGCGGACATCTTTGACGGAAGACTTGCAAGGTCGCTCGGTGTCTCGTCGCCGAGAGGCGCGTTCCTTGACTCATGCGTTGACAGAGTGGCTGAAATCCTTATCTATCTGGGGCTTATGAGCCATTTGCGCGACTCCTTTTTTATCTATGTGATACTTCTTGTCGCAGGTTCGTCCATTTTTGTAAGTTATATAAGGGCGCGCGCCGAAGGGCTTGGAATAAAATGCAACGTCGGGATGATGCAGAGAACGGAAAGAGTTGTCTATCTGGGAGTCGCGTCGCTTTTGAATTTTGTGATTGACGCACTCGCACAATCGGCGGGACTGAACGGCTCGGACTACGGAGTCAAGATTGCCCTTCTCGTATTGCTGGTTTTTTCGGTCTACACTTCTTTTGAGCGCGTGAAACACACGATGAAAGAGATTGAAGAGATGACGCACTGAGGAAGTTGAAAGCTCCGCGCTATCCTCCCTTAACCCTTTCCTTGATTCTGCTCGCCTTTTTGGAAAGCCCACGCATATAGTAAATTTTGGATTGTCTGACCTTGCCCGGGCGTTTTACCTCAACCTTGTTTATAAGAGGCGAATTGATTGGAAAAACCCTCTCAATCCCTATTCCGTAAGAAACCTTTCTGACCGTAAAGGTGCGCCGCACACCGCCTCCTCGCAGGCCGATAACGGTTCCCTCAAACACCTGATTTCTTCTTTTGTCGCCTTCAAGAATGTTGTAGTGAACCGCGATAAGGTCTCCCGAACGAAACTCAGGGATATCGTTCCTTATCTGCGACTCTTCAAACTCTTTCATTATTTCACTCATTTTTAATCTCTCCAATTCAAAACTTGCATGAAAAAAGCCTGTCCATTATAGCGGCGGCGGCACTGCGAACCGAAAGATGGTTGTAATCGCCATAACCTTTGACCGGTTTGAGCATATGGTCGGCGGAGTCAATCACCTCGCGTGCGAGACCCCAGCCCGTTCCCAGAAGAAGAAGGTAGGGGCGGTCTGCCTTCATAATTTTCTCTCTCAACTCTTCGTATCCTGTCATGTCACCTTCAAACCTCGCGTCTGTCGCCACAACATCGGGCTTCATTCCTTCAATTTTTTCTATGTCACCCATAGCCTCACCCAGCTCGGCTCTGATTTCCACAAGACCCATTGCATCGCTACGGGTCTGGTTGAGTTCCCTTCCCGCGCCTTCTGTCCAGTGCCTGACAACTCTTGCGGCAAGGGCGCGTTGCTCTCCCACGGGGTTGACCAGAAAAAACTTCTTCACTCCGTATGTCCTGCACGCTCTTGCAATATCGTGAATATCAAGATTTGTAAAAGCGGAGGCGACTGTCTCAAGGCGCCTATTGTATACGGGATAATGAAGCAAAGCAACATACGCCCTGTAATCCAGCACCTCATTTTTCTGAAACTCGCAAAGAATTTCGGTCTCTTTTTTTGAAAGGCTCGACCGGTCAAGAATTTCGGGTCTTTTGCGGAAAGTGTTTTTTATTCTCTCTTCCCTTCTCCACTGGTCCACTTTTTCATGGTTTCCCGAAAGCAGAACTTCGGGCGCTTGCGCGCCACGATAAACCTCCGGACGAGTATATTGCGGATGGCTCAAAAGACCGTTGTCAAGAGACTCGTTTTCAGTGGAAGCGCTGTTTCCCACAACTCCGGGAACAAGCCTTGAGACAGAGTCAACAATCACCGCGGCGGCGTATTCCCCGCCGGAAACTATGTAATCTCCGATTGAAATCTCCATATCCGCGTGCAATTCGTTCACCCTTTCATCAACCCCTTCGTATCTTCCGCAGACAATCACAACTTTTTCAAAATCCAGCAGTTTCCGCGCCACTTGCCCGTCAAACGGCGCGCCCTGAGCGGATGTGAGCACAACAACCGTTTTCTCCGTCCCTTTTCTTGACTCCTCAATCGCTTTGCCAAGCGGTTCGGGAAGAAAAAGCATTCCCTCCCCGCCGCCGTAGGGCTTGTCGTCAACGGTATTGTGCTTGTCGTCCGCAAAATCTCTGAGGTTGCGCACCCCTATTTCCACAAGCCCCTTTTCCCGTGCTTTGGATAAAACCCCGCACGAAAAAACGGAGTCAAAAAATTCGGGGAAAATTGTGATGATTTCGTATTTCATAAAACCCGCAGCGCGGCGTTTTTCTGCACTTGCCGTCAGCCGAGCGATTGCATGTTGCCAACCGCAAGCGTTCCTTTTTTAACATCTATTTTTTTGACAAATTTTTCCACGAGCGGAACAAGCAACTCGCCTTGCGGTTTTGAAATCACAAGAACGGACTGAAAACCGCTTTGCAAAACCGATTCCACCCGCCCGATTTCCTCTCCGTTTCCCGCGCAAACGGCGCGCAAACCTACAAGCTGGAAGTTGTAATATTCCCCCTCACCGGTCTCCGGCAGGTCGGATACGGAAACCAGCACAAGCGAGCCGCGCAGCCTTTCCGCGCCCTCTTTTGTGTTTACACCGGAAAGCTTCACAACCGCGCTTTTATCTCCGATTCTCCTTTCGGTTATCTCAAAGTCTTCCGGCTCCGAATCGGCGGTTTTGATAAAAATACGTCCGAGGGTTTTCAACGCAGAAGCGTCTCCGCTGAAAGAAACAACCTTCAAGCCGCCGGTAAGTCCGTGGCTTTTTACAACCTTTCCGTAATCAATGAAACTCATTGCCTTCGCAAGAGCGCGGTTCTTTAGTCAACTATGTCCATTGTGAACCAGATGCCTTTTTTGGCGGCGGCGGCGGAAAGCAAAATCCGCAGCGCCTTTGCGGTTTTTCCCTGCCTTCCGATAACCTTTCCCATGTCACCCTGAGCAACTTTGAGGCGCAGAACCGTTTTTTCTTCCCCAATCGTCTCTTCTATTTCAACCTTGTCCGGTTCGTCAACAATTGAAGAAGCGAGAAAATGCAGCAGGTCCTTCAAGCTTCCCATTATTATAAAAGTCCCGAAATCAGTTTCTTTACCGTGTTGGAAGGCTTTGCGCCTTTTGAAATCCAATTCCTGATTTTGTCTGCGTCAACCTTCAACTCATGGGGACGTTTGACCGGGTCGTAAAACCCCAGAATCTCCAAAAACTTCCCGTCCCTCGCGCGCCGCGAGTCCGCCGCGACTATTCTGTAAAACGGCTTTTTCTTGGCTCCCATTCTTGTAAGTCTTATTCTTACCAAATCCAACCTCCCGCGCCGCCGTATTGTCCGCCGGCTACAATTAATGGAGTCTATACAATTCTCAAAGCAGTTCCAACTCACAAAATCCCGGACATCCCGCGGGCAAGCCGTCCCATTTTGCCGGAACCGCCTTTTTTCATCATGGACTGCATTTTGACAAAGTTCTTTATAGTCCTGTTCACTTCCGCGACAGTCGTCCCGCTTCCGGCCGCTATACGCTTTCTCCTGCTTGTGTTGATAATTTTGTGGTTTCTTCTCTCCTTCGGAGTCATTGAGTCAATCACCGCAAGACTCATCTTCATCACCGCACGCGCCTTGTCCGCGGACTGCGGGTTTTTCAAAGCCCCTCCCAATGCGGGTAGCATCCCCGCGATACTCTCCACAGAGCCTATTTTGCCCATCGCAAGCATCGTTTCCCTGAAATCCTCAAGGGTAAAACGGTTTTTCGCCATCTTGCGGGCGATGCGCTCCGCATCCTCGTCCGTTACGGCGCGCTGAGCCTTCTCTATAAGGGTCAGCACATCGCCCATGCCGAGTATGCGGGACGCTATTCTTTCGGGATGAAAAACCTCAATGTCCGCCGTTTTCTCGCCGGTTGAGAAAAATTTGATAGGTTTTCCCGTTACAGCGCGCATTGAAAAGGCGGCACCGCCCCTTGAGTCGCCGTCCATTTTGGTCAGAACCACGCCGCTTATATCAAGGGCTTTGTCAAAACTTTCCGCCACATTCACAGCGTCCTGCCCGGTCATGGCATCTGCCACAAGCAGGATTTCTTCGGGAGCGACAAGGTCTTTTATCCGCCGGAGCTCTTCCATAAGCTCCAAATCAACGTGAAGCCTTCCGGCGGTGTCAAAAATTACCGTGTCAAACCCGCCCGTACGCGCGAAATGTTTTGCTTCGGAGCATATCCGCTCCGACTCCAATCCTTCGGCGGGAGTGTAAAATCCGGCTCCGCAGGATTGGGCAAGTATCTCAAGCTGCCGTGCGGCGGCGGGGCGGCGGACATCGGCGGGAACAAGCAGGGGCTTTGCCTTGAGCCCTGCGAGATGAGCGGCAAGTTTTGAACAGAAGGTGGTTTTTCCGGCCCCCTGAAGACCGACCGTCATAACCGAGAAAAGCGAGCCGCGGCGGACGAGACCATCGCTTTTCTCACCGAGAAAGGCCGTCACCTCGTCTTTGACTATCTTTACAAAATGCTGTCCCGCGGTAAGCCCTTTGTCTTTTTCGGAATCAACCGCTTTGCGCTTTACCGACTCAACAAAATCCTTCACGACCCGGAAATTCACATCAGCCTCAAGAAGACTGAGGCGAACTTCCTTCAGCGCGGAGTCTATGTTCTGTTCCGAGAGGCGAGCGTTTCCCCTGACCCTATCAAGCGCCGCCGAGAGTTTTTCCGATATTCCTTCAAACATCGGAACTGATTTTAACAGAAAAAAAAGTGGACAATGGGATTTTTCTTATTCAAAATAGAACGGATGTCCGGATTAGGATTGTATTTGAAAAACGCTGTTTCTCACCCGCTGAAGACCGCTTCCCTAATGCCATCTTCGGAGAAACTCTGCAACATAATTCTTGATGAAGCGGATGTATCGTCCGCTGGCACGATTGTTGAGTTCGGCTCCGGCACGGGCGTGGCAACGGAAAAGATAGTTGAGCAGATGGACCCGTCCGCCTCTCTTGTGATAATTGAAATCAACTCCGATTTCGCAAAGGAAACGCAAAGACGATTTCCCCGGGCGGCCGTTTTCAACTGCTGCGCAAGTAAAACCACAAAATGTCTGGAGAGCCTCGGAATATCGGGTTGCGACCGAATTGTCTCCGGCCTGCCATGGGCGGTTTTCGGAGACGGGTTCCAGAAAAAACTTCTCTTCGCGGCGCAGCAGGCGCTTAATCCCGGCGGCATATTTGTTTCTTTCGCGTACAAATTCGCGCATATGTTCCCATCGGGAAAGGGGTTTAAAAGAAACCTTGAAGCGGCTTTCAGCGAAGTAACCAAAACCAAAACCGAGTGGAGAAACGTTCCGCCGGCATTTGTCTACCGCGCGCGGAAATAACGCGCGAACCCTTTTTGACACCGCACGGGCAAAGCCCTACACTTCCGGTTATGCAACCGCTTTACCTCATAGACGGAAGCTCCTACATCTTTCGCGCCTACTACGCGGTTGACAGAAACTTCACCACATCGTCGGGGTTTCCGACAAATGCCGTTTTCGGGTTCTCAAACATGTTGCGCAAATTTATGAAAGATGTTAAGCCGCGCTATCTGGGCGTTGTTTTTGACTCAAAGAGCGACACTTTCAGAAAAAAGATATATCCCGAATACAAAGCGAACCGCGGAGTCGCCCCTGAAGACTTGAGCATACAGATTGTGAAAATAATGGAACTTACCAAGGCGATGGGCATAAGGGTTGTTCAAAAAGAGAGGTTTGAAGCGGACGATCTCATGGCGACACTCGCAAAGGCGGCGGAAAGTCAGGGAAAAGAAGTCGTGCTGGTTACAAAAGACAAGGATTTCTGTCAGCTGGTTTCGGAAAAAACCACCATTTTCAACACAACGGGGGGGAAAACCGGAGTGGCGGAGGTTGAAAAAAAATACGGAGTTCCACCCGGAAAATTCATCGATTTTCTCGCACTCACGGGCGACTCATCGGACAACATTCCCGGCGTTGAGGGAATAGGACCGGTAGGTGCGGCAAATCTCATCGCCGAATACGGAAGTCTGGAAAACCTCTATAAAAACACCGGAAAACTGAAAGGAAAACAGAGGGAAAGAATTGAGCGCGACAGGGAAAAGGCGTTTATGAGCAAAGACCTCGTAACCTTGAAAACCGATGTTGACACCGAAACTGACTGCGAAAAGTTCGCGTATGACGGGGTAAACACCGAGGAACTGAGCCGTCTTTACAAAGAACTTGAGTTTGACAACGAAACAAACCTTGAACGTGGAAACTCGGGCAGCTACGAGCTTATAACGGATGAGAAGGAGCTCGACGCCCTGACAGCCGAGATAACCGGTTGTGGCTCCTTATCAATAGACCTTGAAACGACCTCCAAACGCCCGACCCGAGCGGAGATTGTCGGCATAGCACTCACGACCCCACGTGGCAGGCACTGCTACATACCGGTCGGACACACAAGCGGGGCTCAGATAGATCGCGAAACCGCACTTGAAAAAATCAGACAGGTCGCGGAAAACGAAAAAATCGCAAAGATAGGGCAAAACCTGAAATACGAGCACATAGTGTTTTCAAAACACGGGATTGAGCTCAGAGGAATCGGTTTTGACACAATGACCGCAGCACATTTTCTGGACTCGTCACATTTGAGTTACGGGCTTGACGAACTCGCGCGCAAGCGTCTCGGGCGCATGATGACCTCATACAAAGAGGTTACCTCAGAGGGGAAAAAACAGATCCCGTTTGCGGAAGTGCCGCTTGAAAAAGCGAAAGACTACGCATGCGAAGACTCCGATGTGTCAATGGAGCTTTACAAACAGCTGTCTGCGGAAATTGAAAAATCAAATATGACGAAAAACTACCGCAAAGGCGTTCTCGCGCTGACGGAAGTCCTTTCGGCCATGGAGAGGAAAGGGGTGCTTGCGGACACGGTAATCCTCGCGGAAATATCACGTGATTTCGCCGGACACATAGACCGCATATCGTCTGAAATCTACGCGGTCGCGGGATTTGAACTGAACCTCAACTCCACCGCCCAGCTGAAAGACCTGCTGTTCGGAAAACTCGGACTCAAACCCTCAAAACGCACCGCAAAAGGAGAACCCTCAACCGATTCGGAGGTTCTCAGAGACCTTTCAACGCTCCATCCGATTCCGGGCATGATTCTTGAATACAGGGAAATCTCCAAACTGAAATCCACATACGTTGACGCGCTGCCGAGGCTTGTGAACCCGTCAACTGGAAGGATTCACACATCATATAGCCCGACCGGAACCTCAACCGGAAGGCTCAGCTCAAGCGACCCCAATCTTCAGAACATTCCCGTGAAAAGCGCGGAGGGAAGAAAAATCCGGCGCGCGTTTGTTCCATCACCCGGCTTTATGTTCGTTTCGGCGGACTACTCTCAAATAGAGCTGCGTCTGCTCGCCCATTTTTCCGGGGACGAAAAACTCACTGCGGCTTTCGAAAACGGCGAAGACATCCATTCCTCAACGGCGGCGGAAATTTTTGGCATACCCGCGGAGTCGGTAACGCCGGACATGAGGCGACTTGCCAAAAATATCAACTTTGGAATCATCTACGGCATAAGCCCCTTCGGTTTGTCAAAACAGCTCGGAACCTCGGTAAAACTCGCGGGCGAATACATGGACAGATACTTCGTACGCTATCGGTGCGTAAAGGATTACATGCGCGAATACGCGGAAAAGGCAAAGGCGCGCGGCTTTGCCGAAACCCTTCTCGGACGCAGACGTTTTATCGCAGACCTTACGTCAAAAAACAAAATCAGAATCAGAAACGGAGAAAGGGCGGCAATCAACACGCCCATACAGGGCTCCGCGGCAGACATAATAAATATAGCGATGATAAATATTCATAAGAAAATAGCGCGTAAAAAATCATCAATGATTCTTCAGGTTCATGACGAACTTATCTTTGAAGTCTCAAGGGACGAGGAGGAAGAGATTTCCTCAATAGTCCGGCACGAAATGGAAAACACGCCTTTTGACCTGAAAGTGCGAATGAAAGTGGACATAAAAAAGGGACAAAACTGGAACGAACTCGGCTGAGCCGCTTTACCGGAAATTCGGGCTATGACGCCCGCTTTCATCTCCGCAATATGTAGTTGACCATGGTTCTGACGCCAAAACCCGTTGCGCCTTTCGGGTAAAAGTCGCTTCCTCTTTCAAGATACGCGGGGCCCGCGATGTCTATATGCGCCCACGGAACACCTGAAACAAAATGCTCAAGGAAGAGAGCGGCGGTTATCGCCCCGCCCCAGCGGCCGCCTGAGTTTTTGATGTCCGCAAAGTTGCTTTCTATGTCTTTTCGCAAATCCGGGTTGAGAGGAAGCTCCCACATCGGCTCTCCGGCAAGCGAGGAAGCCCTCATTATGTTGCGCGTGATTTTTGCGCTGTTGCTCATAACCCCCGCCGTGTGAGTTCCGAGAGCCACAACGCACGCGCCGGTCAGGGTGGCGAGATCTATTATCTCCTTCGCTCCGGTTTCAACCGCGTAGCTCAGGGCATCGGCAAGAACGACACGCCCCTCGGCGTCGGTGTTAACAACCTCTATCGTTTTCCCGTTCATCGCCTTCACAATATCGTCCGGCTTGTAGGCCGAGGGACCGGTCATATTCTCCGCCGCCGCCACAATCCCGTGAACGGTTACGCCGGGCTTTTCCTCCGCAACGGCACGCATGGTCGCTATCACCACCGCCGCACCGGACATATCCATCTTCATGGTTCTCATCGCATCGGCGGGCTTGAGACTAAGTCCCCCCGAATCAAAAGTTATTCCCTTGCCGACAATCGCGATTGCCCGCGAACTGCGCTTCGCCCCGGAGGGAGAGTAGGTTATGTGTATGAGACGCGGCGGGTTTGAACTTCCGGCGCTGACCGCGAGCATGCCTCCCATTCCCCTTTTTTCCATATCACCGGGGAGAATGACCGAGCAGTCAAGCCCATTTTCCGCACAGACGCTTTCCGCGCATTGAGCCAGCGCAGAAGGCGTGAGAAAAGCCGGAGGCTCGTTAACCAGATCCCTGCAGAGAGAAACCGATCGCGCGATATTTTCAGATTGCCGCGCCGCGGTTTTGAAAGAAACTGAGGAAAGGCGCGGGGAAAAAACCGCAATCTCAGAAATCCCGCCACACGGAGCCGAACCGCTTTTGTATTTGGAAAAAGAATACGAACCGAGAAGCGCGCCCTCCATAAGCGAGCGCACGGCTTCAGTGCTGTTTGAAACGGGAAAGTCCAGAACAAGTTTTTTGACATGGAAACCGGCGTTTTTCGCCGCAAGCGAAGCCGCTTTGAAAAAATCCGCCGGCGCGGAAAAAGATTTGGCGTCACCGAGACCAACAACCATAACCTCCGCCGCGGGAATCTGCCCGAGCGTGTCAATCCTGACAAAGGAACCGGGAGCAAGACCCCCCGTACGCGAAACGGCGCGCGAAACGGCTCCACCGAGTTTTTTGTCAATCGCAGAAATGCGCCGCGTGTCCGTGCCGTGGATTCCGACTGCAAGCATATCCGCTTTTACGCGGTAAGGGTCTTTTTTGATGAGCGTGAAATCAGCCATGTGCGAACTCCGTTTACGGGTTTTTCTCTCCAAGCAATTCAAGTAGTCTATCCGAAATAAGGGAGAATTCTTCAATCCTCAATGTCTCGGCTCTTCTCGTGCCGTCAACCGACGCACTCTCAAGCGCGATATCAACTGCCCGCATTGGAAACACGGAGCGGAGCGAGTTTCTTAAGGTCTTTCTGCGGGTTGAGAAAGCGGCGCGAACGGTTTTGCGGTAGAAATCCTCGCTTTTGAGCGGAAACCTTGTCGTTTCAAGCGAAACAAGACGAACCACCGAAGATGTGACGGCGGGGCGCGGAAAAAAAAGCGCGGGCGAGACATCAAAAAGCTTTTCGCAATCAAACTCCATCTGAATCGTTAACGAAAGAGAGCCGGACTCCCGAGTGCCGGGAGTGGCGACAATTCTCAAGGCGACTTCCCGCTGCACCATTATAACTATGAGCGAAAAAAGCCGCCGGTGTTCGGAAAGTATTCGTAAGACCGGCGAAGAAATTCCATAGGGAAGATTGGAAACCATCTTCAGCGGACGTCCCGAATAAAATCTTTTCAGATCCGTTTTTATCGCATCCCCCTCGATGAGGGTGAATTTCTTATCGGACATAATATCTTGCGGAAACATCTCAACGAGTCTTTTGTCTTTTTCAACCGCCCACACCCTCGCGCTTTTTTTGAGAAGAAAACGTGTCAGGGCTCCCGTTCCGGGGCCTATTTCAACAACCTCGTCGCAACCGTCAAGACGTGCCGAAGCGCATATCTTCTCAATGGTTCTCTCATCGCGGAGAAAATTCTGACCGAGCTTTCTATTCGACTTAAAAGGCGAAGACATTTCATCAACGGCTGAAGATAAAAATCTTTTCGCCTTCCTTTATAAGACCGAGTTTTTCCCTTATCACTCTTTCCACGCGGACGTCGTCGGCGCCGTTCTTCTCAATCGCATCCGAAAGCGAATTCAGGTGGTCTCTGCGCACGGCAAGACCCTCTATTCTTTTATCCACCTGGGATTTCTGTTGTTTCAAGTCAAAAAACTCTTTGAGTTCAAAAGCGAACAGAACGCCCGAAGCCGCGGCAACCGTGATAACGACACCCGTAATAATACAGCGGAATTCCATAAAACAGACGCGCCTCCCGCAAACCAGAGAATACTTGGCACGGGCTTTGAAGCCAAAACGCGCGCGGGAAATCAATAAGAAGTCAAAAACGGATTGGACTCTTTTTCTATTCCGATTGTCGTCTCCGGGCCGTGTCCGGAAAGCACCCGGAAGTTATCGGGATAAACCAGAAGTTTGTCCTTTATTGAGCTGACAAGCTCCTCCATTGTTGTCCCGCCGGTAAGGTCAACCCTACCAACGCTTCCGGCAAAAAGAGTATCGCCGGAGATAATCACATCCTCCACGACAAGACAGATACTTCCCCATGTGTGTCCCGGCACGAGGAAAACATCGGCGCTCAGTCCGCCAATCTCTATTTTATCCCCTTCCTCCACATACTCCTCAACTTCGGGTTGCTCAACATCCCCAAAAGCCGGATACCTGCCGCACGCTTCGGGAAGTATGTCGAGAACGGGCTGCTCTTTTTCATGAATATTGAAGGGAACTTTCAGAATGTTTTTTGCGGCCTGCACGCCCGCAACATGGTCTATATGAGTATGGGTGTTGACTATGCGAGTTATCTTAAGGCCGGTTCTCTCAACCGCGGCCATTATCTCAACTATCTGCTCGCCGGGATCTATGAGAATACCCTCGCCCTTCTCCTCGTCGCCGATTATGTAGCAGTTGGTGACAAACATCCCTCCCGCAATGCATTTGACTATCATTATGAACGCTCCGTATCAGCCGAGACTACCTTCGGGCACCGGCGGTGTCAAAACCGCGCGGCGCGTCTGCGGACTTCAAGAGGTACCCCCTCCCGACAAGACACATCTTTTAGTCTGGAAACAGACACCTGTGAACCTATTTTTTCCAGGTTTTGTTCAGATACCCTTCCCTGCCAGAGCCTTTTTTATACATATTGTAATGTATGGGGTTTTTCTCATAGTAGTTCTGGTGGTATTCCTCGGCGCGCCAGAAACGGGTTGCTGAAACTATCTGAGTAGCAATGGGTTTTGAGAACTTGCCTGAGCCTGCAAGCTGTTTTTTTGACTCTTCCGCGAGTCTTTTTTGCTCGTCGCCGTAATAGAAAATGGCGGTTCTGTATTGCTTTCCCTTGTCCGCAAACTGCCCGGTTGGGTCGGTCGGGTCTATGTTCATCCAGAAAACCTTGAGCAAATCCTCGTATGAAACCTTTTCCGGGTCGTAGAGAACCTCAACCACTTCGGCATGTCCCGTCAAGCCGTGCGAAACCTGCTCGTAGGTCGGGTTTTCCTCTTCTCCGCCCTGATAACCGGCTTGCACAAAAACCACCCCTTCAGTGCGTTCAAACGGCGGCTCCATGCACCAGAAGCACCCGCCAGCGAAAGACGCTTTGGGGTATTTCTCGTAAAGAGCGGAAAGTTCTTTTTCCAGTTTGGTATCCATAATCGAATCAGCTTTTTTCAAATCCGCACCGCAGGAAACGGCAAAGAACCCCGCCGCGACCGCAAAGAAGACCTTGAATAGAGAGATCTTCAATTTGTCAGCCGGGCTGCTTTACATAGCGGAGATACGGTTTTTTCGTATCCCATCCGCCGGGAAACATTTCCCTTGCCTGCTCGTCCGAAACCGCCGGAACGATGATAACATCATCGCCCATTTTCCAGTTTGCCGGAGTTGCCACTTTATTTTTGTCAGTCATCTGCATGCTGTCTATGACGCGCAGAATTTCGTCAAAATTCCTTCCCGTGCTGGCGGGATATGTGAGTATAAGCCTTATTTTCTTGTTCGGGTCTATGATGAAAACGCTACGCACCGTCACTGTGTCGCTCGCGGACGGGTGAATCATTCCGTAAAGTTCTGCAATCTCCCTGCCGGCATCCGCAAGCATGGGGAAATTAACCGCGCTGCCTTGAGTTTCCTCAATGTCCATCTTCCATTTGTCGTGGTCTTCAACGCTGTCCACGGACAGTCCTATAACCTTGACGCCTCTTTTGTCAAACTCCTGTTTTATACGCGCCACCTCTCCAAGCTCGGTTGTGCAAACTGGTGTAAAATCTTTCGGATGAGAAAAGAGAACCCCCCAGCTGTCTCCAAGCCATTTGTGGAATATGATTGTTCCCTCTGTTGATTCCTGAGTAAAATCCGGCGCTATATCGCCAAGTTGCAGTGCCATTTGTAAATCTCTCCTTGAAAAAAACTAAGATGATAATTTTAAGCGATTGTTATTTTATTTTCAAGATACACATCCTGAACCGCGTGAAGAAGAGCCACTCCCTCCTTCATAGGTTTCTGGAACGCTTTTCTTCCCGTTATAAGGCCCATTCCGCCCGCTCTTTTGTTTATCACCGCGGTTCTGACCACCATTTGCAGGTCGTTCCCGCCCGATGTTGCGCCGCCGGAATTTATAAGCCCTATTCTTCCCATGTAGCAGTTCATAACCTGATAGCGCGCAAGGTCTATGGGGTTTTCCGATGTCAGCCGGGAATACACCCTCTGATGCGTTTTGCCGAAGCGCAGGGCGGTAAATCCGCCGTTGTTTTCGGGTTGTTTCTGTTTCACAATATCTGCTTGTATGGTCGCGGCGAGGTGGTTTGCCTGTCCGGTAACATCGGCGGAAACGTGGTAATCGGTTTTGCCCTGTTTGAAATGCGGGTTTCTCAGATACGCCCACAGGACGGTAACAAGCCCGAGCTCGTGTGCGCGCGCGAAGGCTTGTGAAATCTCCTCAATCTGCCGCGAGCTTTCCTCCGAGCCGTAATACACGGTGGCACCGACCGCCACTGCGCCCATGTCAAACGCCTGCTCCACATCGGCAAAAAGCGTCTGGTCGTATTTTTCGGGATAGGTGAGAAGTTCGTTATGGTTGATCTTCACTATAAACGGGATTTTATGCGCGTATTTTCTTGACACCGCGCCGAGGACCCCGAGGGTTGAGGCAACCGCGTTGCATCCGCCTTCAATCGCGAGGCGCACTATGTTTTCGGGGTCAAAGTATTCGGGATTGGGCGCGAAAGACGCTCCGGCGGAATGTTCAACTCCCTGATCAACCGGCAGGATTGAAACATAACCCGTGCCGCCAAGCCGCCCTGTGTTGAGAATTTGCTGAAAGTTTCTCATAACCGCGGGCGACCTGTCTGTCAGGGAAAAAACCCTGTCCACATAATCGGGACCGGGCTTGTGGAGCATATCGCCTGAAACCACGCACTTGTGGTTGAGAAGCGCGTCCGCTTCGGCTGCGAGAAGTTGCTCTATGTTAACTTTTGACCGTGGCATTTGAGTGTAAATATGCACCCGTTTCTTTGCGAACTTGAAGGATAACCTAAACGGGGCTGGCAGTAAATATGGCAAGTTATTACACAATGCCGTATCATTTCCCTTCTTATCCGCAATGAGCCAAAACACCATTCAACGCGCCCGTTACCGCATTACCGGAAAAGTGCAGGGAGTCGGTTACAGATACTGGACTTGGGCAAAAGCCCGCGAACTCAAACTAAACGGCTGGGTGGAAAACCAGACGGACGGAAGCGTAACGGCTCTGCTGGTTGGCAAAGAAGAACGGATTGCGGAGATGGAAAAGGATTTGGGCGCGGGACCTCCGGCGTCAGAAGTACGAGAGGTTGAAAATCTGGAACTCACCGGAGAGGACAAAATGTTTGAGGCGGAGGGATTTGAAATTCGGAGGTGATATATTAACGGGAACAATTATGGGTTCGGTTAAAGCAAAGAAATCGGTTTTGATTGACAATCGCGGGGCGAAGATGGCTGACTACCTTGCGCGTCATCTCGGCGGTGCTGAAATTTTCCGGCTTGTTTCCGCATATTTCTCCATATACGGCTTTGAAGCCCTGCGGGAGCAACTTTGCAAACCATCACTGAAAAACACCAAATTTCTGTTTGGCGACCCCGGTTCGGTGGGTGAGGTAGTCAGCGGCGAAAAACAGCAACGCTCATTCAATCTCAAAGAAAACGGCTTATCTGTTAAATACACTAAAGTATTGCAACAACGGCAACTTGCCGAGCAATGCGCGGAATGGATAAAACAAAACAACGTGGAAATCCGCACCATAACGCAAAGCAATTTTCTTCACGGCAAGATGTATCACACGACCAATCCGGACGGGAGCGGAGTTGCGACTGTTGGCAGTTCCAACTTCACCCGGCGCGGTCTGGGACTGTCGGAAAATCCCAACCTTGAAATCAACCTCGCAACCGAAAATACGGAAACGCACGAAGAGTTAAAGAGCTGGTTTGATAAAATATGGAATGACAAGACCCTGACCGAAGATGCCAAACGGCAGGTTCTGGATGTGCTGGAAAATCTATACCGCGAAAACGCTCCGGAATTCGTCTATTACAAAACCCTTTACGAATTGTTCCGCGACAAAATAGAAAAGCGCGCCGAGGAAGACAGTTTATTGGAAAACACTCACCTATACGACTCTGAAATCTGGAAAACCCTATATGAATTTCAAAAAGACGGAGCCAAAAGCACGATTGCCCGTTTGCAACGGCACAACGGTTGCATTCTGGCGGACAGTGTGGGCTTGGGAAAAACATACACCGCACTGGCAGTAATCAAATTTTTTGAATTAAGAAATGCGACGGTATTAGTCCTCTGTCCCAAGAAACTGGAAAACAACTGGCGGGTATATCAAGCCGTCAATAATCAAAGTGGCAACCCGTTTTTGCAAGACAAATTTTCCTACACCTTATTAACGCATACCGATCTGAGCCGTGATTCGGGAATGTCGGGCGGCACAGACCTCGCCAACTTTAAGTGGGGAAATTACGACCTGGTTGTCATTGATGAATCGCACAACTTCCGCAATAACACCAAAAGCCGCAAAGACCCGGACGGAAACATAATACGCATGAGCCGCTATGAAAAACTGATTAAAGACATTATTCAAGACGGCGTAAAAACCAAAGTATTAATGTTATCGGCAACCCCGGTAAATACCTCGCTGCTTGATTTACGCAATCAGATATATCTGATGACGAGAGGGCTCGATGACCATCTGCTTGACAGTTTAGGGGTCGGCAACATTGGCGCGGTAATAAAAGACGCGCAGAACAAATTCAAGCAATGGGAAGAGCGACAAGACCAAAGACTAAACAAGGAAAATCTGCTAAAGGAACTTGGCGGAGACTTCCTGCACTTATTAGATGGCGTTACCCTTGCCCGTTCGCGCAAACAGATACGCAAATTCTATAAGGGCTTTATTGAAGAAGAAGGCGACTTTCCCAAACGTAAAAAGCCGGACAACCGATACCCGCATACTGATACTGAGAAGCAACTGTCTTATGAAAATCTGCACTCCAATATCTCAGCATTAAAATTCCGATTCTATCAACCCTCTCTCTATGTCATCGGGCCGGAAGCGCAACAACGGCTGGACGCTGAAAAAGAGGAGCACAATTTCAACCAGAAAGACCGTGAAATATTTCTCGCAGCGATGATGCGGATCAATTTTCTCAAACGACTGGAAAGCTCGGCGCATGCTTTCACTCTGACATTGGAGCGCACCGCCGGGAAAATTGATGTGTTGATCGATAAAATAAAAAAATATCAGCAAAAAAATTCACCCGATAAACAAACAGTTGAATGTTTGCCGGACGATGAAGAAGACGATGAAGAATTTTTAGTCAACCGCAACGCCATACATCCCTACAAATTGAGCGAATTAAATGTGGAACTATGGAAACAGAACATACAAAGCGACCGCAGAGTATTACAGCAAATACTTGACAAAATACAGACCATCACTCCGCAACGTGATGGAAAATTACAACTAATCAAAAAAGAACTGGAGAAAAAAGCGGCTCAAAAGAACCGCAAACTGCTTATATTCACCGCCTTCAAAGACACTGCGGAATATCTTTATGAAAACCTTGCCGAAACGGGTGAAAAACTGGGTCTTAACCTTGCGCTTGTTTGCGGGGATTTAACCAGAACCGGATACGGTAAAAACACCTTTGGCGATATTCTCTACAATTTCGCGCCGCAGACCCGGCCCGGAAGGTCGCCCAAGGAACAAATTGACATTTTAATTGCGACCGATTGCATTTCAGAGGGTCAGAACCTGCAGGACTGCGACACCGTATTAAACTACGACATCCACTGGAATCCGGTGCGCCTGATACAGCGTTTCGGGCGCATAGACAGGATTGGTAGCAAAAACCTTTCCGTGAATATGATTAACTTCTGGCCAACGAAGGACATGAATCTGTACCTGAAATTGGAAAACCGGGTCAGGGCTCGCATGGCTCTCGTGGACGCGACCGCGACCGGAGATGACAACAGTCTTGATGAAGCCGCTTTTAAAGAGGCGGCAAAGACGGAATTAAACTTCCGCGACCGGCAGATAGAGCGCATACGGGAAGAAATTATAGATTTTGAAGAAGCGTCGGATTCCATCAGCATGAGCGATTTAACGTTGGACTATTTTATGACCCAGCTTTTGCGTTATCTGGAAGCGAACAAAGACGCATTGGAAAAGGCGCCGCATGGAATTCACGCAGTCATCAAGTCGAATACGCAGGACTTATCTGCCAAAGAAGCAAAACCCGGCGCGATATTCTTTTTCCGTCAGAACCATGCCGCCGAAAACAACATAAATAACCCGACCCATCCGTTTTATTTTGTCTATGTGCAAGAAGACGAGGGAGTGCGTTACGGATATATAAACGCGCATATAATTTTACAACGGTTTGAAAATCTCAGCCACGGAAAAACCAAGCCCGACAACGCGCTCTGCAACGCTTTTAACAGTCAGATCAAAGATAATTTGGAACACTACAATAAACTGATAGAACAAGCGGTTGACCATATCAAAAAAGCTTTTTCCGACACTGCCAACAAAAATCTTTCAAAAAGCCGGGATACGGTATTGCCTACAAAATCCGAAAATCCCGACCTGAAAAATTTGGAATTGCTGACTTGGCTTGTGATAACGAAACCGGGTTTTAAGACAGATGCCGGAAATTCGTGAAGAAATAAAAACCGCCCTTGAGCGGTTTGGCAATCACGGTCAAAATTTTGACGATGCGGTTATCGGGTTGCTGAAAACTCTCGGCTATGAAAGCGAACGCGCAAAATATTTTTCGGGAACACCGGAGGAATTTAACCGGCAATACCCGCCTGAGTCTTACAAAACGGACACCAAAAGCGGGAGACAATTCCTAAAAATCACAGAAAAAACGCATACCGTTATACAAATCACCAATGAAGAAATCAGCAAATCCCCCAGCCTGTTTTCCTCTCAAGAAAAAGATTTTCAATCAACAGACATTAAAAGCTTTCTATTCATTGCCATAGAATTAAAAAAAGGCAACTACCCGCGTGGCGTGTATGCCGACCTGACCCGTGAAATAAACAAGCATTTTGCTATGCCGACTGTGGTTGTTTTTCACAACCCCGAAGGAAAACAGCTGACCATCGCGTTTATAAACCGCCGTGTCAGTAAAACGGATACAGGCCGCGATGTACTGGAAAAAGTCCACTTGATTAAAGACATCAATACGAAAAAACCGCACCGGGCGCATTTGGATATTCTTGCGCAACTTTCACTCCCTGAATGCCTTAAATGGATAGCACAAGAAAAACAAACCCAAGACTTTGACGGACTACTCAAAGCATGGTTAGCCACACTGGACATTGAGGAACTGAACAAAAAGTTTTACAAAGAGTTATTAAAATGGTTTGAATGGGCAAAGGAAACCGCCAAATTCCCGACCGGAGACTCCAAGCAACCGATTAAATGGGAAGACCAGATCATCCGCCTTATAACCCGCTTGCTTTTTGTCTGGTTCATCAAGGAAAAAGGGCTTGTAGCCGAAGATTTATTTCATAGAGCGCAAATAGAAAATCTGTTAAAAGACAAATGCAAGCCGGACGGCGGAGATTATTATCGTGCCGTTTTGCAAAACCTGTTTTTTGCTACTCTCAACACCGAAATATACAAACGGGAATTCAGCCGTAAAACAAATGCCGACCACCGCAACTTTAACCTCTATCGCTATGAAAACCTGCTCAAAGACAAATCCAAACTTTTTAAATTGATGCGACAAACCCCGTTTATCAATGGGGGTTTGTTTGACTGTTTGGATAGTTTTGAAGCAACCGGAAACGACGGCTATCGCATTGATTGTTTTACGGACAACACCAAACACGGCAGAGAACTTTCCGTTCCCAACAAACTGTTTTTTGATACGCCCAAAGGTTTTTTCACCATATTACAACAATACAAATTCACAGTAGAGGAAAACACCCCGATTGAGCAGGAAGTCGCATTAGACCCCGAACTGTTGGGGAAAGTGTTTGAAAATCTGCTCGCGGAATACAACCCCGAAACGCAGAAAACCGCGCGCAAACAAAGCGGCAGTTACTACACTCCGCGCGAAATTGTGGATTATATGGTCAACGAGGCGCTCATCGCGCGATTGGCGGATATGGCGGAACCTTCCATAGAAGACCCCGAGTTTTGGCGCGAACGTTTGAGTTATCTTTTAGACTATGCCGATTCTTTCAATGATGCAGAACAACTTTTTGATGAAACCGAAAAAAAACGCATTGTAAAAGCAATCTCGCAAATCAAAGTATTAGACCCTGCCGTTGGTTCCGGAGCGTTCCCTATGGGGATATTACACAAACTGACACTTGCGCTAAAGAGAATTGACCCTGAAAACAAACACTGGCAAAAACTGCAAAAAGAACTTGCCACAGGAAAAGTGAAAACGGCATTTGGAACCAAAAATCAAAGAGCGCGCGACAAAGAACTAAAAGACATCAGCCACACTTTTGAAACCTACAGAGACTCCGATTTCGGGCGCAAACTTTATCTGATACAAAACAGTATCTACGGCGTGGATATTCAACCAGTCGCCTGTCAAATTTCCAAACTGCGCTTTTTTATCTCCCTTGCTATTGAACAAGAACCTAATAAAAAACAGAAGGATAATTTCGGTATCAAGCCCCTACCCAATCTGGAGACCCGTTTTGTCACCGCTAACACACTTATCGTATTTTCTAAAAAAGATAAGCAAATGTCGCTCACAGATGAAACTGTACAAGAACTGGAGAGAAAACTACATGAAAACCGAGAAAAGCACTTCAATGCCAAAACCCGCAAATCAAAATTGAGATGTATTGAGGAAGACAAAAAATTACGAAATCAACTGGTAAAACAACTAAAAAAGACCTTCGGTTTTGACAATCAAGAAGCCGACAGAATTGCCCAATGGAACCCCTACAACCAAAACGGAGTCGCCGACTGGTTTGATGCCGAATATATGTTTGGCGTTAAAAATGGCTTTGATATTGTTATTGGTAACCCGCCGTATATTCAATTGCAAAAAGACGGCGGGCGCTTGGGAAGCCTTTATCAGAATTGCAATTTCAAGACCTTTGCCAGATCGGGAGATATCTACCAACTGTTCTATGAACGGGGTATGCAATTGCTAACCGATGCTCAAGGTATACTGGCGTTTATCACCTCCAACAGTTGGATGCGTGCCCAATACGGTAAAAAGCTGCGTGGCTTTTTAAGAGCGGAACACAGCCCCCTGCGCCTGATAGACATGGGCAAAAATGCCTTTGAGGCGATTGTGGATACCAATATATTACTGGCCAGCACAGGCAGGGCGGAACAAGAATTCAAGGCGGTTGACATGGATTCTCTTGCCGAAAAACAGTTTCCGCCTGCCGAGCACTACTGGTCGGAAATCGAGCCCGCTGATGATGTGGCCTGGAGCATATTGTCGCCGCTTGAGAAAAAGATAAAGTCCAGGATTGAACAGTTGGGCACCCCATTAAAAGACTGGGATATTCGTATTTATCGTGGAGTATTAACAGGCTTGAACGACGCCTTTATTATTGATACCGCTAAAAGGGATGAGTTGCTTGCCGCCGACCCAAAATCCGCCGAGATTATTAAACCCATTTTACGCGGCAGGGATGTAGGGCGATATGGGTATAAGTGGGCGGGGAAGTGGGTTATTGCTACTTTTCCGGCATTAAAAATTGATATTGATCATTATCTAGCCATTAAGAACCACTTATTAAGTTTTGGGAAAGACCGATTGGAGCAAGCAGGAAAGGCATTATCCGATGGCACAAAATCAAGAAAGAAAACAGGCAACAAATGGTTTGAAACCCAGGACCAAATCGGTTACCACACAGAATTTGAAAAAGAAAAATTGATTTGGATGCACATGTCAGGTGATTCAAGGTTCTCATATAGTAACGGAGAACTATATTGTAATAATAAATGTTTCATCGTCACTGGAGGTCAATTGAAATATCTTGGAGCCCTGCTGAACTCTAAATTAGTTTCATGGCTTATGAAGGTTGTAGGGGTACCAACTGGGATGGGGCTAATTCAATGGGACAAATTTACTGTCGAAACAATACCGTGCGTCCGATTGTCTCAACCTGAGCAACAGCCCTTTATGGATATAGTCGATCAAATCCTCACCGCCAAACAACAAGGCAAAGACACCACCGCGCTAGAGGCGGAAATTGATAAGAGGGTCTATCAGCTCTACAATCTCATTTCTGGTGAAATCAAAATCATTGAGGCTAAAAAATGATTACCAAAATCAGTATTAAACGCTTTAAGCAAATCTCTGATGAAACCATCGATCTTGAACCGGTGGTGGTATTGGTCGGACCTAATAATAGCGGCAAGACCAGTCTATTGCAGGCATTTTCGCTATTAGCAATAGCAATCAAGGTATGGGCTGAAAAACGCCTTGATAATCCAACCAAACAAAATCAACGCACGGGTATTGCGATTAATTTAAACGATATAAATATACCAGCCGCTGAGTTTAAAGAGCTATGGCAAAATACTAAAACCAGAGAAGGCAATACCACTAAAAAAGGTACAACGCCCATCAAGATAGAAATCCATGCCAAAGGAGAGAGCTATGACCAAGAGCAAAAAACAAAGTCATGGGAAGTAGGTTTTGAATTTAGTTATCAGCGAGATAGTGTTATTTACACCAAACTCATTGATGGCTATCAGTTTGAAACTATTTTAACGAAAGAAAGTATTGGTTTTTTGCCGTCTATATCTGGTCTTACTCTTAAAGAAGACAAATTAGAGATGGGTTCTATTCTTCGCCGTATTAGTGAGGGGCAGACTGCTACGGTGCTGCGGAATATTTGTTACCATTTATATGAAAACAACCAACAAGGCTGGAATGGTCTCGTCAAAAGTATTAAGGATTTATTTGCCATTGAGTTAAACACGCCCAGGTATTATCCGAATAGTGGCTTGTTGGAACTCAACTATAATGAAACCACTAATAAAAAAATGTCGCTTTCCGCACTCGGTAGTGGTGCAAAACAGGCCATTTTACTATTTGCCTATCTAGGTGCGTTTAAAAATACTATTAGTTTACTTGATGAGCCTGATGCCCACCTTGAAGTCATTAAACAAGCTAATGTTTATTATAGTTTGAGTGATTTTGCTAAACGGAATAATAGCCAGCTAATTATTGCCAGCCATTCAGAAAGCGTGCTTAATGCCGCTAAAGATGACTTAATAATTTCATCTATGTCGGGTAAGTTTGAAAAAGAATCCGCCAAGGATATTAAAGCTTTTTTAAAAGATTATCCTTATGAGCAATACTTGTTAGCCAAACAAAAGCCTTTTATCTTATATTATGAAGGAACTACTGATTTGGCTTTTATACGAGCATTTTGCAAAAAATTAGGCAAACAGGAATACCTTGAGCAATTAAATACAGCTATCTATCCTTTTTCGCTGGGTGGTAATGATATGGGTAAAGCAAAAAAACATTTTTCTGCCCTAAAGGAATACCTGCCCGAACTAAGGGGTTTTGCCTTATTTGATAATCTGGACAAGGATATTCAAGACATTCCAGAAGGTCTAAAAATGCATCAATGGCAACGTAAGGAAATAGAAAACTATATTCCCGTACCCAGCACACTGATGAACTATATCGACGCACAATCTGGGGATTTGTTTTCTCAAACTTACCCATCAAGATTAGAGCATATTCTAAAAGAGAATATACCTCCCGCCGCCTATGATAATTTAGAAAATGATTTTTGGATGGAGACCAAAATAGGCGATTTCCTCACCAGAATTTTTGAGCAATTTTTAGATGAAACCAGTCAACCCAAAGGCACAATGGATAAATCAAAATTTTATCTATTAGTGAATCATATTGACGATGATCAATTAGATGGTGAGTTAAAAAAAACGCTTGATAGCATATTTACTCATTTAGCAAAACCCTGAAAATATCAGCTAACTGGTCTATAAACACTACAACCTCACCGCTGATGAAATCAAAATCATTGAAATCAAGGTCACTCCTGCACACAAAAAACAACGTCACTCCCGAAAAACACCGCCACTTCCAAGAAAAACCGTCATTCCCGAAAAAAACCGTCATTCCCGCGCAGGCGGGAATCCAGCGAATAACACCATGAGCCACAAACAACCTGCTGTTTATATTTTGGCAAGCCAACCTAATGGTACGTTATACACTGGCGTTACTTCTGATTTAATCAAACGTGTCTGGGAACATAAAAATCATTTGGTCAAAGGATTCAGTCAAAAATATAACGTAGACCTTTTGGTCTATTTCGAATTGCATGCAGATATGTATGTTGCAATTACGCGTGAAAAGCAAATCAAGAAATGGAAGCGGGCATGGAAGCTGAGGTTGATTGAAGATAAGAATCCACATTGGAGGGATTTATATAAAGATTTGGTTTGACTGGATTCCCGCCTGCGCGGGAATGACGTTCCAGGAGGTCTTGGCGCCCACTGAGACGGCCTGGATTCCCGCCTGCGCGGGAATGACGAATAGGAAAAGCGGGAATGACTAATAGAGAAGAAGCGGGAATGACATTCCAGGAGGTCTTGGCGCCCACTGAGGCGGCCTGGATTCCCGCCTGCGCGGGAATGACTAATAGAAGAAGCGGGAATGACTAATAGGAGAAGGGGAATGACGGACGGGGAGCGGAGATGACAGACAGAGGGCAGAAACAACAGCCATTTATAGAAACAGTCGTTTCTAGAAGCAGCCAACAAAATCATCAAAGTCAAACAACAAGGCAAAGACACCACCGCGCTGGAAACCGAAATTGATAAGAGGGTCTATCAGCTCTACAATCTCATTTCTGGTGAAATTGGAATCATTGAAATCAAGGTCACTCCTGCACACAGAAAACAACGTCATTCCCGAAAAACACCGCCACTTCCAAAAAAACCGTCATTCCCGCGCAGGCGGGAATCCAGCGAATAACACCATGAGCTAAAAACAACCTGCTGTTTATATTTTGGCAAACCAACCTAATGGTACGTTATACACTAAAAAAACCGTCATTCCCGCGCAGGCGGGAATCCAGCGAATAACACCATGAGCCGCAAACAACCTGCTGTTTATATTTTGGCAAGCCAACCTAATGGTACGTTATGCACTAAAAAAACCGTCATTCCCGCGCAGGCGGGAATCCAGCGAATAACACCATGAGCCACAAACAACCTGCTGTTTATATTTTGGCAAGCCAACCTAATGGTACGTTATGCACTAAAAAAACCGTCATTCCCGCGCAGGCGGGAATCCAGCGAATAACACCATGAGCCGCAAACAACCTGCTGTTTATATTTTGGCAAGTCAACCTAATGGTACGTTATGCACTAAAAAAACCGTCATTCCCGCGCAGGCGGGAATCCAGCGAATAACACCATGAGCCACAAACAACCTGCTGTTTATATTTTGGCAAGTCAACCTAATGGTACGTTATACACTGGCGTTACTTCTGATTTAATCAAACGTGTCTGGGAACATAAAAATCATTTGGTCAAAGGATTTAGTCAAAAATATAACGTAGACCTTTTGGTCTATTTCGAATTGCACGCAGATATGTATGTTGCAATTACGCGTGAAAAGCAAATCAAGAAATGGAAGCGGGCATGGAAGCTGAGGTTGATTGAAGATAAGAATCCACATTGGAGGGATTTATATAAAGATTTGGTTTGACTGGATTCCCGCCTGCGCGGGAATGACGTTCCAGGAGGTCTTGGCGCCCACTGAGACGGCCTGGATTCCCGCCTGCGCGGGAATGACGAATAGGAAAAGCGGGAATGACTAATAGAGAAGAAGCGGGAATGACATTCCAGGAGGTCTTGGCGCCCACTGAGGCGGCCTGGATTCCCGCCTGCGCGGGAATGACTAATAGAAGAAGCGGGAATGACGTTCCAGGAGGTCTTGGCGCCCACTGAGGCGGCCTGGGTTCCCGCCTGCGCGGGAATGACGAATAGGAGAAGCGGGAATGACGAATAGAGAAGAAGCGGGAATGACGTTCCAGGGGGTCTTGACGCCCACTGAGGCGGCCTGGATTCCCGCCTGCGCGGGAATGACGAATAGAAGAAACGGGAATGACGAATAGGAGAAGCGGGAATGACGTTCCGGGAGGTCTTGGCGCCCACCGAGGCGGCTTGAAGATTGACGGCGGACTGCGGTTCAACAGCGACCCGGACGGCAGTAACGGGGGAAGAAACAACGAAGCGGGCTCTTTGCCAAATCATGTTGACGCGGCTTCGGTTGGACTGGGTTACGACTTCCCGTTTTACTCAACCTATCTCGGCGCGTCTTACCTGCGCCAAAATGACGCTGATAACTATGAGCGCAATTTCTTCGGCGTTGTGGGAAAAGTAAAAACCGCAGTGAACACGTTCAGCATCGGCATTCGCTTTGACTTCGAAGTTCCGATTCTTTAATCCGCGGAAAAACTTAACAATCTTTTTCATCCAGAATGGAAATCCCCGGCAAATCCGCGCCGCTCAGGAATTTCAACGCCGCGCCGCCGCCCGTGGAAACGTGCTTCAACTCCGAACTCAAAACCTCGGCTTTCCTTATCGCCGCTACGCTCTCGCCCCCGCCCGCGACCGTTACTGCACCGCGCCATGTTTCAAGGGCAATCGCCCTCGCCACTTGAGTCGTGCCGTTGGAAAACCCGTCCAACTCAAAAACACCCATCGGACCGTTCCAGAAAATCGTCTTTTTGCCCTTCATGCGAGATGTGAAATTAACAATCGTCTTGGGTCCTATGTCAAAACCCTTCAGATGCGGAGGTATATCCCCCTCAAGAAGAATCGGGTTTTTTGTTTTCTCCATATCCTCGGCGACAACATGGTCACACGGAAGAACTATCTTGTCCCCGTATTCCTTAATCGCACCTGCCGCCCAGTCAACCATCTCCTCCTCAACAATGGATTGCCCCACGCTGTCTCCGCGCGCTTTTAAAAATGTGTACGCAACCCCGCCGCCCACGATTATCTCATCCGCCTTCTCAAGCAGATTCTCCAAAGCGTTTATCTTGTCCTTGATTTTCGCCCCTCCGACCATGACCAGATAAGGCCTTTCGGGTTTGTCAACAAGGGTTTTGAAAAAACCTATCTCTGTGTTTACCACAAAACCCGCGATTTTTTTCTCAAAGTAATCGCCCACGCCGTAGGTTGACGAATGCATACGGTGCGAAGTTCCAAACGCATCGTTGACATAAATATCGGCAAATTCCGAAAGCCGCCTGCAAAATTCGGGGTCGCAATTCCTCTCTTCGGGAAAAAACCTTAAATTCTCAAGAAGAAGAACCTCACCCTCGCGTAGCTTCTCAACCTCGCTGTCAACACCCTCACCGACAACGCCGCCCGGAAATTTCACGGGCTTGCCAAGTAACTCCCCAAGCCTCTCCGCGATGGGGGCAAGCGAAAGCGATTCCACAAAATTCCCTCTCGGACGCCCGAGATGAGATGCCACAACAACCTTCGCCCCGCGCTCGGCAAGATAGGCAATCGTGGTAAAAGACCTTCTTATTCTGTAATCTTCGGTGATTTTTCCGCCCTTGAGCGGAACATTGAAATCCACTCTGACAAAAAATCTGCCGCCCTTTATCTCGGAATCGGACAGGTCTGAAACGACCATTTTTGATTTCAATTTGCGCGCTCCGCGATTATGGAAACAAGGTCGACGACCCTTGAGGAATAGCCGTATTCATTGTCATACCATGCGACAACTTTGACGAAATTGCCGTCCAAAACGGATGTCAGATAAGGGTCGAAAACCGCGGACTCCGAGCTCCCGATCAGGTCACAGGAGACAAGCTCCGAGTCAAGATATCCAACAAGGCCGGCAAGGGATTTGCGCGAAGCGTCCAGAAACGCGGCGTTCACTTCATCAACGGTCGCGGCGGCCTCAACTTCGCATGAAAAATCCACAAGTGAAACATTCGGTGTCGGAACCCTTATCGCCATCGCGGAAAGTTTGCCCTTGAGTTCGGGAAAAACCACCTGTATAACCTCCGCCGCGCCGGTTGAAGTCGGGATGATGGACTGCGCCGCGGCGCGCGCGCGACGCAAGTCGGAATGCGGGGCATCGTGAAGGCGCTGGTCGCTTGTGTAGGAGTGAACGGTTGTCATCTCTCCTATTTTTACGGTGAATTTTTCGTGAAGAATTTTTACAAGCATACTGAAGCAGTTTGTCGTACATGAGGCGTTTGACACAACATCATGTTTTTCGGGGTCGTAACTATCCCCGTTTACGCCAAGCACCACGGTAAGGTCTGCATCCCCTTTTGCCGGAGCGGTTATCACAACCTTGCGAACGGTGTCTCCAATGTGCGCCGCGGCTTGCTCCCGCGAGCGGAATATCCCGGTTGATTCAACGACTATGTTTGCCTCGTGCTCGCTCCAGGGTATGCGCGAGGGGTCTTTTTCGGAAAAGATGTTTATAAACCTCCCGTCCACCTCCATACCGCCGTCGTGCGCTTTCACCTCTCCGGGGTATGAGCCGAAAACCGAATCGTATTTGAAAAGATGTGCAAGTGTCCGAGGGGAGGCTATATCGTTTATGGCGACACATTCAAAGCCCGGATTGAGCAACCCGATTCTGAGAACATTACGGCCAATTCTGCCGAATCCGTTTATTCCAACCTTCGCTTTCATTACAGATGTTCCGAGAACAGAGGGTAAATCATATCACCCGCCGCGCCACCGCGCAATAATCGCCCGGATCAGCATTTTCAACTTAGGGCTTGTTGTGTAATATCACTTTCCGTGAAGATGATAAGAACAGCAGTTTTCGGAGCAAGCGGATACGCGGGCGGGGAGTTGCTCCGCCTGCTCTCCGGACACCGGTTCGCGCGCATGGTCTGGGCTGCGGCGGAAAAAAACGCGGGAAAAAAGGTTTCCGATGTGTTCGGTGGACTCAAAGGCATTGTTGACGCAAAACTCCGCCCGTCCGACCCGAAACTGATGCCGGACGAAATTGACCTTGTTTTCACGGCTCTTCCGCACGGGAATTCGGCGCGGATAATGAAGCGGCTTTTGAAAAAGGGTGCGCGCGTGATTGACCTCGGAGCGGATTTCAGAATATCCCCCGCGGCTTACAAAAAATGGTACGGCCCCCACTCGTGTCCGGAGCTTATAAAAACCGCTCCATACGGCATGGCGGAGTTGTGCGCGGAAAAAATCAAAACCGCAAAAATAGTGGCAAATCCCGGATGCTATCCGACCGGAGCAATCCTCGCGCTCGCCCCGTTTGCGGAAATGATGTCCGAAAAACGCGCGGTGATAGATTCAAAATCCGGCGCGAGCGGAGCGGGAAGAACCCCGCAGAGAGGAACCGTTTTCGGGGAAGTGAATGAGGCGGTAAAGCCGTATAACCCGAATGCGCACAGGCATATACCAGAGATTGAGGAAGCGCTTCTCTCAATATGCGGCTTAAAGTTCGGCGTGGATTTCACTCCCCACCTCATCCCGATGGACAGGGGAATACTCACAACCGCATACATACGGCTTGCGAAAAAAACGGACACCGAAATGCTCACGGGGGTCGCGAAGGGGTTTTATAAAAACAACCGTTTTGTGAGGGTCTGCCTGCCGGGGAAATATCCTTCAACGGCGGATGTGCGCGGCTCAAACTACTGCGACATCGCGGTCGCCGTGTCGAGAGACGGTATGCGCGCAACCGTTATGTCGGCGATAGATAACCTCGTGAAAGGCGCGGCGGGGCAGGCGGTTCAGAATATGAACCTTATGTTCGGTTTTGACGAAGACGAAGGCCTCAAAGGCGCTCCGGTTTTTCCGTAAAGAGAAAAATCCCGCCCTAACCTTTCATCCGTTCAAGACACTTTTTGAGCGCGGTTTTGAATCTTTCAATGTCTTCAGGCGTGGAAAACCTTCCCGCGCTGACGCGCAGACACGATCCGGAGCGTTCGGGCGTCAGACCCATCGCGAGCAGAACCTTGGACGGGTCAACATTGCCCTCGGAACACGCGGAGCCGTTTGAGACCGATACTCCCTCAATATCAAGAGCCATAACAAGGGTCTCCCCGTTTACTCCCTCAATTCCAAAATTTGTCGTGTTGGAAACCCTGTCCGAGGTTTTCGCGTTTATCCAGCTCCCTTTGATTTCGGCGAGAATAAAATTCTCAAGGTCTTCAATAAGAGCCGCTGTCTTTCTCATATCCCCGGCGCCTTCGGAGAGTGCGATTTCGCACGCCTTTCCGAAACCCGCTATCGCGGCGACATTCTCGGTGCCGCTACGCCTTCCCTTCTCCTGCCCGCCGCCGTGTATGAGAGTCTCCACCCTTACGCCCCTTCTTATGAAAACCGCCCCAGCGCCCTTGGGCCCGCAAATTTTGTGTGATGAGACCGAAGCCAGATCAACGGGAAGATGGTTGAGGTCAACGGGTATCTTCCCAACCGACTGTGTAATGTCGGCGTGAAAAAGAGCACCGTTCTGCCTTGCGATTTCACCAATTTCTTCAATCGGCATTACCACCCCCGTTTCGTTGTTGACATGCATGCACGAAACAAGCGCGGTTTTGCTACTTACGCAATCCCGAAGGGCATCAAGATTCGGAACACCGCAAGAGTCAACGGGAAGACGTGTTATCTCAAAGCCCGTTTTTTCAAGAAAATCAAAAACCTCGCGGCACGAAGAATGCTCAACCGGAGTCGTTACCACGTGCCGCCTGCCCCTGTATGCAAGAGATGCTCCCTTCAAGGCAAAGTTGTTGCTCTCGCTCCCGCCACTTGTGAACAAAAACTCCGAAGGGACGCCGCCGAGAAGGGCGGTGACGCGCGCGCGTGCGTCATCAAGGGCGGCTCTCGCCTCTCGGCCGTGAGAGTGAACACTTGAGGGGTTGCCGAATCCGGATTCCAGAAAGAAAACCGTTTCTTTGGCCGCACGAGGGTCAACCGGGGTCGTGGCGTTGTAGTCAAGATAGACGGCTGACATTGCCTTTTATTCTATATGAATTGCCGCGTCGCGGAAAATTTTCATCTGAAAAGGTCTTCGGACGGGCTTCTCAATAACTCCCCCGCTCCGCTCCCGGCTGTGTTAAACCGGAGTCCGCGCACGACCACAACCGGGTAGCCGCCGTTTTTTTCCATTAAAATCCCTGCCGCAGCCACAATCTGGTCGGCAACCGCCATCTCGGTCGCCACAAGTTCAACGCCGTCCATGTCCTTCTCTCCCCTGCGGTCGGCAAGCGCTTTGATTCCGTGGCATCCTATGGCTATGTCAACCAGCCCTTCCCTCCACGGCCTTCCGGCGGTGTCCGAAACAATAACGGCGACTTCCGCGCCCGTTTTCACGCGCAGGTTCGAGGCGATCACGCGCGCCGAAACATCCGAATCAACCGGAAGCAGTGTCGCAAAACCCGCGCCGCCGGTGTTTGAAACATCCACGCCGGCGTTTGCCATTATCATCCCCGAAAGGGTCTCCACTATAAGTCTTCCCTTGCCCGGCGCGACTCTGGCTTTGCGTACGATTTTTTTTGACTGCCCGAGGATTACCTCGACAAGACGGGGGTCTTTGTCAACCTCGCGCGCCACAGTTTGAGCAAGCGGCGAAGGAATAACGGAGCGGAGGTCAACGGTTCTCCCCTCGGATTTGGAAATCACCTTCTGAGCTATTACAACAACATCGCCGCTCTTAAGCGGGGTTTTAAACTCTTCGGCAGACCGCGCGACCGCCGACGCAACGCAATCGCCAGATTTTATTGCCGCAATGCCCTTGAGGGCGGAGAAAGTTATCTGCCCGGAAAACAATTAAAGGAAACTAATAATGGTATCTGTATGTCTGCACCATCGTCTCGGAGGCGCCCTTGTGCCTGCCCCAGACTATGATTTTACGCGAGCCATATTCGGTTGTGGGCCTGGGCTCTATCGCTCTGACCGTGAACACATTGCCCGTAGTCTTGTTTGCCCAGTTAGCTTCCGAGCCATCTGACAGATTCTTTATGTGTTTTTTAAGCGTGGCGGCGTCTTCCGGACTCATAAGCGTATCAACAACATCGGCTCTTATGTCTTTTGTAGTGGATTTTCCGGACGAGGGAAGCGCGACAAGACCCTCAAGTTTGACATTCATTGCCTCGGTTTTTTTGTCCACAAAAGGCATTCTGGAGGCGCAAGAGGCAAAAACGAAAACGCAGATCAGAACGGCGGCGATTTTTGTAACCTGTATCAGAGAAAAACTTTTCATAACTGGCAAACCTCCTGAAAAAATCCTTTTTAATGATAGCATTCCAAGTATAAAAAATAAAGGAAGAGTTATGGAAAAAAAAGAAATATATCTTGACAACAACGCGTCTTCCCGCGTTCTGCCCGAAGTTCTGAAAAAAGTGGTTGAGATTTCGGAGCTCGGCGGCAACCCTTCAAGCCTCCATTCGTTCGGGGGGAAAATCAGGGATATCGTTGAGGACGCGAGAAACAATTTCGCCACGTTTGTAGGAAGCGACCCCGGAGGGGTTGTGTTCACAAGCTCCGGAACGGAGGCAAACAACATGGCTCTTATTGTTTCGGGAAAAAATGCGCAGCGCGGAAAAAACACAATCGTAACGACGCCCGTTGAGCATTCGTCTGTGAAAAAAATGTGCGCGCGTCTTGAGCTGGATGGAGCGGAAATCAGGCGCGTGAGAGTTGACGGGGACGGATTTACGGACATCGGAGAGTTGGAAAAAGAGGTTCGCGCCGGAGCGGACATTGTTTCCGTTCAGTGGGTAAACAACGAAACCGGAGTTATACAGGATATGGAAAGCATAGCTCGGCTGTGTGCGGAAAATGGTGTTCTGTTTCACACCGACGCCGCTCAGGCGCCGGGCAAAATACCGGTTGACATAAACGCGCTCGGAGCCGACTTCGCGACATTTACGGGGCATAAATTCAACGCTCTTCAGGGTTGCGGCGCCATTTGCGCGAAAGACAAACTCGTGCTAAACCAGTTGATGTTCGGAGGTTTGCAGGAAGGCGGATTCAGACCCGGAACGCAAAACATAGCGGGCATAACGTCAATGGGCGCGGCCGCGGCGACAAGGGGACGCGACATAGACCGGGCGGCGCGGCGCCTTGCGGAGATGAGGGATTTTTTTGAGGAAGCAATCCTCTCCGCGCTTCCCCGGACTTCAGTAAACGGAAGCAGAAAACGCAGGGTTCCCAACACGGTAAACATGATGTTCGGCGGAAAAAACGGCGCGGAAATGACCGCCGTTCTTGACTCTCTCGGACTCAAGTGCTCGCAGAGTTCGGCATGCACAAGCCTTGATCCCGCACCGTCATACGTTCTCAAAAGCATGGGGCTTTCGGACGAGGAGGCAAACTCAAGCGTAAGATTCAGCTTCGGCGTGGACAATTCAATGGAAGAGGCGCGCAGGGCGGTGGAAATCGTAATTGAAGCGCACGGAAAATGCTCCGCCACCTGACACCGCGCGGTATCTTTCAGCGGGAAAACATCGCGACCGCGGAGTGCAAAGCGGATTTCACGTTTAAGCGCCGCCCGAACGCAAACTGCTTAGCGTCATCCAGTATGATATAGAGCATCGGTACGATAAACAGCAGTATGACCGTTCCGAAAAGAAGGCCGAAACCGAGCGCGATTGCCATCGGAGCAAGAAAAGAGGTCTCACCCCTTGTCTGATGCATAAGCGAGGCAAGTCCCCCGAAAGTGGTCAACGAGGTGATTACGATAGGCCTGAAGCGGTATTTTGCCGCGACCGCAACGGCAAAAATCCTATTCATTTTCATTTTATGCCTTCTGCTGTTTATGAAATCCATTAAAACAAGACTGTCATTCACCACCACGCCCATCAAAGCCACAGTGCCAATTATCGCCGGAAGTGTGAACGGCTCGTTTCTGAGCAAAACGCCGATGAGAACCCCCACCATCGCGAAAGGCATAACGCTCATAATAATTAGCGGCTGGAAATAGGAGTTCAGAATGGAAGCGAGAATTATGTATATGAGCATAAACGCTATGAGGGAAGCCCTTATGATATCAGCAAGCGCGGCGGCAAAATCCTCTTGCTCTCCCCCGAATTCAAAAAAGTATCCCGGATATTTGTCCATAATCCCCGACAAAAAATCCCCCACTTGAGAATTTGCCGCATTTGAAGTTATAACCGCCTGATCAACCTCCGCCGAAACTGTCGCGGCTCTTTTGTAATTGACCCGTCTGATATCCAGAAGCGCTGGGCGGGTTTGTATGTCCGCCACGTTGCCAAGCGAAACCCAGCCAGAAGAGGATTTGATTTGATGCGTGCTCAAAAGAGTGGAGATATCCTCCGGAGGTCCCCTGTATTTGAGCCTGATATTCGCCTCTTCCTTGTCCACCCTTGTTGTGGCGGCGTCAAGACCGCCTCCGAGAGCTTTCACTTCTCTCGCTATCTCAACCGTGTTGAGCCCGAAATCCGCCGCTTTTTTTTCGTCCACATTCAGATTCACCTCGTTTTTGCCCCACAAAAGGTCACTGCTGACGCCTGAAACTCCGGGAATTGTGGAAAGAAATTCTTCCGCCCGTGCCGCTATCTCCCTTAAAATCTCCGTATCCTCGCCGAGTATCCTGACATTGACCGGCTTTCCCACCGGCGGACCGACATCTATGACAAAATCCGTAAGTGACAGAGCGGCAACCGACCGGGAAACCTCATCCCTTATCCTATTCATTACCTCTTTGCCGTTTTCGGAACGTTTTTCATAATCTTCATACTCAACCACAATGGTTGCCAGATGGTCCCCCGTTGTGGTTATGTCCGAGCCGGCAGAGTCTATTCCCGCAACTGAAAGGATGTTTTTCAACATATGCGGGGGAACTTCCCGCCGGGTTATGTCCTCAATCCTCCTGACCGAGCTCTCCGTATAGTCAAGGCTTGACTGCGCCGGCATTCTGACACGCACGAGAAACTCAACCGTGTCACGCACATAGAAGATGACAACCGGCATTCTTGACATCACCCACAGCGACACAAACAGAACCCCGAGTATCACTCCCATAACCGCATAGCGCTTCCTGAGAGAGAAAACCAGCCCTTTCATATACTGCGCGCGTAAGGCGACAACCCATTTACGCGATTTGTTCCTCGCCACGGGCTTCAGATATTCGGCGCAGTGTGAGGGCATTATCACAAACGCTTCTATCATCGAGACCGCAAGCGCGAAAATGGCGACTTGCGGAATTATGGAAAGAAACTGCCCTATTAACCCTCCGGCAACCAGAAGCGGAAGGAAAGCGGCAAGGTTTGTCAACACGGTCGCCATGACCGGAACGGCGACTTCGCGTGTTCCCATAAGCGCGGCGCGCGCCGCGCCGACACCGGCGGTAATGTGCCTCTGCACATTCTCAACCACCACGACCGCATCGTCCACGACAATGCCGATTACCAAAACCATTCCGAACATCGATATGAGGTTCAAGGTCACCCCGGTCAGTTTCATAAGTATCAGTGCGCCGAAAAACGAAACCGGTATGCCCGCCGCCGCAATCGCCGCAGCTCGCGGATTGAGAAAAAGCGCGAGCACAATCAGCACAAGCACAAGCCCTATGGCACCGCTTCTAAGCATTGTGGAAAACCGCTTCTGTGCATAGACGGAATTGTCGCTTGTGACAAAAACATCAATTCCTTCGGGAAACCCCGCACGCGTCTTTTCTATCTCCGCCTTTATTCTCTCAACGGTTCTTATGGCATGGACATTTTTCTGCTTGTTTATGAGAAACGAGACCGCCGGTTTTCCGTTTATCCTTGAGCGCGTAACCTCTTCTTCGGTTCCAAACCTCACAGAGGCAATCTGGCTGATGAGCACCTGCCTGTCTCCCGCGCGAACCGGAACGGCGAGGATTTCGCTCTCGGTTCTCAACTTCCCCTTTGTTCTTATAAGGTATCCAAAATCCCCCTGTGTCAGTTTTCCGCCGGGAAAATCAATGTTTCTTCCCCTGATGGCGGTTCGGACATCGTTTATTGAAATGTTGTGCTGGCGCAGTTTTAACGGGTCTACGTTCACCCAGAAAGCCGGGTCGCTCATTCCCGAAGTTGTGAGCGAGCCGACCCCCCTGACAAGACGCAGCCTGTCTCTGAGTTTGAGGGCGTGAGACCTCAAAACCGCGGGCTCAACATTTCCGCCCATTGAAACGTTGATTAACGGGAAATTCGGCTCAAGCTCTTTTACAACGGGTGTTTCGCTGTCTTCGGGAAGACGGGAAGCTATGCTTGAAATGCGCGAATTGATGTCCTGAGCCACTCTGGCGGTGTTCTCTCCGGCGCGCAACTCAACAACAATTACAGAAACGCCTTCGGAAGAAACAGACTTCACCTTGTCTATTCCCGACAGGTCGCTTATCTCCTCCTCTATCGGAATGGTAACAAGCCGCTCAACATCCTCCGCGCTCGCGCCCTGATATGAGGTTCTGACCGTAACAATTTCAAGCCCCACGGAAGGAAAAGTCTCAAGCGGCAGACCGAGGTAAATGAGAAAACCCGAAGCGATTATGCCAATCATGAGAAGATTGGCGAAAACGGGATTTCTGATTGAAAAACCTATTAGACTCATACTAACGACCGCTCAGAACTTTCACCGCACGCCCGTCGTAAAGGCGGGAATTCCCCTCGATTATTATCCGCGAGCCCATGGGAAACAGGGATGCGGGCACTGCAACGGTACGA